>NZ_CP021109.1:2400000-3600000 GCF_002119725.1 Bordetella genomosp. 9
CGGCCAGCAAGGCGATGGCCCCCATGATGGCCACGTCGGCGAAGGGCACGCCTTTTTCGGCCGCCACCGCCGCGGCGGCGCGCATGTCGGCCGCGCTGGCCGTGGTGAAGTCCGCGTACAGCGCGTCGGCGCGCAGATAAGGCAGCGCCCGTTCGGCGATCGCTTTCGCGGCATGGCCGTATACGGCCGACACAACGATGTCGGCCTCGGCGAGCCAGGGCCCCGGCGCCGCGTACAAGGCCGCGCCATGGTTTTGCGCCCGGGCCTGCATGTCCGCGTCCTGCCGCAGCTCGCAGATCGCATGAATCGTATGGCCCGCCTTGCGCCACGCGGCGGCGTAGCAATGCCCCACCTCGCCGCATCCCAGCAGTGCAATTTTCATTTTTGAAAGTACATAAAAAAAACAATGTGCTTTATATCGCGCCCTGTTTTGCGTTATCACTTCGGGCAAACCCCTATATGAAATACATAACTAATACATTTTCATGATGGCCGGTTGGCCCACCGCCACATCACCAAAACAACTCCAGGAGACGCCGCGCGATGCGCACCTCAGCCCCTTGCGACAACACCCCTTACAACATCTGCCGGCTCGATCTGTGGGTCGATCCGGTTTTTGACGAGCTGGTCGCGGCTTCCGGCGTGGCCTCGCTGACGGTGCTGCCCAGCCGCGGCGACGATGCCCGCACCCTGGCCGGCCTGCGCAGCGCGCACGCCTACCATGTCTCGGCCGCCAAGGACGAACTGCCCCGCCCTTGGTTCGTATCGCGCGAATTGATCCGCGAATGTCCCGGACTGGTTTGCGTGTCTTCGTCGGGCGCGGGCTTCGACACCATCGACGTCGAGGCCTGCACGGAAGCCGGCATCGCGGTCGTGAACCAGGCCGGAATGAACGCGTATTCCGTGGCGGAGATGACCTTCGCGCTGCTGCTGGCGCTGGAGCGGCGCGTGGTTCTTTCGCACAACCGTCTGCGCACCGAAAACGGCTTCACGCGCGAATCGCTGATGGGCCATGAGATCCGCGGCAAGCGGATCGGCCTGATCGGCATCGGCCAGATCGGCCGGCGCGTTGCGGAAATCGCCAAGGGTTTCGGCATGCACGTCATGGCGTTCGATCCGCTGCTGGATGCGGACACGATCCGCGCGCGCGGCGCCGAACCGGCCGATTTCGAGACGCTGTTGAAGCACGCCGACATCGTCTCGCTGCACTGCCCGCTGGATGCCCGCACGCGCGGCATGTTCGGCGCGGCGCAATACGCGGCCATGAAACCGGGCGCCCTGTTCCTGACCACCGCGCGCGGCGGCATCCATGACGAAGACGCGCTGCACGCCGCGCTGGTGTCCGGCCATCTGGGCGGCGCCGGCCTGGACGTGTGGCTGCGCGAGCCGCCCGGCAACGATGCGCCCCTGCTGCAACTGTCCAACGTGGTGGCCACCTTCCATACCGGGGGCGTCACGCACGAGGCGCGCCGCAGCGTGGCGCGCGGTTCGGCCGAGCAGCTTCTGATGATGTTCAGAGGCGAACGTCCGCCGCGGCTCGTGAACCCGGAGGTCTGGGAACGGGCAGCGGCGCGCATTGCGAAGCTGGCCTAGTTTCGCCGGCCGTGCCGCGGCCGGCACGGCACCCCACAGCCTGCTCGAAGATAGGTCCACACCAGAACCCCACAGGAGGAGACTCACCATGAAGCAGTCCCATACACGCCGCGGTTTCTGCCGCGCCGCCGCCGGCGCGGCCTTGATGGCCGCCACGCTCGGGCTTGCCGCGCACGCGCAGGCGGCCGGCTATCCGGAACGTCCGATCAACATGATCGTGTCCTATGGACCGGGCGGCGGCACCGATCTGGTGGCGCGCATGATGGCGCCCTTTCTGCAGAAGTACCTGGGCAACGACGCGCACATCATCGTGCTGAATCGCCCCGGCGCCGGGGGCGCCATCGGCTTTGGCGAAATCGCGCGTGCGCAGCCGGATGGCTACACCATCGGCTTCATCAACACGCCCAATCTGCTGACCATCCCGATCGAGCGCAAGACGCCTTTTACCTGGAAGCAGTTCGACCTGCTGGGCAATCTGATCGACGACCCCGGCTCCTTCGCCGTGCTGAATTCCAGTCCCATCAAATCCCTTGCCGACCTGGCCGACTACGCCAAAGCGCATCCGGGCGCGGTGACGGTGGGCACCACGGGCGCCGGCTCGGACGACCATCTGGCGATGCTGCGCTTTGAGCGCGCCACGGGCGTGAAGCTCAGCCATATCCCGTACAAGGGCGCCGGCGAAGTGCGGCAGGCCGTCTCCAGCGGCGAAATCATGGTGGGCGCCATCAACGTGGGCGAGGTGCTGCAGTACCAGAAAGGCGGCACGCCGGTCCGCTTCCTGGGCCAGATGGCGGACACGCGGTCCCCGGCCCTGCCCGATGTGCCGACCTTCAAAGAGCAAGGCTACGACGTGGTGCTGGCGTCCCTGCGCGGGCTGGCGGCGCCCAAGGGCCTGCCGCCGGACGTGCGGGAAAAGCTGGTCGCCGCCGTCGCCAGGACGGTCCAGGATCCCGAATTCCAGGCCAAGGCGCGCGATCTGTTCGCGCCGCTGCGGTACTTGCCGCCGCAGGAATACGCCAAGGAACTGGAAGCCGGAGAGGCGTCCTTCCAGGCGCTGTGGAAGGTGGCGCCCTGGGCGGAGAAGTAAGCCGGGTTGCGGATGCTCGCCCCGGCGCGGCTTATTGCGGCGCGCTGGGATCGATGCGCATGATCAGCTCGACGCGCCGGTTTGCCGCCCTGCCCGCCGGCGTGTCGTTGCTTTCCAGCGGCTTGGTGTCGGCATAGCCGACGGCGCGCAGGCGTTGCGGGTCCACGCCGTCGTTGACCAGCTCCCGCAGCACCGATGTGGCGCGGCTGGCCGACAGGTCCCAGTTCGATGCGAATTGCCGCGTCAGAATCGGCACGTTGTCGCTGTGGCCTTCCACCGACACCGGATACTTGCTGCGGTTGATCACCGTCGCGAGCTTCTTGATCAGCGGCACGCCTTCCTTGCTGAGGGTGGCCTGGCCCGAGGTGAACAGCAGCTCGTTGCTGATGCGGAAGCTGACGGACTGGCGATTGATCTGCACGTCGACCGATTTGCCGAGCTCCGTCAGGCCCAGCTGTTCGGCGGTGGGCATCTTGACCGGCTTGGCGGGCTTTTCCAGGGGCTCGGCCGGTGCGGTGACGGCCGGCTCCGCCGGTTCCGAGTCGGGCAGATCGGCCCACGCCGCGGGGATGGCCGGCAGGTCCTTGGCCCACGCGGGATCGGGCGCGGGCGGCAGCTTCGCCAAGGTGACGCCGGCGGCCACTTCCGGCGGGTGCGCCGACAGGCCGGGGCCGAGCCGGGTCAGGGCCAGCATGACGACGAACAAGGCCAGCAGCAGCGTGATCAGGTCCAGATAAGTCATCAGCCAGTTGTCCGGCTCCCGGTCCAGGGTTTCCGGCACATGCCAGCGCTCGTAGCGATTGCGATGGATGGCCTGACGCCGGTCGCGGCGACGGCGTTCTTCTTCCGCCTTGCGCTGCGCCGCGATGTCGATCCACGACGTGCGGGTCGGGTTGGCGCTCATGAACGCTGGGACGTGACGCGGCCGCGCAGCGCGGCTTCACGCAGCAATTGTTCGGTGGACAAGGTGGGCGCCGTGCGCGTCGACGTCCTGGCTGCAGCCGACGCGGTGGACGACGCCGTGGACGAGGCGGCGGCGGATCCGGCGCCGGCCCTGGCGGACCTGGATCCCGCAGGCGCCGCCGCCTTGCCGCGCGCCTTCTTCGGCGGCTGCACGCGGATTTCGTCTTCGACGTTTTCCATGAAGGAATTCAGCGTTTCCCGCACCATCGCGGGGCCGCGGCGCTCGCACATCATCGAGATGCCCTGCAGCACCATGTTCATCAGCACCAGGCGCTGCTCGGTGCGCCGCTCCAGCTTGATGGCGATGGGCTTGCAGATCAGGTTGGCGACCAGGATGCCGTAGAACGTGGCGATCAGCGCGATGCCCATCTGCTTGCCGATCACGTCCATGCCCTGCGAACCCAGGACGGTCATCAGGTTGACCAGCCCGATCAGGGTGGCCAGCATGCCGAAGGCCGGCGCGAAGCTGGCCATGGTGCGGAACATCTGCGCCTCGGCCTGCTCGCGCGCCCGCATGCGGGCGATGCGCCATTGCAGCAATTCGACGATCTGTTCTTCCGGCGTGTTGTCGATGATCAGCTGCACGCCGGTGCGCAGGAAGGGGTTGGAGACGTCCTGCAGGGCGCGTTCCACGGCATGCACGTCCGCGCCCGCCCAGCTATGCGCCAGGGAGACCAGCTCGTCGATGTCGCGCTGGGTGTCCACCTTTTCGTCGCGAAAGACGATGCGCAGCAACGGAACGATGCGGCGGATTTCCGCGAGCGGATAGCCGATGAACAGCGCGGCGGCCGTGCCGCCCAGCACGATCCCCAGGCCGGGCAGGTTGACGAAGGCGATCGCCTGCGGGGCCGAGGTGAAAATGGCGGCGGCCAGGGTCACGACGGCGACGGCGATACCGATCAGGGTCGATTTATTCATGAATGCGGGCCAGTGAAAAGGCGGCCGGTTCGGAAGCGGTGAGCTCGCCCGATACCCGGGACCGGCTCATTCTAGTGACGTCGGCCGCCGCCCAACGCCGCTAAAAGCGGCACAAAAACCCCCGAAACCGGCTCGTTGGGGCGCGGCGCAAGACCGGTGACGTAGAATCGATCGCGATCGAACCGTTCTCCAGGACTAGAAGAAATGGCCAGGACGCCCGCCGCGCGCCGCCCTTCCCCCGACGCCGTACCGCCGGAAAAACCGGCCAGACAAAGCAACCCCAGCCAGGTCATGTCGTTTTCCAAGATGCTGAGCATCCTGGAATGCTATTCGCGCCGCGACCGGGCCCTGAGCGTGATGCAGATCGCCGAACGCACCGGCCTGCCCCGGCCCACCGTCCACCGGCTGGTGGCGTCGCTGCGCAGCATCGGTTTCATCGAGCAGGACCGCGACCGCGAACGCTACCGCCTGGGCCTGAAGATTTTCGAGCTGGGCAACGTCGTGCTGGCGAATATGGACCTGCAGCGCGAGGCCGAAGAAAACATCGCCGCCCTGGTGCGCGGCACCGGGCTGGGCGTGCATCTGGGCGTGTTCGACGGCTTCGAAATCGTGATGGTCAAGCGGGCCGAGCCGGGCGGCAAGCAATTGAACCGCATCGTGACGCTGGAAAGCGCCTCGGTGCATTGCAGCGCCACGGGCAAGGCGACCCTGGCCTATCAGCCGGAACGCATCATCGAGCGCGTGATCGACCAGGGCCTGCCCGCCTACACGCGCAACACCATCACGTCGCCCGCCATCCTGCGGCAGCAACTGGCCCAGGTGCGCGAACGCGGCTACTCCATCGACCACGGCGAAAGCGAGGAGTGGCGCCATTGCGTCGCGGCGCCCATCCGCAATGCCGCCGGCCGAGTCTTCGCCGCCATCAGCCTGACCGGGCCGCGCGAACGCCTGCACGCGGATGCCGAAGCGGATTTCGCCGCGCTGGTGCGCCGCAACGCCGACGATATCTCCCGCAAGCTGGGCTACGTCGCGGACGCCGTCGACGCCTGTTGAACCCGCCCCCTGAATGCCTTCCTGCGCGCGGCAGGCGGCTGCGCTCGTCTTTTTTCGGGACGGCGCTTGACAACATTGCGCGCAATGTCCAATATGCGAACAACATGTTCGCAATACGGAGGAGAGACATGCGCGACATCGACCGCTTCAAAGGCGTTATTCCCCCCACCACCACGCCCTTCACGCAGGAAGGCGCGCTGGACCTGGGCACGTTCCGCAAACAGATCCGCTTCATGGTGAATGCCGGCGTGCACGGCGTGTGCGTGGGCGGCAGCACCGGCGAAGGCCATACGCTGGACAGCGACGAACTGCGGGCCACGTGGGAAGCCGCCGCCGAAGAACTGAACGGCCGCCTGCCGCTGGTGGCGGGGGTCATCATCAACAGCACGCGCCAGGCGGTGGAACGCTGCTCCATCGCACGCCAAGCCGGCGCGGTCGCGTTGCAAGTGACGCCGCCCTACTACGTGTTCAAGCCGTCCGAAGACGCGCTGGTCGATCACTTCCGCACCATCGCGCAGGAAAGCGGTCTGCCGGTGATCATCTACAACGTGGTGCCGTGGTGCTATCTGAGCCCGGCGCTGCTGGGCCGCATCATGCGCGAAGTCCCGCAGGTGATCGGGGTCAAGCAAAGCAATGGCGACCTGAAACTGCTGGCCGATCTGCTGGCCGGCCTTCCCGACGGCAAGCTGGTGCTGACCGCCGTGGACGCCCTGCTGTATCCCAGCTTCGCGCTGGGCGCGCACGGCACGATCGCGGCGAACCCGGCGGCCGTGCCGGCCATGGTGGTGGCCCTGTGGAACGCCGTGCAGCGGGGCGACCATGCCACCGGCCTTGCGCTGCACGGCAAGTTGCTGCGTCTGTGGAACGCCATCTTCTGCGACGACCTGCCGGCCTGCGTGAAGTACGTGCAATCGCTGCAGGGCGTGCCGCTGTCGCATCCGCGCGCGCCGATGCGCCTGCCCGACGAGGCGCGCCGCCGCCGCATCGACGAAGCGTTCGCGGCGCTGGAGCTTGCCGCCGCGGCCTGATAGGCCGGCCGGCGGGCCGGCTGATGGCCTGACTGAGGGCCTGGCCGATGGCCTGGCTTTACCCCGCGCGAGTGCCTGGCTCGCGCGGGGGTCATGACTACAACAACCGGGAGACAACCCATGGCTCACGATCTCGGCACGGTGGGCGACCGCCGGCAAACCACGCGCAGCGTCCTGGCGGGCACCATCGGCACTGTCGTCGAATACTACGACTTCACGCTGTACGCCACGGCCACCGCCCTCGTCTTCAACAAGATCTTCTTTCCCAGCGTCGATCCCCTGGTGGGCACGATCGCGGCTTTCTCCACCTTCTTCGTCGGCTACATCGCCCGGCCGCTGGGCGGCATTGTCTTCGGCCATTTCGGCGACAAGTTCGGCCGCAAGGGCATGTTGATCCTGACCATGCTGTTGATGGGAATCGGCACCTTCGCGATCGGTCTGGTGCCGGCCTACGACAGCATCGGCGTGTGGGCGCCCGTCCTGCTGGTAGTGCTCCGGCTGCTGCAAGGCATCGGCATCGGCGGCGAGTACGGCGGCGGCGTGCTGATGGCGATCGAACACGCGGCGCCGAAGCGGCGCGGCCTGGTCGGCAGCATGGTCCATATCGGCGTACCGGCAGGCTTTCTGCTGCCGATCGCCTTCCTGGGCGTGCTGTCGACCAGTCTTTCCGAGGCCGATTTCCTGGCCTGGGGCTGGCGCGTGCCTTTCCTGGCCAGCCTGCTGCTGGTCGGCGTCGGGCTGTTCATCCGCTTCAGCGTTCATGAAAGCCCGGCTTTCGAGCAGACGCGCCGCGATGAGGGCGTCGCCACCCTCCCCCTTGTCGAAGTGCTGCGCCAGCATTGGCACAAGGTGCTGCTGGGCATCGGGGCCAAGGTCGCGGAAAGCGGGCTGTTCAATATCTATGCCGTCTTTGCGATTACCTACGCGGTCACGCAGCGCGGCATGCCCAAGGCCGCGGCGCTGGACGCGGTGCTGATCGGCTGCGTGCTGGAATGCTTCACGCTGCCCTTCTTCGGCTGGCTGTCGGATCGCATCGGCCGCGTGCCGGTCTACGTGGGCGGCGCGCTGTTCCAGGCCGTGCTGGCGTTCTTCTTCTACGGCATGGCCGATAGCGGCATGACGGGGCTGACCGTGGCGATCGTGCTTGGGCTGGCGCTGGGCCATGGCGCGATGTTCGGCGCCCAGGCGGCGTTCTTCTCGGAGCTTTTCCCGGCGCGCATCCGCTATAGCGGCCTGTCGCTGGTGCAGCAGATCGGGCCGATCCTGGGCGGCGGCCTTTCGCCCCTGGTGGCAGCCAGCCTGCTGGCTGGCCATCCGGGAGACACCATGCCCATCTCGCTGTACATGGCCGCCATCGCGGTGCTGTCCACGCTGTGCGCCATCGGCCTGGGCCGCCTGCGCGGCCTCACCGCCGGCGATGCGCGTGCCGGCCAGCCGCGCAGCCGATCGGGCTCCCCCACTTCCGCTCCCACCATCAAGCGCGTATGAAGAAACTGCTGAACTCTCCGGACCGCTATGTCGACGACATGCTCGACGGCCTTGCGGCCGCCCATCCATCCCTGAAGCGCACCGGACCCGAAGGCCGGGTGATCGTTCGATCCGAGCCGCCGGGCAAGGCCAAGGTCGGCATCGCGTCGGGCGGCGGATCGGGTCATCTTCCCTTGTTTACCGGCTATGTGGGCGCGGGGCTGCTCGATAGCTGCGCCATCGGCGACGTCTTTGCCGGGCCCAACCTGGACAGCTGCGTGGCGGCGATCCAGGCGGCCGACATGGGCCGCGGCGTGCTGCGTCTGTACGGCAACTACGGCGGCGACCGGATGAACTTCGATCTGGCCGGCGACATGCTGGGCTGGGACGCGTCGCGTTTGACTACGGTCCTGGGCAATGACGATGTGGCGAGCGCGCCTGCCGCCGAACGCGCCAAACGCCGCGGCGTGGCGGGGCTGATCTACGCCTACAAGACGGCGGGCGCCAGCGCCGATGCGGGCGCGGATCTGCAAGAGGTCACGCGGGTGGCGCGCAAGACGGTGGATGCGACGCGCACCATCGGCTGCGCGCTGTCGCCCTGCCAGGTCCCGGGCGCGCAAGCGCCCACGTTCGAGCTTGGCGACGGCGAAATGGAAATGGGCATGGGCATCCACGGCGAGCCGGGCATCTGGCGCGACCGCCTGAAGCCCGCGGATGCGGTGGCCGACGAACTCGTGGCGCGCGTGCTGGCCGAAACCCCGGACACCGCCACCGGACGCGTCGCGGTCCTGCTCAATACGCTGGGCGCGACGCCGCTCGAGGAACTTTACATCCTGTACCGGCGCATCGCTTCAGGCATCGCGTCCCAGGGCCTGGACTTGCGGCACCGGCTGGTCGGCCATTATGCGACGTCCATGGAGATGGCCGGCGTGTCGCTCAGCGTCCTGCATCTGGACGACGAACTCGAAGCGCTGCTGAACGCGCCGGCCGACTGCCCGTTCTGGCGCGTGGGCCGATGAGCGCACCGCCTTGCATCGGCGCCGCAGCATCCGCACATCGAAAGGAGAAACCCATGCCGGAAACCGAAGCCCGTGCCACGGAACACGCCGCCATGCATGACGCCGATGGCGTCCAGGCCGCGGCCAGGACGTTGAACGCCGAGAGCGTGCGCCGGGCCGCGCGCGTGGCGCAGGATGTTTTCAGCGGCCCGCTGGAGCAGACGCTGAACGAAGCCGACGGCCGGCTCGGCGACGGCGATACCGGCGTGACGTTGCGCCGGGTCTTCGCCCGCGTGCATGCCGCCGCGCAGGAAACCGGCGGCGACCTGGGCGAACTGCTCGGCGCCTGCGGCCGCGCCGCCGCCGGCGCCACCGGATCCAGCCTTGGCACCTTGTGCGCCGTCGCCATGCTGCAGGCCGGCAAGGCCTGCTCGGGGCGCACGGACCTGCCCTGGCGCGATCTGGGCGGGCTGCTCCAAAGCCTGGTGCCGCCGCTGCTGGAGCGCGGCCAGACGCAACTGGGCGACAAGACGGTCCTCGACATGTTGCATGCCGTGGCGCAAGCCATTGCGAACCTGGACGAGCCGGCTGCACAGGCCCGCGCCGCGCACGCCGCGGCGCGCCAAACCCTGGACGCTTTTCGCGGCCGCCCCTGCCGCATCGGCCGGGCGCGCATGTTCGGCGAACGCAGCGTCGGCATGGACGATCCCGGCATGCTCGCGTTGGCCGGCCTGATCGCGGCGCTGGACGCCTGACTTCGCACGGCGCGGGGCGCCGTTATATGCTGTCGGCCGCATTGCCCACGCCGTCCGCGTCGTTCCATGGCGCCGCCGCGCGGGCTTCCCGACCGCGAGCCCCAAGATGCCCCTGCGCCTGCCTCCGCTTTCGCCGCTGCGTTTTTTCGAGGCCGCCGGCCGCCTGAAGAGTTTCCGTCTGGCGGCCGCCGAGTTGAACGTCACGCCCAGCGCGGTCAGCCATGGCATCGCCGGGCTGGAGGACTTCCTGGGCGTGCGTTTGTTCGACCGGCAGCCGGGCGGGCTGACGCTCACGGCCGCGGGCGCGGACTATCTGAACTATGTCTCCGAAGCCTTTTCCTTGCTGGCGATCGGCATGCAGCGGCTGCCCAGGCACCATGGAAGACAGACCTTGTCCCTTACCTGCGCGGCGGGCTTTGCCGCCCGCTGGCTGCTGCCGCGGCTGCCGGCATTCCGCGCGCAGTGGCCGGACATCGATGTGACCATCGATACCTCGCCGCGTCAGTTCGGCATCCCGGTGGACGGCTTCGATTTCGCGGTCCGCATGAGCCGCACCCCCGCCGCCGGACCGGGATGGACGCGGCTGTTCGGCGAGCGCCTGCTGCCGGTTTGCAGTCCGGCTTATCTCGAGCGGCTGCTTGGCCCGGACGGGCAGCCGGATCTGCGCAAGGCGACGCTGCTTCACGTGCCGCTGGCGAGCGAGGAATGGCACGCCTGGCTGGATGCCACGGGGCGGCATGGCGTCGACCTGTCCGGCGGCCTGCGGTTCGACCGGCTACAGATGGCCTTCGAAGCGGCGGCCGCCGGCATCGGCGTGGCGCTGGGCCGCCGCCCGCTGATCGACGACGAACTTGCCAGCGGCAAGCTGGTTGCCGCGGGGCCGGCGGTCAGGGCGGAAACCGCCTATTGGCTGGTCGCCCGCGAAGGCGCGGAAGACCGGCCTGTGCTCGGCGCTTTCCGGCAATGGCTGCTGACGCAGGCGCGGCGCGAAGCGGATGAATTTCCCTCACCCTGAGGCGAATTTATTTCGGTTGCCATCAGGCGCGGCGCGCGCCGATGATAGGCGCAAGGAGACCGCACCTCATGCAAGCCGATCATCGCGATACGTTCTCATCCCCACGCCTTATCCTGTTCGCCATCCTGGCCGGCGCGCTGATCCTCAGCGCCGCCATGGGCACGCGGCAGACCTTCGGGCTTTTCATCGGGCCGTTTTCGTACGACCGCGGTCTGCCCATCACCCTGGTCGCGCTGGCGATCGCCATCCACAATCTGGTGTGGGGCTTCGCCCAGCCTTTTGCCGGCGCGCTGGCGGACCGCTATGGCGCCTCGGTGGTGGTCGCGGCCGGCAGCGTCGTGCTTGCCGCAGGCCTGGCCATATCGGCGATGGCGCCATCGGGGCCGTGGCTGATTGCGGGCATGGGGCTGCTTGTCGGCATCGGCATCAGTTGCACGGCCTTTGGCGTGGTCTTGCCCGCCGTGGGACGCATCGTCGCGCCCGAACGCCGCAGCGTGGCCCTGGGCTGGGTCAGCGCCGGCGGCTCGCTGGGCCAGGTGCTGCTGGTACCGGTGGCGCAGGCGGTGCGCGAGTGGGCCGGGCTGTCGATGGCCTTGTATGTGCTGGCGGGTCTGATCCTGCTTGCCGCGCCGCTGGGCGTCATGCTCGACCGCCGCCCCGGCGGCACGGCTGAAGCGGCCGGCCGCGGCGGCGCGCCGGCCGCGATGCCGGCACCCACGCTGCGGCAGGCGCTGGCGCAAGCCGCCGGCCATCGCGGCTACCGCCTGCTGACGCTGGGATTCTTTACCTGCGGCTTTCAGCTCGCCTTTATCGCCACCCACCTGCCCCAGTACCTGTATCTATGCCATATGCCGGCGGGGCTGGGCGCCACCGCGCTGGCCCTGATCGGCCTGTTCAATATGGCGGGCAGTTGGGCCTGCGGCTGGCTGGGCGGCCGCTATCGCCAGCAGCACGTGCTGGCGTGGCTGTACCTGATACGCGGGGCGGCCATCCTGGCGTTCTTCCTGCTGCCGAAAAGCACGGTCTCGGTCGTCCTGTTCGCCGCGGTGATGGGCCTGACCTGGCTCGGTACGGTGCCGCTGACCAGCGGGCTGGTCGCCAAGGTGTTCGGCACGCGGCACCTGGGCACGCTTTTCGGCATCTGTTTTCTGAGCCATCAGATCGGTTCTTTCCTGGGCGCCTGGCTGGGCGGGCTGGTGTTCGACCTGACGGGTTCCTATGCGCTGCTGTGGCAGGTCACGGCGGCGGCGGGCGTGGTGGCCGCCCTGCTTCATTTCCCCATCGACGACCGGCGCGCCGAAACGCCGGAAGCCCCGGCGGCCGCGCGCGCCTGAAACCGCCTTACTGCTGCAGGCGCAGCAGTGCGTCGCGCAGGGGCGTCGTGGAGATATGGATCATGCCGTCCAGCGGTCGGTCCATTTCCAGAATCAGGAATATCGCGCCGGACGCCGACACGGCGCAAAGCAGGAGCGCCACAACGACCGCGCCATTGCGCGGCGACAGCACGCCGAAGGCCAGAAAGATAATCATCAGCCACACCACCAGGACGAAGAGCAGCGGCACCGAAACGGACCCGTCGCGCTGCAGCACCAGCAGCCATCGCGTCGCGGATATCTGGGCTTGCAGCTGCACGGCCTGCGTGCGCAATTGCCGGTGCACGTCGTCGTCGGCGGGCAGCGCGATCATGCGGTCCTGGTAGTCCTGCAGCCGATGCAGGCGCCACGGCACGGTGGCGCGGTCCACCATCAAGGGTGTCTCTTCGGACAACAGGGCGACGGTGGCGGCGTAGTCGCGCAGCATGTCGCGCCGCAGCTCCGCGGCCGCGGGCCCGTAGTCCCGCAGCACCGCATCGAGCTGCAGGATGCGCGCGGCATTGCGGGTGAGTTCTGCGTTGACCGCGTCCATCGCACTCTTGGAAGACGAGACCAGCAAGCCGAGCACCAATGCCGCCAGGGTGGCGATGAGCCCGGTGGTCAGTTTGATGGCGTCGAGCGATTCGCTCTGGACGTGATGGGGCGGCAGCAGGCGGCGCAAGCGCAAACCGAGCAGTGCGCTGCCCGTGACAAGCAGGAAGACCACCAAGGCGATGTGCATGTGCGTCACGGGCCGCCTCGCGTGCGGTTGCGCGGCGCATCATGCGCCGCGCCCGCCTGTCGGGGTAGTTTGGGATCGCGCCCCCAATCGGCCAAGGGCGCGCGGGACGTTACTGCGCCTTCTGCTTCTGGTTCAACAGTTGCGCCATTTCAAGGTGGTGGCGCAGGCTCGGCAGCAAGGCGTTCGCGAACGCGCGGATATCGGCGTCATCCGCGCCCTGCGCGGCCTTCTCGTACATCTTGATCGTGGCTTCGTGCGCCGCCACGCCGATGCGGTCGACATAGGTCTTGTCGAACGCATTGCCCGACAGCAGGCCCAGGGTCTTCAGCTCGGTGGCCTGCACGATGGACGGGCCCGTGGGCGGGTTGTAACCCTTGCGCTTGGCCAGGGCCGCCAGGCGCTGGTTGGCGGCGGTATGGTCCTTGATCATCTGCCGCGCGAACGTCTGCACGTCGGCGCTGGCATTCTTGTCGAGCGCCATCTGGCTGCCCTGGATCTCGGCGTAATTGCCTTGCGTGGCGTCCTCCAGGAAAGTCTGGTCCGTGCTCGACAGCATGGACGAACGTCCCTCATCGCGGCTGGCACAGCCGGCCAATCCTACAAAGGCGACGACGGAAAGCGATATAAGGGCTCGGTACAGTTTCATGGCGACTCCCGGGGTGTGAATTGACGGAGCGCCGAGCCACGCACAAGCCATGCCCGGGCCGCGGCGGCGCCGCCGCTACCTGGCCCTGGCACGGACCGGCACCGGATCCGCGGCACGACCGCGCAACAGGGCTTCGGGGTTGGCTTGCAGGTAATCGGCCAGGGCGCGCAGCGATCGCGCGGCCCGTTCCAGTTCCGCCATCGTCCCCCGCATATTCCCCGTCAGGCTGGAATCCGACGCCAGCAGCGCGCCGATGTGCGTGAATGACGCCGCCGCCTGGCGCAATGCCGCCTGCGCCTCTGGCGCCACCTGCTTGTCCAGACGGTTCATCAGCCGGCTGGCGCTGGTCAGCGTGCTGCTCAGGTCCGCGCCCAGCTTGTCGAAAGGAATGCGGTCGATTTTGGCCGCCACATTCGCGAGCTGCTGCTGCACCTGCTCCAGGTTGTTGGGCACGGTGGGCAGCGCGATCGGCGGACCCATATCGAGCTGCGCGGGCGGCGCGCGCGGGAAGATGTCGATCGCGACATAGAGCTGTCCGGTCAGCAGATTGCCCGTGCGCAACTGCGCGCGCAGGCCCCGGTCCACCAATTGGGCCAGCAGCTTGCCGCTGGGATGCTCGGGATCGGGACCTTCATATTTGCGAATCACGTCTGCGACGGGTCCCAGGCGATCGGGAAAGATCGTGGCCGCCACTACGGTGAAAAAGCGCTTTTCCTGCGCATCGAAATCGATGTCGATGGCATCCACCTGCCCCATGACGATGCCGTTGAAGTCCACGGGCGCGCCCAGGCTCAGGCCGCGCACCGACTGGTCGTACCGCATGCGCACATGCAGCGCGGGCCCGTCCGGCCGCGCCCGCGCCGCCTGCTCGCCGGGAAAAAGGCGAAATACCGTGTCGGCCCCGGCGGCGACGGTTTGCTGCTCGCCCATTTCCTCGAATGCGATGCCGCCGACCGCCACGGCGAGCAGCGCCTGCGTGCGCAGCCGCAGGCCTTGCGCATCGACAGACAAATCGATGCCGCTCGCGTTCCAGAAACGGGTGGCCCGGGTGACATACCGGTCGTAAGGCGCATCGACGAACAACTGCACATTGATGTCCCGCCCATCCGGATCCAGCCGATAACCGATGACCTCGCCCACCGGAATGCGCCGGAAGTACACCGGCGATCCGATATCGAGAGAGCCCAGGCTCTCGGCCTTTACCGTGAAGCGTTTGCCGGGCCGGTCCTGCGTGACCTGGGGCGGGCTTTCCAGGCCGGTGAAGTGGGTCTTGGAATGGCCATGCACGACCACGCGCGGGGCGTCGACGCCGATGTAGGCGCCTGACAACAGCGTGCCCAGCCCTGACACGCCGCTCAGGCCCAGGCGCGGGCGCACCACCCAGAAATTCGTTCCTTCCTGGGCCAGCGATGCGGCGTCCTTCGCCAAGCTCGCCGTTGCGACGACGTGGGTGCGGTCTTCGCTGATGCGGATGTTCTGGATCAGGCCGACGGCGACGGCCTTGTACCGTATCTGCGTTTTGCCGGCCTCCAGCCCGTCGGCGGTCAGGAATGTGATGGTGATGGTCGGCCCGGCCTCGAGCCGGGCTTTGATCACCAGTGACAAGCCGGCCAGGGCGGCGACGATGGGCACCAGCCAGATCCACGAAATGCCGCGTTTGCGGCGCCGGATTTCGGGCGCGCCGAAACCGTGCCCATCGGCGGCGTGGTCCTCGCCCGGGCCCATGCCATCGCGGGCGCCGTCCTGGCCCGGGCGGGTGCCGCCGTCCACGCCGTCGTCATGGCGTCCGCCGTCGTTATCGTGAGCCATGTCCTCCCCTCTGGACAAAGGCCATGCGCGGGTGTGGGCGCGTCTTCAGCGCTGGGCGACGAATTCCTTGATCTGCTGCGCCGCCCCGTCGGTCCAGGTGTCGATCAAGGGCCGCAGGGAATCGGGTTGCACGCCGCCCTGGCCCTGGGACGCATGCGACACTTCCTCTCCCGTGCCGCCCCGTACGGCCTCGTAAAGCACCTCTCCCGTCATGCTGTCCGTCACCTTCGTTTCGATGGCGATCGACGCATCCTGCGGACGGCCGCCTTCGACCACCGCCTTGGCCCCCGTGATGACGAATGCAATGGGAATGTATTGATAGGGGCGCAGCGCCTGGTCTTCGGTGCCGACCGCGGTGATGGCCACCTGCACGCGGGCCACGCCGGGCCCCGCTCGGTCGGTCAGCATGACCTCGCGTCCCAGCTTCTGCCGCATGCTGTTGTCGGCGTAATGGCGGATCTGCGTCAAGGTATCGGCGGATACCTCCGCGGTGGGCTGCGGCTCGGGATAGAACGCCACCGGCTCGAGCAGCACCGCACGGTAATTGGCCGGCGTAAAGCGCGGGCTGGCATACACCCAGCGCGGCCCGCCATCGGGGGCGTCTTCCTTCTGCAGCTTCGCATAGCCGTCGCCGAGGAAACCGGATTCCTTCGGCGGCTTGCTGGGCGCGCAGGCGCCCAGCAGTACCGTTGCCGCGCCCATGACGATCCATCGAACAAGCAGATTGCCCATCATCCTTCTCCTTTCTTGAACGTAGTCAAACGTTGGAACGATTGGCGTAGAACGTCCGCGTGAGGAGCCGGGCGTTTCGATGTACAGGGGCGCGGTGCGAACAAACAACCTGCAATGCCGAGACTGTACCCCCTCTCTTGCCCGCCCGCCATATGGTCTTTTGGGCGGCGCGGCATCGTGGATGACGTCCGCCCCCGCCTTTCGCATACAGCCGCGGGTGGGCCATACCTTGCGCTTACAGGCGGGACGCGGGTGTGGCGTCGGGGCGTGTGAAGCCGATAGCGCGGTGAAACGCCTCGCCCCGACAGCGCGTTAAGACGCGCGGCACCGACGGCGCGGTGAGACGCGTGGCACCGACAGCGCGTTAGGTCGCGTGATACCGACAGCGCGTTAGGAAGCGCGTAGAACAACGCTCTTTCTTTCTTCGTGATTAGTGTTGTTCTCAACCCTACTGACTATTGATTTCCCGCTGTCATTATGCTGAACGTTTGATTGCTGATAGTTGTATCTGATATAAGACTGCTCATCCGGTCCAGCGAAGTATCGGCCCGAGGATTCGTCGCAGAGCCCTTTTTTCGCTGCCGGTTTCCTGGGAGAAGCTTCAATGACACAAGAGCGAGAGCCGCGCAGGCGGTTCCTGCAGCAGGTACTGGCGATCGTGCCCGCCTCAACATTGGCCACCGGCGCCGCCATTACCCAAACGGCTCATGCCGAAACGGCCGCGACGGCCGAAACCGCAAGTCCCTCCAAACCCTATACCCCCACCTACTTCACCGACGCGGAATGGAAATTCATCCATGCGGCGGTCGACCACCTGATCCCCTCCGATGAATATGGCGCCGGCGCGCTCGAAGCCGGCGTGCCGGAATACATCGACCGGCAGATGGAAACGCCCTGGGGCCATGGTCAGCTGTGGTACATGCAAGGCCCCTTCCATCCCGACGTCGCGCCCGAGCTGGGCTATCAGATCAACCAGACGCCGCGCGACGTCTACCGCCACGGCATCGCCGCCTGCGATGCGTGGTGCACCAAGCAGCACGGCAAGGTCTACGCCGATCTGGACAAGAAGGTGCAGGAGCAGATCCTGAAGGACCTGGACGGCGGCAAGATCGAATTCGACACCGTGCCCGCCAAGACTTTCTTCAATTTCCTGCTCTCCAACACCCGCGAAGGTTATTTCGCCGATCCCATCTATGGCGGCAACAAGAACATGGTGGGATGGAAGATGGTCGGCTTCCCCGGCGCGCGCGCCGACTTCGCCGACTGGGCGGACCAGCCCAACGTCAAGTACCCGTATGGGCCGGTATCGATTTCCGGGGAAAGAGGCTGAGCATGGCGATCAAGCGAGAAAAAGTGGATGTGGTGCTGGTGGGCTTCGGCTGGACCGGCGCCATCATGGGTCAGGAACTGACCGAGGCGGGGCTGAACGTCCTGGCGCTGGAACGCGGCGCCATGCGCGATACGCCGACCGACGCGCAGTACCCGAAGGTCATCGACGAACTGGCTTACTCGGTGCGCGGCAAGCTGTACCAGGAACTGGCCAAGGAAACCGTCACCATCCGCCATGGCGTGAACGACGTGGCCGTGCCGTATCGCCAGAACGGCTCTTTCCTGCTGGGCAACGGCGTGGGCGGCGCGGGCTTTCACTGGAACGGCATGCACTATCGCGTGCTGCCGGAAGAACTGCAGCTGCGGACCCGCTACGAGGAACGCTACGGCAAGAATTTCATCCCCGAGGACATGACCATCCAGGACTTCGGGGTCACCTACGACGAACTGGAGCCCTTCTTCACCCAGTTCGAGTATGTCTGCGGCACGTCGGGCAAGGCCGGCAACCTGCAGGGCAAGATCGTGGAAGGCGGCAATCCCCACGAAGGCGCGCGCAGCAAGGAATATCCGCTGCCCCCGCTCACCAACACCTACGGCGCGCAACTGTTCGAAAAAGCGGCCCGGGAAGTGGGCTTCAACCCCTACCCCGCTCCGGCCGACAACGCGTCGCAGCCCTACACCAATCCCTACGGCGTGCGCCTGGGCCCCTGTAATTTCTGCGGTTTCTGCGAGAACTACGGGTGCTATATGTACTCGAAGGCGTCGCCGCAGACCACCATCCTGCCCGTGCTGCTGAAGAAGCCGAACTTCGAACTGCGCACGCATTCGCAGGTGCTCAGGGTGAACCTGGATTCCACCGGCAAGAAGGCCACCGGCGTGACCTATGTCGACGCCCAGGGCCGCGAAGTGGAACAGCCGGCGGACCTCGTCATCCTGACCGCCTACCAGATGCACAACGTGCGCCTGTTGCTGCTCTCCGGCATCGGCAAGCCCTACGATCCGGCCACCGGGGAAGGCGTGGTCGGCAAGAACTACGCGTACCAGATGAACGGCGCGGTCAACGTGCTGCTGCCCAAGGGCACGCAGCTGAATCCCTTCGTGGGCACCGGCGCCGGCGGCGTTTCGATGGACGACCTGAATGGCGACCAGTTCGATCACGGCCCGCTGGGTTTCATCGGCGGCGCATCGATCCGCCACATCCGCTATGGCGGCCGGCCCATCAACCAGACGCCGGTGCTGCCCGGCGTTCCCCGCTGGGGCAGCGCCTGGAAGGCCGGCGTGCAGGACGCCTACCAGCGCTACATGAGCATCGGCATGTCGGGCTCGGTCATGTCCTATCGCGACGCCTATCTGTCGCTGGACCCGACTTACAAAGACGCCTACGGCCAGCCGCTGCTGCGCATGACCTTCGACTGGCACGACAACGAGTTCGACATGATTGCCTACATGGGCAAGCGCATGGAGGAAGTCGCCAAGGCGATGAATCCGGACAAATACTTCGTCGCCGTGCGCAAGAAAGGCACGCACTACGACACCCGGGTGTATCAAAGCACGCACAACACCGGCGGCGCGATCATGGGCTCGAACCCCAAGGAAAGCGTGGTGAACAAGTACCTGCAAAGCTGGGACGTGCCCAACGTCTTCGTGATGGGCGCCTGCGTGTTCCCGCAGAACATGGGCTACAACCCGACCGGCCTGGTGGGCGGACTGGCCTACTGGGCCGCGCACCACATCCGCGAGCAGTACCTGAAGAACCCCGGACCGCTGGTGCAGGCATAAGGAGGCACGCACAAATGATGAAGCAACATCTCATCGCCGCGGCCTTCATGCTGGCCACGGGCTCGGCATGGGCCCAGGCGCCCGCCGCCGGCGCCGATACCCAGTTGATCCGGCAAGGCGAGTACCTGGCGCGCGCGGGCGACTGCGTGGCCTGCCACACCACCAAGGACGGCAAG
Source organism: Bordetella genomosp. 9 (assembly GCF_002119725.1). Classification (NCBI taxonomy): domain Bacteria; kingdom Pseudomonadati; phylum Pseudomonadota; class Betaproteobacteria; order Burkholderiales; family Alcaligenaceae; genus Bordetella; species Bordetella genomosp. 9. The sequence goes on from NZ_CP021109.1 coordinate 2,419,443, forward strand.
CCCTTCGCGGGCGGCCTGCCGTTCGATACGCCCATCGGCACCATCTATTCGACCAACATCACGCCGGACAAGGACACCGGCATCGGCAACTACACCTACGAGGACTTCGACCGCGCCGTGCGCCACGGCGTCGCCAAGGATGGCAGCAGCCTGTATCCGGCCATGCCGTACACGGCCTATGCGAAGGTCAGGCCCGAGGATGTGAAGGCGCTGTATGCGTACTTCATGCACGGCGTGCAGCCGGTCAGCCAGGCCAACAGGGACAACGACATTCCCTGGCCGCTGTCCATGCGCTGGCCGCTGCGCATCTGGCGCGCGATGTTCGCGCCCGAACCCGTCGGCGACGATGCCGCCGCCGCGCCGGCGGGTGCGGGCGCCGATGCGCAGGTGCTGCGCGGCAAGTACCTTGTCGAAGGCCTGGGCCACTGCAGCTCCTGCCATACGCCGCGCGGCTTCGCGCTGCAGGAAAAAGCGCTGACCGATGCCGACGGCACCGCCTTCCTGTCGGGCGGCGTGGTCGAAGGCTGGCTGGCGAAGAACCTGCGCGGCGACGTCAACAGCGGCCTGGGCTCCTGGAGCAAGGAAGACATCGTCGCCTTCCTGAAGGGCGGCCGCAACGGGCATTCCGCGGCCTTCGGCGGCATGGCGCAGGTGGTGCAGGACAGCACGCAGCACATGAGCGATGCCGACCTGAACGCGATCGCGGCGTACCTGAAGACGCTTTCGCCCGCCGGCCATGACGACGGCGCGAAACTCGCCTACGACGACGCGACGGCCCAGGCCCTGCGCCGCGGCAGCGACAAGAGCGACGGCGCCATGACCTTCCTGAACAACTGCGCGGCCTGCCACCGCAGTTCGGGCAAGGGCTACACCGAAACCTTCCCGCAGCTCGCGCAGAGCTCGACGGTGCTGAGCGCGGATCCCACGTCGCTCATCCACATCGTGCTCAAGGGCGCGGAAATGCCGTGGACGAAGGCGGCTCCCACGCACTACGCGATGCCGGGCTTCGACTACCGCCTGACGGACAAGGAGGTGGCCGATGTCGTCACGTTCGTGCGCAACAGCTGGGGCAACAAGGCCCCCGCCGTGACCGCGGAACAAGTGGCGAAGATCCGCAAGGACGTTGGCGCGGAAGCGGCGCCGGTGCGTTGAGCGGCGGTGCCGGGCAGCGGCGCCCGCCGCGGCGCGAAATGGCGGCACCGTTATGCAATGCCGTTATGCGGCGCCGTTATGCGACGCCATTAAGCCGCGCCGGGCGACCGCCCCCGGGCAACGCCTGACCCGCGATAAAGGACCGGCCTCGCGCCGGTCCTTTTTTGCGTGCCGCGGCTGGATCACATGGCGGCACTCGCCGCATTGGCCGCATGGCCCATGACGTATGAGCCATGGCGCCTCGACCCCATGGCGCGCCAGCCATGGCGCATCGGCCCACGGCGCGTCGGCCATGACGCATCGCGCTCATCACTCCACCTTCAGATTGTTCTCCTTCACCAGCTTGGCGAACTTTTTCGTCTCGCTGTCGATGCGTGCGGCAAACTCCGCCGGCGTGGCCGTCATCGGTTCGGCCCCTGCCGCATCCAGCTTCTGCCGGAAATCCGCCGACGCCGTGATCTTGCCGATGTCAGCGCTCAGCTTGTCGACGATGGGCTGGGGCGTGCCGGCTGCGGCGAACACGCCGAACCACGTCCCGATGTCGAAGCCGGGCAGACCCGACTCCGCCAGCGTCGGCACGTCGGGCAAGGCCTTGCTGCGCTGCGCCGTGGTCACCGCCAGCGCGCGCAGCTTGCCCGCCTTGATCTGCGGCAGCACGGTCGTCATGGTGTCGAAGGACATGGCGACCTGGCCGCCCAGCAGGTCCGTGGTCAGCGGCCCGCTGCCTTTGTAGGGCACGTGCAGCAGGCGCGCGCCCGTCAAGGTCTGGAATTGCGTGCCGATCAGATGCTGCGCCGTGCCGAAGCCGTTGGATCCGTAGGCCAATCCGTTGGCGTTCTTCTTCGCCAGGGCGACCAGCTCGGCGACGTTGTGCGCCGGCGTGTACGCGGGATTGATGGTCAGCACGTTCGGCACCATCGCGATGGGCGCGATGGGCGCCAGGTCTTTCTGGAAGTTGTAGTTCAGCGAGGGATAGACGCTGCTGGCGATGGTGTGGTGCACCGCGCCCATCAGCAGCACATAGCCGTCCGGCCTGGACTTCGCGACGTAATCGGCTCCGATGGTCGCGCCCGCGCCCGGGCGGTTTTCCACGATGACCGGTTGCCCCAGACTGCGCGCCAGCTGCTCGCCCAAGGCGCGCGCCAGGACATCCGTCGTGCCGCCCGTGGGGAACGGCACCACCAGCGTCAGCGCATGGTCGGGCCAGTTGTCCGCCGCGGCGGCGGGAAGGCCTGCGAGGGCCGCGCAGCCGCCCCACAAGGCGGCAAAGGCCGCGGCAAAGGCGCGCCGGCTCAACAAAGCAGCGATGCTCATGGTGTGTCTCCTCCTGTCGTTTTCATGTATTGCCGGATGGACCCGGCTTGTATGCGGCCTGTGCGGCCTATCCGTGGCGTCTGCGATCTGTTTGCGGCGTCCGCGATCTATTCGCGGCTCGACCCGGATTGAATCCCGTTATGCGCCGGCGGACAGATGCTCGCAGACGGCCCGGGTCACGTCCTGCGTGCCCGCCGTTCCGCCCAGGTCCCGGGTATGCAGTGCCGGATCGGCGGTGACGGCTTCGATGGCCGCCATGACGCGCCGCGCGGCTTCGTTTTCGCCCAGGTGCTCCAGCATCATCACGACCGACCAGAAAGTGCCGACGGGATTCGCCCAGCCCTTGCCCATGATGTCGAAGGCAGAGCCATGGATCGGCTCGAACATCGACGGGTAGCGGCGTTCCGGATCGATGTTGCCGGTGGGCGCAATGCCCAGGCTGCCGGCCAGCGCCGCCGCCAGGTCGCTCAGGATGTCGGCATGCAGATTGGTGGCGACGATGGTGTCCAGCGAAGCCGGCCGGTTCACCATGCGCGCCGTCGCGGCGTCGACCAGCTCCTTGTCCCAATCGACGTCCGGGAACTCGCGCGCCACCTCTGCGGCGACTTCGTCCCACATGACCATGGCGTGCCGCTGCGCGTTCGATTTGGTGATGACGGTGAGCAGTTTGCGCGGACGCGACTGCGCCAGCCGGAACGCGAAACGCAGGATGCGTTCGACGCCCACCCGCGTCATGATCGATACGTCCGTGGCGGCTTCGATCGGATGGCCCTGGTGCACGCGTCCGCCCACGCCGGAATACTCGCCTTCGGAATTCTCGCGCACGATCACCCAGTCCAGGTCCTTGGGGCCGCAGCGCTTCAGCGGGGCGTCGATGCCGGGCAGGATGCGCGTCGGCCGCACGTTGGCGTACTGGTCCAGCCCCTGGCAGATTTTCAGCCGCAGCCCCCACAAGGTGATGTGATCGGGAATATCCGCGTCGCCCGCCGAGCCGAACAGGATCGCGTCCTTGTCGCGCAGGGCGTCCAGACCGTCCTCCGGCATCATCGCGCCGTGCTTGCGGTAATGATCGCCGCCCCAGTCGAAATCCTGGAATTCGAACCGCAGGCCGCCCACCGCCCGGGCCACCGCTTCCATGACGGTGCGCCCTGCGGGGACGACTTCCTTGCCGATGCCATCGCCCGGAATGGTGGCGATCCTGTACGTCCTCATCTTCATATGCTCCAGTGATGGGTTCCGCTGGATTGTCCGGCGTGGACGACGCCGGCAAGTGCGTCTAAAGTTGAACCGCCATTAACTTCAGGTTAATGATCACGAGGAGATCACCATGACGCCATCCGCGGGCCTGCAGGCGGCCGACCTGGGTTTTTTCGTTGCCGTCGCGGGCGCCGGGAGCCTGAGCGCCGCCGCCCGGGACCTGGGCATCTCGACGGCTGCCGTGAGCAAACGGCTCGCGGCGATGGAGACCCGCCTGGGCCTGCCCCTGCTGGTGCGAACGACGCGCCGCATCCATGCCACCCCGGAAGGCGAAATCCTGCTTCAGCGCGCCCGCGCGATACTGGGCGACATCGACGATCTCCAGCAGCAGTTGGGACGCACCCGCGACAAGCCCGGCGGCCTGCTGCGGGTCAATGCGACGCTGGGTTTCGGGCGCATGCATGTGGCGCCCGTCATTTCGGAATACAGCAAACACTACCCCGAGGTGGAGGTACAGCTGCAACTGTCCGCCGATCCGCCGCCGCTGGATGAAGACGCCTTCGACGTCTGCGTGCGCTTCGGCGCCCCGCCGGACGCCCGCTTCGTGGCGACGTTCCTGGCCCCGAACCGGCGGCTGCTGTGCGCCTCGCCGAAATATCTGCGCGAGCGCGGCACGCCCCAATCGCCCAAGGACCTGGACCGCCACAATTGCATCGGCATCCGCCAGGGCAGCGACGCCTATGGCGTGTGGCGGTTGACACCCGCCGCGTGCGGGCGCGGCGGCAAGCCCGCGGCCAAGGCGCGGCAGCGCGCCGAAGCCATCCGCGTGCGCGGCAATCTGACCACGAACGACGGCGAGATCGCCGTCAATTGGGCCCTGGACGGCCACGGCATCGTGATGCGCGCGGAATGGGACATACGCCGCTACCTGGCCAGCGGCCGGCTGGTGCCGGTGCTACCGGACTATGCCACGCCCGAAGCCGATATCTACGCCGTCTACCACCAGCGCCACCGCGCGGTGTCGCGGGTGCGCAGCTTCGTGGCGTTTCTGTCGGAGCGTTTCAGGGAGCTGGGTTGAAAACCGTCATGCCCCCGGCTCGAACCCGATGGCCGCCATGGCGCGGCCGATCGGCTGCGGCTTGTAGTCATCCCAAGGCGCGTTCGCCACATCCAGCCGGGTGTGGACATTGGCGATCGTCCATTGCGCGCCGCTCTTGAGCTTGGGCAGCTCATCCCACCCGACCGGCACGGAAATACCCAGACCCGGGCGGGTGCGTGCGGACCAGGCCGCCGCCGTGGTGGCGCCAAAGCCATTGCGCAGGTAGTCGACGAAGACCTTGCCAACGCGGTTCTTGGGGCCGCTCTTGGCTACGAAGACCTGCGGCAGCGTGCGGGCCAGGTGCTTCACGATCGCGCCGGAGAAGGCCTTGACGGTGTCCCAGCCGTACTGCTTGCGCACCGGCACGACCACGTGCAGTCCCTTGCCGCCGCTGGTTTTCAGCCACGCCTTCAGGCCCATTTCCTGGAGCAGCACGTGAACCAGCTCGGCCGCCTGCAGCATGGCGGGCCATTGCACGCCCTCGCCGGGATCCAGGTCGAACAGCATGCGGTCGGGCTTGTCGATGGCCGTCTTGACGGCGTTCCAGGTATGAAACTCCACCACATTCATCTGCGCCGCCGACATGATGGCGTCGGCCGACGGCACTTCCAGCAAGGCGGGATGGTCGGGATACAGGCGTTCGGGCAGGGGCTTGACGCCGGGCATCGCGGCCTCCAGGTGTTTCTGGAAGAACAGTTCACCCTGGATGCCGCTGGGCGCGCGCACGAAGGAAACCGGCCGGCCCTTCAGGTGCGGCAGCAGCAACGGAGCGACCAGACCGTAGTAGCGGGCCAGGTCCAGCTTGGTCAGGCCGGTGGAGGGATCGATGACGCGATCCGGGTTGGATAGCTTGCCCAGTCTGGTGCGGCCCGCCGCCGGTGCGGCGCGGCCGCGCGACGGCGGTTCGCTCGCCGCGGCGTCCTGTTCGGCCTTGGCCGCCGACACGCCCACTTCCCGCGTCACTGCGCGCGCCGGCTTGTCCTGCCGCAGACCCCGAAAGACGGCATGGCGCACGTGGCCGGAATTGGTCCACTCCCCGAACGACACTTCGGCCACCAGCGTGGGCTTGACCCAATGGGCGCGGCGCGGAATATCGCTGCCGGCTTCCAGCGGGCTCTTGCCGGCGGCAATCTGGTCCAGCCGCTTCTTCAGATCAAGCAGGCCGCGTTCGTCGAAACCGCTGCCCACGTTGCCCGCGTAACGCAGCGCGCCGTTGTCGTCGTGCACGGCCAGCAGCAGGCTGCCGAATCCCTTGCGCCCGCCCTTGGGATCGGTATAGCCGGCTATCACGAACTCCTGCCGCCTGGCGCATTTGATCTTGACCCAGGTTTCGGCGCGCCGGGACACATAAGGGGCATCGCGCCGCTTGGCGATGATGCCTTCCAGGCCCATCTTGCAGGCGGATGAAACCAGGTCGGCCGGCGCCACGTCGAAGGACTCGCTGAAGCGCACGTGCTCGTCCTTTGCGCCTTTCATCAGCTGCGCCAGCAATTCGCGCCGCACGGTCAGCGGCTCGCGGCGCAGGTCCCGGCCGGCGATGAAAGGCAGGTCGAACACGTAATAGACGATGTCGCCCGTACGCGCATTGTCGAAGGCGTTCTGCAGCGCCTGGAAACTCGGCGCGCCATTGTCGGCCAGCACGACGATTTCGCCATCGATCCAGGCCGATTGCGCACCCAGCTTGCCGATGGCCTTGACCAGATGCGGCATCCGCGCGCTCCAGTCGTGGCCGTTGCGGGTGAACAGCTTCACCGACTTGCCTTCGACGCGCGCCAGCAGCCGGTAGCCGTCGAACTTCATCTCGTAAGTCCAGTCGCCGGTATGATGCGGCACGCCTTCGACGAGTGTGGCGAGTTGCGGCTTCAGGATCTCGGGCAGCTCCGCGGGCTTCCCAGGCAGCGGCGCTTCGTCGGCTGCCCTCGTCTTCGCGCCCCGCGCCGGCTTGCCGGCATCCGCCGATGCGGCCGCGGCCGGGCCGGACGCGGCCTTTGTCCGCCCGTTCCCCCGCCCATTCCCCTGCCCGTCCGCCGCGCGCTTGCGGCGGCCCCGCAGCGGCACGACGCTGTCGGGCATTTCGTCCACCACGTCGAACTCGCTTTCGGACCGCGCATATTCGTCGCGATCCTTGATCAGGAGCCAGGGCGGCTGTTTCTCCTCGGCGCCGCGGATGCGCACCAGCGCCCACCGGCCCTGCATCTTCACGCCGTTCAGATCGAATTTCAGGTGGCCGGCGCGATAGCCCTTGCGCGGGTCGCCCACCGGCGTCCACGTGCCCTCGTCCCAGATGATCACCTTGCCCGCGCCGTACTGGCCCTTGGGAATCTCGCCCTCGAACTGGTTGTAGGCGATGGGGTGGTCTTCCACCTGGACGGCCATGCGCTTGACCGAAGGATCGTAGCTGGGCCCCTTGGGCACGGCCCAGCTTTTCATGGCTCCGTCCAACTCCAGGCGGAAGTCGTAGTGCAGGCGCGTGGCCCAATGCTTCTGGATCACGAAGGCGCGCGCCGACGCGCTGGGCTCGCCGCCCGCTTCCGGTTCGGAGGTGATCGCGAAGTTGCGCTTCTCCCGGTATTTCTTCAGGGTGTCCGCCATGGCTACGCCGCTTTACGATGCCGGCCGCCCGATTTGGATGCGGACTTCGCCGCCGCTTTGGCCGTGCTCTTCCTTGCCGCCGCCTTCTTCGCGGGGGCTTTCTTCGCCGCCGTCTTGCGCGCGGCGGTTTTCCGGCGCGGCTTGTCTTCGTCGTCCTGCGCATCGCCGGCGTCTTCGGCGCCGCGCCTCGCCCCGCCCTTCAGGCTGCGTTTGAGCAGGTCGGTCAGGTCGATCACATTGCCGCCATAGGATGGCGCTTCTTCCTGCGGCTCGATGACCGCTTCGGTCTTGCCCGCCTTCACCTTGCGTTCGACCAGCTCCATGATGGCTTCGCGGAATTCATCCTTGAATTCCTCCGGATCCCAGTGGCCGGACATGTCTTCGATGAGCATTTTGGCCATCTTCGACTCGCTGGCGCTGGGACGCATGTTTTTGGCGTTGGCGCTGGGCAGGTCCAGGTCCTCCAGCGACTTGACCTCGTCGCCCCAGCGCATCAGGTTCAGCACCAGCGCATCGCCGGACGGGATGAGCGCGGCCAGATGCTGCTTGGTCTGGATCACCACCTTGGCGATGCCGATCTTGCCCATTTGCGTCATGGTGTCGCGCAGCAGCGCGTAGACCTTGTGCCCCTTGTTGATCGGCTCGATGTAGTACGGCCGCTCCAGATAGACGAACGGCACTTCCGCCGCATCGACGAAGCGCTCGATCTCGATGGTCTGCGTCGTGCGCGGGTAGGCTTCGTTGATTTCGTCCGGCGAGATGATGACGTACTGGCCGTCTTCGTACTCCACGCCCTTGACGATATCGTCGCGGTCGATTTCCTTGCCGGTGCGTTTGTTGATCCGCTTGTAGCCGACGGGGTCCATCGTGCGGCGGTCCAGCCAGTCGAAGTCGATGCTCGAATCCTTGGTCGCCGTGTGCAGGCCGACGGGGATATGCACCAGCCCGAACGAAATGGCCCCTTTCCAGATTGTGCGTGTCGCCACGGTGAGACCTCCCATCGCCGTTGTCCTGAAACGGAAGGTTGCTTTGCAATTTCCGTTCCCAGGCAGAGCCGGCATTCCCCCGGAACATGCAACGCGGACGCGCCAGGCCGGGAGCTGCGGGCGGGTCGCGTGCGAGCGTGCTTACGCAGGACGCTTGCCGGCCGGGGTCCGGAAGGTAATGGACCAGCGCGTTTCGGCCAGCGGCATGACGCTGTGCTGCCAGGCCCAGCGCGCCGGGCCGCGCATCAGGTAGATGGACCGCGGCTCAACCTCCGCGCGAAGGATGTCCTTACGGCGGGGGCTGACCGGCGGATACGGCCGGAAGCGCAGCACCGCGCCGCTGCCCAGCGAGACGCCGGCCACGTCCTGGAAGTCCGGCACGTCGCGATGCCAGCCCAGCGGCGCGCCGGGCGGATACTCGGCAACCAGCACGTGCGCGATGTCCTCCGGGTCCACCCCCATCCACTGCGCCACCCTGGCCCGCAGGCCGTGCAGCGGTTCGATCAGCGGCTCGGCCGGCCGCAGGCGGTTGGCGTCGTAATCGAAGCTGCCGCCGTAGCTGACGATGCGCCGGCGCGCGGTATAGCCCTTGTATTGGGCCGCCTGCAGCGGCAGCGACCGCACCAGGGCGATCAACGACGCTTCCTGGTCCGCGTCCAGGAAATCCGCCTGGTAGCGCCACCCCGGCGGCATGGGGGCCGGCGGGCTGTCGAACAGGGTGAGTTGCGCCATGGCGGGCAGCGTCCGTGGAATCAGCCGCGCAGCTCCAGCCCGTTCCCTTCGGGATCGCGCAGGTACACCGAGGCCGCCTTGCCCGAAGCGCCATAGCGCTCCGCCGTCTCGCCGACCGCCACGCCATGCGCCTGCAGCTCGCGGCGGATCGCGTCGGCATCGAAATCGGCCACGCGCAGGCAGATGTGATCCATGTTGGGCGCCTCGCGCAGCGGGGCGTCGCCGCCTTTCAACCCCAGCGGCCCGGCGGCATCGACCAAGTCGATCAGCGACGCGCCGGCCTGCAGGTGCACCAGGCCGATCTCGTCCTGGCGATGGACGAGCCGGCATCCCAGCACCCGCTCGTAGAAGTCGATCATGCGCGGCAAATCCCGGACGCGCAGCACGACGTGGTCGATTCCGATCGTTTTCATGGCGTCAATACCATACCGCCGCTTTCGTCCAATGAAAACCGCCGGGCGCGGCGGCCCGCTACCGCAGGGAAGCGAACACGCGGGCCAGGTCTTCCGCCGTGTACGGCTTGAGCAGATGGACGGCATCGGCGACGCTGGCGCCTGCCATGGCGCCCGGGTCCTGCCCCGAGGCGAACACCACGTGCAGGCCGGGGCGGCGTTCGCGGGCCTTCTGCGCAAGCTCGATGCCGGAAATCTCGGGCAGGCCGATATCGGTCATCAGGACATCGACCGGGCCCTCCTCCAGCGCCGCCAGCGCGGTGGAGGCGTGGCCGGCCGTCACCACCTGATGGCCGAGCGTTTCCAGCATCTCGGCCGTGGCCGCGCGGATCAGCCCGTCGTCCTCTACGAGCAAGACGCGCATCGATGTGACGGACGCCGGCATGTCCGGCTGGTCCTGCGACAGCGAAAGCTGCCCTTGCCGCGACTGCCGCGCGCTGTTGCGCTGCTGCTGGTTGCGCAGTACGTGGCGGATCTTGCGCGCCAGCGCCTCGCGCGTATAGGGCTTGCTGAGCAGATCGATGCCTTCGTCCAGGCGGCCGCCGTGCACGATGGCGTTCTCGGTATAGCCGGAGGTGAACAGCACCGCCACGTTGGGCAGCCGCTCGCGGGTCTTGCGGGCCAGTTCGGGGCTGCGCAGCGGCCCGGGCATGACCACGTCCGTAAAGAGCAGGTCGATCGGCACGCCGCTTTCCACGATGGCCAGCGCGCTCTGCGCGTCCTTGGCCTTGAGGACGCGGTAGCCGAGCTCGGCGAGCATCTCCACCACGGTGGCGCGCACTTCCTCGTCGTCCTCGGCCACCAGGATGGTTTCGGTGCCGCCCGCGATGGGACCGGTGTCCATCTCCGTGGTCAGGTCTTCCTCCTGCCGCACGCGGGGCAGATAGAAGCGCACCGACGTGCCGTGCCCCGGCTCGCTGTAGATCTTGATATGGCCGTTGGACTGCTTGATGAAGCCGTAGACCATGCTCAATCCCAGCCCCGTGCCCTGCCCTTCCGGCTTGGTCGTGAAGAACGGCTCGAATACGTGTTCCAGGACGTCGGGCGTCATGCCCGTGCCGGTATCGGTGACCGCGACCATTACGTACTGGCCCGGCGCGACGTCGGCATGCCGGGCGACGTAGTCGTCGTCCAGCAAGGCGTTGCCGGCCTCGATGGTGAGCTTTCCGTGGCCGCCCATGGCATCGCGTGCGTTGATCGCAAGATTCAGCAAGGCGTTTTCCACCTGGAAGGGATCCACGAGCGTGTTCCAGAGTCCGCCGGACACGATGGTTTCGACTTCCACGCCGTCGCCGAGCGCCCGCCGCAGCATGTCGTCCAGCCCCCGGATGAAGCGGCCCAGGTTGACAACCTTGGGCGCCAGCGGCTGCCGCCGTCCGAAAGCGAGCAGTTGCGAGGCCAGCTTGCTGCCCCGCGCCACGCCGGCCAGCGCGCTGCGCACGCGCTTTTCGGCACGTTCCTGGCCGGCCACGTCGCGCGCCAGCAGCTGCAGGTTGCCGCCGATGACCTGCAGCAGATTGTTGAAGTCGTGCGCGATGCCGCCGGTCAGCTTGCCCACCGCTTCCATCTTCTGCGCCATGCGCAAGGTTTCTTCCGCCTGGCGCAGGGCGTCGGCCGCTTCCTTGTCCGCCGTCACGTCGCGCCCGACGCCGTGGACGTCCTTGTGCTCGGGATCGGCCGAGAGCGTCCAGGCGATCCAGCGCCAGCCGCCGTCGGCCGTGCGCATGCGCCCTTCATAGCTGGCGGATCCGCCATGGTCGCGCAACGTGCGCATGGCCTGCGCGCCCGTCTCCACATCCTCCGGATGCAGCAGTTCCCCGTAATGGCTCGCGAGCAGGAATTCCTCGGTATGGCCCAGAAGACGGGTCCAGGATGGGCTGACCCGGATCAGCCTGCCTTCGAAATCGCCCACGGCCAGCAGGTCCGCGCTCAGTTCCCACAGGCGCTCGCGTTCGGCGACGGCCTCGGCCACGCGCATTTCCAGGGTTTCGTTCAATTGGCGCAGCGCCTGCTCGGCCTCGGCGCGCTGGCCGATTTCCGACTGCGCCGCCTGGTACAGACGGGCGTTGTCGATGGCGATGGCCGCCTGCGCCGCGACCCCGGAGATCAGGCGTTCGGCCTGCTCGCTGAACACGCCCGGCTCGGGATGTCCCAAAAACAGGCCGCCCAGCACTTCGCCGCCGCGCGAAACCACCGGCACGGCCAGATAGCTGCGCACGGGCAGATGACCCTTAGGCATGCCATGATGCGGCGCGTTGTGCCCATACCGCGCGTCCTTGGTGATGTCGTCGGAACGCACCACGCCCTCGCCGCTGAACGTGGGGCCGAACACCGCGGTGTTGCGGGGCATCGGGAACCCTTTGAAGGCCTCCCGCGGCACGCCGGACAGCGTGTACAGCATGTAGCTTTCGCCGCGGTCGTCCAGTACGTTGTAGAAGAAGGCGCCGAAGGCGGCGCCGGTCAGCTCGGTGGCCGCATCGGTCACCACCTGCACGGCGCGGTTCAGATCCAGCTCGGCGGCGATGGTCGTGCCCACGCGGTTGAGGACTTCCAACACGTGCGCATCGTCGCGCAGCTGCCGCGCCGTGTCCTGGCGCAAACGGTACATCTTGATGTTGCTCGCCACGCGCGCCAGCAGTTCGCGTGCGGAGAAGGGTTTGGTCAGGTAGTCGTCGGCGCCGGCATCCAGCCCTTCGACGCGGGCTTCCTCGCCGGCGCGCGCGGACATCAGCAGAACCGGTATCTCGCGCAGTTCCGGCGTGCCCCGCACGGCCGCCAGCAGCCCATAGCCATCCAGGCGGGGCATCATCACGTCGGACAGCACCAGGCTGGGCGGCGCGCGGCGCGCGGCCTCGAGCGCCGCCTCGCCATCGACCGCGGTCTCCACGCGATAGCCGGCGGTGGCCAGGATCCGGCCGACGTAATCGCGCAGGTCGGCGTTGTCGTCGACGACCAGCACGCGCTCGGCGGCGCCCGCGGCTTCGCCCGCCGCGGCGCCCAGCACCGACGACAGGCTCGGCGCGTCGGCTTTTGCGCCTTCTCCATCCGGCAGCCAGCGCAGCGCATCGGCCACATAGGCCTGCGCATTGATGCTGCTGCCTGCGGTCCCGCCGGCGTTCGCATCCGCGTCTTCAAGCCGCTGAGAGGAGCCAAGAGGAAGGGTCACCGTGAACGTCGTCCCTACGCCCTGCTCGCTTTCCACCTGAATGGCGCCCCCTTGCAGGCGGACCAGCTCCTGCACCAGGGCCAGGCCGATGCCGCTGCCTTCGATGGTGCGGCCCACCGCCCCGGTCACGCGGTGGAAGCGGTCGAAGACGCGCGGCAATTCGTGCGCCGGGATGCCGATGCCCGTGTCGCTCACTTGCATGCGCACGGATTTGCCATCCGGCGCGGCCCGCAATGCGACGCGTATTTCTCCGTCCAGCGTGAACTTGAACGCGTTGGACAGCAGGTTCAGGACGATCTTCTCCCACATGTCGCGGTCAACCTGCACCGGCGCCGGCAAGGCGGGACAGTCGACCACCAGGCGCAGCCCGGCCTTATCGGTGGCCGACCGGAACAGCGATGCCAGTTCCGCCGTCAAGGCCGCCAGGTCGGTGGGCTGGTAGCGGGCCTGGACGCGGCCGGCCTCGATGCGGGAGAAATCGAACAGGCTGTTGACCAATTTGAGCAGGCGCAGCCCGTTGCGGTAGGTCAGGTCCAGCAACGGACGCTCGCCGTCCCCGTCGGCCGCGCGGTGCAGCAATTCTTCCAGGGGCCCGAGCATCAGCGTCAAGGGCGTGCGGAATTCATGGCTGATGTTCGAAAAGAAAAGCGTCTTGGCCCGGTCGATTTCGGCCAGCGCCCGCGCCCGGCGGCGTTCTTCCTCGTAGGCATGCGCATGCCCGATGGCGGCGCCGATCTGGCCCGCCACCAGATCCAGAAAGCCCCGATAGCTTTCATCGAGGAGGCGGTAAGGATTCAGGCCGACGATCAGCACCCCTGCCCGGCCGGTGTCCGCCGATGGCGTGATCGGCAAGAGCGCCGCTCGCGTCGGCGCGTGCCGCCAGGGTCCGCGCGGCAGCGTCGCGCCGAAATGCGTCGGCAGGTCTTCCAGCACGAAAAGCTGCTGGCGCCGCAGCGCCTCTCCGATGGGCCAGGCGGCGTTGCGGCCGGCTTCCAGCTCCGCGGGCACCGCCGGATGATCGGCATCGATGCCGGCGCAGCCGAGCAGTACGGCCGTATCGCTTTGCGCGGGCGCGATATACAGCATCGCGAAAGGCAGATCCTGCGGATTCAGGGTCAGCGCCTGGACGCTGAGGCGGCAGGCTTCGTCCCAGCTGCCTGACTGCGTCGATACGGCCGCCAGTTCGCGCAGCAGGCGCACCTGGCGTTCGCCGATGACGCGCGCGGTGTCGTCGCTGTTGGCGCAGATGATGCCGCCCGCGCCGCCGCCGTCGTCCGGGATCGGGCTGTACGAGAAGGTGTAATAGGTTTCCTCCGGATAGCCGTTGCGCTCCATGAGCAGGAGCCTTTCCTCGACATAAGTGCCTTCCGTGCCGCGCATGGCGGTTTCCAGCAGCGGGCCGATGTCCTCCCAGATCTCCTGCCACACTTCCACGGTGGGACGCCCCAGCGCGGACGGGTGCTTGCCGCCGATGATGCTTTTATAGGGATCGTTGTAGAAAAAGATCAGCGACTCGCCCCAGCCGATCCAGATGGGCTGGCGCGACGTGAGCATGATCCGGATGGCAGTCTTCAGGCTTTGCGGCCATTGCGCCGGCGGTCCCAGGGGGGTGGACGCCCAGTCGTAGGCCCGTATGCGGGCGCCCATGTCGCCGCCGCCGGCAAGAAAGGACGGCGTCGCGGCCGTCCGCGAAAGACCCGACTGGGAAGCGTGCTCCATCTACGTTGCTCCGGGTGGGCCCACCCCCGAAGCGCTGGCGCGCTTCCCCCCTCGAGGGGACGACGCTGGCGGACCGGCGGAGCCGGATCCGCTGCGTTCCCGGTAGGCTGCACTTCTTGCGTGCGGTGTGCGGCTGGATACCGGAGCGCTACGGGCTGCCCTTCCAGGGGCGGGCAATGGCGAAGGACTATATCATCCGGCGCGGCGGGCGCAGGCGCCGCGTTGCAACTTCGCCAATGGGCCGCCCGGCCTGTCCGCGGGCTGGCACGCCGCGTCAGGACCCGGCGCCGGCCCTTGCCCCCCGGCGCAGCGCGGCTCAATCGCGGTCCTTCTGCGGCTGGCCGTCTATCCAGCGCTCGACCCAGCCGACCAGGCGCGTCAGGGCATCGATGCGGTGAGACGGCTTGCCGCTTTCCAGGAAGTGATGGCTGCCGCCCGGGTACAGCACCATCTCGGCCATCGTGTCGGTGGTCGCCATGATGCCGGTGAACAATTCCTCGGCCTGGCAGCGCGGGCAGCGGTCGTCGGAATCGCCCTGCAGGATCAGGGTCGGCGTGCGGATGTTTTCCACGTAGTCCATTGGCGAAAGCTCGCGCATCAGATCGCGCTTGACGGCCAGTTCGCCGTACATCGAGTAGGCATCCGCGTAGTAGCCGCTGTCGGAGCAGGCAAAATGGTTTTCCAGACTCGTGACCGGCGCGGATACGACCGCCGCACGGAAAGCGTGCTGCTTGCACACGGCCCAAGCGCTCAGGAATCCGCCATAGGACTTGCCCGTGATGGCCAGACGATCGTCGGCGCTGCCCTCGTCGCGCAGGACCTGAACCGCGGCCAGGTGCTGGTCCAGATCGTATTTGCCCCAGTGCTGGCGCAGGCGCGAGCTGAACCGGCGGCCGTAGCTGCTGGAGCCGACCGGGTTCAGGGCCAGCACGCTCCACCCGCGCGACACCAGCACATACCAATAGGCATGCATGGAATAGTCGAGCATCACGTAGCTGGCCGGGCCGCCATGCGCGTCCACCAGCAGCGGCGTCGGGCCGTCGGCCCCGGCGGGACGCAGCAGCCAGCCATCGATTTCCTCGCGGCCGCCCTCGCCGTCCGGCACGCGGAAGCGCCGCACCTCCGCATGCGGCAGGATGCGGTCGCGCCACCATGCGTTGAAATCCGTCAGGCGCCGTTCGCCGCCGCCGTCCCGCTCCGCGCGCCAAAGTTCGTTCGGCGCGGCGGCGTCCTGGCTGACGTACAGCAGGTGGCGGCCGGCGAAGGTCATGCGGCCGGCTTGCCGGTCGCCGGTCACCAGCGGCGTCACCTTGCCGTCGGGCACCGAGATGCGGCAGACGTGCTGCCGTCCGCGAATCGCGAGCACCGCCATCACGTACCTGCCGTCCTCGCCCCAATGCACCGACTGCCCGGAGACGACCTCAATGGAATCGTCGCCCAGCGGCGCGACGGATTTTTTCGCGACGTCATACAGCCATAGGCGCATCTGCGCATCGCCGTCCTGCAGCGCGCCGCTCAGGACGATATGCCGGCCGTCGGGGGACCACTTGGGAAAGGCCACGGAGGCCAGGTCGAACGTCGCCTGCCGTTGGTCGCTGCCGTCGGCCTGCATGAGCCACAGGTCCGTGCGATGCGCCAGGCGGCCTTCACGCGTGCGCGTGTACGCCAGCGCTTTGCTGTCCGGAGAAAAGCAGGCGCCGTTCACCTGATACGAACCCTGGGTCAGCTGCTCGTGTGAGCCGTCGCCGACGTCCAGCAGAAAGGCATGGATTTCGGAATCCAGCGTGTACCCGGCGCCGTCCATTTTGTAGGGCAGCCGCCAGACCACGCGCGGCGAATCCGGCGGCCGCTCCAGGTCCTGCTCGCGGCTGTGATCGCCGCGGATCTCGGGATCGACAGTGAGCGTGCAGCAAACCGCCATCTTCCGTCCATCGGGCGACCATTCGAAGGACCCCGCGCCCGATGGGAAGCGGCTGAGCGCGGCGGCCTCGCCGCAATTCGGTTGGATCAGATGCACTTGCGGGCCTTCCCCGCGGTCGGACAGGAAAGCCAGGCGCTTGCCGTCGGGCGACCAACGCGGCTGGGTGTCGGCCTTGCCGGCGGTCAAGGCCCATGGCGGCGAGCCATCAAGCGGGACCAGCCATATGCGCGTGGCCGTGCCGTCCGCATGGGCGTCGATACGCTGCAGAGCGCAGGCCGCCGCGTTTGCCGTGACGCTGGCGTCCAGATCGGTGATGGTCTGGTAGAGGCGGATATCCGCCGGTTCGAATGGGGTGTTCATTGTCGCCCTTCAGGGGTTGCGGTGTGAGAAAGGCGGTCCGGGCAAGGGATCGCGGCGCGAGCATCGGCTTACCAGGGTTGAGCAAGAAGAAGAACCAGCACCACGACCACGAAGGCCCAGAACAACCATTTGGCATTCATCGGAAACAGCTCCATGTTGTCGATATGCGCCTGACGGCGTGCAAGACGCACGGCAAGCGGCATACCAGCACGCAGGCCGCCGCGCCGGTCTCACCGCAACCGCTCGAAAGTTCGGCATACTCTCCGGCCGGCCCGGGGGCATGTCGCTTGCGCAGGCCGAATCTTCAGCGGCAAATGCGGAACATCGGCATGCAGGCATACCGGCAAACGCGCGGCGATATCGATGTCCGTCAAGGCGTAATCCCAGGCCCCGTCGTGCCCATCGCGTATGAGGACTGGGGCGATCCGGCGGCGCCGCCGCTGCTGCTGATCATGGGGTTGGGCGCGCAGATGGTGCTCTGGCCCGACGGTTTCTGCGGCATGCTGGCCGGCGCCGGACTGCGCGTCATCCGTTTCGACAACCGCGACGCGGGTCTGTCGGGCCGCTGCCAGCCGCCGCGACAGCCGTCCGCGCCGCGGCCGCCGCTCTGGCGCCTGATGGTGCGGGCGCAATTGGGGCTATCGTCCCGGGTGCCCTACACGCTGGCGGACATGGCCGCCGATACCGCCGCCTTGCTGAGCGGGCTGGGATTGGCGCGCGCCCATATCGCGGGCGCGTCGATGGGCGGCATGATTGCGCAGATTCTGGCCGCGCAGCACGCCAGCAGGGTGTCGTCGCTGACCGTGCTGTTTTCAAGCACGAACCAGCCCCTGCTTCCGCCGACCGCCCCCGGTCTGCTTTGGAAGATGCTGCGCAGCCCGGGCCCAAAGGCCGGGCCGGAAGCGCAGAAGGCGCACGTCAAGGACATGCTGCGCGCGCTGGGCACATCGGAGTATCCGGTCCCCGATCAAGACCTGGAGGACGTTGCGGCATGCATGGTACGGCGCGGTATCGACCCGTCGGGCGTGCGGCGGCAGCTGATGGCCGTGCTTGGCACGGGCGACCTGCGCCCCTACTGCCGCGCCATTACCGCGCCAACGCTAGTGATCCATGGCGAAAACGACCGCATGCTTCCCAAGGCGGCGGGCCGCGCCGTGGCGCGCGCCATCCCCGGCGCGCAGCTGCATCTGATCCCCGGAATGGGACACGACGTGCCGCCGGCGCTATGGCCGCGGCTGGCCGGACTGATCGTGGACCATGTTGCCGCGGCCTCGGCCCGGCATGATGGCGCGGGCGGACGGCCTGGATCGGGATAAGGCTGCGGCTCGATCAGGCGGGCTTGCCGCCCGCCTGCATGGCGGCCGATATTGCGCGGGCCAGATCCTCGATGGAAAACGGCTTCGCGAGCACCGGGCGCGACGCCAGCGGCGCCGGAATGCCGGCACGGCCGTAGCCCGTGCTGAACACGAAGGGTTTGCCACGCTCGCGCAGATGTTCAGCGAAGGGAAAAACCTGCTCGCCGCCCACGTTCACGTCCAGGATCGCCACGTCGAAGTCGTGCGCATCGGCGGCTTCGAAGGCCTGGGACAGCCGGGCGATCGATGCGACCACCCTGCAGCCCAGTTCGTCGAGCATGTCTTCGATCAGCAATGCCACCGTGGCGTCGTCCTCCACGACGAACACCCGCAGATCCAGGGAATCATTCATGAACGGTCAGCTCTTTGAGGGGAATGGCGATCAGGCACTGCACGCCTTCGCGCCTGAAGCGCAGGTCGCAGCGCCCGTTCAGATCGCGTTCGATGCAGCGCTCCATCAAGCCGGTGCCGAAGCCGCGCCGCGGGGGTTCTGTGACCGGCGGCCCCCCCTGCTCCACCCACTCGAGTTCGAGCATGGCGGCGTCTCCCGCGCCCGTCTTCCATTCGATGCCGACGCCGCCGGCGGCGCCGCGCAACGCGCCGTACTTGGCGGCATTGGTCGTAAGCTCGTTCAGCGCCATCGTCAGGCTCAACGCGGCGCGCGGATTCAGTTGCACCGACGGTCCGGCGATGCGCAGCTTGCCGTCGTTGTCCGCGTAAGGCGCCACGATGTCGCGCACCAGCGTTTCCATGGGCACGCCGACCCAATAGCGCTTGCTCAAGAGATCGTGGGCGCGCGCCAGCGCGATGATCCGGGCCTCCAGCGTGGCGGCGAAATCCTGCAGGGTGCTGGCATGGCGCGCCGTGCGGCGCACCAGCGATTGCACGGTCGCCAGCGTGTTCTTCACGCGGTGGTTCAGCTCGTCGATCAGCGCCTTCTGGCGCTCCTCGGCCTGCTTATGCGGCGTGATATCGACCAGCATGTTGATGGCGCCGACCACCTTGCCCTGCGCGTCGCGCAGCGGCGTGGGATAGGGCATGAACGGCACGCGGGTGCCGTCCGGACGCTCGGCAATGGCCTGCTCGCCCCGCACCGGCCGCCCTTCTTTCAGGCAGACCGCCATGGGGCATTCGTCATGCGGCAGCGGGCGTCCATCGGGATGGTAGAGCCGCCACGTCACGCACCACTCGTCCGTGCCCAGCACCGGCTCGCGGCCGGCGAGCTCGGCGGCCGCCTGGTTGTAAAAGGTGATGCGGCCCTGCGCATCGGTGGTATAGACCGCGGCAGGAAGCGCCTCCAGCAGCTCGCGAAGCTGCCGCTCCGCGTTGCGGATTTCGTCTTCCATCTGCTTTTGCCGCGTCACATCGACCGTACAGCAACGGGAATTAGCGAACTTGCCGTGGACGAAACGGGCGCTGGAGGAAATCTGCACATGGCGGATCTGCCCGTCCCGCGTGAGCAGGCGTGCCGGGTACTGCAGCAGCGACTCTCCCCGTGCGAGCCGGGCAAGGATATCGGCAATGACAGGCGCATCCGCGTGAAAAGAAGCAATGGGTCGGCCGACGTATTCGTCTTCGGCGTAGCCCAGCAGCTCCAGCTCGGCCTGGTTCGCACGCACCACGATGCCATTGTGGTCGACGATATGCATGGCCATCGCCGTGTTTTCGAAGAAATCCTCGAGGTCGGCGTTGCGCAGGTCCAATTCCTTTTCCAGCGCCTTGCGCGCCGAAATGTCGTGGAAGCAATTGATCGCGCCTTCGATATTGCCCTTGTCGTCAAACAAGGGATGGATATTCACCAGCGCCGTGAGCCTGGTCCCGTCCGTCCGCTCTATGACGACTTCCGCATTCTGCGTGACCACACCTTCCCGCACGGCCGTCGCCCATCGGACATTGATCGTGCGGCAGAAAGGTGCCGTCCGGCCGGTACAGCCGGTATGACCCGCAATACAGCTCGCCCCCGTCGCCGATGACCGGCGCGCGCCCCCACAGCCGCATGGCCTCGCGGTTGTAGCAAACCAGTTTTCCTTCCTTGTCGCACAGGTAGATGGCGCCGGGGATGGCGTTCAGCGCGTTGGGCCCTGCGGCGACCAGGGCTTCGAATTCGGTCAGCCGCTCGACGTGCGGGGGACGCGGTGGCGACAGGGAGCTCATGCGGGGGTTCCAGACGGTTGGGCAGGCGTAAAGCGTGGGCGGAGGATAGCGCCTTTCCGCGATTCCGACCAATGCCCGCGCCGCAACAAGCTGTAGCGGCTCTGTGGGGACCTTGCTACCGCATGATGACCGTTGCAGCTATGTACAAGCATGCAAACAAATGCTCGCTAGATTTGTCGACATACGACATAATGCGCGGCTATTACCCGTAATCTAGCAACATTTTGTATCCAAAATGTTGCTATCTGCGGCAGAGACCCGGCGATGCATGAGAACAAACTGAATAAGAACAGTGCCTTCCAGTTTCCCTTCCGGCGTAACCGCCTGCTGGCCCTGGAACCCCGCATGCTCTTCGACGGGGCGGCCCCGGCGTCGACAAGGCCACAGATACCCGCAGCGGCCAGGAAGACCAGGCTGTCACGATTACGGGCGTTTCCATCACGGACGCCGACGGCGACAACCAGACCGTCACGCTGTCCACCGAGCACGGGAAGCTGAACGTCAAGGCGGCCGGCAGTCTGCAGATCGCCAACAACGGCTCGGGCCAGGTCACGCTGACGGGTTCCCTTGCCGACATCAACAACGCCTTGAACGGCATGACCTTCCTGGGGAACGCCGATTACAACGGGCTGGCCGACATCAACGTGCGCGCCAACGACGGGCAACACACGACCGATTCGGTCATCCAGATCAATCTGTCGCCGGTCAACGACGCGCCGCGCTTTACCGGCCCCTCCGCGCCGCTCACCGCCAACGAGGGCGGATCGGTTTCCTTCGACGCGGTTGTGCCGGCCGGCGAGGGCTTTACCCAGAACCAGCTGGGTCTGACCGAGGCGGACAACAGCCCCGAGCAGGTGATTTTCAAAATCACCGATCTGGACGGCCTGCAAGGCGTGCTGATCCTGCACGAGAACGGCGTCGACAAGCAGCTCACCAAGGGCTCGACCCTTTCGGCGGCCCAGTTGGGCAGCCTGCGCTACGTGCACGACGGCAGCCAGGTGACAGCGGACACCATCGTCGGCTTTACCGTCAACATCGACGACGGCGCCGGCGGCCTGCTGATGGATCAGACGATCCAGATCACGCTCAAGCCCGTGAACCAGGCGCCAACCGTGGGCGGCGCCATCAATATCGTCGAAGGCCAGCAGAACGTATCGCTGACGGATAACGGCGCCGTGGTGCCCGGGGTCATCGACACGGAGCGCGGCGGCATCACCGTTGCGGATGCGGACGACCACGGCTTCACCTACACGATCGCCGGGTTGCCGACGCACGGCACGCTGTACTACGACGGCCAGGCCATCACGGACAGCAATTTCGCCTTCGACGATCTGAGCAAACTGACCTACAGCCATGACGGCACGGAGCCGGACTACGGCACCGACCAGTTCGATCTGATCGTGACAGACAGCGGCGGCGGCGCCGGCACGCCCCTGAGCACGACGAAAACCATCGTGCTGAACATTCTGCCGAACGATAACGAGCCCGTGCTCGTGCACAACGTCGAGCAGACCGTCGGCGGCAGCGGCCGCCTGACCATCGACGACTCCATGCTGCTGGTGACGGACACCGACTCGCTGACCATCACCTATACGGTGACCGGCGTACCCGACGAGAACCTCGGTTACTTCACGCGGGATGGCCTGCGCATGCAAGTCGGCTCGACGTTCACGCAAGCCGACATCGACAACGGACTGATCGCGTACGTCAGCCGCACCGCATCGGCCGAACAGCGCACCGACGTGCTGACCTTCACCGTGCAGGACGGGGACATGCGCTACTACCCCACGCTGCGGGAAGGCGGCATCTACACCGATGCCACCGGCACCACCCTGCAGCAGATACAGTTCAAGGTGATCGTGCCGCCGGCCACCGGAACCGGCGGGACGCTGCCCGATCTGCCGCCGGCCTACACCGGTCCGAAGGTAAGCGGCTCCGCCCATATCGACGTCGTGGAAAACAACAGCGGCGCGGACGTAATCACGATCACCAGCAACGAACTGCAGGCCACCGACGACAACCCCATCGGCACCCCGGCCAACCTGACCTACCGGCTGTTGACCGTGCCGACCGGCGGCGTGCTGCTGTTGAACGGCAAGGTCCTGAACCAGTACGACTCGTTCACGCAACTGGACATCGACCAAAACCGGGTGCAGTACAGGAACTCGGGCGGCGAGGATTTCATCCAGAGCTTCGAGTTCTCGGTGTCCGACGGCGCCACGGAAACGGGTACGAAGACCTTTTCCATACGGGTGACGCCGCAGAACGATACGCCGACCGCCAGCCTGGGCCCCCGGCCGCCGGCGGTGAGCGAAGGCGGCACCGTCGTCATCGACAACCGGTTCATCGTCCTGAGCGACAGCGACGATACGGGCGGAGCCGACCCCGGCACGCCGTACGCGGTGAAGAACGGCCTGTCCTTCGTGATCGAAGGCAACGTCTCGCACGGCAAGCTGTACCTGAACGGCGGCGAAATCGGCGTCGGCGCCATCGTCAGCGCCGCCGATCTGGCCGCCGGCAAGCTGGTGTACGTGCACGACGGCTCGGAGACCGTGTCCGACGCGTTCGTCCTGAAACCCGTCGATGACCAGGGCGTGCCGGCCGGCAGCGGAAACAACCAATCCAGCACCGGCGCCGCCTTGACCGTCAACATCATCGTCAATCCCATCAACGACGCGCCTGTTTACGAGAGCAAGACCGAAGCAACCGGCGCCAACGCCGTCTACGAAGGCGGCAGCGTGGTGATCTGGGGCGATGCGGGACAGGCAGGCCCCGTCTACCTGAAGTACAGCGACACGGACAACAGCGAAGTCCAGCGCCAATATCGCATCGTCGAAGCCCCCGCTCATGGCCGGCTGATGCTCAACGGCGTGGTGCTGGGCGTGGGGTCGGTGTTCACCCAGGCCGACCTGGACGGCGGCAAAGTGAAATACGTCCACGATGGCACCGATACGCGCGACGACTATTTCGACTATGTGGTGAGCGACGGCGATTGGAGTTCGACCGAAACCGATCACAAGCAGCAAGGCCAGGCCATCACGGCGGCGCGGTTCAATTTCGAGATCAAGCCGATCAACGATGCGCCGGCCGTGACCGGCCCGACGACGCCGATCAATATCGGGGGCGACACCGCCGCGGAGAACCCCATCCCCGGTTTCAGCGTGGACGATCGGGACCTGGGCTCCGACGACGGCGACGACTTCTTCCAGGTGACCGTGCGCCTGCTGGACAGCGCCGGCAACGCCTTGAGCGCGGCCGACTACCAGAACGGCGGGAGTATCCAGTTGATCGTGACCGGGCTGACGCCGCTGTCGTCCCACGATGGCAACGGCGACTATCTGGTCTTCCAAGGCACGCGCGCCGAGGTCAACGCCGCGCTGGCCTCGCTGCGGGTCCTGTTTCCCAACGACAACCGCAACGCCCAGTACCAGGTGCAGGTCATCGTCGATGACCGCATGCGCGACGCGAGCGGCGCCTTGATACCGGCCATGGCCAATGGCGGCGACGCCAACCAGGCCGGTTCGCTGGGCGGCACGCCGGCGGCCATTCCGGCAACGGAGCTGGACGGCTATCAAACCGTCATACCGGATGCCCTGAAGGGCAACGTGAGCCAGGCGAGCGTGACGCTGCGGGTGTCGCAGTCCGACGAAGCGCCGACGCTGACGACGCCCGGCGCCGTGACGGCGGACGAAGACGCCGCCAGCTTCATTGGCGGGGATTTCACGATCGTGGACCCGGAATCGACCAACCTGGACCTGCCGATCCGCGTCACGCTGCAAGTTGCCGGAGGATTCGGCAGCCTGGGCGTGGGCGGCGGCGGCAGCCAGGACACCGTGTCGATCAACGGCCGCACCGTGAAGATCACGGGCGACAACACCGGCACGCTGGTCCTGGAGGGTCGCGCGGACGACATCCAGGACCTGCTGAACGACGCGGCGCGTGGCCTGACCTTCAAGAGCGCCACGAACGACAACGCCGACCGCAACGGCGGCGCGGACGGCGACGTGACGATCCAGGTCAGCCTGGACGAAGCCGATGCCGCCGTCGGCGAGCGCACGGGCGGAGAATACGCGCCGGCGCGCGACATCGCCGTCACGATCAATCCCACGAACGACGCGCCCGCCGTGTCCGCCGGCAGCGGCACCATCGTCGCCGACGAGGCCGGCAAGGCCTACGCGATCGACGGCGTACAGGTGGCGGACCCGGATATTCCGGACGGCACAAGCACCGATCCCGGCGAGACCAACGTGGTCCTGGTCACCGTGCGCCTGCTGGACCAGAACGGCAATCCGCTCCAGCCGGGCGACTACGCAGGCATCACGCTGGATTCCGCCGCCGGCGCGGGCGCCGTGCAGATCGTGGGCGGCCTGAACGGGGCCGGCACCGCGCTTGCCATCCAGGGCGATATCGCCGCCGTCAACGCGTATCTGGCGCAGTTGCGCATCAAGTTCGACCCGGCCGTCGCCAACGCCGACAAGGCGTACACGATCCAGGTAATCGTCGACGACCGCGCGCACGATGCCGACGGGAAGGTCGACGGCTCCGGCAACGCCAATGGCGGCCGCAATCTGGACGGCACAGGCGCGGGCACGACGCCCGTGCCGACGGCCAACGTCGATGCCTTCGCCGCCCTGCCCGCCGGGCTGGCGGCCAACGTGGCCGTGGCCACGCGCAGCCTGTTCGTCTCCGGCGTGAACGATCCGGCGCGCATCGACGCCGACGACATCGTCACGAATGAAACCGCCGGCGTCATCGGCATTCCGCCCGGCGCCATCACCGTCACCGACGCCGACAGCATCGGACCGGACGGCAACCCCGGCAACAACCTTTCCGTCACCATCAGGGTCAGCAAGGGCGCCATCACTAGCGCTGGCGACGCCTCGCTGGGCGGTACGGTGAGCGCACTGGGCGGCAGCAGCATCACCATTACGGGACTGACGCTGGCGCAGTTGAACGCCCGCATCGCGGCGCTGCAGATCACCGCGCCGGCCGACGAAGGCCCTGGCGGCAGCGTCGATTGGAACGGCAGCTTCCAGCTGACCATCGAGGTGAACGATGGCGGCAACAGCGGCCAGCGGCCCGGCGTACTGGACGGCGACAGCGGCAACCCCAACGTCAACCCCGGCGATTACCAGTATCACGACGGCGACAGCGCCGCGTTGATCACCAAGCGCGTGATCAACGTGACGGTGAACCCGGTCAACGATGCGCCCACGCGCAGCGATGGGAATCCCGTGACGCTGCCCGCGGTGGACGAAGACACCGCCGCCCCGCCCGGCGCGACCGTCGGCGACCTTTTCGGCGGCAAGTTCCGCGACGTGCGCGACGACGTCGAAAACGGCTCCGCCGCCAATGCCTTCGCCGGCATCGCCATCACCGCGAACGGCGCGACGCCGGCCCAGGGGACCTGGGAATACTCTACCGATGGCGGCGCGACGTGGCAGGCCATTCCCGCCGTCTCGGTGGACCATGCCTTCCTGCTGGCCGCCACGGACAGGCTGCGCTTCGTTCCGGCGGGCGATTACGCCGGCACGCCCGGGTCGCTGCAGGCCCGCCTGGTGGACAGCTCCACCGCCCTCGCGCACGAGACGTTTGTCGACCTGAGCGGCACGAAGTCCGGCGGCACGACGCCGTACAGCGACAGCAACAACACCGTCACCCTGAACACCGCCGTCACGCCGCGCAACGACGCGCCCACGCTGAGCCAGCCCGGCGCGATCGTCGTGCGTGAAGACGCGCCCGACGCCGGCAATACCGGCTCCACCGTGGACGCCATCCTGGGCGGTTTCTATAGCGATGCGCGCGACGACCAGAGCGGCATCGCGGGCGGCGGCAACGACGCCAGCGCCTTCCAGGGGATCGTGATCCTGGGCAACACGGCCGATCCCGCGGCGGAAGGCCGGTGGGAATACCGGGTCGGGTCCGGGGCATGGACCGCCATCCCCACAGGCGCCGACTTGAGCGGCGGCATGGCGATCTACCTGCCCAAGGACGCCTCGTTGCGCTTCAACCCCGTGACGAACTATCACGGCGCGCCGCCCGCGCTGACCGTCGCGGCCGTGGACGGCTCCGGCGGCGCCCGTACCGCGGTGGAAGAACGTCTGGTTATCCCGGCCACCGGCGGCTCGACGCCCTACAGCGCGCCCTCGACCATCCGCGTCACGGTGCTGCCCGTGAACGATGCGCCGGACATCGCCGGCCTTGAAAGCCAATCGCCGGTCGCCGTGAAGGGCGGCGCGGCGGTGCGGCTGGACGCCGACGGCGACGTCGATGTCAGCGACGTCGAGCTGGACGCCTCTGGCAATTGGCAAGGCGCGACGCTGACCATCCAGCGCAACGGGGGCGCCAACGCCGACGACGTGTTCGGCTGGGCGGCCGACCGGGGGGTGACGCGCGCCGGCGCGACCCTGTTCCTCGATGGCGTGGCCATTGGGACGGTCACCGGCGGCGCCGGCATCATGACGGTGACCTTCACGGCAACCGTGGACGCCGCCATGGTCGGGCGCGTGATGGGCGCCGTCACCTACCGCAATACCGACGCCAGCACCGCGGCCTCGCCGGCGGTCCGGATCGATTTCACCCTGGACGACCAGAATGTCAACGACACGGGCGGCGGCGTGGCCGGATCGGGCCAGGACCAGGGCGAAGGCGGCAAGCGGTCGGTCACGAAGACGGTTGAAGTCCGCATCGATACGCCGCCCGTCGCGGCGGCCCTGCCCGATCGCACCGGGCAGGACAGCCAGGCCGTTGCCATCGATACGGCGGGCGCGTTCAACGACCCGGACGGCGACACCCTGACCTACACGGCAAGCGGCCTGCCGCCCAGCCTGTCCATCGACGCCCAGACCGGGCGCATCACCGGCACCCTGGGCCGTGCCGACTCGCAGGGCGGCCCCGATGGAGACGGCGCCTATACCGTCACGGTGACCGCCACGGATGCGGACGGCGGCAGCACCAGCCAGACCTTCAGGCTGACCGTCCGCAATCCCGGGCCAGTCGCCCAGGACGACACCGGCAGCACGGACGCCGATACCCCGCTGACGGGCGATGTGATCGCCGGCGCGGACGCCGGCCAGGCCGACAGCGATCCGGACGGCGATACGCTGACGGTCGTGCAGGTGAACGGCTCGGCCGGCAGCGTGGGCCATGCGATCGCGGGCAGCGCCGGCGGCACCTTCATCCTGAACGCGGACGGCAGCTACACGTTCGATCCGGGCGACGACTTCAACGACGTGCCCCAGGGCCAGACCCGCACCACCAGCATCAGCTATGCGATCAGCGACGGCGAAGGCGGCACCGCCACGGCCACGCTGACCATCACGGTGACGGGCCTGAACGCGGCCCCCACGGTGGACGCCAGCCTGCCCGACCGCACCGGCATCGACAGCGAGCCGGTGAACATCCCCACCGCTTCCGGCTTCACCGACGTGGACATCGGCGACGTGCTGACCTACTCGGCCAGCGGCTTGCCGGAGGGCCTGAGCATAGACGCCGCCACGGGCGTCATCACCGGCACGCTGACGCATTCGGCCTCGCAGGGCGGCGGCGCCAACGATGGCGTCTATACCATTACCGTCACCGCCACCGATCTGCACGGCGCATCCGTCAGCCAGAGCTTCACGCTGACCGTCGGCAATCCCGCGCCCGTCGCCCGGGACGACACGGGTCAAACCGATTCGAGCACCATCGCGACGGGCGACG
The DNA here is from genome assembly GCF_002119725.1 of Bordetella genomosp. 9. Classification (NCBI taxonomy): domain Bacteria; kingdom Pseudomonadati; phylum Pseudomonadota; class Betaproteobacteria; order Burkholderiales; family Alcaligenaceae; genus Bordetella; species Bordetella genomosp. 9. The sequence continues at coordinate 2,447,343 of NZ_CP021109.1, forward strand.
TCATCGCGGGCGCCAACGCCGGCGAAGCCGACAGCGACCCCGACGGCGACGCGCTGACGGTGATCGAGGTGAACGGCGATGGCGACGGCGTGGGGCGCGCGGTGGCGGGCGACCAGGGCGGCCGCTTCGTCCTCCATGCCGACGGCACCTACACCTTCGACCCCAACGGCGACTTCGCCGACCTGGACGCGGGTCAGACGCGCACGACCTCGGTCACCTATCGCATCAGCGACGGCCAGGGCGGCGTGGACACCGCCGTCCTGACGATCACGGTGCATGGCCTGAACGATCCGCCGGTCGCGCGGCCGGACGTTGGCCGCACCGATGCGGTGACGCCGATTTCCGGCGATGCCATCGCGGGGGCGGACCCCAGCCAGGCCGACGACGATCCGGAAGGCGAAAGCGTTGCCGTGGTCGAAGTGAACGGCGATGCGGCCAACCTCGGGCAGGCGATTGCGGGCAGCCATGGCGGCCGTTTCGTGCTGAATGCCGACGGCAGCTATACCTTCGATCCCAACGGCGATTTCACCGGCCTGGCGCAGGGCGAAACGGCCACCACGCAGATCCGCTACACCATTGCCGATGGTCATGGCCAGACATCGACGGCCACCATCACCGTCACGGTGGTCGGCGTCAACGAGGCGCCCGCGTCGACCGGCGAACTGCCCGGCCGATCGGACCTGGACGCCGCGCCGGGCATCCGCGTAGACGTATCGCATGCCTTCGCCGACATCGACGGCGACGCGCTTTCCTACGCCGCCACCGGTCTGCCGCCGGGCATGACGATCGACCCGCGCACGGGGCTGATCACCGGCACCATGGACCGCTCGGCCTCTGCCGGCGGCCAGGGCGGACGTTATACCGTTTCGGTGACGGCCACCGACCCGCACGGCGCGAGCGTGACGCGCAGTTTCGTGTGGGAGGTGCGCAATCCCGCGCCGCAGGCCGCTCCCGATACGGGAACCACACGCGACGATACGCCGTTGCAGGGCAACGTGCTGCCCAACGACCATGACCCGGACGGCGACCCGCTGGCCGTGGCGCAGTTCTCCGTGGCGGGCGACCCTGCCGTCTACGCCGCGGGGCAAACGGCGGCCATCGCCAACGCCGGCAGCCTGACGCTGAATCGCGACGGTTCCTATACCTTCGTGCCCGTGAAGGGCTACGCGGGGGACGTGCCGCTGATTACCTATCGCGTGGGCGATGGCGAAGGCGGCGTCGCCGCCTCCACCCTGCAGATCTCCGTCACGCGCGCCGCGGCCAATGTGCCGCCGCCGCCCGCGCCCTGGACGCCGTCGGCCGGCGGCCCGTCCTCGGGCGGTTCCGGCATCGGCCTGCCCGGCGGCAGCGGCGGCGATGCGCTGGGCGATGACGACGACGATGACGATGGCGTGGCGGTCGTGCCGGACGGCGGCGCCCGCGTCGAATACTGGGCCGTCTATCCCGACACCATCCGGCTGCTGCGCCATCCGGCGCCGGCGCTTTTCGTGACCCACGCGGTGCAGGACTCGCAGCAGGCCATCGGCCAGCGCTGGGAACCCGCGTCCGTGCAGTCGCAAACGATCGCCATGCGGATGGCCGCCCCCACGGACCTGCACGTAGTCCGCGCGGTCGGCGCTTCGCAGCGGCATTCGCTGATGGTCGAACGCCATCTGACCGACCAGCGGATCAACGACGCCCCCGGCGCGAACCCGCTGTTCGACGACTTCGACGCCCTGGCCTTGCTTGCCGCCGGCGCCGCACCGCAAGGTGCGCGGCCCGCGGGCGATGGCGCGGCCGGCAAGCCGGCGCACGCCCCCTCTTTCACCCAGCAACTGCATCAGGCGTCAGGCGCGCGTCCCGCGCGCGCCGCCACGCCGGCGCCCGCGGCGCCATCCCGTCAATAGAACAACATGAAGACTATCGGAATGCGTATCCCGACCCCTGTGGCGCTGCCCTGGCGCCCCGCCGTGATTGCCGCGGCCGTTTCCCTGGCCCTGGCCGGTTGTGCCGCCGTCAAGCCGGAGCCGCTGAAGGACCAGGAAGTCCAGCAGCGCGTGCAGGCGGACCAGCTCAGCCTCTATGCCGAACAGGAGCCCATCAGCGGGCCCATCACGTTCAACGACGCGCTGGCGCGCACGCTGAAGTACAACCTGGACTATCGCCTGAAGCAGATGGAGTCGGCGCTGGCGTACGGCCTGCACGATGTGTCGCGCTACGACATGCTGCCGAAGATGCTGGTGTCGGCCGGGTATGTCTGGCGCAACAACGAATCCGGCGGCACGAGCGTCGGCATCGAGACCGGCGAGGTCTCGCTGATCCCGTCGTCATCCGTGGAGCGCAACCACGCGCTGGCCAATGCCACATTCTCGTGGAATCTGCTGGATTTCGGCGTCAGCTACTTCCGCGCCAAGCAGCAGGCCAACCAGTACCTGATCGCCGAAGAGCGCCGCCGGCGCGTGATGCAGAGCCTGCTCTCGGACCTGCGCAATTCCTATTGGCGGGCGCTGGGCGCGCAGCGCCTGTCCAGGCAGGCCGACGCCCTGATCGAGCGCGTCTACCGCGCGCTGGCGAAGTCCCGCGAGGCCGAAGCCCAGGGGCTGCTGCCGCCCATGCAGGCGCTGGCGTACCAGCGCGCCCTGCTGGATTCGCTGTCGCAGCTGAACGCGCGGCGCCAGGACCTGGAGGTGGCCAAGCGGGAACTGGCCGCGCTCATGACCATTCCGCCGGGCACGACGTTCACGCTGGCCGACGAGAAAGAACCCGAGCTGCCCGGCGTGCCGGCCAATCTGCGCCAGCTGGAAGACATCGCGCTGGAAGCGCGTCCCGAGCTGCGCGAGGAAGACTACCGCAAGCGCATCTCGGCCGACGAGGCGCGGCGCCAGATCACCGCCCTGCTGCCCGGCATCAGCTTCGACGTCGGTCCGCAGTACGACTCGAACAAGTACCTGTACAACAACGGCTGGATCGAGGGCGGCGTGCGCGTGTCGCTGGACCTGTTCCGCCTGGCCGCCATGCCGGCCGTGATGGACGCGAACCGCGCGCAGGAACGCGCCGACGATGCGCGCCGCCTGGCGCTGTCCATGGCCATCCTGACGCAGGTGCGCGTCGCCGCCGAGCGCTACCGCATGGCGCTGATCGACCTGGACCTGGCCAATGAAGAGGCGCGCGTCGACAACCGCATGGCGACGTACGCGCGCAATGCGCTGAGCTCGCGCACGGATTCGGAACTGGAGGCCATCCGCACCGAAAGCCGCGCCCTGCTCGCGGAATTCCAACGCTATTCGGCATACGCGGCGGCGCAGGCGGCCTTCGGGCGCATCTACAACTCGGTGGGCCTGGACGTGCTGCCGGGCAATGTGGGCGACAGCACCATCGCCGACCTTTCCAAGCGGCTGGACGAAAGCCTGCGCGCCACCGAGCGCAGGAACTTCATCGAGGCCGGCGCGCTGGCCCCGGTCGCCACGCCCCTGCAAGTGCGCATCGAGAATGTGGGCGACGCCGCCACGGCCCAGGCCATGGCGCAGTCCGTGACGGAGGCGCTGCGCCGCAACGGGTTCACGGTGGTGGACGGCAAAGCGCCAAGTCCCGCTGCCGTGCTGGCCATGCGCCTGACGGTGGATCCGGCCCGCGACGCCGTACGCCATGCGGCCTGGCAGATCCGCGTGCTGGGCCCCGATGGCGGCGAGCTGGCCCGCGACGCCTACACCAGCACCCTGGGCGCGACGCCCTCGCAGCAATCCCTGGTGGCGTTCTGCGAAGCGGCGGCGGTGTCCCAGATGGGCGCCCTGCGGGCTTCGCTGGCGCCCATCGCACCCAAAGTGGCGCAACGATGAGCCGGCGTTTCCGCATCGCGGTCCTGATGTGCCTGGCCGCGCCCGCCTGCCTGGCGGCGGGCGCCGATGTGGCTGCGCCCGCTGCGCCGCCGGGCGACGCGCCCGCCGGGCCGGCCGGCGCCGTGCGCGTGCTGGTCGCACCCGAAAAGGAAGCGACCCTGTTCAGCCAGGCGGTGGGCCGCATCCGCGACGTGGACGCCTCGCTGGGCTCCCGCTTCAAGGCGGGCGCGACGCTGGTCAGTTTCGATTGCGACGAACAGGCGGCGCGCATGAAGATGGCGCAGGCCGAACTGAGCGCCGCGCGCGAAACCCATAGCGCCAAGCTGCGCCTGCAAGGGCTGCAGTCCGCCGGCGAACTGGAGGTCTCGCTGGCCGCCGCGGCGGCGCAGAAAGCGGAAGCGCAGGTCAACCTGTATCGGGCCCAGCAGGCCTACTGCACCGTCAAAGCGCCGTTCGACGGCCGCGTGGTGAAGCTGCACGTAAAGGCCTACGAAGGCGTCAACCAGAACGCGCCTTTGCTGGACATCGTCAGCGATGGCCCGCTCAAGCTGCGCCTGAATGCGCCATCGTCCTGGCTGCGCTGGCTGAAGACGGGCAGCCCCTTCCGCGTACACATCGACGAAACCGGCAAGGATTACGCTGCCCGCGTCACGGCCGTCAACGGCCGCGTCGATGCGGTCAGCCAGTCGGTGGAGCTGGAAGGCGTCCTGACCGAAAGCGCCCCGGATCTGCTGCCGGGCATGAGCGGCATCGCGCATTTCACCGCGGGATCCTGAGCCCGCACACCCCCGGATGGATACGCCAGTCAACCCGATCGCCGTGCTGCTGCACCTGGAGCAGCGCGCGCAGCAGATGCGCACGCTGCCCGAACTGGGCTTCGTCATCGTCAACGAAACCTGGCAGTTGCTGCCTTACCGCCAGGCCGCCCTGTTCATGGCCGAACATGGCGACCGGGCCCGGCTCGCGCAGCTGTCCAGTCTGGCGACCCTGGGCGAAGACTCGCCCTATACGGTCTGGCTCAAGCGCGTGGGCGCGCACTGCTGGAAGACCTTGCGCGCCGCCGAGCCCGCCGCCCCATCGCTGCGGAAGCTGGATCCCGCCGGCCTGCCCGGCGGTCTGGCCGATGACTGGGCCGAATGGATGCCGCCGCACGTCTTCCTGCTGTCCCTGGTGGATCCAGCCGGACAGCGGCGCGGTTTTCTGCTGATCGGCGCGGACGAAGCGCCCACCGAATCCCAGCAGGCGCTGTTGACCCGGGCGGCGGCGACCTACGCCTATTGCATCGGCGCGCTGGCAAGGCAACGTCCCGCCCTGGGCGGCAGGCTGCGGCAGGCCTTGGGCACGCCATGGCGCAAGCTGGCGCTGCTGGCCGCCGTGGCGGGCATCCTTGTGCTGCCGGTGCGGCTGAGCGTGCTGGCCCCCGCCGAAGTCGTCGCCCTGCACGCCATGGCGGTGTCGTCCCCGCTGGACGGCGTGGTGAAGGAATTCCAGGTTCAGCCCAATCAAGCCGTCAAGCAGGGGCAGATCCTGTTCACCCTTGACGACACCACCCTGCGCAACCGCCGCGACGTCGCGCAGCAGGCGCTGGCCGTGGCGCGCGCCGATGCGCTGCGGGCCACGCAGAAAGCCTTCGACAACCCGCAGAGCAAGGGCGAACTCGCGGCGCTGAACGGCCAGGTCCGGGAGAAAGCCGCCGAGCTGGCGTGGCTGGACGAGATGCTGGCGCGCGTAGCGGTGCGTGCGCCGCGCGACGGCATCGTGGTGTTCGGCGATCCCAACGACTGGATCGGAAAACCGGTGGCCACCGGCGAACGCATCGCGCTGCTGGCTGACCAGGACGATGCCGGCGTGCTGGTCTGGCTGCCGGCGGCCGACGCCATCAATCTGGAACCGGGGGCCGGCATGCGGGTCTTCCTGCACGTCGCGCCGCTGCAGCCGCTGGACGCGGCGCTGACCGAGACCAGCTACCAGGCGACCCTGTCGCCGGACAACGTCGCGGCGTATCGCATCAAGGGGCGCATCACCGCCGATAGCGGACAGGCGGCCCGCATCGGCCTGAAAGGCACCGCGAAGGTGTACGGACGGCGCGTGCCGCTGGCCTACTACCTGTTCCGCCGGCCCCTGGCCGCCCTGCGCGAATGGAGCGGGCTGTGACGGCGGCATCGCTGCCGGAAGCAGGCGGATCGGGCGCCATTGCAAGCCTGGCGCACGCGCAGGATGCGTCCGCCGCAGCCGACAAGCCCGGGCCCGCCCTTCCAGCCGTCCTGCCCGCCCTGCGTGAAGACCTGCGCCTGCTGCCCGCCGCGGCCAACCGCGACGGCTCGCCGGCGTGGATGATCCAGGACCCCGTCGGCAACCGCTTCTTCCGCATCGGCTGGCTGGAGTTCGCGCTGCTCTCGCGCTGGCACAGCGGCACGCCGCAAGCCCTGCTGCAGGCCGTGCGCCAGGAAACGCCGCTGGCCCCCAGCGATGGCGAACTGCTTTACCTGCTGGACTTCCTGGCGCAGCAGCAGTTGCTGCGCGCGAGCGACGAAGCGGCATCCGCGCGGCTCGCAACGCTGCGCCGCGCCCGCAAGGCCACCGGCTGGAAGTGGCTGCTGCACAACTATCTGTTCATCCGCATCCCCCTCTGGCGGCCGGGACGCTTCCTGCGCGCCACCATGCCGTTCGTCGCGCCGATGTTTACGCGCGCCTTCGTGATGCTGGTCGGCGCGCTGACGGTGGCCGGACTGGTGCTGGCCTCGCGCCAATGGGACACCTTCGTGGCGACCTTCCAGGACAAACTGTCCTTCGCGGGATTGGCGGGGTATCTGATCGCCCTGGCCGTCACCAAGAGCCTGCACGAACTCGGACACGCCTATACCGCCACGCGTTACGGCGTGCGGGTCGCGCATATGGGCGTGGCCCTGCTCGTCATGTGGCCGGTGCTGTACACGGATACCAGCGAGTCGTGGAAACTCACCGACCGCCGCCAGCGCTTTCATATCGCCGGCGCCGGCATCCTGGTCGAAACCATGATCGCCGGCCTGGCGACGCTGGCCTGGAGCCTGACGGAAAACCCGGCCGCGAAAAGCGCGTTCTATTTCCTGGCGACCACCAGCTGGGCCATTTCGCTCACGCTCAATGCCAGCCCCTTCATGCGTTTCGACGGCTACTACCTGCTTTCGGATGCGCTGGACCTGCCGAATCTGCACGAGAGGGCCGGCGCCCTGGCGCGCGCGCAGTTGCGCCGCTCCCTGCTGGGCTGGCGCGACCCCGATCCGGAACCGTTCGAACGGCCGTTGCGCAATTTCCTGGTGGCGTTTTCCTGGCTGACCTGGGCGTACCGCTTCGTGGTCTTTTTGGGCATCGCCACAGCCGTCTACTACTTCTTCTTCAAGCTGCTCGGCATCGTGCTGTTCGCCGTGGAGATCGCCTGGTTCGTGGTCCTGCCGATCTGGCGCGAGCTGCGCGTGTGGGCGCAGCGCGGCGGCATCCGGCCGTGGCGGGCCGCGGCGTGGCTGGGCCTTTTGCTGGCAGGCGGCGCATTGTGCCTGCTGATGTCCGGCAACACGGTGCGGGCGCCGGCCTGGGCGCACAGCGCGGTCCAGCACACCTTGTACAGCCCGCTGCCCGCGCAGGTGCTGCAGGCGCCGGCGCAACCGGGCCCCGTCCGGGCCGGCGACGTGCTCTACGTGCTTGACGCGCCCGAAATCCGCAACAAGGCGGCACGCGCGGATGCGGCCATCGACGCGCTGAACGCACAACTGGCGGGGCTGCAGGGCGAAAAGGACGGCGAAGAAAAGCGCGGCGTGCTGGTGCGCCAGCTGGCGCGCGAAATGGCGGAAGCGGCGTCGCAGCGCGCCGAGATCCGCCGCCTGACGCTGCGCGCGCCGGCCGACGGCGTGCTGGTCGACCTGGACCGGGACGTGCGCCCCGGGGTATGGATCAGTCCCAGGCAGCCGCTGGCGATGGCCGTCGACCCGGGCGCCTGGGTCGTGGACGCCTTCATCGAACAGCACGATCTGAACGCCGTGCAGGTGGGCGACCCGGTCAGCTTCCATGCCGCGCGCGATGCATCGGCGCCCGCTCGCGGCCGGGTGGTTGCCATCGACACGGCTCGCACGCTCTACCTGCCCAATCCCATGCTTGGGACCGAGCACGGGGGGCCCATCGCCAGCCGTACCGTACGCAACGGGCAGATCATGCCGCGCGACGCGCTCTACCGCGTTCAGATCGCACTGGACCAGCCGCCGGCCATTCCGATGACGCGCGTCGGTGAAGCCGTCATCGACGTGCAGCGCGCGCGCTGGATGCCGCAATGGGTCAACGACCTGATGGTGGTGGTCATCCGCGAGGCCGGATTCTGATTTTGAGAGGATGCAGCGGGCGGCACGGATGCCCGGGCCGACCGGCGGCATGCAGCTTGCAATCCCCGATCCGACGGCGGCGGCCGCTGCCGTCCCTTTTTCATGAGAACCGCCATGCACAGACTTCGCTTCCTCAGTCCTTTCGCCGGCGCCATCGCCCTGACCTGTTTCCTTTCCACGGCGCAGGCCGCGCCGGATGTCGCCAAGGCCAAGCAACTTGCGACACAGCATGCCTGTCTGGGCTGCCATGCCGCCGCGAGCAAGCTCGTCGGGCCGTCATATCAGGACGTGGCAGCCAAGTACAAGGACGATCCCAACGCACGCGCGCACCTCACGCAGAAGATCAAGGCGGGCGGTTCGGGAGTCTGGGGCCCCGTGCCCATGCCGCCCAACCCCGGACTCAGCGATGCCGACGTGCAGGTGCTGGTGGATTGGGTGCTGGCGGGCGCGCCGGATCAGTAAGGCGGCGGCGCACGGCATGCGCGCCGAACAGCGCCAGGCCGAAGACGCCATACATGGCCGCCAGCGCGCCGGCGCTCAGGTGCTTTTCGAAGCCCGGCGTGAACCGCTGCGGCGTCAGCTTCAGGTCCACCGCGGCCGCTACCCCGGCGACGGTCAGCGCCAGTGCGGCCGCCCGTGGCGCGCGGTGCGCACGGTCGAACATAAGACGCTCGTAGCAGGCGGCCCACAGCATCGAGGAGCCGTGATGAATCAGATAGCCGGACACGGTATGGCGCAGCGTGAAGCCGCGCTGGCGCAGGGCTTCTTCCCGCCATAGCCAGTGACTGGGCGCGTTCACCGGCTGCGCGGGCGCGCCGCGTTCGCGGCGCCCGCACCACGCCAGAACGGCCGCCGACGCCAGGCTGGCGACGCTGCCGGACCAGAGGGTGGCAAGGCCCAGGCGCCCTGCCCTCACGCGCCGCCCACCGCCTTGATGATTTTGCCCGTCCCGCCGCATTGATCGCATGGGACATCGTCCTTGCGCCCGGTGCCGCCGCATTCCGGGCACGGCGCTTCGCCGGTCCCCGGCGTGCCGGGCGGCGCTTCGTCGCCGGGGTTCATGTTCGGATCGGTCGTATCAGCCATGATGGTCATCCCTTCGATTGCGTCATCCATGGCGCTGCGCGTCATGACCGGCATGCCGTCGATACGATCGGCGTCGGCGACGTGCCGGACGAGCCCGGCTGGCTCAGGCCCATGCAGCGTCAAATCCAGCAGACCGCGGCTCACCGCCTTCACCTGCCGGTGCTGCTGCCTGACGGCCCGCTGCCGGATCCGCCGCCACCGCCGCCGGGCCCTTGAGCGCCGCCGGTGACCGGGCCGCCCTGTTCCGTGCCCGTGCCGGAAGGCGCCGACTGTCCGGCCTGCCTGCCCGAAGGCGTCATCGCGCCTTGGGCGGCCTGCCGCCGGATCTGCATGGTGTCGTCCTGCAGATTCGCCGGCGGCGGCAACTGCGCCAGATACGCCGACAACGCGTCGATATCGCTATCGCTCAGTTTCTTGGCGATGGTCGGCATGAGCCCCGACTCGTCCGTCTTGCGCGCGTCCGTCTTGAATTCCCGCAAGGTGGCAGCCAGGTAGCCGGCATGCTGTCCCGACAGATAGGGGTAAGCCGGCGGCTCGCCCGCCCCGCCGGGGCCGTGGCAGTTGACGCAACCCTGCACCTGCAGTTTTTCATCGCCCCAGCGCACCAGCATCTCGGCCCGGCGCCTGGCGTCGGCCGACAGCGGCTGGCCGCCGGGCCCGGCCGCCGAAGGCCCTTGCGCGGACGGCCCCGACGGCGAGGCCTGCGTAGACGGCGTGGCGGGAGCCTGCAGGCTGGCGTAATAGGCGGAAACGGCCTGCCGCTCGTTCTCCGACAAGCCCTTGGCGATGGGCGCCATGATGGGATTCTGCCTGCGCCCGTCGGCATAGCCGGCCAGTTGCTCGGCCATATATGAAGCCGACTGTCCGGCCAGCCGCGGGAATCCCCCCGCGGCATTGCCTTCTCCCTGGGCGCCGTGACAGGTGACGCAGGCGGTCACGCCCTTGGTGGGATTGCCGCCGGTAGCCAGCTGCTTGCCGGCATTGACGTCGGGCGGCGGAGCGGCGGGAGCGGCCGCCGGGGCCGTTTTCCCCGCACCGGCCTGCGTGGCGGCGCCCTTGGTCTGTCCCTGCGATGATTGACCCTGCGCCAGGGCCATCGGCGCCAGCAGGCAGCCCACGACGATCGGCAAGGCGTTCGAGATTGCTGTGCGCGCGTTCATACGATCACCTTCATGCTTTCATCAGTGGGCCCGGGGACTTCACGAACTTCGACACAATCGCATCCGCCGCCCAATAGGCCAGCGCGCCCACCGTACCCGTGGGGTTATAGGAAGCGTTCTGCGGAAAGTTCGAGGCGCCGATCACGAACAGGTTGGGCAGGTCCCAGCTCTGCAGGTAGCGGTTGACCACGCTGGTCTGCGGGTCGTCGCCCATCACGGTGCCGCCGGTGTTGTGCGTGGTCTGGTACTGCGTGATCGTGTACGGCCCCTTGCGCGCCGCGCCATGCACTTCCTTGCCGCCCATGGCTTTGGCGACTTCAAGCGCACGGTCGGTCAGGAACCGGGACATTTTCAAATCGTTCTCGGGAAAGTCGAAGGTCATGCGCAGCAGCGGCTGTCCCCAGGCGTCCTTGTACGTGGGGTCCAGATCCAGGTAATTGGCGCGATGCGATACCGAACTGCCGTGCACGTTCAACACCGACGTGTGGTTGTAATGCCGGATGACGGCCTTCTTCCATTCCGAACCCCAGGCCGGCGTGCCCACCGGCGTCGGGTGGAATTCGATGGGCCGGCCATGCGACATGACTTCGCCGATATAGGCGCCGCCGACGAATCCATGCGGACCGTGGTCGAAGTTGTCCGATACGAAGTCGGACATCACCGTGCCGCACGCGCCGGATCGCATGAAGGGGTTGATGTTCACGCTTTCGTCGAAAAACACCTGTGCGGCGCTCATGGTCTGGTAGGCATAGTTGCGGCCCACCACGCCCTTCCCCGTCTTGGGATCGTAGGGTTCGCCGATGCCCGAGAGCAGCATCATGCGGACGTTGTTCAATGCGAAACCGCCCAGAATCACGATATTGGCGGGCTGCTCGAACTCGCGCCCCGCCGCATCCACATAGGTGACGCCGGTCGCGCGCTTCTTGGCCGAGTCCATATTGATGCGCAACACCTGGCATTGCGTACGCAGCTCGAAGTTCTTGTCCTTCATCAGGACCGGCAGCAGGATCGTCTGCGGCGAGGACTTCGCATAGTGCTCGCAGGCATAGCGCTCACAGAACCCGCAGAACATACAGGTGTAGAGCGTCATGCCTTCCGGGTTGGTATAGGGCTGGCTCAGGTTGGCCGAGGGCTGCGGATACGGGTGGTAGCCCAGTTCCGCGGCCGCCTTGCGGAACATCGCGGAGCCATACGGTTCTTTCATCGGCGGCGTGGGATAGTCGCGCGAACGCGGATCCTCGAAAGGGTTGCCGCCTTCGACCTTGCCGCTTTTCAGATTGCCCGCCTTTCCGCTGACGCCAAGCAGATACTCGAAGCGGTCGAAGTAAGGTTCGAGCATTTCGGCGTCCACGCCCCAGTCCTGGACCAGCAGGTCCTTGTCCATGAAGTCCTTGCCGTAGCGCTCGATGGTCCGCGTGCGCATGCGCAGGTCGGTGTCCTGGAAACGGTAGGTTTGGCCGTTCCAGTGGACCGCCGCGCCGCCCAGGCCGGTGCCCGGCAGGAAGCTTTCCCAGCGGCGGATCGGCAGGGCGACCTGGTCGCTGTTGTTGCGGAAGGTCACCGCTTCCTTGGTGTTGTCCTGCATCAGCGCCTTGCGAATGGAATACCGCAGTTCGTCATGCATGTTCGGGCCCTGGAAATCGGGCACGGTGAAGCGCGGCTCGCCGCGCTCCAGGCCGACCACATGCAGGCCGGCCTTGGTCAATTCGCGGCCCAGGATGGTGCCGACCAGGCCGACGCCGATCAGCACGGCGTCGGTTTCAGGCAATTTGGTGGCCATGTCAGCGTCCTCCTTGGGTGCGGGCCGTTCCCTGCGCAGGCGTCGCGCCGTGGTCGGGCATCGCGTCGTGGCCGGGCATGCCGGAATGACCTGGCATCTGCATCATGCCGGCCGGCGTGTTGCCCATATAGGCAGGCTGCTCGGGATGGATGTGGATCCGGCCGCGGGCGTCCTCGGCCAGGCTCATGGGCGCCCGGTTGAAGGCGACGCCATGCTGGTCCACGAGGTGGTAGTAGGTGGCGTAGGCGCCGGGGAAGCCGATCATCTTCCACGACACCATGTCCTTGTTGCCGCCGTAGACCGGATCGCTCAGGAACCCTTCCACGGTCATGGCCCAAAGCGACTCGAAGAACACGTTCGACGGTACGCCGTTGAGGTCGCGCTTGCTTTCCTGGAGCTCGCGCAGATAGGCGTCCTGGGCGGCGGCATCGCGTTTCTCGAATGGCGTGCCGCCATCCTTGCCGCCTTCGTCGCGCAGTGCGCGCATGGCGGTGCGGAACAACTCCGCCGGCGTGAACGGCAGCTGATAGCCCTGCGTCGGTTCACCCTGGCGCCATGGCCCGCTGCGATACAGGCGTTCGCCGGCGCCCCATGCGCCATCCAGCTGTTTGTCGATGTAATTCGGCACCCCGGCCTCGAGCGCGCCCGGTCCCGCGTCATCGGCGGGAATCAGGCGCGCCACCGCGGCCTCTATGAAGGACGCCTCTTCCGGCGTCAGAAAGACGTACTGCGGCTGCTCGGCTTCCCGTGAAGACGGGTCGGGCGCCGGATTGGCGGCAAGCGCGGCGGGAGAAGTGGATACGGTCGCGGCGGCCAGGCCGGCGCTTTTGAGGAAATTACGTCTGGACGGGATCATGGCGGGCTCCTGAAGCGCGCCCTCATCCGCAACGATCGTTCCCATCCGCCTGCTGCCGCACGAATGGCGCTTCGCCCCTGCACCCGCGCCGTAAAGCGCCATATGCGAAGCTGAGTATGGGTTACGCGCCCGTTGTACCGAATGCGCGCCGTTCAGCCGCCCGTGGCCAGTTCACGCATAAAGCGCAGCAATGCGTTGCCGGGGTCGTCATCATGCCGGGCAATGACCTGGATGCCCCATTGCGCCAGCACCGCATTGGCGACGGGGTTGTCCTGGTGCCAAACGATGTAGGAAGGCGGGCGCTCGTCGGCGGCGCGGTAGCCGCTCCAGGCCTTGGCGAGCTTCCAGAACAGCAGCCGGATGTTGATATCCGAAATGCTGTACCCGATGAAGAGCACCGGATGCACCAGCAGGTCGGCGCGCAATCGTATGTCCAGCGGCGACTCCAGGCCCAGCCGCTCGAAGTAGCTCGTTTCGTCCAGCACCATGGAATCCGCATCGTCCAGGTCGCCATGGAACTTGACGATGCGCCGCGCGCCGTTCACCGGCCGCGCCAGGTCCTTCACGTTGGAGATCTTCACATAGGGCTTGCCGTAGGCGTCGTGGGCGGCCTCCAGCCAGCGATCGAAGTTCGTCGTGTAGATGCTGTGGAAGCGGCCCTGCACGATCAGGCGATGGATCTCCGATTGGCGGATGTCGATTTCCGATCGATGCCATTCGCGCTGCATCCATTCGTGCAATGGCCCGATGCCGCGCCGCAGACGGTAGTACTCGGCCAGGGCCCGCACGTCGCCATAGTCGCAGAAGGTGCGGGGATCCTCGCGCAGATGCCGCGCCATCTCGGCGGCCAGTTGCGGTCCCGTGGGCAGCCCCAGGCCGGCCGATACGCCGGCGCCCGCGAAAAGAATCAGGCGCCCATCGTCATAGGCCTGCCGCAACGCATCCAGCGACGCATCGGCGGCGGCCGCGACGGCCGTCCGCCCACTTTCATTTTTCCCGCTTGCGGATGTCGGAGATTCGGTTTGGCTGCAATTCTGCATGACTTGCTTCAAGGCTTCGTACGCGACGGGCCGCGGATTGCGCCGGCCCGTCGCGCTGCCGGCCGCCGGTCTCACCACCTTGACCTCCTCGGCGTGCTGGCCGCCTCACCATGGCAAGCGCCATACCCATTGCGCCTTTCGTCGCCATCCATGAATACACACCGATGAGCGCGGGCATGGGGGCTGCTGTACCGGCGCACCGGCCCGCGGGCCCACCGCCTATCCACCATGCGAATACTGTTGACCGGCGCGACCGGTTTCATTGGACGCAGGCTTGCCGCCGCCTTGCTGGCGCAGGGCCACCGCCTGCGATGCGTCAGCCGCTCGCCCGCCCCGCAGATCGCCAACGCCGGCGCGGCAACGTGGGTGCAGCTGGACTTCGCGCGCATGACCAGCGCGGCGCATTGGGTGGATGCCCTGGAAGGATGCGACGTCGTGATCAACGCGGCGGGCATTCTGCGCTCACAAGGAAGCAACACCCTGGAGCGCGTCCATGCGGAAGCGCCCTGCGCCCTGTTTCAGGCCGCACGCGCGCGCGGGATCGAACGCGTCATCCATATCTCCGCACTGGGCGCGGACGAGGCCGCGGCGTCGGCCTATCACCGCACCAAGAAGGCCGGCGACGACTGCCTGCGCCGCCTGGGCATTGCGCACTGCATCGTCCAGCCTTCCCTGGTGTTCGGCCTGGACGGGGCCAGCGCCCAGCTCTTCATGAGAATGGCCGCCATGCCTGTGATTCCGTTGCCGGGACGCGGCGAAGCGATGATCCAGCCGGTTCACGTCGACGATCTTGTGCAGGCGGTCCTGGCGTTGCTGCGAACCCCTGCCGCCGATATGCCGCCCGTGCTGGCCGTGACCGGCCCCAGCCCGATGACGCTGCGCGCGTATTACGCAGGCCTGCGCGACGCCATGCGCATCGCCGCGCCGGCGCGCTTCCTGCCGGTTCCCGCGCCAGCCATGCGCCTGGCGGCGCGTGCCGGCGACAGGCTGGGCCTGGCGATGCTCAACAGCGAGACGCTCGGCATGCTCGCCCGCGGCAATACCGGCGACCCGCGGCCGCTGACGCGCCTGCTGGGCCGCGAGCCGCGCGCGCCGCACGCGTTCCTGGATGCCG
This sequence comes from Bordetella genomosp. 9, assembly GCF_002119725.1. Lineage (NCBI taxonomy): Bacteria > Pseudomonadati > Pseudomonadota > Betaproteobacteria > Burkholderiales > Alcaligenaceae > Bordetella > Bordetella genomosp. 9. The sequence continues at coordinate 2,462,543 of NZ_CP021109.1, forward strand.
ATTGCGCCGCCGCCGTAGGGGCACGGGCGCGCATGGCCTGGCTGCTGCCGCTTCTGCGAGCCTCCATCGCATTGGTGTGGATCGTAACGGCCATCGTGTCCGCGTTCGGCTATCCGCTGAGCGAAAGCCATGACTTGCTGCGGCGCGCCGGCGTGCCGGAGGCCATGCTGGCCTGGGCGCTGTACGGCGCCATCGCGCTCGATCTGCTGTTCGGGGTCGCGGTGCTATGGCCGCGCCGTCCGCGCTGGATATGGGTCGCCCAGGCGCTTCTGGTCATCGGCTACACCGCGATCATTTCGGTGCGCCTGCCCGAATTCTGGCTGCATCCCTACGGGCCCATCGTCAAGAACGCCCCGTTCCTCGCCGCGTTGTGGCTGCTATACGAAATGGACGAAAAGCCTTGGAAATCGTAATCGTCAAGTGGATCCATATCATCTCGTCGACGCTGCTCTTTGGCACCGGCATCGGCAGCGCCTTCTACCTGCTGGCCGCGACGCTGAACGGCGACGCGCGCGTCGTGGCCGCGGTAAGCCGCTTCGTGGTGCGGGCCGATTGGATGTTCACCGCCACGACCGCCGTCATCCAACCGGTATCGGGCGCCTGGCTGGCATGGCGTTACGGCATCGGCATGGAAGCCACGTGGATCCGGGTTTCCGTCGCCTTGTACGTGGTTGCCATTGCGTGCTGGCTGCCGGTTGTGGGGCTGCAGATCAAGCTTCGCGATCTGGCGCAACAGGCGGTGCGCGATCCCGATCACCCCGCGCAATTGCCATCGGCGTATTGGCGCTACTTCCGGATGTGGTTCGCCCTGGGCATCCCCGCCTTTTTCGCTTTCCTGGCTATTTTCTATCTGATGACGGCGAAGACGCCGTAGCGATGTGCCCGGCCGCGCGCACGTCTTCAGGGCTCAACATGATGTCGCCCTGCCCGCGCGCGCCGACGATCTGCGCCACCGAATGAATGGCCCGGAAATTGGCGCGGTAGGCCGCGATCATGCCGGCCGGACTGCCGTCCGACCCGAAGTATTCCGCCAAAGTCTCCCCGCTGACGCGTACAGTGCGCGTGGCGTCGGGGAAGTGCATGACGAAGCGGACATTGCCGTTTTCGACCTGGGCGTCGGAATCGAAGCTCATCGCTGCTCCTTTTGCGTGAAGACGTGAAAGGCAAACTCATCCATGAAAAAAAGCGCCAGCACGAACGCGATGCCGGCGATGCGGCCCCGCGCACGCGCTGTGCCAGCGGCGCCGCAAAAACCAAGCGGGCATGGCATCTGCGTACCCCGGGCCGCCCACACGGCGTCCATCCCATTCCCGCCCCCTCCTTTCGAGGTCACTATGTGTTCGCTAGCATCCCAGCGCGTCGGCACCGGCGCCGCACGGCCATTCGCGCATTCCGCGCCCCCCACCCGGACTTCCACCGCGCGCCCCGATTTGCTGTGCTTCTCGCACTTGCGCTGGAATTTCGTCTATCAGCGGCCGCAGCACCTCCTGTCGCGCTTTGCGCGCACCCACCGCGTCTACTACATCGAAGAGCCGGTGGAAACCGACGACCGGGACGCGTGGCTGGAACGCCATGTGGTCGACGGCGGCATCACGGTATTGGTCCCGAGGCTCCCCAAAGGCTGGGGCGGGGAACAGGCGCAGGCCGAACAACGGCGCCTGCTCGATATTGTCGTGCGGGACGACGCCATCGAGCCGGCCGTGCTTTGGTACTACACGCCGATGGCGCTCGGGTTTTCCGATCACCTGGCCGCCGAATTGACGGTGTATGACTGCATGGACGAACTGTCCGCATTTCGCGGCGCGCCCCCCCACCTGACGGAGCGCGAGAGCGAATTGCTGCGCCGCGCCGACATCGTGTTCACGGGCGGCTACAGCCTTTACGAGGCCAAGCGGGCGCGGCATGCGAACGTCCACGCCTTCCCCAGCAGCGTCGATGTGGCCCACTTCCGGCGTGCGCGCCACACCGGCGGCGAGCCCGAGGACCAGCGCGGCATTCCTTACCCGCGCCTGGGCTTCTATGGCGTGCTGGACGAACGCTTCGATACGCGCCTGGTCGGCGAGATTGCCGCCGCGCGGCCCGACTGGCATCTGGTTTTCGTCGGCCCGGTGGTCAAGATCGACCCGGCGACGCTGCCGCGTGCGGACAACATCCATTATCTCGGGCCCAGGCCCTACGAGGCCCTGCCCGATTACCTGGGCGGCTGGCAGGTGGCGCTGATGCCGTTCGCGCTGAACGAATCGACACGCTTCATCAGCCCGACGAAAACGCCGGAGTTCCTGGCGGCGGCGCGCCCGGTGGTCAGCACGCCGATCAAGGACGTGGTGCGCAGCTACGGCGCCTGCCCCATGGTGCGCATCGCCGAAGATGCGCCCGCGTTTTTGCTGGCCATCGAACAGGCGCTGGACGATGCGCGGCGCCCGGAGGCGCTGGCGGGCCTGGCCGACATGGCGTTGACCGATATGTCGTGGGACCGCACCTGGAACGAGATGGCGCTGCTGATGGCCGACGCGGCCCGTCGTTCGGCACAGCGGCGTGTCCTGCCATTGCATGCGCGCGGCAACGACAGGAAGCCCGGCGCCGCGAGGAGCGAGGAAAGCCGGCCCGCCAGCGGCCCGCGTTTTCCGCGGCGCAAAGCGGACTACGACTATCTGATCGTGGGCGCGGGTTTCGCCGGCAGCGTGCTGGCCGAACGCCTGGCGGCCGGACTGGACCAGCGCGTGCTGGTCATCGACCGCCGCCCGCATATCGGGGGCAATGCCTACGACTACGTGAATGACGACGGCATCCTGGTGCACCGGTACGGGCCGCACATTTTCCATACCAATTCGGAGCCGGTCGTCCAGTATCTGTCGCGCTTCACCGAATGGCGTCCTTACGAGCACCGGGTGCTGGCCAGCGTGGACGGCATGCTGGTGCCCATGCCGATCAACCTGACCACGCTTTCCATGCTGTATGGCCAGGACTTCACCAGCGAGACGGCCGCCGCCTTCCTGGCCCAGCGCGCCGAAACGCATTTGCAGATCGCCAACGCCCAAGACATGGTGGTGTCGCAGGTGGGACGCGAGCTGTACGAAAAGTTTTTCCGCGGCTACACGCGCAAGCAATGGGGCCTGGACCCGTCGGAACTGGACCGCAGCGTGACCGCACGGGTGCCGACGCGCACGTCGCACGACGACCGCTACTTCGTGGACCGCTTCCAGGCCATGCCGCGGGATGGCTACACCAGCATGTTCGAGAAGATGCTGGCGCACCCGAACATCGATGTACGGCTGTCCACGGACTTTCGGGATCTGCGCGACGATCCGCCGGCCAGGAAGCTTGTCTATACCGGCCCCATCGACGAGTACTTCGACCACTGCCATGGCCCCCTGCCCTATCGCTCGCTGGTCTTCCGCCATACCACCGTGGATACGGAACGCTTCCAACCGGTCGCCGTGGTCAACTACCCGTCCGAAGACGTGCCGTACACGCGCATCACGGAATACAAGCACCTGACCGGGCAGCAACACGCCAAGACCAGCCTGACCTACGAGTACCCCAGCGCGGAGGGGGATCCCTACTACCCCGTCCCGCGTCCCGAGAACGCGCTGCTGTATCGCCGTTACCAGGCGCTGGCCGACCAGCATCCCGACGTGCTGTTCGTGGGCAGGCTTGCCACCTACAAGTACTACAACATGGACCAGGTCGTGGCGCAGGCGCTCGCCACCTACACGCGCATCGAAGCGCAATCCCGCGCGGGGGCGGCCGCGGCGCCGCAGCCCGCGGTCGCCTGAAGGGAGCCGCGCCATGCCGCAATTCCGCAGTTTCATGCAGGGTGGCTTCGAATGTTCCACCCTGCGGCTGCCCGACGGCCGCCAGCGCGACCTGCTCGAAAGCACAGGACACGCCCGCTACCCGCTGTCCGACTATCAGGCGCTGGCCGGCCTGGGCATCCGTACCGTCCGCGACGGCCTGCGCTGGCACCTGATCGAACAACGCCAGGGCGAGTACGACTGGGGCAGCTTCCTGCCGCAGCTGCAGGCGGCCGCGCGGGCCGGCACGCAAGTCATTTGGGACCTGTGCCACTACGGCTGGCCGCCCTTTCTCGACATCTGGAGCCCGCGGTTCCCGGAAAGCTTTGCCCGTTTCGCAGCGGCGGCCGCGGCCCTGGTGCGCGACAACTATCCGGACACCCCGTTCTACTGTCCCGTCAACGAGGTTTCGTTCTGGGCCTGGGGCGGCGGCGACATGGCGTGCTTCGCGCCCTGCACCACGGGTCGGGGCGGCGAACTGAAGCGCCAGCTCGTCGCCGCCAGCCTGGCCGCGATGCGCGCGATCCGGGACGTCGATCCTCGCGCGCGCTTCGTGCTCGCCGATCCCATCATCCGCGTCATTCCGGCGCGGCCCGAAGACGAGGCGGCGGCCGATGCCGCCACGCAGGCGCAGTACGAGGGCTGGGACATGATGGCGGGCATGGCACGCCCGGATCTGGGCGGCAGCCCGGACTTTCTGGACGTCGTCGGCGTCAATTTCTACGGCCACAACCAGTGGTATTTGGACGGCCCGACCATCCGCCGCGGGGAACCCGGCTACGTGCCCCTGCGCGCCTTGCTCGCCGAGGTGTACGAGCGCTATGGCCGCGCCATCCTGATCACGGAAACCGGCGCCGAAGGCGACCGCCGCGCCCCCTGGCTGCGGTACGTGGGCGAGGAAGTGGAGGCCGCCATGGCGGCCGGCGTACCGATCCAAGGCATCTGCCTTTATCCGGTCACCGACTATCCCGGCTGGGACGATGACCGCCATTGCCCTACCGGGCTGCTTGGCCTGCCCGACGCGGCCGGGCACCGGGCGGTGGACCTGCCGACGGCCGCGGAGATGGCGAATCTGCAACGCCGCTTCCACACCGCCCATGGCGGACAGACCGCCGACAGCCGCCGCCTCGCCGCTCCCTGAACACTCGATGCATACCGCCATGAATCCGGGCACTCTCCCTTCGCGTCCCCTGGCCTTTCTCTTCCGTTACGTCAGGGCCCGGCCGGTCAGCTTCGGCTGTCTGGCGCTGCTCATCGTCAGCGCGGCGAGCTGCGCCGTACTCGTGCAGTACGGGATGAAGCTCATCGTCGACGCGATGAGCGCCGCGGACCGGCAGGCCGCCGACATCTGGCATCCGCTGGCGTACTTCCTCGGGTTGATCGCCCTGGAAAGCGCGTTGTGGCGCGGCGGCGGGTGGCTTGGGTGCCGCACCATCGTCGCCTCTTGCGCCGACATGCGGATCGACCTTTTCGACCACCTTACCGGCCATTCGCTGCCGTTCTTCAAGCGGCATCTGACGGGATCGCTGGGCAATCGCATCTCGGCCACGTCCACCGCGAGCAGCATCATCTACGGCACGCTCACCTGGAACGTCATGCCGCCCTGCGTGGAGTTCATCGGCGCCACGGTGGTGCTGCTGTCCATCGACTGGCGCCTGGCGCTGGCGCTGATGGCATTCGTCGCGCTGGTCGCCTCCGTGATCGTGCTGTTCGGCGTGCGCGGCCGCCAGCTGCACGAAACCTACGGGATGCATGCGTCCCGCGTGGGCGGCGAGATCGTCGACACGGTTTCGAACATCTGGGCCGTGCAGGCGTTCGCCGCGCGCAGCCGGGAAAGCGATCGCCTGAAGTGGCAGGTGCAGCAGGAAGCGCGCGCGCAGCGCCGCAGCTGGATGTACCTGGAAAAGGCGCGCGTGATGCACGACATCTGCCTGTGGATCATGGCCGGATCCATGCTCTGCTGGGCGCTGTACGCCTGGCGGCGCGAAGCCATGAGCACGGGCGACGTGGTGGTGGTCAGCGCGCTCGCCTTCCGCATCCTGCATGGCTCGCGCGACCTGGCGCTGGCGCTGGTGGGGACGGCGCAGCAGTTTGGCGTGATCGCGGAAATGCTAAGCGTGGTGGCGCAGCCGCACGGGATGGCGGACCGGCCTGACGCGCGGCCCTACCGGCCCGCCGGCGGCGAGATCGAGTTCAACAACGTGGACTACGCCTATCCGGACGGCCACGTGGTGTTCCGGGGACTCAATCTTCGTATTCCGGCCGGACAGAAGGTGGGCATCGTGGGGCCTTCCGGCGCAGGGAAATCGACCCTGCTGACGCTGCTGCAGCGGCTGGACGACGTGACCGCCGGCGCTATCGTGCTGGACGGCCAGCCCATCACGGCGCTGACGCGCGACAGCCTGCGGCAGGCGATTTCGGTGGTGCCGCAGGAAGTGCCGCTGTTCCGGCGCACCATCATGGAGAACATCCGCTATGGACGGCCGGACGCCACGGACGAAGAGGTTTACGAGGCGGCGCGGCTGGCCAACTGCGAGGAATTCATCGAACAGCTGCCCGACGGCTACCAGACCCTGCTGGTGGAACGGGGCGCGTCGCTGTCGGGCGGCCAGCGGCAACGGCTGTCGATGGCCCGGGCATTCCTGAAGAACGCGCCCATCCTGATCTTGGACGAAGCGACGTCTTCACTGGACAGCCGGTCGGAGGAACGCGTGCAGCAGGCGCTGGCCGGCTTGATGCGGAACCGCACTGTGCTGGCGGCGGCGCATCGGCTGTCGACGCTGTCGCGCTTCGATCGGATCATCGTGCTGGACGAAGGTCGCATCGTGGAAGACGGCACCCCCGACGCACTGCGCGCCCGCGATGGCCTGTTCAGCAAGCTGTGGCGTATGCAAAGCCAGGAAGCGCCCCTGGAGGAAAGCCTGTCGGCCCGCTAGCGCTTCGCAGCTGGCTCAGCCTTCTTCCGCGAAGGCCTGTTCGCGCCCGCGGCGGATGGACGGCAAGGCGACGATCACGACCAGCAGCACCGCGGCGGCCAGCAGCGCGGCCGATATCGGACGCTCGATGAACGTGGCGAAGTCCCCGCGCGACAGCAGCAGCGCCCGGCGAAAGTTCTCCTCCATCATGGGCCCGAGAACCAGCCCCAGCAGCAGCGGCGCGCCTTCGCATTTGAGCTTGGCCCACAGGTAGCCCACCGCGCCGAAGGCGGCCGTTACGTAGATGTCGAAGGCGTTGTAGTTGAGCGAATAGACGCCGATGCTGCAGAAGATGAGGATGGCGGGATAAAGGATGCGGTACGGGACCTTCAGCAGTTTGACCCAGATGCCGATGAGCGGCAGATTCAGCACCACCAGCATCATGTTGCCCAGCCACATCGATACGATCAGCCCCCAGAAGAGGTCCGGATGGCTGGACATGACCTGCGGGCCGGGCTGGATGTTGTGGATGGTCATGGCGCCGACCATCAGGGCCATGACGGCGTTGCCCGGGATGCCCAGGGTGAGCAGCGGGATGAACGATGTCTGGGCGCCTGCGTTGTTGGCCGATTCGGGTCCGGCCAGTCCGGCCGGATGGCCTTTGCCGAAGCGCTCGGGCTCGCGCGATACCTTTTTCTCCAGGGTGTAGGAGGCGAACGCGGACAGCGTGGCGCCGCCGCCCGGCAGGATGCCAAGGCAGGAGCCAAGCACGGTGCCGCGCAGTATGGCGGGCGCGGCTTCGCGGAATTCGCTGCGGCTGGGATACAGCGAGCCGACCTTGCCGGCGATTTCGACGCGGTTTTCCTTCAGTTCGAGGTTGCTGAGGATTTCGGCGAAGCCGAACACGCCCATGGCGACGATGGCGAAGTCGATGCCGTCCTGCAGCTCGGGGATGCCGAAGTCGTAACGGGCGACGCCCGAGTTGACGTCGGTGCCGACCATGCCCAGCAGCAGTCCCAAAATGATCATCGCAATGGCCTTGACCAGCGAGCCGGACGCGAGCACGACGGCGCCCACCAGGCCCAATGTCATTAGCGAAAAGTATTCGGCGGGGCCGAACAGGAAGGCGACTTCGGCGAGCGGGGGCGCGAAGGCGGCGAGGATGGTCGTGGCGACGGTGCCGGCGAAGAACGACCCGATGGCCGCCAGCGCCAGGGCCGCCCCTGCCCGGCCGTTCTTGGCCATCTGGTGGCCATCCAATGTGGTGACGACGGCCGAGGTTTCGCCTGGCAGGTTGACGAGGATCGCGGTGGTGGAGCCGCCGTACTGGGTGCCGTAGTAGATGCCGGCGAGCATGATGAGGCCGGCGACGGGAGGAAGCACGTAGGTGATCGGAAGGAGCATCGCGATGGTGGGCACGGGGCCCAGACCGGGCAGGACGCCGACCAGCGTGCCGAGGATGCAGCCCAATAGCGCGTAGGCAAGGTTTTCGGGGGAGAAGGCGACCGAGAAGCCGAGGGCCAGGTGTTGCAATAGATCCATGGTTATCGTTCCTCCGACCTGACGGCGCGAGCGTCCCGCAACGCATGCGTCGTTAAGGAATCAGCAAGGTAATTGAAATGTATTCGACAGGTAGCATACGGAGGGGTGGGGGGCGTGGATAGTAGGGATATCTCGTAGGGCGATATATATATTTTGGCGGTGGCTGTTGGGGGGATGTGGGGGTTTGTCGTCCTTGGTGATTTTGTGCTTTGGGGGGCTTTTGCGGGGCTTGGGTCTGTACGTCGGGATTTTGCTTGGGCCGTCTGGCGGGGTTTTGCTGGGGCCGTCTGGCGGGGTTTTGCTGGGGCCGTCTGGCGGGGTTTTGCTGGGGCCGTCTGGCGGGGTTTTGCTGGGGCCGTCTGGCGGGGTGGGCATTGGCCCTGTCCGGCCCGGTCGGCCGGTCCGGCGCCCGGGCGCCGGACACCGCTGCGCTCGCTTCGTCCGGCGGCCGCTGGCGGGCAGTGCCCGCGTCCAGAGCCGTGCGGCTCGCCTTCCTTCAGCGTCCGCTCGCTCGGCCTCCGACGGGCCGGACAGGGCCAATGCCCACCCCGCCAGACTCGGTCTTGCCTTTGCCACGGGAAGCTGGGACGGGTGGGGTTCTTGCGCTTTGTGGGAAGCGTTGCGGGTTGGTTGAAGGGTTTGCGGGGCCCGGTCATCGCGCCCGCCCTGCGCGGGCGCGATGACCTTACGCGGTTTGCCTGGTTGTCGGGGGGTTGCAGCGGCGGGTTGGGTTTGGACGTTGTCGTGCGGGTTCTCTTTTCCGTGCGGTTGTTTGTGCTTTTGTTCGTGCCCTTGTTCGTGCCCTTGTTCGTGCCCCTGTTCGTGCCCCTGTCCGTGCCCCTGTCCGTGCCCCTGTCCGTGCCCTTGTCCGTGCTCCTGTCCGTGCCCTTGTCCGTGCTCCTGCCCGTGCTCTTCTCTTGAGCGCGGGCGTGCAAGGGGTCAGGGGGGACCGCCCTCTTCGCTTCCGGGGGCGCCGGCGCTGCCGGTGCTGCCCGCCGCGCTGGGCATGGTTGTTCCCCCGGCGTTTGCTGAGGCGGCTTGGGTGGTCGGCTGGGCTTGGGATGCCGTCTGGCCCTGGCCCGCCATCTGGCCTTGGCTGGCCATTTGGCCTTGACGCTCGAATTGGCCCTGGCCTTCCATTTGCAGCGGCTGCGGTCCGTTCTGCGCGCTGCTGCGCACTTCGATGCGCCGGCTGCCCGCGCTTTCGGGCATGCGGCCGAGGCGGACGGTGAGGACGCCGTTTTCGAGGGATGCCTGCGTGCGTTCGGGGTCGGGGGTGAACGGAAGAGCGACCTGACGCTGGAAGCGGCCGTAGCTGCGTTCCGACAGATGCATGTTGTTTTGCCGCTGATCGTTGCTGCTCTTCTTTTCGCCGCTGATGACCAGCGTGTCGCCCATGAGGCGGACGTCCAGGTCCTCCTGGCGCACGCCGGGCAGCTCGACGGAAACGCAAAGCTCGGAACCCTGTTCGCACACTTCGATCTGCGGCATGGCGCCAAACGCCGAGGCGGCGCTCATGCCCCACCCGCCCAGCATGCTGTTGAAGAGGCGATCCAGTTCCTGATGCAATTCCATGATGGGGGAAGCCGGCCATTGGCGGCCCGACAAAGCGAGATTGCGTGATGCCATAGTTGCCTCCGTGGGCGTGGACGAAACGGCGCCCGATTCATGACTGGGTTCCATCGGAGTTCCATGGCAACAGATCGGCGAGCGCGCCGTCATCGGGAGTTTCCCCAAGCCATGCGCGAGGGGCCGGCGCCAAGGCTATGGTGTTGGACTTTCTATCGGTTACAGTACGTCCCGGCCACCAAGACTGACCGATAACCCCACGATAACGATAAGACTTACCGGAGCATCCTCATGAATATTTCCCGTCGCCGCTTCAACACGGCCGCCTTCGGCCTGGCCAGCATCGCCATGGCGCCCAAAATTTCCTTCGCCGACGACAAGTGGCCGTCCAAGCCCATCCGCGTCGTGGTGCCGTTTGCGCCCGGGGGCGCAAACGATTTGCTGGGCCGCGCGGCCGCCGAAGGCATCGCCAAGTATCTGAACGCGAATGTCGTCGTGGAAAACAAGCCCGGCGCCGGCGCCGTGATCGGCACCGACTACGTGGCCCGCGCCGAGCCCGATGGCTACACCTTCCTGATCAGCGCGGCCGGCGTCATCTCCAACAGCATGATCCGCAAGGTGCAGTACAAGGACAGCGATCTGGTGCCTGTCGCGATGGTGGGTCTGGCGCCTTCGGTGGTGGTCGCGCCCGCGAACTCGCCCTATTCCAATCTGAAGGAATTCGTCGAAGCCTCCAAGAAGGGGCACGGGCTGCACTTCGCCACGGCCGGCACCGGCAGCACGCCGCACTTCGTCGAAGGCATCCTGACCACGACGTATGGCGCCAAGCTGGACCTGATTCCGTACAAGAGCGGTTCCGAATCCGTGTCGGCGGTGGTGGGCAACCAGGTCGACGCGACGTCCGAAGCGAGCATCGTCGTGCTGCCCATGGTGCGGTCGGGCAAGCTCAAGGCGCTGGCCTGCACGTGGTCGGAGCGCATCAAGGCCTATCCCGAACTGTCCACCGCGGCCGAGCAGGGCTTTCCGGAAATCAAGATTGCGCACTGGGCGGGCGTGCACGCGCCCAAGGGCACGCCCGACGCCATCCTGGACAAGGTCGCCGCGGGCGTGGACGCCGCCATGAAGGATCCGGCCAACGTCAAGAAGTTCACGGAACTGGGCATCGAGCCGGTCGGCGGCACGCGAGCGGAGTTCACCAAGTTCTGCGAAGAAGAACGTGCCCGCCTGGGCGCCGTGGTCAAGGCCACCGGCATGCACCAGGAATGATGGACCGCTGAGGCCGCGCCGGTCCCTGCCGCCGCGGCCTCAGCCGCCCGTCCCCGCTCGGCGCGGGACGGCATCGTGGGGCCTGGTTCAACCAGGCCCCTTTTGCTTGCGGCGACCGCTGCTTTCGAATTGAGGAGACACTGCATGCCCATGTTGAAATCGTTGCGCGCTGCCTGCTGCGCCGCCCTGACGCTTGCCGCCGCGCAGCTGCCCGGCGTCGCCACGGCGGCGTATCCCGAGCAGCCTATCCGTTTGGTCGTGCCGTGGCCGCCTGGCGGCGCCACCGATGCGCTGGGACGCATCATCGCGCAGCATCTGGGCGAACGGCTCAAGCAGCCCGTGATCGTCGATAACAAGGCCGGCGCGGGAGGCAATATCGGCACGGCGGCCTTCGTGCGCGAACGCCCCGACGGCTACACGCTGCTGATGGCGACCAGCTCCACCAATGCCGCGAACCCGCATCTCTACAGCCACCTGAGTTTCGACGCCGAGAAAGATTTCGCGCCGGTCGCCTTCGTGGCTTCCATTCCGAACATTTTGGAAGTGCCGAAGAACTCGCCCTTTCATTCCGTACAGGCGCTGCTCGATGCCGCGCGCGCCAATCCCGGCAAGCTCAACTACGGATCCGGCGGGGTCGGATCGTCGCAACACCTGGCCGGGTCGATGTTCAATCACGCGACGGGCGTGGACATCGTGCATATCCCGTACAAGGGCAGCGCCCCCGCGGTGGCGGATCTGCTGGCCGGCCAGGTCGATATGATGCTGGACACCGGTTCGCTGGCGCAGGTGAAGGCCGGCGCCTTGCGGGCGCTTGCGGTGGGATCCGCGAAACGCCTGCCCGCCCTGCCCGACGTCCCAACGTTCGACGAGCTGGGCATACGCAATATGCATGCGTCGGCCTGGTACGGTGTGGTCGCGCCGGCGGGCACGCCGAAGGATGTGGTAGACCGCCTCAACCGCGAGATCAACGCGATCCTGGCTGCGCCGGATGTCCGCAAAACGTTGATCGGCATGGGCGCGGAGCTGGGCGAGCCGCAGACGCCGGCGCAGTTCGCCGCCTTCATCCATGATGAAATCGGCCGCTACAAGACCATCGTGGAGCAGTCCGGCGCCAAGCTGGACTGATATCGCGACGATCGGCCTTTCTCGTCGCGGCACCGCGCGCTGACGCGCTGCCCGCGTGCCGGTGCGCACGGGCCGCGCAATGCCGGCGTACTAAAGAACTTATCGTGGACGCCCGCTGCCGGGGGAGGCGAGAATGAGCGCATCGCGGCCCCCGCCGCCCGCGGGGCCGTGTCACGCCACACCGTGCAGCATCGCGCTGGCATCCGGCGCGGATCGAAGCGCGCGGAAGGGATGAGAACGACGCCGCCATCCGGGCCGTCACGTTCTTGCGCGCATCGTTATGGAGGCACTGTCATGAGACGATGCATCGTGGCCGGCGCGCTGCTGGCTTTGACGCTGACCGGCTGCGCCATGCCCGATTGGGGGCGCCGCGGCGGCGCCTACGATCCGCGCGGCCAGGCCAGCAGCGATCCCGCGGACTACCACAACCGTCAGTTCGGCGAGATGGACAACGAGCCGTTCCAGGGGGATTACCCGGGCTCTTGAACGCGCCAGCGCCGACGGCGCGGCGCAGCGTGCAGCGGCGCCGTGCCGCAGTTATTTGCTTTCGATATAGAACTGGACCGAAATATATATTTGACCCTTGCGAGCCGGTCACGCACCATACCCGACGCGTTTTTCATCATTGCCGCCAGCCGCGGCACCGTTATCGGGTAGCTGAAATGATCATCGATTGTCACGGACACTTCACCACGGCCCCCAAGGCCCTGGAACAGTGGCGCGAACGCCAGATCGCCGCCTTTCGCGACGGCATGACGCCTCCCAGCGCCGCCGACCTGCGCATCAGCGACGACGAAATCCGCGAGGCGATCGAAAGCAACCAGCTGCGCATCATGAAAGAGCGCGGCCACGACATTACGGTCTTCAGCCCGCGCGCCAGTTTCATGGCCCATCACATCGGCGACTTCCAGGTGTCGGCGACGTGGGCTGCCATCTGCAATGAGATGTGCCACCGCGTCTCCACGCTGTTTCCCGATGCCTTCGTGCCGGCGGCCATGCTGCCGCAAAGTCCCGGCGTGGACACCGCCACCTGCCTGCCCGAGCTCAAGCGTTGCGTGGAGGAATACGGCAACGTCGCGGTCAACCTGAACCCGGACCCTTCGGGCGGCCACTGGACCAGCCCGCCGCTGAGCGACCGCTATTGGTACCCGCTGTACGAAAAGCTGGTCGAGTACGACGTGCCGGCGATGATCCACGTCAGCCAAAGCTGCAACGCCTGCTTCCACACCACCGGCGCGCATTACCTGAACGCCGACACCACGGCCTTCATGCAGTGCCTGGACTCCGACCTGTTCCGCGATTTCCCCACGCTCAGGTTCGTCATCCCGCACGGCGGCGGCGCGGTGCCCTATCACTGGGGCCGCTTCCGCGGCCTGGCCCAGGCGCTGGGCAAACCGCTGCTGCAGGAGCACCTGCTGAACAACGTCTTTTTCGACACCTGCGTCTACCATCAGCCCGGCATCGACCTGCTCACCCGCGTCATCCCCATCGACAACATCCTGTTCGCCAGCGAGATGATCGGCGCGGTGCGCGGCATCGACCCGGAAACCGGCCACAACTTCGACGACACGCGCCGCTATATCGTGGCCGCCGACATCACGCCGCAGGCCCGGTTCAAGATCTTCGAAGGCAATGCGCGGCGCGTCTATCCGCGCCTGGATGCACGGCTGAAAGCGAGCGGACGGTAGGGCACGCAACGGCCCGAAATGCGTTACGCTCGCGGGTTCACCCTTAATCGAAGGAGATCTCCATGCCGCAAGCCAGCGCCCGTCACATCCTCGTTTCCACCGAACAGCAGTGCAACGCGCTGAAAACCGAGATCGAGAACGGCGCCGATTTCGCGCAGGTCGCGCGCGAACACTCCCTCTGCCCTTCCGGCCGGACCGGCGGCGACCTGGGCACTTTCGGCCCCGGCCAGATGGTGAAGGAGTTCGACCAGGTCGTTTTCAGCGCGCCGGTCAATGTCGTGCAGGGACCCGTCAAGACCCAGTTCGGTTATCACTTGGTCGAAGTCACCAGCCGCCAGTAATGGCGCCACGGGATCGCGGCCGGCGCGCCGCTCCGTAGTCCCGCCGCCATCCCGTTTCAAGCGATCCGTGCGCCCGTCTAATCCATTGGACTGCGCCGCCTGTATGTCCACACACGTCCGCTTCGGGTAGAACGCGCGCTGCCCCTGGCGCGCCCCGCCGTATTCCCGTTAAAAGAAGGAAACCTCCGGCTTAATCCGCCCCATGCACGGGCGAACGATCCACCCGCGGGCGACCTGACATGCATTACCGGCATCCGCAAATCGGCTTTGCCTTCGAACTTCCTTCGGACTGGCGATTGGACCGCACCGGCCTGACGGCCGAAGGCGTGCTCGTGAGTCACAAGCTTGGCGAGATCCGGCTGTTGCTGCAGGTGCGGCAAGCCCACGGCAATGCCGGCGCCAGGCTGGCCCTGATGCAGCGCCATCTGGAATCCGTGCGTGCGGCCCGGATCGTGCCCTGCCAGCCGCCCCCCTTCGGACAATCGCGCGACATCGTGGCACTGGGCTACGAACTCGGCGACCGGCAGCAGCGCTGGATATCCGTCTGCCACGAAGGTTATGACTACACCCTGACCCATACCGGCGATTGGCAGGAGGTGGTGGCCGCGGTCGACCGTCTGGCAACCTCCTTCGTGTTTCCGGCGCCGGCGGCCATCCGCCGTGTACTGCCCGATACGCCTGAAGCGCAGGGGCCCGCTGCCGCGGCGCCGCCGGTGCCGCCGGAAACGGTTGCGCGCCCCGCTCGGGGCAAAGCAACGAACGGGCACGTTGCGGCGCCGTCGCCGTCCGCACGGCCGAAAGCCTTTTTGAAGGCGCCATCGCGGCCTGCGCCGCGCATCTCCAGCCTGTGGATGAGAATCAGCGAACGCCTGCGCCGGGTTTGGTAGCGCGCCGGACGCCTGCCCCTATGTCTGGCGAACAAGACCGCCATCGATGCATGCGGCGCAACCCGCGAAAGACGATAGAGATGTGGGCTGCTTACCGCCGGTTCCTGCCAGAAGACTTCCGTCGCGGTGCGGGGGCCGCGGCTTCGGGACTGGCCGCAATAAGCCTTTCAATCAGTGGATCGGTGATGACCCTGAACACTTTCGGGTCGCCGTAGGCGCGGGCCGACAGCATGGCGCCATGGACGGCGGCCATGAAACCTTCCGCCTCGGCTTGCACGGTGCCGAGCAGAGCCAGCCTGCCTTGATTCGCGCCCTGCTCAAGGGTGGACGTCAGCCAAGCGGACAGCAGGCGAAAGTGCTCGCGTACTTCCGCAGCCACCTCCGGCGGCAGCACGGGCATCTGCGTGGCGAGCAAGGCGCACACGCAAAAAGCGTTGGCGGGATCGCCGATACATTCGGCCCAGTAGCCCGTATACGCGCGCAACTGATCGACCGGATCGGGATGATGCTGCTGTACCGCTGCGATGCCGGCCTGGGCCTCTTCGCGATAGCGCTGCAAGAGCGTCCGAACCAGGTCGACCTTGCTGGGGAAGTGATGATGGATGCTGGCTTTGCGTATGCCGACGACCTCGGAAATGTCGGCATAGCTGAAGCCGTTGTACCCGCCCGCGATGATGAGGGAGCGCGCGCAACGCAGAATCTCGTCGAAGGTGCTGCTTTGAGTGCCCATGCGGTTAGACTACCAACCAGTAGGTTCCTGCGTCAAGCGCATCTTCCAGCGGCCTGACGTACGGCCTGGTCGCTCCTGATCACAAGCGCCCTTCTCCCTGACCTTGCCCGCGAGCCCGCGTGTTATCGCCCGGCGCCGCGCCGGGACGCGCGCTCGGTAAACCAGATCGCGGCCGCCATTGCCGCAATGCCCGCCAGCTGCAGGCTGCTCAAACGCTGATCCAGAAAGATCCAGTCGATGGCGAGCGCGACGGCCGGATACGTGAATTGGAGCAATGCAATGCGATCCGTTTTCAGATGCGCCATGCCGCTGTACATCAACGTATAGGCAAGGCCCGTATGGATGATCCCCAACCCCGCAAGCCAACCCCATGAAGCCCCCCACTGCGGCCATCCCTGCTGGGCTGGCCAGACCCAAACGGCAAGGGTGCCGATCGCGCATTGCCACCAGGCCAGCACGCCTGCGGGCAGACCGCGCAGCCGTCGCGCAATGATGGTCACACAGGCCATGCAGACCCCGGCGAAAAGACACAGGGCGACAGCAAGCCAGTAATTGGCGCCATCACCGTTGCCCGCGGGATGCTCGACGATTCCGGCCGCCAGCACGAGACCGGACATCGCCGCCCAGGCCGCGACCATGCGTCGCTTGTCGATCGGTTCCTTAAGGCACAAAGCACCCAGGAGCAGCACCCACATCGGCTGCATATTGCACAGTACGATGGCGACGCCGGCGGACAAATGATCCAAGGCGGCGAAGAACAAGCTCCAGGCAAGCACCATGAGCGAACCGGCGGTAAGCACCCACGGGCCGGTGGCGCGCATAAATCGCAGATAACCCATTTGCCGGCGCAGCATGAGCCAGGCTGTCATCCCGGCCAAACCGAATGCGCAGCGGAACCACGTTTCCGTCAACGGATCGGCCCGGGCGTTGTCCACAAACACGCCAATCGTCCCGAGCAGCGCGTTGCCAAGCAGGAAGGGCAACACGCCGCTGGCCATGCGCGGCGTGATAAAGCCGGTATTTGGATGGTCGACATGCTGTTTCGCGTTCATGTCCCAATTCTGCGTTCGAACAGACAGTGCGAAAAGCGCATAATTCGAATGGAATCCATTCGAGAATCGAAACTTGAAATCGATGAGACATCGTGACCTGCAAACGGATTGGCTGCGGTGCTTCGTAGCGGTCGTCGATGCCGGCTCATTGTCGAGCGCGGCGGCCGAAGTCCACCGTTCGCAGTCGGCCGTGAGCATGCAGCTGAAGAAGTTGGAAAGCACGCTGGGGCTGCGGCTCATCGACCGCAATTCCCGCAGGCTGGAACTCACGCCAGACGGCCAGACGCTGCTCAGTTATGCCCGCCGCATCCTCGACCTGCACGCCGAAGCCCAAGTCGCGCTGCGGCGCGAACAGCTTACGGGCCGGGTCCGGCTCGGCGTGCCCGACGACTATGCGGAGAAGTACCTGACGCCGGTGCTGCGACGATTCGCTCCCCAGCATAGCGGGGTGGAAATCGAGTTGATCTGCGAGCAGTCGACCTCGCTGATCCCCCGCATCGCGAAGGGCGAACTGGACATCGCCCTGGTTTCCCGCGATCACGGACGGCGCGGGACGCTGCTGTTTCATGAGCCCATGGTCTGGGTCGGCGCCCCGCAATTCGAGCTGTGGCGCCGCGACCCCCTGCCGATCGCCGTCTACGAAAGCGAAAGTCTGGCGCGGCGCAGCGCCATCCATTCACTCGCGCAGCAAGGGCGCCGCTACAAAGTCGTCTACAACAGCTCCAGCATCGCCGGTCAGATCGCCGCGGTCGAGAGCGGCCTTGCCGTCGCGGCGCTGACCCAGTGCAGCACGCCCAAGCATCTGCGCATCCTGGGACGCGACGAGAACCTGGGCCCGCTCGAACCCATGGAAGTTGCGGTCTACAGAAGCCGCGAATCGCGCGGGTCAAGGGCGGTAGACAGCTTGTGGGCTTTGCTGGTCAGGACACTGCGGCAGTCGGCGCCCGCCTGAAGCGGACGCGCACGTGCCGCGAAAAGCGTGTCCACCTTTCCCGCAGTCACGAGAGTATGCAGCGGTCAGGCGCGCTGGCGCGGCGTCGCGCGTCAGTCTCCGGCCACGGTGGAATGATCGGAGGCGCCGTGGCTGCGCGCCGGCCGCTTGCCCAGGCCGTCCAGGTCGAGCGTCAGCGTGGGTTTGAAGTTTTCCTGCTCGCCCTTGCCCGCATAGCCCAGGGGGTTGGCGACGACGCGGCAGCCGTCCTGCACGTAGTCGAACTGGCGATGCAGATGGCCATGCAGCCACAGGTCCGCCCGCGGGAGCAGGTCATCCAGCGCATTGCAGAAGCCCGCCGTGCCGGGCGTGACGCCATAGCGCGGATCGGCGCTGGACAGCGTGGGCGCGAAATGCGTAACGGCCACCGTCGGCCCTTCGAAGGGCGCCTCCAGCGCCTCGCGCAGCCAGGCCTGGCAGGCGAGTCCCTGTTCGCGCAGGGCTTCCGCCAGAAAAGGCTCGCCGTTGCGAACGGTCCCGGCTTTTTCCAGATAGAAATTGGCGGCGCGGAACGCCTTGCCCCGTTTGCGCAGCACCTGCGTCAGCGTGTCGCCCGGGGCGGCCAGCGCGTCGAAATCCGTCCATAGCGTCGTGCCCACGAAGCGGACGCCTTCGATGATCAGCGTCTCGCGCTCCAGCCACTGAATCTCGAGCTGGTCGCACAGCTCGCGCAGGCGCCGGTGGGTCGTATCGAAATCCAGCGCATCGTATTCATGATTGCCGGGCAGATACACGACCGGAACCGGCCAGCCGTTGCGCGGGGAAAACCGCCCCAGGCCAAAGTCGTCGTCCGCCAAACGAGAGCCGGGCTGATAGGAACCGATGTCCCCCGCCAGAATCAACAGATCCGCGCCAGGGGCCGGCTGCGGCTGGAAATCGGCGTTGGTCTCAAGATGCAGGTCGGAAAGCAGTTGGATCTTCATGCCACAAGGGTACCGCAGCCCGCCGCCGCAACGCCGTCAGGCCCGCCCCGGGCTGGGCACGCGCATGCCGCCGTGCAGCCGCAGCGTCAGCGTGGCCAGCAGAACGAGGTTCACGAGGTTGGCCGCCACGCCCAGCATGAACGCGGCATCGTAGCTGGCGTAGCGGTCGTACAGAAAGCCGGCCAGCCAGCCGCCGGCCGCCATACCGGAGCCCGTCATCAGCAGGGTTGCCGGGACGCGCCAATAGGCCTCGCTGGGCGGAAAGATTTCGCGCACCGCCAGCACGTAGGCCGGAATCAAGGCGCTGAACCCCAGCCCATAGGCGATCGAGACCGCGAACAGTCCGAACTGCTGCTGAACGTACAGATAGCCCGATACCGCGACCATCTGCATGAAGGAACTGATCAGCGCGGTACGCACGCCGCCGATCCGGTCCGAGACCAGTCCCCACGCCTGCCGGCTGAGAAAGGCGACGCCCAGCAATACGGACAGCATCGCCGCGCCGACCGTGGCCGGCAGGCCGCGATCGCTGCACAGCGCGACCAGGTGGCCTTGCGGCATCGCCATCGGCACGCAACAGAGGAAGCCCGCCACAGCCAGCATGATGAAGACGGTATTGGGCCGCAAGCCCGAGATATGCCCCGCGCGGCCGTGCTGGGCGGTAGCGGCGGGCGGAGGGCTGGCCGGCGCCGGCCGCAGAAAGAATGCCGCCAGGCATGCGACCGCGACCAATTCGAGCAGGCCGTAGCCGACCATGGTGGCGCGCCAGCCCCAACGCGCGATCGTGGTTTCGAACACCACGGGCCACACGATGCCGGCGATGTAGTTGCCGCTGGAAAGCAGCGCCAGCGCCGAACCCCGGCGCCGCACGAACCAGTGGCTGACGTAGACGTAGAGCGGCGCGTTCAGCCCCGCAATGCCCAGCAGGCCGATCAACACGCCATGCCCCAGGTACAGGGCCCACGGTTCGCCGATGGTCGATACGGCCAGTCCCGCGAAGACCGAGGCCGCGCCGCCTATCACGGTCCAGCGTATGCCGAAGCGGTGCGCCAGCCGCCCCATGAGGATGCCGCCTACCGCGGATCCCAGCCATGCCAGGGAACTGCCCAGTGCGGGCACCGAACGGGCGCCGCCCATATCTGCTGCAATGGTTTTCAGGCCCACTGTGGAAATCAATGGGCCGCCAAAGGACATGCCCAGGCAAATCAGCGCCATGATCGCGATGCGCCAGGCTCTGCGGGAATCCAGCTCCTGCTCTTCCGATACAAGGCACGCCGCGCCATTGCGCGGTCCGCCCGTGGCTTGGGCCATTTCCCTGTCCCTCCCATACGGGGGCTGTTGCCGCCCCTGCCCTGTCGTCTCCATGGCCGCCACTATAGCAACATCGGCGCACGTGGCTTTTTAGAACATCTACAGCTTGATACTTCTAGATAGTTCTTTGTATTTAGGTCTTTCAGGAATACGGCGTCCACCAGCAAGGCCGGTGCTATCCTACGCGCGGCTCCTCCACCGCCACGCAACAAGGGAAGTTCTCCGGTGCCGCAACATGACGCTCCCGCAGTGACCCAGCACGATCTCGACCGCTGCGCCGAAGAGCCGATCCGCATCCCCGGCGCCATCCAGCCATTTGCCGCGCTGGTCCTGCTTGCGGCGGACGACCTGCGCGTGCTCACCCGCAGCGCGAACGCCGAAGCCATGCTCGGCGAACGACTGCAGGCGGGCCGGCCGCTGCCGCACAATGCGGGGCCGGGATGGGGATCGGTCCTGGAGCGGCTGCAACACTGGGCCGCCGGAGAAGACAACGGCTTTTCCGCGCCGATATCGATCGGCGCAAGCCGTATGCACGTGTCCGGCTCGCGCACCGCCCAAGGCCTGCTGCTGGAATTCGAACCGGACGGCGACACCCAGGGCACGACGCTCGATGCCCTCTATCCGCGCTTGCGGGATCTGCTGGACGACATCCAGCCCGCCGGAGCGCCGGAGCCCATCCTCGATCGCGCGGTCCGCGAGATGCGCCGCCTGACCGGCTTCGACCGCGTGCTCGCCTACCGTTTCGACGCGGACGGCAACGGCACCGTCCTGGCCGAGGACGGCAACGGCGTCCTGCCTTCGTACCTCGGCCATCGCTTCCCGGCGGCCGATGTCCCGGCGCAGGCGCGTGCGCTGTACTGCCAGAATCGAATCCGCCTGATTCCGGACGCCAATTACCAGCCCGTGCCCCTGTCGCCGCCGCTGATCGGTCCCGCGCAGGAACCCGTGGACCTGACATCGGCAAACTGGCGCAGCGTCTCTCCCGTTCACCTGGAATACATGCGCAACATGGGCACGCTGGCGTCCATGTCGGTCTCGCTGGTCATCGACGAAAAGCTGTGGGGACTGATCTCCTGCCACAGTGCGAAGCCCCGCCTGGTCGGACCGCAAATCCGCGCCGCCAGCGAATTCCTGGGCCGCATCGCGGCGCACCACATCGGCGCGCACGAGCGCATCGCCGATCACGCCCACCGCATCGAACTCAAGAAAATCGAGATCGAACTGGTCGAGCTGCTGTCCCGCGCCGATTCCCTGCGCGACGGCTTCATGCACCGGTCGTCCGCATGGACGCGCCTGCTCGATGCCGACGGCGCGGCGCTGGTCTGGCAGGACGAGGTTCAGACGGTAGGCAAAACGCCCACGGACGCCCAGATCAGGCAGATCGCGCAATGGCTGGACGAGCGCGGCATCGAACAGCTTTACCACACCGACCGCCTGGCGCTGGAGTGGCCCGGGGCGGGCCCGTTTTCCGACGTCGCCAGCGGCCTGGCCGCGGCCTCCATTTCGGGGCTGCACATGGGCTATCTGCTGTGGTTCCGGCCGGAGATCGTCCGGACGGTCCAATGGCGCGGCGATCCCCGCAAGCCGATGGACCCTGTCTCGGGGCGCCTGCATCCGCGCAAGTCGTTCGAACTGTGGCAAGAGGAAGTCCGCGGCCGCGCGGCGCCATGGCGCCGTGCCGAGATCGATGCGCTTGGCGATTTCCGCACCGTGGTCGTCAACCTGATCCTGAAGCGCGCGGAGGAACGCGCCGCCTTGAGCGAGCAGCTGCAGCGCAGCAATGTGGAGCTGGAGTCCTTCTCCTACTCGGTGTCGCACGATCTGCGCGCGCCCTTCCGGCACATCGCGGGCTTCGCGGAACTGCTGAAGCGGCGCGAGACCGACAAGCTCGACGCCACGTCCAGCCGGTATATCGACAACATCATGCGGGCGGCGGTAACGGCCGGGCGCCTGGTCGACGACCTGTTGCGCTTTTCGCATATGGGCAGGGCTGCGCTCAGCCCCACGATGCTCGACATGAACAAGCTGGTGGCGGAGGTAAGGCAGGCGGTGGAAATGTCGCTGCCGCGGCAGACCGTCCAGTGGCGCATCGGGGACCTGCCTGGCGCCTGGGGCGACCCGCAATATATCCGCCAGGTCTGGTACAACCTGCTCGAGAACGCGGTCAAATATTCGAGCAGCCGTGCCCAGCCCATCGTGACGGTCACGGGAGAGAATTGCGGTACATTCACCGTGTTCACGGTTGCCGACAATGGCGTGGGTTTCGACATGGCGTATGCCGGCAAACTGTTCGGCGTATTCCAGCGCCTGCACCGTGTCGAAGACTTCGAAGGAACGGGCATCGGCCTGGCGCTGTGCAAGCGCATCGTCGAAAAGCACGGCGGCTGGATCAAGGGCGAAGGCGTCATCGACCAGGGGGCGAAATTCTCTTTCGCGCTGCCCGGCCAATAGACGCGCCAGTATGGAAAAGACAATGAACGACCTACGGCCGATTCTGCTGGTCGAAGACAATCCCAACGACATCGAACTGACGCTCACGGCGCTGAAGCAGTGCAACATCGCCAATCAGGTGATCGTGCTGCGCGACGGCGCCGAGGCGCTGGACTACGTGTATCGCCGCGGCGATTACGCGAGCCGGGCGGCCGGCGAGCCGGCCGTCATCCTGCTGGACCTGAAATTGCCGAAGGTGGACGGCCTGGAAGTGCTGGCGCGCATCAAGTCCGATGCCGACCACAAGCAGATCCCCATCGTGATGCTGACCTCGTCGAAGGAGGAAAAGGACCTGGTGCGCAGCTACCAGTCCGGCGTCAACTCCTTCGTGGTCAAGCCCGTCGAATTTTCCGAGTTCTTCGAAGCCATCCGCAATCTCGGAATGTTCTGGGCCATTCTCAACCAGCCGCCGCCGCCGCGCAGGCGGGGCGGCGCCGCCAATGACGCCCAGGAGCCGTCTTGATCCTGCTGCTCGAGGACAACGATCTCGACGCCGAATTGATGATCCATCAATTGGCCGAGTCCCTGCCCGCCACCCCGATACGCCGCGTGCACGACAAGCGCTCGTATATCGAGGCGCTGGGGTCGGACGACGTCTGTCTGGTGGTATGCGACTTCTCCCTGCCGGACATCGACGGCTGGGAAGCGCTGCTGATCGCGGTCGCCGAAAAGCCGGAAGTGCCGTTCATCT
Organism: Bordetella genomosp. 9; assembly: GCF_002119725.1. Taxonomy (NCBI): domain Bacteria; kingdom Pseudomonadati; phylum Pseudomonadota; class Betaproteobacteria; order Burkholderiales; family Alcaligenaceae; genus Bordetella; species Bordetella genomosp. 9. The sequence goes on from NZ_CP021109.1 coordinate 2,485,858, forward strand.
TCGTATCCGGCGTGATCGGCGAAGACCTGGCGGTCAAGGCGCTGAAGGCGGGCGCCACCGACTACGTGCTGAAACAGCGGCTGGACCGCCTGGGCGCGGCGGCGCGCCGGGCCATGTCCGAGGCCGAAGACCGGCGCGCGCGCCGCCTGGCCGAGGACGCGCTGCGTGACAGCGAGGCCCGCTTCCGCGCGCTGGCCGACAGCGCGCCGGCCCTGATCTGGGAAACCGACGCGGCCGGCGCCGTCACCTTCGTCAACCGCCATTTCGAAGTCATGTTCGGCCAAAGCAGCGACGCCATGCTGGGCGCGGGCTGGCACCGCATCATCTATCCTCCGGATCTGCCGATGATGCGCGCAACGTTCGACAAAGCCATCCGCGATGCCGCCGCCTTCGAGCAGGAAGCGCGCGCGGTGGACGCCAACGGACGTCTGCGCTGGCTCGATTGCCGCGCCGTGCCGCGCGTGGACCATGCCGGCCAGTTCCAGGGCTTGACCGGCATCAATGTCGACGTCACCGATGCCAAGCTCGCGCGCGACGAACTGGAGCACATGGTGCTCGCGCGCACCGCCGAACTCATGCAGACCAACGAGCGCCTGCTTGACGAGATGCGGCAGCGCGCCGACGCGGAAGCGGCCCGCACGCGCGTGGAGGAACAGCTGCGGCAAGCCCAGAAGATGGAAGCCTTCGGCCAGCTGACCGGGGGCGTGGCGCACGACTTCAACAACTTCCTGACCGTCATCCTGGGCAACCTCGAAACGCTGGAGCGCCAGCTTGCCGAGGAATCCGGCAAGCCGCACGATCCGCACAGGGTGGCCCTGGCCCTGCAGCATGCCAAACAGGGCGCGCAACGCGCCGCGGCGTTGACCCAGCGGCTGCTGGCTTTCGCGCGCCGCCAGCCGCTGCAGCCGCGACGCATCGACGTCAACACGCTGATCGCCGCCACCGCCGAAATCCTCACGCGCACGCTGGGCGAGCACGTCGATCTGCGCAGCGACCTGCAGGCCGACGTCTGGCCCATTCACGTCGATCCGCACATGATGGAAAGCGCCCTCCTGAACCTGGCGGTGAACGCGCGCGACGCGATGCCGGGCGGCGGCGAGATCGTCATCGAAACGCGCAACGTCGTGTTCGACGGGCGGCCGCCCTGCCCCATCGATGTGGCGCCCGGCGACTACGTGCGCGTGAGCATCCGCGACACGGGCACCGGCATTGCGCCGGAGATCCTGGAAAAAGTATTCGAGCCGTTTTTCACGACCAAGGACGTCGGCGTCGGAACCGGCCTGGGCCTGAGCCAGGTCTACGGGTTCGTCAAGCAATCGGGCGGGCACGTCGCCATCGACAGCACCGTGGGCGTGGGCACGGCGGTCCATCTGCATCTGCCGCGCTACACCGGCGTCGAGGCGCAAGCGGGCGAAGGCTCCGCCGACGCCGCCCTGCCTGCCGCCAAAGGCGAAGCCATCCTGGTCGTGGAAGACGACGAGGCCGTGCGCGCGCATTCGGCGGCCGTCCTGGCGGAACTGGGCTACACGGTTCACCAGGCCTGCGACGCCGCGTCGGCATTGCAATGCCTGCGCGCGCATCCGGAGATCGCCCTGCTGTTCACGGACGTTGGCTTGCCCAAGGGATTCAACGGGCCCGATCTGGCCGAGGCCGCGCGGCGTGCGCGGCCCGGGCTGCGGGTGCTGTATACGTCCGGCTACGCCGAAGGCCGCCTGACCCATGGCGGGCAGCTGCCTCCGGGTGTGGCCTTGATTCCCAAGCCCTTTACCTACACGGAATTGGCGCGGCGCGTGCGCACGATTCTGGACGATGGCGGCTTTGCCCGGGACGGCGCCGCACCGATGGAATCTGCTGCAGACAGCGGCCCCACGTTCGGGCAGGATGCGTTGTACCGGCACCCGGCGGACAGCGCCGCGGCGCAAACGGCACCGGTCGCGCCTGCCGTTCTGCCGGCGCAAACGGCGCAACCCGCGCAACCCGCGCAACCGGCCCAGGCCGCGCAATCGGCGTCCACGACCCGGACCTCCACCGTCCTGCTCGTCGAGGATGACGAACTCGTGCGCATGCTCACCACCGACGCGCTGACCGGATACGGTTTCGAGGTGGTGGAAGCGGACACCGCGAAAGCGGCGCTGGCATCCATGAAGTCCGGCGGCATCGGCGCGGCCATCGTGGATCTGGGACTGCCCGACATGCCGGGCAGCGAGCTTGTGCGCCGGCTGGCGCAGGAACATCCCGGGCTGCCGATCATCGTCGCCAGCGGGTATGGCGCCATCGACGTGGGGAACGATATGCCGGCCGGCGCGCGGCTGTCGTTCGTGCAGAAACCCTATGAACTGGAGCGCCTGCGCACGATGCTGCACGATGCCGGACTGACGGCGGCCCCCGGCGCACTCTCGTAGCGCGCTTGCGCCAGGCCGCAGAGTGCCGCCCGGGAGGCTCCCGCCTTGCCTGCCAGAGAGCTACTGCCCCTGGCGGCGCAGCCAGTCCGTCAAGGTATCGAAAGCATCGCAGGCGCCCGCCACGGCCTGGTTCACGTCCTCCGGACCGCGTAGCGCCGACGCCAGGAAGGACGTGAAGTCCTTCCAAAGCGCGCCCAGATCGGGTCCATAGCCGTCCAGGTAGTGAAAGCGGTGCGCCGGCCATGCCGCGGCGAACCGCTTGGCCATCATCCGGCCCCCGAGCTGAGACCCTTCGATCACGTACATCACGCCCAGCGCATAGGCCTGCGAACCCGTCACGTCGGGCAATGCGGGGCACATCGGCACGGCGGGCACCCGCATGCCCGCCGCCCTTGCTGCCTCGAAATCGCGCTGGATGCGCGCCGCCTTGTCGCGGCGTCGCGCGGCCTGCAATGCGGGCGGCCAGGGGCGCGCCCACAAGGACGCTTCCAATGGCTGCAGCCATCCGCACAGCGCCGCAAGATAGGCGATGTAGTCTTCATAGGTCGCCTCGGGCGAGGCGATCCGCAGCGACCGGTCCAGACGCTCATGCCGGTCACGCGTCGCATCGCGCAAGGTGGCGTGTACGTCCATCTCGGCCCCGCCCTATCCGTTCTGGCGTTTGCTCACCAACTGGCCCGCCACCGCCCAATCGCTTGCCGGCACGTCATGGAAGACGATGTGCAGGCTCTCCGGCTTGACGCCGGCCTCTTCCTTCATGACTTCGGTGAAGCGTTTTGCGATGGCCTGCTTCTGATCTTCGCTGCGGCCGGCAAGCAGTTCGACTTTGATGATGGGCATGTGTGTTCCTGAAAGCGAGGCGGATATCGGAAATCGTACCGGCGGCGACTGCAAGCGAATCCAGGCTGGCGCGAGGACGCCGACGGACGGCAGAGTATGCCATGCGACAGCCGCCGCGATGCCATGGCGACGGCGCCACGCCTTGCCGCCGCGGCGTCACGCGCCTTCGCGCTGCACCCTGGCGACGAACTGGTAGCCGCCGCCGCGCACGGTTTTGATCATCGCCGGCGCCTTGGGCGTATCCCCCAGTTTGCGCCGCAGGCGGCTGAGCTGCACATCGATGGTCCGGTCGTACGGCCGGGCGTCGCGCCCGCGTGTCCACCGCAGCAACTGTTCGCGCGTCAGCACCTGGTTGGGACGCGTCAGGAAAACCAGCAATACATCGCATTCGGCGCCCGTCAGCACAACCTCCAGGCCGTCCGGCCGGCGCAGCACCCGCGACCGCGTGTCGAAGGTCCAATCGGCGAAGCGGTAGATGGGTGCGGGACGAACGCCGTCCTGGACGGCGCCAAAGGGAGGAGTGGCGTCCATGGTTTCTTTGTCTTCGGCAAGCGGTCAGTCTAACAGCGGCTGCATTGCCCGGAATCACCGCGCGTACCGGTCGATACATATGGTTAATGGCGGTCGGGGTTGCATGGCGCAGCCGCAAGCCCGCTAAAGTAGCGGTCTACCCGGGTCCCCCCCATGCCGACGCACGCGATGCCGCCTTCAGCGCCTTCCCTGCCGCCGCCCCTGCTCGCCGAGACGCTTCACAGGGTCGCGCGGCGGTATCGGCTGCCCGCCATGGAAGCCGTGCCGCCCAAACCGGGACAGGAGGGGGCGGCCGCAACCGTGGCGTTGACCATCGAACAGGCCCGCCGGACCCTTGCGGCGGGCGGCGTACCGGACGAGGCGTCGCAAAGCCGCTTTGTCGACGCGCTGGCCAGGATGATCGAAGACGCGATGCGAACCGACGCCGGCGATCCCGTTTTCCAGGCCATGGTGCTGCGGCACCGGTTCGCCCAGGTGCGCGAATACGCATCGTTGTCCGCCCATGCCGACGCGGACCGCCGTTCGGTGCGCGCGGCGGTCAACAAGGTCGCCCACCCCGCCCGGCCCCTGCCCTCGCTGTCCGAGGACCACCGGCAGGCGCTGGCGCGCCTGCACGCAAGCGCGGCGGCCGGCGACTGGCCGGCGCTGGCCGACACGGCGCGAGGGCTGATGACGCTCGGGGGCCGCGCGCAGAGTGATACGCTGCCGCGGCAGCCCAGCCTGGCGCGCCTGCTCGACAGCCCGGCATTGGAGCGCCTGCGAAGGCTGCATGACCTGGCGCCGGATGCGCAGGTCCGCCGATACCGGTCGCTGTGGGAACGCCAGGGCCCGCGCTCCGGAAGCGCGAGCGCCGCCGCCCATGGCATAGCCTCGCAGCAGCGTGGCGCCGCGGTGGAGGCCCTGGCGACGCAGGCCATCGCGTCGCTGGCGCAACGGCTGGCGCAGGCGGAAGACATGCCGGCGGCGTATCGGGCGGTCACGTCAATGCGCGTGCCGGCCGCCATCCGGGGCGAGCGCGACCGCGCCAAAAGCGAATGGGACGTCGTCCTGTTGCGGCGGGCCGGCGGCGCCGGCGACACGCCGCTCTGGGACATCTGCCTGCTTGTGGAAGCCAAGGCCTCGGCGGATGCCGCCACCACGGACCTGCCCCGTCTGCTGCGAGGACTGCGCCTGCTTGCGCAGGCCGACGACCGCGAGGTTTACGCATTCCAGACCCGCGAAGGCGTCGTCCGCCTGCGCGGCGCGTCGCTGCGCACACTCGGCGCCGCGGCGGCGGAACTGCGCGAACGGGTGCTCTACTGCTGCGATGCGCCCGCCGACCCCGCCCCGCGCCTGCTTGGCGCGGCCAGCCGGATGCAGCTGTTATCGGCGCCGCCGAGCGTCGCCTTTGCGTGCAGACTGGCCCAAGGCGAACCCTCGGACCGCGGCTGTCTGGCGCCGCTGTGGCGGGAATTGCTGGAATCGCCGCGCTGGCACGCGGTGCTCCATCAATACCCCACGCTGCGCCAGGTCCGCGACCTGATGGTGCACACGGACGATCTGACGGCCGCGATCGAACGCATCCCGCCGCAGGCCCCATCATCCGTTTGAACGTCCGCCGGCATGCGCAACGCCGAAGCCGTGCATCCGCCTGCGAACCGCGAGGTTCCCACCGCCGCGTTTACGCGGTACAACGTCTGGCACCGATGACTCCGGGAGAAGCAGAATGGCAAGCAAGAACACCGTATGCCTGTGGTACGACGGCGCCGCCCTGGAAGCCGCCCGGTTCTACGCTCAAACGTTTCCCGACAGCGAAGTCACGGCTGTCCATCACGCGCCCGGCGACTATCCATCAGGCAAGGAAGGCGATGTCCTGATGGTCGAGTTCACCGTGATGGGAATTCCCTGCCTGGGTCTGAATGGCGGACCCGTCTTCCAACACAACGAGGCGTTCTCGTTTCAGGTCGCCACCGACGACCAGGCCGAGACGGACCGATTCTGGCATGCGATCGTGGACAACGGCGGCAGGCCGAACGCCTGCGGCTGGTGCCAGGACAAATGGGGCATCTCCTGGCAGATCACGCCGCGCGCGCTGACCGAAGCGGTTACCGATCCGGACCGCGCCGCCGCCAAGCGTGCCTTCGAAGCCATGATGACGATGACCAAGATCGACATCGCGGCCATCGAAGCGGCCCGCCGCGGCGGTTGAACGCTGCACCGGATGATCGGCACGCATGCCGGCCCTGATTTGGTTTCGCACCGATCTGCGCGTACAGGACAATCCGGCACTGACGGCCGCGATGGAAGACGGGCCGGCGCTGGCCCTGTATGCGGCCGCGCCGGACCAGTGGCGCCGCCATGGCGACGCGCCGGCCAAGATCGATTTCTGGCTGCGGCATCTGGCTGCCTTGCGCGAACGGCTTGCGGACCTGCACGTGCCGCTGAAGATCGTCGTCACGCGCGATTGGGAGCAAGCGCCCGAGGCGATCGCCGCCTTCTGCCAACGGCATGGCGTGCAATCGGTCCACCTCAATGCCGAATGGGGCATCAATGAGCGCCGGCGCGACGACGCGGTCGCCCGCAAGCTCGCCACGGCTGGGATCACGTGGCGCGTCCATCACGGCGCCACGCTGCTGATTCCCGGATCTGTCGTCACGGGCAAGGGCGAGTGCTACAAGGTCTACACGCCCTTCGCAAGGATCTGCCGCGATCGGCTGGCAGCCGCCCTGCCGGCGCGGGCCGTGCCGCCCGCACCGCAACCGCCGATGTCCGTGCCCGCCGATCCGCTGCCCGGCCTGACCGCGATGCTGGCAGGCTTGGACCGGACGACAGCCGATGACGATGCACACGATGCCCGGCGCGCGCAGTGGCCGGCCGGCGAAGACGTGGCGGCGGATCGGCTGGCCGCATTCATCGACGAAAGGATCGATCACTATCCGGAGGAACGCGATTTCCCCGGCCGGAACGGCACCAGCCGGCTGTCTCCGTATCTGGCCGCGGGCGTGATTTCCGCCGGGGCCTGCCTACGCGCGGCCCTTGCGGCCAACCAGGGCGAATTGGACAGCGGCCGTGCCGGCATCCGGGCCTGGATCGCGCAATTGCTATGGCGCGAGTTCTACCTGCATCTGCTTGCCGCCCACCCTGCCCTGTCCATGCACCGGCCCATGCGGCCCGAAACCGACGCCGTGCCATGGCGCGATGCCGGCGACGACTTCCAGGCCTGGTGCGACGGGCGCACGGGGTTTCCCATCATCGACGCCGCGATGCGGCACTGCGCGCCACGGGCTGGATGCACAACCGGCTGCGGATGATGACGGCGATGTTCCTCAGCAAAAACCTGCTGCTGGATTGGCGCAAGGGGGAAGCCTGGTTCATGGCGCATCTGATCGACGGCGATCTGGCGCTGAACAACGGCGGCTGGCAGTGGAGCGCATCCACAGGCACGGACGCCGCGCCTTATTTCCGCGTTTTCAATCCCGAAACGCAGTCGCGCAAGTTCGACCCGTGCGGCCGGTTCCTGCGGCATTGGCTGCCCGAACTTGCCGGACTGGACGACGACGCGATCCACGCGCCCGCGGCGGCGCAGCGCGAGGCCCGGGGGTATCCCGAACGCATCGTGGATCTGCGCGAAAGCCGTCTGCGGGCCATCGAAGCGTACGCCGGCGCTTCGCGCCGCATGTTCCGGCCGCAACGGTGATGCCAGCGCCGGTGCGGCGCGGGCAGCGAGGCGTCACTGCCTGGGCCGGGGCGCCCGCTTGACGGCAACACCGGCGCCGCGTCGCGCCGAACCCCCACCCTGCGCGCCGGCCCACATGCGCAGCAAAGTGCGCGTTTGTTCGCGCACGGTTTCCTTGATGAGCTCGGCGCGCGATGCGTCGACATTCTGCCAACCGAGCAGCGATAGCGCGCCGCGCTTGATCGTATTGAAGATCAGCAGCTGGCCGTGCAGCGTGAATACGCGCACCACAGTCCTGGGATCGTTGGCGGCCGTACCGCAAATGCGCGCGACCAGGGCCGTACAGACCTCGTTCAGCGGCTTGCGCACCCGCTCCTGCAGGATGTCGCTGGCGATGGGCGGCTCGTGGCCCGCCTGCTCGCGGGCGAAGAACAGGCGCAGATCCGGACCGCCGCACGGATTGAACATGCGTTCGGCCATGGCGTCCTGGATGCCGGTGAAGGCGTCGATCAGCGCATCGGCGGGCGCATGGTCCGCCTGCAACTGCTGCCGGGCCCGCTCGATGGCGGGATCGAAAGTCCGCCGGACATCTTCCGCGATGTGTTCGGCGCAGGCGCGGTACAGGCCTTCCTTGCTCTGGAAGTAGTACTGCAGCGCGGGCGCGTTCACCCCCGCCCGCGCCGCGATATCGCGGGTGGAGGCGCCATCGAAACCGGCTTCGCCAAAACGCTCGATGGCGGCCTCGATGATCCTGAGTCTGGTTTCGTCGCCCCGGGCATAACCGCTGCCAGCCGGCCGGCGCGCGCGCTTGGCTTCCGTCATGGTGTTCTCCGCCCGAAAATATAACACTTGATAAATTTCTAGCGCTCGATAAAAATATTCCGATCGCTAAAAATCCAACGCCACATGTCCGCCTCTCCTGGTTCCCTTTCCTCATCTTCCCCTTCCGCAACGGGCGCCGCCGCGTCCGCCGTTACCCATCCGGGCGCGGTTCCGGGCAAGCCGGCCGGCCCGGCCTCGGCCGGCACGCCCCGCTCACGCAGGCGGCTGTTTGTGCTGGGCGCAGGCCTTGCCGCCCTGATCGCCGCGCTGGCGTGGGGCGCGCACTGGTGGCTGGTGGGACGCTTCATCGAAAGCACGGACGACGCCTATCTGCAGGCCGATAGCGTCACCGTCGCTCCCAAGGTCAGCGGCTATGTGACGCAGGTCTACGTGGCCGACAACCAGGCGGTCCAGCCCGGCGATCCGTTGGTGCGCCTGGACGACCGGCAGTATCGGGCCGCGCTGGACCAGGCCCAGGCCACGATCGCGGCGCGCGAGGCCGACATCGCGCGCGCCCGGGCGGAGATCGAACAGCAGAACGCCAACGTGGCCCAGGCCGAGGCGCAGGCCCGCGTGGCGCGGCTGAACGCCCAGCACGCGCAGGCCGAGGTGCAGCGCTATCGGCCGCTGGCGGCGACCGGCGCCGAAACCAGCGAGCGGCTGGCCAACCTCACCAATCAGCGCGACCAGGCGCTGGCGACCCAGGCGGCCAACGAAGCGGCGGTGCGCGCCGCGCGGGCGCAGATCGCCGTCAGCACCGCGCAGATCGCACAGGCCGAGGCCCAATTGGCCGCCGCACGCGCCAGCGCCCGTCAGGCCAGCCTTGATCTGCAAGACACGGTGGTGCGCGCCACGCTGGCCGGCACTGTCGGCGACCGCACCGTACGCGTCGGCCAGTTCGTGCAGCCGGGCACGCGCATGATGACGCTGGTGCCGGTGCAGGACGTCTATCTGGAAGCCAACTTCAAGGAAACGCAGATCGGCCGCATGCGGGCCGGACAGCCCGTCACGCTGCATGTGGACGCCCTGCCCGGCGCCGACCTGCACGGTGTGGTCGACAGCTTCGCCCCGGGAACCGGCGCGCAATTCGCGCTGCTGCCGCCGGAGAACGCCACGGGCAACTTCACCAAGATCGTGCAGCGCGTGCCCGTCCGCATCCGCGTGCAGGCGGACGCCCGCACGCGCGCCCTGCTCCTGCCCGGGCTTTCCGTAACGGCGGAAGTCGACACGCGCAATGGCTGATTCCTCACCGCAGGCGGAACGCGCGAGCGCCGCGGACTGGATTGCCGTTACCGGCGGCGCATTGGGCGCGCTGATGGCGACGCTCGACATCTCGATCACCAATTCGGCTTTGCCGCAGATCCAGGGGTCGATCGGCGCGACCGGTACGGAAGGGACCTGGATCTCCACCGGCTACCTGATGTCGGAGATCGTGATGATCCCCCTGGCGGCCTGGCTGACGCGCGTCTTCGGCCTGCGCAATTTCCTGCTCGGCAATGCCGTGCTGTTTGCGCTTTTCTCGGTGATGTGCGGCCTGTCGCACAGCCTGACGCAAATGATCGTGGGCCGCATCGGCCAGGGCTTTACCGGCGGCGCGATGATCCCCACCGCGCAGACCATCATCCGCACGCGCCTGCCGCGCTCCCAGCTGCCGGTCGGCATGACGATGTTCGGCCTGATCGTGCTGCTTGGCCCTTTGCTGGGGCCGGTGCTGGGCGGGTGGCTTGCGGAAAACGTCAGCTGGAGCTGGTGCTTTCTCGTCAACCTGCCGGTATGCGTGGCGCTGGTCGCGCTGCTGCTGGGCGGGCTGCCCGCGGAAAAACCGCGCTGGATGGATTTCCTCAAGGCCGACTGGGTCGGCATCGCGGGCTTGTCCATCGGCTTGAGCAGCCTGACAGTGGTGCTGGAGGAAGGCCAGCGCGAGCGCTGGTTCGACTCCCACATGATCGTGACCCTGACCGCGGTCACCCTGGCGGGCTTCGCCCTGATCGCGATATCGCAGTTCACGGCGCCCAAACCCATCCTGCGCCTGAGCCTGCTGCGCAATCTGCGCTACGCCAGCGTGATACTGATCGTATTCGCCGTGGGCGCCGGGCTGTACGGCGTTTCCTACCTGGTGCCGCAGTTCCTCAGCCTGATCGCCGGCTACAACGCCGAGCAGTCGGGAGCCGTAATGCTGGTATCCGGCGTGCCCGCCTTCCTGATGATGCCGATATTGCCGCGCCTGCTCGGCAAGGTCGACTTCCGCATCCTGGTCATCGCCGGACTGCTCATGTTCACCGGTAGCTGCCTGTTGGACATCGGGCTGACGGCGCAAAGCGTGGGACACGATTTCTACGGCTCGCAGTTCCTGCGCGGCGTCGGCCAGATGCTGGCGATGATGCCGCTGAACCAGGCCTCGATGGCGGCGGTCTCGCGCGAGGAGTCCGGCGATGCCGCCGGCCTGTACAACATGGCGCGCAACCTGGGCGGATCGGTCGGCCTGGCCATCATCGGCATCGTCATCGACCGGCGCAACACCTTTCATACGGACGTGCTGCGCGAATCGCTCAGCGCCAATTCGGTGCTCGGCCAGGAACGCATCGCGGCCAGCGCGGCGAACTGGTTCGCGCAGACCGGCGACATGGCCTATTCGCAAATGCGCGCGCTGGCGCAGCTCGCGCGCCAGATCCAGCAGCAGGCCGCCGTCATGACGTATTCCGAGACCTTCTATCTGCTGGCGCTGGCCCTGCTGGCCTGCGTGCCGCTGGCGCTGCTGCTGCGCACGCCGCGCGGCGCCGATACGCCCAGCGCTGGCCATTGATCCAAACCATGTACAAGCCATTCCGCCGCCTGTCCTTTCTGCTTTGCGCCGCCGCGGCCGGCGGACTCATTCTGCCCGGTTGCACGGTCGGCCCGGACTACCGCGGCGCCCCTGAGGTCGCGCCGGACGCGGCGCGGCAGCCCGCGTTCGTACGCGCGCCCCAGGATGCCGTCGCGCCCGGACATGCCCCCAGTCAATGGTGGCGGGCGTTGAACGATCCCCAATTGAACGCCCTGGTCGACGCGGCGCTTGCGCACAATCCCGATCTGCACGCGGCGCAGGCGCGGCTGCGAGCCTCGCGGGCGCAACTGCAGCAGGCCAACGCCAACGGCATGCCGACCAGTTCGGCCACGCTGGCCGCCATCCGCACGCGCTCGCCCAATACATCGGTGCTGTCGCAAGGCGGTTCCGGCGGCGATGCCTCCGGACAAGGCGACCCGGCCGGACAAGGCGGCGGCTCGTCCGGCCGGGGGCCGGTGCAGTTCTACAGCGCCGGCTTCGATGCATCCTGGGAGCTGGACCTGTTCGGCGGCACCCGCCGCGCTGTGGAGGCCGCAGCGGCCGAAGCCGAGGCCGTACAGGCCGATCTGGCCGACGCCCAGGTCTCGCTGGCCGCCGAGGTGGCGCAGGCCTATATCAGCCTGCGCGACCAGCAGCAGCGCCTGCGCCTGGCGCAGCGCTCCGCCGAGCTGCAACAGCGCATGCTGGACCTGACCCAGCAGCGCCGGCAGCATGGCACCGCGGCCGATGTGGACGTGGAACGGCTGTCCACGCAGGTGGCCACCACGCGCGCCACGCTGGTGCCGCTGGATGCGCAGATCGCGGAATCGCTGGATCGGCTGGCCGTGCTCACCGGACGCGAGCCCGGCGCGCTGGACAAGGAGCTGGGCGCCGCGGGGCCGCTGCCTGCCCTGCCGGCCCAGGTTCGCGTCGGCGATCCCGCCTCGCTATTGAAACAGCGGCCCGATATCCGCGGCGCGGAACGGCGGCTGGCATCGGCCAACGCGCAGATCGGCGAGCGCACGGCCGATCTCTTCCCCAAGGTCACCCTGTTCGGCGATATCGGCTTCAGCGGTTCGGAACTGGGCCATCTGGTTCGCAAGGAGAACTTCACCTGGATCGGCATTCCGTACCTGCAGTGGAACGTGCTCGACTTCGGCCGCACCCGCAGCGGCATACGCGCGGCCGAAGCGGCGCGCGACGAGGCCCAGGCCAAGTATGCGCACACCGTGCTGGCGGCGCTGCAGGACGCCAACACTGCGCTGTCCCGCTACGGCCATCAACGCGAGCATCTGGTGCGCCTGCGGCAGGTACAGGACTTCGCCGCCCGTTCCGCGGAATTGACCCGCCAACGCTACGCCGCCGGCGTCGCCACGCTGATCGACCTGCTGGACACGCAGCGCGCCGAATTCGCGGCGCAGCAGGACGTGGTGGCCGGCCAGGCCGAGTTGCTGCAAGATTTCGTATCGCTGCAGAAAAGCCTCGGCCTGGGCTGGCAGCCCGGCTGACACGAACCCGTCGAAGGAACCCGCATGACGCCAACGATGCCCGCACCGATGCTGCTGCCAAACGCTCGCCTCCCATGGCGGCGCGCCGCCGGCATCGCCTTGCTGCTGGCCCTGGCGGGCTGCGCCACCCGCGCGCCGCAGCCCGAAGCGCCCACCAGTCCGCAGGCCATCCGCGCCGACATCGTGCGCCGCCTGCCGCCGGGCGTCGGCGATGCGGAGGGCTGGGCGCGCGATATCCAGGTAGCCGTCACCACGCAGGAGATCCTGGCGACGCCCGAGAACCTGTGCGCCATCATCGCCGTGACCGAGCAGGAATCGGGCTTTCGCGCCGACCCCGCCGTGCCGGGGCTGCCGCGGATCGCTCGCGCCGAGATCGACCGGCGCGCCGCATCGTTGCACATCCCCGGAATGCTGGTCGACGCCGCGTTGCGCATCGAGTCGCCCAATGGCAAAAGCTACGGCGCGCGCCTGGATGCCGTACGCACCGAGCGCGAGCTGAGCGATATGTTCGAAGACTTCATCGGCATGGTGCCCATGGGACGCCAGCTCTTTGGGGGCCTGAACCCCGTGCACACCGCCGGCCCAATGCAGGTCAGCGTGGACTTCGCGCAGTCCCACGCCCAGGGTTACCCCTATCCGGTGGGCCAGAGCCTGCGCAAAGAAGTCTTTACCCGCCGCGGCGGGCTGTACTTCGGCGCCATGCATCTGCTGGGCTATCCCGCCCGCTACGATGCCATGCTGTATCGCTTCGCCGACTACAACGCGGGCTGGTACGCCAGCCGCAACGCCGCCTTCCAGGACGCGGTGAGCCAGGCCACCGGAATCAAGCTGGCTTTGGATGGCGACGTGTTGAACGAAACGTCCGCCGAACCGGGCGAAACCGAGCGCGCGATCCGTGCCTTGCGCTCGCGCCTGCGCATGAGCGAGGAAGCCATCCGGCGGGACCTGCGCGCGGGCGATCGTCCGGATTTCGAGGAGACGACGCTGTACCGGCGCGTGTTCGAGATTGCAGACGCCGCCGCCGGGCACGCCTTGCCGCGTGCCGTGCTGCCCCGCATCCGGCTGCAGAGCCCGAAAATCACCCGCCCCCTGACGACGGCCTGGTTTGCCGAACGCGTGAACGGGCGCTGGAAGCAGTGCCTGGCGCGGGGCGGATCGTCGCCGGCCCGCTGATCGCTCACTGCCCCGGATGCGTCATGCGCGCAAAGCGCAGCGTCATCCATAACGCGACGCTCGCCAGGCCGGCGGCCAGCCCCCACCAGGCCCCCGGCGCTCCCAGGCCCGCGTGGAAAGCCAGCGCATAACCCGTGGGAAAGCCGATACACCAGTAGCCGCACACGGCGGCGAGCATGGGCGCGCGGGTGTCCCGCAAGCCCCGCAGGCAGCCCGCGCATACGGCCTGCATGCCGTCCACCAATTGGAAAACGGCCGCGACCCCCAGCAGCGAAGCCGCGATCGCGATCGTCGCCGCGTTTGCCGGATCGTCCAGCGCAAGATACAGGCCGACAACGGCGCGCGGCACGGTGGCATACACCAGCCCGGTCACCGCCATGACGGCGGCGCCCAGCCCCATCGCGACGAAGCCCGCATGCCGTGCGGCCTGGGTGTGCCCCGCTCCCATCCAATAACCGACCCGTACGTTGGCGGCCTGGCCCAGGGCCAGCGGCACCATGAACGTCATGGAGGTCACGCTCAGCGCGATCTGGTGCGCCGCCAGCGGCGTTGCGCCCAGCAGGCCGATCATCAACCCGGTGGCGAGGAACAGCCCGGCTTCCACGCCGTAGGTAATGGCCACGGGCCAGCCCAGGCGGAAAAGCTCGCCCATCAGGCGCCAATCCACGCGAGCGGCGCGCACGGCATCGCGATGACGGCGGCTGCCGTGCAGCGTGCCTAGCAACGCGATCGCCATGATCCATACCGTGATCGCGGTGGCCGCTGCTGAGCCTGTAAGACCCATGGCCGGCAGGCCGAAGGCGCCGAAAATCAGGCCGTAATTCAGCAAGGCGTTGACGCCCACGCTGCCCAGCGAAAACCACAGCAGGCGCCTGGCCCCGCCGATCGCCGGCAGGAAGGCCCGCATCATTCCCACGCCGATCAGGCTGGCGAACGCGCCCCAGCGCACGACATTCGTATAGACGCCGACGTCGCGTGCCAGCTCGGCCGGCTCTCCCAGACGCAACAGGATGGCTTCCGTAAAGGATAAAAGCACGAAGGCCGGCACGGCCAGCAGCACCGATAGCAGCAGTCCGGTCCAGTAGATGCGCGGCACGCGGCCGCCGTCGCGTGCGCCCAGGGCGTGCGCCACCGTGATGCTTACCGAAGACAGCACGCCCTCGAGCAGGGTGACGATGACGAAGTAGAACTGGGCGCCCAGGCCGCCGGCGGCCAGCGGCGCGGGGCCCAGCATGCCGAGCATCAGCGTGTCGGTGACGCCCATCGCCATTTGCGACAGCTGGGCGACGGCAAGCGGAGCGGCGAGTTTTACGGTATCGGCGGCGTGCCGGGATAACGTTGGAGGGGCCGGCAGGCCCGGCGAAAGTGCGGTAGCGGACATGAAAGCTTGGGTAAGGCAAAAAAGCGCAAAAGCGCCGCTTCGTTCGAAACGGCGCCTTGCGTTGAGTGACAGCGGCGGCGCTTGCCCGCGCCATCCGCTTGCAGGGATTTACTTCTTGGGCGGCGGATTTGCGATGTTGTCGAACGCCCGGTCCAGGTTGTCCTGGGCCGCATTCAACCGATCGCGCGCCGATTGCAGCCAGGCCTGGTCGCCCGCCAGCTTTTCCCTGGCGCCGGCCAGCATGCGCGCCACCTCGGCCGGCTGCGGACCGCCCAGGCCTTTGCTGGACGCGATCATATTCTGGGCCGTCAGCACCTGGCGGAAGCGCGCCTCGTCCAGCGGCAGCTTGGCGTCGTTGATATTGGACGCCTTGGCCGCTTGCGTGTAGATGCGCTGCGCATCGGGATAGGGAATGTCGGCCGGCTTCAGGTTGTTCTTGCGCCCGAAGTTGACCAGCTCGGACGCGAAATGATGGCCGACGCGGAAAGGAACGTCGGCATCCCGCTGCAACACGTCCGCCAGTTCCGTCGAGGTCGAGTAATCGGCGTCGACCTCGGCCAGCGCGCGATCGCGGTCCAGGGACAGGCCGCTCAACACCGCATCGAGCTTGCGATACATCTCCGTAGCCGCGTCCACCGCGTCCTGCGCCTGTTCGCGCTTGTAGTCCGGCATGCCAGGCGGCACGTTGTGCGCGGCCACCAGGGCCGTCATTGCCTCGCCCACCGTCTGGCTGGCTTGCAGCCGCAGGTCGTTCAGCGCGGACGGATTGCGCTTTTGCGGCATGATGCTGCTGGTGCCGGTCAGCGCGCCTTCCTGCAGCGTCAGCCACGGCTTGGTCTGCTGATATTGCGTGTGGATGTCCTGCACGAAGGCCCCCACGCTGAGCGCCATGGTGCTGGCCAGGCTGGCTGCCTCCGCGCCGACGTCCAGCGGCGAGAACTGCGCGGCGTCGTAGGCGTTTTCGACCACGCCATCGAAGCCCAGCAGATCGGCCAGCCGTTTGCGGTCGACCGGGAAACTGGACGTGCCCAGCGCCGCGGCGCCGAGCGGGCTCAGGTTGACGCGGCCGTAGGTCTCGCGCAGGCGCGCGGCGTCCCGGTCCAGGACGCTGGAAAACGCGAGCAGGTAGTGGCCGTAGGTGGTGGGCTGGGCCTGCACGCCGTTGGTATAGGCTGGCACGATTGCGTCGGCATACTTCTCGGCGAGCGCATTCACGGTGGCATGGGCCTGGTTCAGCGCGGCGTACAGATCCAGCAGCCGGTCACGCAGCATGACGCGGCGCGTGGCGGCAAGAATGTCCTGCCGGCTGCGGCCGGAATGCATGCGGGTCGCGTCGGGGCCGGCAATGCGCGTGATCAGCGGTTCCAGTTGCAGGTAGTCGCCCGGGCGCTTGCCGCCCGGCTTGTCGCCTTCCGCAATGACCTGCGCCACTGCACGGGCGGTCTTCTGGCCCAGATCCCGGGGCACGATGCCTTGTTCCACGGTCATCACGAGCGATGCCTTGTTGAACTGGCCCAGCCAGAAGAAATTGTCGTGCAGCGCGGCCGCCCCGCCTGCATCGGCGGCATTGGCGTGCGCGCATACCAGGGCCAGCGCGAGCAGACCGGCGGCAGCGGTGCGGCGGGCACGGCCGCGGAAACGGGCGACTATCATCGTGTTCTCCTTGTATGCATGCATCCGGGGCAATGGAAATAGCGATGTATCCCCGCACCGCGCCTGGGCTCGCAAATGTCCCAGGGCTTTTCCGTCCCGGAAAAGGAGGATGATACCGTCGCGGCGGGGCGCGCGTTCAGCCGTTGCGGGCAAGGCCGGGGTCCGCGCCGTTCGGTTACCGTCTTTCGCGGGAGCAGGCCAGCCCCACCAGGATCAGGGCGATGCCGACCGCATGGTACGCATGCAGGGATTCGCCCAAAAACAGCACGGAAAGCACGGCCCCGTAGACCGGCACCAGGTGTATGAAGAGCCCCGCGCGCGCCGCGCCGGCGCGCGCCACGCCCTGCATGTACAGCAGGTAGGCCAGCACCGACGGCACGACACCCACGTAAAGCAAGGCCAGCAGCGATCCCGTGCTCCAGGTGGGACGCAAACCGCTGGCCGCTTCCCAGGCGCACAGCGGAAGCAGCGCGCACACCGCGATGAAGATCTGCGCCCCCATCAATCCCAGCCGGTTGATGTCGGCGGGAAACCCGCGTATCCACAGGGTATAAAGCGCCCAGCACGCCATGGCCGTGAAGACGATCAGGTCTCCGCCGGAAAACTGCAGCGCCATCAAACGGGCCCATTCGCCATGCACGATGATCGTCAGGACGCCGACGCAGGAAACGGCCAGCCCGACGCCCTGCAGCAGGCGCAGCCGATGGCCGTAGAACACAGCCCCGAACAACACGATCAGGACCGGGACGACGGAATTCAGCAGCAGCCCATTGGCGGCCGTGGTGGTGTGCAGTCCCTGATACACCAGCGTATTGAAGGCCGCCACGCCGACCAGCGACACGCGCAGCAGCAGCCAGCGATGCTCCCAATAGCGCCGCAGGTCGCGCCGCATCGGGCCCCATGAGAACGGCAGCAGAAGCAGGAAGGCGATCGCCCAGCGGCCGAAGGACAGCGCCATGGGCGGGATCTCGCCGCGAGCGGCGCGTCCCACCACAAAGTTGCCCGCCCAGAACAGCGGCGGCAAGGCAAGGATGGCAAGTTCGATGAAGTCGGTACGTGACGAGCGGGATGTCACTGCGGCGGTTTTGTCCATGCGTGATTATCCCACCCCCGAAGCGCTTCGCGCTTCCCCCTCAAGGGGGCGACGCAGCGGACCGGCGAAGCCGGATCCGCGGTGGAATGTCCCACCCCCGAAGCGCTTCGCGCTTCCCCCTCAAGGGGGCGACGCAGCGGACCGGCGGAGCCGGATCCGCGGTGGAATGTCCCACCCCCGAAGCGCTTCGCGCTTCCCCCTCAAGGGGGCGACGCAGCGGACCGGCGGAGCCGGATCCGCGCGTCCCCGATCCCGCAGGTCGGCTTCATGCGGCTGCCTTGCTTCTTCTTGCTTTTTGCTTCTTTTCCTACTTTCCCTTCCTTCCCTTCTTCCCTTCTTTCCCCCCGTCTTCCTTCTGGACGCGGGGCTACGGATTCGTATCGTCCGTCTTGGCGCTGTCGTCTGACGCAGGGTCTGGCAGGGTGACGACGAGTTTGCCGCGGTGGTGGCCGGACTGCAGTTGGCGTTGGGCCTGCTCCATATCGGCGAAGTTGAATGTCTGGACTACCCGGACGCGGACCTTGCCGATGTCGATGAGGTCGGCGATTTCGGCGAGCTGGCGGCGGTCCGGGCGGGCGGTGTAGCGGGCGGCGCGTACGTTGCGTTCCCTTGCCCGATCCTGCGCTGGCTCGGTCAGGGTGGAGATCAGCGCCCCGCCCTCCTTCACCACGTTCCAGGATCGCGCCTGGGTCTCGCCGCCGATCAGGTCGAACACCAGATCCACGTCGCGCGCTTCGCGCGTGAAGTCCTGCGACTTGTAGTCGATGACACGGTCGGCGCCCAGGCCTGCAAGAAACTCGGCGGCGTCGCCCGATGCCGTGACCAGCACTTCGGCTTGCGCGGCCTTGGCGAACTGGACGGCAAGGTGACCGACGCCGCCGGACGCGCCGTGAATCAGCACGCGTTGCCCCGCCTGCAGGCCGCCATGGTCGAACAACCCTTGCCATGCCGTCAGGCCTGCCAAAGGCACAGCGGCCGCCTCGGTGAAGTCGAGCGATGCCGGCTTGCGGGCGATTCCTTTGAGCGGCACGGCCGCATATTGGGCGTAGGCGCCCTGCCCTTGCCCCACGAAGGCGTAGACTTCGTCGCCAGGCCGCAGCTCGGGGTGGCGTTGAACACTTTCCTCGAGAATGCCGGCGCAGTCCCGGCCCAGGGTATAAGGCAGGCGGTCCAGGCCAACCAACGGGTACTTGCCTTCGCGGGTCTTGAAGTCGACGGGATTCAGGCTGGCCGCCCGCACGCGGATCAGGCCCTCGTCAGGCCCCGGGTCGGGTATGTCGATCCATTCCTCTTCCAATACCCCCGGCCCGCCGAAACGATGGATGCGATAGGCTTGCATCAGGCTCATATCGATCTCCTTGGAAACGTCCCCCTGCACGCGCCGCCGCAAACGGTATGCCTTCGGGATACGCGCTGGCGCCGATGCCCGGCCGCGCAACACCGGTGCGCCGATTGAACCGACGCAAGACGCCCGGCAGCTTCCTGCGCGAAGCCGGCGCTGCCCAGCCGCGGCATGCGGTTTGCCGGCCCCGGCCGGCGACGCGGCCCCACGGCCGCCGCACTGCAAGGGAGCGACAGCATGAGACTGCAAGGAAAGACCGCCTGGGTCACGGGGTCCGATAGCGGCATCGGCCGGGCCGTCGCCGGCACTTTTGCGCGCGAAGGCGCAGACGTGCTGGTGCACTACCGCAGCGACGAACAGGGCGCCAGGGAGACGGCCGCGGCGGTGACGGCGGCCGGCCGCCGCGCGGAGGTTCTGCAGGCGGATTTCTCCCGGCCGGAAAACGTGACCGCCTTCATCGAACAGGCGCGGCAGCGGCTGGGCCCGCCCGATATCCTTGTCAACGACGCCGGCATGGGGGCGTCGCAAAGCGAATCGCTGGACACCCCCCTTGAGGAATTCCTGGCCATCCTGCATGTGGACGTAGTCGCGCCGTGGCTGTTGTGCCAGGCCGTGGCCCGCGACATGATCGCGTCGGGCGGCGGCGCCATCGTCAACATCACGTCCGTGCACGAGGAAATTTCGCTGCCTGGCAGCGCCGCCTATGACGCCGCCAAGGCGGCGCTGCGCTCGGTCACGCGCACGCTTGCGCTGGAACTGGCAGGCAAAGGCGTGCGCATCAACAATGTGGCGCCCGGCATGATCTCCACGCCCATGACGCAGGCCCGGCTATCCGATCCCGCGCAGGCCCAGGCATCAGCCCGGCAGATACCGATGGGCCGGCCCGGTCAGCCCCAGGAGGTCGCCAACGTCGTGCTGTTCCTGGCCTCCGACGAAGCCGCCTATGTGACCGGCAGCAGCTACTTCGTCGACGGCGGGCTGGTGCGCAACCTGGGCGGAACGTAGGCGCCCGCCCGCGATCGTGCGTGGCGGCCATTCCGTTTGCGAAGGCGGGACGGCTCCCGCCCCTATTTGAACGGCGACGCCTCTTGACCATATGCGTCGCCGCCATACCCGCCCTGGACATCGATCTTCACCGAGGACGGGTCGATCTGCGATTGGTCTCCCTTGTAGTGCATCACCATGGCGGGCATCAGCATCACCGCGGCCACCATCAGCAGCTGGATGACGATGAACGGCACCGACCCCCAGTAGATCTGGCCGGTGGTGACCGGCGCGATCGTGCGGCCCGTCACCCTGTCGCGGTAAGGATCCTTGGGCGCGACCGAGCGCAGGTAGAACAGCGCGAAGCCGAAGGGCGGATGCATGAACGAGGTCTGCATGTTCACCGCCAGGATCACGCCGAACCAGATCAGGTCGATGCCCATCTTGTCGGCCACCGGCCCGAGCAGCGGCACGATGATGAAGGCCAGTTCGAAGAAGTCCAGAAAGAAGGCCAGCACGAAGGTCAGCACGCTGACCACGATCAGAAAGCCCCACTGACCGCCCGGCAGGCCGGTCAGCAGATGCTCCACCCACAGGTCGCCGTTCACGCCGCGGAAGGTCAGGCCGAACACCGTCGAACCGACCAGGATGAACACCACGAAGCACGACAGCTTGGTGGTGGTGTCCATGGCCTGCTTGAGCAGATCCAGCGACAGGCGCCGGCGGATCAGCGCCATCACGATGGCGCCCACCGCGCCCATCGCCCCGCCCTCGGTGGGCGTGGCCACGCCGATGAAGATGGTCCCCAGCACCAGGAAGATCAGGAACAGCGGCGGGATCATCACGAAGGTGACCCGCTCGGCCAGCGCCGACAGCAGCCCCAGCTTGAGCACCTTGTTCACGATGGCGATGACAAAGGCGGTCAGACCCCACAGCAGCAGGCTCACCACGATCCGTTCGTCCATCGGCGCCGCATCGTTCTCCAGCCAGCGGCCCATCAGCCACGCCGCGGCCACCGAGATCGCCATCAGCACCAGCAGCGAGCGCCCGCCGCGCGTGCCGTTGGCCTCGCGAAAGCGCCGCGCCTCCTCGGGCAGCGCCGGCGCGCAGGACGGCTTGATCAGGCACATGATGGCCACATACACAATGTAGGCGCCGGCCAGCAGAAACCCCGGCACCATCGCGGCGCGGTACATGTCGCCGATGGACCGGCCCAGCTGGTCGGCCAGGATGATCAGCACCAGCGACGGCGGAATGATCTGCGACAAGGTGCCCGAGGCGGCGATCACCCCGCTGGCAAGCCGCCGGTCATAGCCGTAGCGCAGCATGATCGGCAGCGAGATCAGCCCCATCGAGATCACCGAAGCCGACACCACCCCGGTGGTGGCCGCCAGCATGGCGCCCACGAACACCACCGCGAAGGCCAGCCCCCCGCGCACGGTGCCGAACAACTGCCCGATGGTCTCCAGCAGGTCCTCGGCCATGCCCGAGCGTTCCAGCACCAGCCCCATCAACGTGAAAAACGGCACCGCGAGCAAGGTGTCGTTGGAGATGATGCCGAACACCCGCTGCGGCAGCGCCTGGAACAGCGCCGGCGTCAGCAGCCCCAGCTCGATTCCGATCAATCCATACAGAATGCCGTTGGCCGCCAGCGCAAAGGCCACCGGAAACCCCAGCAGCAGAAACACCACGAGCGTGGCGAACATGATGGGCGCCAGATTGGCGATGAAGAATTCCATTTTTCAGTTATCCATGGTGCTACACAGTGCCCTGCGCCGAGCGGGCGATTTCCTCCGCCAGCTCTTCCTCGGCCGATTTCGCCGCATCGCGCCGCATCGGATCGTCGCAACGTCCGAGCAGATAGCCAACGCACTTGATCAAATGCGAGATCCCGGCCAGCACCAGCAGCGTGAAGCCGACCGGAATCAGCAGCTTGACCGGCCAGCGCACCAGGCCGCCGGAATTCGACGACTGTTCGTTGGTCAGCCACGACTCGGTGAACACCGGCCAGGACAGCACCAGAATCAGCACGCAGGCGGGCAGCAGGAAAAACAGCACGCCGAAAATCTCGATCCAGATCTGCTTGCGGCGCGACAGGCGCGCGGACAGGATGTCCACCCGCACGTGCTCGTTTTTCAGCAGGGTATAGCCCGAGGCCAGCAGGAACATGGCCCCGAACATGTACCACTGCAGCTCCAGCCAGGCGTTCGAACTGGTGTGCAATACCTTGCGCACCACCGCGTTGCCCGCGCTGACCAGCACTACCAGCAGCGTCATCCATGTCACCGCGCGGCCCACGCGCAGGTTTATCGCGTCGATCAGACGCGATAAGGCAAGCAGTTGCCCCATCTGCATTCCCCTTTCGTTTATGTTGAATACTTGGCTCAGCGCGGCGATTCATGTCGGCGCCACGGCATGGCCACCCGCTCGAGCCACACGATCGCGCCGAACAGGGCCAGACCGATCAGGGCCAGCACGAACAGCGCCGCGAACACCCGCACCGTGTCGAACGTGCCCTGCGCCGTCATGATCACGTAGCCCAGGCCGCGCTGGGACGACACGAACTCGCCGACGATCGCCCCCACCAGGGACAGCGAAATGGCGACCTTCATGCCCGCCAGGATGGAGGGCAATGCGCACGGCAAACGCACCTTGAAAAAGAAGTGCCGCGACGACCCCCTGAGTACCCGGCCCAGGTCGAGCACGTCGGCCGGCACGGCGCGCAGACCATGCACCGTATCGACGATGACCGCGAATACCGCGATCAGGAAGGCGATTGCAATCTTCGGCTCGGCGCCCGTGCCGAGCCAGATGACGAACAGCGGCGCAACCGCCACCTTCGGCACGCTGTTCAGCGCCACGATGAGCGGATACAGAAGGCTTCCGAACCAACGAGAGCCGACCAGCAATACGGCGATCGCGACGCCGCCGAACACCGACAATGCGAAACCGGCCAGGGTGGTCATCACCGTGTAGAAGGCCTGGCTCGCATACCAGCCGGCATCGCTGACCAGCTCCTTGCCGATCATCGACGGCAAAGGCAGCATGACCGGCTTCACGTGCAGGAGCCGCCCCAGCAGCTCCCAAAGCAGCAGGAATGCCAGTATGGAAACCGCGCCGGCCGCGCCATGCACGAGGCCGCGCCATGACTTATTCATGCGCATCGCTTACCTCGGCTCGCATGCCATCGCGCCGTGCGTTCGCCGGACCGCCGTCCGCGCCGCCTTCGTCGATCAATCCCATGTCCTGGAAGAGGCGCCGGATGCGGCGGACGTACGCGCCGAAGGCGGGCGACTCGCGCACCGACAAGGGCCGCGGACGTGGCAAGTCGATATGCAATGTTTCGACGATGCGGCCGGGGCGCGGCGAGAACACGACCACCGTATCGGCCAGGAAGACCGCCTCGGAAATCCCATGCGTGACGAACAGCACGGTATTGCGGGTTTCCAGCCAGATGCGCTGGAGCTCCACGTTCATCTGGTCGCGCGTCAAGGCGTCCAGCGCGCCGAACGGTTCGTCCATCAGCAGCAGGCGCGGCGAGTCTATCAGGGCGCGGCAGATGGCCGCGCGCTGCCGCATGCCGCCGGACAGCTGGTGCGGATAGCTGTCGGCGAACTCGCTCAGGCCGGTCAGGGCGAGCAGATCGCGCGCCTTGGCGGCATAGTCGTCCACGCGCTTGCGCGCGAACTCGATGGGCAACAGGACGTTGCGCCGGACCGTGCGCCAATCCAGCAAGGCGTCGCGCTGGAACACCATTCCGATGCCATCGGGCGGTCCCTTGACCGGCCGGCCCTCGACCCGCAAATCGCCGGCGCTGATCGTCTCGAGCCCCGCCACGCAGCGCAGGAAGGTGCTCTTTCCGCAGCCGCTCGGTCCCAGGATGCTGACGAAACGGCCGGCCTGCATGCCGATGGAAACGCCGTCCAGCGCCCGCACGCACCGCTCGCCCGCGTACTGTTTGACGACGCCGGCGGCCGATACGGCATAGGTTGTCATTGGGACACCATGCCGTCGAAGCGCTCCGGATGCACCAGGCCGGGAACGTAAAAACTGGAGGGATCCGCTTCGGCGGGGATCAACCCCACCGAGGACAACGTCCTTACCGCCTGGCCCCAGTCGCTGGCCTCGGGCGGGCCGATCCGGCCGCCCTGTCCGGGCGGAACGATATACGCCTTCAGCGCCCCGACCTGGCCGCGAAGTACGGCTTTGTCCAGGCGCGCCTGCGGCCGCTGCGCGAGGATGGCGGCGACGGCTTCGTCCTCGTGTCCGTCATAGATGTACTGCCAGGCGCGCGCAGTGACGCTGGCGAAGCGCGCGATCGCGTCCCGGCGCGTCTTCAGCTTTTCCTCGCTGGCGAACAGGCCGAAACTGGGCGTATTCAGGCCGAAGTCGGCAAAGCGCACCGCGGCCGATGGCCGTTTCTGCGATACGACGGGAAGAAAGAACGGAATCGTGGAAAAAGCCGCATCCGCCCGTCCGACCGCGTAGGTGGACGCCTTGCTCGCGGCGTCCACATTGACCAGCTCCACATCGCTGCGCTTCAGCTTCCCGGAGGCCAGAAACGCATCGATGAAAGGCGCCTCCAGCGACCCCGCCGTGTAGGCCACTTTGCGGCCTTTCAAGGCGGCAGGGCCGGTGATGCCGGAGTCGGCGGGGACCAGCAGCCCGATATCGCTCTGGCCGGCGAAGACGGCCACGGCCTTTACCGGCAAGCCCTTTTCGCGCGCGATCATCATGGAAGCCAGCGCGGCATGGCCCACATCGAAGGTATCGCCCGCGCCGACGATCTGCACCGTTGTGACCGAACCGTTTCCATCCTCCAGCGCGACGTCCAAGCCGGCCTGCTTGTACCAGCCCTTTTCCTGCGCCAGATGAAACGGCGCCTGCACGCCCCAGGGGGTCCAGTCCAGCCTTACCTTCAGCGGCGCGCGCTCCTGCGCGGCCGCCGCCGGCCCCAGGCACGCCATCAGCAACGCCGCCAGGCCGGCCGCGCAGCGGCGCCGCAATCGATGGATCACGGCGGCGACTCCCATGTTCGTGTGCATGATGTTCCCCTTGTGCGCTTGCGCCGCGCCGGACCGGCGCAGGCGCATCCCGCGCGCGTTATCGTCAGCGGCCGCCAAACAGGCGCTTTATGCGTGCCCACAGTACGTCCAGGAAAATCCTTGTGGCGTTGATCGAAGCGGCGGGCGGCGCGGCTTCGGCCGACGGACCATCGCCCCCCTGCCCCAACCGCATGGCAACGTTCCTGCCGAAATCCGCGATCATGCGGCGCACGAAATCCTGCACCAGGCCCGAACGGGAGAATTGCGCCAGGGGACCTTGCAAGCTGTACGCCAGCTCCACCAACACGCGGCACGCCCGCTCCCCGGTGGCCTCGACGCGGTAGGCAATGTCGCCGTTCGCCCGCGACCGGCTCAGGGTGTCCTGTCCCGCGCCGCGAAATACGGCGCGCATGGCGGCATCGTCGCGGTCCAGGCGGGCGGCGCCGCTGAACGCGGCGCGCATGGGACCGAACTTCACGGCGATGGCGCCCTTGACCCGGTCGCCTTCCTGTGCCTCGATGCGCGCGCCCGGCAGGCAGGCCGCCACCGCCGGCAGATCGGTCATGAAGGCCCATGCCTGCTCGGCTGGAAAGGGAAGCTCGAAACTGCCGTCGATCCGGTTCGTCCTGCCGCCCGCGGCAGTCTGGCTGGGGACGTCCTCGGACACGGCCGCGGCCGTCACGGCCGTCGCGCCGGCCGCCGCACCGGAAGAGGCAACCGGCGCTGACGACGCTGCCGGGACGAAAGCCTGGAAGACCGTCTGCGCCGGCGCAAGCGGCGCCGCCTCGCCCGGCACGCCGGCGGCGCCCGAGCGCAACGCGTCGACCTGCGCATCCGGCGTGTGCCGCAGCTCGGCCAGCACCGACATCACGGCGGCCACGATGCCCATGTAGCCGGTGCACCTGCAAAGATTGCCAGACAGCTCCAGGCGGACGCGCGCCTCGTCGGCATCGGGCAGCCGCAGCACGATATCCCGCGCCGTGGCCAGCATGCCCGGCGTGCAATAACCGCACTGCAGCGCGTGGTGCCGATGGAAGGCTTCGCGCAGGCGGCGCATCACCGGATCGCCATCGTAGCCTTCGATCGTCGTCACACGCCGCCCCTCGCATGCGACGGCATAAGAGATGCATGCGCGGACAGGCGCACCGTCGAGCAGCACCGTGCAGGCGCCGCACACGCCATGCTCGCAACCCAGGTGCGTGCCGGTCAGCCTGAGCCGGTCACGCAGAAAGTCGCCCAGGTGCATGCGAGGCGGCGCATCATCCGTCACGCGTGCGCCGTTCACTTCCATCGTTACCTGCGTCATTGTGCCTGTCCTTTTCCCACGGCTTGCGCCAGGCAGCGCTGCACCGCCGCAACGTGCAACTGGCGATGTGATTCGTCCTTGTCCGGCATGGCTCGCGCCACTTCCGCGGCGATCGCGTCGGCGTCCAGCGCTGCGCCGGCGTCGCGCGCGACCCGCCCGGCAAGCGCCATGAGCAGACGCGGTGCGCCGTCCAGCGCCCCCAAGGCGATCCGCGCCGTGCCGCTGCGCGGATCGAACCACGCGGCGCAACTGGCCTCGGCGAACTCGCCGGTCTTGCGGCAGAACTTGTAGTACCCCCAGCGGGCATGCTCGCTGCCGGCCGGCACGTGCACCGCCTGTATCAGTTCGTCCTCGCCGATCTCGGTGGTATAGGCGCCCTGCATCCAGACGTCGGCATCCACCTGGCGGACGCCGGCGCCGCCGGCGATTTCGATGCGGGCGCCCAGGGCCGCCATGGCCACCACCCAATCGGCCGCAGGGTCGGCGTGCGCCAGGCTGCCGCCCAGGGTGCCGCGGTTGCGCACGGCGCGATACGCGATACCCGCGGCCACCCGCCGCAACGGCGACTCGCGCAGGGGCGCGTGGATTCCGTCCTCGATCTCGGCGTGCGTGACGGCGGCGCCAACGCGTACGCTGTCGCCTTCCCGCGTCACCGCTCGCAAGGCATCGATACCCGAGATATCGACGACGGCGGCGGGACGCGACAGCCGCAGGTTGAGCATCGGGCCGAGCGACTGCCCCCCGGCCATCAGCTTGGCGCGACCGTCGTGGTCGCGCAGCGCGCTCAACGCGTGCGCCACGGAAGTGGCGCGGATATAGTCGAACTTCGCGGCTTTCATAGTCTCCTCAGATCGCCGGTGCCGGCTCCGCCTGATGCCCAGCTGCGAGGGCCGCCTCGTTTCCGCCGCCCCGGCGCCCCTGTGCGATGGCCTGCAGCACGCGATGGGGCGTCAATGGCGTCTCGGCCAATTCAGCGGCCCCGAGGCTGCGCAGCGCGTCATTGACTGCGTTGAAGAGCACCGCCGGCGGCGCGATGGCGCCGCCTTCGCCCATGCCTTTGGCGCCGAATTCGGTATGCGGCGATGGCGTTTCGAAATGGTGCATCCGGATATGCGGCACCTCGGTCGCGCCCGGCAGCATGTAGTCGGCAAGCGTGGACGCCAGCGGCTGGCCGTTGGCGTCGTACGGCGTTTCCTCGTAGAACGCCGTGCCGATGCCCTGCGCGATGCCCCCGATGGTCTGGCCCTCGACCACCATCGGATTGATCATGGTTCCGCAATCCTCGACCACGACGTAATCCAGAATCTCGACGCCGCCGGTAGCCGGGTCCACCGCCACGGTCGCCGCGTGGCTGGCATAGGTGAAGCAGCCTGTATCGACCTTGGGCTTGTAGCCGACGGTGACTTCCAGCCCAGCCGGATCCACGTCAGCCGGCAAGCGATGCGGCCGCAGATACCAGGCGTCGGCCACGTCCTTGATGGAAACGGTCTGGCCGCCGGCCGCGAAGCCGTCCTCTCGCAGCGACAACTGGTCGGCTTCCGCGCCCAGCAAATGTCCCGCGATGTGAACCACGCGCGGCAGCAGCCGCTTGCAAGCCTGCGACACGGCGCCGCCCGACATCACCAGCGAGCGCGACGCGTAGGTCCCGGTGGAGAACGGGGTTTGCCCCGTGTCGCCGTGCAGCACCTTGATCCGGTTGATCGGAATGCCCAGGATCTCGTTGGCGATCTGCGCAAAGGTGGTTTCCATGCCCTGTCCGTGCGAGTGCACACCGACGCGGATCTCCAGCCCGCCGTCCGGCGTGATCCGCACGGTGGCCTGGTCGAAGCCGGGAATCACGGGCGTACCCCAGGCCGCGAACACGGAAGTGCCGTGCGCGGCCTGCTCGGTATAGGTGGCCACGCCCAGGCCGATCCGCCGCCCATCCGGTTCGCCGAGCCGCTGCCGCGCGCGGACCGCCGGCGCATCGATCATCTCCAGCGCCTTGCGCAGGCTGGCGGGGTAATCGCCGCTGTCCAGATGTTTGTTCGTGACGTTGACATACGGCATCTGCTCGGGCTTCACCAGGTTTTCCAGGCGGACCTCCCAGGGTTCGCGCCCGACTTCCCTGGCGATGGCGTCCATCATCAATTCCATGGCGAAACACACGCCGGTTCGCGCCACGCCGCGGTACGGCACGAAGCCGGGCTTGTTCGTGGCGACGGCCTGGGTGACGCAGCGATAGCCGCGGAAGGCGTACGGCCCCGGCAGGTTGCCAACGGCCTGCCCGGGCTCGAGCCCGATGGTGAAGGGCCACACCGAGTACGCGCCGCCGTCGATGGCGATGCGCGCGTCCAGGGCGAGCAGCTTGCCGCGCCTGTCGGCGTACGCCGTCAACTCGTAATGGTGCTCGCGGGAATTGGCTCCCGCCGTCAGGTGTTCGCGGCGGTCCTCGATGAAGCGGAAAGGCCGCCGATAGGTTTTGGCGAGCCATGCCACGCAAAGCTCCTCCTGCTGGAGCACGCACTTGTACCCGAAGGCGCCGCCCACATCCGGCGAGATGACTCGCACACGGCCCTGGTCCAGCCCCAGGCACTCGGCCAGGATCGTGCGGATCATGTGCGGCACCTGCGTGGCGCTGTAGACGACCAATTGATCGGCCTGATGATCCCAGTACGCCAGCACGGCTTTGCCTTCCATCGGCACCATGCACTGCCGCGCCAGGCGCATCCGCCGATGCACCACGACATCGGCCTGTGCCGCAAGCGCATCGAAATCGCGGTCGGCGTTCAGCGTGACGAATACGTTGTTTTTCCAGCCGGGATGCACGAACTCCCCGGTGGCAGCCTGCGCCGCGGCCACGTCCGCATACACAGGCAGGTCCTCGTAATCCACCTCGATCGCCTCGGCGTAATCCTCGGCCTCGGCCCGGGTAGCCGCGAAAACCATGGCTACCGGCTCGCCGACGAAGCGCACCTTGCCGCACGCCAATGGGGGCTGGGCCGACGACTGGTAGGTGGGAAGGGTCGAGTCCGCCACGATATCGCTGGCATCGGCCATGTCGGCGCGCAGCACGGTGAAGGCCCTTACGCTATCGTCAACCCGCACGGCCGCGATGCGCGCGTGTGCGAGCGGGCTGCGGAGGAACGCCACCTCGGACAGCCCTGGCATCGCCATGTCCGCCACGAAGTGGCCCTTGCCATGCAGATGCCGGATATCCTCCTTGCGGGGCACGCGCGCGCCCACGCCCTCGGGCTTCGCCGGTGCCTGCCCGTGCTCGCCGGAATGCGTCATCTCGTTTCCTCCCGCCATCTCTATTTGGATTGGCTGCGCGCCACTTCGGCAAACGTATAGTTGTCCAGCGCGCTTTCGGCCAGCCGGAACCAGCCTGCCTCGTCCTGCTGGAACTTCTTCCAGCCCGGATACAGCGCATGGAAGTCCGGATTCTTGGCGGCCAGTTCCTCCCATAGCTCCTGGGATGCCTTATAGACGGCGTCCATGACTTCCTTGGGGAAGTAGCGCACCTTGGCGCCGTTGGCGATCAGTTGACGAAGTGCCGCGGGGTTGCGCGCGTCGTAGTTGGCCAGCATGCGCATCGTCTGCTCGCCGGCCGCGCATTCGAAGGCCGCCTTGTACGCTGGCGGCAGCGACTCCCATGCCTTATCGTGAACCATCGCCGTGATCGACGCGCTACCCTCGAACCAGCCCGGCGAATAGTAGTAAGGGGCGACCTTGTTGAAGCCCAGCTTGGCGTCGTCATAGGGACCGATCCACTCGGCCGCGTCGATCGTGCCCTTTTCCAGCGCGGGATAGATATCGCCGGGCGGGATCTGTTGCGGAATCACGCCAAGCTTGGTCAGCACCATGCCGCCGATTCCACCGATGCGCATGTTCATGCCGTTCAAGTCCGCAACGGACTTGATCTCCTTGCGGTACCAGCCGCCCATCTGCACGCCGACGTTGCCGCATACGTGATTGACGACGTTGTACTTCCTGTACAGCGCCCGCAGTTGCTCAAGCCCGCCGCCATAATGGATCCACGCATTGTGCTGCCGCGCGTTCAAGCCGAACGACAGGCCCGTGTCGAACGTGAACGCCGTGTTCTTGCCGATATAGGCCGTACTCAGCACATGGTTGCATTCCACCGTCCCGTTGCTGACCGCGTCCATGTTCTGGGCCGGCGGCACCAGCTCGCCGCCTGGAAATGGGCGAATCTCGAATTTGCCTTCGGTCAATTGTGCGACACGCTTGCAGAGTTCCTCCGCGGATCCGTAGATCGTATCGAGGCTCTTCGGCCAACTGGTGGACATGCGCCAGCGAACCGCGGGATTGGATTGCGCGATTGCCGGCGCGGCGACGCCGGCAAGGCCAGCGCCCGCGGCGCCCGCGGCATGTGCGAGGAATCGTCGTCGTTGCATAACAGCCCCCTTGAGAATTCGGGATGTCCGCAGGCTCCCGATAATGGCCGAAAAAAACGTAAGTACACTGACCTGTTAGTCAGCATACTGACGGAGTTGTGGAGTGTCAACGAGGATTACCCGTGGTATTTCGCGGCGGCGGCAGCATGCGGAAATCATGCGCCAGAATCGCTCCGGATACGCTTCGTTATGGCGCACCGTGCACCATAAGAAGCCTTGCATAGGGAGATCTTTCTTATGCAGCATGCAGGACGGGCCCTATTCTCCCGGCTGGGCGGCGGTCCGTTTGCAACACCCGGGAAATCCCTAGCACCCTCTCCCTTTTTTTGGGCAGTACACTGAACATTAATACTCAGCATACTGATGGAAACGCCATGAAATGGATAAGAATCGCGCCTGCGGACGCACTCGATAACGATGAAGTCATGGCCGTCGATGCCGGCGGCAAGCAACTGGCCCTGTACCGCAGCGAAGACGCGTTTTTCCTTTCCGACAACGTCTGTACCCACGCCTATGCCCTGTTGTCGGACGGCTATCTGGAAGACGGTTGCATCGAATGCCCCCTGCACCAGGCTCGTTTCGACATCCGGACGGGCAAGGCGCTATGCGCGCCGGCAACGGCCGACATCCGGGTTTATCCCGTGAAGGTCGAGGACGGCCAGGTGCTGGCCGACATCTCGGGCTGACCCCATGGCCGTCCCAGCCAGCATCGTTATCGTCGGAGCGGGCCAAAGCGGCGCCATGGCGGCCGCCACGCTGCGCCACCTCGGCTATGCCGGCCGCCTCACGCTGGTCGGCCGCGAGCCCCACCTTCCCTACGAGCGGCCGCCACTCTCCAAAGCCGTGCTGGGCGATGCCGGCGCGGAAGGATCGGCGGCCATCCATCCGCCCGGCTTCTATGCCGAAAACGGCATCGCGCTTGTCCGCGGAACGGAAGCCCTGGCGTTGGACCGGGGGCGGCGCGAAGTGCGGCTGTCCGACGGCACGGCGCTGTCTTACGACCGGTGCGTGCTGGCCACGGGCGGCCACCCACGCGAACTGCCCATCCTTGCGCGAGGTACGTCCAAAGTGCACTACCTGCGCACCATGGACGACGCCCGCTCGATGCGGTCATGCCTGACGTCCGCGGCGCGCGTCATCGTGATCGGCGGCGGATTCCTGGGGCTCGAAGTCGCATCGACCGCGCTGGACAAGCATGCGCGCGTGACGATTGTGGAAAGCGCCGGCCGGCTGCTGCCCAACGCCCTGCCGGCGGAATTCGCGCAGTGGCTCGCCGCGCGCGCCCGTGCGGCGGGCGCCGCGCTGAGGCTAGGCGCCCGCATCGCGGGCGTCAGGCTGGAAGCGGATGGCCGCACCCCTGCCGGCCTGGAGTTGGAAGGCGGAGAAACCTTGGACGCGGACGCCATCGTGGTGGCCATCGGTCTGCAGCCGGAGGTCGACCTGGCGCGTGCCGCGGGCCTGGGGATTGATCCCCGCAACGGCGGCGTCAAGGTCGATGCATGCTGCCGCACCATCGACCCCAATATCTACGCCATCGGCGATTGCGCCAGCCAGCACCGCCCTGCCCTGGGACGCGATGCCCGCCTGGAATCCTGGCAGAACGCCAACGAACAGGCGCGCGTGGCGGCCGCCGCGATTCTGGGCGCCGATCCGCCCCCTGCGCCCTATCCATGGTTCTGGACGGACCAGTTCGGCTGCAATATCCAGATGCTCGGTATGCCGGCGCCGGACATCGCCTATGTATGCCGCGGCAGCGCTGAACCGGATGCCGAGGCGCCGCGCCTCTTGTGGCTCGGACATCGCGACGGCGTTCCCGTGCACGGCCTGGCGGTCAACGCGGCGGCCGACCTGCGCCAGATGCGGGTGTTGTTCGAGCGCGCCATTCGCGGCGATGTCCGCGGCTTCACCGACCCGTCAGTCCCGTTGAAATCCTGGACCAAGGCCTGCCAGCAGGCTGCCATGACGGCCTGATCGCGGCGGCGTTCAGGCATACCCGTAGGAGTACTGCACCATGTACCAATCGCAAACCGTTATCGGCCGAACCGGCGCCGATAAGGATCCCGAGCTGGCGCAATGCGTCTGGCCGGAAGACGCACTGCACGCCATCCCGGACTGGGTCTACACCAGCAACGCCATCTACGAGCGCGAGATGGAGCGCATATTCCGCGGGCGCAGCTGGAACTATGTCGCCCTGGAAGCGGAGATACCGGCTGCTGGCGACTACAAGCGGTCCTACGTCGGCGCGACGCCCGTTGTCGTATCCCGCGCCGAGGACGGCTCCATCCATGTTTTCGAAAACCGCTGCGCGCACCGCGGCGCCGAGTTTTGCCGCAACGGCCATGGAAACACCAAGGAGTTCGTCTGCCCCTATCACCAATGGTCGTACGACCTGAAGGGCAACCTGCAGGGCATTCCCTTCAAGCGGGGCGTGAACAAGGAAGGCGGCATGCCCAAGGACTTCCGCAATGACGACCATGGCCTGCGCCGGCTGCACGTCACCACCCGGCACGGCGTCGTCTTCGCGTCCTATCGCGACGACGTGGAACCCATCGAGGAGTACCTGACGCCCGAAATCCTGGCGGACTTCGATGTCGTCTTTCCCGGCAAGCCGCTGCGGATCCTTGGCTACTACCGCAATGAACTGCCGTGCAACTGGAAGATGTATCACGAGAACCTGAAGGACCCCTACCACGCCACGCTTCTGCACTCCTTCCTGGTGGTGTTCGGCCTGCTCGTGGCGGGCAACAGATCGGCCATGCTCGTCGATGGCGTGCACGGCCGCCACGGCACCATGGCGTCGGCCAAAAGCGAAGACAAGTACGCGAACGTCAGCGAAGAGAACAAAAAGGAGATGCGCTCCTTCCACGATGGGCTTCGCCTGCGGGACGACCGCTTCCTGGAGTTCGTCAAGGAATTCGATTCGCCATGGTCGGTGACGATGCAGACGATCTGGCCGAACCTTGTGGTGCAGCGGGAGATGAACACACTGGGCGTCAGGCACATTGTGCCGAACGGCCCGGACAGCATGATCATGCAATGGACCATGTTCGGCTATGCGGACGACACGCCGGAGATGACGCGCCATCGCCTGCGGCAGGGCAATCTCATGGGCCCCGCCGGTTTCCTCGGGCTTGAAGACAATGAAGCCATGAAGTTCGTACAGGAAGGCGTGCGCCGCTCGACCACCGACATCAATGTGTTGAAGCTGGAGTCCAACAAACTCGGCACATCGAACAGCCTGATTTCGGAAGCCGCCATCCGGTCGATGTACCGCTATTACCGCCAAGTGATGGGTCTCTGACGACAGGATACGTTCGATGAAAACCGATTTCGCCTACGTTGCCCGCCGGATCGATCCGGCCCGCGCCGCATTGCTGCGCCAGGAGATTGAAGAGTTCCACGCCGACTACTGCGCCGTCCTGGACGCCAACCTGATCGAAAGCTGGCCAGGGTTTTTCACCGATGACGCGGTTTATCGCATCACCTCGCGGGAAAACGCCGAACGGGGCCTGCCCGTGGGGCTCGTGTATGCCGAGGGCCGCGACATGATGCAGGACCGCGCCGTCGCCATCGCCAGGACGCAAATGTTCGCCCCCCGGTACATGCGTCACCTGGTGACCAATACCCGGGTGCTTTGCGAGTCGGATTCCGGCATCGAATCGCAGTCTTCCTTCCTGCTGATGCAGACCCTGGTCGAGGGGCCGACGACCCTGCATCTGGCCGGGTACTATCACGATGTCTTCACGCGTGCAGGGACCGCATTGAAGCTGAAAGAGCGCCAGGTCGTTTACGACACGGAAATTCTCGCGAACGACCTGGTATATCCGGTCTAGCCCGTTCAGCCCATGTCGCGCGCCGGCGATGCCAGCGCGCGCAGCGCCTCGTCGCGCGTCATGACCGCGGCATACTTCTGCCGCATGTCGAAAAGATTGGCCTCGTGCGGGCCGATCGCGCGGTCGCCCACGCAGTCGCTGGCCACCAGGGGCTTGAAGCCGTGCGACATCGCGTCCACGACGCTGGCGCGCACGCAGCCGCTGGTGGTGCACCCGGCCACGACGAGGGTACGCACGCCGCGCTGCGTCAGCCACGGCGCCAGGCCGGTGCCGAAGAAGGCCGAAGGCAGCGTCTTGCGCACCACCAGTTCGCCCGCGCGCGGGGCCAGCACGTCCACCACGGCGCTGGCCGGGTCGTGCTCTTTCAGTGTGAGCATGCCGGGCACTTTCAGGGTGAACACGTTGGCGTCGCCATCGTCGTCGGCGAACACGATACGGGTGTGCGCCACCGGCCAGCGGCGATCGCGCGCGTGCGCCAGCAGCGCAATGGTCGCTTCGATGGCCGCGGGGATATTGCCGCCGCCGAAGCGCGCGGGGTCGGCGAACCCGTTGACGAAATCGACGATGAGCAGGCCCGCCGGACCGCTCAGGTCCATGTCGGCGCCAAAGCCCTGCTGCCGGTAGACGGCTTCTTCCTGGTGAGTCATGGGGTGTGCTTTCCGTGGTGCTAGGGTTGCGCTGCGTCGATGACCTTGCCCTGGCGGACCACTTCCTGGCCGTCCAGGCTGACGGTGCAGGCCCGCAGCGGAATGTCGATATGGCAGGCCGTGGTGCGCGCGCCGCCCGCCTCGTTGTTCGGCCCCAGCGAGAACAGGAAGTTGCCCTCGTAGGCGCGCGCGTCCATGCCGATGCTCGCTTCGCGGTCGTAGAGCGACAGCGTGGTCCAGTGCGCGCGCGGCTGCAGGCCCCAGCCGATATGCGAGATCGCATACGCTTCCGGGTCGTTGAAGCTGCGCATGTATTCGCGCAGCAGCTCGGCGTCCACGCCGCCTTCGATGCGCGTGGCGTAGCCGTTTTCCACCGTCAGCGTGATGCGGTCGTTCGCGTACGACTTCTGCGGCAGCAGGATGTCGCCGCGGTCGATGACGATGGTGCCGTTGGCCCCCCCTTCGTTGGGCCAGGTCAGCACGAAGCCGCTGGGCCAGTGGTCCCAGCGGCCTGGCTCATCGACGAAGCCGTACTCGCTGATGGCGGGGAATTCGCCCAGCGGGCAGCTCAGGTCGGTGCCGGCGGCGGAGGTCACGCGCATCTCGCGCGCGGCCGAGATGCGGGCGGCGGCCGCGGTCACGCGCGCCTTGTCCTGCGCGGTCGGCACCAGGCGGGCGAGCACTTCGGGCGGCTCCACGGCCAGCAGGATCTTCGTGCCGCTTTGCAGGATGTCGTGCTGCTCGGGCGAGAACAGCAAAGTCATCAGGTCCAGCACCAGGTCGCTGGCCTTCAGCGCCGCGATGGCGGCGCGGTTGCCGGTCAGCGGCGTGGTGCCCAGGTAGGCCAGCGCGTCGCGGCTCAGGGATTTCTCGCCGTTGACCGGCGGCAGGTCCAGCCGGTTCACGATTGCGCCCATGTCCTGGCAGGCGATCAGGGCCGTGGACAAGGTCTGCGGGTGTGTGCCGGCGCTGGTCAGGATCGTCACCGTCTGGCCGCGCTGCAGGCGGGAAAGTTCAAGCACCTGTTTCCAGGCACGCACCATTTCGAAGTCGCTTATCGCCATGTCGAAGCTCCCAGAAAATCGCCGAAGGCCGCGTAGAAGCCGGCCTCGTTGTCCCAGGGGATCATGTGCCCGGCGTCGGGCACGCGCACGTGCTCGGTGCCGGGCTTGAGCGCCTGGATTTCCGCCACGTCCTCGTCCTTGACCACGTCGCCGCGCGCGGCGGTCATCAAAAGCAGCGGCGCCTGCACCGCGGGCAGATTCGCGTGGATGTCCTGCGTATGGAATTCCTCGAAGCTCTGGCGGATGGCCCGCTCGTCGCAGGTGTGCAGCCATTGCGCGCGCAGCCGCAGCTGGGCCTCGGTCCAGGTCGGGCAGAACTTGCGCATTTCTTCCACGCCCATGCCGTGGCGGGCCTGGGCGATGGAATCGACGTACCAGGGCAGTTGCGCCGGATACGCGCGCCGTCCCGGCCCAGAGACGGGCGGGTCGACGGCGACGATGCGCGCCAGCCCCGGCGGATGCGCGCTGGCCGCGCGGATGGCGATCCGCCCGCCCATGGAGTGGCCCACCACGCTGTAGCGCGTCAGCCCCAGCGCCTGCGCGAAAGCGTTCAGGTCGGCCGCCTGCGCGTCCAGGCCGTAGTCAAGATCGTCGCCCGCCTGCGACAGGCCGCGACCGCGCACGTCCAGAATGTAGGTGTCGAAGACCTGGCCGAAGCGCTCGCCCACGAATCCCCAGGTGACCGCCGGGCTGGTGATGCCCGGCACGATGATCACCGGATCCATGCCAGGGCGCTGGCCGCCGTAGCGCAGATAGTGCTGGCGGATGCCGTTGGCGTGCACGTGCGCGCCATACAGGAATGTGCTTTGCATGGCTCAGTAGGCTCCCGACAGCAAGGCCCCCGCGCCCGGCACGATGCGATCCAGGTCCAGGGCCTTCAACATGGCGTAGGTGGTCGCGATGGCCGCCGTGATCACCGGCTTGCCCGTCATCGCTTCGACCTGCGCGACCACCGGCAGCGACGGCATCTGCACGCAGGCCGACAGCACGATGGCGTCGGCCTTGGACAGGTCCATGCCGGCGACGATGCCGGGCAGGCGCGCCGGGTCGTGGCGGCCCACCTCCAGGTTGTCGGGAATCTCCAGCGCGCGCGAGTCCACCACCTCGTAGCCCTCGCTGGCGATGTAGTCGATCACCAGCTGGGTGAGCGGCTTCATGTACGGCGCCACCACGGCGATGCGGCGCGCGCCGATCACCTTCAGGCCTTCGATCAGCGCGCCGGCGCTGGTGATGACCGGCGCATCCGCGCCGTTGGCGGCGGTGTGGGCCTGCAAACGGCTTTCGGACTGGCGGTGATAGCCCGGCCCCATCGCCATGATCGCCACCAGGCAGGCATAACCCAGCACGTCCACGCGCGCATCGCTCAGCTCCACCGCACAGCGATCCGACTCCGCATCCATGGCCGCCAGTTCTTCCTTCACCACCTTCTTCATGCGCATGCGGCTGGAATGGAAGGTGAAGCGCTCGGGCCGGATCTGCTGGCGCGCCAGCAGCATCGCCGGAATCTCCGTCTCCATCGTGGTGTTCGAACTCGGCACGATCTGGCCGATACGGTAGGTCTTCTGCATCGCAACTCCCCTACAGGTTGAACAGGCGCTTGGCGTTGCCGTAGCAAACCTTTTCGCGCACGGACTCGTCCATCGGCGCCTGCTCGATGAAACGGGCGGCGACCTGTGTCGATTCGTACGGGTAGTCCACCGAGAACATGACCGCGTCCTCGCCCATCTCGGCGATGGCGCCCGCCAGCGCATGCGCGGAACACACGCCGGACGTCGTGATGACGATATTGCTGCCGATGTATTCGGACGGCGCCCGGCGCAGCTTGATTCCATGCGAATAGACGGCAAAGCGGCTATCGAAGCGCCAACGCTGGAACGGCAACCCCTCTC
Source organism: Bordetella genomosp. 9 (assembly GCF_002119725.1). NCBI lineage: Bacteria > Pseudomonadati > Pseudomonadota > Betaproteobacteria > Burkholderiales > Alcaligenaceae > Bordetella > Bordetella genomosp. 9. Next base: position 2,524,226 of record NZ_CP021109.1, read on the forward strand.
CCATATGGCCCAGGATCAGCTTCAACCGGGGGAAGCGGTCGAAGACGCCGCCAAAAAGAAGGCGCAGCGCATGCGACGCCGTTTCCACCCCCCATCCCCAGGAGGCGCCCACCAGTTCCGGATGGCCGCCGTAGGCGTGCGGCACGACATAGGGATCCGCGGGATGCAGGTACATCGGCACGTCCAGCGCCTGCATGCGTTCCCAGAACACGTCATAGGCAGGGTCGTCGTAATACCGGCCATTGGTATGTCCATTGACCAGCGAGCCCTTGAAGCCGAGCTGCCCCACGCACCGCTCCAGTTCAGCGGCCGCGGTCTTCGGGTCGTGCATGGGAAGCACCGCGAAACCGCCGTAACGATCGGGATGCCGGGCGATCTGCTGCGCCAGAAAATCGTTGTTTTCGCGTGCGCGCCGCACTGCCACCGCGGCGTCGGGCTCGGCCTGCACCCCGGGCCCCGTCTGCGACAGGATCACGTAGTCGATTCCCGCCTCGTCCATTTCGCGCAAGCGCACCTCGTCGAAGTCCTGCAGCCGCGCGGCCAGGTCCGCGAACACGGCGGGATCGATATGCTGGGAAAAGCTCTTCGTATAGTCTTTGAAACCCACCGCGGTGTAGTGCTCTTCAAACGCGATCTTGCGCACCTTGGCTGCCATGCACCTGCTCCTCTTCCGGTCAACGAGCCAAGCCAGCGACGGCCGGCTATTTCGTCAGCATACTGACTATTGATGCGCGCCTTGCCTTCTTGGCAGCGGGCGCACGGGGGCTGCGCGCCGCGCGCCAGCCTTCTGACATGTCAGTATACTGAAGTTATAGTCAGCGTACTGACGAATTAGGGAAATCCTGTATATGGCGTGCCCGGCCCCCGCGGACCGCGGCAGCGGAACGGACTGTCAGCGGCCGGCAAGAGCCGCGGCGGTATCGCTGGAAAGCGGAATGGCGCCGGCGCGAATGCCGGCGCGGAAATCAGAACGCGCGCAGCTGCGCCCGGCCGTACTGGTTATTGGCTTCGACGAGCGTCGACAGCAGCTTCATGAATATCTGGCGGTTCCGCGGAGACAGCGGCTCGAGCAGCCGCTCTTGCGCCCGAGCCATGCCGGCCTGGAGCAGGCCCATGATCCGCAGCCCCTCTTCCGTGATGACGGCCTGCCGGGAACGCTTGTCGTTGGGATTGACACGCCGCTGCACCAGCCCCCGCTCCTGCAGGCGCTTGATGACGTCCGCCGTGGTGGTTCGATCCAGCCCCAACTCCATCCCGATGGCCGTCTGGTCCATCCACGGATTGAGCGAAAGCGCGGTAAGCACGCCATATTGCACCGGTGTCACGTTCTGCGTTTTGCATTCTTCGAAGAACATGGCGTAGTGGATCTGATTCAGGCGCCGGATGAGGTAGCCAGGGCGGGCCCAAAGCACTTGCTTCGCCGGGGCGAATACCGTGTCGTCCGGCGCCGACGCTGCCCGCGAGCGCCGTCTTGTTGCAGCTTTTCTGGTCGGTGTGTCCGCGTCTGGCATAAGAAGCGACTGCGAAGTGGCGAGAGTTGTTAGTACACTGAATATTACACTACGCCGCCGGGGCGCCTATGGCGCCCGGCCCTTCCTATTTCACCTTGCCCTGCGCCACGTCCATGATCAGCCGCGCGGCCAGATACATGCGCGGCGCGATGGTTTTCACTTCGATGTATTCGGCGGAATTGGAATGGGCGCCGAAGCCGTTCACCCCCATGCCCTCGATCACGGGGCCGCGCGCCTTCAGGGCGGCGAACGCCGCGTCGGTGCCGCCGCCGGTGGCGCGGTCCAGCACATTCAGCGACATGCCGATCTCCTCGTAGATCGCCTTGCCATGCTCGGCCAGCGCGCGGGATGCGGGCGTGGCTTCCAGCGGAGGGCGCCGCACCTCGAACTTCATGCTTACCGTCGACTCCGGCAGCAGCTTGTTGCGGATGCGTTCCTGCAGGGTCTTTTCCAGATTGTCGAAATCGGCCACGCGCAGGGCGCGTGCATCCGCCTGCGCGGTGGCGTTGCCCGGTATCACATTGCGGTTCGTGCCCGCCTGGGCCACCGTCCAGTTCAGTTTCAGGCCGTCCTCCGGACGCGACAGGTCGTCCATCTGCAGCACCTGATGCGCCAGTTCGTACAAGGCGTTCACGCCGCCTTCCGGCCGTGCGCCGGCGTGCGACGTCCGTCCCTGTACCGTCAGATAGGCGGCGCCGATGCCGCTGGTCGCCAGCCGCAGGTCGCCGTGCGAGCCGCCGCTTTCGAAGGAAAACACCGCGTCCTGATCCGAGCCCAGGCGCGTGATCGTGCTGCGCGCGCCCGGCGAGCTGATCTCTTCATCGCCGTTGATCAGGACGGTCAGCGTGCCGAAGTCCTCGAACTTCAGCTTCTGCAGCAAGGCGATGGTGTGGATGATGGCGGCGACCCCTTGCTTGTCGTCCGAAATGCCAAGGCCATAGGCGCGATCGCCGTCGATGCGGAACGGCTGATCCTTCAGCATGCCGTTGCGATACACGGTGTCCATGTGGGCGATCAGCATGATCCTGCCCTGCCCCTTGCCCTTGAACTCCGCATGCACCATGGGGCCGATCACTTCCGGCGTATCGCCCATGCGGAAGACGTCGGTGGGGTCGATGATATGTACCGAGCCGCCCAGCGCCTTGAGCTTGTCGGCGACCAGGCCGGCGATCTTTCGCACGCCTTCCACGTCCTTGCTGCCGGACTCGATCTCGACCAGCTCGCGCAGCGTATCGAGCATCGGCTGCTGTTCGGCCTTGGCGGCGTCCAGCACCGCCGCCGCCGGCTGGGCCTGCGCCGCGGCGGCTGCGAGCACGCCGATGCTCAGCAAAGCGCCGGCGGCGGCGCGTCGCAGCAGGCGCACATGCGGCAGGACGGTGTGCGAAATGACGTTCGGCATGATGTCTCTTCCTCGGGTGTGGTGGTCTCCGGATGATATAGGACGCCACGGCTCCGGCGGGGGCTTGACGCAGGTCAACACGCGCCGGCCCGCCCTATGTCACGGTAGTGGCGCCGACTTTCCACTCGGGAGAAAGGCCGTGGACACCCAGACGATCACGCTGCGCCTGCCGGCTTCGCTGGTCGAACGCATCGAAGAGACCGCGCGCCGCCGCGGACGGTCGCGTTCGGCCCTCTTTGAAGAAGCCCTGCGGCAGTACCTTGCCGGCGACCAACTGTCGCGCAGCGAGGCGGACATGACGGTGGCCCGCGACGCCGGCACGGACGAACCGCTGTACAAGCTGAACGAAGGCTAGCGCGCGCCGGCGCCGGCCAGCCGCTGCACCCTTGTCACAGGCCCGCGGGCCCTCGGCTTTCAGCCCGGCATGGCAGAATCCCGGACGCAACCCGCCGGGGTCCCATCGGAGGAATGTCCATGCTGCACGTCGACGCCCAACGCGCCGAAAGCCTGTTGCCGTTCGAATCGCTCGTTCCCGCCCTGCGCGAGGCATTCGCGTCCAGGATATCCGTGCCGCCGCGGCAGATTCTGTCGTTGCCCGACGAAGGCGCCCCCGTTGGAACGTCGCTGCTGATGCCGGCTTGGGACGACCGCGGCTACTACGGCGTCAAGCTGGTGAACATATTCCCAGGCAATTCGGCGCGCGGCCTGCCCGGGCTGCATTCCGTCTACGTTCTGTTCGACGCCAACACCGGCGTGCCGCTGGCGACGCTGGACGGCGATGTGATCACGTCCCGCCGGACCGCCGCGGCTTCGGCCTTGGGCGTGTCCTTCCTGGCCCGGCCCGACGCGTCGCGGCTGCTCGTGGTGGGCGCGGGACGCGTGGCGCGCCTGCTCGCGCCGGCCATCGCCAGCGTGCGGCGGCTGGAATCGGTGAAGGTATGGAATGTGCGGCCGGAAAGCGCACTGGCCTGCGCCGAACGATGGCGCGGGTGCGGCATCGACGCCGTCGCGGTCACCGATCTGGAGACGGCCGTCCGCGAGGCCGATATCGTCAGTTGCGCGACGCTGGCCCAGTCCCCGCTGATCCAGGCCGAATGGATGGCCCCGGGCAGCCATCTCGATCTGGTCGGCAGTTTTTCCCCCGTCATGACCGAGGCCGCGCCGGCCTGCTTTGCGCAGGCCGCGGTTTGGACCGACACGCCGGAAGCGCTGCGCAAGTCCGGGGACATCCTGAACGCCATCGCCGCGGGCTGCCTGCGCGAGACGGACATACAGGGGAACCTCTACGGCCTCTGCCGCGGCGAAAGCCAGGGCCGGACCTCACCCTCGCAGCGCACGCTGTTCAAAGCGGTCGGCAACGCGCTGGAAGATCTGGCGGCCGCCCGCATGGTGTACGAGAACCTGCGCTGACCCGCCGGCGTGCGCCTTGCAGTCAGGCCGGGTCCGGTTTCGGCAGACCGGCCAGCAGCCGCCGCCGGGTGTGTTCCGAATGTTCGCGCGTCAGCGTGACGAATTTTTCGGCGTCGCCCAGCACGAAGGCCTGGGCAAGCTGAATGTGCTCCTGCTGCGCCTCTGTCAAATCGCCCGTCAGGCGCGTTTCCGTGCGGATATAGGCTTCGATCAGGTTGCGCGAGTGGTCGAGCGCGCGCAGGTGATGCGGGCAATCCGCCGGACTGAGCAGCGCCGTGTGAAAGCGCATGTTCAGGTCGAACCATTTCGCCCGGCTTTCGTCGTCGGCGCGTTCGGCTAGCGTGGCCATTTCCGATGCGATGCCATAGACGGCGGCGATGTCGGCTTCCGTCCGCCTGGCGATGGCGCGACGCGCCAGTTCCGTCTCCAGCAGGCAACGCAGGTCGAAAACTTCTGTGATCTGCTTGGGATCGAGACTGGCCACGGCGTAGCCGCGGCGCGGATGCAGGATCACGATGCCGTCCGCTTCCAGCCGGGGCAGCGCCTCGCGCAGCGGGCTGCGGCTGACGCCCAGCCTTGCGGCCACTTCGTCCTGGCGCAGCATTTGTCCCGGCCGGAAGATGCCGTTCAGGATGGCGTCCCGCAGCTTCTGATAGACCATGCTGGGCAAGGTCTGGCTGGGCGCGGGGTCGGAAAGCTGTTCGATGGGCATGATTGGAAGGGTGTGGCCGTGTCAGCCTCAGATTGTATAAAAAAACGTGATGCGCCGGAATCTTCGTGAAAATCCGCAAAACTGGCTGCCAAGGCGGCCCCATACCGCTTGCTGACTCGCATAGCGATTTACCCTTGATCCCTTGTGGATTCGGGGTTATTCCCAATTTGCCCGCCTCAAGGAAGGGCTAGACTGAGCCCGCATTTTATTTTTTATACAACTTTGCCCCTGGGGCCGCCCTTCCAAGGAGATCGCATGACCACGCAAGTGAAATACGTCAACCCCGAGGGAAGCTGCCCGGCGCAAGGCCTGTATTCCCACATCGGCACGGCCGACGGCAAACTGCTCTTCGTCGCCGGCCAGCTTTCAGTGGGCGCGGACGGCAGCGTGGTGGGCAAACACGACTTCGACGCGCAGTTCAAGCAGGTGTTCCGCAACCTGGGAGACGTACTGAAAGGCGTGGGCGCCGACTTCAACAACGTGGTCAAGTTCACCACCTACCTGGTGCATTCCCAGGACATCGAGAAGTTCATGAGGCTGCGCGCGGAGTACTTCCCGCAGATTTTCCGCGGCAAGGATTACCCGCCCAATACGCTGCTCATCGTCGACCGCCTGGTCAAGGAGGACTTCCAGATCGAGGTCGAGGCGATCGTGCACGCCGGCTGACCGCTCCCGGCGCGGGCAGGGCTTGACGGCCTGGCGCCATCCGGCAATCGCAGGGACATGGCATTGCGTCAACGAGGATGGATCTTGGATACGGGCACTTTTGACTTCGAAGGCGTTCAGGCCGGCTACTACCGGGCGGGCCAGGGCCAGCCCCTATTGCTGCTGCACGGATCGGGCCCCGGCGCCTCCAGCATCGGCAATTGGAAGGCAGTGCTGCCGCGGCTCGCGGAACGGTACACCGTCTACGCGATGGACCTGGTCGGCTTCGGCCGCAGCGGCCGCAAACCGGAGCCTCCGTACTTCGATTACGACATGTGGGTGCGGCAGGCCGGCGCCATGCTGGCGCGCATTCCGGGTGACCGCGTGGGAGTCGTCGCGCACTCGCTGTCGGCCTCCATCGCCTTGACCATGGCGGCGAGCGATCGCCGGGCCGCCGCCATCATGACCACCGGCGCCATGGGCGCCCCGTTCGATCTGAACGAGGACACCGTCCGCACCTGGACCTGCCCGCGCAACCGGCAGCAGCTCGTGCAGGCGCTGTCGGGCCTGATTCACGACACCTCGGGCATCGACGAAGCGTATTTGCAGGCGCGCGAACAGGTCATCTTCGCCGATGGCTATGCCGACTACTTCGACGACATGTTTCGCGGGGACAAGCAGCAGTACATCGACGCCGCCGTGCTCTCCGGCTCCACGCTGGCCCGGGTGACGCAGCCGGTGCTGATGCTGCACGGCCTGCAGGACCAGGCCTTCCCGGCGTCCTCCACCCGGGAAGTGGCCGCACGTTTGGCCGACGTCGACGTCGCGCTGCTGGGCCGCTGTTCGCATTCGGTGGCCGTGGAACGGGCCGACACCTTTATCGCCCTGGCCTTCGATTTCTTCGGACGCCACCTGGGCGGCGCCTGAACCGGAGCGCGCAATGAACCGAAAAGGCTATCTGCTGAAGGGAAAAGTGATCGACGGCACGCTGAACGCGCCGCTCGAGCAAGGCGCGGTCGTCACGGACGGGCAATACATTGCCTGGGCGGGCGCGGCGCGCGACCTGCCGCCCCAGTACAACGCCGACGAATACACGCTGATCGACCTGCCGGGGCGCACGATCATGCCAGGGCTGATCGACGGCCACACCCACATCTCGTTCGGCGAGTCGCGGTCGGAAGAAGAGAATGCGCTGTACACGCCGGTGGAGTTCCGTACCGCCAAGGCGCTGTACTACGCGCGCAAGATCCTTCAGGCCGGCGTCACCAGCGCGTTCGACGCCGCCACCACCTATGCCGTGGCCCAGGCCGTGCGCGACGCCATCGATACCGGCATGTTCCCGGGCCCGCGCTATACGGTCTCCGGCAGGCAGATCACCAATCACCAGGGCCTGGAAGATTCCTTCCCCAGCGAAATGGCCTTTCCCGTGGGACAGGCTGCGGTACTGGTCAGGAACCCGGACGATCTTGTGGAAGCGGTACGCCTGCAGGTCAAGGACGGCGTGGACGCCATCAAGGTGTCCGGGTCCAACGACAACCTGATCACGCCAGACGCGCAGGACATATCGGCCTTTACGCTCGACGAATTGCGGTGCATCGCCGATGAGACGCACCGCCTGGGCAAGCTTTGCAGCATTCATGCCCGGTCCACGGTGTCGTCGCGCGATGCCGCGCTGGCGGGGTTCGACAACATTTTCCATGCGTCGTACATCGACGATGCGGGCATCGAAGCCTGTTTGAAGAACGGCTGCGTCATCACGCCCACGCTGACGCTGCTGGTCAACCTGATCGAGGCCAACCGTGCCATGGCGGGCGCGTCCGGCGTCGAGGCCTTCGAGCGTGAGGTGGCCGCCGCGCGCGTCAACCTTCGCAAGGCGTACGACGCCGGCGTGCCGCTGATCGCCGGCAGCGAGAGCGGGTGGTCGCCGGTGCCCTATGGACATTGGCATGCCCGCGAAATGGAAATCTTCGTCAAGCTGCTGGAGCTGACGCCGCTGCAGGCCATCCATGCGAATACGCTGGCCGCCACGCGCCTGCTGTCCCCGCGCTACCGCGACAAAGTGGGCAAGCTGGAGGCCGGGCGATATGCCGACATTCTGGTGGTGCCGGGCGATCCCATCCAGGACATCGCCCTGCTCCAGCGGCCCAGCCGCTTCGATTACATCTTCCAGGGCGGCGCGCCGATCGACCGCACCCCGCCTGCTCCGCGCCGGCGCATGTGGTACGAGCGCACCAAGACCTTCCTGTCCGGTTTGTACGTCTACGACGAAGCGAACGGGCAAGGCAGCTTCCTTCCCGAATGACAACGAGAGCCCCGCTTACCGGAGGTTGTTATGAAGCGCTTCGAATTCCAGGCAAGACGCCTGGCCAAGACGGTCGGCGCCGCCGCCTGTGCCGCCGCGGCCGTCCTGGCCGCGGCGGCGATTCCCGCAGCGGCCGCCGAGGCGGACCGGTTCAAGGGCCTGGTCGAACCGATCCAGGCCGAGAAACCCTTCACCATCGGGGTCACGCTGGTGCACCTGCAGGACGACTTCTGGAAAGGCATCGCTTACGGCATCCAGGACGAAGCCAGGCGCAGCGGCGTGCAGGTCATGCAGGTGGCCGTGGCCGGCGCGTATGGCAATGTGCGCGAGCAGTTCGCCCAGCTGGAGGCCTTGAAGACACGGGGCGCCAACTACGTCGTGGTGGGCGCGGCCAGTTTCGACGGCTACGACGCGGTGTTCAAGGGCTTGCAGAGCGCCGGCAGCAAGGTGCTGGCCGTGGGCATTCCGGTCAACAGTCCCAACGTGACGTTCGGCGTGGGCCAGGATGAGGGCGCCATCGGAACGGCCTTGGCGAAAGCCATCTGCGCGCACAAGCCGGCTTCGACCACATTGACCATACCGGGACCGGCGGGCGCCGAGTGGACGCGCCTGCGCTACGAGGCCTTCCGCAAGGAAGCGGGCCAGTGCCCCGGGATGAAGGTCGTTCCGGGCGCCTTCGGCGGCGGCGTGGACCTGGCCTACGGCATGTCGCAGGCGTCGGACCTGTTGCTGCGCGACCCCAATGCCGACTTCATCTACACGCCCGTCATTCCACTGGGCATGGGCGCCGTGCAGGCGGTCCGCCAACAGCGCCGCAACGTAAAGGTGGTTTCCAGCGCCGTGGTGCGCGAGGCCATACCGATGATCAAGGACGGCCGCTTCCTGGCGGTGGCGTCCGAGCCGGGCATCCTGATGGGCCGCCTGATCGTCCAGTACGCGATCCGCGACCACGAAGGCAAACCCATGCCGAACATGAAGAAGGACGCCGCCCTGCCCTACCCGTATGTGCTGACGCCGCCCGTGGTCATCACGCCCGAGAACGCGTCCACCTACCCCTTCGACGTGTACGAGATTCCGCCGCAAGGCTGGAGCGTCACCGCGATGAAATGAAGCGGCGGGACTTCGAACCATGCTCACATCGAACCTTGCCCGCGAAACGGCGTCGCCCGAGCCCGGCAGCGCCGGGGACGCGCCTGCGCGCACCACGGGCGACGAGCCCCTGCTGGCGCTGCGCGACGTATCCAAGCGTTTTGGCGCGACGGTGGCACTGAGCGGCGTATCGCTGGACTTTCGGCGCGGCGAAATCCACTGCATCCTGGGCGAGAACGGCGCGGGCAAGTCCACCATCGGCAAAATCATGGGCGGGCTGCACGAGCCCGATGAAGGACGTCTGTTCTGGGATGGCGAGCCCGTTTCGCTGCGCGGCGTCAATGCCTCGCGGGCGCAGGGAATCGCGATGGTGTTCCAGGAACTGTCCCTGGCGCCCGATCTGACGGTACGCGCCAACCTGCTTCTGGGCGCCGCGCAGGCCGGCGGCCCGTTTGCCCGTCTGCGGCACGGCCGGGAAGCCGAGGCGGTGCGCGCCATCCTGGACCGGCTGGACTGCCGTGTGGACATCGAGGAACCGGTAAAGCGCCTGCCCGTCGCCACACAGCAGATGATCGAGATCGCCAAGGCGCTGATGCAGTCGCCGCGATTGGTTGTGCTGGACGAACCCACCGCCATGCTGGGCGCCGTGGAAAAGCGCAAGCTGTTCGAGGTGCTGCGCAAGCTGCGCGACGAGGGCCGCGCCCTGGTGCTGATCACCCACCACATCGACGATGTCATGGCGCTGGCCGACCGCGTCAGCGTCATGCGCAATGGCCAGCTTGTCGATTCCTTTGCCATGGACCGCGAACTGGACGCCGACGACGTGCTGGCGCGCGCCACCGGAGGCAAGCTGCGCAGCCCCGCCCCGCGCGCGGATCGCCGGTCCGATGGGGCCGCGATCCTGCGGATCGAACACCTGGCCCGGGCGGATGGTTCCGCGATGCCGCTGGACGTCGCACGCGGCGAGATCGTCGGCCTGTACGGCGTGGTCGGCTGCGGCGCCGAGGCCATCGTTCACGCGTTGGCCGGCCTGCGCGGCGCCGGACGGCTGTCCTTTCTGCTGGACGGCCGGCCGTTCCGGCCGCGCAGTCCCGCCGAAGCCGTACGGGCGGGCGTTGCCTATCTGCCGTCCGGGCGGGCCAGCAACGGCGTGTTCGGCTCGCTGTCGGTGCGGGAGAACCTGTGCCTGGGCATGCTCGGCGAGCTGAGCCGGTTCGGCGTGGTTTCCGCGCGTGCCGAGACGCAGGCGGCGCGCGCCCTCCTCGACCGGTTCGGCGTCAAATGCCAGGACATGGACGACCGCATCACCAGCCTGAGCGGGGGCAATCAGCAGAAGGTGCTGATGGCGCGCGCCATGTCGCGCGCGCGCCGCGTGCTGCTGCTGGAGGAGCCCACCGCCGGGATCGACGTGAACGCCAAGGCCAATCTGCACGATTGCATCCGGCGCCTCGCGGCCAGCGGCGTGGGGGTGGTCCTGCTGTCCAGCGACCTGCCGGAGACCATCGCCCTGTGCGACACCGTCCATACCTTCTACGAAGGCCAGGCGGTGCGCTGCTATGACAACCCCACGCCAGCGGACCAGGCCGATATCGTGCGCGACGTACTGGGCACCCCATCGGCGCGCGGCGCCGGCGAACATGCGCAAAGGTGGAACGGATGCAACCCATGAGGATGGAATGGCGTAAAGGCAGCGGCAGCTCCGCATCGCGACGCAGGCGCTATGGCTCGGGCACCATGCTGCCCTTGGTGATCGTGGCGATGGCCGTGATCACGACCCTCATCGAGCCGAAGTTCGCCTCGCTCGACAACCTCCTGAACCTGGCCCGGCAGATGATGCCCCTGCTTATCGTGGCGGTGGGCCAGGCCTTCGCCATCATCAGCGGCGGGCTGGATCTTTCGCTGGCGGCGGTCATGTCGCTGGCCGGCGTGGCCGGCGTTTTGACCATGACGCAGTACGGCCCGGCCGCCGGCATCGCCGTCATGCTGCTGACCGGCCTGTCCATCGGCGCCGTGTCAGGCTCCATCATCGCGTGGTTCCGCGTCAGCCCGCTGGTCGTTACGCTCGGCATGCTATCGGTGGCGCAGGCCCTGGCGCTGATTCTTTCCGGCGGCGTGCCGATCTACGGCATCGATGCCGGCTACGCCGACGTGGTGGGCTTCGGCGATTGGCTCGGCATCCCGACGACGGTATGGATAGGCGTGGGCTGCGCCGCGGCGGCCGGCTTCATCCTGCGACACACGGTTTTCGGGCGGCACGTATACGCCATCGGCTCCAGCCTGTCGGCCGCTTCGAAGTCGGGCGTGAATGTCGGGCGCAATACCGTGCTGGTCTACGCCGCCAGCGGACTGTGCGCGGCCATCGCCAGCGTGGTGCTGACCGCCTGGGTCGGCTCGGCGCAGCCCATCGCCGCACCCAACCTGACGCTGGAATCGCTGGCCGCCGTGGTGCTGGGCGGCGTCGCTCTGACGGGCGGCGCCGGCGGCATCCGCCAGGTCGCCTATGGCGTCATCGTTCTGAGCATGCTGTCGAACGTCATGAACATGATCGGCGTGTCCGCCTATTACCAGACCCTGGTCATCGGCGTCGTGATCATTCTTGCCGTCATCCTGGACCGCCTCCGTTCCCGCGCGGGCGCGCCGGTGTAGCGCCGCACGGGCCGGCCCCTGCGCCGCCGCCCGTGGGCACGCGTTTTGCTATGCGCCCTCACCTGGGTCCGTCCGCCTGCGCGCGCGGGCCCATTACAAACGACTCCGGCCGTCGCCCTCCGCTCAGGCAGCGTCAGGCAAGGCAGCCGGGCGTACAAAGGGCACGAGCAAATGGCGAAAGAACACACCGGCAAGGGGCCGCACACCAATCCGGCTGGCGGTTGGGGATCGGCTCGCGCCGTCGGGTCGATCCTGGTCAAGGAACACCGGCTCCTGCATGGAAGCCGGGTACTGACCCACCAGAACAAGCCCGACGGCTATATGTGCGTCAGCTGTTCCTGGGCCAAACCCGCGAATCCGCATCCCTTCGAATTCTGCGAAAACGGCGCCAAGGCGACAGCCTGGGATATCACCACGAAGCGCGCGCCGCCCGGTTTTTTCGCGGAGCACACCTGTACAGAGCTGGAGTCCTGGTCCGATCACGAGCTGGAAGCGGTCGGCCGGCTGACCGCTCCCATGCGGTGGGATCCGCAGACGGACAAGTATGTGGAAATCCCGTGGCAGCAGGCCTTCGATGAAATCGGCGCCCTGTTGCGCGGCCGCGATCCGGATGCCGCCGTGTTCTATACCTCGGGCCGGGCATCGCTGGAAACCTCGTACATGTTCGCTTTGCTGGCGCGCATGTACGGCACCAACAACCTGCCGGACAGCTCCAACATGTGCCACGAAAGCACATCGGTCGGATTGCCCAAGGCCATCGGCGTGCCGGTCGGGACGGTGACGCTGGAAGACTTCGAGCATACCGATTGCATGCTGTTCTTCGGCCACAACACGGGCACGAACGCGCCCCGCATGCTGCACCAGCTGCAGGAAGCCCGCAAGCGCGGCGTTCCGATCATCACCTTCAATCCCTTGCGCGAACCGGGGCTGGTCAGCTTCACCAACCCGCAGTCGCCGGTGGAGATGCTGACGGGCAAGGAAACGCGGATCAGCACGCAGTACCTGCAACTGCGCCTGGGCGGCGACACCGCGGCGCTGGCGGGCCTGTGCAAATGGCTGATCGAGGCGGACGACGCGGCGCGGGCCAGCGGCGGCTCCCCCATCCTCGACCATGCCTTCATCGCCGAACACACGCACGGTTTCGAAGCTTTTGCCGATGCGATGCGCAAAACGGACTGGCAGGAAATCGAGCGCGAATCCGGTCTGACGCGCGCCGACCTGAGCCAGGCGGCCGCCACCTATGCCGGCGCGCGGGCCGCCATGCTGCTGTATGGCATGGGCCTGACGCAGCACCGCAACGGCGTGCAGAGCGTGCAGATGGTGACCAATCTGCTGCTGCTGCGGGGCAATATCGGCAAACCGGGCGCCGGCGTCTGCCCCATCCGCGGACACTCGAACGTGCAGGGCCAACGCACCGTCGGCATCACCGAAAACCCCGACAAGGTTCCCGCGGACAAACTGCGCGAGCTCTACCACTTCGAGCCGCCCGCCAAAAAGGGCATGAATACCGTGGAGGCCTGCGAGGCCATTCTGGAAGGCAGGGTGTCCGCCTTCATTGCGCTGGGCGGCAATTTCGCACGGGCAACGCCGGATCATTACCGGATGGAGCCCGCCTGGCGCAACCTGGACCTGACGGTGAACGTGGCCACGCGCCTGAATCGCAGCCATCTGCTGCATGGCAGGCATGCCTATCTGCTGCCCTGCCTGAGCCGGATCGAGATCGACCGCCAGGCCACCGGCGAGCAGGCGGTGTCGATGGAAGACAGCACCGGCTGCTTCCACGGCTCGCGCGGCATACAGGAGCCGGCCAGCGGCACGCTGCTGTCGGAACCGGCCATCGTGGCGGGTATCGCCAAAGCCACGCTACCGCCGAATCCGCACGTCGATTGGGACCGCTGGGTGGGCGACTACTCGCTGATCCGCGATGCCATCGAGGCCACCTATCCGAAGATATTCAAGGATTTCAACCGCCGCATGTGGAACCCCGGCGGCTTCCACCGGCCCCTGGGCGCGTGCGAAAGGAAATGGGAAACCGAAACGGGGAAGGCGAATTTCATCGTGCCGGAAACGCTGGACGACGATCCGGATATGCCCGAGACCGGCGCAGACGTCATCCGCCTGATGACCACCCGCGGCGACAACCAGTTCAATACCACGGTGTATGCGCTGGACGACCGCTTCCGGGGCGTCTACGGCACGCGCAAGGTCATCATGCTCAACCCCGACGACATGGCGCGGCTGGGCCTGCGCGAGAACGACGTGGTGGTCGCCAGCACCGTGGCGCACGACGGCTTCAGGCGCGAAGTGGGCGGGCTGACGGTGCGGCCCTACAACATCCCGGCGGGCTGCGCGTGGGGCTACTACCCGGAATGCAACCCCCTGATCCCGCTTTGGCACCACGCCAAGGAGAGCAAGGTGCCGGCCGCCAAGTCGATCCCCATTACGCTGCGCAAGGAAGCGTGACGAAACCCATGGGCGGCCGCGCGCGAGGATGGCTGTTGTGGATGTGGAGCGGCGCGGCCGCGGCCGCGCCGCAACAGGACGCGCTGCGGCCCGCGGGCATCCAGGCCGAACGGATACTGTCGCTGTGGCACCTGACCCTGACCGTCTGCACGGCGGTGTTCGTAGCCGTGCTGGCGGCGCTGATCGTCGCCATCTGGCGAGGCTCGCGCGGCGGCGAGACGCATCCGCGCAATAGCAAGGACAGCGGCGTGGACCTTGCCGCCGCCTCGCGCGCCGACCGCCGCTCGCGCCGCATGGTGGCGGCAGCAACGTGGGTATCCGTGGTCCTGCTCTGCGGGCTCGTGACGGCCGATTTCCTCACCGACCGGGCTTTGTCGCGTCTGCCCATGGACAAGCCCTTGCGGGTGGAGATGGTCGGCCACCAATGGTGGTGGGAAACCCGCTACGAGGCAGAGGACGGACGCCCGGCATTCGTCACGGCGAACCAGCTGCAGGTGCCGGTGGGCCGGCCCGTGCGCGTCACGCTGAAGACATCCGATGTCATCCACACCTTCTGGGTGCCCAATCTGCACGGCAAGCGCGACATGATCCCGGGCCGGGACGCCGCCATCATGCTGCGGGCCGACGAACCGGGCGAATACCGCGGCCAGTGCGCCGAATTCTGCGGCGCCGAACATGCCTTGATGGCGTTTTCCCTGCGCGCCACGTCCTCGGAGGACTACGCCGCGTGGGCCGACCGCGAAAGCCGGGATGCCGGCACGCCGCGGGATGCCGAGCTGCGGCGCGGGCTGGGCGTATTCCTGGGCAATGCCTGCGCGCAATGCCACACGATACGCGGCACGTCGGCCAGTGGAACGCTGGGTCCGGACCTGACTCATCTGGCCAGCCGCCCGCTGATCGCCGCCGGCACCGTCGCCAACACCCCTGAAAACCTGGCGCGCTGGATCGCCGAGCCGGGCGCGATGAAACCCGCCACCAACATGCCCGCCACGCGCCTGCAGGACGAAGACCTGCAGGCCCTGGTGCGCTATCTGGGATCGCTGCAATGACCGCCACCCCCACCGCCCGGCCGCTGGACGGCCCCGACGCCGCGCCAGCGGTGCGCGCGGCTTTGGCCGATACCTGGCGTGATCCGTCCGGCTGGCGCGGCTGGCTGTGCGCCGTCAACCACAAGACCATCGCACGCCGCTTCATGCTGGCGACCTTTGCATTCTTCCTGCTGGGCGGCCTGCTGGCGCTGGCCATGCGGATGCAGCTGATCCGGCCGGACAACCGCCTGGTCAGCCCCACCCTGTACAACCAGCTGTTCACGATGCATGGCACGACGATGATGTTCCTGTTCGCCGTGCCGGTCATGCAGGCGATCGCGGGCTACCTGGTGCCCTTGATGATCGGCGCGCGCAGCGTCGCGTTCCCGCGCCTGAACGCCTACGCGTACTGGGTTTTCGTGTTCGGCGGGCTGTTCCTGTTCGGCGGATTCTTCGCGGGCGCGGGGCCGGACGCGGGCTGGTTCGCCTACGTGCCGCTGTCCGGTCCCGACTATGCGCCCGGCAAGGGCGTGGATATCTGGGCCCAGATGATCACCTTCACCGAACTGGCGGCGCTGCTCGAAGCCATCGTGCTGATCACCACGATCTTCAAGCTGCGCGCGCCCGGCATGACGCTGAACCGCATGCCGCTGTTCGTGTGGGCCACGCTGGTCACGCAGTTCATGGTGCTCTTTGCCATGCCGTCGGTGATGTTCGGCAGCACGGCGCTGATCCTGGACCGCCTGGTGGGCACGCATTTCTACAACCCAGCGCGCGGCGGCGATGTGCTGCTCTGGCAGCACCTGTTCTGGTTCTTCGGGCATCCCGAGGTCTACCTGATCTTCATCCCGCCGCTGGGGTTCATCTCCACCATTGTCGCGACCTTCGCGCGCCGGCCCGTGTTCGGCTATCCCGCGATGGTGTTGGCCTTGATCGCCACCGCGTTCCTTGCATTCGGGCTGTGGGCGCATCACATGTACGCCACCAGCATGCCGGAGCTGGGCAAGCGGTTCTTCACCGCCTCCAGCCTTTCCATCGCGATTCCATCGGGCGTCCAGATTTTCTGCTGGCTCGTGACGCTGGCGACCGGGCGGCTTCAGTGGAAGACTCCGCTGTACTTCGTGCTGGCCTTCTTTTTCATTCTGGTGCTGGGGGGCATGACCGGCATCATGCTGGGTTCGGTATCGCTGGATATGCAGGTCCACGACACCTACTTCGTGGTCGCGCATCTGCACTACGTGCTGTTCGGCGGCGCGGTGTTTCCCCTGTTCGGCGCGTTCTACTACTGGTTCCCCAAGTTCACCGGCCGGCTCCTGAACGAAACGCTGGGCCGCTGGCACTTCTGGCTGTTCTTCATCGGCTTCAACCTGACGTTCTTTCCCATGCATCTGCTGGGGCTGCAAGGCATGCCGCGGCGCGTCTGGACCTATCCGGAAGACATGGGCTGGCACGGGATGAACCTGGGCGCCACCATCGGCGCCTGGATGCTGGCCGCCGGGGTCGCGGTTTTCATCGTCAACGTGCTGCGCTGCCGCCGCCACGGCGTCGCGGCGGGGCCCGACCCGTGGGCCGCCGGCACGCTGGAATGGCGAGCGGACAGCCCGCCCGCGCCGCACAACTTCGATGCCGTGCCGGTGGTGGATAGCCGTGAGCCGCTTTGGACGGGCGGACCGAAGGGGGACGTGGCCGGCCTGGCCGCCGATGCGCGCGAAGTCCTGGTGACCACGGCCGTCGACGCCCGGCCCGACCTGCGCGTGCTGTTCCCCTCGCCCTCGATCTGGCCTTTCCTGAGCGCCGTGCTGACGTCCATTCTGTTCGTCGGCTCCGTTTTCACGCCGTGGGCGGTGGTGTGGCTGTCCGCGCCGGTGGCCATCGCAATGATCTTCTGGTTCTGGCCACGCCGCTCGGCCACGGCGCAGGCCCTGCGGCTGGAGCGCACGCGATGACGACGCCGTCCGGCCACGGGGCGGGCGACGCACCGGCGAACGACCGCGGCGCGGTGATCGACGTGTCCGGCCTGCCCACCTTCGGCTTCAGTCACCGCAGCCTGATGTGGTGGGGCACGCTGGGCCTGATGCTGATCGAAGGCACCGTGTTCGCCATCGGCGTCATGACGTATTTCTATCTGCGCGCCCTGGCGCCTGCGTGGCCGATCAGTGCGGCCCCCCCAGCCCTGCTCTGGGGGACGGCGAACACCGTCATCCTGCTGCTGAGCCTTTGGCCGAACCACCTGGCCAAGCGCGCCGCCGAACGGCTGGACCGCAAGCGGGCCGCCTTGTGGGTGTGGGTCTGCCTGCTGCTGGCGGCAGTCTTCCTGGTGCTGCGGGCGCTGGAGTTCACCACGCTCAACATCCTGTGGAACGAGAACGCCTACGGCGCCGTGGTGTGGTTCCTGCTGGGCCTGCACACCACGCATCTGATCACCGACACGGTGGACACGGCGGTGCTCGGCGTGCTGCTGCTGACGGGCCCCTTCGACGGCCGGCGGCACGTCGACGTCAGCGAGAACGCGATGTACTGGTACTTCGTCGTGTTCAGCTGGATACCGATCTACGCCGTCATCTACCTGGCGCCCCGCTTCTAGGCTACGAAGACAACACAGCATGACAGGCATGACCGGAACGGAAACCGCAATGGCACGACCCCCGCTGGCGCGCAGGGCGCGGTGGCGCGCCGTCATGGCCGGCGCCTGGGCATGCGCGCCCGTCGCGGCGAACGCGCACGTCGCCTCGCCTGACGCATCGGGCTTGCCGGACCTGGGGCTGACGCCGGAACCCTGGGTCGTCGCGCCCATGCTGCTCAGCCTGGCGCTGTACCTGACCGGCTACCGGCGCCTGCAGGCAAGACGGACGGCAGGCGATTTGGAGGCGCGCCGCGGCCGGTTCCGGCAATTGATGGCGTTCCTGTGCGGCTGGGCGGCGCTGGCGATTGCGCTGCTGTCCCCGCTCGACACGCTGGGCAACGTGCTTTTCTCCGCCCACATGGTGCAACACGAAATGCTGATGATCGTGGCAGCGCCGCTGCTGGTCATGAGCCGCCCCCTGGCCGTGTGGCTGTGGGCGTTCCCGCACGCCTGGCGCCGGCCCGTCGCGCATGCGTGGCGCTGGGCGCCGCTGCTGCGCCTGTGGCATGTGCTCACCGGCGCGATCGCCGCATGGATGCTGCACGCCGCCGCGCTGTGGCTGTGGCACGTCCCGCGCTTCTTCCAGGCCGCCCTGGCGGATCCGGCGCTGCACGCCTGGCAGCACTTCAGTTTCCTGGCGACGGCGCTGCTGTTCTGGTGGCCGATCTTCGGCACGCCGCGCCGCGGCGCCCCGGGCGCCTACGCGATGCTGTCGCTGTTCACCACCATGGTCCATACCGGCGCCCTGGGCGCGCTGCTGACGCTGGCGCCCGGGCTCTGGTATCCCGCCTACCTGGAGCCGGCGTCGGCGCTGGGCATCGACGCCTTGCGCGACCAGCAGCTGGGAGGACTGGTGATGTGGGTGCCCGGCGGCGCGGCCTACCTGATCGGAGGGCTGTTCGTCGCCTGGCGCTGGCTGTCGCGGCCCGCGCTGCCGGCGGCACACCCGCTGGCGCCGGCGCTGGCCATCGGCGCTGTGCTGGCGCTATGTCTGCCGCATGGCGACGCGAAAGCGGAGGCATCGCGCGCCAGCCCGGACGCGCAGGCGGCCTCGGATGCGACGCCTGCCGGCGGCAAGCAGCGCGCCGATGTTGCGCGGCCCGCCGATGCGCCGCCCGCCGAGGCCGGCTCCTTGATTGCCCGAGGCGCCTATGTCGCGGCCGCGGCCGATTGCTACGGGTGCCACACGAACCCCAAGGGCGGCGCCCCCTACGCCGGCGGCCGCGAGCTGTGGTCGCCATTCGGCACCATTGTCACGACCAACATCACGCCGGACCGCGACCACGGCATCGGCGCGTACGGCTACGACGATTTCGCCCGCGCCCTGCGCGAAGGGGTGGCCCGCGGCAAACCGCTCTACCCGGCCATGCCCTACACCGGCTTCGCGAAGATGAGCGAAGAGGACATGCGCGCCCTCTATGCCTACATGATGCAGGGCGTAAAACCCGTCGCCATATCGCCGCCGCCGACGAAAGTGCCCTTCCCCTTCAACCAGCGCTGGATGCTGCGGCTGTGGCAGGCGGCGTTCGTGCCGGACCGGGTCTACCAGCCCCGGCCCGACCGGGACGCCCAGTGGAACCGGGGCGCCTATCTTGTGCAGGCCCTGGGCCATTGCGGCGCCTGTCACACGCCGCGCGGCCCAGCCTTCCAGGAACGCGGCGACGACGAATCCTCGCGTCACTTCCTGACCGGCGGCGTGAACGACCATTGGTTCGCGCCCAACCTGAACAGCGGCATGGGGTCGGGTCTGGGCCGGGTCAGCGTGGACGAACTGGTTTCCTTCATGAAGACCGGCCACGCCAACGGCAACATGGCCTTCGGCAGCATGGTGGAAACCATCGAGACCAGTCTGCAGCATTTGAACGAAGACGATTTGCGCGCCATCGCGGTATACCTGAAGAGCCTGCCGCCGAACGCGGATTCCGGACGCTTCCATCCGGACCGGCAGAACGTCACGGAGGCCACCGCTGACCAGGGCAACCGCACGATGGATGTCGAGTCGGTAGGCGCATCGGTCTACAAGAGCTTCTGCGCCAAATGCCATCAGGCCGACGGCATGGGCATTCCCGGCGTTTATCCGAGGCTCGCAGGCAACCCCAGCGTGCTGGCGAAGGACAAGACCGGCCTGATGCGGATCATCATGGAAGGCGGCCACAGCGCGCGCACGGAAACCGGCCCCGCGCCGCAGCAGATGCCGCCCTTCGACACGATCCTGACCGACGCGCAGATCGCCCAGGTCCTGACCTACGTGCGAAGTTCCTGGGGCAACGATGCGCCGCCGGCCTCGGGCACAGAGGTCGGCAACTTGCGCAAGGCATTGAAGAAGCAATGAAGCGGCGATATGCGCTGGAAGGTGTATGCGAATGAAGGGAGCAAGCCAATGACGGGAGGACGCGAATGACGGGATCGGAAACGACGGAGGCCGTTTGGTACATGCTGGTCGGGGTCCTGCTGATTGCCGTCGCGCTGGCGCGCAGCGTGATCGCGCGGCTGCCCATGACCGGCGCGATGATCTACCTGGTCGTCGGATTCGTGATCGGCCCTGCCGGCTTCGGGCTGCTCGATGTCAGCATCCACGAGAATACCCGCGTGCTCCGGGTGATCACCGAGACCGGCCTGATCGTTTCCCTGTTCGCCATCGGCCTGCACCTGCGCGCGCCGCTCGAAAACAATCTGTGGTCGCCGCCCTTCCGGCTGGCTTTGCCCGCCATGTTCATCACCATCGCGATCATGGCCGTCGCCGCCCATGTCGGTCTGGGATTCAGCGTGGGCGCCGCCCTGCTGCTGGGCGCGGCGCTGGCGCCCACCGATCCCGTACTGGCCAGCGAACTGCGTCCGCGCGAGGCCGGCGACGACGACCCGCTGCGATTCTCGCTGTCCGGAGAAGGCGGCGCCAACGATGGCGCGGCCTATCCCTTCGCCCTGCTGGGTGTCCTGCTATGCCTGCGCGACACGCAGGCGCTGTCGCACCCCTTGCTGCTCACGGCGCAACTGGTCTGGGGCGTGGTGGCGGCCGTGGGTATCGGCTGGGGCATGGGCACCCTGACGGAGACCCTGGTTGCGAAGCTGCGCATCCGTTACGCCAAGGCCATGGGTTTCGAAGGCTTTCTGGCGCTGGGCCTGATGGCGGCGTGCTATGGCGTGACCATCCTGGTGCACGGCTACGGCTTCCTTGCCGTGTTCTGCGCGGGCGTGGCATTGCGCCGGCGCGAAATGCGCGCCACCGGCGAGGAAAAACCGCGCGAAGCGCTGCGCGACGTATCGCATGGCGAACGCCGCGCGGCGGCAAAGGACCCCAACCTGGCCCATGCCTATCTGGCCGAATCGATGATGGCGTTCTCGGTGGAGATGGAACGCATCGTGGAACTGGCGCTGATGCTGCTGATCGGGGCGGTGATCTCGGCCCATTGGCGCGAACTGCTGGGGTGGGCGCCGCTGGCCATGATGCTGCTGCTGTTCTTCGTGGCCCGCCCGCTGGCCGTGTATGCCGCGATGGCGGGCACCGGAACGCGGTGGCGCCAGCGGCTGGTGTCAGCATGGCTAGGGTTTCGTGGCGTGGGCACGTTCTACTACCTGTTGTTCGCGCTGGAACGCGCGCCCGAACAGGCGCGCGCCCTGATGCCCATCGCGCTTGGCGTTCTCGTCGCGTCGGTGTTCGTGCACGGCGTGTCGGCGTCGCCCGTACTCAACTGGTACTACGCGCGCCGACCGCCCGCGCCCGAATAGCGCTTCCGGTCAGTCCGAACCCAGTTGCAGCGAGTTCGGCTGCCGCTTCTCGATGTTCCACTTCAGCAGGGCCGCGCTGCGGTAGATGCCGTGCGCGAACTTGCTGTACGGCAGGGTCAGGAACAGCGCCATCACCGTCCCCAGGTGCACGGACAGCAGCAGGCCCATGGCGCCCGTATCGCGGCCGGCCAGCAGCGCCAGGCCCGTCAGCGAAATCAGGAACAGCAGCACGATGAAGCCGCGGTCCATGGGCCGCTGCGCGGCATCCCCCTGCAGCGGATGGCGCCGCAGGTTCAGCCACAGCAGGCCCGCCGGGCCGATCAGTAAGCCGATACCCCCCAGCGTCCCCAGCACGACCGGCACGCTGAAGAACGGATACGGCGCGTGATAGTCGAGCAGGTAGTGGTACAGCGTGGCCACGCAGGTGGCCGCGAAACAGAGCATGAAGCCGTAGAACGTGAAGTGGTGGAACCGGCGCCGCGCCAGCGTAAACGCATCGTCCGATTCGTTGCAGCCCTTGCCATGGCCGCCGTCCAGATAGCGCAGCCGCAAGGCATCGTGCGCCGCCTCCGCCGCCGCGGGGCCGGTCGCCTGCCCGCCCGACACATTGCGCCAGAACCGGGTGACGCCGATGCCCAGCGCCAGGATGGCGAACAGGAAAACGACGCCGAACATCAGGGCCAGCGTGTTGTGCGGGAAGATGGCGTAGAAGTTGCCCGCCAGCGGCTGGTGCAGCAACGAGCCGGCCGACATCATGGCCAGGACCAGGAAGAACGCCAGCGCGGCGGCCGTCGCCAGCGACAGCGTCAAACCGTTGCGCTTGTACAGCGCGCCCAGCGCCGCGGGCCACGCGTAATCGGTATAGGTCTGCACCCGCACCTTGGCCATGGCTTGCGGTACGTTGACGGCGAACTCGTGCGGCGGCGCGTACTGGCAGGCATGCAGACAGGCGCCGCAGTTGTGGCACAGGTTCGCCAAATAGTTGACGTCCGCCTTGCCGAACTCCAAGCGCCGCGTCATCGCGGGGAAAACCGCGCAAAAACCTTCGCAATAGCGGCAGGCATTGCATATCTGCATGATGCGCGCCACTTCGGCTTCGTTTTCGGTGGTGGGCGCGTGCGCGCCATGGCGCACGAACTTCACCGACGTTTCCTTCATGGAGGTATGACCCTCGGCCGTACGGGCCGGGGTGACCGGGACGTCGGGCGTCACGCCGTTCATGGCGCTGGCCTGCTCGACGAGGGCTTCAAGCTGTTTCAAGGGCAGCTCCCATAGACGAATTCTTTCCTGAGGCCAGCGCGTAGCGCGCGGCCTGCGTACCGGCGATGCGGCCGAATGCGGTGCCGATCGACATGCCGACGCCCGCCGTGTATCCCTTGCCCAGCACGTTGCCCGCCATCATTTCGCCGGCTACGTACAGGTTGTCGCTGGGCACGCCGCCGAAATGCACGGCAGCCTGGTCGTTCACCTTCAGGCCCAGGTAGGTGAAGGTGATGCCCGGGCGCAACGGATAGCCGAAGAACGGCGCGCGCTCGATGGGGCGCGCCCAGTGCGTCTTGGCCGGCGCAATCCCTTCGGTGTGGCAATCGTCCAGCTTGGTGTGGTCGAAGGTGCCGACACGGCAGGCCGCGTTGTATTCGCGCATGGTCCGCATGAAGCGTTCTTCGTCCAGGCCCAGCTTGCGCGCCAGCTCTTCCAGCGTATCGGCCTGCGTGCCCGGAAACACCGGCGGCATGAAGCGGCCCACCGCCTTGGCATCGATGATCGAATAGGCGATCTGCCCGGGCTGTCCCGCCACCAGCCGGCCCCAGATCGCATAGCGCTTGGGCCAGAAGTCTTCGCCTTCATCGTAGAAGCGTTCCGCATCGCGGTTGACCACCACGCCCAGCGACACGCAATCGATGCGGGTGCAAATGCCGCCGTCGTACAGGGGCGCGCGCGCGTCGATGGCCACGCAATGCGACTGCGACGGATCGCCGATGATGTCGGCGCCCTCATTCATCATGAACTTCAGCAGCACGCCCTTGTTGAAGCGCGTGCCGCGGATCAGGAAGTTGTCCGCCGGCCATTCGCCGCGCTCGTTCTGCCCCCAGGCCTCGCGCAGCCACTCGCGATTCGATTCGAAACCGCCGGCGGCCAGCACGCAGGCTTTCGCTTCGATGCGCTCGTTGCCCACGAAGGCGGCGACGAAGCGGCCGTTGCGCAACTCCAGGCGCTCGACCGGCGCCTCGTAGCGCACCTGCACGCCCAGCGCTTCGGCGCTGCGGTAATAGGCATTGACCAGCGCCTTGCCGCCGCCCATGAAGAAGGCGTTGGTGCGGGCCACGTGCAGCGCGCCCGACAGCGGCGGCTGGAAGTTCACGCCATGGCGGCGCATCCAGTCGCGACAGGACGACGACGCGCGGATGGTCAGGCGCGCCAGGTGTTCGTTCGTCAGGCCGCCCGTTACCTTCAACAGGTCCTGCCAATACTCTTCTTCCGGATACGCGTCGACCAGCACATCCTGCGGCGCGTCGTGCATGCAGCGCAGATTGCGCGTGTGCTGCGAATTGCCCCCGCGCCATGCCTTCGGCGCGGCTTCCAGCAGCAGAACGCTGGCGCCGGCCTCGCGGGCCATCAGCGCAGCGCAAAGGGCGGCGTTGCCGCCGCCGATAACCAATACATCCCACATGGCTTGTCAGCCCTCCTTGGACAGGTGCGGACTGTAGACCAGACGGCGTCGCGCCGTAAGGGCATTCCCTTCAACGGGTATTCACATTTTCTGAAGGCGTGCGCCGGGCCAGCCACCCTCTTCCACCAGCGCCCGCACGACGTCGCCCAGAACGACCCGAGCCGCGAGGCCCGCAGGAGACAACTCGTCTTCAGGCAAACTGACGAGGAGGTTCTTGCGATGCAGATCCGGCTCCGCCAGCCAGATGCGCCCCAGCGCCGGGTCGGCGGCCAGCGCCGCGCCCGGCTGGATCGTCGCGACATGCCCAACCCGCACCATCGCCATCAAGGTCGCCAGCCCATCGACCTCGGCGGCGATGTTCGGCTCGGCCCCGATGCGCGAAAACGCGGCGTCCACAAGATTGCGCAGGCCGTGCGCGGCGCTGGGCAGCACCAGCGGCACGCCTGCGATGTCCCGCAGACTGGCGGTCTCCGCGGCGGGCCACCGCGGCGTGGTCGGCTGCCCGATCAGCACCAGTTGTTCGTCCAGCAGCGGCCGCACGGTCCAGCGCTGGGCGGCGTCCGTATGGAAGACGATGGCCAGGTCGAGCTGCCGGGCATTGAGCATGGCGGCCAGATGCCCGGACAGGCTTTCCGTCATGCGCAGCCGCACGTCGGGATAGCGTTCCTGCATTGCGTGGATGAAGCGCGGCGCGAGCACCGTAGCGGTGGTGGACGCCAGCCCCACGCTGACCTGTCCCGTCAGGCGGGCTTCGCGGGCGGCCATGGCCGCCGCGTCGGCATGGCGGATGGCGAGCTGCGCCTGGCGCAGAAAGGCGCGGCCGGCATCGGTCGGCACCACGCCGGTCGACGTGCGCTGCAGCAGACGCGTCGCCAATTCGCCCTCCAGGCGGCTGATCTGCTGGCTGAGCGCCGAGGTGACCACGCCCAGCTCTGCGGCCGCGCGCCCCATGCTGCCCAGTTCCACGATCCGCGCGAAGGCGCGCAATTGCCGCAATTCCATCGAAAGTCCGCGTTCGATTTCCAGAAAACGAATTGTGGCATGCGCCGCGCCCGACTTCAGTTCCGCTGAAGAGGTGTTGAGCCGAAGGCCCTTACGGAAGCCCGCCGCCGCCACTACCATGCCGCCAATAATAACGTTTCATCACGAGACACGCGCCGCTGCCGCCCCCTGTTTTCGGGAAAAGCATGAAAGGAGCCGGCTACACGGATGGCATTGTTCCCGGCCATGTGCTTCCAGCGGTAGTCGCGAGCCGACGACGAAAACATCACCATCGCCATCTAGAAATAACGTTTCACCGAAAGTTCACTGTATCAACCGCCGATCGGACCCATATCCCATGAACGCATCGACCGCTTCCCTACTGCCGCCTGGGGCCATGCCTGCCACGGGCACGCTCATCGACGGCAACTGGCTGGACAGCCCGCGCCGCTTTCCGGTGCTGGACAAGTACACGGGCCAGACCATCGCGCAGGTGTGCGAGGCCACGCGCGAGCAGGTCGCCGACGCGATCCGCGTCGCCAGCGCCGCTGCCCGCCGCGGCGCCCCGGCGCCGCATGAACGCGCCCGCGTGCTGCGCCAAGCCGCCGCGCTGATCGAATCCCGCCGCGAACATTTCGTCCAGGTGATGGCGGCCGAGGCGGGCTTCACGCTGGCCGACGCCAACGGCGAAGTGGACCGCGCCATGGTCACCCTGAACCTGTCGGCCGAGGAAGCGGTGCGGCTGGTCGGCGAAATGGTTCCCTTTGCCGCCAGCCCCGGCGCCGAAAAGCGGTTGGGCTTCACGCAGCGCTTTCCGGTGGGCGTGGTGTGCGCCATCACGCCGTTCAACTCGCCCCTGAACACGGTGCTGCACAAGGTCGCGCCGGCTTACGCCGCCGGCAACGCCGTCGTGCTCAAGCCGTCCGCCTTTACGCCGCTGACCGCTGCGCTGCTGGGCGAAGTGCTGCTGGCGGCCGGCATGCCACCCGCCTTCCTGGCCATTACGCAAGGCGAAGGCGACAGCGTGGGCGGCTGGCTGCTGGAGGAACAGGACATCGCCTTCTATACCTTCACGGGCAGCACGCGCGTGGGCCGCATCATCCAGCAGGCCGCCGGGCTGCGCCGCACCCAGATGGAGCTGGGCAGCATCGCGAGCACCATCGTTTGCGAAGACGCCGACCTGGCGCGCGCCATTCCGAAGATCGCCAACGCCGGCCTGCGCAAGGCCGGTCAGGTCTGCACGTCCGTGCAGCGCCTGTACGTGCATCGCTCCCTTGCCGAGGAGGTGACGCGGCGCCTGGTGGATTTCGCCGCCACGCTGCCGGCCGGCGACCCGCGCGATCCCGCCACCCGGGTGGGACCCCTGATCTCGGAACAATCGGCCATCCGCGCCGAAACCTGGATCCGCGAAGCGGTGGACGGCGGCGCGCGCCTGTTGTGCGGCGGCCGCCGCAGCGGCTCCGTCATCGAGCCCGCCATCCTGGCCGACGCGCCCGACGGCGGACGCGTGTGGTGCCAGGAAGCCTTCGCGCCGATGCTGGTCCTGCGGCCCTTCGACGACTTCGACGCCGCGCTGGCCAGCGCCAACGACACGCCGTTCGGCCTGTCGGCAGGCGTGTTCACGCAGGACATCGACCGCGCGCTGAAGGCGGCGCGCACGCTGCGTTTCGGCACGGTGCAGATCAACGAAACCTCCAGCGCCCGCTCCGACGTCATGCCCTTCGGCGGCGTGAAGGACAGCGGCTTCGGCAAGGAAGGCCCGGCCTACGCCATCCGCGAGATGACAGAAGAACGCCTGGTGATTTTCAACCCCTGATCGAGGACAACAATGAGAGAGGAGACTTTCCGACCCGGCCGGCGCCGGGCCGGCCACACCTGCGCCGCGCTGCTGCTGGGCCTGGCGCTGCCCGCGGCGGCATGGGCAGCCGGCGCCGCGGATACCGGCTTTCCACGCCGGCCGCTGACGCTGATCGTGCCGTTCGCCGCGGGCGGTCCCACCGACGTGCTGGCGCGCGTCGTCGCCGAAGGCATGTCCAAGGACCTGGGCCAGCCCATCGTCGTGGAGAACACTCCGGGGGCCGGCGGCACGGTGGGCAATGCGCGGGCGGCGCGCGCGGCGGGCGACGGCTATACGCTGCTGGTCGGAAACGTGGGCACGCTGGCCGCCAACGCAAGCCTGTACAAGCGTCTTTCGTACAACGTGCTCAGCGACTTCATTCCGCTGGGATCGATCGGCGACGCGCCGCAGGTGGTGTCGGCCCGAAAAGACTTTCCCGTGACGGGCCTGGACGACTTCGCGAAGTACGCCAAGGCCCACGGGCCGCAGATGAACTTCGGCGCGGCCGGTGTGGGCTCCGGGTCGTTCCTGGGCGGCATCCTGCTGAACGAACGCCTGGGCCTGAAGATCAACGCGGTCAACTATCGCGGCGCCGGCCAGGCGCTGAACGACGTGATGGCGGGCCACCTGGATTACATGGTCGACAGCAGCACGACATCGGTGGGCTATATCCAGTCGGGCATGGTGCGCGGCGTGGCCGTGTTGCGGCCGCAACGCATCAAGGCCCTGCCCGACGTGCCCGCCGCGGGTGAATCCGGCTATGCCGACCTGCGCTACGACATCTGGAACATGATGCTCGTGCCGCGCGGCACCCCGCCCGCCGTCGTGACGCGGCTGAACCGCGCCCTGCGCGCATCCATCGCCGACCCGTCCACGCAGGGCCGCCTGTCCGGCAGCGGCATCGAGGCCCCCGCCCCGGCCCAGCAAACGCCGGAAGGCGCCGCCGAACTGCTGAATGCCGAGGTGCGGCGCTGGGGCCCGGTGATCGGCAAGCTGGGCATCACGGTCGATTGACCATTTCCGGCAGGCGCGCACCGGCACCTGCCCGAAACCATCGGACGGGCGGGCGCCGGCGCGGCTTGCCGCGCTTGACGCCATCCTGCCATGCGGGCCGCCACCGGCCTGACGCACACCTATAAACAGAACGGAGATACCGGACATGAACAAGCACTTCTTCCCTCGCTTCGCCGCCGCCGCGGCCGCCGTCGGCGCGCTGGCCTGCGCGCCGGCCGCTCACGCGCAAACGTCCTGGCCCGAGCGCCCCATCACCCTGGTCGCGCCCTTCACGCCCGGCGGCACGACGGACATCGTCGCGCGAGCCATGGCGGCGCAATTGCAGAAGCAGCTGGGCCAGACCGTCGTCGTCGAGAACAAGCCGGGCGCGGGCGGCACCGTGGGCGCGGGCATCGTCGCGCGCGCCCGGCCGGACGGCTACACGCTGCTCCTGGGCAACGTGGGCCATACCGCGGCCAATGCCCTGTACAAGAATCTTTCCTACGATTTCGAGCGGGACCTGACGCAGATCACGACGGTGGCGAACGTGCCCAACGTGCTGGTCGTCGCCAAGTCCCTACCCGTGTCCAACGTGCGCGAACTGCTTGCCTACGCCAAAGCGCACCCCGGCGACATCAATTACGGATCCGCGGGCATCGGCAGCACGCAACATCTGTCGGCGGAACTGCTGCTGAAGCAAACCGGCATGCAGGCCGTGCACGTGCCCTTCAAGGGCGCCGCGCCGATGATGACCGACCTGATAGGCGGACGCCTGACGTTCGCGCTGGATTCGGCGGCCTCGGCCGCGTCGCAGATTGCCGGCGGCAGCGTCAAGCCCCTTGCCGTCACCAGCAAGCAGCGCACGCCCTTCCTGCCTGACGTGCCCACGCTCGATGAGTCCGGCGTGCCGGGCTACCAGATGACCACCTGGTACAGCCTGGCCGCGCCCAAGGGACTGCCCGAGGACATCAAACAGAAGATCTACCAGGCGGTCGTCGCCAGCATGAAGGACCCGGATCTGCAGAAGACGCTCGAAACCATGGCCGCCGAACCGGGCGGCATGCCGCCGGACCAGTTCGCCGCTTTCGTCCACCAGGAAACCGAGCGCTGGACGCGTCTGGCCGGTGGATGGGACCCCTCCAAGTAACCCCGACACGGATCTGTCATGCAAGCCACGGACATCAGTTCTTTCTTCTGCCCCACGCGTCTGTATATGGGTGTGGGCGCGCATCGCGAAATCGGCGGGCTGGTCCGCCGGCACGCCTGCAAGCGGCTGTTCATCGCCATGGACGGTGCGCTGCGCGACACCGAATTCGTCGCCGGCATACAGGCCATGCTGGCCGAGGCCAATGTCGAGAGCGCGATCTTTTCCGATATCGAGCCCGACCCCAGCGCCCACACCGTGGCGCGGGCCTTCGAGGCGTGCCAGGCGCATGGCGCCACCATGCTGCTGGCGATCGGCGGCGGCAGCACCATGGACGTCGCCAAGGCGGTGGGCATCCTGGCCACCAACGGCGGCCGCATCCACGACTACGAAGGCATCGAGAAATTTTCCACGCCGCCGTTGCCATTGATCGCCATTCCGACCACGGCGGGTACGGGCTCGGAGGTCTCCGGCTCGTGCGTCATCACGGACACCGACAAGAACCTGAAGATGTCGATTCGGCATGCCGCGCTGAATCCGGCTGCCTTCGCGATCCTGGACCCGCTGGCCCTGCGCACCGTGCCCGCGCACGTGGCCGCGCATTCCGGCATGGACGCCTTCGTGCATGCGTTCGAGTCGTACATCTCGCGCAAGGCCAACCTGGTCACGGACGCCATCAACCTTCAGGCCATCGGGCTGCTGGCCGCCAATATCCGGCCCTTCGTGGCAAACCGCGAGAACCTGGAGGCCGGCCTCAATATGCTGTGCGGATCCGCGCTGGCGGGCATCACCTTCGGCCAGACCGGCCTGGGCAATGTGCACTGCATGGCGCGCTTCGTGGGCGCGTTCTTCCATCTGTCGCACGGACTGTCCAACGCCCTTTGCCTGCCGCACGTGGCGCGCTTCAACCTGCCCGCCAATCCGGCGAAATTCGCGCGCATCGCCGCGGCGTTGGACCGGCCGACCCGCGGCCTGCCCGAAATGGACGCGGCTCACGCGGCCGTCGTGGCGATCGAGGCGCTGTGCCGGGACCTGGGCATACCGGCGCGTTTGCGCGACGCCGGCGTCACGCCGGAACGCTTCGACGAGATGGCGCGCTTGTGCACGGAAGCCGGCTACAACCGCTGGAACCCGCGGCATACGACCACGGCGGACTTCCGCGCCTTGTTCGAGCAGGCGTACTGATTCGCGCGGCAGGCAGACGTACCGGATCGGCCGGGGACAACGCCGATACAATACCGGGCCGCGGGCGGTGCGGACCGCATGCCGAGCGCCCGCACCGCCCCGCCCGCCGACCAGACGCCCTGCCATGACCGACCGACGCACCCCCAGGCCGACATCGCGCATCACCGTGCATGACGTGGCGCGCGCCGCCGGCGTGGCCATCGGCACGGTATCGCGCGTGGTCAACGGCGCGCCCAGCGTCACGGCCGAAGTGCGAGAACGCGTCGAGCGCGCCATCGCGCAACTGGGATGGACGCCCAGCGCCGCCGCGCAGGCCATGCGCGGCGCGCCCACCCGCATGGTCGGCTTCATTTTTTCCGACATCCGCAACCCGCTGTACGCGTCCATGATCAAGGGCGCGGAAGACATCCTGAGCGAGCACGGCTATATGCTGGTGGTCGCCAGCAGCAACGCCCAGCCGGACCGCGAAATCGCGCTGATCGATCTGTTCAAGCGCCGCCGCGCGGACGGCCTGCTTTTCGCGGTCGAAGAGGAATCCAATGCCGCCGTCCTGGCGCGCGTGCGCGCGGCCGGCTATCCCGTGGTGCTGCTGGAACGCGAAATGGGCGGCACGCTGGGCGCGGTGGGCGCCGCCCACTTGACCGGCACCCTGCAAGCGACCGAATACCTGATCGGCCTGGGTCACCGGCGCATCGCGATGATCAGCGGCGGCCGCAACAATCGCGTCGGTCGCGACCGGCTGGCGGGACTGATGCAGGCCCACCGGAACGCCGGCCTGCGCGTCGACCCGCAACTGCTGCGGCTGGACAGCTTCGCCTCCGAGTATGGCTTCCGTGAAGTCCAGCATCTGCTGGACATGGAGGATCCGCCCACGGCCATCCTCGCGCTGGGCATGCATCTGCTGCCGGGGGTGCTGCGCGGAATCCGCATCAAGCACCGCCGCATTCCCTCGGACGTGTCCCTGGTCGCCTCCAACGACAGCGAACTGGCGCAACTCGTCACCCCCGCCATTTCGGTCATCCGCTACGACGGCTACATGCTGGGCCGCGAGGCCGCACAACTGCTGCTGGCCCGCATGCGCGACGAAAGCGTTCCCGATGGCACCCGCATCGAGGTGCCGACGGAGTTCGTCATGCGCGAGTCCTGCGCGCCGCCGCGCGGCGCCGCCATGCCTGGCGGCGCGGGGCGCTGACTAGGAATTACCCCTAGACAGGCCGTTGGCGGCCGTTCCGGCGCCCTGCGCCCCCTTAGAATTGCGCGGGTCTTTCCTGCGCCGCCTCGACTTCGCCCGCCCCGCATCGCGGCGGCGCGCCGCCGGGCAAGGGCGCGAAAACATTGCCGATGAAACGAGGACAGCCTTCATGCTGAAGAAGATCGCATTGCTCGCGGGTGGTTTGGTCATAGCGGCCGGCGCCCAGGCCCAGACCAAGTGGGATCTGCCCACCGCGTATCCGCCCAGCAACTTCCACGTGGAGAACCTGAACCAGTTCGTCAAAGACGTCAGCACGCTTTCCAACGGCAAGCTGGCGATCACGGTCCACAACAACGCGTCGCTGTACAAGGCGCCCGAAATCAAGCGCGCCGTGCAGGGCAACCAGGCGCAGATCGGCGAGATCCTGCTCACGAACTTCGCCAACGAAGCGCCCGTCTACGCGCTGGATGGCCTGCCCTTCCTGGCCACCGGCTACGACGCCTCGTACAAGCTCTATCAGGCGCAGAAGCCTTTCCTGGAAAAGAAGCTGGCTTCGCAGAACATGATGCTGCTGTATGCGGTGGCATGGCCGCCGCAGGGCATCTTCGCCAACAAGGACCTGAAGACGGTCGGCGACATGAAAGGCCTGAAATGGCGCGCGTACAGCCCCGTGACGGCCCGCATCGCCGAACTGGTCGGCGCGCAGCCCATCACCGTGCAGCAGGCGGAGCTGGCGCAGGCCATGGCGACCGGCGTGATCGACTCGTACATGTCTTCCGCTTCCACCGGCTACGACACCAAGACCTACGAGTACATCAAGAAGTTCTACGACACCCAGGCCTGGCTGCCCAAGAACGCGGTCATCGTGAACAAGCGCGCCTTCGATGCGCTGGATCCGGCCACTCAGGACGCGCTGAAGAAGGCGGCCGCCCAGGCCGAGGAGCGCGGCTGGAAGATGTCGCAGGAAAAGAACAAGTGGTACCAGCAGGAGCTGACGAAGAACGGCATGCAGATCGTCGCGCCCACCGAAGATCTGAAGAACGGCCTGCAGAAAGTCGGCGAGCAGATGATCGCCGAATGGGTCAAAAGCGCCGGCGCCGATGGCCAGGCGATGATCGACGCCTACAAGAAGGCCGGAAACTAGCAATGCGGCGCTTTCTGGATGGGCTTTACGGCCTGGGCGCGGTGCTCGCCGCGGTCTGCACCGTCGGCGTGCTGGTCGCGGTGCTGGCCGGCATCGTCGCCCGCGAGATGGGCTGGAATATCCCGGGCACGGATGCCTACGCGGGCTACTTCATGGCCGCGGCGGGCTTCCTGTCCCTGGCCAGCACGTTCAAGCACGGCGAACACATACGCGTCACCCTGATCCTGAACTCGCTGGCGCCGGCGCGCGGACGGCGGCTGGATATCTTTGCGCTGGCGGTGGGCGTCGTGCTGTCCGCGGCCTTCGCCTGGTACAGCGTGAAGCTGGCGCACGACTCCTGGGACTACAACGACATCTCCACCGGCAACGACGCCACGCCCCTGTGGATTCCGCAGATCAGCATGGCCGTCGGCACGGTGTTCTTCTTCGTGGCGCTGGTCGATGAGCTGGTCCGCCGCATCCAGGGCCACGCGGCCCCTTCCTCGCAGCAAACCCATGAATGACATCGCGGTAATCACCCTGCTGATCCTGTCCATCTTCGCCCTGCTCGGCTGCGGCGTCTGGGTCGGCCTGACCTTGACCGGTACCGCATGGATCGCCATGGAGCTGTTTTCGAGCCGTCCGGCCGGCGACGCCATGGCGGTCACGGTGTGGGGCGCGGCCTCCAGCTGGACGCTGACCGCCCTGCCGCTGTTCCTCTGGATGGGCGAAATCCTGTTCCGCACGCGGCTGTCGGAGGACCTGTTCAAGGGCCTGGCGCCGTGGCTGGAGCGCCTGCCCGGCAGACTGCTGCACACCAACGTCATCGGTTGCGCCATCTTCGCCGCCGTATCGGGCTCGTCGGCCGCGACCTGCGCGACGGTGGGCAAGATGACGATTCCGGAACTGCGGCGCCGCGGCTATCCGGAAAAACAAGTGCTTGGCACCTTGTCGGGGGCCGGCACCCTGGGCCTGCTGATTCCGCCGTCCATCACGATGATCGTCTACGGCGTGGCCGCGGACGTTTCCATCGCCCATCTTTTCATTGCCGGCATCGTGCCGGGCATCCTGCTGGCCGGGCTGTTCATGGGCTACATCGCCTGGTGGGCCCTGCGCAACCCGCAGGCCGTGCCCGCGCCCGACCGCCGCATGCGCCTGACCGAAAAACTGCACGAGGCCCGGCATCTGATTCCGGTGGTGCTGCTGATCGCCGCCGTGCTGGGCTCCATCTACACCGGCATCGCCACGGCGACCGAAGCGGCGGCGGTGGGCGTGGTGGGGGCGCTGATCCTGTCGGGGCTGCAGGGCTCGCTGACGCGCGCCAGTTTCATCGACTCGCTGATGGGCGCCACCCGCCTGTACTGCATGATCGCGCTGATCCTGGCCGGCGCGCAGTTTCTGACGCTGGCCATGGGCTATATCGGCCTGCCGCGCCAGTTGGCGGAGTGGATCGGCGGGCTGGGGCTGACGCCCTTCTGGCTGATCATGGCGCTGATGGTGTTCTTCATCATCCTGGGCTGCTTCCTGGACGGCATTTCCATCGTCGTGCTGACCATGGGCGTGCTGCTGCCGACCGTGCAGGCCGCGCACATCGACCTGATCTGGTTCGGCATCTTCATCGTGCTGGTCGTCGAGATGGCGCAGATCACGCCGCCGGTGGGCTTCAACCTGTTCGTGCTGTCCGGCATGACGGGGCGCGAACTGCCCTATATCGCGCGGGCGTCGCTGCCGATGTTCGCGCTGATGGTCGTCGCCGTGTTGCTGCTTTACCTGGCGCCCGGTATCGCGACCTGGCTGCCGCAGCATATGCGGATGTAGGTTCCGGCGTGCCCCGCCCGCCGGAACCGCTTACCCGTTGCCGTTGTCCGGCGCCTGCGGCCCGTAGCCCGTCAGCGTCACGGTGACGATGCGCCGATGGGGCCGCTGCCGGTGCTCCCACAGATAAATGCCCTGCCATGTGCCCAGCGCCAGCTTCCCGGCGGCGATGGGCACGGTCAGGCTGACGCCGGTCAGCGCGGCGCGCACGTGGGCCGGCATGTCATCCGGGCCCTCTTCGTCGTGCCCGAACACGGGGTCGCCGTCCGGGACCAGCCGGGCGAAATAGCGTTCCAGATCGGCGCGCACCTGCGGGTCGGCATTCTCGGTGATCAGCAGGGAACAACTGGTGTGCTGGGTGAAAACATGCGCGATGCCCATCGTGATCCCGACGCTTCCCGCCAGCCGCCCGATTTGCTCCGTCAGCTCGATGAATCCGCGTCCCGGCGTGTCGATTTCCAGCTGATCCTGGGCGATGTGGCGCATGGGGAAAACGCGCGGCATGGCTCTTCTCATCGTTACTCCTGAGTCATCGTTCTTACGGGGTGGCGGTTTTATAAAGAACGCCGGCAGACAACTTCCGAAAGTGTAGCCCCGCTGTCGATTTGCGCCCTGCCCGCCCGTCGTGTGGCAGGCCCCGTTCCAAGCCGCGGTCCCGGGGCGCCGCCACCATCGAGAGGAATCGCACCATGCCAACACCCAGCTCCCACGCCATCCCGCCCGGCATGCACGCCCTGACGCCGCATCTGATCTGCAACGACGGGGCCGCCGCCATCGATTTCTACAAGCAGGCATTCGGCGCAACCGAAGAAGGCCGGATGATGGACCCGGAAGGCAAGCGCCTGATGCACGCCATGCTGCGGATAGGCGATTCGGCCCTGATGCTGGCCGACGCCTTTCCGCAATGCGGCAGCTTCGGTCCCCAGGCCGGACAGCCCTCTTCCGTCGTGATCCATCTCTATGTTGCCGACGTCGATGCGGTCATCGAGCGGGCCGTCGCCGCTGGCGCGAAAGTCATCATGCCGCCCAGCGACATGTTCTGGGGCGACCGCTACGGGCAGATCGAGGACCCGCAGGGACACCGCTGGTCCGTGGCGACGCACAAGTTCGACATGACCCCCGAAGAGATGAAGGAAGGCATGCAACGCATGATGAGCCAGCAGCGGTGACGCATTGCTGGGCGGCGCGGCGTCGCGCCGCCCGGGGTGGCGCGCCTGCCTGCCTGTCCGCCTGCCTGCCTGCAAAGCGAGCCCGCTGCACGACGGCTGCTTGCGGCGCGCCGTTGCTCGTGCAGCAAAGGCGAACGAGGCGCTGATCGCATCGATGGTCCGGGCTAGCGGGGGGAAAAGCCCGCCCTTTGCGCCATTGCCAGAAAGCCAGGCACCGCCATCAGGCCGGCCAGTTTGGCAAAGGCAACCTGACCGGCGCCGACGCGCTCGGCCGGCATCAGGAGATTCAACGTCCCGAGGCAGACATCGCCGGCGACCACGGGCACGTTGATCACGGACTTCAATCCCAGCGAAAGAATCGCCGCGTGGTCGTCGAAGGACTCGCGGATCGCCGCCTCGCCCTCTCCCACGTACACCTTCCTATCCAGCAAAACGTGCTGCCCCCAGCGCGTGCCTGCTTTCTGCTTGGAGCCGCCCGGCGGGTAAGAGACCGGGTCGGAGCTGTACAGCCGCACCACAGCGATGCGATCGGCGTCGAACCGGTTCACGGTGCAAAGCGTTTGTCCCAGGACCGGCCTGGCATAGGCGTCGATGGCCGCGAACAGGGCCACCGGATCCGTGGCGGCACAGGCCGCCACCACCGCGTCGATGCCTTGCAAAGGGGCATGCGCCAATGCGGGCGCGCCGGGTGACATGGATGGGTTTTGCATCGATTCCTCAAAAAAAACCGGGACCGGCATGCAGCCGGGCCCGGATATTGACGGTTCGGCCGCTGGGCGGCCGAACGCAGGAAGTGGCGCCTGGGGCTTGCGCGGCCGGCTTATTCGTCGGCCTTGATGCCCAGCTCGCGCACCAGCTTGCCGTACTTGTCGGCATCGCGGGCCAGCGTCTTGCCGAACTCCTCGGGCGTGGATTGCAACACCTGCACGCCCATGTCGTCCATCTGCTTCTTCACTTCCGGCAGGGCCAGGATGCGGTTGATCTCCTTGTTCAGCTTGTCGACGATGGCGGGGTCCATGCCGGCCGGGCCGAAAGCGCCGTACCACACCGCCAGCTCGTAGCCGGGCACCGTCTCGCCCACCGTGGGAACATCGGGCATCAACGGCGAACGCTTTTCCTCTGTGACGGCGAGCAGCTTCAGTTTGCCCGACTTCACGTGCGGCAGCGTCTGCGTGCCCGCGCTGAACAGCAGCTGGGTGCGGCCAGCCACGGTGTCCAGCACCGCAGGCGCGCCGCCGCGGTAGGGAATGTGCACCATCTGCACGCCGGTGGCCTTCTGGAACAGCGCGGCGCTGAGGTGGTTGGTCGAGCCTGCGCCCGCCGAAGCGTAGGCGATCTGGCCGGGATGCTCCTTCGCGTAGGCAATCAGTTCGGCCACGTTCTTGGCCGGCACGGAGGGGTTGACCACCATGGTGTTGGTGACCAGGGCCAGCTCGGCGATGGGGCTGAAGTCCTTCACGCCGTCGAACGGCATGGACGAATACAGCGCCTGGTTCATGGTGTGCGTGCTCATCGAGCCGATCAGCAGCGTGTAGCCGTCCGGCTTGGAACGCGCCACGTAGGCGGAACCGATGTTGCCGGAAGCGCCGGAGCGGTTTTCCACGATGACGGACTGGC
Source organism: Bordetella genomosp. 9 (assembly GCF_002119725.1). NCBI lineage: Bacteria > Pseudomonadati > Pseudomonadota > Betaproteobacteria > Burkholderiales > Alcaligenaceae > Bordetella > Bordetella genomosp. 9. The sequence continues at coordinate 2,561,507 of NZ_CP021109.1, forward strand.
CGAAGGACTGGCTCATGTGCTGCGCGAGCAGGCGGGCCAGGATGTCGGTGGAGCCGCCGGCGGCCCACGGCACGATCATCGTGATGGGCTTTTCCGGATAGGCCGCATGGCTGGCGGCGGGAAGCACGGCGAGCGCGACGGCAGCCGCGCCCAGGAAACGTCGTATCGATTTCATGAAGCAATCCCCATGGTTGAGTCGCGCGCGGTACGGTTGCAGCGCGCGGCGGATGAAAAAACAGCCTTGGCCCGCGAGCCTCAGCCACGACCGGGACGCGCCGCGCCGTTCCGCGCAATGCGCGGAGCCGGCGCGACCGCCCGACGGCCGGATGACGCCCGATGCGTCAACCGGCCTTAACGACCCACGGCATAGCCTTGCATGCCGCGCGGATTGGCGCCTGCGCGCAGCAGCCGCCCGCCGCCCGCATCCGGTTCGCGGGTGCAGGCGCTGATGCGGCCTTCGGACCAGTCGCCGCCCACCTTGACCTCATGGCCGGCTGCACGCAGCCCTTCCACCGTTTCGGACGGAAAGCGGGACTCCAGCGTGATGCGGTTGAGGTTGGGCGTGCGCGGCCAGAACGAGCCGGGAAAGTGATCGATATGCCAGGACGGACAGTCGATGGCTTCCTGCAGATTCATGCCGTAGACGGCATGCCGCAGGAAAAATGCCACGGTCCATTGGTCCTGCTGGTCGCCTCCCGGCGTGCCGAAGGCCATATAGGGTTCGTCGTCGCGCAGCGCCATGCCCGGCGACAGCGTCGTGCAGGGCCGCGTGCCGGGACGCAGCGTACCGGGCAGGCCTTCGTCCAGCCACGTCATCTGCAGGCGCGTCGTAATGGAAAAACCCAGCTCCGGCACGGCGGGGCTGGACGACAGCCATCCGCCCGACGGGGTCGCCGACACCATATTGCCGTCGCTGTCGATCACGTCGATGTGGCAGGTGTCGCCCACGAAAACCTCGCGCTCCAGCCATTCCTCGACCGGTGGCAGTTGCGCGAACGTGGGTTCGCCGACGCCGAAGCGGGTATCGGCGTGCGCCAGCGCGCGCGCCGGCGCCTGCAGATCGGGCAGACGGAACTCGCGTCCGTCAGGCCGCCCGGGACGCAATTCGCGCGACGCGGCATCGCCGATCGATGCGGCGCGCTCGCGCGCATAGGCGTCGGAAAGCAGCGTGTCCAAGGGCACGTCCACGGCGTCGGGATCGCCATACCATGCCAGCTTGTCCGCGAAGGCCAGCTTGGCGGCCTCCGCAACTTTGTGAACGAAGGCCGGCGAATCGGGCGCGACGTTTTCGAGGCCCAGATGCCGCAGCACGGCCAGCTGTTGCAGGAAGACCGGCCCTTGCGACCAGGGGCCGCACTTGGCGACGGTATAGCGGCCGAAGCGCGCGGTCACCGGCGCCTCGTAGCTAGGCTGCCAGGCGGCCATATCGTCCAGGCGCAGCAGGCCCCGGTTGCGCTCGCCGGTGCAGTCGCGCACCGCCTGGGTGCGATAGAACTGATCGATGGCGCGCGCCACGAAGCCGCGATACCAGACATCGATGGCGGCGTCGATACGCGCGCGGCGGTCGCCCTTGCCGCTGGCTTCATTCAGAATGCGCGTGTAGGTATCGGCGATGGCCGGCGTGCGGAACAGATGGTCGGGATGCGGAACGCGACCGCCCGGCAGCCAGACATCGGCCGACGTCGTCCATTCGTCGCGGAACAGCCCCTGCACCGCGTAGATCGCCTGGACGATGCGCGGCACCAGCGGAAAGCCGTTGCGGGCATACTCGATGGCCGGGCGCAGCACGTCGGCCAGCTCCCAGGTTCCGTGGTCGCGCAGCAGCGTCGACCAGGCGCCGAAAGCGCCCGGAACGGTGGCGGGCAGCAGGCCGATGCCGGGCACCAGATCCAGTCCCAACCCCTTGAAGTATGACGGCGTGGCGAGCGCCGGCGCGCTGCCCTGTCCGCACAGGGACTGCATGCGCCGTTCTTTCTCATTCCACAGCAGGATGGGAACTTCACCGCCCGGGCCGTTCAGATGCGGTTCAACGATCTGCAGCATGAAGCCGCCCGCTGCGGCCGCGTCGAAGGCATTGCCGCCGCGTTCCAGCACGCTCATCGCCACCTGCGACGCCAGCCAGTGCGTGGACGACACGACACCGAAGCTGCCGCGGATTTCCGGCCGCGTAGTGAATGAAGGGGTGGCCATAACTTTCGCCATATTTTGAAACAATCGCAGTATACGCAGCGGCAGATAACGAAATTCTTGTTTTTTATAATAGGTCCATAATCAAATGGTTATAGGACCGTTCACCGCCATGTCCGCCGTTTCCACCCGCCTGCTGTCCCGGCTCAAGCTGCGCCATCTGACCTTGCTGACCCGCATTGCCCCCGGCGATTCGCTCACGCGCGTGGCGGAATCCATGGGCGTCAGCCAGCCGGCCGCGACCAAGGCCTTGGCAGAGATCGAAGATCTTTTCGGCGGACCGCTGTTCGTGCGCACCGCGCGCGGCCTGAGACCCACGCCGCTGGGGGAATTGGCGCTGGTCCGCGCACGCCACATGCTGCAGGACATCGATCACTGGGCGGTGGAGATGGAGGCGCTGCGCGGCGGCCATGCCGCGCATTTGCACGTGGGCGCGATCCCCTTTATCTCCGCGCGCGTGCTGGTCCCCACCATCGAGCGTCTGTACGCCCGCCACCGCATTACGGTGCACCTGGAACGCGCCACCACGGACCAATTGCTTCAATCGCTGCGCGCACATGCGCTGGACTGCGTGATCGGGCGCGCCTCCGTGATGATCGGCATGGATGAATTGCGGCACGAAGTGCTTTATCCGCAAAGGCCCGCGCTCATCGCCAACCCGCGTCTGGCGCGCCGCATGGCGCGGCGCGCGCCCGATTGGCGCGAACTGGCGGAGATGAACTGGATTCTGCCCACGCCCGCCACGCCCATCGGCAATATGGTCAGCGAACTGTTCACGCGCGCCGGCGTGCGGCCGCCCTCGCCGCGCGTCCAAACCTATTCCACCGACGTGATCGCCATGCTGATGCGCGATGACGATAGCCTGGTCTCCATCGTCCCCGAAGATATCGCGCTGGACCTGGCGCGTGGCGGCGGCGTTGTCATGGTGCCATGGCATTTCGACTGGACCCTGCCGCCGATCAGCCTGATCCGGCGCCGCCGCGACGTGGCGCTGGAAGCGGAGGAACGCTTCGCCGATATCCTGCGCGAAGTTTGCCGGGAGACCGTGGGGGCGGCGGCGCCGCGCGACCAGTCCGGCGGCAACGACAAAGACGATCGGCTGAAGCCGGCCGCCACAGGCGCCGCCAAGCGTGAACGCACGATGTCCGACTCGTAAGCAATGGCAAATGCAGCGCCCTGCCTCGCGCCGCGCCGCGATGCATGCGCGGCAAGCGCGACAAGGCCTTATCGGGTGTGGGCCGCGAAGCTGACAGTACGATTCCTCACGAAAAAATCAGGGACAGCGGGCCGGGCGCGCGGCGGAATGCGTATGCTTCGCCACACCCGCGCCCCGGCCGGCTTTCCCTGCCGAAGGCGCGTCACCTCGCATGTATTGAAGGAGATCAGGATGAAACTGCGCACCACCGTGCTGGCCGCGTCGTTGCTGTTCGGCACCGCGGCATTCGCGCAAACGCAACCGGCCCAGAACGCCGGCCTGGCGGCGCCCGCCGCCGTCACCGCCACCGGCGCGGCCGCCCAGGCCAACGGCAAGGAACGCGTCGAAAAGCACATCAAGCAGCTGCACGACCAGTTGAAGATCACCCCCGCCGAAGAGGCGCAGTGGGCCGTGGTCGCCCAAACCATGCGCGATAACGCCATGGAGATCGATCGGCTGATCGCCAAGCGCGAGCAGCGCGCCGCCATGACCGCGCTGGAGGACCTGGATTCCTACGCGCAGATCATGCAGGCGAACTCCGACGGCGTGAAGAAATTGGCGGCCGTGTTCGCGCCGCTGTACAACGCCATGCCCGACGAGCAGAAGCGCAATGCCGACAAGGTGTTCGCCGAATCGCATGAGCGCCGCGCGGCGCATCATGGCAAAAACGGGCCGAACAAGGGAACGACCGCGCCCGGCAAGACCGCGCCGTCTTCCAGCAACGGCTGAGGCGGGAACGGCATGAAACCATCGCACGCGATCGCATCCATCATGACGCCGCGCATGACACGTCCTGCGCCAGCGTCGCGTTCCCCTGTGCTGCGTCGAGTCGCGCTGATGCTGGCGGCAGGCGTCGCCACCGCGGGGGCCGTGGCCACCGCCCAGGCCCAAGTCAGCATCAACGTCGGAATCGGCACGCCCGTCTATACTTCGCCGCCGCCCGTGGTCGTGTCGCCGCGGCCGGTCTATGTGGCGCCGCCACCGGTCGTTTACCGCGGCCGCGACCGCTGGGGCCGGGACCGTCCGCCACCGGTGGTGGTGCGCCATCCCGTCCGCCACGACGAGCATCGCGACCATCACGGCGATCATCGCCGTTGACGGGGTCAGCCCTTCAGAAGCGAAGTCAATTCCGCGATCTGCGTCCCACAAGCGGCGTGGGCGCGGGCTTCGATGCCGCGGTAGAGCGCGACGATCCGTTCGCCGACGGGTGTCAATTCCGTCCGCCCCCCGCTGGGGCCGCCGGGGCCGGAATGGGTGGCTGGCGATTCCAGCGACCGGTTCAGCTCATCGACCAGCGCCCATGCGCGCCGGTACGACATGCCCAGACCGCGCGCGGCCGCCGATATCGACCCGTGCTGCGCGATGGCTTCGAGCAGCGCGACCTTGCCGGGCCCGATGGCCACCAGATCCCCGTGAACGATGCGCAGCCGGAACCGGGCCTGCGCCTGGCCGGGCGCCAAAGAAGCGGAGCGTTGCACGGATGATGTCGGCATAGGCGCGAGATTACACGACGCCCCGTGCCGCGGGCGCATCCCGGCGTTGCTGCTATAGTCCCGGCCACCATTTTTACCAACGCCTGCCTCGCTGCGGCGATAAAGACGATGCCACGAGTCGCGGTTTGCCTGACCACCTTCAATCGCGTTGACTGCGCCAGGATTTCCCTGGAAATCATGAAGCTGAACTGGCCTGCGCCCTGGCCGGTCGTCCATTCCTGCTCGAATGCCGCGTACGAGCAATATCTGGAAGATGCGCTGATACGCCGCGAGCCGCTGCCGATGACGGCTGGCGCCGCCGACCTGCTCGCCTCCTCCATAGAGCAGGCCGTTGCGCGTTTTGACGCCGAATACGTCGTTCATCTGGAAGGCGATACCTGGATCTTCGACCAGGGCGTCATCGAGCGCTACGTCGGCAAGCTGGAGGCGGACCCGGAAGCCGTCATCGCGGCCTCGAGCTGGAGCATCGATCGCATGGCGGGCTGGGATCGGTCCCCGTATCTGCGCAGGCGTATACGCCATGCCGCTCGCGAACTGCTGCGGCCGCTCTGGCCCAACTACGGCATCAAGAACCGGCAAACGCTTTCCACGCAGTTCTTCATCGCCAAGACGACGCCTGCGTTCCTGGAAGTGATTGCCGCGCTGAAAACGGCCCCCGGCAAGTATCTGGAAAACATGCTGTACGCCGGCGTGGTGCATCGATTGGGCTCGAAGGCGATTATCGGGATGCCGGAACGTGAGCCCGTTCATCCGCAGTATCGCGACATCTGCGAAGCCCTTACTCTGTATTCCCAGCACGTGCCCAGCAACGCCGGGCTGCAGCGTGAGGCCATGGCGGCGGGACGGCCCTTGCCCGCCATGCCAGGCAAAAAGGAGACGCTGGCCGCCGCACGCCTAGCCCGGCTGGGTCCGAACATGAAGAAACTGCTGGAAAGCAAAGACCTGGCGTACTACAACCCCGGCGCCAAACGCGACCTAGGGACCGATTCGCTGTAAGGGTCAACTCAACACCGACACCGCCTTGATCTGCGCCCACACTTCCCGCCCCGGCGCCAGTTGCAGCCGGTCGTGCGAATAGCGCGTAATGCGGGCCAGCAAGGGCGTCCCGCAGGCATCGAGCCTGACCATGACCTGGGCCGGATCGTCGACCGGGACGCTGCCTTCCACGCGCACCGGCAGTACGTTGAGGATGCTGCCGTCTTCCTGCCTGGACAGCGCCAGGCTGACGTCGCGCGCCTTCACCACCAGGCGCACCGGATGGCCCGCCGGCGCTGCCGCATGGATCACGCGCAGGGCCGCGCCGTTTGCCGGCAGCGACACGGTCAACAGGCGATAGGCATCGTCGTAGCCGGCGGCGCGCCCTTGGATCACAACAGCGGCCTCATCGCCATGAGCGGGGGGCAGTCCCAGATCCGCGAGCGTCGCGGCAATCGGCCCGGCCGATACGATGCGGCCGTTATCCAGCAGGACCACGTGATCGGCCAGCCGCGCGACCTCCTGCGCCGCATGGCTGACGTACAGCACCGGGATCTCCAGCGCATCGTGCAAACGTTCGAGGTATGGCAGGATTTCCTGCTTGCGCCGGCCATCCAGCGCGGCCAGGGGCTCGTCCATCAGCAATAGATCAGGGCTCGTCAACAATGCGCGCGCGATGCCGACGCGCTGGCGCTCGCCGCCGGACAAGCGATCGGGCATGCGCTCCATCAGGTGCTCGATGCCGAGCAGCGCCGCGGCATCCGCCGGCGCCACACGCCGGGCCGCCGGCGGCACCCGACGGTAGCCGTAAAGCAGATTGCCCCGCACGTTCAAATGCGGAAAAAGGTTGGCTTCCTGAAAGACATAGCCGATGCCGCGGCGATGCGCGGGCACGAGCACGCCGCGCGCGGTGTCCAGCCATACCTGGCCGTTCACCCGCAGATATCCCGGCTCGGGCATGGCCAGGCCAGCGACGCAGCGCAGCACGGTCGTCTTGCCCGAACCCGACGGACCGAACAGGGCCGTCACCCCGCGGCCGGGCAGATGCAAGTCGACATCCAGCGTGAAAGCGCCCTGGGTCAGGCGGAAACGCGCCTGGATGGCGGGCGCGTTCATGGCCGTCCCCAAGGCGCCGCGCGTCGCGCGTAAAGCAGCAGCAGGATCATAAAGGACAGGGTCACCATGCCGGCCGCCAGCCAGTGCGCCCGGCCGTATTCCAGCGCTTCGACATGGTCGTAGATCTGCACGGAAACCACGCGCGTGCTGCCCGGGATGTTGCCCCCGATCATCAGCACCACGCCGAACTCGCCCACCGTATGCGCGAAGCCCAGCACCGCGGCCGCGAGATAGCCCGGCCGCGCAAGCGGCAGGACCACCGACACGAAGCGGTCCCATGGCCCGGCGCGCAGCGTGGCGGCCGCCTCCATCGGCATGCGGCCGATCGCCGCGAAAGCGTTCTGCAGCGGCTGCACCACGAAAGGCAGCGAATACACCAGCGATCCCACCACCAGTCCGGCAAAGGTGAAAGGCAGCGTGCCCAGGCCCAGGGCCTGCGTCAGCCGGCCGGCGTACCCCTGCGGGCCCATCAGCAACAACAGATAGAAACCGATCACCGTCGGCGGCAGGACCAGCGGCAGCGCCACCAGCGCGCCCACCGGCCCGCGCCAGCGCGACCGCGTGTTGGCCAGCCACCAGGCCAGCGGCGTGCCGGCAACAAGCAGCAGCGCGGTCGTGACCGCAGCCAGTTTCAAAGTCAGCCAGATCGCGGCGGCGTCTTCGCCATTCAGCATGATGGCGGCGGATCAGCGGGTATAGCCATAGGCGCGGATGATAGCCGCCGCCTCCGGCCCGCGCAGGAAATCCATGAGCGCCCGCGCCGCCGGGTTGTCCTTGCCCCGTTCGAGGATGACGGCATCCTGACGGATGGGCGCATGCAGCGACGCCGGCACGATCCAGGCAGAGCCGCCGGTCAGCTTGCCGTTCTTATAGACCTGCGAAAGCGCCACGAAGCCCAGCTCGGCATTGCCGGTGCCGACGAATTGCTGCGCCTGGGTGATGTTCTGGCCCTGGACGATCCTGGGCTTGACCGCGTCCATCAGCCCAAGATTCTCCAGCGTCTGGACGGCCGCCAGGCCGTAGGGCGCGGTCTTGGGGTCCGCAATGGCCAGATGGGCGTAATCATTGCGCTTGAGAACGGCGCCGTCGGCGTCCACGTAGCCTTCCTTTGCCGACCAAAGCGCCAGCGCGCCGGTGGCGTAGGTAAATCGGGAGCCCGCCACGGCCCGGTTTTCCTTTTCCAGCCGGGCGGGCGTCGTATCGTCGGCCGCCAGGAAGGCATCGAACGGCGCGCCGTTGCGGATCTGCGCATAGAACTGCCCCGTCGCCCCGTACGACGCCACCACCGTGTCGCCCGTCTTTGCCTGGAACGCCGCCGCGATGGCCTTCATCGGCGCGGTGAAGTTTGCAGCCACGGCCACCTGGACCTGGCCGGCCCATGCGGTGTCCAGGCACGCGGCCGCCAGCACACCGGCGACCAGGGGAAACAATCGCGACTTCATGAGGACTCCCTTGCGGAATCGATTGATGGGACGGAACCGCTATAAGGGCGGGACCGTTATGCATGACTGTATACGACGGGCGATATAGTACGCACATTGCCGCCCGGCACGCCAGTCCGCGATGCGCGCCCCCTCCCATCCACCCGCCCCGCATATAGAATCGACAGGCCGGCCCGACCCGATGCGCCGGATCCCGCCATGATGATGTTTTCCCTGCACGACCACACCGCGCCGCGACGCCGCCCCATGCTGCGGGCATGGGTGCGGCGCGCTGCCGTCCTGGGCGTCCTGGCGCTGAGCGCCTGCACCAGTTGCTATCAGCCGATGGGCCAGGCGCGCCAGACGCCGGCCATCCATGCGGACGGCGATTGCGCGGGGGCGCAGCCCCCGACGTGCGTATCTTCCCTGGTGTCGCTCGATGGAACCAGCCTGCCCTTGCGCGTCTGGCTCCCCGCGCAGGCGCCCTGGGCGGCCGTGATCGCGCTGCACGGCATGAACGATTATTCGCAAGCCTTCGACCGCGCGGGCCGCTACTGGGCCGCGCAAGGCATCGTCACCTACGCCTACGACCAGCGCGGGTTCGGTGCGGGCCCCCGCCCCGGGATCTGGGCCGATACGCCCACGCTGATCGCGGACCTGAACGCGGCGGTCGACGCCGTATCCGCGGCGCATCCCGGCCTGCCGATCTACGTGCTGGGCGAAAGCATGGGCGGCGCCGTGGTAACTGCCGCGCTGGCCGGCACACCGGCCGGTGCGCCTTCACCCCTGGGTCGCCGCATCGCGGGGGCGATCCTGTCCGCGCCCGCGATGTGGGGCCGCGATGCCATGAACCCGTTCTACCGCTTTACGCTTTGGCTGGGTTTCAACACGGTGCCCGGCATGGAGGTCGAACCGCCGCGCGGGCTCAAGATCATGCCGTCGGACAACATCGAGATGCTGCGGGCCCTGAGCCGGGACCCGCTTGTCATCAAGCGCACGCGCATCGACGCGCTGAAAGGTCTGGTCGATCTGATGTCGGCGGCCGAGGCCGCCCTGCCGCAGCTGCCGCCGGATGTTCCGCTATTGGTGCTGTTCGGGCGGCACGAGCAGGTGCTGCCCGACAAGGTCGTGGCGCAGACCTTGCGGCGCGTCGAAGCCGCGCCGGCCCCCGGCCGCCCGCGCGTCGCGGTGTACGAAGACGGCTATCACATGCTTCTGCGCGACCTCAACGCCGAAACGGTATGGCGCGACGTGCTGGCGTGGATGCGCGCGCCCATGGTCGCCGCGCTGCCCAGCGGCGCGGAGCAACGCTACCCCTTGGCGCAGGCCGGTCCCGCAAAAACGGGGGCGCGGCAGGCCTATGCGGGCCGGGACGCGCCGCTGCCGGACGCCGCGCCGCGATAAGCGCAGGGGCAACCCGCTGGATGGCCGGCCCCCGGATCGCCCGACCCGTTGCACGCCGCAGCGTTGGGGGGACTGGGGCGGACTCGGCCTCGCCGGCGCCACGGCTCGCTTCAAGCGCCGTGCGTCAACCCTCGCTTCAGCCGCTTGAGGACGGAGGGAAGCAATCCCGGCAGATCCTCGGCGATGAGTCCCGGGCCATGGCGCGCCGCGGCGGCGCCGTGCATCCATGCCGCCGCACAGGCGGCATCGAAGGGCGCCATGCCTTGCGCCAGCAGACCGGCGATCATCCCGGTCAGGACGTCGCCGCTGCCGCCGGTGGCCAGATCGGGCGGCGCATTGGCGTTGATGGCGGCCTGGCCGTCCGGCGCGGCGATGACCGTATCGGCGCCTTTGAGCAGGACGACCGCGCCGCTGCGCGCGGCGGCCCGGCGCGCGCGCGTCAGCTTGTCCCCGCCGGCGCCGAAAAGGCGTCCGAACTCGCCCTCGTGCGGCGTCAGCACGCACGGTCCGCGGATCGCATCGAACAGCGCGTCCGGCGCGTCCGCGAAAGCGGTAAGCGCATCGGCGTCCAGCACCACGGCGCGTCCAGTCGCCAAGGCCGCCAGAACCTGTGACCGCGTCGCCGCCGAAACGCCCGCGCCGGGGCCCAAGGCGATGGCGTTCTTGCGCGGATCGGCCAGCAATTGCGCAAAGGACTGCGCCGGCTGTCCCGCCGCCGCCGCGTCCGCGCCGGCGATCGGCAGGACCATGATGCCGGTGAGCGCGGCCGCGTAGATGGGCCATGCGGACGCGGGCGCCGCCACCGTAACCAGCCCGGCGCCGACGCGCGCAGCGGCCAGGGCGGAAAGGCGGGCAGCGCCGGTCATGACTTCGCCGCCCAGCACGACGGCATGGCCGCGCGCATACTTGTGGGCCTCCAGGCGCGGCCATGGAAAGCCGTCCAGCCATGCGGCCGGCGTGTTCTCATGGGCCGCGGGGCGGATGCCATCGAGCACGGACGGCGGGATGCCGATATCGGCCAGGATGAGGTCCCCGCACAGTGCGCGCCCCGGCAGCAGCAGGTGGCCGGGCTTCTTGCGGAAAAATGTCACCGTGCATGCCGCGGGCGCCGCGTAGCCGTGCACTTCTCCCGTGGCGCCGTCCACGCCGCTGGGCATATCGACCGCGCAAACCGGCAATCCGCGCCGAGCCGCCGCACGCAGCGTATCGGCGGCCACGCCTTCCACGGGCCGCGCCAGGCCGGCGCCGAAAATCGCATCCACCACGATGTCGGCGTCTTCCAGCACGTCGGGACCCATCGGCGCCACATCGCCTTGCCACAAGGCGGCGTGATGCGCCGCATCGCCCTTCAGCGCCCGTCTGTCGCCCAGCAGCGCCACGGTCACCGGCCAGTTCGCGGCGGCAAGGTGCCTGGCGGCCACGAAGCCGTCCCCGCCGTTGTTGCCCGGACCGCACAACACCGCCACCCGTTGCCGCGGCCAGCGCGCCTGGACCGCGCGCGCGACGGCGGCGCCAGCGTTTTGCATCAATTCGGCGCCGGATCGGCCCGCCGCGATTGCCGCGCGGTCGGCCGCCGCCATTTCGCCGGGCGTCAGCAGAACAGTCTCTTGGTTTTTCATGAGCTCGCCATGTTTAGCATTAAAGTGCCAATTCCGCCCTATCAGGCAATAAAGTAGTGGAAGGTTGACCCGTATGCGGGATAGCAATATAGTAGTTCAATCACGATTCACACTACTTTATTGCCTCCATGACATCGCACGCCCAGGTCGCCCAGGTGCTGCGCACCGCCCTCTCCCATGCCGGGCTATCCCAGGCGGAACTGCGGGCGCAGGCCGGCATCTCGCAGCGTACGCTGACCAACGTGCTCAGCGGCCGCGAGGACTTCAAGCTCAGCACGCTGCTGGCGCTATGCGACCGGCTGGGCCTGGAACTGGTGCTCGTTCCCAGGGAAGCGGCCGCCGGCGCCGCGCCCGGACCCGCCGTCCGGCCCCCCGTGGTGCGTTCGCGCGTACAGGGCGCCTTGGCGCGGATCCAGCGCCAGGGCGCGCCATCGGAGCCAGCGGCCGCCGCCCCGCGCGCCAAGGGGAAACGTGAATGAACGTCAAAGCCCTGGGGATTTTTCTGGGCGCCCGGCGCGTGGGCGTGCTGTTCCAGTACGGCGAGGATCCTGCCGGCGAGAATCCGGGCGCCGGCATCATCACGCGCTTCGTGGCCGATGAATCGTATATCCGCGATCCCGCGCCGCCAACGCTGTCTGCCGGCCTGCTGGCCGATACGCCGGAAGAACAGGCGCTGTTCTGGCACGACGTGCAGTCCGAAAACTTCAATGGCTGGTTCTCGGAAAAAAACGGCTGGCTGCTCCCGCCCTTCTTTCAGAACCTGCTGCCCGAAGGCATCTTTCGCGACCATGTGGCGGCCTTGCGGGGCTGCAGTCCGAAAGACAACTTTGAGATGCTCGCGGCATGCGGCCGCGATCTGCCCGGCAACGTCCATGCCCTGCCGCTGACCCTGTCGCGCGACGAGCTGGCACACTATGTCACGCAGACCCAGGACGCCCTGGAAATGTCCGTGACGGCGGACCCGCTGGAAGAAGGGGTGTCGCTGTCGGGCGTGCAACCCAAGGTCGGCGTAATCCTGGAGAACGGCCGCTACGTCGGCCGCACCAAGGACCAGGACACCCACATCATCGCCAAGCTCCCCGTGGTGGACCGGCCGCGCCTGCCGGAACTGGAACACCTGTCCCTGGCGCTGGCGCGCGCGGCCGGCGTCGATACCTGCGAAGCGTACCTGGAACCCCTGGAAAAACTGGCGGTGCAGCATGGGTACGACCTGGGCGATGCCGACACCCGCACGCCGTTTCTGGCAGTGGTGCGCTACGACCGCCCGCCGCAGGGCCGCGTGCACTGCGAAGATTTCGCGCAGGTGTTCGGCGAGATGCCGGAAGACAAATACGGCGGCCGGCGCCGGGCCGGCGAACCCTGGACGTACCTGGACATTGCCGCGGTCCTGCTGGGCTTCCCTTCACTGGGCGAAGCGGCGGTCCACGAGCTGTTGCGGCGGCTGGTCGTCAATGAAATGCTCGGCAACCCCGACATGCATCTGAAGAACATTGGCCTGCTGTATCGCGACGGCCGCGCGCCGGAATTGCCGCCGGCCTATGACATCGTCGCCTACGCGGCCTTCGGCGGTGCGGTGGGACATGCGCTGTATCTGATGCCGCCCGCCATGTTGCCGGGCTTGCGGCGCGAAGCTACCGGGCGCCGTCAGCAGATGCTTTCGCCGGCGCTCCTGCGCGCGTTCTGCGCGGCCCTGGGCATCCCCGAAAAACCGGCTTCCAAGGTCATCGCGGATTGCGTGCGGGCGGCCCATGCGCATTGGCGCGGCATGATCCAGGAGTCGGGAGTGACCGACAAACAGAAGGCGCGGCTGATCGCGCATTTCGACGCCCATCCCCTGGTGGCGTCGCTGGCCAGGCGCCGCGGCGCGCCGGCTTCCGCGCGTGCCGAGTCCTGAGCGCTGCCCTGGGGCCAGTCAACGCTGGAAGGAGCCCCGCATGACTACGCAATCAGCAGGTGCAGGCCCAACGCGCCGATGCCGATGAAGAAACAGCGGCGGAAGGTCGCGGCGCTGACGCGGTGACGCAGCCATTGCCCCAGCACCATCCCGGCCAGCGCGGGGACCAGCGCCAGCAGCGAGGCCCAGGCTTCACGTCCGCCCAGTTGCCCGCCGTGGATCAGGTCCCCGGCCAGCGCGATGGTGGAAGCCGTGAACGCCAACCCCATGGCCTGCACCAGCTCGTCACGGTTCAGCCCCAGGGCCTGCAGGTAAGGCACGGCCGGGATGACGAAAACCCCCGTCGCGGATGTGATTGCGCCGGTGGTGGCCCCGACCAGCGGCCCGGCCCAGGCCTGCGCACGGGCCGGCACCGACAGGCGCAGCGGGCTCAGCCCGACCGCGGCATAGACCAGCAGCGCCGCGCCCAGCGCATGGGACGCCCACGCCGTCTCGCGCCCCGCCAGCCACAGGCCGGCAGCCCAGGTGCCCGCCACGATGCCCGCGAGCATGGGCCATAGGCGCCGCAGCAGATAAAGAAAGCGCCCGCCGGCCGCGAGCTGCCAGACATTGGTCACCATCGATGGAATGACCAGCAGCGCCGCAGCCTGCGGCGGCGCCAGAGCCACACTCAGCAAACCGATGGATACCGTGGGCAGACCCAGGCCGATCACGCCTTTCACCATGCCGGCCACGGCGAAGCTGGCCGCGACCAGGAGAATCAGGCTGACGCCGCCGTCGCGATAGAAGTCGAAGAAGGTATGCATGCGCGCATGATGCCTGCGCGCGCCGGCTGCGCATAGCGGTATTACACTGAGGCTGCCTTCGGATTTCCCGTAGGCAGGCGGCATCGCGCCCGCCTGCGCCCTGCCCCCGCGCGGCGGCGCGACTGCAACGGCGCCAGGCGCACCGCGCCAAGGTGTCACGCCTGCGTTCACATACCCGCCGCGTACCGTCATGCATTTCCATTTCGACCTGACCGACCTGCGCCTCTTCCTGAATACGACCGACACGGGCAGCATTACCGCAGGCGCCGCGCGCACCCACCTGTCGCTGGCCTCGGCCAGCGCGCGGCTGCGAGGGCTGGAGGCTTCGCTCGGCGCCGCCCTGCTGACCCGCGGACGCCGCGGCGTGCAGCCCACGGCCGCTGGGCAGGCGCTGGCCTGGCATGCGCGCAGCCTGCTGCAGCAGGTCGGCCGCATGCAGGAGGACCTGGGCGATTACGCCAGCGGCTTCAAGGGCCGCATCCGGCTCCTGTGCAACACCGCCGCGTTGACCGAACATCTGCCCGAACCGCTGGGCGCCTTTCTGCGCACGCATCCCAACATCGACGTGGACCTGCAGGAACAACCGAGCCATCGCATCGTTCCGGAACTGCGGGAAGGCACGGCCGATGTGGGCATCGTCTCCGACGCGATGGATCTGGCCGGGCTGTACACCACCGAATTCCGCCGCGACCGCCTCGTGCTGCTGGCGCCTCGCGGTCACGCGCTGGCGCGCCGCGCCCGCGTGCGCTACAGCGAAAGCCTGGATTACGACCACGTCGGGCTGCCGGTTTCCGCGGCCCTTGGCATCTACCTGGACGATCAGGCCGCCCGCCTCGGCCGCCGGCCACGCACGCGGGTGCGCGCGCAGAACTTCGACGCCGTGGCCCGCATGGTGATACAAGGAGCGGGCCTGGGCATCATGCCGGAAGCGGCCGCCCGGCGCTGGGCCGGCCAGGGCGGCGCGCGCGTGCTTATACTCGACGAATCGTGGGCCGACCGCCGATTGATGCTGTGCGCGCGCGCCTGGGACGGCCTGCCCAATTACGCGCGCGCCTTGATCCAGGCATTGATGCCCGCCGCCGGAGAAGCAATATGAACACGCCTGCCCTGCCCCGCATCACCATCACGTATTGCACCCAGTGCCAATGGCTGCTGCGCGCCGCCTGGATGGCGCAGGAACTGCTCTCGACCTTTGGCACGGATCTGGGAGAAGTCGCGCTGGTCCCGGGCACGGGCGGCATATTCCAGGTGCGTTGCAACGACGTGCTGCTCTGGGACCGCAAGGTCCAGGCCGGATTCCCCGATGCGAAGACGCTGAAGCAGGCGGTGCGCGACCAGATCGATCCCGGCCGCGACCTGGGCCACGCGGACCGCGAACGCCCGGCTTGAACGCTCGCCGCGTTCGACCGCCAAGACCCGCTTTGGATTTTGATTCAGGGATCGCGACGGGCGCCAGGGAGCGATGAACCGGGCTCAGTCCGCCCCGGATGCCGCAAGAAAACGCCGCACGTGCAGGCCGGATTGCTCACGGCTGCCGCCCGTATGGCAGAACAGCGTCGCGGGAAGCATCCCGCGCCGGACCTGATCCAGGTACACCTCGTACATGGCCGCGATGGCGTCCGCGGTCATCTCCTGCTTGCGGGTATGTATGACCTGCGCCGGGCAGGACGCGACCACCAGGCGTTGCGGCGGCGGCGTCAGCGCGCTGCACAAGGGATATGCGGAGATACGGCGCAACGGCGCGCCCGCGCCGACCCGCACATTGCGCACGAAGTAATCGTAGAAATAGCGATCGAGCAGCAAGGGACGCCGCCACCCCGTGAACAGCTGCAACAGCGTAAAGGCGCCCCATGCCACCGGCAGCACCAGCCACAGGCGCTTTTCCTCGCGCACATTGCGCGGTTCCTTGCCCCAATAGAAAAGCGGCTTGCGGAACAGGCGCTTGAACCGTTTGAAGCGGAACCCGCGGCCCTCCGGACTGGCTTGCAGGTCGTCGATCAGCGCGCTTTTGCCGCTGCCGTCCGGCCCCACCACGGCCACCGTGCGCCAGGCGGGCCAATGCAGCGCCCGGCGCAACCGCCACGCCAGGCGGCGGGCGGCGATCGTGGCAGGCGGCAGGACCGGCACGCCGCGTTCGTTCAGGAACGCCATCGCGACGTGGCGCGCGGCATCCAGATCCATGTCGCCGCTGAGCAGCCCATCCAGCGCGACACGCAATCCGGGCACGCCGTGCGCGGCATTGGCAAAATAGCTCAGCCGCTCGCGCACCAGCGCTAGCCGCAGATCCTTCTTCTTGTGATGCAGGTGCAGTACGAACAGCGCCGCCAGCAAGGCCAGTCGCCCGGCCGGATCCAGCGCCTCGTAGGCCGCGTAGGCGACGCCGCCGCGCGTCATGTGCCCGCGGCTGCCTTGCACGCGCAGCTCGGCTTGCGTCCAGAGCTCCAGCGTCACGCGGCGGCCGCCGTCGTCCAGCAATTCGATCTGACGCTTGAACGGCGCCGCTTGCCGCACGATGAAGCTGACGCCGGCCTCCTGGCACACGGAGTAGACCGTGCGCAGGATCTCGTCGAAACGCTCGCCGTCGATCAGAAAATCGAAATCCCCGCCGAAGATGCCGTCGCCATCGTGCCCGCGCGGCCGCAGCATCACCCATGGGAGCCGGCCGGTCTCGCCGCTCTCGATCAGGATGCGCAGGACCGCCTCGCAGGCGTTGCTCTGCGGCGGGCGGCCGCAATGCCCGGGGTTGGGAGATGCGCCGTCATGCCGCGGCGGGTGGTCCGCTGCCTCCGGCCCCGCCGGCGCGGAACCCGCCGGATGTACGATTCCATACTGCTGTGTAAAAGCTCCCATCCTCGGGTTTCCTGCAAGCTGGGCGCGCAGCATAGGCGGGAAACCTTAATGGAAAATTAACCGGCGGGCCGCGGCGGCGCCGGAAGGACGTGCATGAGAATCCTGATCATCGAAGACGACCCGCTGATCGGCGACGGCCTGAAGAAAGGATTGCGGCTGCTGGGCTACGCGGTCGACTGGTTCGTCAGCGGCGCGGAAGGCGATCAGGCGATGGGCAGCGTGGACTATGACGCGGTGGTGCTGGACCTGGGCCTGCCCGGCGAGGACGGCATCGCGCTTCTCACCCGTTGGCGCCAGTCGGGACGCATGTCGCCCGTGATCATCCTGACCGCGCGCGATGCCATCGATTCCCGCATCGCGGGCCTGGACGCTGGCGCCGACGACTATCTCATCAAACCGATCACGCTCGACGAACTGGCGGCGCGCCTGCGCGCCGCGACCCGCCGCGTCGCCGGCAAGCCTCAGCCGGTCTGGCGCCATGGCGCGCTGGAATACCATCCCGCATCGCACACCGTGTACTGGAAGGGCCAGCGGGTCGATCTTTCCGTGCGCGAAACCCTCCTGCTGGAGCTTTTCCTGACCTACCCGAACCGGGTGCTGACGCGGGAATTCATCCGCGACAAACTCTACGACTGGGATACGGAGCTGGAGAGCAATACGCTGGAGGTTTACGTGCACCACGTGCGCAAGAAGATACATCCCAAGATCGTGCGTACCCTGCGCGGGTCGGGATACGCGCTGGGACAGGTGGATGGCGACGCATGAGCCTGCAGAAAAGACTCATCGTTTCCGTGCTCCTGGCGGCCGCGCTGGCCTGGATGCTTACGGTGGCGGGCACCTACTGGCGCGCCATGCGCGAAATCGATGAGCTGTATGACACCGACATGGTGCGGATGGCGCAGCAGGCGCTTGCCGTGGCGCGTCTGCTGCCGGCGTCCACGCCGCCTTCGCCCGAGCCCCTGCCCGAACGGCTGCCGGCCGACAAAGGCCACGCCAGCCTCGGCGATGTCTCCATCGCCATCTGGCGCGGGGCGGGCGCACCACTCGTGCTCGATCCCGGCGCGCAACAGTTTCCGCGCGGCCACACCCAGGGCTTTCTGGACACGGACGTCAACGGCGCGCCGTGGCGCCTGTACTACCTGGACGACCCGGCCGGGAGCGTCCGCGTGGCCGTGGGACAGCGCCTGGGCGAGCGCAACGAACTGGCGGTGAACTACGTGCTGAGCCAGATGCTGCCCTGGCTCATCGGCCTGCCCATACTGATCGCCGCACTGGTGGTGGCGGTGCGGCGATCGCTTGCGCCGGTGCGGCGACTGTCGCGCGACCTGGAGCGGCGCAAACCGGAAGACGCAAGCCCGCTGCCGATGCAGCGCAGCCCCGACGAACTGAAACCCCTGATCCGCGCCATGAACGGACTGCTCTCTCGCGTGGCGGCGCTGATCGATCAGGAACGGCGCCTGACCGCCGATGCCGCCCACGAACTGCGCACGCCCCTGGCAGCCTTGCGTGCGCAGTGGGACGTCCTGCAGCGCACCGGCGACCCCGGCGAGCGTTCCCAGGTGCAGGCCCGCGTTGCGCGCGGGCTGGAGCGGCTGGACCGGCTGGTCTCCCAGCTGCTGACGATGGCGCGGCTGGACAGCGCGGTGCGCGGCGCCGCTGCCGCGGCGGCCGATTGGCGGCAGGCCGCCGAACTGGCCCTGGGCGACTGCCTGTGGATTGCCGACCGCCGGGATATCGATATCGACGTCGAATGGCCGCCCGCCGGACAGCCGCCCTTGCCCATGGCCGGCGATACCGCAGCCTTGTCCATCATGCTGAAGAATCTGCTGGACAACGCCATCCGGTATGCGCCGCGTCACTCGCGTGTGCGGCTGACGTTCACCGGTTCGCGCATATTCGTGGACGACCAGGGCGCCGGCATCGCGCCGCAGATACTACCGCGGCTGGGCGAACGCTTTGTGCGCGCCGCGGGCAATGAAGAAGCCGGCAGCGGACTGGGCATCTCCATCGCCCTGCGCATCGCGCGCAATCACGGCCTGGCGCTGCGCTTCTCCATGCGCGACGCGGGCGCCGGCTTCGGCCCGGGGCTGCGTGTCACCATCCTGCCGATGGACGCCGCCGCATAAGGCGGCAAGCGGTGGCCCGCTGTCGGCGTTGCGCCGCTCGTGCCGGAAATTCGAGATCCGTTCGATCCGGGCGGCATGGGCCGGCATGGGGCGGCCGCAATCGCAGGCTGCCCCATGCCGCCGGGTTCATACCGCGATTGCGCGCGCAGGCTGCGGAATCGATACGCCGGTCTGCGTCCAGCCCGTGGCGGTGGGATAGGTGCCGGGCACCAGGATATCGCGGTCGATGTCGTGGATGTCGCGATGGCCGCACAGCGCCATCGTCACGTCCAGTTCATTGGCCAGGATTTCCAGCGCCTTGGTGACGCCCTCCTGCCCGCCCGCGCCCAGGCCATAAAGGAAGGCCCGGCCGATCATGGTGCCGCGCGCGCCCAGCGCGACGGCGCGCAGGATGTCCTGGCCGGACCGGATGCCGCTGTCCATCCACACTTCGATCTTCGAATCCACCGCATCGACGATGGACGGCAGCATGCTGATGGCCGACATCGCGCCGTCGAGCTGGCGGCCGCCGTGGTTGCTGACGATTACGGCGTCCGCGCCGGTGTTCACGGCCAAACGCGCGTCCTCCGGATCCAGGATGCCCTTGAGAATGAGCTTGCCGCCCCAGCGCTTCTTGATCCACTCCACATCGTCCCAGCTCAGGCGCGGATCGAACTGCTCGGCCGTCCACGAGGACAGGGACGCCATGTCGCCCACGCCCTTGGCATGGCCGACGATATTGCGGAAGGTGCGCCGCTGCGTGCCCAGCATGCCGTAGCACCACGCGGGCTTGGTCATCAGGTTCAGCATATTGCGCAACGTCAGCCGCGGCGGCGCGGTCAGCCCGTTGCGCAGGTCCTTGTGGCGCTGGCCCAGGATCTGCAGATCCAGCGTCAGCACCAGCGCCGAGCAATTGGCGGCTTTCGCGCGATCGATCAGGCGCTCGATGAAATCCTTGTCGCGCATCACATACAGCTGGAACCAGAACGGCTTGGTGGTATGGGCGGCAACGTCCTCGATCGAGCAGATGCTCATCGTCGATAGCGTGAACGGCACGCCGAAGGCCTCGGCGGCGCGCGCGGCCAGGATTTCGCCGTCCGCGTGCTGCATGCCGGTCAAGCCGGTAGGCGCCAGCGCCACCGGCATGGCGGCGGGAATGCCCACCATCGTCGTGGCGATATTGCGGTTCTCCATATTGCGGGCCACGCGCTGGCGGAAGCGGATCTTCTGCAGGTCCGCCTCGTTGGCGCGGTACGTCGATTCGGTCCAGGAGCCGGAATCCGCGTAGTCGTAGAACATACGCGGCACGCGCCGTTCGGCGATCTTGCGCAAATCTTCGATGGTGGCGATGAAGGATCGGGACGGAAGAGGCATGGCTTGATCAATGGCGGTTCAGATGGAACGGGCGTGAGCTTAACCCAGCGCGGCAGCGTCATGCCTTGCGGCGCAGCATGCCCGCGGCGCCCGATCCGGTTCACACATGCAACTGCGAAAACGCGCGGCCACTGGCCCGCTGTTGTGAATCGGAGCGGCATCGGCGCGCGAATTGCCCGATATAGGGGCAAACCCCGCGTTTATCCGCCTTGCGCTTTGGCAGCCCTTCGCCAAAAATAGCTGTTACGTTTCGTAGTCATATTCCGGCACACGGGCCGCGCCAACGCGGCGCACTCCGGCAACACGGAGGCCGCGTCCGGGCGCCTTCACGCAGGCCCTTCACGCCCTTTCTCTGGCGGTCGCATCATGATGCAGCAGCAGTGCTTTTCCGGTCCGCCTGTGCGGGGCAAGCCGTGTCCGTAGTGCAACTGGCATTGCGCCGTCCCTATACGTTCATCGTGATGGCGCTGCTGATACTTCTGGCGACGCCGTTCGCGCTGATGCGCATGGCGACGGACATCTTTCCGGAAATCAATATCCCGGTCATCAGCGTCATCTGGAATTACAACGGCCTGTCGGCGCAGGAGATGGGCCAGCGCATCGCCGCCCAGAACGAACGCGGCCTGACGACCACGGTCAGCGACATCGAGCACATCGAGTCGCAATCCCTGGCCGGCATCACGGTCATCAAAATCTTCTTCCAGCCCACCGCCAACATCCAGACGGCCATCGCGCAGGTGGTGGCGGCCGAACAGACGCAGGTGCGGCAACTGCCGCCGGGCATCACGCCGCCCCTGGTCATCAAGTATTCCGCTTCCAGCATCCCCGTCATCCAGCTGGGCCTGTCCAGCCCGACGCTGCCCGAGCAGGCCCTGTTCGACGCGGCGCTGCAAACGCTGCGGCCCCGGCTGATCACCATACCGGGCGTCGCCATCCCGTTTCCCTACGGCGGCAAGAACCGCGTGATTTCGGTGGACTTGGATCTGCAGGCACTGCAGGCGCGCGGGCTGTCGCCCGCCGACGTCGTCAATGCCATCAACGCGCAGAACCTGATCCTGCCGTCCGGCACGGCCAAGTTCGGCGCGACCGAATACAACGTCAGGATGAACAGCTCGCCGGAGACCATCAACGGGCTGAACGACCTGCCAGTGCGCACCGTGCCGGGCGGCGCCACCACCTACCTGCGCGACGTCGCCTACGTGCGCGACGGCTTCAACCCGCAAACCAACATCGTGCGCCAGGACGGCGTGCGCGGCGTGCTGCTCTCCGTGCTGAAGAACGGCGGCGCCTCGACGCTGGATATCGTCGCCAACCTGCGCGAGCTGCTGCCCAGCGTGGTGCAGACCATGCCGGCCGACATCAAGGTCACGCCGCTGTTCGACCAGTCGGTCTTCGTCAAGGCCGCGGTCAAGGGCGTGATCATCGAAGCGCTGATCGCCGCATTGCTCACCGCCACCATGGTCCTGCTGTTCCTGGGCAACTGGCGCAGCACCCTCATCATCGCGCTGACGATCCCTTTGTCGATCCTGGCTTCCATTCTGGCCCTGAAGGCCCTGGGGGAAACGCTGAACCTGATGACGCTGGGCGGGCTGGCGCTGTCGGTCGGCATCCTGGTGGACCAGGCCATCGTCACCATCGAGAACATCGAGCGTCATCTGCATCTGGGCAAGGAGCTTCAGCCCGCCATCCTGGACGGCGCCAACGAGATCGGCGTCGCGGCCTTCGTCTCGACGCTGTGCATCTGCATCGTCTTCGTGCCGATGTTCTTCCTGTCCGGCGTGGCGCGCTATCTCTTCGTCCCGCTCGCCGAGGCGGTGGTCTTCGCCATGCTGGCCTCCTACATCCTGTCGCGCACGCTGGTGCCGACGCTGGTCATGCTGCTGATGAAGAGCCACGGCAGGCAGGATCCGGACGCGCGCCCCAGCCCGCTGCAGCGCGTGTACCGGGCCTTCGACCAGCGCTTCGAGCGCATGCGCCGCGCGTACACGCTGGTGCTGTCGGTGCAGCTGGCGCGGCGCAAGGCTTTCGCGCTGGGGTTCCTGGGCTTCTGCCTGGCGTCCTGTCTGCTCTATCCCTTCCTGGGTCGGGACTTCTTCCCGACCGTGGATGCGGGCCAGATCCGCCTGCACATGCGCGCGCCCACCGGCACCCGCATCGAGGAAACCGCCAGGCTGGCCGACGAAGTGGAAAACGTCATCCGCGAACTGATTCCGGCGCGCGACCTGGAAACCATTCTGGACAATCTGGGCGTGCCCAACAGCGGCATCAACCTTTCGTACAGCAACGCCGGCACGTTCGGCACGCTCGATGGCGAGATCCTGATGTCGCTGCGCGACGGTCACGCGCCCACGGACGACTACATCGCCCTGCTGCGCGCCGAATTGCCCAAGCGCTTTCCCGGCCTGGAATTCTTCTTCCAGCCGGCGGACATCGTCACGCAGATCCTGAACTTCGGCCTGCCGGCCGCCATCAACGTGCAATTCACCGGGCCGGACATGTACGGCAACGCCGGCCTGGCGAGCGAACTGGTGCGGTCCGTCCGCGACATCCCGGGCGCGGTGGACGCCCACGTGCACCAGCGCCTGGACCTGCCCACGCTGAACATGATGATGGACCGCACGCGCCTGCAACAGGTCGGCCTGAGCGCCGCCAACGTCGGGCAGAGCGTATTGATCGCGCTTTCAGGCAGCACGCAGACCTCGCCCGCCTTCTGGCTGAACCCCCAGAACGGCGTGGTCTACAACGTGGCGGTGCAGGCGCCGCAATACCAGATCGACGGCATGGACCAATTGCTGGCGCTGCCTGTCGGCGCGCCGGGCGCGGCGGGCGGCGGCAACACGCAGCTGCTCGGCAACCTGGTCGACGTGCGGCCCTCGCGCCAGCCGGCCGTGATGTCGCGCTACAACATCCAGCCGGCCATCGACGTCTACGTGAGCGTGCAGGGCAAGGATCTGGCGAGCGTCGCCGCCGAGGTATCGCGGCGCGTGGACGAGATCCGCCACAAGCTGCCGCGCGGCAGCCAGGTCGCCATCCGGGGCCAGGTCGAAACCATGCAAAGCTCCTTCATCGGCCTGGGCGTCGGACTGGCGATGGCCATCGTGCTGGTCTACCTGCTGATCGTCGTGAATTTCCAGTCCTGGATCGACGCCTTCATCATCATTACGGCCCTGCCCGCAGCGTTGGCCGGCATCGCCTGGATGCTGTTCATCACCGGCACCACGCTCAGCGTGCCGGCGCTCACCGGCGCGATCATGACGATGGGCGTGGCCACGGCCAACAGCATCCTTCTGGTGTCCTTCGCGCGGCAACGCCGCGCGGAAGGCGCGCCCGTGCTGTCGGCCGCGCTGGA
Source organism: Bordetella genomosp. 9 (assembly GCF_002119725.1). Lineage (NCBI taxonomy): Bacteria > Pseudomonadati > Pseudomonadota > Betaproteobacteria > Burkholderiales > Alcaligenaceae > Bordetella > Bordetella genomosp. 9. Next base: position 2,585,295 of record NZ_CP021109.1, read on the forward strand.
AGCGGGCGCCACACGCCTGCGTCCGGTCATGATGACCGCGCTGGCGATGATCATCGGCATGATTCCCATGGCGCTGGGGCTGGGCGAAGGCGCGGAGCAGAACGCGCCCCTGGGCCGCGCCGTCATCGGCGGCCTGCTGTTCGCCACCGTTTCCACGCTTTTCTTCGTGCCGGTGGTCTTCGCCGGCGTACATCATCGATTGGGACGCCGCAAGGCCGCATCCGGACAGGCGCAAGCCCCTGCCGTGCCGGCCGCGCCCGCGCGGCGGGAGACCTGAAAACATGTCGGAGCAGCGACACAACCAACTGGGGATACACCCGCTGAATCCGGCCGATGCGGCCGGCGGCGACCTGCCCAAACGCGAGCGCATCGTGCGGCGCACGCGGCTGCTGGTGCTGGCCGTGATGATCCTGCTGGCGCTGGGCGCGGCGCGCACCGTCGTCAGCCGCATCCAGAACGCCAGCGAACTGCAGGCCGGCACCCGCGAACGTGCGCTTCAATACGTGCAGACCACTCTGCCCTCCGAGCCGCAGAAGGGCCAGACGCTCGCCCTGCCCGGCACCCTGCAAGGCTATGTCCAGGCGCCGCTGTCGGCCCGCGCCAGCGGTTATCTGAAGCGCTGGACCAAGGACATCGGCAGCCGCGTGCAGCAAGGCGAACTGCTGGCGGAAATCGAAACCCCGGAGATCGACCAGCAACTGTCGCAGGCCATCGCGTCGCGCGAACAGGCCAAGGCCGCGCTGGCCCTGGCCAACAGCACGCTGGCGCGCTGGGAAGCCCTGCGCCGCAAGGACGTGGTCTCGCAGCAGGACCTGGACGAGAAGCGCGGCAATGCGGCCCAGGCGGCCGCCAATCTCGCGGCGGCCCAGGCCAACGAACAGCGTCTGCGCCAGCTTGAAAGCTTCAAGCGCATCGTCGCGCCGTTCCCGGGCATCATCACGCGCCGCAACGTGGACGTGGGGGACCTGATCGACGCGGGCAGCGGGCGCCCTCTGTTCCTGCTGTCGCAGACGGATCCCCTGCGCGTCTACATCAACGTGCCGCAGCGCTACGCGCAGCAGGTCAAGGTGGGCGAGCACGTGACCATCCGCCAGGCCGAACTCGGCGGAGAAGGCTTTCCGGGCACGATCGCGCGCACCGCCGGGTCCATCGACCTGGCCACCCGCACCATGCAGGTCGAGGTCAGCCTGCGCAATCCGGAAGGCCGCCTGCTGCCCGGCGCCTACGTGCAGGTGGCGCTGGACCTGCCGGCCGGGGATACGCTGGCCGTTCCCACCAACGCCCTGCTGTTCCGCCGCGAAGGCGCCATGGTGGCCGTGGTCGTCTCGGACGGCCGCGTCGCGCTGCGCCGGGTAACCCTGGGCCGAAACTACGGCCAATCCATCGAGGTGATCGACGGCGTGGGACCCGCCGACCGGCTGGTGCTCAATCCGGCCGATTCACTTGCCACGGGCGACATTGTGCAGGTTGCGCGGGGCGGACCGGCCGCGACCACGCCCGCCCTGACACCCATGATGGGTACGACGGCGGGCGAGGCCGGCGGAAGCGCCCAATGAAGAAAGCACCACGCTTCGCGACACTATCGCTGGCCGCGCTGCTCGCGGCCTGCTCGGTGGGGCCCGAATACCAGCGGCCCGCGGTGAACCTTCCGGTGACCTGGAAGCTGGAATCGCCCTGGCGCCCGGCCACGCCGGGCGACGCCGCCGACAAGGGCGAGTGGTGGCGGCGCTACGGCGACCCGACGCTGGATCGCCTGCAGCAACAGGTGCTTGCCGCCAACCCCTCGCTGGCCGTGGCGGCGGCGCGCCTGGCGCAGGCGCGCGCCGCGGCCGATGCCAGCAGCGCCGGCCTGTTCCCCGCCATCAGCGCCGGCGCGCGCGCGTCGCGCTTCAAGATTTCCGGCAACCGGCCCCTGACCAATTACGCATCGCCGCAATACTCGACGGTGCAGAACGACTTTTCCTTCTCGCTGAACGCAAGCTATGAGGCAGACCTGTTCGGACGCGTGCACAACGCCGTACAGGCATCGCGCGCATCGGCCCAACAGGCCGAAGCCGACCTGGCCAATGCGCGCCTGGTGCTGACGGCCGAACTGGCCGCCAACTATGTGAACCTGCGCGCGCTGGACACCGAGATCGACGTGGTCAACCAGTCCATCGCGCTGCAGCGCCGGGCCCTGGAGCTGATTACCGCGCGCTATGAAGGCGGCGCGGCGTCCGGCCTGGAAGTGGCCCAGCAGCAGGCGTTGCTGGACAACACCTTGACCCAGGTGGAAATCCTGGCCCGGCAGCGCGCCCAGTTCGAACACGCGATCGCGTCGCTGACAGGAACCCCCGCCCCGGATTTCTCGCTGCCGCCGCAGCCCTTGACGGCGGCCATGGCGCCGCCCGCCATTCCGTTGGGCATCCCGTCGGACCTGCTGGAGCGCCGGCCCGACATCGCCGCCGCCGAGCGCGCCATGGCCGCGGCCAATGCCCAGATCGGCGTGGCCACCGCGGCCTTCTATCCCAGCATCATCCTGAATCCGAGCATCGGCGCCGACAGCAGGGAGATCGGCACCCTGCTGGATGCGCCGAGCCTGCTGTGGTCGGTCGGCGTTTCCGCCGTGCAAACGCTGTTCGACGCCGGACGCACCCGCGCGAACGTGGATTTCGCGCGCGCCGGCTATGAAGCGACGGTGGCGAATTACCGGCGGGTCGTGCTTGGCGCGATGCAGGAGGTGCAGGATGGCATCAGCGGCCTGGCCGCGCTGGACCGCGCCACGGCCCAATCCCGGACCGCGGTGGCGGACGCCCGCCGCGTGCTCGATATGGCGGCCGACCGCTACAGCGGCGGGGCGACGACGTATCTGGACGTGATCACCGCCCAGCAGGCGGTGCTGAATACGGAACGGCAGGCCGCCCAGCTCACCGGCCAGCGGCTGCTGGTGTCGGTATTTCTGGTCAAGGCGCTGGGCGGCGACTGGCATGGCGCCGCCGCCACGGCCGCGGCCGGCGCGTCGAACGCCGGCGATGCCGCCCTGCCCGGCACCGCCCAAACCGGTGCCGGCGTCGCGCCCAGCGCGGCGAACGAGGCCGCCACGGTGACGCGCTAGACCCGGTTGACGCGGCCTGCGGTCAGACGATCCGCCTGACCAGAGCCGCGCCGGCTTCGCGCGTGCCAAGCGTGCCGCCCACATCCTGCGTGCATTCGCGCGCGGCAACCGCGTCCGCCAGCGCTTTGTCGATGGCGGACGCCGCGTCGACGAAGGCCTGCTTGCCCTGGCGCTGGCCGTACCAGTTCAACAACATGGCGGCGGACAGCACCTGCGAGGCGGGATTGGCAATGTTCCGGCCGGCGATGTCCGGCGCCGAGCCATGCGCGGCCTGCCCCATGGCGTGATCGCGGCCGGCGTTCAGCGAGCCGGCCAATCCCAGGCTGCCCGAGATCTCTGCGGTCAGATCGGAAAGGATGTCGCCGAACATATTGGTGGTGACGACCACGTCGTAGCGGTCGGGCGCGCGCACCACGTGCGCCATCATCGCATCGACGATCACGTCGTCCACGCGCACCTCCGGAAACGCTTGCGCCACTTTGCGGCATTCCTCGATGAACATGCCATCGCCCAGCTTCAGCACGTTGGCCTTGTGCACGATGGTCACATGCTTCTTGCGCGTCATGGCCAGCTCAAAGGCCGAACGCGCGATGCGCTCGCAGCACAGGCGCGTGATCCGGCGCAGGGACACCACCACATCGGGGGTGATCAGCATTTCGCTGCCGCCCGATTCCACGTTGCGGTCGGCATAGAAACCTTCGGTGTTCTCGCGCACCACCACCAGGTCGAACTCGCCCAGGCGCGCCGGAATCCCGGGATAGGTGCGCGCCGGCCGGATATTGGCGTACAGGTCGAGCTTCTTGCGGAAGAACATGGAGGGGTTGATCTCGCCCTTCGCTTCGTCCTTGAAGTCGTAGGTCGACATCGGACCCAGCATCAAGCCATCGGCCGCGCGCACCTTCTCCAGCAGCGCGGGCGTTACCGTCGCGCCATGACGCTTCAGGCTTTCATGGCCGGCGACATCGTGGTCCAGCTGCAAACCCAGGCCGAAGCGGCGATCGACCGCCTGCAGCACGTCCACGGCCACCGCCATGGTTTCCGGTCCGATCCCGTCACCGGGCAGCACTACGATTTTCATGTCTGTTCCTTCTAGCGTTAACAGGCCCTAGTCCAGCTTCATGCCGGACTGCTTCACCACGTCCCGCCACATGGCAAGCTCGTTATGCAGGACCTGCGCGAAATCCGCGGGCGCGCCCCTGAACGGCTGCGCGCCCTCTTCGGTCAGGCGGCGGCTGACCAGCCCTGCCGCCGCGGCATCGTTGACCGCCGCGTTCAGTTTGCCGACGACTTCGAGCGGCGTGCCGGCGGGCGCCAGCACGCCCCACCAGGTGCTGATGTCGAAGTCCGGAATGCCGGCTTCCGCCATGGTCGGCGTATCGGGAAACAACGGCGATCGCGCCTTGCTCGTCACCGCCAGCAATTGCACGCGGCCATCCTTCACCTGCGGCAGGATGGTGGGCACGGTGGCGAAGAACACCTGCACGCGATTGGCCAGCAGGTCCATCGTGGCCGGACCGCTGCCCTTGTACGGCACGTGCGTCATCTGCACGCTGGCGCGCTGCTTGAACAATTCGCCCGACAAGTGATTGATGCTGCCATTGCCCGCAGAACAGAAGTTGATCGTCCCCGGCTTCTTCTGCGCCAGCGCGCGCAGCTCGGCCACGCTTTGGACACCCAGTTCCCGGGAGGCCACCACGAGCAGCGGCCCGCGTCCGATCAAGGCGATCGGCTGGAAGGACTTCTCCACGTCGTAGTTGGCCGTGCCTTCGGACGCCGCGTTGGTCACGAACGTCGATGTGGCGAACAGCAGCGTATAGCCGTCCGGCGCCGCATGCGCGACGGCGCTCGCGCCGATGGCCCCGCCGCCGCCCCCGCGGTTCTCGACGACGACGGCCTGGCCGAGCTTTTCGCCGAGCGTGCGCGCCATATCGCGCGCGATGCTGTCGGTGCCGCCGCCGGCCGCGAAAGGCACGATGAGGCGGATCGGGCGGTCCGGATAGCCTTGAGCGCCTGCGATCGCCGGCGCGAGGACGGCCGCGGCGATCAGCCAACGGCGCAGAGAATGGAACTGCGGTATGCGCACGACGTGCGTCTCCTCTGTATCTGAGCGCGCAAGGCGCCCGTTTTGACGTTATGCATATCTTTGCATACAAAAAATATCGTCGCAAGGGCGCGGTAGAGGCTTACGATAGGACGGATTCCCATGGCCCTGCGCACGATTTGTCACCCGCGGCGGCGTCCGCGCTGTGCCTCGACGCCGCCGCACATCCAGGAGCAAGCAGTGACGACATCCCTGACCCAACGGCTGGAACGCCCCGATCTGTTGCGCGATGCCTGCTATATCGACGGCAAATGGCATGGCGCCGGCGATGGCCCGACCATACCCGTGAACAACCCGTCCACTGGCGAAATCATCGTTGCAGTGCCGAAGCTGGGACGCGCCGAAACCGAGCATGCGATCGCGCGTGCGGCGGTTGCCCTGCCGGCATGGTCGGGTCGTCCCGCAAAGGAGCGCGCCATCGTCCTGCAACGCTGGGCGCAGCTGATGATGCGCCATCAAGGCGACCTGGCCGCCATCATGACGGCGGAACAGGGCAAGCCCGTAACCGAAGCGGCGGGCGAGATCGGCTACGCCGCATCCTTTTTGGAATGGTTCGCGGAAGAAGCCAAACGCATGGACGGCGAGGTGCTGCAAAGCCCCAAGGCCGGCCAGCGCATGATGGTGCTCAAGCAGGCCGTGGGCGTCTGCGCCGCCATTACGCCATGGAATTTCCCGGCGGCCATGATCACCCGCAAGCTGGGCCCGGCGCTGGCCGCCGGCTGCACCATGATCGTCAAACCGGCGCAGCAGACGCCGCTGACCGCGTTGGCGCTGGCCGTACTCGCCGAAGAAGCGGGCGTGCCGGCTGGCGTCATACACGTCATCACCGGCAGCTCCAGCGACATCGGCGCCGCGCTGTGCGAAAGCGAAACGGTGCGCAAGCTCAGCTTCACGGGTTCCACCGAAGTGGGCCGCAAGCTCATGGCGCAGTGCGCGCCGACCATCAAGAAGCTTTCGCTGGAACTGGGCGGCAACGCGCCTTTCATCGTGTTCGACGACGCCGACCTGGACAAGGCCGTCGACGGCATCATCGCGTCCAAGTTCCGCAATGCCGGCCAGACCTGCGTCTGCGCCAACCGCATTTACGTGCAGGCCGGCATCTACGACACGGTCGCCGCGCGCCTGGCCGAGAAGGTCGGCGCAATGAAGGTCGGCGACGGTTTCGAGCCGGGCGTCGCGCAAGGCCCGCTGATCGACGAGCACGCGGTGAAGAAGGTGCGCGAGCACATCGAAGATGCGACAGGCGCCGGCGCCAAGGTGGTCGTGGGCGGCAAGCCGCACGCGCTGGGCGGAACGTTCTTCGAGCCCACCGTGGTGCGCGACGTGACGCAATCCATGTTGTTCGCGCGCGAAGAGACGTTCGGGCCTGTGGCGCCGCTGTTCAGGTTCGAGACCGAAGAAGAAGCGCTGAGACTCGCCAACGACACAATCTTCGGTCTGGCGGCCTATTTCTATACGCGCGACAACGCGCGCGTGTGGCGCGTTTCCGAAGGGCTGGAATACGGCATCGTGGGCATCAACACCGGCCTGATCTCCAATGAAGTCGGCCCCTTCGGCGGCGTCAAGCAGTCCGGCCTGGGACGCGAAGGCTCCCGGCATGGATTGGACGAGTACGTCGAGCTGAAGTATCTGTGCATCGACATCTCGGACTGACGCACCGGCCGCCGGTCAGCGGACAGGAACTCCCCCGTCACCCTTGAAACCCACGCTCGCCGCGACGTTCGCGGCAAGCTTCAAGGAGAATCAATTGACGGTACATTCCTTATCCATTGCGCCGGCCAGCCACTACCCCGGCGGGGTGATGCACGGCGGCGCGCCCGCCCGTGCAGGCTCCGCCGCCGCGGACCCGCGCTGCGAGTGGGCCGCCTGGCAAGGACGCCAGCCGGTGCAACGCAATGGGTCCGGGGAATCCTGGCATGCCAAATGGTGGAACGACTTCCACCATTTGAGAAAAGCCATCGATCTGAGCTGGCAGATCGCCCGCGGCGATACGCACCCTCAACGCAAGGCCGAGGCCCTGTGCCGCATGGTCGCGTCCATGAAGCGGTTGTCCGGACATCTGGACGAATGGAACCGCCGGTATCCCGGTGACCGCACGCCCTACCTGGCAAGCCTGCAGGGCTGTACCAAAGACGCCACGGCGTCCGCTACGGAAGACGCGAGCCGATCGCCACGGGAGCACGAGTGGTGGCGGACCCTGCAGTCCATGCGCCAGGACATGCACACGGTGTGGGGGAACGTGATGGACGCCGCCGGCGACTGCGTCGCGGATGCGCTGGCGGCCATGAAGGAATGCGGCAAGCCCATGGATGCCGCTCCGCTCGGACCCGAGGATCTGGACAGGACCTTGCGCGCGCTCGACATGCTGGTCCGGCAATCCGACAGACTGGCCGGTCATATGGCCGCGTGGCGCGCCATGAACCCGGGGGATTGCGCGCCTTTCCTGCCTGGCGTCCGGGCCTGACGCCAAGCGGGCTGCGCGAACGCGTCCGTCGTGAAAACGCCATGCCGGCGATGCGGCATGAGCGCCGCGCATGGCCCCAGTCGCTTTTATCGCCTTGACTGGCGCTGGCCTCGGTTATCCGCCGCTGCCATTGACCCGCCGCGACGCGCCGCGACGCCCGCCGGACTTCGCCATCACCTTGGCATCCTTCAATGTGGCGTCGATCAGGGCATCGACCATCCAGAAAACGATGGACTCGACTTCCTTGTTCTTGGCGCCCCAAATGTCCTTCAGGATGATGTGCGGCTCGATCCCATAGATGATCGACAAGGCCTTTTGCAGCCGGTCGATCGACTTGCGCGGCACCTGTTCGCTGAACGGCGCCACCGCGTGCGCCAGGATGCGGATGCGGTGCCCGCGCCGATAGGGCTCCTCTTCCAGAATGCCGGCGCGTTCCAGCGCCTGGTGCTCCAGCGCCAACTGCGCCGCCGCGCGCATATGCGGCTCGAAATCCTTGAAGCGGATGAAGGTCGACTCGAACAGCTCCGTGATGCGGGCCCGCCCGTCGCTCTGCGAGGATGACCAGGATCGGACGGGCCCCAGCGCCGTATCCACCATGGCCGTGATCAGCCGGCTGCGTGTCGGGAAATAGCGATAGGCGGTGGCGCGCGACACCTGCGCGCGCTTGGCGACCTCCGCCACCGTCGGCGTATGCCCCTCTTCGATCAGGCTGCTGGCCGCCTCCATCAGCAGTTTCCACGTGCGCGCGCGCGGACCGTTGGCCGGCGCCACGGGCACGGCGGTAATGGCATTAGGGGAATATCCCATGTTTCTACGTCCGATTTTTTGTTGACAGCCAGATACCCGTCTTCTAGGATGGTCCCACAAAACGAGACACGTATCTTAAATCGGATCGCGCGTCTCACCGGGTCTTCATTTCGCAACCCAATAAAAATATCCTCGCCGAGGAGACAAACCGTGACGATTGCCAGCGTGCAGTCGGCGCGCCGCCCCGCGCCCGATGCGTCAGCCGCGTTCGCCTGTCGGAATGCGCACGCATCCCGGAGGCAGCCCGCATGACGACCCAACTCATCGGCCGCATCGCGGTGGAAATCGATGGCGAAGGCGACGCCGCCATCTGCATACATGGATTGGGCGGTTCATCCAACAACTGGACGCCCGTCATGAGCGCACTGACGCGCTTCAAGACGATACGCATCGATATGCCGGGCAGCGCCCGGTCCGCGTCCGCGGGCGGCGCGTTGAGCATCCAGAGCCTGGCGCAGTCGGTACGCGAAGTCTGTACCCGGCTCGGCGTGGAGCGAGCCCATTTCCTCGGCCATTCGCTGGGAACCATTGTCTGCTTCCAATTGGCGGTCGAATCGCCTTCGCTGGTGCGCAGCCTGGCCCTGTTCGGCCCCCTGCTTTGCCCGCCCGATGCCGGCCGCGCCGGTATCCGCGCGCGGGGCCAGCGGGCTCGCCAGGACGGCGCGGCCGGCATGCAGGAAATCGCCGACGCCATCGTGCAGGGCGTGACATCGGCCGAGACGCGCCAGCACCGGCCCGCGGCGGTCGCGCTGGTGCGCGAAAGCGTCATGCGGCAGGACCCGGACGGCTACGCCCGCAGCTGCGACGCGCTGGCCGACGCGCAGGCCGCGCCCGTCGATCGCATTGCCTGCCCCACCCTGCTCGTGACCGGCGACGAAGACCCCGTGGCGCCCCCCCAGTCGGTACGCGGCATCGGCGACCGCATTGCCGGCAGCCGCGTCGCGGTCCTACCGCGCTGCGGCCATTGGACGACATTCGAAAAGCCGGACGAATGCCTGCGTGAATTGAAGGACTTCTACGCCGCCCACGCACGCTAGGGCCGGCCGCCAGGACCGGTCCGCCTCGCGCGCGGACGCTCACACCCATACGCCAGGAGACTGCCATGGCCGAGGTGCTGTTCACCAATGTGCGTGTATTCGATGGATCGGGCGCCCTGCCCTACCTGGGCGAGGTGCTGGTGCAGGGCAATCGCATTGCCCGCGTATCGCGGTCCACGCGCTCGCTGCCGGTGGGCGGCGTCACCGTGGTCGACGGCGCAGGCGCCTTTCTGATGCCCGGGATGACCGAGGCGCATACGCATTTCTCCTGGAACGACCAGCCTTCGCTGGACGCCATCCAGCGCATGCCGGTGGAAGAACACGTCGTCTGGTGCATCAACGTGGCGCGCCGCTATCTGGACATGGGCTGGACATCCTGTGTCGGCGCGGCGACCGCCAAGCCGCGGCTGGACGTGGTCACGCGCAATGCCATCCGCGATGGCCAGGTGCCGGGCCCCCGGTATCTGGCGGCCAGCCAGGAAATCACCACCACGGGCGGCCTGGGCGACTCCACGCCGCCCCACTTGCCCTACCCGGAACTGAGCTTCGGCGCCATCGTTTCCGGCCCCGAAGAGATGCGCAAGATGGTGCGCCAGTTCGTCAAGTACGGCGTAGACCAGCTGAAGATCAATCTTTCGGGCGAGTACATCGCCGGCCTGCCGGCCGAGATGACGCAGTTCTCCGAAGAGGAAGTGGCCATGTGCGTATCCGAGGCCAAGCGCTTCGGCAAGCGCGTGGCCGCGCATGCACGCTCCTGCGAATCCATCAAGCAGTGCATCCGGCACGGCATCGAAATCATCTACCACGCCAGCTTCACGGATGAAGAAGCGCTGGACATGCTGGAGTCGAAAAAGGACAAGGTGTTCGTCGCGCCCGGGCTGGCGTGGCTGGTGAACACCTCTTATCACGCCAGCGAATGGGGCATCACGCCCGAGATCGCGGCCCGCATGGGCTACCACCGCGAACTCGAAGTGGCCATCGAGTCGTTGAAGAAGATGCACCGGCGCGGCATCCGCGTGCTGCCGGGCGGCGACTACGGTTTCGCCTGGACGCCGCACGGCACCAACGCCACCGACCTGGAGTACTTCGTCAAATATCTCGGCATGACGCCGCAGGAGGCGCTGCTGTCGGCGACGACGCTGGGCGGGCAGATCATGATGCAAGGCGAGGAACTGGGCCAGATCCGTGACGGCTATCTCGCCGACCTGCTGCTTATCGACGGCGATCCGCTGGCCGACATCCGCATCCTGCAGGACAAGAAACGCATTCTGGCGGTCATGAAGGACGGCGAATTCCATCGCGCCCCGCAGATCGTCAGCGCCCGCAACACCCGCTGGGCCGCCTAGGCCCCTGGATTCCCGGGGCCAACGGCCCACCATCGGTAAGGAGGCGCGGCGTGAAACGCTACGCGCAGTGGATCGTCGGTATCGCGCTGCTGGCCGTGCTCACGGGCCTGGCGGCCGCCGCCATCGCGGACAACCCCCGCCTGTTCGGCCTTTCGCTGCTGAACGGGCTGACCCTGGCCGCGCTGTACTTTCTGGTGGCCAGCGGCTTTACGCTGGTGTTCGGGCTGATGCGCAACGTCAATCTGGCGCACGGATCGCTATTCCTGCTGGGCGGCTATGTCGGCTACACGGTGGGCGATGCGACCGGTTCGTGGTTCCTGGCGCTCGCCGCCGGCTTCGCCGCGACAGCGCTGGCCGGCCTGCTGCTGCAGTTGCTGGTGTTCCAGTACATGGAAGGCCAGGATCTGCGCCAGACGCTGGTGACGCTGGGCCTGTCCATCGTTCTCGCCGATCTGTTCCTGTGGATCTGGGGCGGCGAAGCGTACCAGTTCGACCCGCCCGGCTGGCTGATGGGCTCGGTGCGGCTGCCCTGGGTCGGCAAGTATGCCGGCTTCCGCCTGGTCGTGCTGCTCGCCGCCGTCGTCATCGGGCTGGCGCTGTGGCTGTTCCTGAACCGAACCCGTGTCGGAATGATGATACGGGCAGGCGTGGACAACAAGCGCATGCTTTCGGCCAGCGGCGTGAACGTGCAAAAGGTGTTCGCCATTACCTTCGCGGTCGGGGCGGGGCTGGCCGGTTTCGCCGGCGTGATGGGCGGCACCGCGCTATCGATCGCGCCAGGCGAGGATGTGCGGTATCTGCTCGCCTCGCTCATCGTCGTGATCGTCGGCGGCATGGGCAGCATCACCGGCGCGGCGGTCGGCGCGCTGCTGATCGGCCTGGCGGAAACCTTCGGACTGGCCTACGCCCCGACTTATGGCGTGGTCTTCACATTCCTGATCATGGTCGCCGTGCTTGCCTTCCGCCCGCAGGGGCTGATGGGCAGGAACGCGTAGGCCGCTCGCGGGGAGGCGCAATGAGTGCGGCAAGGTGGCGGCGCATGATGTCCCAGACAACCTACCCGGGCGCGGGCATGCCGCCCGGCATGGCCCCGGTGGCGGCGGGAGCCGGTGCGGGCAACCGTGGCGCGGCCGGCGCGCCGGCCGCGGGGGACAGCGCCGCTGCATCCAAGGCCACACCCGCGGCGGGACGCACGCGTCCCGCCGAGCCCCTGATCGCGCACGCCATCGTCGCGGCGGCGCTGCTCGTCTATCCCACGGTGGCGACACCCTTCTTCACTTTCCAGGTCGCCGCCCAGGCGCTGGTGCTCGGCCTGATCGCCCTGTCGCTTGCCGTGCTCGCCGGCTACGGCGGCATGGTGACCCTGTCGCAGATGACCGTGGCGGGAATAGCGGGCTATGCGCTGGCGCTGCTTGGCGTGAACGCCGACCCTGCACACAGCCAGGGTTGGCCCTGGTGGCTGGCCGTGCCGGCCGCCGTCGCGATCGGCACCGCGGCCGCCACGCTGATCGGCATGCTCGCCGTGCGCACCGAAGGCATCTACACCATCATGATCACCCTGGCGATCGGCGTCGCCTTCTTCTACCTGGCGCAGCAGAACTACACCGTGTTCAACGGCTTCCAGGGCCTGGCGCGCATCCTGCCGCCCGAGCTGCATGGGATGGACCTGCGTTCGCCCGTGCCGTTCTACTACCTGAGTCTGGCCTGTGCCGCACTGGGCTATGCCGCGGTGGCGTACGTCGCGCGCGCGCCGTTCGGCATCGCATTGCAGGGCATACGCGACAACGCCCGCCGCATGCGCGCCCTGGGGTTCAACGTGACCGCGCACCGCATCGCCGCGCATGCGCTGGCCGGGCTGATCGCCAGCGTCGGCGGCGTATTGCTGGCCTGGTACAACTCGCAGATCTCCCCCGGTTCGGTCAACACGACCGCGATGATCAACATCCTGATCATCGCCGTGCTCGGCGGCATGCGGCATCCCGCGGGGGCCTTTCTTGGCGCGCTGCTCTTCGTCCTCCTGCAGAACTTCGCCATCGACCTGGTCGACCGCGAACGGTTCAACCTGGTGATAGGCGGCGTCTTCCTCCTGGTTCTGATGGTTTCGCCGGACGGCCTGCTGGGCGTCTGGCGCCGCCGGCGCGGGCCGGCTCGCCCCGCCAAGGCGGCAAATCCAGCGCCATCCATGGCAATCACGACGAGAACAAGGAGACATCCATGATCCATGCATTATCCGTGGCCGCCCAGCGCGGCCCCATCGCGGGCGCCGCACTGGCGCTCGGCATCCTGGCGCTGGCGGCCGCGCCGGGCGGCGCCGCACGCGCGCAGCAGGCACAGGACACGATCCGGATCGGCGCCCTGGCGACGCTGGAAGGGCCCTTCGCCGTCCCGGGACAGGACGGCATGCGCGGCGTAGACCTGGCCGTGGCGCAGCATCGCGGCATGGTGGCGGGCAAGAAGATCGAGATCATCCGGGCGTCGTCCAATGGCAATCCGGATACGGCGGTAAACGCGGCGCGCAAGCTCGTGGAGCAGGACCGCGTCCAGATACTGATCGGTCCCTTGTCCGGCTCCGAAGGCATCGCGGTGAAGAACTACGCCAAGACGCATCCGGAGGTCACCTTCGTCAACGGCTCCTCGGCCGCGCAGGGCACCACGCTGCAGGATCCGGCGCCCAACTTCTTCCGGTTCTCGACGGACGGCGCGCAATGGCAGGCCGGCCTCGGCAGCTACGCGTACAAGGACAAGGGCTACAAGCGGGTGGTCTCCGTGGCGGAGGACTACTCCTTCCCCTACTCCCTGCTGCAGGGCTTCATGATCGAGTTCTGCAAGGCGGGCGGCAAGGTGGTGGACAAGCATTGGGTGCCGCTGGGCACGCGCGATTATTCGTCCGTTATCGCCCGCATTCCCGATGACATCGACGCCATCTACGTGGCGCTGGGCGGCTCCGACGCCGTCAACTTCTTCTCGCAGTATGAACAGGCCGGCGGCGACAAGCCGCTGATCGCGGGCTCCATCACCATCGACCAGTCGGTGCTCGGCTACAAGGGCAAACGGCGCGACGCGTTGATCGGCACGCCGTCAGCCGGGCCGATCGCGGACAACTACGACGACCCGGCCTGGAAGAAGTTCGTGGCCGACTATCGCGAATCCTTCAAGGATGGACTGCCCAGCCCCAGTCTGTTCGCGCACGCCTATTACGTGAACACCAAGGCGGTGCTGGATGCGCTTGAACAGGAGAAGGGCGACCTGTCCAACAACCAGGCCAAGCTGCGGCAAACCCTGTCGACGATGACGGTGTCCACGCCCACCGGCAATGTGAAGCTGGACGAGAACCGCAACGCGGTTGCCAACATCTTCCTGACCGAGGTCGCCAAGAACAGCGACGGCAGCCTGTACAACAAGTTCGTGAAGATCGTTCCCGACGTCAACCAGCGCCTGGGCCTGTCCAAGGCCGAATTCGACAAGATGGGACTGGGCTCGCGCACCAACCCGGAGTGCAAGTGAACGAACCGCATGCCGCCACCGGCTTTTCTTCGGGCAACGCCCTGGAGTTGCACGGCATCAGCCGATCGTTCGGCGCGCTGAAGGCCATCGACGATGTGTCGTTCAACGTCGAGGCCGGGCGGCGGCATGCGGTGCTCGGCTCGAACGGCGCCGGCAAGACCACGCTGTTCAACATGATCACCGGCGATTTTCCGGTGACGTCGGGGCGCGTGGTCCTGTTCGGCGAGGACGTCACGGCGCTGCCGCCGTGGGAGCGCGTCCGCCGCGGGCTGCGACGCACCTACCAGTCCTCGCTGCTGTTTCGCGAGCTGAGCGTGCGGGACAACCTTTATCTGGCCGTGCGGGGCGTGGCGCGCGGCCGCTTCAGCCTGCTGCGGACCGACGCCGCCTCGGCAACGGACCGTGCGGCCGCCGCCCTGCTCGAACACGTGCGCCTGGCGCACCTGGCCGATACGCCGGTGGCCCAGCTGTCGCACGGCCAGCAAAGACAACTGGAAGTCGGCATGGCGCTGGCAGGCTCGCCGCGCCTGATCCTGTTCGATGAGCCGGCGGCGGGCCTGTCGCCGTCGGAACGGCGCGAACTGGTGGCGCTGCTGCAAGCGCTGCCCGGCCATATCGGCTACGTCATCATCGAGCACGACCTGGAGATCGCGCTGTCGGTCGCATCGCAGGTGACCGTCATGCACAACGGCCGCGTGCTGCGGCACGGCACGCCCGGGGAAATCGAAGCGGACCCCGAAGTGCAGGCCATCTACATGGGAGAGCGGCAGCATGGCCATTGAACGCAAGACGCCGGACGGCACGGCGCAGGCGCCGGTGCTGTCAGTCGATGCGCTGAATGTGTTCTACGGCAGCGCCCACGTTCTGCATGGCGTATCGCTGACGCTGCCGCGCGGCGTCCTGGCGGTGGTCGGCCGCAACGGCATGGGCAAGACCACGCTGTGCAATGCCATCGCCGGGCTGATCCCCGCGCGCGGCAGCGTGCGCCTGCGAGGGCGCGAAATCCTCGGCATGCCGGCGCACGCCATCACGGAACTGGGGATCGGCTACGTGCCCCAGGGCCGCCACGTATGGCCGTCGCTCACCGTGGACGAGCATTTCCGCCTGGCGGCGCGCAGCGCGCGGCGCGGCGAATGGACGGTGGACCGCGTGTACGCGGCGTTTCCCCGCCTGGCCGAACGGCGGCACAACGGCGGCGCCCAGCTGTCCGGCGGCGAACAACAGATGCTTGCCATCGGCCGCGCGCTGCTGTTCAACCCGGATCTGCTGGTGATGGACGAGCCCACCGAAGGCCTGGCGCCCGTCATCGTGGACCAGGTGGCCGCAATGCTGAAAACGCTGGCGCGCGAAGGCGGCATCGCGGTGCTGCTGATCGAACAGAATCTGGGCGTGGCCATCGACGTGGCCGACACCGTGGCCGTCCTGGTAAACGGGCAAGTCGCGCGCGTCATGCCGGCGGCGCAGCTGGCGGCGGACCGCGAACTGCAGCAACGCCTGCTGGGCGTGAAGTCGGGCGCATCCGGCGATGCGCCGGACGCCGGCGCGCGATCCATGGCGGACATCGCGGCACAGCGGACGGACGACGGAACCGCCGCGCCGGTCCAGGGGCTGGTCGAAGTCCTGACCGTGCGGCGCGAACACGCCGACACCATGGCGGCGTCCCTGCCCGGCTATGCCGACGGCGTGAACCGCTGGCAACTGGATCGCCCCGCCATTACCGGCCGCGGCGCCGCGGCATCTGGCCCGCCAGGTTCCACCGCGGCATCCGCGCCGGCCCTGGCTGCGGCGGACGCATCGGCTGGCGCAACGGGTCCGGACGATTCCCGGCCGCCGGCGCGCTTCGCGCCGCTTGCCCCGCCGGTGGCCGCCGTCGCCGATCGGGCGGCCTACGTCGTCGGCACTTTCGACACCAAGGCGCGCGAACTGTTTCTGCTGCGCGACTGCCTGCAGCGCCTGGGCCTGCGCACGGTAACGGTGGACGTATCGACGTCCGGCCAGCCATCGCCGGCGGGCGTGCATCCTCGCGAAGTGGCGCGCCACCATCCCGATGGCGAGCGGGGCGTGTTCACGGGCGACCGCGGCACCGCGGTGACCGCCATGGCGGTTGCGCTGGCGCGCTTCCTGCCTGCGCGACGCGACCTGTGCGGCGTTGTCGCGGCCGGCGGTTCGGGCGGCACCGCGCTCGCCAGCGCCGGCATGCGCGCGCTTCCCATCGGCATTCCGAAGATCCTGGTGTCCACCGTGGCGTCGGGCGACGTGCGCCGCTACGTCGGCCCCAACGACATCTGCATGATGTACTCCGTCACCGATGTAGCGGGCATCAACCGCATCAGCAGCCAGGTGCTGGGCAACGCCGCCCACGCGCTGGCTGGCATGATCCTGCACCGCCAGCCGCCGCCCGAGACGGCCCGCCCGGCCATCGGACTGACGATGTTCGGCGTGACCACGCCCTGTGTGCAGGCCGTCACCGGCATGCTGGGCGCCGAGTATGACTGCATGGTCTTTCACGCCACGGGCATCGGCGGCAACTCGATGGAAAAACTGGTGGAGTCCGGCCTGCTCGAAGCGGTGATCGACGTGTCGACCACGGAGATCGCCGATGAAATCGTGGGCGGCGTGTTCTCGGCCGGCCCGGGACGGCTGGACGCCATCATCGACACCGGCGTGCCCTACGTGGGCTCGGGCGGCGCGCTGGACATGGTGAACTTCATGGCAATGGACACCGTGCCCGAACGCTTCAGGCAACGCCGGCTTTACCGCCACAACGACAACGTGACGCTGATGCGCACGACGCCCGAGGAAAACCGCCGCATCGGCGCCTTCCTGGCCGACAAGCTGAACCGCATGCAGGGCCCGGTGCGTTTTCTGTTGCCCGAAGGCGGCGTATCGGCCATCGACATGCCTGGCAAGCCGTTCTGGGATCCGGAAGCCGATCGCGCCTTGTACGCGGCGATCGAGCAAGGGTTCCGCCCCACCGCGTCGCGGCAGCTGCGCCGCCTGCCCTATCACATCAACGACCCGCGCTTCGCCGAGGCCCTGGTCCAAGCCTTCCGGGAAGTCCGGGGCGCGGACAGGCTCACGGCCGGCGCGTTCAACCGGGAGACAGCCCATGCCGCGCATCGCGCGTGATGCCCTGCTCGACCGCCTGCGTGCCCAGATCGGCCGCGGCGAACTCATCATCGGCGCCGGCGCCGGCACGGGGCTCTCGGCCCGTTGCGAGGAGGCCGGCGGCGTCGACCTGATCGTGATCTATAACTCCGGCCGCTACCGGATGGCCGGCCGCGGCTCGCTCGCCGGCCTGCTCGCCTACGGCAACGCCAACGAGGTCGTCCTGGAGATGGCGCACGAGGTGCTGCCCGTGGTGCGACGCACGCCGGTGCTGGCCGGCGTGAATGGCACGGATCCCTTCCTGATCGCCGACGCCTTCCTGCGGCGCCTGCAGGCGCTGGGCTTTTCCGGCGTGCAGAATTTCCCCACGGTCGGCCTGATCGACGGCGTCTTCCGGGCCAATCTGGAAGAAACCGGCATGAGTTACCAGTTGGAAGTGGAGATGATCGCGCGCGCCCACGCGTTGGACATGCTGACGACGCCGTATGTGTTCAGCGAAGAGAACGCGGCCGACATGACCCGCGCGGGCGCCGACGTCATTGTCTGCCATCTGGGCCTGACCACCGGCGGGGACATCGGCGCGGCCACCGCGCTGAGCCTCGCGGACTGCGTGCCGCGCATCCAGGCCTGGGCGGACGCCGCTCGGTCCGTGCGCGACGACGTCATCGTCCTGTGCCATGGCGGCCCGATCGCCACCCCGGACGACGTCGCCTGCATCCTCGCGCAGTGTCCGGGTTGCCACGGCTTTTTCGGCGCTTCCAGCATGGAGCGCCTGCCCGCGGAAACCGCCCTGACGGAAACGGCCAGGCGGTTCAAGCAAATTCAGCGATAAGAGGCTCATCATGTCCGCTTCACCCTTCGCCGCTTTCCTGTTGACGGTCCTGGCGGTCGCGATCGTCGCCGCCATCGTCGTCGGACTGCTGCATTGGCTTTATCTGCGCGCCTCCAAGGAGCGCGCCTTCGTGCGCACCGGGCTGGGCGGCCAGCGCGTGGTGCTGGACGGCGGCGCCCTGGTGCTGCCCATCGTTCACGACGTGATCCCCGTGAACATGAACACGCTGCGGCTGGAAGTCTCGCGCGGCCGCGACAAGGCGCTGATCACCAAGGACCGGCTGCGCGTGGATGTCATCGCCGAGTTCTACGTGCGTGTGCAGGCCAGCGCCCAGGCGGTGTCCGACGCCGCGCAGACCCTGGGCCAACGCACCATGGCGCCGGAGCAGTTGAAGGAATTGCTGGAAGGCAAGTTCGTGGACGCCCTGCGCACCGTGGCCGCCGAAATGACCATGGAGGAGCTGCACGAACGGCGCGGCGACTACGTACGGCGGGTGCGTGACTCGGTATCCGAGAACCTGATCAAGAACGGTCTCGAACTGGAGGCGGCGTCGCTGACGCAGCTGGATCAGACGTCCATGGAGTTCTTCAATCCCAGCAATGCCTTCGACGCGGAAGGCCTGACGCGGCTGACCGAACAGATCGAGCGCCGCAAGAAGCAGCGCAACGACATCGAACAGGACACGCTGATCGCCATCCGCAACAAGAATCTGGAAGCGGAGAAATTGTCCCTGGAGATCGACCGCGATGCGGAAAGCGCCCGGCTGGCGCAGGAACGCGAGCTGGAAATCGCGCGCGCCGAGCAGCGCGCTACCCTGGCGCGCGAGCGGGCGGAACGCGAGAAAGACGGCCAGCGCGCGCAGATCGCCGCGCAACAGGTCGTGGAGGAAGCGCGTCTGCGGGCGGAACAAAGCATCGAAGCCAACCGCATCCAGAAGGACCGGGAGGTGCAGGCGGCGGAAATCGAGCGCCGCAAGGCCATCGAATTGGCCGAGCAGCAGCGCGCCATCGCCGTGGCGATGCAGTCCAAGGCGCAGTCCGAGGCGCAGGCGGCGGCCGATGCCGCCCGTGCGCAGGCCGTCGCGGCGGAAGAAAGAATCTTCACCGCCCGCGAAATCGAAATGGCAGAACGGCGCAAACGCATCGAACTGGTGGCGGCCGCGCAAGCCGCGGAGCGCGACGCCCTGGCCGCGCGGGTCGCGGCCGAGGCCGAACGCTCGGTCAGCGAGGACCGTGGCTATGCCCTGCGCGCGCGCGCCGAGGCCGAAGCGGACGCCGAACGCATCCGCCTGGCCGCCGCGCGCATCCGCCACGAAGTGGAAGCCGAAGGCCTGCGCATGATGAACGAGTCGTCGAACATCCTTACGCCTGACGCGCGCGCCTCGGCCCTGCGCATGAAACTGCTGGAGAAGGTCGAAGGCATCATCCGCGAATCGGTCAAACCCATGGAGAAGATCGACAGCATCCGCATCATGCACGTAGACGGCCTGGCGGGCGGTCACGGCGGCGGCCATGACGCGGGCGGCAACCTGTCGGACTCCGTGGTGAATTCCGCCCTGCGCTTCCGGGCGCAGGCGCCCATCGTCGACCAGCTGCTCAGGGAGATCGGCCTGGACAGCGCCGATATCAACCGCATGGGCGGCGCCGGAAGCCTGGCCGCTCCCGCCGCGGAGAAGAAGACGCACGAAACGACGCGCTAGGCACGCCGCCACCGGCGCCAACCGCCCCACCGGAGACACCATGGCAACGGTTTTCGTTTCCAGCATCATCGACGCCCCGGCGGCCGAAGTCTGGGCCGTGGTGCGCGATTTCAACGCGATGCCGCAGTGGCACCCGCTGATCGCCGACTCACTGATCGAGAACGGGCTCACGTCCGATCGCATCGGCTGCGTGCGGGACTTCCACACCCGCGACGGCGGCCGCCTACGCGAACAGCTGCTGGCCCTGTCCGACTATGACTACGCCTTCACCTACGCCATCCTGGAAAGCCCCATGGGCGTTTCCGACTACGTCGCCACCTTGACGTTGACGCCGGTGACCGATGGCGACCGCTGCTTCGGCCAGTGGACCGCCGAGTTCGGCTGCGCGCCGGACCGGGAAGCCGAACTCAAACGCTTCATCGGCCAGGAAGTCTTCCTGGCCGGATTCCAGGCCCTGCAGGCGCGCATGGGCCGGCGGCGCTAGGGCGTGTTCACGCTGGAAGCAGTCCCGCCCTCGCGCCCCGACACCGAGGCGGCGACACAGTCGCGCAGCCAGCGGTGGGCCGGGTCGCGATGCACCCTTTCGTGCCACAGCATCGACATTTCAAAACCGGGCACCTCCACGGGCGCTTCTACCACCCGCAGGCCGGGCATGCGCCGCGCCAGGCGCTCCGGCAGCATGGCGACCAGATCGGTGCCGGTGACCGCCTGGACGACGAACAGGAAATGCGGCACCGACAACACCACCCGCCGCTCCATGCCCATCGCGGACAGGACCTGATCGGTCGTTCCAAGAAAGCCTCCGCCTTCCGGCGATACGACGACATGGCCAAGCTCGCAGAACTGCGGCAGGGTCGGCCGCCGCCTGAGCCGGGGGTGTCCCGCTCTTCCGACCAGCACGTAGCGTTCGTTGAACAGCGCCCGGCGCCGCAGCGATGACGGCGCGCCTTCGGTCGTATGAAACGCCAGGTCGATTTCGCCCTGCTCCGCCTGCCGTGCAATGCGGGACGGCACGGCATCGATGATGGACAGCCTCGTTCCCGGCGCCGCTTCACGCAAGCGCTGCAAGGTCGGCAGGACGATGGTGGATTCGGCGTAATCGGAAGCCGCGATGCGCCAGATGCGCGTGGCACGGGTCGGGTCGAAGGGACGTCCCGGCGATACCGCACGGTCCAGGGCATCCAAGGCTTGCCGCAGCGGTTCGCGCAGGGCCTCGGCTTTCGCGGTGGGACGCATGCCGCGCGGGCCCGGCAACAGCAGCGGGTCGCCGAAGATCTTCCTGAGCCGGGCCAGATGAACGCTGACCGACGGCTGCGACAGGCTCAGCCGGTGGGCGGCGCGCGTGACGCTGTGCTCGGACAGCAGCACGTCAAGGGTAACGAGCAGATTCAGGTCGAGCGTCCGGAGATTAATCATGGCTATACCTGGAAATTGCAAGAATTTATTGTCAATATAGCGCCGGCGGTCCTAATCTGGCTCCATCGCGTCAACCGACAAGGTGTTCCATGAATGTTCTCCTCGTGTATGCCCATCCCGAGCCCACGTCCCTGAACGGATCGATCCGGGACTTCGCCGTCGGCCGCCTGCGCCAGGCGGGCCATCATGTCCAGGTATCGGACCTGTACGCCATGAACTGGAAAGCCTGCCTGGACGCGGACGACAGCGCCGCGCCGCGGGAGCCGCGCTTCAATGCCACCGCCGCGTCGCGCCATGCGTACGACCATGGCTTGCAGCGGGCCGATATCGCGGCCGAGCAGGAGAAACTGCGCTGGGCCGACGCCCTGATCCTGCAATTTCCCCTGTGGTGGTTCTCCATGCCGGCGATCATGAAAGGCTGGGTCGATCGCGTCTATGCCGCCGGCTTCGCCTACGACGTGGGGGAACATTCGGACCGGCACTGGGGCGACCGCTATGGGGAAGGAACGATGGCGGGCAAGCGCGCCATGCTCATCGTGACGGTCGGCGGATGGGAATCCCATTACGGCCCGCGCGGCGTCAACGGTCCCATCGACGACCTGCTGTTTCCGATCCAGCATGGCGTTCTGTACTACCCAGGATTCGACGTGCTGCCGCCTTACGTGGTGTACCGCACGGGACGCGTGGACGCTGCGCGGTTCGCCGACATACGAGAAACCCTGGGCCGTCGCCTGGACACGCTGGCCACCGCTGCGCCCATTCCGTTCCGTCCGCAGAATCGGGGCGACTACGAGGTTCCGGCACTGACCCTCCGCCCGGATATCGCCCCCGGCGCCGTGGGTTTTGCCGCGCATATCGACCGCGGCGATGGCGGTCAGCCCGCGTGCGGGACAGCGGAAGGCGGCAGTACGAACAGCAGATAGCGATGCGCCGGCAATCGCAGGCCCCACGCCGTTTTGGCCACCTCGACGGCGACCGGGGCTGCGCCGGCGAAGGCCTGAGCGGCGTCGATACAGCCGCGGTTTGCCTCGCGACACACGAGCAGCGCGCCGGCACGCCGGACATCGCGTTCGGTCAGCCACGGCGTGGTCGCCGGCTCGAACAAGTCCCAATAGTGGCTGCGGTCGGGTCCATAGAAGGCGATGGCGCGGGCCTCCTTGTCGTCGCCCGACACGATGGCAAGGGGTTGACCGGTGCGTTCGCGCCAGATCGCGGTGGCGAGCTTCGCCAATTCGGCGCGCGGCTCGGCGGTCAGGCGCTCATGGCGTTGGGCATTGACAATGCCCCCTGCCGCCGATAAGGCCAGAACGACGATCCAGTAGATCGCCATCAGCCGGGCGATGCGCCTTTGTTCCATCGCGATGCCCGCGTTGTCCAGGATCGCCATCCAGAACGGCACGATGGCGAACCATTGGGTGTTTCCCCACAGGGCCGAAAGGCCCGTGCGGGTCACGAACGCCAGCGCGCATATCGCCAGAAACGTTCCTATCGAAAGCCACCACAGGTCGCGGCACAAGCTGCGGTGCGTCCAGCTGTGCAGCATCAGCTTGGCGGCCTGCGCGCGCCGATGGCCGGACAGCAACAGCAGAAACGCGGCGCTGGGCAGCAGGTATCCAGCCTGCATCAGGGAGTACCTGACCAGATCGGCCGCGACGACGGGCAGCGGATGGGACACGTCGTCCATGCGCTGGCGGGCATAGACGATGGTCTGCATGCCGGTATGCAACATCCATTCGATGTGCGGGAACAGCACGATTGCCGCCGCCATGACTGTGAGCCAAGCATGCGGGTGCAGCAGTCGCGCCCGCCATGCGGGACGGGCCAGCCCTGCCACCGCCAGGCCCGCCAGCAATGCCACCGAAAAATACTTGCCGAGCAGCGCAAGCGCCGCCGCGACGCCCAGCGCCATGGCGTCCTTGCGCGTACCGGACTGCACATAGCGGACGAAGAAGTACGCCGTCCACGGCCAGAGCGACAGCAGCACCGTGTTCGCGTTGAACTTGATCGCCAGGGTCGTATAAATAGGCGACACCGCCATCGCAAGCCCCGCCACGGCCGCCAGCCCGGGCGTCAGGAAGCGGCCGGCCAGCGCGACAATGCCGCACAGCCCGGCCAGGGCATTCAGACTGGACAAGGCGAAATACGCGGCGTCGCTGCGCGGGAAAACGGCGAACCAGGCGGCCGTTATCCAGGCGAACAGGGGCGGATGCTTGTGATACCCCGCCTGCCATTCAATGCCCCAGACGTAGTTCTCGAGCATATCGCCGGCCCAATCCAGATTGCTCCGGTAAAGCCAGGCGCCTGCCGTCCATACGGCGGCATGCAGCGCGAACAGCAGACGCAGGCGGGCGACATGCGTGTCAGCCCCGCGAAGGGATGGAGGATGCGGAAGGGGTAGAGCAGGATTTTTCGCCATTGGCCTGGACCGTCGTACCGGATCGGACAACCCGCTCCGGGGTGCACTTAGGTCAAGCGGGGAGCGAACGGTTCCATGGCTGCCAGCCCGGGTCCGCGACCCTCGGCAAGCGCGCGCCGGATCGATACCCCGAATGCCCTCCAACGCCGGCGTACTACCGTTGAACGGGCGAAAGCTGCGGCCTCAATACCCCAGCGCCGAGCCAGCCGGCCGCCGTTCGTCGTTGGCCCCGTAAAAGTAGCCGGGCCGCACCGCGCCGGACACCGCGGCATCATTGCCCGAACTGGCCTGGCCGGCGGGCCCCGCCGTTTCAGGCAGGCCGACCAGCACCAGTTCCGCGGCGCCCCAAGGCGTCTGCTCCACCATCTTGTAGCCCATGCCGCGCAGGATGTTCAGCGTATCGGGAGACAGGCCGCGCGTCTCGTAATAGACCTCATCCGGCAGCCATTGATGGTGGATGCGCGGCGCATCCACCGCTTCCTGCGGCGCCATGCCGTGGTCGATGACGTTGATCGCCGTCTGCAGCGTGATCGTGATGATGCGCGATCCCCCCGGCGATCCGAGCACCATGAAGGTCTTGCCGTCCCGGGTGACCAGCGTCGGCGCCATGGAAGACAGCGGCCGCTTGCCGGGCTCGATGCTGTTGGTTGCGCCCTGCACCAGCCCGAACAGGTTCTGCGCGCCGACCTTGGTGGTGAAGTCGTCCATTTCGTCGTTCAGGAAAAAGCCGGTTCCGGGCGCGATCACCCCCGCGCCGAAGCGGCCGTTCACGGTATACGTGGTCGACACCGCGTTGCCCTCTTTGTCGACGATGGAGTAATGCGTGGTCTCGGTTTTTTCGTGCGGCCCCATCCCGGGCTGCACCTGCGACGACGGCGTGGCGCGGTCCGGAAGAATTTTTTCCCGGATCGCGGCGGCATAGGAGGGACTCAGCAGGCGCCCTATCGGGTTCTCGACGAAGGCGGGATCGCCGAGATAGGTATTGCGGTCCATATACGCGTGGCGCATCGCCTCCGCCATGACGTGCACCGACGCCGCCGATCCATATCCCATGGCGCGCAGATCGTAGCCCGACAGGATGTTCAGAATCTGGCACAGCGTTACGCCGCCCGAACTGGGCGGGGGCGCCGACACGAAGGTGTAGCCGCGGTAGTTGCACGTAATGGGCGCGCTTTCGGTGATCCGGTACGCGGCGAAATCGGCGGCCTTCAATACGCCGCCGCCCGCGGTGGATGCCTGTTCGACGGCCTGGGGAATGCGGCCTTTGTAGAACGCATCCGGCCCATGCTCGGCAATGGCTTCCAGCGTTCGGGCCAGATCCGGCTGGACCAGCCGGTCGCCCGGCTGCAGCGGCGTGCCGTCCGGCCGCAGGAAAATACGGGCGGCCTCCGGATCGCGGCGGAACATGCCGATGCTGGTGTCCAGGATGTCGGTGTCGGCGCGGGTCAGCACGAAGCCTTCGCGCGCAAGCTTGATGGCCGGCGCCATGACGGCTTGCCGCGGCAGCCTGCCGTACTGCCGCAACGCCGTGTCCATCCCGAGCACCGTGCCGGGCACCGCCACCGCACGGTAGCCGTACAGGCTCGCGCCCTTGACCAACTGCCCCTTGTCGTCCAGGTACATGTCGCGCGATGCGCCGGCGGGCGCGGTTTCACGGAAATTGATGAAGGTGTCCCGCCCATCCGCCAAATGGATGGTCATGAAGCCGCCGCCGCCGATATTGCCGCAACAGGGGTTGACCACCGCTTGGGCATAACCCACCGCCACCGCGGCGTCGATGGCATTGCCGCCCATTTTCAAAATATCCACGCCGACCTGCGAGGCAAGGTACTGCGATGTGACGACCATGCCGTTTTGCGCTTCGACCGCGGGCCGGGATGCCGACCATACCGGAGCCGTCAACCCCAGACACAACACACCGGCGATCACCCACTTCGAACGTTGAATGTTGCGCATCGCGTCCCCTTGCCATCGGCGTGTGAAGTTGGAGCGGGCATTGTAAGATGCCGCGCACCGGCGCCCGGCAAACACCACAACAAGCCCCGGCTCATTCTAGTGATGGCAGGCGCCGGCTGCCACGCTCGCTTTCCCGCGATACGCCATGAATCGTCAACGACAGTGGGCATCGATCGGCTTTGCGTTGGCTTACGCCGCCCTTGCGGGCGCCAGCATGCTGCGCCGCGATACGCTCAACCTATCCACCCTGTTCTGGCCGCCGGCCGGCCTGCTCCTGGCCGCCCTGATGCTGGATGCGCCGCGGCGTTGGCCGGCCTGGATGGCGCTGGCCGCCAGCCTGCATATCGTCACGGGAATCGTTGTGGGGCAGCGCTCCTTTCCGGTGGCAGCGGTGTTCGCGCTGGCGGACCTGTTGTTCTGCGCCGCGGTGGCTGCCGCATGCCGTCCGCGGACCCATGGCGCCGCGGAGCCCGCATCCCTGCCGGTGACGCTGCGCTTCATCGGCGTGCTGGCGCTGTGCAGTGTGGCGGGCGGGATACTGACCGCTTTCATACTGCGCGCGATCGGCCAGGCCTCGTCTCCGACGCACTGGTATGTATGGAGCATGGCAGCCTTCGTGGGTTGCATCATCGCCACGCCGCTCGTAATGGCGGGATCGCGCCTGCGCTGGCGCGCCCTGGCCGAACAAAGCGTTGCGCGGCTATGGTTTGGACTGCTTGCCGCATTCGCCATGCTGGGCGGCACGACGATCGTTTTCAATGATCCTGCGCGTGCCGCCGGCCGCTTCGTCTGGCACGACGGCTTCGGCATGAGCTATGGCCCCCTGCTTTTCCTGGCCATCGTCGCTCTTTGCTGGGGACCGGCGGGCAGTGCGTTGACCGTCGCCGGCCTTGCCCTGGTCGCCGGCTCGTACACACTGAGCGGCATGGGTCCCTATGCGAACATCGCGCATTTCAGCGGCCAGCCCTTGCTCGCGGTGCAGGGCTATCTGGGCTGCGCCGCGATCTTGAGCCTGATCATCGGCGCGCTCGCTGCGGACCGCGAACGCGCGCTGCAACGCGCAGCGGCGCTTACCTCGCAATTGGAATCGGCGCTGCGCGTCAGCGGCCAGGTCGCTTGGGAGTTCCGGCGCGCCGGGTCCACGTTGCACTGGCTCGGCGAGCTTCCGCATGGCATTGCCTCGGGGCGCGCCGTTGTCCCCCTGGACGACTGGCTCAGCCGCGTGCACCCGGACGAACAGGAAAGGCTGCGCGTCTGGCTGCATACAGGCGCCGATTCCTATGCCTTCCGCCGGCTGCGCTTTCGCGTGCTCGGCAACGACGGCCGCTACCACGAAATGGAGTTGAGCGGCTCGGCCAGGCATGGCGTGCCGGACAGGATGACGGGCTTGCTCGGTACGCCCGGCGAGGAGCTTCCCTTCTGAGCGCAGGAATCCGGCGGCGCCGCTTCACCGCGGCTTGCCGGGCGTCCCTGCATCGGCGCCGCGGCGATCTGCCGCCCCTTTGATGACGGCATCCCTGTCCTCATCGAGACGGCCATCGATATGGCCATCGATTTCGCGATCGATCTGCGCGATGGTGTCGCCGAACCGGTCCAGGAAGGACTGCACCCTGGATAGTTGTTCCGGTCCCGGAGACGCGCGCAATGCGGCTTCCAGGTCCTCTCCCTGCTCAATCAGGGGCCACCGGCCCAGCATGCTCATGGCGCCCAGCACGCGATGCAGCCATTGCGCCAGACGGCCGCAGAACGGTTCGCACAGATCCGCACGCGCCGCGGCCAGGTCGGCTTGCAGCGCCTGAACGGCGGCCGATAGAAACTGCCGCAGTGCCGCATCGTCCGCAAACTGCGCGCGCAGCGCCGGCCAATCAAGGCCCGGCGGCGCCGTCCCGTGTCCCGCTTCGACGTCGCGGCCGCGGGGCAGCTCGGGCCGGGGCACGGATGCGACATGCGCAAGGGCGCCTGCAGAAGGCGGCGCCGGCGCGGGTACCGCCAGGCTGCGCTCCAGGACATCGCGCAAGGCATCCAGATCGACCGGCTTGGCGATGCGCGCATCGACGTGTGGTCCCACCGGCTCGGCGGGATCGACGGACGCGGTCACCACGACGATGGGCATGCGGGCCTGCGCCGCCACGCCTCGGCGGCGCTCCTCGTCGCGCCACGCCTTCGCCAGATCCGAACCGCTCATGGCCGGCATCTGGCAGTCGGTGAGCAGCATGGCGTACGGCCTGGCGCGCAAGGCGGCCAGCGCGGCCGCGCCATCCGCGCAGACATCGCAGGCGTAACCCAGCGCCGCCAGCTGCCGGCGCAGCAATTCGCGATTGATATCGTGATCGTCGACCACGAGCAGACGGACGTTGGCGGGCGCCTGGGGCGCCGCCATGCCTTGCAGCTGCCCCGCTTGCAATGTCCCGCCCGGGATGGGCGCGGCGCCGGCCCAATCGCCATGCGCGGACCCGGTCACGGGCGCCGGGCCGGCCGGTGCACCGGGCACCCCCGGTGCGCGCGGCCGGTGCACGGGAAAGCGGCAGCAAAACTCCGCGCGCGTGCCCAGGCCCGGCACGCTTTGCAGGGTCAGTTTTCCGCCCATCAGCGACGCCAGCCTGCTCGATACCGACAGCCCCAGGCCCGTTCCGCCATAGCGGCGCGCGGTAGCGCTGTCGGCCTGGCGGAATGGCGCCATCACTTCGGCGAGCTTGTCGGCGGCGATGCCAATGCCCGTATCGGTGACCACGAATCGCAATTGCTGGTGACCGCCCTCTTCCGCATCCAGGTGCAGCGTCAAGCGCACCTCGCCTTGCGCGGTGAACTTGGCCGCGTTGCTGATCAGGTTGGTCAGGATCTGACGGATGCGCAAGGGGTCGCCCAGCACCTCCTCGCACACGGCGTCTTCCACTTCGCAGGCCGTCTTCACGCCGCGGCGCCGCGCCGGCTCGCCCATCACCATCACGACGCTGTGCGCCAGCCCGCGCAGGTCCACGGGAATGCGCTCCAGGCTCATGCGGTTCGCTTCCGCCTTGGAAAAATCCATCACCTGGTCCAGGATGTGCAACAGCGCGTTGGCCGCGGTATCCGCGGCAAGCAGCATCTGGCGCTGCTCGTCTCCCATGCAACCGCGCTTGAGCAAATCCAGCATCCCGACGATGCCGGTCAGCGGCGTCCGTATCTCATGGCTCATGGTGGCGAAGAACATGGCTTTCGCCAACGCGGCGCTGTCGGCCAGGTCGCGAGCCTCTTCCAGCCTTGCCTCGGCGGCGCGGCGGCGCACGACCTCCCGGCGCAACTGCACGTAGCCGAACGATACCCCTATCGCAATGGCCAGGGGCAGCAGCATCGCAGGCAAGATCTGGCGCCAGAAAACGCCTGCCGGAACGGCCAAGTCCCAATCCCGGGCGCCGTCGACGGCCGACGCGTCGGCCGCGGATTTGCGCTGCGCCGGCGCCTGGGCGGTGCCGGCCGATGTACGCACGGCGCCGGCCTGGTGCGATGCATCCGGGCGGGATGGAAAAGCGGCTGCGGCGCCCGATGCCGCCGCAGCCGTCACGCTGGCTTCGGGTGGCACGGATCCCGCATGGTCGCCCCGCAGCGCCGCCGTCAGAACGGCGGCGATCATGAACATCGCCATGGCGCCAGCCGCGGCAGCCGGGCTGCGCAGCGCGCGGCTCCAGCGGCCGCCGGCATCGGCGCCGGCGGGGCCGTTCGCCGGCGGCCGGGTCTTCGCTAGCATGCCTGCGCTACCGCCAGCGCGGGCGCATGCGTCTCGTCCCGCGGGCCGACATACAGTTCGTGCGTATGAAAGCGCGCCAGCGCGTCCCGATGCGCCACGCTGATCAACGTCGTGGCCGGCAATCGCGCGAGCAGCGTTTCGTACAGGCGGCGTTCGGTGTCGGCGTCCAGCGAAGATGTCGCTTCGTCCATGAACAGATAATCCGGCCGCAGCAGAAATGCGCGCGCGAAGGACAGGCGCTGCTTTTCGCCGGGCGACAGCCGGCGCGCCCAGGCATCGGCGTCGTGCAGCCGTTCCGCGTAAACATCCAGCCGGCACAGGCGCAGCGCCTCGGCGCATTCGGCATCGCTGTAAGCGGTGGGGTCGCCGGGATAGCACACGGCGGCTTTCAATGACCCGTCCGGCACATAGGCAATCTGCGGCAGGAACAAGGCGACACGGTGCGGGGAAGCCGCATCGCCGTTGGCGTTGGCGTCGGCCTTGGCGTTGGCGTTGGCGTTGGCGTTGGCGTTGGCGTTGGCGTTGGCGTACACCTCTGGCGGCAGGATCAGCGTGCCGCTTGCATGCGGCCAGAGCCCTGCCAGCGTGCGCAGCAAGGTGCTCTTGCCGGCGCCGGAGGGACCGCGTATCAGCCATCTTTCACCGGCGCGCATGTGGAAGTCCGCGGGCACCGGCAGCGGTCTGCCGTCCGGCCGGTAGATGCGCAGGCTGCGCGCGGTGATTCCGGCGCCCGGCTCGCGCGTCAGACGATCCGGATCGCCCTCTCCCATGCGCTTGCTGAACTCGCGCAGGCGGTTGATCGTGGCGCGCCAGTCCGTCAACGTGGCGTAGCTGTTGATGAACCACGAGAATGCATTGCTGACCTGACCGAAGGCATTGTTCAGCTGCATGAGCACGCCCAGCGTAAAGGCGCCGGAGAAATAGCGCGGCGCCGCCGCGACCAGTGGAAAGATGATGGCGATCTGCCCATATATCGAACTGGCGAACACCAGGCGCTTGGTGTAGCGCATCACCTCGCGCCAGTTCTCGCGCACCGCGCCGAACACCGCGCGGGCGCGCCGTCCTTCCTGCGCGCCTCCGTCGTAGAACGCGATCTGTTCGGCGCTTTCGCGCACGCGAACGAGAAGCACGCGGAAATCGGCCTCCACCTTCTGCTGGCGGTAACCGACATCCACCAGCCGGCGGCTGAACCTATGTATCACCAAGGACCCGAGCACAGCGTACAGGGCGGCGGCCCAGACCATATAGCCCGGTATGCGAACCGGATGGCCCAGCACCGCGAAACCGATCGCCCCGGAAAGCACCCACAGTATCGTGACGAAAAAGCAAAGGGTCACGACGTTGGACACCAGGTCCGCCGTAAGCGCCAGGGTGCTGCTGGCCATGCTGCGCAGATCTTCGGCGATGCGCTGGTCGGGGTTGTCGACGACGCGGTCGCGTTCCAGCCGGTAGTACGAACGGCTGCGCAGCCATTGCGTCAGATACACGTCCGTCAGCCATTGACGCCAGCGGAACTCGAGCATCTGACGGAAATAGATCTGTGCGGTGCTCATGGCGATGAAAAGAAAGGCCAGGACCGAGAAGACCAGGACCAGATGGGTGAACGCGGGAAAATCGCGCTTGTCGAGCGCATCGTAGAACCCGGCGTTCCAGGCGTTGAGACGGACGTTCACCACCACAATGCCGATGTTCAACGCCAGGACCATGGCCAGCAGCGCTCTGGCCTTGTGGCGGTCTTCGGACACCCAATACGGCTTGATCAATTGCCACGCCGAGGGCGTGCGGCCGCCGGTATCGGGAAACCAGCCTTTGTTTTCCGGCAGGACGCGGCTGCCCTGCGCTTTGTCGTCAGCTGAAACCATGGTTCATCGGGCTCGTGTTGGGATGTCTTTTCTGACAAGCGGGGGGCCCAAAGGTTTCAACGGCGCCTGTGCCTCATGCCGCAGCGATGGCATGCGCGGCGGCTCGCCGCATCAAGGCGCGGACGCGCCGGCGTCGTTCAGCGGAATCTCAGGTTTGCTGGCGGAGCGGGTTCCGGGATGGGGATGCGTGCTGGCGGCATGATAGGTGTGGACCACCGAAAGCTTTACGCGATCGCTCTGATTGCGGCCGGCAGCATGCAGCGTGCGGCAGTGAAAAAACAAAACATCGCCCGGCTCGAGCCTCGGGCAGACCGCCGTTCCGATGAGCGCCGCATTTTCGGGCAAGTCCTCCCGCAGAAACTGGGCTGCGTCGAAGCGATGCGCGGGCAGTTCCATGACGTGCGATCCCGGCACCAGCCACAGTCCGCCGTTGTCCGACGTTTCCTCGCCCAGCGCCAGCCATGTCGACACCAGGTCTTCGCGTTCGAAGGACCAATAGCGGATGTCGCGGTGCCAGCCGGTCAGGCTTCCGAAGCGCGGATGCTTCGTCATGACGCAGTTGTGATGCGCGCGCGACAGGACGGCCGATTCGCCGAAATACGCCCGCATGATCGCCGCCACGGCCGGCGACGTGGCCCATTCGGCAAAAAGCGGATGACGCGCATAGGCGTCCAGCAGGCGCCGCACCGTGGCGCCGCCCTCTGCCTGACGGGACGCCGGAGCCCCGGGATACGCCAGGTCGGCTTCGTACTCCACGGGCGCCCGCGCTTCGGCAAGCTGTTCCAGCGCCACGGCGCGCAGCGCTTCGCATCGGCCCGCAGGGGCAAAGGAACGGGCAACGACAAAGCCCTGCTGTTTCAAGGTATCGAGCTGGGCGGGAGTCAAAGACGAAGACATCGACGGTTCATCCACGGAATGCCGCGGGAATCGCGGAACCGATGCGCCGCGACCTGCGACCGGAGGATTTTACGTGGAACCGTTCAACGCCACCAAGCCGATGAGACCGCCCCCCAGCAACAGCCACAAGGGATGCAAACGGCTGCGCCAGCCCAGGACCGCGACCGCGGCGGCGATGCCGCCCAGCAGCCAGCCGTCCACCGAGGCCGCCGTGATCAGGGCGGCGCTGGCGCCAACCAGGCCCACCGTGACCGGGAAGATGCCCTGCTGCGCCACGGCCCGCCATGGCTTGTCCTTGAAACGGTCCCACAACCGCAACACCAGGATGGTGACCAGGGACGAGGGCCCGAACTTCGCGAAACTGCTCACCAGCATGCCGGGCCACCCCGCAATGTGCCAGCCGACCAGCGGCACGATCATCAGGTTGGGGCCGGGCGCGGCCTGCGCCAGCGCGAACAGCGACGTGAAGTTCTCCGCAGTCATCCAATGATGCACGTCCACCACCTGGCGCTGCATCTCCGGCAGGATGGTGTTGCCGCCGCCGAATGCGAGCAGCGACAGCTCGGTGAACAGGACGGTGAGTTGAATCAGCACCTCTGTCATGACCGCTTCCTCCAGGTGATCAGGATGCTGAGGGGCGTCAGCGCCAGCATCGTCGGCAGCAGCGGCAGCCGCAGCACCGCAATGGCCAGGAAGCACAGCAAGGCGACGATGAGCCCCCAGCGATTCCTCAACAGGGGCGCGCCGATTTTCAGCGTGAGGGAAATCAGCAGGCCGGCGGCTGCCGCTGCCAAGCCGGCAAACAAGTGCCGCACATGCGGATCGTGCTGGTAATGGTCGTAGACGACGCCAAGCATGATGACGACCAGGGTCGGCACGAGCACGAACCCCAGCAGCGCCGTCACGGCGCCCGTGACGCCGCGAAACCGCATCCCGATGGCGACCGACAGATTGATGATGTTGCCGCCTGGCAGGAACTGGCAAAGACCGAGCAGGGTCGTGAACTCCTCGCCGGAGATCCATCGATGCTTCTCGACCATCATGCGGCGCGCCAGCGGCAAGGCGCCGCCGAAAGCCGTCATTCCGAGCACGAAAAACCCCGTGAAAAGCTGAGCGAGCGTGGGCGGCTCGGCCAAGGGTTCGATGGCGCGTACTGCCTGATCCGGTGCGGGCTTCATGCCGATGCCTTCTGCGGTAAAGGCGCGGCGTGACGGGGCGAGTCCCGGCCGGAGCGGCCGCGCGGGTTTCAACTCTTATAAATTATATAAGACTTAGGGCGCCAATCAGGCAAAAAAAAACCTCCGATCACCGGAGGGTTGGCAGCAAGCGAGGCCGGGGACGTGCCCCAGCCTGCCGCAATGACACACGGCCCTTCTTCCTTCAGGGCAGGTCGGCCTCGCTGTCCACATATACCAGGCCGGCCTCGCGCAACTTATCGCGCATGCCATAGATGTCCAGGCCCAGTTCGCCGGCGGCGAGCCGCTTGCGGTTCAGCGCTTCCTTCTGCAGCCGCGCGTCGCAAGCCTGCGCCACGGCGGCCGCGCGGCGGCGCGGCACGATGACCACGCCGTCATCATCGGCGACCACCACGTCGCCTGCGGAGACCATGGCCCCCGCGCAAACCACCGGCAGGTTCACCGATCCCGGCGTTGCCTTGATGGTGCCCTTGGCGGATATCGCCTTGGACCACACCGGGAAGCGCATGTCCTTGAGCGCCTGCACGTCGCGGCAGCCGGCGTCGATGACCAGCCCCGCAATGCCGCGCGCGCGCATCGACGTGGCGAGCAATTCGCCGAACATGCCGTCCGTGTTCGGAGCGCTGCAGGCCACCACCATGACGTCGCCCGGCTGGCACAGCTCGATGGCCACGTGCAGCATCCAGTTATCGCCGGGATGCGCCAGCACCGTCACGGCGCTGCCCGCGATCGCGGCGCCCGCGTAGACGGGACGCATATAAGGCTGCAGCAGGCCGCTGCGGCCCTGCGCCTCGTGAACGGTGGCCGTGCCGGCGGCGCCCAGGCGGGCGATCAGATCGCGATCGGCGCGCTCTATGTTGCGCACTGCGTAGGTCATGACGGGTCTCCAAAATGAATGCGGGCGGCCCCTGCGCCGCCCGCCCGTGTCTATCGGCCGCCGACTAGTCCGCCTTGATATTGGCGTTCTTGATCACTCGCGACCACTTGGCCGTTTCGTCTTGGACGAACTTGGTGAAATCCGCGGTGCTGCCCGGCGTGGCGACCGCGCCGAGTTCGGACAGGCGGGTCTTGACGTTCTCGTCAGCCAGCGCCTGGTTCAGCGCCTCATTCAGCTTGGCGACCACGTCGTCCGGCGTGCCTTTGGGCGCGCAGAAACCCCACCATACGGATGCTGCCGCGCCACCCAGCCCAAGCGACGACACGGTCGGCACGTTCGGCAGCATGGCGGCCGGCTTGCTGTCCATGACGGCCAGCGGGCGCATCTTGTCCGCCTTGATGTGCGGGATCGCCTCGACAGGATTGATGGACATGAAGTCGATGCGGCCGCCAAGCAGATCCGTGATCGCCGGCGCACCGCCCTTGTACGGCACGTGCAGGGCGTTGAACTTGCCTTCGTCCTTCAGCAGTTCGCTGGCGAGGTGGCCGGAGCTGCCGTTGCCCGCCGACGCATAGGTCAGTTTGTCCGGATTGGCCTTGCCGTAGTCGATCAGGTTCTGCAAGGTCTTGAACTGCGAGGACGAGGACACGACCACCACGAGCGGCGCATAGCCGATGGCGCCGACCGGCAGGAGATCCTTGGAGGGATCGAAGTTCAGCTTCGTGAACAGCGCGCCATTGCTGGCCAGCGAATTGGACGCCGTCAGCAACGTGTAGCCGTCTGCGGGGGCGCGCGCCACCAGGTCCATGCCGATGTTGGTCGCGCCGCCGGGACGGTTGTCGACGATAATGCTCTGCTTCAGCGACTCGCCCATTTTCTGGGCGACCAGCCGCGTCACGATGTCCACCGCGCCACCCGGCGCGTACGGCACCACGATGCGAATCGGTTTGGACGGATAGTCGGACGCCGCATGCGCCAGGCCGGGCGCCGCCGTCGCGACCAGGGCCGCGGCCACGCCCAGGCCGCGGATAAGTTTGGAAAGCGCGCTGCAGGCTCGCATGCGTTTGCTCCTCTCAAGTATCAAAAAAACGCTTTTCTTTACGATCCCTATAATGGTTTACCCTCATTCATATCGTCCAATACTTTTTCCGTTGGGCATTGATATTTTTTCCAAATAACCATGGATTTCCGCCAGCTCCGGTACTTCGTTGCGGTGGCAGAGGAACTGAGCTTCAGCGCGGCGGCGCGCCGCCTGCACGTCAGCCAGCCGCCGCTGAGCATGCAGGTGAAATCGCTGGAAGACGAGCTGGGCGCAACCCTGCTGCGCCGGACCAAGCGCCATGTGGAATTGACGGAAGCCGGTGCGCTGTTTCTGGAACAGGCGCGGCGCGCGCTGCAGCACCTGGAACGGGCGGGCGACGTAGTCCGTCAGGCCATGCAGGGCGAAGCCGGGGAAATCCGTATCGCGTTCACGGCTTCCGTGCCGATGTTCGAGGCTTTTCCCCGCATCGTGCAAAGCTTCCGCGGCCGCCATCCGGCGGCGCGCGCCGACCTGCTCCATATGTCCACCGGACAGCAGTTGCAGGCTCTGGCCGAGCGCAACATCGACGTCGGTTTCCTGCGCCCTTCCCTGCTTTTCTGTCCGCCGCCGGACATCCGGGTGCTGTCGCTCTGGAGCGATCGGCTCATGGCCGTGCTGCCCGCGGGGCACCGCCTCGCGCAAAGGCGGGCGCCCTTGCCCATGGCGGCGTTATCGGGCGAATCCTTCATTCTGTTCCCGCGCGGGCTGGGTTGCGGCCTGTTCGAACACGTCGGCGTGCTGGCCAGCCGCGCCGGGTTTGCCTTGCAGGTGAGCCAGGAGGCCCGGGAGGGCGCCACCATCATCGGGCTGGTCGCCGCGGGCATGGGCGTCTCCATCCTGCCCGAAACGTATGCGAAAACCGGCATTCCGGGCGTAACGTACCGGCCGCTCGATACGCCCGACGCCGCCAGCCGGGTGCTGCTCGCGCATCGCGCCGACGACGACACGCCGCTGCTGGCGCGCTTTTTCGAGACCGCCGCCGCGAGCCGCTGACCACGCCGGTCCGCGGCGCCGGCGTCGGCGTCGTGGCCGCGCCTGCCGCTTGGGGCCTATTTCGGCGTCGCGAAAATCGTGATGGTGAATTCGGTCAGGTTGTAGCCCATCTCGTCGGCGATCTGGCGCAGCCGGCGTTCGATATCCGGGTCGAAGAACTCCTCTACGTGCCCGGTGGGCGTGCTCACCAGATGCCCATGGTGCCGCTCGCCATCGTTCAGCTCGAATATCGCCTTATTGCCGCCGAGCTGGCTGCGCTTGAGCAGTCCCGCCTGCTCGAACTGCGTCAGCACACGGTAGACCGTGGCCAGGCCCATTTCGACGCCTTCGTTCATCAGGTGGCGATAGACGTCTTCGGCGCTGAGGTGGCGCCTTTCGCTGTTGCGGAACAGATCGAGTATCTTCAGGCGCGGAAACGTCACCTTCAGACCGATGCCCTTCAAATCGACGGAATCCGTCATGTCATGTCTCCACCTGGCCTGTCGGCGCCATCCCGGGCCGGCCTGCGGCGCCGCCGAGGTTCTTCATGCAAGCGCCATTGCCTCGGCGCGAAGCGCGGCCGTAAGCTGCGCGTCTTTCTGCTTCGGCAACATGGCATCATGCGCATTGCGCCCGCCGTCCGGGCCGGCGCTTCTCGCGGGAACCCTCATATGAGCAATTCCAATCTGCACTACCGGACCTTCCTGTTCTTGCTGATCGTCGTCACGATCGCGTTCGGCTGGATCCTGTGGCCATTCTACGGCGCGGTGTTCTGGGGCACCATCCTTGCCATCATCTTTGCCCCGCTGCACCGGCGCCTGCTCTCGCGCCTGGGCAAACGCCGCAACCTGGCCGCCCTCATCACCCTGCTGCTGTGCGTGGTGATCGCCATCCTGCCGGTCATCGTGATCACCGGTTCGCTCGTGCAGGAAGGTACGGCGCTTTACCAGCAGATCCGTTCCGGCAACCTGAACTTCGGCCTGTATTTCGAGAGGGTGATGAACGCCCTGCCTCCGTCCGTGCATGCGACGCTGGACCGGTTCGACCTTGCCGATATCCGTAGCCTGCAGGAGAAGCTGAGCACGGCCACGGTGCAGGGCAGCCAGTTCCTGGCCACCAAGGCGTTCAGCATCGGGCAGGACACCTTCCAGTTCGTGGTCAGTTTCGGCGTGATGCTGTACCTGCTGTTCTTCCTGCTGCGCGACGGAGCCACCCTGTCCCGCACGATCAGCCGGGCGATTCCCTTGAGCGAAGCCTACAAGCAGCACCT
Organism: Bordetella genomosp. 9; assembly: GCF_002119725.1. Classification (NCBI taxonomy): domain Bacteria; kingdom Pseudomonadati; phylum Pseudomonadota; class Betaproteobacteria; order Burkholderiales; family Alcaligenaceae; genus Bordetella; species Bordetella genomosp. 9. The sequence continues at coordinate 2,622,954 of NZ_CP021109.1, forward strand.
GACCCGCAAGTTCACCACGGTGATCCGCGCCACGGTCAAGGGCAACGTGGCCGTGGCGGCGACGCAGGGCCTGCTGGGCGGCCTGGCGTTCTGGTTCCTGGGCATCCAGGGTTCCCTGCTTTGGGGCGTGCTGATGGGGTTCCTCTCGCTGCTGCCGGCCGTGGGTGCGGCGCTGATCTGGGTGCCCGTGGCCGTCTATTTCCTCGTCACGGGGGCGCTTTGGGAAGGACTGGGACTGATCGCGTTCTGCGTGCTGGTCATCGGCATGGTCGATAACATCATGCGCCCGATCCTGGTGGGCAAGGACACCAAGATGCCCGACTACGTGGTCCTGATCTCCACGCTGGGCGGCATGGCGCTGTTCGGGCTGAACGGCTTCGTCATCGGCCCGCTCGTCGCGGCGCTATTCACCGCCGTGTGGGACCTGTTCGCATCCGAGGGCGAAACCGCGGCCAATTAGGGCCGCTGACGCCGGTGGACGCCGAAAGGCCCCCACCGGCGGCGCGCCTGCCGTCTTGAAAGTCGGCCTTCGGCCGACGTCCTTGAGCAGATGAAAAGACGTCCCTACCAGGGAAAGTCGATCAGGTCGCCATAAAGACGCCGCAGCGTCGCCTTGACCTCCGGCGAGCGCTGATAGACCGCGATGAACTTCAACAAGCGTTGATCCTGGGCGCGCTCGGGCCGGGTCACCCAGCGGATGGCGTAGCGCCGCACATTGGCGGGGTCCTGGTTGTCGAAGGCCAGGCCGTCTTTTTCGTCCAGGCCGCCGTGGCGCGCGAAGGTCGTGTACGTGACCGACGCAGTGACGTCATCGAAAGAGCGCGAGGCCTGCGCCCCTTCGATCGCGACGAATTTCAGATTGCGCGGGTTGTCCTGCACGTCCAGCAGCGTGGCCCGTTCGGCCACGCCGGGCTTCAGGACGATCAGCCCCATGGACTGCAACAGCAGCAGGGCCCGGCCGGTATTGACAGGGTCGGCCGGGATGCCGATGGACGCGCCCTGCGGAATCGGCTCGCCGCGCTTGATCTTCTTCGAGAACAGGCCGATGGTGGTGGAATAGCCGTAGGCAATGGGGACCAGATTCGCCCCGCGACTGCGGTTGAACACGTCCAGAAACGGCGCGTGCTGGAAGAAGTTGGCGTCGATGGAGCCGTCCACCGTGGCGACATTCGGCATGACCCAATCGGCGAATTCGACCAGCTTGGCATTGACGCCCTCAAGCCGCGCCTGATCGATGGCGATTTCCGTCGCCTCGTTTGCAATGCTGGCGATGACGCCGATGCGCAAGGGAGCCGGTTGCGCGATGGCGCGCGTGACGGCGGGAACCCATGCCAGGCCCGCCGCCGCGCCGAGCCCGCGCAGCATGCGACGACGCGGGATGCGGGCGGGATGCATCAGGCGGCGCTGTCGTCGGCCGGCCCCTCCCCGAAGGGATGGAACTCGCCGGTGCGTGGATCGCGGATGAACAGCAGGCCGGTTGCCACGCCGAAGTACGCGCCATGCAGTTGCAGCTCGCCACGCTCGACGCGCTGCCGGATATACGGGAAGGTCATCAGGTTATTCAGGCTGTGTTCCACCACCGCCCATTCCAGACGGCGCAGATCCGCGTCCCGCTCGCCACCCAGATTCAGCTTGTTCGCCGTTTCCCCGATCTGCGACATCCACTTGCCGATGAAATCGCCCTTGGCCAAGGGCTCGGCATGGTCGTAATAGGAACGGATGCCGCCGCAGGCCGCATGGCCCATCACCACGATGTGCTTCACGTTCAAGCCGTTCACGGCAAACTCGATGGCCGAGCTGGTGCCGTGATAGTGGGAATCCGGCTCGTACGGCGGCACCAGGTTGGCGACGTTGCGCAGCACGAAAATCTCGCCCGGCCCGGCGTCGAAAATCAGCTCGGGCGCGACGCGGGAGTCGCAGCAGCCGATGACCATGATTTCCGGGCTCTGCCCCACTTCCGCCAATTGACGGAAGCGCGCCCGCTCGGAAGGAAAGCGACTCGTCAGAAAAGCCTGGTACCCGGCGGTCAGCCGCCCGGGAAAATCGAAAGTCTTATCCATCTTTGATCTGCCTGAATTTGAAATCGCGTCGCACATTTTAGCTAGAGGAAGGCCACCCCTCGAAGCGCTATCGCGCTTCAAATATAAGCCCACCCCCGAAGCGCTATCGCGCTTCCCCCTCGAGGGGGCGCGCCTGCGGACCGGCAAAGCCGGATCCGCGGCGCCCCGATCAGGCCTGCTCCTTCTGGGGCGGTGATTCTCTGATGGGCACTGCTCCTTCTGGAGCTGCGGTGTTCCGATGGGCAATGCTCCTTCTGGATCCGCGGTGATTGGATGGGCACTGCTCCTTCCCGGTCAGCGGTGGCCGAATGGGCACGGCTCCTTCCGGATCGGCGGCGGACGGATCGGCAGGGCTTCTTGGGGTGGCGCGTCGTTAGGCCGTGCTCTTGTGTAAGGGGCCTGGCACCGAATGGGCCGCTGCGGGAAGCGCTACGTTGGTATGGCGCCCGGTTGCGCTGGAACGTTTGTTCAGGCGGTCTTGCGGAAGGTCAGGTTGACGCGGCTTGGGCCGGTGGCGGGATGGGTTCCGTCGCGCAGGGGTGCGACGCCGTGGAAGGCCAGGCGCGACGGGCCGCCCCATACGGCGATGTCGCCGTGCTGCACCGTGAAGCGGCGCGGGCGGTCGTTGCGCTGCAGGCCGCCGAACAGGAATACGGCGGGCAAGCCCAGGGAGATGGAGACGATGGGCGCGCGCAGGTCGAGCTCATCGCGGTCCTGATGCAGCGACAGCCGCGCACCGGGCCGGTACAGGTTGATCAGGCAGGCCTGCGGCGCGAAATCCGCATAACCGGCACGCGCGGCCGCTTCCCGCGCCAGGTCGATGAACACGTCCGGCATGGCGGGCCAGGGCCGGCCGGACAAGGGATCCTCCGCCCCATAGCGATAGCCACGCCGGTCCGAAATCCAGCCCTGGGTCCCGCAGTTCGTCATGGCCACCGACATCCGCTGGCCCCCGGGCGTTTCCAGGTGACGAAAAGGCGCCGCCGCCGCAATCGCTTTCACCGCCGCCAGCAGCGCCGGCGCGCGGCCGCAGGCGTAGCGACGCAGCAGCACGGCGCCCGGCGCGATCGGTTCGTCCCACGGCGCTTCCTCATCCGGGGCGCCGAACAGGTCACCGGAAGCGCCGGGAAGTGATGGATAAGCCATCCCGCCATTGTAGATCCCACCCCATCGAGGCCCTACGTAAACCTCGCCCGCCGCCGGCGCCACCGTCCCCAGCGCGTCCCAAAGAGCCAGCCATGGCAACCCCTTCGCTTACAAGCCACGCCACAAAAGCAGCACCACCTACCGGGGCGCTGCGGATCCGGCTCCGCCGCTCCGCAGGCGCGCCCCCTCGAGGGGCAAACGCCGAACGCTTCATGGCGAACCCCTTCGCTTACAAGCCACGCCACAAAAGCAGCACCACCTACCGGGGCGCCGCGGATCCGGCTTCGCCGGTCCGCAGGCGCGCCCCCTCGAGGGGGAAGCGCGCCAGCGCTTCGGGGGTGGGCTCAACCTCTAGGATGGTGCTGCGCGTGCAGCGTCTTCAACCGTTCGCGCGCTACGTGGGTATAGATCTGCGTTGTCGAAATATCCGCATGGCCGAGCAGCATCTGCACCACGCGCAAGTCGGCGCCATGATTGACGAGATGCGTCGCGAAAGCGTGGCGCAGCACGTGCGGCGATATCGGGGCGCGTATGTCGGCCTCTCTGGCATAGCGCCCCACCATCAGCCAGAAGGTCTGACGATGCATCGCCTCGCCTCGGACAGTCACGAACAGGGCATCGCACTGCCGGCCGGCCAGCAGCAGCGGCCGGGAATGACGGACGTAGCGGTCGATCCAGTGGGCCGCCTCGGCCCCCAGCGGCACCAGCCGGTCCTTGCCGCCCTTGCCGCCCACCACGCGCACCACGCCTTCGTTCAGATTGACGTCCAGCGCGGCCAGTCCGACCAGCTCGGATACCCTGAGTCCGGTGGCGTACAGGGTCTCCAGCATGGCCTTGTCGCGCAGACCCAGCTCGGTCTCCACGCGCGGGGCCGCGAGCAACGATTCCACCTGCGCTTCGGACAGCGTCTTCGGCGTTCGCAGCGGCTGGCGCGCGGACCGCACGGAAAGACAGGGATCGCTGGCGATGCGCCGTTCGCGCAGGGCCCACTGGAAATAACGGCGCAGGGCCGATAGGCGGCGGTTGGCCGTGGTCGGGCGCGTATCGCCATGCACGGCTGCGAACCAGCTTTCGATGTCCCCCGCCCGTGCTGCGCAGATACGGCGCCCCTCGTGTTCATGCAGCCAGACGTCGAAGGCCGCCAGATCGTTGCGATACGCGTTCAGCGTATTGCGTGACAGGCCGTCCTCCAGCCATAGCGCATCGAGAAACTCCGCCACCGAGGGGTCGATGTCCTGGCGGCTCTGAAGCGAAGGGGCATCCTGCTTGACCCGCCGCGCCGAGCGCGGCCGCGAACCGGCGCTGCTCGCCATCCTGGATCAACCTCTCGAGGGCGCGGGCTCACCCGGCCCCTGCGCCGTCCGCTGGCGCGCCACCCAGGCGTCATAGCCGCCCGCCAGCGCGGACACGTTGCGGTACCCCGCCTTCAGCAGGCGGTCCGCCATGACGGCCGCCGAAATCTCCTGGGGGCAGGCGCAATAGACGACGATATGCGCGTCCAGCGGCCAGGGGAAGCGGCCGTCGGCGGCCTTGACGTGCGGATCGACCGCGACCGCGCCCGGCAGGGGCTGTTCGCTATTGGCGCGCACGTCGATCAGGACCGGCACGCAGCCGGCGGCCCGCATCTCTTCCAGTTCGTCCAGCGTGACCCGCCGCACGTGCGCAAAACGCCGGATCGTGCGCGCCCGGCGTATCCAGCGGTAGGTCAGGTAAAGCGCCAGCGCCACCGCCACGGCGAGCAAACCATAACCGCCGTATTCCGCGAGCGCGTCCAGCACCACGCCGACCATGTCGTTGAAGGCGATGCCGACAATCAGCGCGGACCCCGCCCAGATCAGCGAGCCCGCCGCGTCATAGGACAGGAAGGTGCGGAACGGCAGCCCGGCGAAGCCCGACATCACGGTGGACAAGGCGCTTGCGCCCGGCAGGAACTTCGCCACCAGCAATACGCGCGGCCCGGTGCGCCAGTAGAGCGATTGCGTCTGCCGGATGCAGGAATCGCGGGATATGGAAACGCGGCACACCGTGCTCAGGAGACCGGCGCCGAACCGCCGGCCGCCCGCGAACCAGGCCGCATCGGCGATCAGGCAAGCCAGCACCGCCGCGCCGAGGGTCAGGGGCCAGGACAGGTCGCCGTGCAGCACCAGGGCGCCGGCCACGACCAGCAAGGGATAGGCGGGAATCGGCAGGCCAGCCTGCTCCAGCAATACGTTCACAAATACCAGCAGCGGGCCGTGGGCCAGCAGCAGGGTCTGGATGTCTTTCAAAGTGTTCTCGCAATACGCAACGGCGGCACCGGCCTGCGCGGCAATGGGAAGGCGCCGCCATGCCGGATAATGGGGGCGCGCCGACAATTTTTCAATTCGGCGGAGAATCACGCATGCGCCGCCCTCCCATTATCAACCGCATCCTCGCCATCGGCATTCTCGTGCATCTCTACATCGCGCTGCGGCTGCTTCCGGATGCGCCCATCCCGCAGGCGGCGCGCTGGCTGGGGGCCCTTTACCTGGCGCTGTCCTGCCTGCTCATCCCGCTGGGCGCGCGCGCCCGGCAGCTGCCGCCATCGTGGGGCCGGGCAGCGGCGTGGGCCGGCCTGCTGGCGATGGGGTTTTTCTCCTCGCTCTTCGTGTTGACCTTGCTGCGCGACGTGTTGCTGTTCGCCGTGTGGGCGGCGGACGCGCTGCGCGGTGTGCCGGCCGACGAAACCGCCCTGCGCGGGTCGTCCGCGCTATGGGTGCCCGTCCTGGCGCTGTTGCTGACGCTGGTCGGCCTGTTCAATGCCCGGCGGCGCGCGCGCATTGTCACGGTCAACGTGCCGATCGCTGGCCTGCCGCCCGCCCTGGATGGATTCACGATCGCGCAGATCAGCGACATCCACGTCGGTCCCACCATCCGGCGTCCCTATGTCGAGGCCATCGTCGCCGCCGTGAACCGGATGGAGGCCGACGTGGTCGCCATCACGGGCGATGTGGTGGACGGCCCGGTGCATCAATTGGCGCCGCATGCCGCACCGCTGGGCCAACTGCGCGCGCGCCACGGCGTCTACCTGGTCACGGGCAATCACGAGTACTACTCCGGCGCCCGTGAATGGGTGGCGGAATTCGAAAGGATGGGCTTGTGCGTGCTGTCGAACCGGCATGTCGTGATCGCGCATGGGGGGACGCCGCTGGTGCTCGCCGGCGTCACGGACTACAGCGCGGGCCAATTCGACCCCGCGCAGCGCAGCGATCCGCGCGGGGCGCTGCTGGGCGCGCCGCCCGATGCCGCCGTGCGCATCCTGCTGGCGCACCAGCCGCGCAGCGCCTTCGCCGCCGAGCCGGCGGGCTACACCCTGCAGCTGTCCGGGCATACCCACGGCGGCCAGTTCCTGCCCTGGAATTTCTTTGTCCGCCTGCAGCAGCCCTTCACGGCCGGGCTGCGCAGACTGGGACGGTTGTGGGTCTATACCAGCCGGGGCACCGGCTACTGGGGCCCGCCCAAGCGCGTCGGCGCTCCGTCGGAAATCACCCGCATCCGGCTGGTGCCCGCGCGCCTGTAGCGGCTACTCGGATGCCGGCGCCGTCGGCAGGTGCAGCCGGCCGGTGTGATAGTCGTAACCGTAGACCTCGCCGTAACGCCCCCACTCCACCGCCACCTTGAGCACGCGTTCGGCTTCGTCGGGCTTGAGAAAACCTTCCAGCACGTCCAGGAACTGTTTTTCCGGCAACTCCCCGGTTGGCTCCTGCTGAAGCGAGTGGCAGATACTGGCCGCCAGCGGAATGTGCGCCAGCAACTGCCTGCCGAAAATCTCCTGGCGCTCCTGCTGCTCGGATGCCGCGTAGCGGCGGCCCACCGGCGTCAGTGCGATATCGCCCTGCTCTACCACCGCCAGCCCGAGCAGCCCCAGCGCTTCGTAGGCGGGGAACAGTTCCTCATCCGGCAATCCGGCCTCCTCTGCCAGGCGGGGCAAGTCGGCGCGCCCGTTAAGGGGCGGTTCGGCGAGCAGCTCCAGCACGGCTTCCATCGTGCCGACGTTGGCATCCGGCAAGCGATAGGCCTGGTGCACGGCGGGCAAGGCGGCGCCTGCGGCGGCCGAAGGCTGGGGCTTGGCGGTCATGAGCGAATAGACCTGGTCGACCAGCGCGCGGACTTCGGCAGATTCGGCATTGCGCGGACGCGGCAGGCCGACGCGTATTTCGTCGCGCACGCGGCCCGGGTCGCTGGAAAAAATGAGGATGCGGTCCGCCATCATCACGGCCTCCTCGATGTTGTGCGATACGACCAGGATGCCGCGCGTACCGATGCGCCGTTCCTCCCACAGCTCCAGCATATCGTCGCGCAGCGACTCCCCGGTCAGCACGTCCAGCGCGGAAAACGCCTCGTCCATCAGCAACACGTCCGGATCGGTGGCCAGCGCCCTGGCGATGCCGACACGCTGGCGCATGCCGCCCGACAGCTCGCGCGGCAGCGCGCCGCCGAATCCCGCCAGTCCGATCAGCTCCAGCGCGGCCTCGGCGCGCTGCTCCCGCTCGGCCGCCGGCACGCCCTGGGCTTCGAGCCCAAGCGCCACATTCTGGCGCACGGTGAGCCAGGGAAACAGGGCAAAGGACTGGAACACCATCGCAATGCCCGCCGCGGGCCCGTACAAGGGCTGGCCGCGATAATGGACGCTGCCCTGGTCCGCCGGAATCAAGCCCGCCATGATCCGCAGCAGCGTCGATTTGCCCGATCCGGATTTGCCGAGCAGCGCCACGATCTCGCCTTCCCGCAGATGGAAATCGACGTTCTCGAGCACCGAGCGGATCGCTCCATCGGCGGTGCGGAACACCTTGCTGACACCGCTCAGGTCCAGCAGATTCTTTTCGGCCTTCATCGTCATCGGCTCCACTTTTCCGCCAGCAGGTACAGGCGGCGCCACAGGAAGCGGTTCAACCCCATCACGAAAATGCACATGACGCCGATGCCGAGCGCGATGCGCGGGAAATCGCCACGCGTCGTCATGTCGGCGATATAGCCTCCCAACCCCGTCGCGGTCAGCGTGGTGTTGCCCCAGGTCACGACCTCGGCGACGATACTGGCGTTCCAGGAACCGCCGCTGGCCGTGATCGCGCCGGTGACGAAGCTGGGAAACACCGCGGGCAGATAGAAACGCCGCCATTTCAGCCAGCCTTTCAGGCCGAGGTTGTCGGCGGCGTACCGCAGGTCGCTGGGGATGGTGGTGGCCCCGGCCACCACGTTGAACAAGATATACCACTGCGTGCCGAAGACCATCAGCGGACTGAGCCAGATCTCGGGATTGAGTTTCCAGGCCACGATGACAATGACGGCCAGCGGAAACAGCAGGTTCGACGGAAACGCCGCCAGCAGCTGCGCCAGCGCCTGGATCCGCTGCGACCAGCGCGGCCGCAGGCCGATCGCGATGCCCACCGGCACCCAGACAAGAGACGCGATCGCGATCAGCACCAGGACGCGGAGCAGTGTGATCAGGCCGAGCCAGAACACGTGCGCGACTTCGCCCCAGCCGACCTCGCCATGGACGAATACCGCAAGCCGCCAGACGGCGATCAGCGCCAGCGCGGCCAAGATGGCGTCCACGGCGCGTTGGACATGGGGGTTGCCGCCCCGGCTGCGGGCGCGCACCGAAGTCCCGTCGTAAGGACGGCGGAACCAGCCCAGGGCGCCCTGCGCGCGCTGGGCGACGGCCTCGGTCCAGGCGCGCGTCAATCGCGCGCGCCGCAGCCAATCGAGCAGCCATGATTGCTGAGCGGTATTGCTTTGGGCGTCCTCGAAGCGGAACTTGTCCGCCCATGCCAGCAGCGGGCGGAAAAACAACTGGTCGTACAGCAGGATGCCGACGGCCATCGCGACGATCGCATAGACGATGGCCCGCACATTTTGCGCATCGATCGCCACGGCAATGTACGACCCGATGCCGGGCAGCTTGATGTCCTGGTTCGACACCGTGATCGCTTCGGAGGCGACCACGAAGAACCAGCCCCCCGACATGGACAGCATCATGTTCCAAAGCAACGCGGGCGTGGCGTAGGGCAGCTCCAGGCGCCAGAAGCGCTGCCAGCCGCTCAGGCGGAAAACGCGGGCGGCCTCGTTCAGCTCCGACGGCACGGTGCGTATGGACTGATACAGGCTCAGGGCCATGTTCCAGGCCTGCGAGGTGAAAATCGCGAAGATGGCCGCGCACTCGACACCCAGCAGACGCCCCGGAAACAGCGCAATGAAGCCGGTGACCGTGATCGAAAGAAAGCCCAGGATGGGAATGGACTGCAGGATGTCCACGGCGGGCACCAGAATCTTTTCGGCCACGCGCGACTTCGACGCCACGGCGGCGAACGCGAAACTGAAGATCAGCGACGCTCCCAAAGCCATGAACATGCGCAGCGTGGTGCGCAACAGGTAATACGGCAGATAGGCGGGATCCAGCGAGATCGGCAGCGGCGTACCCACTGCGTACGGCTTGGCCATCTGCGACGCGCCGAAGGCGAGCGCCGCCAGGATGCCAAGCACCAGAGGCAGCAGTGCCCAATCCCAGCGATTGGGTCCGCGGCCCTGCGCCGAGCCGACCGCCGGCTTGAATTCGGATATCGGAAACACGCCCTGCTCCCACAGGCAAAAACCACGTCACGGTCGCGGGCGAACGGGGCAGCCCGCGAAGGCGTGCGCACGGTATCACGGCGCCCGGCCATGCGTCCATCGCCGCGACATGACGCAAAACTGAACGTCAACGCATGCCATCCCCGCGGCGAATTGGTTTACGATCTGCGGCTTCTTCCCGTCCCCCGAGCAACCTGCTCCCATGTCCACGACCGACGGCGCCGACCGTCTCGTTACCCGGCCGGCCTTCGCCCATTTCCTGCTGGCGCGGTTTGCCGCATCGCTGGCCTATCAGATCGTCTCCGTCGCCGTCGGCTGGCAGATCTATGCGCTGACCGGCAGCGCGCTGGACCTTGGATTGATCGGACTTGCGCAGTTCGGCCCGATGCTGGTGCTGACGCTGGTGGTCGGACATGTGGCCGACCGCTACGACCGGCGCTGCATCGTGGCGATATGCATGGCCGTCGAAGCCCTGGCCGCGCTCGTGCTCGCGGCCGTATCACTGGCCGGCGCGGCGAACCACCTGATCGTCTACGCCGCCATCATCGCCATCAGCTCGGCGCGCGCCTTTGAAGCGCCCACCCTGCCCGCGCTGATCCCGGCGGTGGTGCCGCGTGCGCTGATCCCCCGCGCCACGGCGCTGTCCACTTCGTCCAACCAGGTCGCGCAGATCGCCGGGCCGGCACTGGGCGGCGTCGGCTACGGCCTGGGCGCCGGCTGGGTCTACGCACTGGCGGCTGTCTTCTACCTGGCCGGTCTGTACTCGATGCTGCGCATGAAAACCGAAGGCCCGCCGGCGCGCAAGGAGCCGACGACCTGGCGCACGCTGTTCGCCGGCTTCTCCTTCATCGCCCGCCGGCGCATCCTGTTTGGCACGCTGTCGCTGGACCTGTTCGCCGTGCTGCTGGGCGGCGCCACCGCCCTGCTGCCGGTATTCGCCAAGGACATCCTGCAGGCAGGCCCATGGGCGCTGGGGGCGCTGCGCGCCGCCCCGGCGGTCGGCGCGGCGGCGATGGCGCTGGTGCTGGGCCGGCGCAGTCTGGACGGCAACATCGGCATGACGCTGTTCGGCGCGCTGTTCGTCTTCGGCGTGGCGACCGTGGTATTCGGTTATTCGCGCTCCATTCCCGTGTCGGTGGCGGCGCTGGCGGTGCTGGGCGCGGCGGACGCCATCAGCGTGGTGGTGCGCTCGTCGCTCGTACAGCTGAACACGCCCAACGAAATGCTCGGGCGGGTCAGCGCCATCAATATGCTGTTCGTCGGCACATCGAACCAGCTGGGCGAGTTCCGCGCGGGCGTGATGGCCGCCGCCACGGGACCGGTCGCGGCGGTCGTGATCGGCGGCGCGGGGACCATCGCCGTGGCGGCTTTGTGGATGTGGTGGTATCCCGAACTGCGCCGGCTGCGCTCGCTGCACAACGTTCCCAACACCTGAGCGGTCGCGGGGCCGGCCGGCCCATTACCCGCCGCCAAGAACTATTGTTTAATGTGCGGGCGCAGGCTGCTTCGTATTCCCCGACGACGTTACTCCGATGACCGACCGCATATTCGTATTCCTGGGCGCAATCAATATGTTCCTGGCCGTGGGCGCGGGCGCCTTCGGCGCGCATGGCCTGCGGCAGGTACTGTCTTCGGAAATGCTCGCCGTCTGGCAGACGGGCGTCACTTACCACATCGCCCACGCGCTGGGCCTGCTGGCGCTCGCGGCCCTCGGCGCACGCTACGGCGGCACGCTCTGGACGCTGGCAGGCTGGCTGATGTTTGCCGGCATCGTGCTTTTCAGCGGCAGTTTGTATCTGCTGTCCGCCACGGGCGTCCGCTGGCTCGGCGCCATCACCCCCATCGGCGGCGCGGCCTTCCTGGTTGCATGGGCCATCGTCGCCTGGGCCGCCTGGAGCCCGGCATCCGGGCGCTGAACGCGGGGCCGCCGTGAGGCAAGCCCAACGGATGAACGCCGGGCGCGGCATCGCCTGCATCCTGTGCGGCGTGCTTTGCCTGACCGTCAGCGATGCCATCGCAAAGTGGCTGGGAAGCGCCTATTCGCCGGTGCAGATTCTTTTCCTGCGCGCTACGATCGCGCTGCCCTTCGTGGCAGGCATCGTCATGATGCTGGGCGGCCGCCATGCCTTGCGCACCCGGCATCCCGGCATTCATCTGCTGCGGGGCGCCATCAACGTGATTTCGGCCGTCGCCTTCTACACCGGCCTGCGTTATCTGCCCTTTGCCGAGGCAACCGCCATCTCCTATGCAGCGCCGCTGTGCGTTACGCTGCTGTCGGTGCTCCTGCTCAAGGAGCGGGTGGACGCGGTGCAATGGACGGCCCTCGTTGCGGGCTTCGCGGGCGTGGTGTTGATCGTGCGCCCCGGTTCGGCGGGATTCGATGCAGCCGCGCTGCTGCCGCTTGCCACGGCCGTGCTTTACGCGTTCATGATGATTACCGCCCGTGCGATCGGACCGGGAGAAAGCGTGCTGACCATGGGCTTGTACATCGTCGCGGCGCAGCTCGTTTGCAGCGCGCTCCCCTTGCCCTGGTTCTGGCGGACGCCGGACCCATCGCACTGGCCATTCTTTGCGGGCGTGGCGCTGTTCAGCACGATGGGACTGACGCTGATCACGCAGGCGTTTCGCATCGCGCCCGCGTCGGTAGTGGCGCCGTTCGACTATATGGGCCTGGTGTGGGCGGCGCTGCTGGGCTGGATGGTGTGGCGGGAAGCGCCCGACGCGCTGACGTGGCTGGGCGCCCTGGTGATCGTTGTGGCCGGGCTTACTCTGATTCTGCGTGAGGCCATGCGGGGCGAGCGCAGGGCTGCGACGTAGCTCCGGCGGGCGATGCGCCGGCAGGCCCGGTTCCCGCCTTGTCTTGCGCATTGCGGGCGGCGCCGGCCACGCGGTACAGGCGCGCGGCCAGAATCAAGCCCAGGACCAGGAATGCGCCGATCAGCGCCGCCACGCCGGTCCAGCCGGCCGCCTCCCAGCACTTTCCGCCCACGGAACCAAGCACGCTGGAGCCCAGGTAGTACGCCAGCAGGTACAGCGACGCAGCCTGCGCCTTGTAGCCGCGCGCGAGCTGCCCCACCCATCCGCTGGCGACCGAATGCGCGGCGAAGAACCCGAAGGTGGCCAGGACGACGCCGGCCACCAGCACGCCCAGCACCGGCGACAGTGTCAGCAGCGTACCCGCCAGCATGGTGCCCACGCCCAGGCACAACATGGCGCCCCGGCCGTGGCGGTCCGCCAGGCGCCCGAATAGCGCCGACGCGAAGATGCCGACCAGATACACCGTGAAAATGGCGCTGATCAGCGATTGGCTCAGCGAATACGGCGGCGCCATCAATCGGAATCCGGCGTAGTTGTAGAGGGTGACGAACCCGCCCATCAGCAAAAATCCCAGCGCGAAAAGCGACAGCAGATTCACGTCCGCCAGATGCGCCGCGAAACCCTGGCGCGCGGCGCGCCAGCCGCCGCCGCGCTGCGGCGTGAAGTGGCGCGACGGCGGCAGACTCAGCACAAACAGGACCGCCGACGCAATGCCCAGCAACCCTACCGTCATCATCGCCACGCGCCAGTCCGCATGGTCGGCCACAAGGCCGGTCATGACGCGCCCCGCCATGCCGCCGAAAGCGCTGCCGCCGATGTACAGCCCCATGGCGAAACCCAGATCGGATGCCGCGACCTCCTCGGCCAGGTAGGCCATGGCGACCGCGGGCACACCGCCCAGGACCAGTCCCTGCAGCGCCCGCACCGCGAGCAAGGCGTGCCAGTCCGGCATGAGCGCCGCCGCCAGCGTCAGCACGCCGGAAGCGAACAGCGAGACCGCCATGATGGGTTTGCGCGGCAGGCGGCTGGACCAGAAGCCGACGATGAAGATGGCCAGGGCCAGCAGCCCCGTGGTCAGTGACAGCGAAAGACTGCTTTGTGTGGGCGATATGCCGAAGTGATCGGCGAACAGCGGCAGCAGCGGCTGCACGCAATACATCAGCGAGAAGGTGGAAAAGCCGGCGGCGAACAGCGCCCAATTGGCATTGCGGTAACCCGCGGTGCCGCGAGTCAGGCGCGCCGCCGGCGCCTGCTCCTGTCGCGGCTGGCCTGCGGCACGTGTGGTCGATGGGGATGTCATGGTGAAAGGCTGCAAGACGGACGGCGCCGGCCCGAAGACCCCTTCAAGCGTGAAACGGCGCGGCCGCCTGTCGATGCCGATACGGTAGACAGATTCGGGCTATCTGTCCAATATATGGAACTGCATCCAACCATATCGAGAAAATATGGAATTGCGCCATCTGCGCTACTTCGTCGCCGTCGCCGAGGAAAAGAATTTCACACGGGCGGCCGCGCGCCTGGGCATCGGCCAGCCCCCGCTCAGCCAGCAGATCCGCCAGCTCGAGGACGAACTGGGGGCTCCGCTGTTCCTCCGGCTGCCGCGCGGCATCGAACTGACCGAAGCGGGACAACAGTTCCTGGCGGACAGCCGCGACGTGCTCAACGCAGCCGCCCGCGCCGCGGACCAGGCACGCCGTCTCGGCAGGGGCGAATCGGGAACCTTGACGGTGGGGTTCACGGCTTCGTCCGTCTTCCATCCGGCCCTGGCGCGGGCGCTGCGGGCTTATCGGGACGAGTATCCAGGGGTACGCGTGGCGCTGCGGGAAGGCAATACGGGGGTGCTGGTCGAATCCCTGCGCCGGGGCGAGGTCGACGTGGCCTTCCTGCGCCCGCCGTATGCCCTCGATGAGCAGTACGGCGCCCGGCGCATTGTCGATGAAGCCATGCTGGCCGCGCTGCCGGCCGGCCATCCTCTTGCCGGGCGCAAAAGCCTGCGCGTGGCGGACCTGCGCGATGAGCCCTTCGTGCTGTTCCCCCGTCCGGTGGGCTCCGGCCTGTACGACGCCATCTACGCCGCTTGCCTGCGCGCGGGGTTCCGGCCCCGCATCGGCCAGGAAGCGCCGCAGATGGCGTCCATCGTCAGCCTGGTCGCGGCGGGTTTCGGCATTTCCCTCGTCCCTGAAAGCCTGCGCCATGTCCACTCCGAAGGTATCCGCTATGTGCCCTTGCGCGGGGATGCGCCGCGCGCCCTGCTGGAACTGGCCTATCCTCTGCATCCGCCCTCGCAGGCCGTGCGCAACGCGGTCGAGGTCATGACGCACGCCGGCACGACCCGGGATGCGCCGTCATCCGCGCCGAACGTCCGGCCGGCCCCGCGGCGGCGAGGCCGCGCCCCACACCATTGATGTCCGCCTTCGCAACCATGCCCCACACGTCGTCCGATCCCCTGCCCGCCGGGCTGGTCCTGAAAAACGTCTCCACGCGTACGCTTACGGGCGTCGACCTGCAGGTCGCACCGGGCGAATGCGTCGCCATCATGGGTCCTTCCGGCGCCGGCAAGTCTTTGCTGCTGCGCCAGATCGCCGACCTGGACCCCGGTACGGGCGAGGTCTGGCTCGATGGCAAGGCCCGCCGCGACATGCCCGCGCCGGCGTGGCGCCGCAAGGTCGCCTATTGCCAGGCCGAAGCAGGCTGGTGGGACGATCGCGTGGCGCCGCACTTCCCCGCCGGGGCGGCAAATGCCGGCATCGACGCACTGATGGCGCGCCTGGGGCTGGACGCCCATCTGCTGTCGGCGCAGGTGCACGAACTGTCCACGGGCGAGCGCCAGCGCATGGCGCTGGTCCGCGCGCTGGCGAACGACCCTGCCGTGCTGCTGATGGATGAACCGACCGCGGCCCTGGACGCCGACGCGACCGCGCGGGTGGAAACGGAAATCCTGGCGCGTCTGGGCGAGGGGCGCATCGCCATCATCGCGACGCATGCCCGGGAACAGGCGCGGCGCCTGGCGCGCCGCACCCTGCTTATCCGCGACGGACGCCTGGAGGCGGCGCCATGAACGTCATCGAACTGCACACCGCGGATCTCACCATCGCGGCCAGTCTTGTCGCTCTGACGGCCCTGGTGTCGCTGCTGCTGCGCCTGGACATGGCGCGGCAGATCATATGGGGAGCGGTCCGGACGGTGATCCAGCTGCTGCTGGTCGGCCATCTGCTGCGCCTGGTTTTCGCGCACAACAGCGCCTGGACCACCGCGGCGCTGGTAGCCGTCATGATGGCCCTGGCGGCGCGCGAAGTGGCAGCCCGCCCGAAGGTCAGGCTGCGCGGACTGGGCAACGCCTGGGTGGCGGCGCTTACCGTCGCCGCCACCACCGCGGTGACCGCGCTTTTCATCCTGCATACCGCCTTGCGCCCCGACCCCTGGTATGACGCCCGCTACGTCATCGCGCTGGTCGGCATCGTCCTGGGAAGCGTATTGAATGCCGCCAGCCTGGCGCTGGATGGCATGCTGGCCGGGGTCCGGCGCGAAAAGGCCGGGATCGAAGCCCGGCTGGCCCTGGGCGCCACCGCCCGCGAAGCCTTCGGCCCGCTGCTGCGAGCCGCCATACGGCGCGGCATCGTGCCTTCCATCAATCAGATGTCCGCCGCGGGGATCATCACCCTGCCCGGCATCATGACCGGCCAGATCATCGCCGGCATGGACCCGGTGGAGGCGGTCAAATACCAGATCCTGATCATGTTCCTGCTGGCCGGCGCCAGCGCGCTGGCCGCCATGGGGGCGGCTTTCGCGGCGATGCGCCGGCTGACCGACACCCGGGCGCGGCTGCGCCTGGACCGGCTGATGGACTAGCCTGCACACCTGGGAAAGCGCTGCCCGGGGCGTGCGGACAGCCGGAATCGCGCCGCAGCGGCTGCGGCGCGGGCTCAGTCTCCCGCGCCGGAAAAATGCCGATGCAGGACATCCGCGATCTGGGAGTGCGCGGCCGCCTGATCGGCGATCGCGGCCAGGCGCGGGCAATGCTCGTCGAACCAGCGGCGGCGCGGCCGCCAGTGCGTCATCACGGTCACATACAGGTCCAGCGCGGTCAGCTGATCGCCCAGGACGTGCGGCGCGCCGACCTGCTGCTCGATGTTGCGCCAGAGCATTTCGCGGCGCGCGTCGGTGGCCGCCCGCAGCCGCCTGGCGGCTTCGCCCTCGCCGGTCCAGCGCGACGGATGATCGCCGAAGGTGAAGGTGGGGTAGACGGCCGCCGTCAGGCGTATGAGCAGCTCGAAGAATCGCACCCGCTGGATGCTCCCCGGCGCCGGCGCCAGACCGGCGTGCGGCGCGGCATCGTTCAGATGCAGGATCATGGCGGCGCTTTCGGTCAGCACTGCCCCGCCGGGAAGGATAAGCGTCGGCACCTGGCCCAGCGGATTCAGCGTCAGCAGACGCTCGCGCCCGGGGCCTGGTTTCAAATAGGGAATATCGGTGAGCCGCATGTCCAGGCCCGTCAGGCGCAAGGCGGCCTCGACGATGGCGGACCCGCAGCCGCGCGAGCCGATCAGTTCGTAGTGCGTCATGGCGTGGCTCCCCCCGCGATGGTTCACGCGGCCCGCTTGCGACTGAAGTGCTCGATGACTGTACACCGCCGGCGCGCCGGGGAACGCATCAGTCGGTAACGGCAGTCCGCGGATCGGGATCGCCCTGCCCGGGGCCGGTTCGCTGGCGATGACCTTGCGCAGAACCGCCAGAAAGCGCCGCGCCATCAGAGGCAGGGGCTGCAGATCCGAATACGTGGCCCAGATGCCTACGTGCGCCGGTGGATCGATGGGCCGCAGCGCAACCGAACGGCGCAGCTCCGGGCCGACGCACCATGCATCGACCAGCCCCGGTCCCAGCCCCTGCTGGACGAAAGCGGCCGCGGTGACCGGCGAATGCACTTCCACCGCCGCCGGCGGCATCCCCGCCGCGCCGAAGAACGACCGCAAGGCCGTGCCCAGCGGCGTCTGCACCGGGTAGCCCACCCAGGCGCCGGACCTGAAATCGTCCGGCCGGATGACCTGGCGCGCCGCCAGCGCATGCTCCCTGGGCAGCAGACAGACGACCGGGCTGCGACCCAGTTCGACCGCGGTCAGGTTGGGATGGTCCGGCGGCTGCATGGAAACCGCGATATCGGCGTGGCCGCCCAAAAAATGCCCGGGAAGTTCGTCGAAGGTGGCGCTGCGGTAGTCGACCCGCACGTTCGCCCGCGCGGCGCGCAGCGCCCGCAGCGCCATTGGGACCATGCGCTGGCCGAAGCTCGCGCTGGAAACCACGCGCAGCATGCCGGCGCCAGCCTCGCCCAGACTGGCAGCCAGCTCGTTCACACGCTGGATGCCGCCATACACCTGTTCCACTTCGGCATAAAGCCGCCGCGCCTCCGCGGTCGGCGTCAGGCGGCTGCGCGAGCGCTCGAAAAGGGGGTAGCGCAGCCGGCTTTCCATCAGGGCCAGAACCCGGCTGACCGCCGGCTGGGACACGTGGAGCATGCGCCCGGCGCCGCTGATCGAGCCGGACAGCATAATGGCGCGAAAGACTTCGATCTGACGCAGGTTGAGCGGCGGCCGCGGGCCGGACTCGCCGCGCGGCGGCGCTTCCCACGACGTCAAACCGTCTTCATCCATGCCCGGCGGCCCCTTGCAAACACATTTGAATAACGCCGGATTATAGGTTTTCCATATTTTTTGATATGCGCCACGGCAAGAGCCGGTGTTAGTGTCCTGTCCTCCCCGCCAATCAGGCGCGTGGCGCCGATCGCTGCGTTGCCGCGCCAGGCCGTGCGGGGAGCAAATCCTGGTTTCCGGCCGCCCGAGAAAGCGGCCTTCACGCACAAGGGGAATGGACGATGTCCACACTAAAGCAGTTCCGCCGCTGGGCCGCCGCCGCGGCCATGATCGCGATCGCCGGCAGCGCCGCCGCCGCAGGCTCAGACTGGCCCGACCGGCCGGTCACCTTCATTGTGCCGTCGGCAGCGGGCGGCTCGCCCGATGTCCTGTCGCGCCTGATCACCACCCAGCTGTCCAAGGAGACCGGCGCGTCGGTGATCGTCGAAAACCGTCCGGGCGCCGCCGGCAATATCGGCGTCAGCCTGATCAAGCGCGCCGCGCCCGACGGCTATACCGTGGGCTACGGCAACATCAATACGCTCGCGGTCAACCGCTCACTGTTCAAGAAGCTGCCCTACGACGTGGACAAGGACCTGGAGCCGGTGATCCACATGTTCGACCTGTACAACGTGCTGGTCGTGCCGGCCGAATCGCCGATCCAGACCGTGCAGCAGCTGATCGACACGGCGCGCAAGAACCCCGGCAAGCTTTCCTATGGCGCGCCGGGCGTGGGCACCACCGGCCATATGGGCGGTGAACTGTTCAAAAGCATGGCGAAGATCGACGTCATGTTCATCCCCTACAACGGCGGTCCCGCCGCCATCCAGGACCTGCTCGGCGGCCGTATCGACTACCTGTTCGCCAATTCCTCCGAAGCCGGCCCGCTGGTCAAGAGCGGCAAAGTGCGCGCCCTGGGCGTCAGCAGCCTGAAGCGCCTGGCCCTGTTCCCCGACATTCCGACGCTGGACGAGGCCGGCCTGAAAGGCTACGAGACCGTGGCTTGGGGCGGCGTCGTGGCGCCGCGCGGCACGCCGAAGGACATCGTCGCCAAGATGAACGCCGATATCCAACAGGCGCTGAAGGCGCCTCAGGTCCGTGAAGGCCTGGCCACGCTGGGCGCCGTGCCCGCCGGCGGCAGCCCCGAGGACTTCAAGCAGTTGATCGATCGCGAAACGGCCAAGTGGCACGAGATCATCGAAACCGCCAAGATCGAAAAACTGGACTAGGGCCCCTCAACGCTGGAAAAGCCCGCCCCCGAAGCGCTGCCGCGCTTCCCCATCGAAGGTCGGGACGCTGGCGGACCGGCAAGGCCGGATCCGCCGGCGTCCCGGCGTCTTATACAGGGTTGATATGCAAGCTGACCTGATCATCCGGAATGCCACCATCGTCGATGGGAGCGGCAAGGCCCGGTACGAGGCCGATGTCGCCATTGCCGGCGAACGCATCGCCGGCGTCGGGCGTTTCGAGGCGGGCGACGTGCCCAGCCTGGACGCTCGCGGCCATGTCGTGGCGCCGGGCTTCATCGATTCGCACACCCACGACGACGGCTATCTGCTGGCGCACCCCGACATGACGCCCAAGGTATCGCAGGGCATCACCACGGTGGTCACCGGCAATTGCGGGATCAGCCTGGCGCCGCTGGTGCGCGACGAGGTGCCGCAGCCGCTGGACCTGCTCGGCCCCCCATCGTTGTTCCGCTTCCAGACCTTTGCGGCCTGGCTCGATGCCCTGCGAGCGGCGCCGCCCGCGGTCAACGTCATCCCGCTGGTCGGACACACCACCTTGCGGGTGGCCGCCATGGCCGACACCGGCCGCGCCGCCACGGACGCGGAAATCGCGGCGATGCGGGCGCTGATGGAGGAAGCGCTGGACGCCGGCGCTTTCGGCATGTCCACCGGCACCTTCTATCCCCCCGCCGCGCACGCGCCCACCCAGGAAATCATCCAGGTGGGCGAGCCCATCCGCGCGCGCGGCGGCCTCTACGCCACGCATCTGCGCGACGAGGCCGATCACATCGTGCCGGCGATGCAGGAAGCCCTGGACATCGGCCGCGCGCTCGATTGCCTGGTGGTGTTTTCGCACCATAAGCTGGCAGGCGAAAAGAACCACGGCCGCTCCGCCGAAACGCTGGCGATGATGGAGCGCGCCAGCGCCATGCAGCCGGTCTGTCTGGACTGCCATCCCTATCCGGCCACCTCGACCATGCTGCGGCTGGATCGGGTTCGCATCGCGCGCCGCACGATGATCACCTGGTCCAAGGGCTATCCGCAGGCCAAGGGCCGCGATTTCGACGAGGTGATGCGCGAACTCGGCCTGAGCGACGAGGAGACGCTGAAGGCGCTGTCGCCCGCGGGCGCCATCTATTTCCTGATGGACGAAGCGGACGTGCGCCGGATCATGACGCACCGCCTCGCCATGGTGGGGTCGGACGGCCTGCCCTTCG
This sequence comes from Bordetella genomosp. 9, assembly GCF_002119725.1. Lineage (NCBI taxonomy): Bacteria > Pseudomonadati > Pseudomonadota > Betaproteobacteria > Burkholderiales > Alcaligenaceae > Bordetella > Bordetella genomosp. 9. The sequence goes on from NZ_CP021109.1 coordinate 2,643,635, forward strand.
ACCCGCATCCCCATCCCCGCCAGTGGGGCACGTTTACCAACGTGCTGCGCACCCTGGTGCGCGAGCAGGCGGCGATGTCGCTGGAGGAAGCCGTCCATAAAATGACCGGCTTCGCCGCGCGCAACTATGGCCTGTCCGAGCGGGGACTGATCCAACCGGGCTATTATGCGGATCTGGTCCTGTTCGACCCCGATAGCGTGTCAGATCGCGCCACTTTCGAGGCTCCGATACAGGTCAGCCAGGGCATTCAGGGCGTGTGGGTCAATGGCCGCCAGGTCTGGCGCGACGGCGCCGCCGGCACGGAACGGCCCGGCAGAATCCTGAGCCCTTCCCGAAAATCGGAGTAATGCATTGAACGACGCGCACCCCGGCTGCTATCTCGGCGTCCTGGGCGGCATGGGCCCCATGGCGGGCGCCGCCTTCGCCTTGCGGCTGTCCGCCCTTACCCCCGCCGACCGCGACCAGGACCATATCCCGGCGCTGCTGCTCAACGATCCCCGCGTGCCCGACCGCACCGCCGCCACCCGCGGCGGCGAGGATCCCCTGCCCTATCTGCTGCGGGGCATCCGCTTCCTGAACGACAGCGGCGCGCGGCTGATCGCCATCCCCTGCAATACCGCGCACCTGTGGTACGACGCCATGGTCAAGGCATCGCGCGCGCCGGTGCTGCACATCATCGAATCGGTGGTGGAAGACCTGCGCCGGCGCGGCATCCATAGCGGCAAGATCGGGCTGATGGGAACGGAAGCCACGCTCCGGCTCGGACTGTACCAGCGCCATCTGGAACGGCACGGCTACGAATGCGTGGTGCCGAGCGAAGAGGAACAGGTGGCTTATTGCACGAAGTCGATCCTGGCGGTCAAGGCGAACCGGCTGTCCGAAGCCTTCGAGCCGGCGGCGGCCTGCGTGCGCCTGCTCGCCTCGCGCGGCGCCGTGGCCGTCGCGCTCGGCTGTACCGAGCTGCCGCTGGCCATCCCGCATGACCGGCGCGGCGAATTCGACGTCCCCATGACGGATTCCATCGACGCGCTGGCCCTGGCCGTCATCCAGCGTTATCAGGCCGATCAGGACGTCGCGGCGCGCGCCGCGTAGGACGCCCGGCCTTCAAACCAGCGGCGAGGCGGGCGGCGTGGCTTGCAGCTCGCCGTCCAGCAGCTTGGACAGAATCAGCTTCTTGGCGGCCAGTTCTTCCCCGCTGCCCCGGTGCTTGTGCCAGTCCTCGAGAAAATCGCGCTTGCTTTGCTCGATGGCCGCGCGGTCCTTGTCGCGGTAAAGCTTCAGATCGCGGCGGATGTCCCGCTCCCAAAGGCCGCTTCGCTTGGACTGCTCGATGCGTTGCTCGACAAGGCGCATATAGGTGCCGTTCTCCTGGAATTCAGCGGCCAGCGCATCGAGAAAGCCCAGATAGCTGTTTCGGGTGCGCCAGGCATCGTAAGCGGTCCGCGCATCCTCGCAGGGGCCGGCATCGCTCCATTTCCGCAGCACGTCGTGGATGATGTCCAGGCGGGCGTACTTGCCCTTGCCGCCGATAAGGCCGTCCAAGACGTCGAGTTCGCTGTGCCAGCGCTCCCACGCCTCCGTGCCCTCGCCAAGGAAAGGCTCCGCCGCGGCGCGGCGCTGGCATTCCGCCTGCACGTCCACCGTGCGGCAATCGGAATAGGAATACTGGGGCGCGGCGGAAGCCCCCGATGCCGGGGTCCCCGAAATCGCCGATAGCACGGTGATGCTCCTTCAACCGCCCAGATACGCCTTGCGCACGTCGGCGTTCGCAAGCAGGTTGGCGCCGGTGTCCTGCAACACCACGCGGCCGTTCTCGAGCACGTAGCCGCGATCGGCCACCTGCAGGGCCTTGTTGGCGTTCTGCTCCACCAGGAACACCGTCACGCCCTGGTCCCGGATGGTGCGAATGATGTCGAAGATCTGCGCGATGATCAGCGGCGCCAGACCCAGCGTCGGCTCGTCCAGCAACAACAGGCGCGGGCGCGTCATCAGCGCGCGGCCGATCGCCAGCATCTGCTGCTCGCCGCCCGACATGGTGCCTGCGCGCTGGTCCGCGCGCTCCTTCAGCCGGGGGAAGAGCTCGTACACGTGCGCCAACCCCGACTCGATTTCCGCGCGGCTGGAGAAAAACCCGCCCATCATCAGGTTCTCCGCCACCGTCAGGTCCTTGAACACGCGCCGGCCTTCCGGCGAGATCGCGATGCCGCTGCGCATGATGCGCGAGGTTTCCTGCTGCGTGATGTCCCGGCCCTCGAACGTAATCGTTCCCGAACGCGCCCGCGGGTTGCCGCATACGGTCATCAGCAAGGTGGTTTTGCCGGCGCCGTTGGCGCCGATCAGCGTGACGATCTCGCCCTTGTTCACTTCCACGGACACGCCGTTCAACGCCTGGATGGCGCCGTAGTAGGTGTGCACGTTGTCCAGCTTCAGCATCATTCCTCTCCCAGGTACGCCTTGATCACGCGCTCATCGCTGCGCACCGCCTGCGGCGTGCCTGTCATGATGGGCTTGCCATGCTCCATGACCAGGATACGGTCGGAGATGCCCATGATCAGGCTCATGTCGTGCTCGATCAGCAGCACCGCCACGCCGAACTCGCGGCGCAGGCGGTCGATCAGACGTTGCAGGTCCTGTTTCTCCTGGGGATTCAGGCCGGCTGCCGGCTCATCGAGCATCAGCAGGCGCGGCTTGGTGATCATGCAGCGGGCGATTTCGAGCCGGCGCTGATGCCCATAGGCGAGATTGCCCGCCTCGCGGTTGGCGTACTGCCGCAACCCCATGAAGTCCAGCCATTGGGCCGCGCGCGACAAGGCGTCGGCCTCGGCCTGCCGGTAGGATTTCATCTTCAGCAGGCCCGGCAGCAGGCGCGTCTCGACCTGCGTGTGCTGCGCCACCAGCAGGTTTTCAAGAACGGTAAGCTGCTTGAACAGGCGCACGTTCTGGAAGGTGCGCACCAGGCCATGCCGCGCCACCAGGTGGCTGGATAGTCCGGTGATGTTCTGCCCGTCCATGACGATGTCGCCGGACGTGGGCTTGTAGAAGCCGCCCACGCAGTTGAACACGGTCGTCTTGCCCGCGCCGTTGGGGCCGATGATCGCGAAGACTTCGTCGCTCTTGACGTCGAACTCCACATGGTCCACGGCCAGCAGGCCGCCGAACCGCATGCACAGGCCGGATACTTTCAGGAGAACGTCGCTCATTTGTCCAGCTCCACGTGAGGACGCTTCATCGGCAACAGGCCCTGCGGCCGCCACATCATCATGAGTACCATCACCAGACCGAACATCAACATGCGGTATTCCGCGAATTCCCGCGCCAGCTCAGGCAGCACGGTCAGCAGGATCGCGGCCAGGATCACGCCCACCTGCGAGCCCATCCCGCCCAGCACCACGATGGCGAGGATCAGCGCCGATTCGATGAATGTGAACGACTCCGGATTCACGAGTCCCTGCCGCGCAGCGAAGAACGCGCCGCCGAAACCGGCGAACATGGCGCCCAGGGTAAAGGCCGAAAGCTTGATGCGCGTGGGATTCAGGCCCAGCGATCGGCAGGCGATTTCGTCTTCGCGCAGCGCTTCCCACGCGCGGCCCACCGGCATGCGTTTCAGGCGCGTGGCGACGAACAGCGTGATGAGCGCGAGCATCAGCGCCATCAGGTACAGCCAGATGATGACGTGCTGGTTCTGGAACGTCAGCCCCAGCAATTCATGGAAGGTGCGCTGGCCCTCGACGCTGGACGTGCGCGCCATCTCGAAGCCGAACACCGAAGGCTTGGGAATGCCCGAGATACCGTCGGGGCCGCCGGTCAGCCAGTTCAGGTTGATCAGCAGCAGCCGGATGATTTCACCGAAGCCCAGCGTCACGATGGCCAGATAGTCGCCGCGCAGGCGCAGCACCGGAAAGCCCAGCACGAAGCCGAACAAGGCGGCCAGCGCCCCCGAGAACGGCAGGGCTTCCCAGAAGCTCCATCCGCCCCAGTGATACAGCAGCGCGTACGTGTAGGCGCCCACCGCGTAGAAGCCGACGAAGCCCAGGTCCAGCAGCCCGGCGAAGCCCACGACGATGTTCAGGCCCAGGCCCAGCATGACGTAGATCAGCACCAGGGTGGCGATATCGACGGAGCCGCGGTCGCTGAAGAACGGCCAGACGACAGCGGCGGCCACCACAAGGATCATCACCCATTTGTGCCCCTGCACCGGCGCCGCCGGCAGCGTCGGCAGATTGCCTTTCAGGCGTTTGAAGGGCAGCGCCAGCCATGGCCGCAAAAGCTGCCCCACGAAGACCACCGCCATGGCGATGACGACGTTGCTCCAATGCGGATCCATCAGGGTTCGCGCGCCCTGGCGGACCAATTGCAGGCCGAACACCGGCGTGACGATGAACGCGGTAAGTATGGCCGCGATGAATGCGTTCTTGATTTGATTGGCCATCAGACTTTTTCCACCTCGGGTTTGCCCAACAGACCGGTGGGGCGGAACAGCAGGATCAGTACCAGCAGCAGGAAGGCGACGATGTCCTTGTACTGGGACGAGATATAGGCCGCGGCAAAGGTCTCCACCAGCCCCAGCAGCGCGCCGCCCAGCATGGCGCCGGGGATGCTGCCGATGCCGCCCAGCACGGCCGCGGTGAACGCCTTGATGCCGACGATGAAGCCGATGAAGGGATTCAGCTTGCCGATGGTCAGCGCGATGAGCACGCCGCCCACGGCGGCCAGCACCGCGCCCAGCACGAAGGTGAACGAGATGACGCGGTTCGTATCGATGCCCAGCAGATTCGCCATGTGCATGTCCTGCGAGCAGGCGCGCGACGCCCGCCCCATGCGCGAATACTTGATGAACAGCGAGAGCCCGATCATCAGCACGACGGTCACGACGATGATCATGATGCGCGAATACGGCACCGTCACGTCGAAGTTGGGGCCCATTGGGAAAGTTACCGCGCCGAAGATGATGTTCGGCACCGCCATGTCGCGCGCGCCCTGCCCCAGCGCCATCCAGTTCTGCAGAAAGATGGACATGCCGATGGCGGAAATCAACGCGACCAGCCGGGGGCTGTTGCGCAGCGGCCGGTACGCCACGCGTTCCACCGTGAACCCGTAGACGCCGGTCACGGCCATGGCGACGATCAGCATGGCCGCCACGATCAGCGGCACCGGCATGCCGCTCTGGGTGCCGATGGCCGTCAGCGTCACCAGGCCCACATAGGCGCCGATCATATAGATTTCGCCGTGCGCGAAGTTGATCATGCCGATGATGCCGTAGACCATCGTGTATCCGATGGCGATCAGGGCGTAGATGGCGCCCAGCGACAACCCGTTGAAGAATTGTTGCGTTAACTGCGGGAGAAGGTCGGACATTTTTTGTACTGGCTCCAAATAGTTCCGGCCCCGGTAATACGACCCGGAGCCGGAAACCTGGGCGTTCGGTTGCGATCCCGGAGGCGCCGGGGAGTCGCGATTACAGCTGCGTCTTCTTGCCGTTCTTGTCCCACTTGAAGACGGCGAACTCGAAGTTCTTCAGATCGCCCTTCGCATCGTATTCGACCTTGCCGATGCCGGTGTTGAAAGTGTGTTTATGCATGTAGTCGGCGACCTTGGTGGGGTCCTCGCCCACCGCGCCGATGCTTTCGGCCAGGATCTGCACCGCGGCGTACGCCGGCATCTGGAAGGCGCCGTCCGGATCGCGCTTCTTGTCATGGAAGGCCTTCACGATGCCTTCGTTGCCGGGCATCTTGGTGAAGTCGGCGGGCAGCGTGACGAGCAGGCCGTCGATGGCGGGACCGGCAATGGCCACCAGGTCCTGGTTGGCGGTGCCTTCCGGGCCCATGAACTGCACGTTCAGGCCCTGTTCGCGCGACTGGCGCAGCAGCAGGCCCAGTTCGGGGTGATAGCCGCCGAAGTAGACGAAGTCCACGCCGGCCGACTTCAGCTTGGTAATGACCGCGGAATAGTCGCTGTCGCCGACGTTGATGCCTTCGAACATCACGACGTTGACGCCGTCCTTGGTCAGCGTGTCCTTGACCTGCGTGGCCACGCCGGAGCCGTAGGTCTGCTTGTCGTGCAGCACGGCGACCTTCTTGGGCTTGACCGTCTTGGCGATGTAGTTCGCGGCGAACGGCCCCTGCTGGTCGTCACGGCCGATCGTGCGGAAGAAGTAGTGCGGCTTGATCGTGTCGGTGACCAGCGGCGAAGTCGCGCCCGGGGTAATGGCGACGATATGTTCCTGCTCGTAGACATTCACGGCAGGCACCGTCACGCCGGAGCACGCATGCGCCACGGCAAACTTGGCGCCCGAATTGACGACACGGTTGGCGGCCGGCACGGCCTGCTTCGGTTCGCAGCCGTCGTCGATCAGGATGGGCTCCAGCTTCTTGCCCTTGACGCCGCCCTTGGCGTTGATGGTTTCGATTGCCGTCAACGCGCCGGCCTGGATCTGATCGCCGTACTGGGTGTTGGGGCCCGTCATGGGTTGGGGGATGCCGATCTTGATGGTATCGGCAGCATGCACAGCGCCGGCCAGGGTCAGCGCCCCCAGCGCGAACGCGATGGGGGAAAGGCGTTGCAGCATATTCATGCGATAGATCTCCGCTAGGGTTGAGCGGCTGGGCACGTGGCGGGCGCGGGAAGGATATTCCCGAACCTATCGTGCGTCACCGGCTTCATGGGCAAACCACGATGTGGCGCGTATTCTGAAAGCTGGCTTTCAGGCTGTCACTGCGTGTATTCCCCAATATCGAAGAAACTGTACACATCCGGTGACACATCACCGTAACAGCCGCATCACGCAGCCGGAACAGCGGGCCCGCCATCAGCCCGCAGCGCCGAATAACGCACCCACGCCGGCTGTCACGCCCATCGCCACCGCGCCGAGGACCGACACGCGTACGGCGGCGGCCGCCTTGGGCGCCCCGCCGGCCCAGGCGGCGATGGCCCCCAGCGCCGCCAGACAGACCACCGAGCCCGTTGCGACCACCGGCAGCTGCAAGGCGGGACGCGGCACCAGCACGGCCAGAACCAGCGGCAAGGCGCTGCCGGCGGCGAAGCTCAGGGCGGATGCAAGCGCCGCCTGCAGCGGGCGGGCGCGGGTGTTCTTGGAGATGCCCAGTTCGTCGCGGGCATGGGCGTCCAGGGCATCGTGCGCGGTCAGGGCGCGCGCCACCTGCATGGCGAGCTCCGGCGCCAGCCCGCGATTGACGTAGATGTCCGCCAGCTCCTGCAGTTCGACCGCGGAATTGCGCATCAGCGAACGCTGCTCCAGCCGAAGATCCGCCTTCTCGACGTCCGATTGCGATTTGACCGAAACGTACTCGCCCACCGCCATCGACAGCGCCCCCGCCACCAGTCCCGCCAGTCCGGCCGTGAATATCGCGCCGTGACTGGCCTGCGCCGCCGCCACCCCGGCGATCAGGCTCGAGGTGGATACGATGCCGTCGTTGGCGCCAAGCACGGCGGCGCGCAGCCAGCCCGTACGATGAATGCGATGATGTTCCGGAGCCGGCATGAGTCAGGACGTCGAAAACTTTCAGCTTTTGCGATACAGATTCAGGATGCTGGAGAAATCGAGCTTGCCCTGTCCGCCCGCGCTATGCAGTGCATACAGGTTGCGGGCCAGTTCGCCCAGGGGAATGGGCGAGCGCGTCGCCAGGGCCGCTTCGGCGGCCAGGCCAAGATCCTTGAGCATCAGATCCGTACCGAAACCGCCCGCATAGCCCTTGGACGCCGGCGCGTGATCCATCACGCCCGGCCACGGGTTGTACAGCTCGGTGGCCCAGTTGCGGCCCGAACTCTTGGCGATGATGTCCGACAGCACTTTGGGATCCAGCCCGTTGGCCACGCCCAGGGCCAGTGCTTCCGCGGTGCCGGCCATCAGCACCCCCAACAGCATGTTGTTGCAGATCTTGGCAACCTGCCCCGCGCCGGCCGGACCCGCGTGAAAAATGTTCTTGCCCATCTGCTCCAGCACGGGCCGCGCGCGCGCCAGCGCGCCAGCATCGCCGCCCACGATGAAGGTCAGCGTGCCGGCCGCCGCGCCGGCCGTGCCGCCGGAGACCGGCGCATCCAGCATCGCGATGCCGCGAGCCTGCGCCGCGGCCGCCACCTTGCGGGCGGTCTCCGGCGCGATGGTGCTGCATTCGATGACGAGGGCCGTGGGATCGATATGCGCCAGCAGGTCCTCGCCGATATACAGCCCTTCCACGTGCTGGCTGGCCGGCAGCATGGTGATGACGATGTCGGCGCCCTCCACCGCCTGCCTGGCCGATGGCGCGGCCTGCGCGCCGGCCGCAGCCAACTGCGCCACGCCGGCCGGCAGCAGGTCGTACACCGCGAGTTCGCGGCCTGCCTTGACCAGGTTCAGCGCCATGGGCGCCCCCATGTTGCCCAAACCGATAAAAGCGATCTTGCCCATGCTGTCTCCTCGATATTGTTCCGGCACGGCGGCGCCGGCCGGCGGGCCGCCGCCGGTCTCGTGAACCGGCGGGCCCGCCTATCAAAAGCAAAAGCGGCTCACGCCGCCATCAGGCCGCACCCAGGTCCTGCAGCGGATGCGGCTGTCCCTGCGGCCACGGCTCCTCGAAGAATTTCAACACCCACTCCTTGCTGGCCGCCTCTATCGTGGCGGGGTTCCAGCGCGGCCGCTTGTCCTTGTCGATCAGCAACGCCCGGATGCCTTCCTGGAAATCGCCGTGCGCACTGGCGTGCAGCGCCGCCACGTATTCGGCGCGGAACACGTCGGCCAGCGACCGCTGCCGCAAGCGCATCAGCAGCGTGAAGGCCAGCCGCGCCGTGCCCGGCGAGCCGGCCAGCATGGTGCGGGCGGCCCGGGCCAGCCATGGATCGTCGTGTTCGGCCAGGGCGGCGATGTTCTCGTGGATTTCTTCCAGGTTGGTGCCGGCGCACAGGTTATTGATCTGGAAGGCATGCTGCTTCAACGGGCCGGGCGCCAGCGTTTCGGCCGGCTGCATGCCATGCAGCACCTGGCGCAGCAGGCCGTCGTTGATCGAACGCGGGGCGAACGCCGCGGGTTTTTCCACATCCCCGATGACGCCCGCCCCGCCCGCCCACGGCTGCTGGACCAGGTGATCGAGCAGGCGCGGCCAATCCTGGGCGCGCAGATGGAAGTCGGCCAGGCCAGCGAAAAACGCGTCCGACGCATTGAGCTGGGCCCCGGTCAGCGCCAGGAACAGCCCCGTGTTGCCCGGCATGCGACTGAGCAGCCAGCTGCCGCCCACGTCCGGAAACAGCCCGATCGAGATCTCGGGCATGGCAAGCCGCGAGGTCTCATCGACCACGCGATGGCTGGCCCCCATCATCAGTCCGATGCCGCCGCCCATGACAAAGCCATGTCCCCAACACAACACCGGCTTGGGATAGGTGTGGATACGGTAATCCAGCCGGTACTCGACTTCGAAGAACTCGCGCGCATAGCGGTTGCCCCAGGCATCGCCCTTGGGTGAAGATTGCATGCTGCGATACAGGCTCTGCAGATCGCCGCCGGCGCAGAACGCCTTGTCCCCGGCGCCTTGCAGGACGACCACCGCCACCCTTGGATCATCCGCCCAGGCGGACAGGCGCTGGTCCAGGCTGCGCGCCATTTCCAGCGACAGGCCGTTCAGACTCTGGGGGGCGTTCAACGTGGCGATGCCTATGCGCATCCCGTTGTCGGTCGGACGTTCCTCGAAAAGCACCGGCTGGTTCATCGCAAGTCTGCTCCCTTCTCCAACAGCTGGCGGGCAACGATCACGCGCATGATTTCGTTGGTGCCCTCCAGGATCTGATGCACGCGAGTATCGCGCACCAGTCGCTCCAAAGGATAGTCCTTCAGATAGCCGTAGCCGCCATGGATCTGCTGGGCGTCAAGGCAAACCTGGAAACCCATGTCGGTGGCGAAGCGCTTGGCCATGGCGCAATAGGCGCTGGCGTCCGGCGACCCGCCGTCCAGCTTGCATGCGGCCAGGCGCACCATCTGCCGGGCCGCGACCAGATGGGTCGCCATATCGGCCAGTTTGAACTGCAAGGCCTGGAAGTCGGCCAGCGGCGCACCGAACTGGCGCCGCTCGCGCATATACCGGCGCGCGGCGTCCAGGGCGCCTTGCGCCGCCCCCACGGAACACGTCGCGATATTGATGCGGCCGCCGTCCAGTCCGCGCATGGCGATCTTGAAGCCCTGGCCCGGCTCGCCCAGCATATTGGCCGCGGGCACGCGCACGTTTTCGAAAGTAATGGCGCGGGTGGACTGGCTGTTCCACCCCATTTTTTCTTCCTTGCGGCCGTAAGTGATACCCGGGCTGTCCGCCGGGACGGCGAAGGCGCTGACGCCCCCTGCTCCGCCGCCGCCCGTACGGGCCATGACGATCAGCAGGTCGGTGTCGCCGCCGCCGGAAATGAATGCCTTGGATCCGTTCAGGACATACTGCGCGCCGTCCTCCTCCGCCCGCGTACGCAGCGAGGCCGCGTCGGAACCGGAGCCGGGCTCGGTCAGGCAGTACGAGGCCAGCTTTTCGCCGGCGCACAGTTTGGGGCCCCAGGCTTCGCGCAGCCCCGGCTGGCCCCAGGTGCCGACCATCCAGGCCGCCATGTTGTGGATGGTCAGGAAAGCCGTGGTGGAAGGATCCACGGCGGCCATTTCCTCGAACACCAGCGTCGCGTCGATGCGCGGCAAACCCAGCCCGCCGATTTCCTGCGGCGCGTAAAGACCGCAAAAACCCAACTCGCCGGCGCGGGCAAAGACTTCGCGGGGAAAGATCCCTTCCGCATCCCAGCGCGCCGCGTGCGGCGCCATCTCGCCCTGCGCGAATTCGCGCGCCGCCTGCGCGAAAGCCCGCTGGTCCTCGCTCAATTCCATGTCCATGTGCCGTCTCCTCGTATCGATGTGCCGCCGTCCGGCGATATGCCCCGTCCGGCGTTTCGGGATTTACGTTAACGTAAACGGAAACAGAATGACAAGCCAGCGATGCGGCAAGCGCGGTCAGCGCCGCGCCTTGGGCGTGCGCGGCGGCGGCGCGGCCGGTTCCTGGCGCGCGCGGTGAGCGGCGCGGCGCCGCCGCGACTCCATGGGATCGAAGATGAGCGGCCGATAGATTTCCACGCGGTCGCCGTCTGACAGCGGGTGCGTGGCGGAAACCTGCCGCCCGAACACGCCGACGCCGGCCTGCCATGGGTCGACGCCGGGGAAGGACTCGGCAAATCCGCTGGCCGCGATGGCCTGCGCGGCAGTCGAACCCACGGGAAGTTCGACCTGCCGCTGCCATGCCTCGTGCGGCCGCGCGTGGCATACCAAGACCGTCATCCTGGCCCGATCATTCCCCATACACAGCCTGGGCGCGCTTGGTGAAGGAATCGATGAAGCTGGTCGCGATGCGGTTGAACACGGGCCCGACCAGGGCTTCCAGGGCGCGGTTCGAGAACTCGTACTCCATGGTGAACAGTACTTTGCACGCGTCGGGCGCCAGGGCCTGGAATTGCCAATGCCCCACCAGCATGGAAAACGGGCCGTCCACCAGTTCCAGATCGATGCGATGCGGAAACACGTGGGTGTTCCGCGTGGTGAATCGCTGCTTCATGCCGGCGAAGCTGATGATGATGGACGCCTGCATGCCGTGTTCGTCCCGGGACTTTACCTCCGCCCCGCCGCACCACGGCATGAACTCCGGATACTGCTCCACGCCGGCGACGAGTTCGAACATTTGCGCATCGCTGTAAGGGACGAGAACGGAACGCTGGACTTTGTGCATCGAGGGTCGCAAATCGCTAGAATGCTAGGATTTTACCGGTAGTGCCTCTCCCCTGTTTGATGTGCCACTCTCCTGGGGGATTTCCCCGCCGGGATTGCGCCGGGTTCGTGCGCGCGGGACGCGGCTGGCGCGCTGGAGCAGAATGAAATGAGCATTATCGATAATCGAAAAGCGTCCCACGAGTACTTCATCGAAGACCGCTACGAAGCGGGCCTCGTTTTGCAGGGCTGGGAGGTCAAAGCGATCCGCGAGGGCCGCGTGCAGCTCAGGGAAAGCTACATCATTGTGCGCGACGGCGAGATCTATATCGTCGGCATGCACGTCAGCCCCCTGCCCACGGCGTCGACGCACATCCACCCCGACGCCACGCGCACCCGCAAGCTGCTGCTGCATGCAGAGGAGATCAACAAGCTGATCGGCAAGGTCGAACAGCGCGGGTACACCCTGGTGCCGCTCAACCTGCATTACAAGGATGGCCGGATCAAGCTGGACTTCGCGCTGGGTCGCGGCAAGAAGCTGCACGACAAGCGCGACACCGCGCGGGACAAGGACTGGGCGCGCGAAAAAGAACGCCTGATGAAGCACGACACCCGCGCATCGCGGCGCAGCGAAGCTTAAGGCGCAAGCCCCGCTGCAACGGCGCTCCCGCTTTTTGCGGGGGGTGCAGAGGCCCTTGCACTACGCCACCACAATCCGGTCGCGCCCGGCCATCTTGGCTGCATACAAGGCCCCGTCGGCGCGCCGCATCATCGTTTCCACCGTTTCCTCGCCATCCCACTCCACCAGGCCGCCGCTGAAGGTATAGGAGACAGCCGCACCGGCGTCGGCGCATCGGCTTGCACGGACCCGTTGCAGCAGACGATCGGTTGCGAAGGCGGCCGCGTCGATGCGCGTATCGGGCAGCAGGACCACGAATTCCTCGCCGCCCAGCCGGCCGATGATGTCCTCCTGACGGAATACCGACACCGCAAGCATGCCGAAATGCTGCAGGACCGCGTCACCCATGGCGTGGCCGTGCGTATCGTTCACCTGCTTGAATCGGTCGATATCGAGCATCAGCAGCGACAGGCGCTGGTCGCCACGGATGGCGCGAGCCAGGGTCTTTTCGGCAAGCAGCCGCCATGCCTTGCGCGACAATGTTCCCGTCAGCGAATCGGTATTGGCCTCGCTTTCGCGCTGCGCCAGCATCCGGTCATGCACCATCAGGATCATCCCAAGCGTCAGGCTTGGCATGGCCAATACGCCGATGGACAGGAAAAGCAGATGCATGGGCGTACCCTGGGCCAGGGTCGGCATCACCTCGATCCGCGCCGCATAGAACATCCCGCGCAGCGCATGGCCAACCGCCTCGAACCCGGCGACGTAGAAAGCGAACAGATAGGGATAGCCGGGCCGGTTGCGCGGCCGCCAGCGGTGTATGGTCGTCGCCATCGCTGCCATCATCACGCACTGCAGCAACGACACCGCGACAATGCGCGCATTGGTGTCCGGCCAGACGTACCAGAACAGCGCGATGGCCGCGGTCTGCGCGCCCACCGCCGCAACCAGCCACCCGACAGGCGCCTGACGCCCGAAGAAGCGCAACACCGCGGCGACGTAACACGCGGCGCCGGCGGCCATCAGCAGATTCGCCGCGACGACGCCCAACACGGGCGGCAGAAACGCCTGCGCCGCCAGGCCGATGAGCGACACGAATACCAGGATCGCGCCGCGCGTGCATTCGCGTATGCCGGCGATGCCGCTGCGCGCCAGCGACCCCAGGACCGCCAGCATAAGAACATTGGTGAGCGCCGTGATGACGATCAGGGCAACGGAAGCAGACATTTGCAATGCCGACGGCGCATGAATCCGGCGGCCGCGGCCGCCGGGACGGGGTCACTTCTGGGACGATTTGACGATGGACATGGCCGAGGCGATCAGGCTGCCCACCTCGGCCAGATTGGCCGGCAGGATCAGCGTATTGCCCTGCTTGGCCACATTGCCGAAGGCGTCGACATAGCGTTCCGCCACCCGCAGATTCACCGCTTCCATGCCGCCGGGCTGGCGTATGGCTTCGGCGACCTGCGTGACGGCCCGCGCGGTGGCTTCGGCAATGGCGAGCACCGCGGCGGCCTCGCCCTGCGCCTGGTTGATCTGCGCCTGCTTCTCGCCTTCGGAACGGGCAATGGCCGCTTCCCGTTCGCCCGTGGCGATATTGATCTGTTCCTGGCGCCGGCCCTCGGACGCCGCGATGAGCGCGCGCTTTTCGCGTTCCGCCGTGATCTGGGCCTGCATGGCGCGCAGGATTTCATTGGGCGGCGTCAGGTCCTTGATCTCGTAACGCAGCACCTTCACGCCCCAGTTCAGCGCGGCCTCATCCAGCGACGCGACGATGGTGCTGTTGATGAACTCGCGTTCCTCGAAGGTGCGGTCGAGTTCCAGCTTGCCGATGACCGAGCGCAGCGTGGTCTGGGCCAGCTGGGTAATGGCGGAAATATAGTTCGACGACCCGTACGATGCCCGCATGGGGTCGGTGACCTGGAAGTACAGCACGCCGTCGACCTGCAGCTGGGTGTTGTCGCGGGTGATGCAGACCTGGCTGGGAACGTCCAGCGGAATTTCCTTGAGCGAATGCTTGTAGGCGACCCGTTCGATAAAGGGAATGACGAACCCCGCGCCGGGCGACAACACCCTATCGAATTTGCCGAGGCGCTCCACGACCCAGGCATGCTGCTGCGGCACGATCGCGATGGCCTTCACGACAATCAGAATCGCCAGAAGGACCACGACGATCAGGACAACGGTGGATGGATCAAGCATGGGTTCAGCCCCGGATAGGATGAGTGGAAACGGATTCGCGGGGACGGACGACGAGCTGGCTGCCCCGTACTTCGGTGATGACCTGCTCCCCGGCCACGGGTTCGCAGTCGGACGCGAGCACGGCATCCCAGCTGGCGCCACGGTACCAGACCCGGGCGGAACGGCTCCCCTTCCAATCGGCCACCGTGACGGTCTGCCCGATGTCCAGATTGACGTCCGCATTACGGAAAGGGTTGACTTCGCGCTTTTTCAAAATGCCCGTGGCCCGCAGAATCAACAGGCCGGCGACTACCACGACGCCGCACATGGCCAATTGCCCTTCAATGCCGACATCGATGGCGGCCGCCAGCCCGCCGGCCGCCAGCCCCGTTGCAACCAGGAGCAGATAGAACGTGCCCGTCGCGAGCTCGCCGATGAGCGCCAGCACCGCCAGCCCGAACCATATCCACATTTCGCCCGCCTTTCATTGCAGTTGGCGACCGATTTTACGATTTTGGAGAACGGTCCGGCGCCCGGCGGCTTGCGGCAGCGAAATCGCGGCGCTGGCCGTCATTCGCAGCGCCAACGGCCTTTCAACGCGCTGCGGACGCCGCTGCTTTATCATCCGTGGACGTCGCCGTGCCTCTTGCGGCGCCACGCAGACATGACCGCAAACCGCCCTCCCGTCCTCATTCTTCATACCGGCAATCCTGAAGAAAGCCTCGTAGCGGCCTACGACGACTACGCCGGCTTCATCCGCCGGGCCGCTGGCCTGGCTGCCGAGGAAACCCGCGTCGTACCGGTTTTCCTTGGCGAAGCGCCGGCCGAGCCCGCGCACTATCGGGCGGCCCTGATCACGGGTTCCCCGGCCATGGTGACCGACCGCGAACCCTGGAGCGAGCAGACCGCGAAATGGGTGCGCGAGGCCGCGGCCCAGGGGCTGCCTATGTTTGGCGTGTGCTACGGCCACCAGCTGATCGCCGACGCGCTGGGCGGCCGGGTTGGGAACAATCCCGCGGGCCGCGAGATAGGCACGCATATCGTGGAACATCTCGCGGACGATCCCATGCTCGCCGGCCTGCCGCGTGCCTTCCCGGCCCAGATGATGCACCTGCAGTCGGTCATCGAGCCGCCACCGGGCGCCGTGGTCCTGGCGCGTTCGAACATGGACGCCCACCAGATGCTGCGGGTCGGCGCCAAAATAGTGACGACGCAATTTCATCCGGAGCTGCCGCCGGCCTTCGTCACGGCGACGCTCGAGCGCCATGCGGCCGCCTACGCGCGCGAAGGGCTGGACGTGGAAGCGCTGAAGCGCGGCGTCGGGCCCTCGCCCGAGGCCGCGAGCCTGCTGCGGCGCTTCCTGGCGCTATACGGGTAGAGACAGGCGCCCCGCCGGGGAGCAAAAACCGGAGTGCCTTCTACTGCCGCTTTTGCCATTCTGGAGCCATGCGAGCGGCAGCGAAATGGACAACGATGGAGGCGGCCATGCAAGGTACGATGACGGCGGTTCCCGTGAAGGCGCGAATCATGAACTCCCCCGCCCGCCACACTCATCCGCATGCGGCCCTGGTCGAACAGGCGTGCCGCGCGCTGGAATCCGACCAGACCATGGATCTGTCCACGCTGGCCGAACGCGCGGGCATGAGCCGATTCCACTTTCACCGCGTTTTCAAGGCGGTCACCGGCATCACGCCCAAGGCCTATGCCCAGGCGGTGCGAGCGTCCCGCGCCCGGCATGAACTCGACCGGGGGCGCAAGGTCACGGACGCGCTTTACGAAGCGGGCTTCAATTCGAGCGGACGCTTTTATGAGAATGCGCCGGGCATGCTCGGTATGACGCCGACGGAATTCCGCCAACGCGGCGCCGGCGTGCGCATCCGATTTGCCGTGGCCCAATGCGCCTTGGGCGCGCTGCTGGTCGCCGCCACTGACAAAGGGATTTGCGAGATTGCCCTTGGCGAGGATCCGCAAACCTTGCTGCAAGGCCTGCAGGACCGCTTCGCGCGCGCAAGCCTGGTGGGCGGCGACGCCGAGTTCGAGCGGTGGGTGGCCGCCGTGGTGGGTTTCGTGGAAAACCCTGCCCTTGGCCTTTCGCTGCCGCTGGACGTGCGCGGCACGGCATTCCAGCAGCGTGTCTGGCAGGCGCTCCAGGCCATCCCTATCGGCACGACCGTGTCCTATGCGGACATCGCGCGCCGCATCGGTGCGCCTACCGCCGTCCGCGCGGTGGCCAGGGCCTGCGCGGCGAACGCCATTGCGCTCGCCATCCCGTGCCACCGGGTGGTGCGCACCGACGGACTCCCTGGAGGATACCGCTGGGGCATCGCGCGCAAGCTCGAACTGCTCGAACGCGAGGGCCGGGCCGCCCAGACGCACGGCCAGAAGAAAAAAGCCGCGCACTAGGCGCGGCCTTTCCTTGCATCGCTGGACGGCGCTCAGCCGGCCAGGCGCTGCCAGGTGTCGACGACGGTGTCCGGGTTCAGGGACATCGACAGAATGCCTTCGTCCTTGAGCCACTGCGCGAAGTCGGGATGATCGCTGGGGCCCTGGCCGCAGATACCCACGTACTTGCCCTTGGACAGGCAGGCCTGGATCGCCCGGCGCAGCATGAACTTCACCGCTTCGTCACGCTCATCGAAGTCCGCGGCCAGCAGCTCCATGCCCGAATCGCGGTCCAGTCCCAGCGTGAGCTGCGTCATATCGTTGGAGCCGATCGAGAAACCATCGAAGTACTCCAGGAATTGCTCGGCCAGGATGGCGTTGGACGGCACCTCGCACATCATGATCAGCTTCAGCCCGTTTTCGCCGCGGACCAGGCCGTTGCGGCCCAGCAGATCGACGACGCGCTCGGCCTGGCTCAGCGTACGCACGAAGGGCACCATGATTTCGACATTCGTCAGCCCCATATCGCCGCGCACGCGCCTGAGCGCCTCGCATTCCATACGGAAGCACTCGGCGAACTCCTCGGCGATATAGCGCGACGCGCCACGGAAGCCGAGCATGGGGTTCTCTTCCTCGGGCTCATAGCGCGAACCGCCCACCAGCTTGCGGTATTCGTTGGACTTGAAGTCCGACAGGCGCACGATGACCGGCTTCGGCCAGAAGGCCGCCGCGATCGTGCCGATGCCTTCGGCCAGCTTTTCCACGAAGAAGGCCCGGGGGCTGGCGTAGCCGCGCGCCGCGGATTCCACGGCCTTTTTCAGCTCGGGATCCACATTGGGATAGTCGAGCACGGCCTTCGGATGGATGCCGATGTTGTTGTTGATGATGAACTCGAGCCGCGCCAGGCCCACGCCTTCGTTCGGGATCTGCGCGAAGTCGAAGGCCAGCTGCGGATTGCCGACGTTCATCATGATCTTCACGTCGATGGGCGGCATCTCGCCACGGCGCACTTCCTCGACCTCGGTTTCGATCAGGCCGTCGTAAATGCGGCCCTCGTCGCCCTCGGCGCACGACACCGTCACCTTCTGGCCTTCCTTCAGGTCGTCCGTGGCGGTGGCGCAACCCACGACCGCGGGAATGCCCAGCTCGCGCGCGATGATGGCCGCGTGGCAGGTACGTCCGCCGCGGTTGGTCACGATGGCCGAAGCGCGCTTCATCACCGGCTCCCAATTGGGATCCGTCATGTCCGTCACGAGCACGTCGCCCGGCTGCACCTTGTCCATCTCGGACACGTCGGCCACGATGCGCACGGGGCCGGAACCAATCTTCTGACCGATGGCGCGGCCCGTCACCAGCACCTTGCCGGTGGCTTTCAGGCGATAGCGCTGCTGCACGTCGTTGGCGCTTTGCTGCGACTTCACGGTCTCGGGGCGCGCCTGCAGAATGTAAAGCTTGCCGTCCACGCCGTCGCGGCCCCACTCGATATCCATGGGGCGGCCATAGTGCTTCTCGATGATGACCGCATAGCGCGCCAGTTCGGTCACTTCGTCATCGGTCAGCGAATAGCGATTGCGCTCGGAAACCGGCACGTCGACGGTGCGCACGGCGCGGCCCTGCGGACGCTCGGGGTCGAACTCCATCTTGATCAGCTTGGAGCCGATGCGGCGGCCGACGATGGGATACAGGCCCTTCTCCAGCGTGGGCTTGAAGACATAGAACTCGTCCGGGTTGACGGCGCCCTGGACGACGGTCTCGCCCAGGCCGTACGAGGACGTAATGAACACCACGTCCTTGAAGCCGGATTCGGTGTCGATGGTGAACATCACGCCCGCGCTGCCTTTGTCCGAGCGCACCATGCGCTGCACGCCCGCGGACAGCGCCACGTCCGCGTGGGCGTAGCCCTTGTGCACGCGGTAGGAAATGGCGCGGTCGTTGTACAGCGAGGCGAAAACGTGACGGATCTTGTCGAGCACGTCGTCGATGCCGACGACGTTCAGAAAGGTTTCCTGCTGACCCGCGAAGGATGCATCCGGCAGATCTTCAGCGGTCGCGGAAGAACGCACGGCGAACGAGCCCTTTCCGTCCGCGTCCAGCGCGGCGAAGGCGGTACGGATCTCCTTTTCGAATTCGGGCGAGAAAGGCGCGTCGATGATCCACTGGCGGATTTCCGCGCCGGCGGTCGCCAGTTCACGCACATCTTCGGGATTGAGGGAGGCGAGACGATCGGCAATGCGCTTGTCCAGCCCGGACGATCTGAGAAAATCGCGGAATGCCTGGGCCGTGGTCGCGAAACCGCCGGGCACGCGCACACCGGCGCCCGACAGCTGGCTGATCATTTCACCTAACGATGCGTTCTTGCCTCCTACCGAGTCCACATCCGCCATGCGGAGCTGCTCGAACGAAACGACGTACGACATTGAAGTCACCTTTTACAATGGAATGAAAGCGAGTTTGGTCAAGGCGCGAAAGCGCGCTGGCCAAACTGGCCTTGGGACCGCATTGGGGTGACTTATCGGGGGCTGATTGTACCCGGTCGGGTCCGCCTTCCCTCCTGCCTCGTTGGAATTTTTTACATATGACCACCCCCCCTATCGAACGCACCGTCTATATCGTGTCGGACAGCACCGGCATCACGGCCGAGACGTTCAGCCACTCGGTATTGGCGCAGTTCGAGAACGTCAATTTCCGCCAGATCCGCCTGCCTTTTGTCGACACTTTGCAAAAGGCCGAGGAAGCCGCCCTGCGCATCGACCGCAACGCGGCCGAGACCGGCATGCAACCCATCGTCTTCAGTACCTTGGTGCATCCGGAAATCATGGCGCGTGTCCGACAGGCAAATGGTATCTTCCTGGATCTATTTGGAACCTTTGTCAGCCATATCGAGCAGGAACTCGGGCTGAAGTCCAGCCATTCGATCGGCCGCTCTCATATGGCGGCCAACAGCGAGAAATACCGCAACCGCATCGACGCCATCAATTTCAGTCTGTCGCACGACGACGGACAGTTCGTTACAAACCTCGGACAGGCGGATGTGATCCTGGTCGGGGTATCGCGATGCGGCAAAACCCCCACCAGCCTCTACCTGGCCATGCAATATGCGGTGAAAGCCGCGAACTTCCCCCTGGTGCCGGACGATTTCGAACGGGGCGCCCTTCCCTCCACCCTGGTGCCTTACCGCGACAAGCTGTTCGGCCTTTCGATCCAGCCCGAGCGCCTGGCCGAGGTCCGCAACGAACGCCGCCCGAACAGCAAGTATGCGTCGCTGGAACAGTGCCGCTACGAGGTCGCCGAAGCCGAGCGGCTGATGCGGCGCGAAGGCATCGAGTGGCTGTCCACCACCACCAAATCCATCGAGGAAATCTCCACGACCGTGCTTCAGGAAGTGGGTCTGGATCGCGGGACCTATTGAGGCCACAGCTTGCCCGCCTTCCGAAGGCGCGCAGCGAGGTGCTACCGCTGATTCTTGCCAGGCGGCGGTTGCCAGTTGGCCACCAGTGCGAGCAGTCCGGGAAAGCGCGCTTCGAGGTCTTCGCTGCGCAGCCGGCTGCGCCGCTCCAGCCCATATTGCCGCTGGCGAATGACCCCCGCCTCGCGCAGCGCCTTGAAGTGGTGAGTCAGCGACGACTTGGGTCGGTCGAATCCGAACCAGCCGCATGGATGGTCGTACGCTTGCGCCTCCAGCATCAGCTTGCGCACGATGGTCAGGCGCAGGGGATCGGCCAGCGCCCCGAGGATGGTCTCGAGCCGCAGGTCCGCGATAGCGGGTTCCGGCAGCGGATCGGGCAAGTCGGCGGGTTCGCCACCTGCTTCGACCGATTCGATTTTTCTGGGAGTGCGCATGGACCGATTGTAGCAACTGTACGAGATTTATCGAACAGGTTTGTTCCGCAGCCGGTCAGTGAACCCGTGTGCGCGCAAGCCTTGTCCTGTACGAGTTTTATCGAACTGCGCTATAGTACGAAAAAACTCGTATAGGAGCCTGTCGTGTCCGACCCGTTGGTCATCGTTGCCCACCCAGACCTATCCCAGTCGCGCATCAATACTGCGTGGATTGCCGCCTTGCAGCAGGCGCCGGCCATCGCCGTGCATGATCTGTACGGTCGCTACCGGGACGAGGCGATTGACGTGCAGGCCGAACAGCAACTGCTGCTGGCCCATGACCGTATCGTTCTGCAATTCCCCTTCCATTGGTACAACTGCCCGCCGCTGTTGAAGAAATGGCTGGATGTCGTCCTTGAACATGGCTGGGCCTGTGGCCCCGGCGCGGATGCGCTCAAAGGCAGGCAACTGGGTATCGCCGTGTCCACCTGGTCGAAGCCGGAGGACTACCGAAAGCACGGGCGCTACGGGCGTACCCATGTGCAGCACGGTGGGAGGGCTTTCCGATGAAAGCCGCGCCAGCCGCAACTTCGCTGTGGAGCGCAGCCTGGGTCGTGACGGCCGTCTTCATGCTGTCCAACTCGCCCACGCCGCTGTATGTGCACTGGCAACAGCAGCTCGGTTTCTCGTCGGGCACACTCACCGTCATCTTCGCGCTCTATATCGCGGGCCTGCTCGGGACGCTGCTGATCGCCGGTCAGCTTTCCGACCGTCATGGACGCAAGCTGGTCCTCATTCCGGGACTGCTGGCGGCCTTGGCGGCCTGCCTGCTGTTCGCAGGCGCGGCCTCAGTCATGATGCTGACCGTCGGCAGGCTGTTGGCCGGTATCGCGGTCGGCGTGATCGTCTCGGCGGGCATGGCCGCAGTGGTCGATGTCGGCGGCGTTGACCACAAGCGGCAGGCGGCCCTGTTGGCATCGGTGGCGATGGTCCTTGGAGCGGGACTTGGGCCGCTGCTGGCCGGCGGGCTGGCGCAGGCACTGGCGCAGCCGGTGATCCCGATCTTTGGCATCGAGGCGCTGGTGTTGCTCAGCGCGCTGGCCATCGTCTGGCGGCTGCCGTTGCAGCGCCCAATCGCGTCCGAGCCCAAGCGGCTGCGCCTGCCTACGGTGCCACAGGCCAATCGGCGCCAGGTCGCGTGCGGCATCGCCACCTTCGGTCCTGGCATCACCGCCACGTCTTTCGTATTGGCGTTGGGGCCTTCGCTGTTGTCGAACCTGCTCGACGTGCGCAGTCCGCTGCTGGCCGGCGGCATGGCGTGCATCATGTTCCTGACAGCCACCAGCGTGCAGTTCGCGGTGCGGCGTTGGCCGATACGCCGCATCTTCGCCGCCAGCGCGGCGGCCACGGTTCTGTCGATGGCGGGATTGGCACTGGCAATCCACGCTTCCCTTGTGCTCGCGTTGATCGTGTCCGCGCTGCTTGCCGGTGCGGGCCAGGGGTTGGGCCAACTGGGGGGATTGACCCTCATCGGCCTGCACGTCCCGGACAGTCATCGCGCCCAGGCCAATGCGGTGCTCAACATCGGCGGCTACATTCCGGCGGGCATTCTGCCGGTGGCAACTGGATATCTGGTGGATGCCGTGGGCTTGGCGGCCGGCGCGACATCGTTTGCGGTGGTGCTGACTCTCGCTGCGCTGGCCGGGGGTATTTGGGCTGCGCGACAGGCAAACGGCTGAACCATCGCGAAGGGCAGGCGCATGGAGCTTGCCATCTTCGTCGCTGCTTTCTGGCCGTCTCTGAGGAACTGCATTTCGCTCGCGTGGCGGAGAAACTGCATATCGAACAGCCGCCATTGGCACGCGCCACCAAGGAGCCCATCAGGGCGACACGGGTCTGGGGCTACTCGCCGCCGGCCACGCCGGGGAACCGCCGGCGCTGTTCGAACAGGCAGATGGCGGCAGCGGCGGCGACGTTCAGCGATTCCACCGCCGAAGTATCGTGCGGGATGCGCACGCGCAGGGAGGCCGCGCGCAGCAGTGCCGGCGCGATGCCCTGCCCTTCATGGCCGAATACCCAGGCGCACACCGGCGGCAGGTTGGCGTCGTAGAGCGAAATCGATTCCTGCAGCGCCGTGGCGACCACCGGAACGGCCAGCCGCGGCAAGGCCTGCTCCAACGCCACCTTTTCATGCAAGGCCACGGCAAAGTGCGCCCCTTGCGCGCTGCGCAGCACCTTGGGCGACCAGGCTGAAGCGCAGCCTTCGGACAACAGCACGCGCCGTATGCCGGCGGCCGCGCAGGTGCGTATCAGCGTCCCGACATTGCCGGGATCCTGCACGCGGTCGAGCAATAGACACGATTCTTCGATGCGTTCCGGCAGCGGCGGCTGTGGCGGGTGCACCAGAAAAGCCACGCCCTGGCCGCTTTCCACGCTGGCCAGACCCTGCAGCAGCCGCGATTCCAGGCTGACGCATACGTTGTCGGGCAGCGCCGCGGCCAGGTCCGCCAGCTCGGGGCGATCCAGGCGCGCCGCGTCGAACAATGCCCTGGCCGGCGGGCCGTAATGCCTGAGCCACGCCTGGCACAGATGCACGCCATCGAGCAGAACCTGCGACTCGCGCCGGCCCGACGCGGATGCCACGCGGTAGAGCGATTTGACCAGCGGGTTCTCGCGCGAGGCGATGTGTTTCATAGGCGGATCAGCAAGTCCTTGACCGGCGAGAAGCTGCGCCGATGCTCGGGACATGGTCCGTGCTCGCGCAAGCGCTCCAGATGCATGACGGTACCGTATCCCTTGTGCTGGTCGAAGCCGTAATGGGGATAGAGTCCGTGCAGGCGCACCAGGTCCGCATCGCGGGCAGTCTTGGCAAGAATGGAGGCGGCCGAAATCGACGGCACCAGAGCATCGCCCTGGATCACGGTCTTCACGCCGCATCCCGGCAGGCGCGGCGCCTGGTTGCCGTCCACCAGGGCCAGGCCGGGTTTCATGCCCAGCCCGCTTACCGCGCGCTGCATTGCAAGCATGGTGGCGCGCAGGATATTCAAGCTGTCGATTTCCTGAACGCTGGCGCTGGCGACGCACCAGGCCAGCGCGCATTCGCGAATTTCCAGGGCAAGTTCCTCGCGCCTGGCGGCCGGCAGCACCTTGGAGTCGGCGAGTCCGTCGATCGGCCGGCCCGGATCGAGAATGACTGCGGCGGCGTACACGGCGCCCGCCAGAGGCCCGCGCCCGGCCTCATCGACGCCCGCGACCACGACGTCGATCAGCCCCTCGTCGCCAAACATGTCAGCTTGATCCACGGCCTACCTCGCTGATGACCTGCGCGGCCAGCGCCGGCGTGTCGCGCAGCAGATCCGCATGCAGGGCCGTGAAGCGCTCGCGCACGCGCGCTGCATGCGCGGCGTCGGTCAACGCTTGCCACGTGGCCTCGGCCAGCTTCTCCGGCGTGGCGTCGTCCTGCAGCAGTTCGGGAACGGCGAAGTCGCGCAGCAGCACGTTGGGCAGCCCCACCCATGGCAGGTACGGTCGCTCCTGCCCCGACTTCCACGCCATGATACGCCGCATCCACGGAGACAAAACATAGGAAATAACCATGGGCCGCTTGTACAGGGCGGCCTCCAGGGTGGCGGTACCGCTGGCGACGAGCACCGCGTCGGCGGCTTCCATTACCGACCAGGCCACCGGGGTCCCGCTTGGGGCGCCGTCGTGGATTACGTCGGCCGCGGTTACGACCCGCAGGTTATCGACGGGATACTGCCTGAGGAAGCTCTCGAACTCCGCCCGCCGGGTCGCATTGACCATCGGTACGACGCACAGGACGCCGCGGTCGCGCGCCTGGATGCGTTGCACCGCCTGCAGGAAACGCGGAGCAAGGATGCGGATCTCCGACGACCGGCTGCCCGGCAGCATCGCCAGCACGCGCGCCCCCGGGTCGATACCCAGCCGCGCCCGCGCGGCAGCCCGGTCGGGCTCCATGGGAATCGCGCCCGCAAGCGGATGGCCGACGTAGGTCACCGGGATGCCTTCCTTGCGATAGATATCCACCTCGAAAGGAAACAGCACGAGCATGTGGGAGACCGCCTGCCGGATCCTGTGAATGCGGTCGTAGCGCCATGCCCAGATGGAAGGTCCGACGAAATGCACGGTGGGAATACCGGCCTGCCGCAGCTGCAATTCCAGCTTCAGGTTGAAATCCGGCGCATCGATGCCCACGAATACCGAGGGCGGCCGCGCCAGCATGCGCTGCTTGACGTCCCGGTAGATCGCCAGCAGCCCCGGAATGCGCTTGAGGGCGTCGACGTAGCCGAACACCGTCAGGGCGTGCATGGGATGCCAGCTATCGAAACCGCGCGCCTGCATCTGGGGGCCGCCGATGCCTTCGCAAATGACGGACGACTGCCGTTGCCGCAGTCCATCGATAATGCGGCCGGCCAGCAGATCCCCGGAGGGTTCGCCGGCCACCATGCCGATACGCGTGTTCACGGCCGGATGATGCCGCGGCGCGATTTGTCCAGGAAGTCCAGCATCACTTGCAGGACCTCGTGCGTCTCCGGCTCGGTGCGCTGGCGTTCGCGCAGCTCGGCGCGCGCTTCGTCCAGCGTCAGGCCGCGCCGGTAGATCGCCTTGTACGCATCGCGCAGCGCCGAAATGACGGCCGCAGAAAAGCCGCGGCGGCGCAGGCCTTCCACGTTGATGCCCACCGGCCGGCAGGGATTGCCCGCCGCCAGCACATAGGGCGGCGTATCCTGCATCAGCGAACTGTTGCCGCCAGTCATGCTGTGCGCGCCGATGGTGCTGAATTGATGCACCCCCGTCAGGCCGCCCAGAATGGCCCAGTCTCCCACCGAGACATGGCCGCCCAGCTGCACGCCGTTGGCCAGGATCGTGTTGCTGCCGACATGGCAATCGTGCGCGATATGCACATAGGCCATGATCCAGTTATCGCTGCCGATGGTGGTCACCCCAGCGTCCTGCACGGTGCCGGTATTGAAGGTGGTGAACTCGCGCACGGTATTGCGATCGCCGATCTCCAGCCGCGTCGGCTCGCCGGCGTACTTCTTGTCCTGCGGCATGCCGCCGATGGAACAATACCGGTAGAAGCGGTTATCCCGGCCGATGGTAGTGATGCCGTCGATGACGCAATGCGGTCCAATCTCGGTCCCCGCGCCGATGCGGACCTGCGGTCCGATGATGCTGTACGGGCCGATGACGACGGAACTGTCGATCTCTGCGGCCGGATCGACCACGGCGGTGGGATGGATGTGACCGGTCATTTATGCTTCCAGGCTGCGGATGGCACACATGAGTTTCGCCTCGGCGACCAGTTGGCCGTCCACGAGGGCACGTCCCGAGTACTTGCAGATGCTGCGGCTGAGCCGCTCGGCATCCACTTCGATGCGAAGCTGGTCGCCAGGAACGACGGGGCGGCGGAAACGCGCGCCATCGATGCCGACGAAGTAATACACCGTCGATGCCGCGGCATCGTCGTTCTTCAGCGCGGCCTCGTCCGAGAACGAGAACAAGGCGGCGGCTTGGGCCATGGCTTCCAGAATCAGCACGCCCGGCATGACGGGATGGTGCGGGAAATGCCCCGTGAAGAAAGGTTCGTTGATCGAGACGTTTTTCAGGGCGACGATGGACTTGCCCGGCTGGATATCGATCACTCGGTCGATCAGCAGCATCGGATAGCGATGCGGCAAGCGATCCAGGATCCCCTTAATGTCGAGTTCCATGAGTATGTTCCTGCATTGCGAAACTTCTTGGCGCGCGCCGGGCCTGCCCGGCACGTCATCTTATCCTTGTTCCAGCGCCCTTACACGGCGGCGCAGCTGCCCCAATTGCTGGATGACAGCCGCGTTACGCTGCCAGTCGCCATGCTCGGCGTACGGATACACGCCCGAGTAACGGCCCGGCTTGGAGATGTTCGAGGTGATCGCGGTGCCGCCCGAGATATGGACGTCATCGGCCAGCGTCAGATGGCCGGACAGCATGGCCGCGCCGCCGATGGTGCACCGCTGCCCGATCGTGGTGGATCCCGCGATCCCCACGCAGGCTGCGACGGCGGTGTGCGCGCCGATGCGCACGTTGTGCGCCACCATGATCTGGTTGTCGAGCTTCACGCCGTCACCAATCTGGGTGTCTTCCAGCGCGCCCCGGTCGATGGTCGTATTGGCGCCGATTTCCACATCGTCCCCGACGCTTACGCCGCCGAACTGCGGAATCTTGCCCCATGCGCCCCTGCCCCGGGCCGGGTCCGGCGCGAACCCGAAACCATCCGCCCCGAGCACAGCGCCCGAATGAATGATGACGCGCGCTCCGACCGTTACGCCCGCATACAAGGTAACGCGGGCGTGCAACAAGCCGTCGGCCCCGATCGATGACCCTGCACCCACGATACATCCCGGCCCCAACACCGTATTTGGCCCAATGCGCACGCCGGATTCCACCACGCAGTGCGGCCCGACGCGCACGCCCGGTTCAAGGACGGCATCATCGGCCACCACAGCGGTAGGGTGGACACCCGCCGGCAACGACGGCCGCCGCGCCCTGTCGAACCATTGCGCGATGCGGGCGTACAGCAGATAAGGATTGGAGGCAACGACGCGGACGAAGCCAGGCGCGGGCGTCGAGGCGGCCAGCGCCTGCTCCACGTCGGGCGACACGATGACAGCGCCCGCTCCCGTGGACTGCAACTGGCCTTGGTAGCGAGGGTTGGACAGGAAGCTGATTTCGGTGGGACCAGACGTGGCGAGTGTGCCAAGCCCTTGTATCCGGGGCAGCGTCCCGCTTGGCGGGACGCTGATCTGCCACGTCAAACCCTGGGTGTCGGTGTCCGCTAAGAGCTCGTCCAGCAACGGCGCGCGGGCGGAATCCAGCAGAACCGGCATGGGCGACTTACTTGCCCAGGGCCTGGATCACTTTGTCAGTGATATCCACGCGCGGGCTGACGGTCACCGCATCCTGAACGATCAGATCGTAGTTCTCTTTTTCGGCGATATTCTTGATGGCCGCGTTGGCCTTCTGCACGATGGCCGAGAACTCTTCGTTGCGGCGACGGTTGAAGTCTTCCTGGAATTCACGGCGCTTGCGCTGCAGGTCCGTGTCCATATTGCTCAGCTCGCGCTGACGCTTGGCGCGGTCCGACTCGGACAGCACAGGGGCGTCCTTGTCGAACTTTTCGGCTTGGGCGCGCAGGTTGGTCGCCATGCGCTGCAGCTCGGCATCGCGCGATTTGAATTCGGATTCGATCTTGGACTGGGCGGCTCGCGCCGGCCCCGATTCGCGCAGGATGCGTTCCGTATTGACGAAGCCGATTTTCGTCCCTTGCGCGGCCGCCGGCGCCGCGTACGACGCGCCCAGCAGCAGCGCGCCCGCCAGCGCCAGCACGCTCGTCAGCTTGACGGAGGCCTTGCGCGATGAACGGGACAGATTGCGTACGAAAATAGACATCATGAAAATTTCACCTTCCGATAAGGTCAAGCAAATCGCTATTGTGCCACTAAACCAGCGGCCCAAAAGGCGGCCGGAAACATCCCGCCACCTTTGGCTTGCGTTTAGAAACCGGTGCCGATCTGGAACTGGAAGCTTTGCGTGTCGTCACCCGACTTCGCATTGAGCGGACGTCCGTAGGACAACTGCAGCGGCCCCAGCGGCGACTGCCAGGACAGGCCGATACCGGCCGAATAGCGCCATCCGCAAGGATCATCGACCTCGTCGTTGTTCTTGCCGGCCGTGCAGGTCAGGCCGTTGCCGGGCTGCACGCGGCCGGCGTCCGCGAACAGGAACCAGCGCAGCGTCTTATCCTTGCTGGCGCCAGGGAACGGCAGATACAGCTGCGCGTTGGCCACGATACGGCGGGCGCCGCCCAGGTAGTCGCCCGTAACGGCATCGCGCGGACCCAGCGACGCGCCGGAGTAGCCACGCACCGAACCGATGCCGCCGGCGTACACGTCCTTGATCACCGGGAAGTCCTTGCCGCCATAGCTCTGGCCCCAGTCCATCATGCCGTTCAGCGCCAGCGTATAGCTGCGGCCCAGCGGCAGGTAGTACTGCTGCTGCGCAGACAGCATGGTGTACTTCAGATCCATCGTCGAGACGTTGGCCTGCAGCTTGGTGAAGTAGCCCTTGGTCGGCGCCAGCGCGCTGTCGCGGGTGTCCTTGTTCCAGCCGGCGGTGAAGATGAACGCGTTGGTGCCGTCGCCATACTCGCTTACGTAATCCTTGTAGGCTTGCGGCGAACTGTTGTCCAAGTCCACCACGTTGCGCTCGAAGGCGCCGCCCAGGATGATCCGGTCGTACTCCGAGATGGGCACGCCGAAGTTCATCCCCAGACCCATCGTCTTGACCTTGTACTCGCCATCGTTGTCGATGAACGGTTCGGTCTGGCGGTAGTACAGGGACGTGGTGCGGCTGATGCCGTCCTTGGTCCAATACGGATCGGTGTGCGAGAGAACCGCCGCGCGGTTGCGCTTGCTGGTATTCAGCTGCAGGGTCAGGTTGGTGCCGCTGCCGAACACGTTGTCTTCGCTGATGCCGGCGCTGAGGATCGCGCGGTCGGTGGACCCGTAGCCTACGCCCAGGTTCAGCATGCCGGTGGGCTTTTCCTTGACGTCCACGTTGACATCGACCTGGTCGGGCGAACCCGGCACCGGATCGGTCTTCACGTTCACGTCATTGAAGTAGCCCAGACGGTCGACACGGTCGCGCGACATCTTGATGTCACCGGCGTCGTACCACGCGGCTTCCTGCTGGCGCATTTCGCGCCGGATGACTTCGTCGCGGGTGCGCGTATTGCCGCCGATCTGGATGCGGCGAACGTAAACGCGCCGGCTCGGATCGATGTAGAACGTCAGGTCGGCTTCGTGCTTGGCGCGATCCAGCTGGGGATTGGGATTGACGTTGGCGAACGCATACCCCAGTTCGCCCAGGTAGTCCGTGATCGCCTTGGCGCTATCGTTGGTCTTGGCCGCGGAGAACGTTTCGCCGGCCTTGATCTGCACCATCGATTCGATCTGCTTGTCCAGGCCCAGCAGGTTCCCGGCCAGCTTGACGCTGCGCACCTTATAGGGCTCGCCTTCGTGCAGCGTGAAGGTGATGTAGATATTCTTGCGATCCGGCGAAATCGTGACCTGCGGCGGCTCGATCACCGCCTCGAGGTAGCCGCGATCCAGGTAGAAGGAACGGATGCGCTCGACGTCGCCTTCCAGCTTCTCGCGGGAATACTTGTCCGTGTCGGTGTACCACGTGAGCCAGCCCGGCGTGGTCGATTGGATCTGGTCCAGCAGCTCGCTTTCCGAGAAGGCCTTGTTGCCCACGAAATGGATTTCGCGAATGCGGGCAACCTCGCCTTCGAAAATATCGAAGCTGATGCCGACCCGGTTGCGCGGCAGCGGCGTGACGGTGGAAGTGACTTCCACGCCGTACTTGCCCTTGGACATGTACTGCTGCTTGAGTTCGAGCTCCGCGCGTTCCAGCATGGAACGGTCGAAGATGCGGCCTTCGGCGAAACCGACATTGCGCAGCGAATCCAGGATCGCCTTGCTGTCGAACTCCCTCATGCCATTGAAGGTGATGGAGGCAATGGTGGCGCGCTCCTGCACCACGACGACCACGACGTCGTTATTGGTCTCGATGCGCACGTCGCTGAAGAAGCCGCTGCCGTACAGCCGCCGCACGGCATCGGTGGCGGTTTCGTCGGTGAACGTGTCGCCCACCTTGAAGGGCAGATAACCGAAAACCGTGCCGGCATCGATGCGCTGGATGCCTTCTACGCGAATGTCCTTGACGACGAAGGGATCGAAGGCATGAGCCAGCGCCGGCAACAACAGCATGGCGATAAGGCCCGCCCACATACCCTTCTTGGGCTTAAACATCCAGCGAAAAAACATCCTGGGCGATCCTTGGTGGTCCAAATGGCGGAGTTGATGGTGCAAATGGCGGTGGATTTTAAGGCAGAACCCGCCTAAGGGAAAGGCGACCCGGCACGGGCCGCCGCCAGCGCGGATATGGCGCCGGCGGGGAGTCAGGTGAACAGGCGGGCGAAATCGTTGAAAAGCGCGAGCCCCATCAGGCCCGCAAGCAGTCCCAGGCCGGCGCGCTGGCCGATGTCCAGCCACCGGGACGGCGGCGGGCTGCCACGCACGATTTCGATCAGGTAGTACAGCAGATGGCCGCCATCGAGCATCGGAATGGGCAGCAGGTTCAGCACGCCCAGGCTGATGCTGATAAGCGCGAGATACGCGATATAGGCCGCCAGCCCGACCCGGGCCGTCTGTCCCGCGTAATCGGCGATGGTGACCGGCCCGCTGATATTGCGCCACGAAACCGCGCCGGTGATCATGCGGCCCATCATCCGCAGCGAGAACCAGGCCGTGTCGGCGGTGCGCGTGACGCCGCGCCAGAGGCTTTCCCCCAGCCCATAGCGCACCGTGGCCATGGGCACTTCGCCGCCCAGCTGCACACCGATGCGGCCGACCGTTTCGCCGGTGGCGATGCGCTCGGCGCGAGGCACCACGCCCAGCGTAACCTGCGCGCCCTCGCGGCTGACCTCCACGGGCAGACGCTGCCCCGCATGCTGCTGCACGATGCGCACCACGCCGCTGACATCGGCCACGGGCTGTCCGGCTACGGACAGGATGACGTCGCCCGCGCGCAGGCCCGCCTCTTCGCCCGCGCTGCCCGGCACGACGCCGCGCACGACGGGCTTGGGTTCCTGCAGGCGCAGGCCGGCCGCCGCCAGCGGGTCGCCCTGCGACGGGTCGAGCGTGCTCTGGCCCAGCGTCAACACGCGTTCATGGGGCTGGCCCTGAGCCGACTGGACGTCGATGTTGACGCGTCCGCCGCTGGATATGTGGTCCATGAGCAGCCAGCGCGCGTCGTTCCAGGACGATACGGGCTCGCCGTCGATCGCAACGATGCGGTCGCCGCCCTGGAAGCCGGCCTGCGCCGCCGCCGTGGCCGGGGCGGGTTGCGCGACCAGGGCGACCGGTTCTTCCACGCCGGCCAGATTCAGGCAGGCATACAGGAAAACCGCCAGGATGAGGTTGAACACCGGCCCGGCCGCCACGATGAGAATGCGTTTGCCCACCGGCTGCGGATGGAAGGCTTCCGCGGCTTGCGCAGGCGTGGCGCCGGCAGGCGGATCGTCGAGCATCTTCACATAGCCGCCCAGCGGGATCGCGGAAACGGCCCACTCCGTGCCGTGGCGATCGACGCGGCGCAGCAGCACCTTGCCGAACCCTACGGAAAAACGCAGCACCCGCACGCCGCACAGACGCGCCGCCCAGTAATGGCCGAGCTCGTGGAAGGTGATCAGAATGCCCAGCGCGACGGCGAAGGCCAGCAGGGTAAAAAGCATGGAACGAATACCGTATTGGATGAGGCGTGCCGTGTCGCCTTGCGGCAGGCGTCCTGACGGACGGGAGAGAGCCGGCCGCTCAAGACGCGACGGCGGGGACGGAACCGGCGGCGTGCGCGCGGGCCGCGGCGTCCTCCGCCAGGACGTCGTCGAGGTGGTTCAGGGTAACAGATGGCCGACCGGCGTGCCACTCCAGCGTCTCGGCAATGACCTGCGGGATCCGCGTATAGGGCAAACGGTCGTGAAGGAATGCGTCGACCGCGATTTCGTTCGCGGCATTCAGGGCGATGCAGGCGCCCTGCCCGGCCGATAGCGCATCGAAGGCAAGCCCCAGACAGGGAAACCGGCGCAGATCGGGCTTTTCGAAGTCCAGACGCCCCCAGCGCGCCAGATCCAACAGCCCCACCCCGCTTGCGAGCCGCTCCGGGAACCCCAGTCCGTAGGCGATCGGTGTGCGCATGTCGGGTTGTCCCAATTGCGCCAGGACGGAACCGTCCTCGTACTCGACCATGGAATGGACCACGCTCTGCGGATGGATCAAGACTTCGATGCGCTCCCGCGGCATGGCGAACAGCCAATGGGCCTCGATGACTTCCAGGCCCTTGTTCGCCATGGTGGCGGAGTCCACGGAAATCTTGCGGCCCATGCTCCAGTTCGGATGGGCGCAGGCCTGCGCCGGCGTAATGCCATGAAGCTCTGCGGGATCGCGATCCCGGAACGGGCCGCCGGAAGCGGTCAGTATCAGCCGGCGCACGCCGGCTGCCGGCCGCGTCGGCGCGGCAGCGCGGTCGCCGTGCGGCAGGCACTGGAAGATGGCGTTGTGTTCGCTGTCGATGGGAAGCAGTTCGGCGCCATGGTCGCGTACGGCCGCCATGAACAGCGAGCCCGCGGCCACCAGGGCTTCCTTGTTGGCGAGCAGGACGCGCTTGCCGGCGCGTGCGGCAGCCAGGGCGGAAGGCAGCCCGGCCGCGCCCACGATGGCGGCCATTACGGTATCGCAGTCCGGATCGGCGGCGGTGTCGGCCAGGGCGCTGGCGCCGACCCGCACTTCGGGCAGCGGTGTCCGGTCCGGCCAGGCCTGGAAGAATCGTTGCCGTGCCGCGTCATCGGGCACGACGACGACGCGGGCGCCGCTGGCCCGCGCCTGCTGCGCGAGCTTTTCCATCCTGCTGTGGGCCGACAGCGCGTACACCGCCAGCCGGTCCGGATGGCGCGCAATCACGTCGAGCGTACTCTCCCCGATGGAGCCCGTGGAGCCGAGGACCGCGATACGCTGAAACCCGCTCAAAACAGTACTCCGCTCAAAATCAATGCCACCGGCGCTACCGGCAGAATGGCGTCGATACGATCGTAAACCCCGCCGTGCCCGGGCAGCAGCTGGCTGGAATCCTTGCGTCCTGCGCGGCGCTTGAGCAACGATTCGAACAGGTCTCCGACGATGGACAGCGCGGCCAGAAGCGCCGCTATGGGCAAGGCGCCCCAGATCGTCCAGCGCTGCGCCAGCGCGTGACCAAACGTACCTTCCCACATGCTGCTCACGCCGATCCATGCCACGGCGGCCGCGACGCCGCTGATGGCGCCTTCCACCGTTTTCCCGGGACTGACCCGCGGCGCCAGCTTGCGCCGGCCGAAAGCGCGCCCGCCAAAATAGGCCGCGATATCCGCGGCCCACACCAAGGCAAGCAGGGACAGCACGAAAATGGGTCCGCGCGCCATGAACAGTACCGCCAGCACCGCCCATGCCGCCAACAACGCCGGAATGGCGAAAATCGTCAGCGCCGGGCTGACCGGCGCCGCATCGGCGCGGCCGCGCACCACCGCGGCCGTGGCGCCGACAATCCACAACACCGCGGACAGCGGCATCACCACCTTGAACATGATCTCGCGCGACAAGGCCGCCAAGCCCGGATCGCCCAGGCCGAGCCACCACGCGGTCAGCAACAGCGAAACGCCCGCCAGCACGATTCCAATGACAGCCGCCCCCGACGCGCCACTGCCGGCGGGCAACGTCAAGCGCGTCCATTCCCAGCCGGCACACCCGATGGCAACGGCCATCAGGATCATGAAAGGCCAGGCGCCAGGCGCCGCCATCGCGGCGGCCAGCACGGCGAGAAGGACAACGGCGGTGACGATACGCTGTCGGAGCATAAACCCTCTTCTCAGTTATTCATGACGGCAAACCCAAGCTTCCCAAAGAACGCTGTCACGCCCACTCACATCTGCCCCGACCCGGGACGCCGCGGATCCGGCTCCGCCGGTCCGCCAGCGTCGCCCCCTTGAGGGGGAAGCGCGACAGCGCTTCGGGGGTGGGTCATCGGGGGTGGGTCATCGGGCGTGGGTCATCCCCTCATCCTTTTCCCAACTGCGCGCTCGTGCGGCCGAAGCGCCGTTCCCGGGTCCGATACCATTCGAAGGCGGCTTCCAGTTCGGGGGCGCCGAAATCAGGCCAATAGCGGTCGGTGAAGTACAGCTCGGTATACGCGAGCTGCCAGATCAGGTAATTGGAAATGCGCTGTTCCCCGCCGGTGCGGATGAACAGGTCCGGCTCCGGCGCCCAGGCCATGGAAAGATATCGGCTGAGCGTGGGCTCGTCGATGCGCTCCGGCGTCTGGGCCAGCGCCGGATTCTCGGCCAGCATCCTGCGTGTCGCCTGGAGAATGTCCCAGCGGCCGCCGTAGTTGGCGCAAACCGACAGATGCAGCCGGTCGTTATGCGCGGTACGCGCCTGGGCCTGCTCTATCAGTTCCCGCAGCCGTGGCTCGAAAGGCGTCAGGTCGCCCACCACCCGCAGGCGCACGCCCTGGCCTTGCAGCTTGTCGACCTCGCGCTCCAGCGCCTGCACGAACAGCCGCATGAGCAGAGATACCTCTTCCGCCGGACGACGCCAGTTTTCGGAACTGAAAGCGAACAAGGTCAGATAGCGGACGCCGCGGCGCCCGCAGGCCTCCACGACCCGCCGCACCGCCTGTACGCCCTTGGCGTGACCGGCGGTGCGAGGCAGATGCCGCTGCGTGGCCCAGCGGCCGTTCCCATCCATGATGATGGCAACGTGCTGGGGGATTTCAGACGTTTGCGGTATCGCCTGGGTAGAACTGATAGTCATGAGTTGGCTTGGATGACCAGCGCTGCCGCGCATGGCCGGTTCGCTCTAGACGGTCATGATTTCCGCTTCTTTCTGGGCGATCATCTTGTCGATCTCGCCCACGCAGCGGTCGGTCAGCTTCTGCACTTCGTCCTGCGCGCGGCGTTCCTCGTCTTCGGAAATCGACTTGTCCTTGACCAGCTTCTTCAGGCCTTCATTGGCCTCCCGGCGAAGATTGCGCACCGCGATCTTCGCTTCCTCGCCCTCGTTCTTCACGACCTTGGTCAGATCGCGGCGCCGCTCTTCGGTCAGGGCCGGCATCGGCACGCGTATGGTTTCGCCCATGGACACCGGGTTCAGACCCAGGTCCGACTCGCGGATGGCCTTTTCGACCGGTCCCGCCATGCTCTTCTCATAGGGCTGGACGCTGATGGTGCGCGCGTCCACGAGGTTGACGTTGGCGACCTGGCTGATCGGCACCGGCGAACCGTAGTACTCGACGTGCACATGGTCCAGGATGCCGGTATGCGCCCGCCCGGTACGGATCTTGGACAGGTTGACCTTGAGCGTTTCGATGGACTTGGCCATCCGGGACTCGGCCGATTTCTTGATGTCTGCGACGCTCATTGCGACTCCTTCGATTCAAACGTGTACCAGGGTGCCTTCATCTTCACCGGTGACCGCACGCTTCAGGGCACCCGACTTATTGATGGAAAAGACCTTGATGGGCAGTTTCTGGTCCCGGCACAACGCAAAAGCGGTGGCATCCATGACTTCGAGTCGGCGCACGATGACTTCGTCGAAGCTGATGCGCGCATAACGCGTCGCGTCCGGATCCTTGTTGGGATCGGCGCTGTAGATGCCGTCCACCTTGGTCGCCTTCAACACGATCTCCGCGCCGATTTCGGCGCCGCGCAAGGCGGCTGCCGTGTCGGTAGTGAAAAACGGGTTGCCCGTGCCGGCGGCAAAAATCACGACTTTGCCTTCCTCGAGGTAGCGCAGGGCCTTGGGCCGTATATAGGGTTCGACAACCTGCTCGATATTCAGGGCGGATTGCACCCGCGCGTCCACGCTG
The DNA here is from genome assembly GCF_002119725.1 of Bordetella genomosp. 9. Taxonomy (NCBI): domain Bacteria; kingdom Pseudomonadati; phylum Pseudomonadota; class Betaproteobacteria; order Burkholderiales; family Alcaligenaceae; genus Bordetella; species Bordetella genomosp. 9. Next base: position 2,679,859 of record NZ_CP021109.1, read on the forward strand.
CGATGCTTGAGCGCATCCTGCAGGGCCAGGGCGTTCATGACGGTGGCCATCATGCCCATGTAGTCGGCGGTGGCCCGGTCCATGCCCTGGGCCCCCGGCGCGACGCCGCGGAAGATGTTGCCCCCGCCGATGACGATGGCCAACTCGACGCCCAGGTTGACGATCTCGGCGATTTCCTCGGTCATCCGGGCAATAGTGCCGCGGTTGATGCCGAAGGCATCGTCGCCCATCAGGGCTTCGCCGGACAGTTTGAGAAGAACCCGCTTATACGATCTGCTGGCCATAGGCGATATCCCCGAGAAACGATCCGACGGAAGTGTAAGACAAGAAATAGGCCGGTCACGCGCCGGCCTGTAATAAAAAAACGGTAATGCGGACGGACGACTTGCGCTCAGGCGCGGCCGGCGGCGGCAGCGGCGACTTCAGCCGCGAAGTCCGTGGTCTTCTTTTCGATGCCTTCGCCGACGATGAACAGGGCGAAGCGCGCGATGGAAGCGCCCTCTGCCTTGAGCATCTGCTCGACCGATTGCTTGTCATTCTTGACGAAGGGCTGCGACAGCAGCGTGACTTCCTTCAAGAATTTCTGCACCGAGCCTTCGACCATCTTGGCGACGATTTCGGCGGGCTTGCCGGATTCGGCGGCCTTCTGCTCGGCAACCGAGCGCTCGGCGGCGATGTCCGCGGCCGACACGCCTTCGGCATTCAGGGCCTTGGGCTTGGTCGCGGCGATGTGCATTGCCAGGTCCTTGCCGACGGTGTCGGCGCCGCTGAAGTCAACCAGCACGCCGATCTTGCCGCCGTGAACATAGCTGGCCAGTTTGTTGGCGGTTTCCATGCGCTGGAAACGGCGCACCGAAATGTTTTCGCCAATCTTGCCGACCAGGGCAGTACGCGTGGTTTCCACGGTGCCGCCATCCAGCGGCAGCTCGGACAGCGCCGCGACATCGGCCGGATTCTGAACGGCGACCAGTTCGGCCAGCTTGTTCACGAAGGCGACGAAGTCGTCGTTCTTCGCGACGAAGTCGGTTTCGCAATTGACTTCGATCACGGCGCCCTGCTTGGCGTCGGCGGAGATGTAAAGGCCGATCAGGCCTTCGGCCGTGACGCGGGCAGCAGCCTTGCTGGCCTTGTTGCCCAGCTTCACGCGCAGGATTTCCTCGGCGCGAGCCAGGTCGCCCTGGGCTTCGGTCAGCGCCTTCTTGCACTCCATCATGGGCGCGTCGGTCTTCTCGCGCAATTCCTTGACCATCGAGGCGGTAATTTCAGCCATGTTCGCTCCATTTCTTGCTAAAGCACGCCCCGGCGAGCCGGGGCATGTCGTTTCGATACGGGAAAGCGCGCGCGGCCCGGCGGGCCGCGGCGGTCGGGCGACTGTCCGCCCGGGCGCAGCCGATCAGGCCTGGCCGTCCTGCACTTCCACGAATTCTTCCTGGCCTTCGCCGCCTTCCTCGACCAGACCGTTCAGGTTCTGCTCGCGGCCTTCGACCACGGCGTCGGCGATGCCCTTGGCGTACAGCGCGATGGCCTTGGCCGAGTCATCGTTGCCGGGAATGACGTAATCGATGCCGTCGGGGGAGTGGTTGGTGTCGACCACGGCCACGACCGGGATACCCAGCTTGCGGGCTTCGGCGATGGCAATCTTGTGATAGCCGACGTCGATGACGAACAGCGCGTCGGGCAGGCCGTTCATGTCCTTGATACCGCCCATGGACTTGTTCAGCTTTTCCAGTTCGCGCTGGAACAGCAGACCTTCCTTCTTGATCATGCGCTCGGCCCCGCCTTCGGCGACCACCGCTTCCATGTCCTTCAGGCGCTTGATGGAGGTCTTGACCGTCTTGAAGTTGGTCAGCATGCCGCCGAGCCAGCGGGCGTCGACGTAAGGCATGCCGGCACGGGAGGCTTCGGCGGCGATCAGTTCGCGCGCGGCGCGCTTGGTGCCGACGAACAGGATGGTGCCTCCGCGGGCGGCCAGCTGTTTCACGAACTTGGTGGCCTCGAGATACTTGGCAACGGTCTGCTCGAGGTTGACGATGTGGATCTTGTTACGCTGGCCGAAGATGAAGGGCGCCATCTTCGGATTCCAGTAACGGGTCTGGTGGCCGAAATGGACGCCGGCTTCCAGCATTTCACGCATGAGGGACATAATGATCTCCAAGGGTTGGGACTTGCGCCAGGCCCGTATCGACGACGCTTCGCCTGCTAAAGTAGAAGTACAGCAGCGTTGCGGCGTCCACACCCTGGTTGGCTTGGCGCGCGATTTGAAAGCGTTGATTCGAGGGCGGTGTCCTGTGCGGCCTATGCGGTCCTGGGCCTATACGGTCCTATGCGGTCCTATACGACCCTATACAGCTCGCTTCCGCGAGCGGGGCCGATCCGGCCTCTCCCGCACAAGACAGTTCGGTACAAGACAGTTCCGTACAACACAGCTCCGTACAAGCCGAACACCGCGCCTGCGCACCCCCGCTTTCGGGGAAAGCCTATAATTCTACTATTTTTCCAAGACAATCCTCAAGCTGATACATGGGCATAGTCACCGACCCCGCCGATCTGGACAAGATGCGCCTGGCCTGCCAGGACGCCGCACGCGTGCTGGACTACCTGGCGCCTTTCGTCAAACCCGGCGTCACGACCGGCGAGCTCGACCGCCTGGCCCTGACCTATCTGACCGAAGAGCTGAAGGTCAAATCCGCCACCGTCGGATATGCGCCTCCCGGCTATCCGCCCTTCCCCGGCGCCATCTGCACCTCGGTGAACCATCAGGTGTGCCATGGCATTCCGGGCGACAAGGTGCTGAAAAACGGGGACGTGCTGAATATCGACGTCACGATCATCAAGGACGGCTGGTTCGGCGATACCAGCCGGATGTTCTATGTCGGCGAGCCGTCCATCCTGGCCCGGCGCCTGACGGACGTCACCTATGAATGCATGTGGCTCGGCATCCGCCAGGTGCGCGCCGGCGCCACGCTGGGCGACATCGGGCATGCCATCCAGAAGCACGCCGAGGGCGCCGGATTCTCCGTCGTGCGCGAATTCTGCGGCCACGGCGTCGGCCGCCGTTTCCACGAAGACCCGCAGGTGCTGCACTATGGCAAGCCGGGCAGCGGCGTCAGGCTGGTGCCGGGCATGATTTTCACCATCGAGCCGATGATCAACGCCGGCCGGCGCGAAATCCGCCAGCTTTCGGACGGCTGGACAGTGGTCACGCGCGACCACAGCCTGTCTGCGCAATGGGAGCATACGGTGCTCGTGACGGAAACCGGTTATGAAGTGCTGACGGTTTCTCCCGGCATGCCCGCCCCGCCCGCCTTCGTGACCGAGCACATCGCCGTCCCGGCCGGGTAGCCACGGCCACCCGAACGGGGGCCGGCGGCATCGCCCGGACGCCAAGTCCCTATCGACACGGAAAGAAGCCAACGCCATGACCGCCATGGACCTGCCGTCGCTGCGCGCCCGCATGCGCGAGAAACGCGAGGCCGCCATCGCCGCCTTTCGCGAGCACGAGCGTCCGGACCCGCTGCTGCACGAATTGCGGCGCATCACCGACCAGACCCTGCGCGATCTGGTCAAGCAGTGCCCCCTGCCGCCCGGCGCCGTCCTGGCCGCCGTGGGCGGCTACGGGCGCGGCGAGCTGTACCCGCATTCCGACGTCGATCTGCTGATCCTGCTTCCCCACGCGCCCTCGCCCGATGAAGAAGGCGCCATCGAACGCCTGGTCGCCGCGCTGTGGGACCTGGGCCTGGAGCCCGGCCATAGCGTCCGCACGATCGCCGACTGCGAACGCGAGGCCGACGCCGACATCACGGTGGAAACCGCCTTGCTGGAATCGCGCTGGCTGGCGGGCAATCGCGCGTTGATGAAGTCCTTCGACGCGGCGATGCGCGCAAGGCTGGACCCCGCCCTGTTCTTCCGCGCCAAGCGCGTTGAAATGCAGCAGCGGCACGCGCGCCATCAGGACACGCCTTACGCGCTCGAACCGAACTGCAAGGAATCGCCCGGCGGACTGCGGGATCTGCAGGTCATCATGTGGATGGCGCGCGCCGCGGGCTTTGGCGAAAGCTGGCGCGAGATCGCCCGCGCCGGCCTGCTGACGGCATCGGAAGCGCGCGGCCTGCGGCGCGCGGAACAGGCATTCAAGCGGCTGCGCATCGAGCTGCACCTGATGGCCAAGCGGCGGGAAGACCGCGTGCTGTTCGACCTGCAGCCCGCGCTGGCGGAGGTCTACGGCATCAAGGCGACCGCCACGCGGCGCGCCAGCGAACTGATGATGCAGCGCTATTACTGGGCCGCGCGGCTGGTCACGCAGCTGAACGCCATCCTGGTGCAGAACATCGAGGAACGGCTGTTTCCCCGCCCCGCCTGCGACGCGCGCGAGATCGACGACGACTTCCGCAGTCTGCACGATCGCCTGGACATCATCCGGGACGACGCCTTCGAGCGCAATCCCACCTTGCTGCTGCGCGCCTTCCTGACCATGCAGCAGCACCCGCATCTGAGCGGCATGTCGGCGCGCACCCTGCGCGCCATGTGGCATGCCCGCCATCGTATCGACGCGCAGTTCCGCCGCAACCCGGTGAACCGCCATCTGTTCCTGCAGATACTGCAGCAGCCGGCCGGTATCGTGCACGCATTGCGCCGTATGACCATGCTGAACATCCTGCCCCGCTACCTGCCGGTGTTTCGCCGCATCGTGGGCCAGATGCAGCACGACCTGTTCCACGTATACACGGTGGATCAGCACACGCTCACGGTCATCCGCAACCTGCGGCGTTTCACCATGCCCGAGCACGCGCAGGAGTATCCGCTGGCCAGCCAGCTGATCTCTGAATTCGACCGCCATTGGCTGCTTTACGTGGCCGCGCTTTTTCACGACATCGCCAAGGGCCGAGGCGGCGACCACTCGGAGCTGGGCGCGCGCGACGTGCGCAAGTTCGCGCAGGACCACAACATGGCGCCGGAAGACGCTGAACTGGTCGAGTTCCTGGTGCGCCAGCACCTGCTCATGTCCACCGTTGCGCAGAAGCGTGACCTGTCCGATCCCGACGTCGTGCGCGACTTCGCCGCTGCGGTCAAGGACGAACGTCATCTGACCGCGCTGTACCTGCTGACGGTGGCAGACATCCGCGGCACCAGTCCCAAGGTCTGGAACGCCTGGAAAGGCAAGCTGCTGGAAGACTTGTACCGCCTTACCCTGGCGGCGCTGGGCGGCGCGCACCATGATGCCGACACCGTGCTCAATCACCGGCGGGCCGAAGCCGCCCGCTTGACGCGTCTGGCTGGCCTGCGCGACGACGCGCGCGAGGCGTTCTGGCGCCAGCTCGATGTGGCGTACTTCCTCCGTCACGACGCCTCGGACATCGCCTGGCACACGCGCCACCTTTACCACCGGCCGGCGCCCGAGCAGCCTGTGGTAAAGGCGCGGCCCACGGAACAAAGCGAAGGGCTGCAGGTGATGGTCTACACGCGCGACGTGCCGGACCTGTTCGCCGCCATATGCGGCTACTTCGACGCCAAGTCCCTGAGCATCCAGGACGCGCGCATTCATACGACCCGGCACGGGTGGGCGCTGGACAGCTTCATCGTCCTGCTGCCCGACGGCGCCAGCGACCTGCGCGCCCAGGCCGCGCTGGTCGAGCACGAACTGGCCGAGCGCCTGAAGGATCCCGCCACGTTCTCGCACGCGGCTGCCGCGGGCGCCGCACCCTATGGCCGCAACCGCCAGTCGCGCATGTCGCGCGTGTTCCCTGTGCCGCCCCAGGCCGAATTGCAGCCCGACGAACGCAGCCAGTCCTGGCGCCTGTCGGTCACAGCCACCGACCGCCCCGGGCTGTTGCACGCGCTCGCGCGCGTGTTCGCCAGCCATGGCGTCAATCTGCAGATGGCGAAGGTGATGACGCTGGGCGACCGCGTCGAGGACGTCTTCATCATCGAAGGCGCGGCACTGGAGCGGCCGCGCAGCCAGATGCAATTCGAAGAGGCCATCCTGGACGCATTGGCCGGCGACGGCGCACGGCGCGCGGCGGCCTGACCGCATCTTGCAAGCACGCGCGGGATCGGATCTGGCGCGATTTGGGAAAACGGTCCACGGCGCGCACGGCGGGCCGCTTACAATCGGCTTTTTTCATCAGCCGGCCAGGCCGCATCCGTCCATGCCCTTGCACGACTACCTGCTGGTTTTCGGTCGCAGTTTTCTTTTTGCGCTCGCCACGCTTTTGCCGATTCTCAATCCACCCGCGGTGGCGCCGATTTTCTGGACGCTGACAGAGGGCGCGTCGTCCAGCACGCGTCTGGCCCTGGCAAAACGGGTCACCATCAACGTCGGCCTGATGCTGACTGTGGCCATGGTGGCCGGCAACGTACTGCTCGCATTCTTCGGTCTGTCGCTGGCCATCGTGCGTATCGGCGGTGGCCTGCTGGTCATCGGCAGCGCCTGGCGTTTGGTGAATTCGCCGGATGCCGGCGTGGAGCGGGCGGCGCGCATGGCGGATTCGTTCACGCCCGAGATGGCAAAGGCCCGGGCGTTCTATCCGCTGACCTTCCCGATCAGTTGCGGACCCGGTTCGATCGCCGCGGCGATCACCGTGGGCGCATCGCTGCGCGAGCCCGATCATATCGTCAGCCTCGTCAAGTTGGCCGGTTCGCTGCCGGGCATTCTGGTTACGTCGCTGACGCTTTATGTCTGCCTGCGCTTCGCGGCGCAATTCCTCTACCGGCTTGGCGAAAGCGGCACGTCGGTGTTCATGCGTTTGTCCGCCTTCGTGCTGCTTTGCCTGGGCGTACAGATTGTGTGGGACGGCGTGCACGAACTTCTGCTTGGGGTGATGATCGAAGCGGGCGCCCATATCGCAACGCCGCCTGCGCAATGAAGGAAAACACCACTGTCATGACGTCAACGACGCAACGCATCCTGATATTCACAGCCATCCTGTCGTTCGGCGCCGTGGCGGCCGCGCTGATTTCCCAGTACGCCTTCGGCATGCAGCCTTGCGCGTGGTGCGTGCTGCAGCGCCTGATCTATATCGCGATCGGCGTCGTATGCCTGGCCACGGCATGGTTGCCGGCTGCGATACGTAAGGCCGGCGCGCTGCTGACGTTCATTCTGGCGTTGTGCGGAATAGCCGCCGCCTGGTACCAGATCACGGTGGCGTCGCAATTGCTGTCGTGCGCGCAGACCTTTGCCGATAAGTTCATCGCGGGAAGCGGGCTGGATGCCGCGCTGCCGTCGGTGTTCGGGATTTACGCGACCTGCATGGATGCGATGGTGAAGGTGTTCGGCGTCGAGTATGCGGTGTGGAGTCTGGGGCTGTTCGTGATCGTGGCGCTGTTGGGCTTGCTGGGATTGCGTCGGCGCGTGTGAAGGGTCGAGTTGGTACGGTTGGGGGGCAATCGCGGGTGAATGCTTGGTCCGTCCGGCGGGGTTGTCGTTTGCCGCGTCCGGCCCGATCGACCGGTCCGGCGCCCTGCGCGCCGGACACCACTTCGCTCACCTCGTCCGGCGGCCGCTGGGCGGTTGGGTCTGTCTGGATACCCGTGCGGCTCGCCTCCCTACGGTATCCGCTCGTTCGGTCTCAACGTGCCGGGCGCGGCAAACGCCAACCCCGCCGGACTCCGGGATGTCCTAACCACTGGCGTCTGGGACGAGCTGGGTTCTTGAACTTCGTGGGGCGGCCTGCCGGTGGTGGAAGAGTGTCCAGTGCCCGACTGATTCGGCCGCCCAGCGCGGCCGAATCAGTCATACGCCTCGTGCCTGGTGTAGGGCCGTTGGTCCTTGATTCTCTGCCCAGGAGGGCGTCAGAAGTCCTGTGCGCGGGCCGTTGCCCTGAAGAGGGTGTCGGAAATTCTGTGCGTGGGCCGTTACCCTGGAGAGGGTGTCGGAAATTTCGTGTGTGGGCCGTTACCTTGATAGCCCCGGACAAACTGCGGGAGTGTCCTGAATCTTGTGTTCAAGGCTCAACATGGCTGCTCAAGAGGAGCACATCAGGGCTACCAAGCAGAAGGCGCCTCCAAGGGAATTGCCATTGATTCCAGCAAATTCGATGGATGAGGCGGTCAAAGGTCCGATGACACCAAAGCCGGTGCAGAATCTATCGATGGCGTTCAAGAAAGCCCTGATCGAGCGGGCCAACGCCGATCACCGCCCTCTGCAAACCTCCGCGGCGTAAGCCCATTGCGCCCGCGCTGGGCGGGCGCAATGGGCGGGCACTCCACTCTCTTCCCGCCTCGGCAGGCCCCCACGAAGCGCAAGAACCCCACCCGTCCCAGACGCCGGTCGTTGAGACATCCCGGAGTCCGCCGCGGTTGGCCGTTGCCTCCGCCGGCCCGTTGAGCCCGAACGAGCGGACACCGTAGGGAGGCGAGCCGCACGGGTCTCCAGACAAACCCAACCGCCGAGCGGCCGCCGGACGAGGTGAGCGAAGTGGTGTCCGGCGCGCAGGGCGCCGGACCGGGCGATCGGGCCGGCGGGGGCAACGGCCAACCGCGGCGGACGGCCTTATGCAACGCCCCCCTTATGCACCCCCCCCCAGGCACAGCCCGACCCAAAAAACGAACGCCGGTCAGCCCTACGGCCTCCGGCGTCCGCGATACCCCAACGGCAATCGATCCGAGACAAACGCCCGTCAGGCGTCGTTCGCCGCGTACCCCATGTTGAACATCAACCCACCCCGCGACTCCTCGTCCGTCTGGCCCCGGCTCTTGTCCAGCCGCTCCAGATACTCGGGCGTGATATCGCCGGTGACGTAGTTGCCATCGAAGCACGATGCCTCGAACCGCGACATCGTCGGATTCAAATCCCGCACCGCCTGCTGCATGTCGCTCAGGTCCTGGTACACCAGAGCATCGGCCCCGATCGTCCGGGCGATCTCGGCGTCCGAACGCCCCGTGGCGATAAGCTCGCGCTGGGTCGGCATATCGATGCCGTACACGTTGGGGAAGCGTACCGGAGGCGCCGCCGAGGCGAAGAACACCTTGTTGGCGCCGGCCGCTCGCGCCATGTCGACGATCTCGCGGCTGGTCGTGCCGCGCACGATGGAGTCGTCCACCAGCAGCACGTTCTTGCCTTTGAATTCGCGGCCGATGGCGTTCAGCTTCTGGCGCACCGACTTCTTGCGCACCGCCTGGCCGGGCATGATGAAGGTGCGGCCCACGTAGCGATTCTTGATCAAACCTTCCCGGTAATCCAGGTTCAGCCGCGCCGCCAGCTGCATGGCCGCGGGACGGGAAGAATCGGGAATCGGCATGACGACATCGATGTCGCCCAGGCGCAGGCTGCGCGCCACCTTGTCGGCCAGGTATTCACCCATGCGCAGCCGCGCGTCGTAGACCGATACGCCGTCCATCAGCGAATCGGGACGCGCGAAATACACGTATTCGAAGATGCAGGGCACCAGCTGCGCGTTGTCCGCGCACTGGCGGCTGACCAGGCGGCCATCCAGATCGACAAAGATCGCCTCGCCCGGCGCGACGTCGCGCACGAAATCGAAGCCGCTGCCTTCCAGGGCCACGGATTCCGACGCCACCATCCATTCCACGCCCTGCTCGGTCTCCTGCCGCCCGATGCACAGCGGCCGGATGCCGTACGGGTCGCGGAAGGCCAGCAAGCCGTAGCCGGCGATTTGCGCAACCACGGCGTACGCGCCCTTGACGCGGCGGTGCACTGCCGCGACCGCGCGGAAAATCGCCTCGTCGTCCAGCGACACGCCGTTGGCGGCGGACTGCAGCTCGTGCGCCAGCACATTGAGCAGGACTTCCGAGTCGGAGTTCGTATTGATGTGACGGCGGTCGACGCGGAACAAGGATTCGCGCAGTTCGCGCCAATTGGTCAGGTTGCCGTTGTGCGCCATCATGATGCCGAACGGCGCGTTGACGTAGAACGGCTGGGCTTCTTCCTCGCTGGCGCTGGACCCCGCCGTGGGGTAACGCACCTGCGCGACGCCGCTGGTGCCCGGCAGCGCGCGCATGTTGCGCGTGCGGAAGACGTCCCGCACCAGGCCGTGGGCCTTGTACAGGTTGAACTGGCTGCCCTGCGCGGTGGCGATACCGGCCGCATCCTGGCCCCGATGCTGCAGCAGCAGCAGACTGTCATAGAGCAGCTGGTTGACCGGCCCGCGCCCCACGACCCCTACGATTCCACACATGGCAATTTCCTGTTGATCCGACAGATTCGAGCCGGATGCCTTCAATATGGCGGCACCGGCTTCACATTCAATATGGCAGCATCGACGCCAGCGACGGCGGCAGCCACACCTTGGTATGTTTCACGGCCTCCGTTGCCGTATGGGAGAACATGGCATCGCGCCACCAGGTTTCCTGGGGCAGCGGCGTGTAGCCGGCAATGGTCACCAGCACCAGGACGATGAGCGTGCCGCGCACCAGGCCGAACAGGCCGCCCAGGCCATGGTCGGCGGGCGAAAGACCCGTGGTACGGATGAGCGCCGACAGCGTCATGTTGACCAGCCCCACGCCCAACAGCACCGCCAGGAATACGGCCGCATAGGACACGCCCATGCGCAGCACCGGGGTTTCGATCCAGGACGCCAGCCAGCCATGGACCGTCGGACCCCACCAGATCGCCGCGACGAAGGCCAGCACATAGGCGAGCAGCGAAAGCACTTCCTTCAACAAGCCGCGCACCAGGCCGAGCAGGCCGGAGACGGCGATGATCGCCAGCACGACGAAATCGAACCCAGTCACTGCGCGGCGATGAAACCGTTGTCATAGCCCAGCGTGCGCAAGCGCGCCTGGGCCGCCTGGGCCGCTTCGCGTGATGGGAACGGGCCCACGCGCAGCCGGTACTGTTGCTTGCCGCCCACACTGGCCTCCTGCACGAATGCGTTGGTGACCCCGGCGGCATGGAGCTTGTCGCGCCGCGCCTGCGCGTCGGCCTGGGTGGTATAGGCGGCGATCTGCAAAACGAAATTGCCCTTGGCGTCGGCGCGCGATTCGCCCGCCGGTTTGCCGGACGACGCGGCGGCGCCGCGGCCTTCGAGCAGCGCCAGGGCGCGGCTGCCGTCGTCCGTACGGGACGCCGGCTCCGGCCGCTGGGCGGGCTTGGCGTCCGCGCGGCTTTCCGGCTTGGACGTTTCGGCGCGAGCGGCTTCGGGCCGGGACTCCGGACGCGTCTCGGGGCGGCTTTCCGGCCGGGCGCCGGCAGCCGGAGCGCGGCCGGCGTCGGCATGCGCCGGGTCGGTGCCGGGCCGGGCGGCATCGGTCTTGCCCGGAGCCGGCTTGCCGGCATCGGCCACGGCGGACTGGCCGGCATCCGGGGCGGGCGGAGACGCCGGCGCCGGGGCTGCCACGCCGGCGGTGGCGGGCGCGGCGGAGGAAGCGGCGTCGGCGGGCGCCGACTGCGGTTCCGACACTTGCGGCTGATAAGGCGAATTGCGGTCCGGAATACGGATGGGAATGTCGTCGCTGACGTGCGCCGGTTCGGAATCCAGAACCATGGGCAGGATGATCACCGCCGCGAGCACCAGGGCGACGGCGCCTGCCAGCCGGCGCCTGGCCCGCGCACGCAGTTCGGCCGCCTGGGCCTCGCTGGATACGGATGGACGGGGCCGGCCCGTCGGCGTATCGGAGCCGGAATCTTTCCGATTAAACAAACCCATGAAGCACGAATTCCTTGCAGCCGGCGCACCGATGCGCCTTTGAAATCAAGGTGAACTGCCAGCACAGCATTGCGACCGACCGGCTCGCCGCGTACGCGATGGCCTTGGTCATCGCGCGCATACGCATACGGGTGAGACGGGATCCGGCCGCGGTCACGATCGAGCCCCCCGGTGTCACGACCCGGAGCGGCCCAATGACTGCAGCACCGCGGCGACGGTGAGGAACGAGCCGAACACGACGATTCTATCACCCTCACCTGCCCGGGCGCGCGCCGCGGCATACGCCTGGACCGGGTCGTCGAATGCCTCGATGACCGGCGCTTCGTCCCCGGCCGATGGCGGCGGCAAGGCGTTTCCGACCTGTTCGGCCAGCGCCTGGCCCGGGCCGCCCCTGGGCCCCGGCAGACCGGCGCAATACCAGCGGTCGATCCGTTTCCCCAGCTTGGCCACCACGCCGGCGACGTCCTTGTCGGTGAGCATGCCGAACACCGCGAACGTGTAGGGATGAAAACCCATGTTGTCCAGGTTCTGCGCCAGGACCGCGGCGGCGTGCGGGTTGTGTCCGACGTCCAGAATGACGGTCGGCTGGCCGGGCAGAATCTGGAAACGCCCGGGCAAGGTGGCCTGCAGCAAGCCTTGCCGCACCGCCTGTTGCGGCACCGGCAGGCGGTCCCGCAGGGCCTCCAGCGCGGCCAGCGCGGCCGAGGCGTTCAGCAGCTGGTTGGCGCCGCGCAGGGCCGGATAGGCCAGTGCCCCGCGCCGTTGCGAGCGGCCGCCATAGGCCCATTGTTGGCGGTCGCCCGAATAGTTGTAATCGCGGCCGAACAGCCACAGGTCGGCGCCGATGGCCGTTGCGTGGTCGATCAGCGTCTGCGGCGGCACGGGGTCGGCGCAAATGGCGGGCTTGCCGGCCCGGTAAATGTGCGCTTTTTCGTAGCCGATCTTTTCCCGGGTATCCCCCAGCCATTCCATGTGGTCCAGGTCGACGCTGGTCACGATGGCGCAATCCGCATCGACGATATTCACCGCGTCCAGCCGTCCGCCCAGCCCCACTTCCAGCACCACGGCGTCCAGGCGCGACTGCGAGAACAGCCGCAGCGCGGCCAGGGTGGTGAACTCGAAATACGTCAGGGACGTGTCGCCGCGGGCCGCTTCCACGGCCTGGAACTGGGCCGTCAGATCGGCGTCCGAGGCCAGCTCGCCATTGACGCGCACACGTTCGTTGAAGTGGATGAGATGGGGCGACGTATACAGGCCGGTGCGAAAACCCGCGGCCAGCAGCATGGCTTCGAGCATCGCGCAGGTGGAGCCTTTGCCGTTGGTGCCGCCCACGACGATTTTTACGCAGTCCAGATCGATGTCCAGGCGCCCGGCAACCTGGCGGACGCGGTCCAGGCCCAGATCGATGGTTTTCGGATGCAGGGATTCCAGGTACGCCAGCCATTGGGCAAGCGTGGCGCCGGCGTCCGGCGGGGTAATGAGAGACATGGCAGGCGGCGAAACTGAAGCAAACGCAATTTTAACAGCGGGGCCCGGCCCGCCCAGGCAATTGCCCTGCCCATCCGATGGGGTTACCGCCCCTAAAGTTTCGCCGGCGGATGCCGTTACGAGGTTGTCAACCCAGGAACCTGCGTCGCCGACGCACTGAAAGTGGAGTCCATATGGCTGTCAGCCCTATCGCCCCCGCGGCCCTTCCGGTCCAGCCGCCTGAAGTCCAGCCGGTGCCGGTGCCAGACGCCGCCGTTCAGGTTACGCCCGCCGCGGATTCCCAGAAGGGCGCCGGCACGGGCGGCGCGACAGCGGACGGCGGCGGTTCCGACCAGCCGTCCAGCCAGGACCTGCCGCTGGATCGGGCGCTGAAAAAAATCAATGAACAGATGGAGGCGTGGTCGACCCAGGTCCAGTTCGATATCGACCCGGATACGAAGCGGGTGGTGATTTCCATCAAGGACGCCAGGACCGGCGACGTCATCAAGAAGATTCCCAGCGAAACCGTCCTCAACATTGCCAAGATGATCACCCGGCTCCAGGGCGGCGGCGTGGAAACCAGCGCCTGAGCGCTCGCGCGCCGCGCAATGGAAAGCCGAGAACAAACCCGCCTTATGCCGCTTGCCCGACGGATCGGGCGCACGGCATGTTTGACAGAATACCTGCCATAAGGAACAGCACGATGGCCACCTCTTCCCTGCCCCCCGTTACCTCGCTCGGCTCCGGATCGAACCTGGACCTGCAGGGCATTCTGGACAGTCTCCAGGCCAATCAGGAACAGCAGCTCACCCTGATCAAGAATCAGCAGACCAGGGTTTCGACGCAGATCTCCGCGTACGGCACGCTGCAGCAGGCCGTGGAAACGCTGCAGACAGCGGCGCAGAAACTGGCCGATGCTTCGACCTACAGCGTGACGAAGGCGAGCATCGGGGGCGGCAGCACCGCCTTCACCGCGAAGACCTCCGCAGGCGCCACGCCGGCCACCTACAACATCAAGGTGAAGACGCTGGCGGTGGCCGAACAGCTGAAGTCCGGCGCGATCGCGGACCGCACCACGGCGCTGGGCAGCGGCGGCAGCATCACGGTGACGCTGGCCGACGGCACCAGCAAGACGGTGGACATCAGCAAGGACACGTCGCTGAACGGCATCGCCAAGGCGATCAACGCCGACGACGGCATCGGGGTCACGGCCACCATCCTGAACGACGGCAGCGGCAAGAGCTATCTGCTCCTGACGTCCAAGGAAACCGGCGAAGAAGCGGCCGTCACCAAGGTGACCTCCACCAACGCCACGGTGCAACGCGTGTTCGGCTACGACAGCGCCGCGCCGTCCGCGACCGAAGGCATGCAGCAGATGCAGGCCGCCGCGGACGCCACGCTGGAGATCAACGGCATCGCGGTGACCAGCGGCTCGAACACCGTGGACGACATCATCGACGGCGTCACGCTGACGCTGAATACGGTGACCACCGACCCGGTCACCATGACGATTTCCAGCGATACCTCGGGCGTCGTCACCGCGACACAGAGCTTCGTCACGGCGTACAACACGCTGAAGAACGTCATTGCATCGATGACCAAGTACGATGCAAGCACGGAGACCGCGTCGGTCCTGACGGGGGACAGCACGACCCGCACCATCTCGTCCAGCATCGCGGGCGCGCTGCGCGTACTGAGCGCCAGCGGCGATACGCTGCGGACGATCCAGGACCTGGGCATCACGACCGACCCGACCGATGGCACCCTGGACCTGAACCTGGATACGCTGGACAGCACGCACCTGCACTCGCTGAACGACTCGCTGGCGAAGAATCCCAAGGACGTCGCGACGATTCTGCAGGCGCTGGGCACCAACATGAGCAAGGCCGTGGATGGCATCCTCGGCGACGACGGCCTGATCGCCACCCGCACGGAAGGATTGAGCGAGACGCTCGATACGCTGCAGGACACGTATGACCGTACGTCCGCCCGTATCGATGCCGATATCGCCAACATCCGCGCGCAGTTCGTCCAGCTGGATGCCTTCGTGGCGCAGATGAACAGCACCAGTTCCTATCTGACGCAGCAATTCGCCGCGCTCTCGAACCAGAACAAATAATGGCTGCCTACGCATCACGCCGTCCGGACAACGCTTATTCCGTGCGTTCCTACGCCGACGTGGGCGTGGAAACGCAGGTCATGAGCGCCAGCGCGGAACGGCTCATCACCCTGCTCTATACGGCCGCCCGCGCGGCCATCGGCCAGGCGCGCATTCATATCGAACAGGGCAACGTCGCCAAGCGCGGCGCGGCCATCGCCAAGGCGGCCCGCCTGATCGACGAAGGCCTGAAGAGCGCGCTGGATCTGGAAGCCGGCGGCGAAGTGGCCGCCAACCTGAACAACCTGTACGACTACATACTGCGCACCCTCGTCAACGCCAATCTGAAATCGGATGCCGCGCTGCTGGAAACGGCGGACGCACTGCTGGCCCAGCTGCAGGAAGCATGGCAGACATCCGTGGACCGGCCGGGCGAGGCCGCCAGGAACTAGTATCGCGGACCTATCAACACTTATCGCCGCCGCCAAGGCTTCTCTATGCCGTCCCAGTCCTCGCAAATCATCCTCGAGCTTTACCGCGAAATCGTCGCGGTCACCGCGGCCATGCTCAATTGCGCCCGCGCCCAGGACTGGTCGGGGGTGCTGCAGTTCGGACAAACCTATTGCGAGATCGTCGAGCGGCTTCGAACGATAGGCGTGACAGAACCGCTGGACGACGCCGAACGGCGCGAGAAGCACGACATGCTGGTCCAGATTCTGGAAAACGACGCCAATACCCGCGATCTGGCGATTCCCGAACTGGCGCGCATGAGCGAATTGCTCGGCCGCATGAAGCGCCAGCAGGCCCTGGTCAACGCCTATGGATTCAAGGCGCCGGCGATATGAGCCTGGTTTCCCGCTCGTCGCCGGCGCGCGCCCGCTCCAGCGCCGTCCCGGCGGCGAAACGCCGGCAGGCCGCCCGCGCGGCAACTGCCGGCGGCGTCACTGCGCATAGCCACCGGAGCGTGCGGTGAGCGTCGGCCCTACCGCGCTCAGTTCGCTGCTGGTGCAGCGGCTGGATGCCGTGCTCGGCACCCAGCTGGCGCAACAAGGCCCTCAGACCGCCACGCGGCAGGATGCCGTCATTCCGCCGGGCGGGGCCGATGCCCTGCGCCGGGATCCGCAAGGCCGCGGGGGCGACCAGCTTGAGGGCCTGAGCGGACGCGAACGCGCCGCCCTGCGCGAAGCGGCCGAACAGGCCGAACTGGCGGCTGCCCTGCGCAGCCGCTTCGTCAGCACAAGCACCACCCCGTCGGCGCCCACGACGCTGGGCCAGACCGCGCGCGTCATCCTTACCCTGTTGGCGCAATATCCGCAGACCGCCCCTGCCCTCGCCGGCAAGGCGCCGCTGTGGCAAGGCGCCACGGACGGCGATACCGCGGGCGGCGCACAAGCGGCGATGCCTCGTGCGACCCACGGCGGCACGCCGCCCGGCCAGGCCGGCGCGCCCGCAGGCCACGGCGCCGGCGATGACGCGGCGCAGGATGCCGCGGGCCGGCAAGGCGCCGCCGGCACAGCGGCCGGAGCGGGACGCGGCGCCGGTGCTGGCGCGCCAGCACCCTCCACGGCGCCGGGCGGCGCTGCCGCCGAAGCCCCCGACACCGCGCGCACGGGCGCGCCGGCGGCGGGCGACGGCGGCATGCAGGGCGCCCGGCATGCCGAGGCCGCCCGCGTCACGGCGCTTGGTACACCGGGCCCGCAGCCCGGTCCGCTGGCGCAGGCGCTTCGGCAGGCCATCGAAACGAGCGGCGTCTTCTATGAATCGCACCTGGGCGACGTGGCGTTCGGCAAGCGCGCCGCCGACCAGGTCCGTGGCGAACCGCAGGCCGCGCTCGATGCCGAGCAGGCTCCGCCCATCAGCACGCCGGTGCCGAAGCAATCCATTCTGGCCGAGAACGCGCGCTTCAATCTGCCCACGCATGCCGCTCCGACAATGCCGCAGGCCGACGGCATGCCGTCCACCGGCACCGCGCCGACATGGTCGGCATCGACGCCGGCACATCCGCCCGCGCCCCCTCCAGGCATCCATCCGGATGCCGCGTTGCTGGTCCGCCAGCAACTGGAAGTGCTGGCGAACCAGACGCTGGCCTGGGAAGGCACGGCATGGCCGGGCACCGAAATGTGGTGGGAAATCCGCCGCGACGCGGGCGACGAGCAGCCGACGGCGGCTGAGCAGGCGGCCTGGGCAACCCGGCTCGTCCTGACCATGCCGCGCCTGGGGACCGTGGAAGCGCGCATTTCCCTCTCGGGCCAGCGCCTGGGACTGCACATCGTCGCGCCCGAAAGCGATGGCGAAATCGCGGCCGCCGGCCACGCGCTTCGCAAGCGCCTGGAGTCCGCGGGGCTCGAGCTCGCCCAGATGACCGTCAGCGCGCACGCCCCCGCGCCGGAGCCGCTGCCATGATGCCGCCTTCTCCCGCGAACGAACGCGACGCCGCGCGCCCCGCGGCCGTCGCGCTGTCGTACCAGGAAGGCGAAACCGCCCCCCGGGTGGTGGCCAAGGGTTACGGCACGCTGGCGGACACCATCATCCGTACCGCGCGCGAGAACGGCTTGTATGTGCATCAGTCGCCCGAACTGGTCGGCCTGCTGATGCAGGTCGATCTGGATGCCCATATCCCGCCCCAGCTGTACCTGGCCGTGGCCGAGCTATTGGCGTGGCTGTACCGGCTGGAATCGCGTCCGGAACCGGCTCCCGTCCCGGCAGCCGCCGACAACCCCTGACCCTTGCTGCATCCACTGCTGGAATCGCCATGCCGTTGATAGAGCCCGATTCGGACTTCCTGCTCACGCGGCCGGAGGAAATCCGTTCCGCCATTTTCGAACTGACGCATCAGGAGTCGCACGTCCTCGTACGCGACGCGGGAGACCGGGAGACAGCGGTGCTGGTGCTCGGCATCGACCGGCAGACGGGTCATTTCTTCTGGCGCCCGCGCGACTACGCCGGCTCGGATTTCGCGTCGAACGACAGCCGCGGCTTGCGCGTTGGCACGGTGCTGCAATTCCATGGCAACGGCT
This sequence comes from Bordetella genomosp. 9, assembly GCF_002119725.1. NCBI lineage: Bacteria > Pseudomonadati > Pseudomonadota > Betaproteobacteria > Burkholderiales > Alcaligenaceae > Bordetella > Bordetella genomosp. 9. Next base: position 2,698,044 of record NZ_CP021109.1, read on the forward strand.
ACGGCGGCGTGCAGATTCATTTCCGCGTACCCCGCCCCGAGCTGGTGCGCTTCGACGATGGCAGCGCGGCGTTCGTCTCGCCGCTGCCCGAACGGGTGTCGCGGATCCAGCGGCGCAAACTGTTCCGCGCTTCCATCGTCGGCACTTCCATGCGCTGCGCGGCCCAATGGCGTCCCACCCCGGCGCTGAAACCCATCCTGTTCACTATTCGCGATATCTCGGTGGAAGGCATCGGGTTGCGCGCCGAACGGCCGGTCGCGGAACTGCCGGAGCGCGGCTCCATCATGGAAGACGTGTACCTGGACTTCGGCGATTTCGGGAACATCACGACCGACCTGGAAGTGCGCAATGTGATTCCCCTGGGCGGACAAGCGCCGGCGGACGGGGCGGCGGGCCCGCATGAGGGGACGCCTGCCGACGCTGCCGGCCCAGCCGCCCCACCCGCGCAGCCGCGCCGCATCCTGGGCGCCGACAAGCCCTTGTCCCACATCGGGGCGGTTTTCGTGGCGCTGAGCGGACGCCAGGAGGCGTGGCTGCAGCAGGTGGTGTGGCGGCTGGAGAAGGCCCGCACTGCGGGGTAAACGCACCGCTGACGGTGTTGCGCGGTCGCGCCGGTCAGGGCGCTTCGGCTGCCGTGCCCATCCAGGCGATTTCGCGGGGCTTGGCTTCGGCCTTGGCCGATGGGAAATAATGGACGGCGATCTCCTCGGGCGGCATGGGCTTGCCAAGCAGCCACCCTTGCACCCGATGGCATTGCAGCGCGTTCAGGATGGCGTACTGGCCTTCCGTTTCCACGCCCTCGGCCACGATTTCGCGATTCAGCCGGCGTGACAGTTCGACGATGGTGCCGACGATGGCCTGGGCGCTCGAGTCGCTTTCCAGATTGCGGACGAAGGACCGGTCGATCTTGATGGTGTCGAACGGCAGCTGGCGCAGATAGCCCAGGCTGGAATAGCCGGTTCCGAAATCGTCGATGGCGATGCGCACGCCGGCGCGCCGCAATTCCGCCAGGCGCGATATTTCCCCGCCCTCGGCCGCCACCAGCACGCCTTCGGTGATTTCCAGTTCCAGGCGTTCGGCCGCCAGGCCGGTGCGTTCCAGCACCGCGCGCACATCCCGCACCAGCTGGATCTTTTCGAGCTGGACCGGCGACAGGTTGACCGACAGATACCAGGGCTCGGGCCACGTGGCGGCCTCGGCGCAGGCGGTTTCCAGAACCCACGCGCCCAGCGGCACGATCAGTTCGGTCTGTTCGGCCAGCGGGATGAATTGCATCGGCGCGACCAGCCCGCGGTGCGGATGGTTCCAGCGCAGCAAGGCTTCGAAGCCGACGAGCGTACGGGTGCCGGCGCTGTAGATCGGCTGGTAGTGCACATAGAGCTGGCCATTTTCCTGCATCGCCTGGCGCAGGTCTTCTTCCAAAGCCTCGGAATCGGCCACCTGCGACAGGCCCAGGACGCTCTGGCCGCTGCGCGTGATCCGGACGGCGCGCAGGATGGCTTCCGAGCGCACCAGGTGCAAGGCAAGAAACAGCAATAGCGCGCTGGGCACCGCCACCAGCAACGCGAGCAGGATCCAATGGAATCCCGCGATGCGGGCGATTCCAGCGTCCCATAGATACCAAACGGGCAATAGCCCCATCGCCGCGACCAGTGCCGTGGCTCCGCCGCCGCCCAGCGCACCGCGGGCGCGCCGGGAGATGAACCACGTTGTCAGCAGCACGACGCCGATGACCTCAAACTGGATTACGGCTACGACAAGCAATGTAAGAGTGTCAAGCATCGCACACCGTCGACGGCGATAACGGAATTAGTCCGAAGCGTGCCGCACGGGCAGGATTCTTGCACAAAACCGGCAAGTCTCACACCGAAAGGGACGAGATTTCCCTGTAAGCCGCAACCAGGCGATTGCGCACCTGTACCGCCGTTTGGAAAGCGACGCTCGCTTTCTGCATATCGACGATCACATTGTTGAGCGAAACGTCGGGCACGCCGAGCTCGAAGGCCTTGGCCTGCGCCGTTGCGGCATTCTGGGCGCCGGACACCCTTTTGAGCGAGCGCTGCAGCTCCGCCGCGAACCCTTCGCCGGCCGCCGCCGGCGCCCCCACGTCCTCCGGCCCGCTGCCTTGCGCGGTGCGCACCACGGCGCGCATCTGCTCCAGCATGTTTTCGATACCAGCCAGTCCGGCTATTGCCATAGCAAGTCGTTCCTTTTTTGCCGCCGACCCTGCCAGGCCGCCACGCCGCATGCGGATACCGCAAGCCGGGCTTCCCGTCGGGGTCCATATTCTGAATCGCGATTTTTCGCTTGCGAGAGACTACCGCCATGCCGACGGCCCCATACGGGATAAATAGCGGCAAAAAACCCGACATTTCGTCTGCTTGCCGGACATCGCGCCTGCCCGGGCGCGCAAGAAGGCGGAGCCTCGCATACATAAAAGGCAAATGACGCCAAAAACCCGGGTTTTTCGTCGCTTGGGATGGCGTCCCCCCCGTCCATAATCCACGCTCCGCTACCTGAAGCACGTTGCATGTGTAACTTGCCTATCCCGACCGTATATCCCCGGCACTCGCGCCGTCCGGCGAGCGGGGGCCGCCGATGAATCAGCAGGCCACCCTGACGTCCACCCTGCTGGCCCGGTTTCCCGTGCTGGAGAAGCTGCGCACCGTTCCGAAGCCGCTGTTGATCGGCGCGGCCGCGGCGGTCGTCGCGCTCGTCGTGGCGGCCGTCATGTGGGGACGCGATCCCGACTACAAGGTGCTGTTTTCCAATCTGGATGATCGGGATGGCGGCGCCATCGTGGCCGCCCTGAACCAGATGAACGTGCCGTACCGCTTCAACAATACCGGTACGGCCATCCTGGTGCCGGCGGAGAAGGTCTATGACGCCCGCCTGCAGCTGGCCGGCCAGGGGCTGCCGCGCGGCGGCTCGGTAGGCTTCGAACTGCTGGACAACACCCGCTTCGGCGCGAGCCAGTTCACCGAGCAGATCAACTACCAGCGTGGCCTGGAAGGCGAATTGGCCCGCTCGATCGAATCCATGAATTCCGTCCAGCATGCGCGCGTGCATCTGGCGCTGCCGCGCCAGACCCTGTTCGTGCGCGACCGCCGTCCGCCCACGGCGTCGGTGGTCCTGACGCTGTATCCCGGCCGCAGCATCGGCGATTCGCAAGTGGCGGCGATCTCCTGGCTGGTCGCCTCCAGCGTCCCGGACCTGACGGTGAGCAACGTATCCATCGTCGACCAGAACGGCCGCCTGCTGTCCTCGCCCACCGGCGAAGGACGCGGCATGGACGCCGACCAGATGCGCTTCGTGCGGGAAACCGAACAACGCACCGTCGAGCGCATCCTGGCCATCCTGAATCCGCTGGTCGGACCCGGCAATGTCCACGCGCAGGCCAGTGCAGACGTGGACTTTTCGCGCCGCGAAGAAACGTCGGAAGTCTACCGGCCCAATCAGGAGCCCGGTCAGGCCGCGATCCGCAGCCAGCAGACCAACGATTCCCAGCAGATCGGCGTCAATCCCGCGCAGGGCGTGCCGGGGGCATTGAGCAACCAGCCGCCCGCGGCCGCGCAGGCGCCCATCGTCAATCCGCCCGCGCAGCAGCCGGGTGCGCAAGGCGCCGCGCAGGCCGCCGGCCAGCCCGGGCAGCAAGGCCAGCAGACGACCGGCACGGCGCCCGCCCAGCCGCAGGGCCCGGCCACGACGCGCCGCGAAGCCACGACCAATTACGAAGTCGACCGGACGATCAGCCACGTCAAGCAGCCGGTGGGCACGGTCAAGCGCCTGTCCGTCGCCGTGGTGGTCAATTACCTGCCCGACAAGGATGGCGAGCCGAAGGCCCTGCCCGAGGAACAGCTCAACAAGCTGACCACCCTGGTCAAGGAAGCGATGGGCTATTCCGAGACGCGCGGCGATTCGCTGAACGTGGTCAACAGCCAGTTCAACGACGTCGAGCCGGAAACGCCGTGGTGGAAGGATCCCGAGAACATCGCGCTGGCCAAGTCCGCGCTGGGTTGGATCGTCCTGGCACTGCTGGCCGTGTGGGTGTGGCGCGCCCTGGTGCGTCCGATCTACGAACGCTACATGAACCCGCCGGTGGATCCGGAGCTGGAAGAACTGGAACGCCAGGAGGCCTTGCGCGAGGCACAGGAACAGGCCCGCGCCAAGGAAATGGACCGGTTCGACGACAACATGAAGCGTGCCCGCGATATGGCCACCAAGGACCCGCGCGCGGTCGCCATGGTGCTGCGTACCTGGATGAACAAAGATGGCAAGTGATAAATCCATCGATGGCATGACCCGCGCGGCCATCCTGATGATGTCCCTGGGCGAGGACGCGGCGGCCGAGGTCTTCAAGTACCTGTCCGCCCGCGAAGTGCAGCAGGTCGGCGCCGCGATGGCGCAGCTGAAGCAGGTTACCCGCGAGGACGTGGCCGAAGTGCTGGAGGAATTCCGCCAGGAATCCGACCAGTTCATCGCCGTCACGCTGGGCTCGGACGACTACATCCGCAGCGTGCTGACCAAGGCGCTGGGCAGCGATCGCGCGGCCGGCCTGATCGAGGACATCCTGGAAGCCGGCGACAGCGGCAGCGGCATCGACGCGCTGAACTGGCTGGATCCGCATATCGTGGCGGAGCTGATCGGCGACGAGCATCCCCAGATCATCGCCACCATCCTGGTGCACCTGGAGCGCGACCGCGCGGCGGCGGTGCTGACGCGGCTCACCGAGCGGCTGCGTAACGACGTAATGCTGCGCATCGCGACGTTCGGCGGCGTCCAGCCCGCGGCCCTGTCGGAGCTGACCGAAACGCTGAATGCGGTGCTCGCGGGCCAGGGCGCCAAGCGCAGCAAGATGGGCGGCGTGCGCACGGCCGCCGAGATCCTGAACATGATGAACTCGGCCGACGAAGAGAACGTCGTGGCGAGCCTGCGCGAACGCGATGCGGATCTGGCGCAGAAGATCGTGGACGAGATGTTCGTGTTCGAGAACCTGCTCGACGTGGAAGACCGCGGCATCCAGCTCATACTCAAGGAAGTGGACAACGACACCCTCATGGTCGCGCTCAAGGGGGCGCCCGAGGAATTGCGCGACAAGTTTCTGCGCAACATGTCCAGCCGCGCCGCCGAGATGCTGCGCGAGGACCTGGAGGCCCAGGGCCCGATCCGCATGTCGAAGGTCGAAGCCGAGCAGAAGAAGATTCTGCTGGTCGCGCGCCGCCTGGCCGAAAGCGGCCAGATCGTCCTGGGCGGCCAGGGGGACGACGCCTATGTCTGATCGCCACGCCGTGCCAGCCTCGTTCGCCAATGCCGCGGCATGGCGCCGCTGGCGCATGGCGTCGTTCGAGGAGCAGGACGCGGCGCTGGTGCAGGAAGCGCCCCCCGAACCCGGACCGGACCCGCGCGAGGCGCTGGAAGAGGCGCGCCGCGCCGGCCATGCGCAGGGCCTGGCCGAAGGCCGCGCAGAAGGCTACGACCTGGGCGTGGCCGAAGGCCGGGCACGCGGCTATGAAGAAGGGCTGGAACAGGGCCGGCAGGCCGGCCATGCGGAAGGCCTGGCGCTGGCGCGCCAGCAAGGCGCCGAAGAGGCCGCCCGCCTGCGCGCCCTGGCCGACGCCACGGCCGCCTCGCTCACCCAGCTGGAAGAAAAGACCGGCCAGGCGCTGCTGACCCTGGCGCTGGACATCGCACGCCAGGTGGTGAGGACCGCCATCGCGACGCAGCCCGACAGCCTGATCACCGCCGTGCGCGAAGTGCTGCATATGAATCCGGGCGCCGGCGCGCCGCTGCGCCTGTGGCTGCACCCGCTGGATATCGAGATCGTGCGCCTGCATCTGGCGGACGAACTCAAAAGCGGCGCCTGGCGTGTACTGGCCGACGAATCGATAGCCCGTGGCGGTTGCCGCGCGGAAACCTCGTTCGGCGAAATCGACGCCACGCTGCAGACGCGCTGGCGCCGCGTGGCCGCGTCGCTGGGACGCGATATGCCGCTGGAGGACCCGCAATGAGCGAGCCGGGCGTGGCGATCGAGGCCGGCGCACCGCCGGCGCCCGCCGCCCCGGCGGTGCCCGTCGTCGACCGCTGGGTCACGCAGCTGCAGATCGGCTCCATCCGCGCCAGTTCGACCGATCCCTGGCTCGCTACGGGCCGCATCACGCGCGCGACCGGCCTGGTGCTGCATGCCACCGGGCTGCGGCTGCCCGTCGGCGCCGTCTGCCGCATCGAAATCGCCCCCGGTCACGATCACTGGGCCGACGCCGAAGTGGTCGGCTTCGACGGCCATACGCTTTACCTGATGCCGCAGTCCGATATCTCGGGTCTGCCGCCCGGCGCGCGCGTGGTGCCCGGCGAGCCGCCGCTGCAACGCCAGATTCCCCTGCCCCGCAAGGCCATCCTGAACGGCAACGCCAAGCCCGCCCTGGGCCGCCACCTGCCGGTCGGCAATGCCTTGCTGGGCCGCGTGCTGGATGGCGGCGGAAGACCCCTGGACGACCTGGGTCCTCTGGAAGGCGCGGACCAGGCGCCGCTGTCGGCCTTGCCCATCAACCCTCTCTCGCGCGCGCCGATCGACACGGTGCTGGACGTGGGCGTGCGGGCCATCAACGGCCTGCTGACGGTGGGCCGCGGCCAGCGCATGGGTCTGTTCGCCGGATCGGGCGTCGGCAAGAGCGTGCTGCTCGGCATGATGGCCCGCTATACGAAAGCGGATGTCATCGTGGTGGGCCTGATCGGCGAACGAGGCCGCGAAGTCAAGGAATTCATCGAACACAACCTGGGGCCGGAAGGGCTGGCACGGTCGGTGGTGGTCGCAGCCCCGGCCGACGTCTCGCCCCTGCTGCGCCTGCAGGGTGCGGCGTATGCGACGCGGATCGCCGAACATTTCCGCGATCAGGGGCTGGACGTGCTGCTGATCATGGATTCGCTCACGCGCTACGCCATGGCGCAGCGCGAAATCGCCCTGGCGATCGGCGAACCGCCCGCCACCAAGGGATATCCGCCCTCGGTCTTCGCGAAGCTGCCGGCGCTGGTCGAACGGGCCGGCAACGGCGCGCCGGGGCTGAACGGCAAGGCCGGGTCGATCACCGGGTTCTACACGGTGCTGGCCGAAGGCGACGACCAGCAGGATCCCATCGCCGATTCCGCCCGCGCCATTTTGGACGGCCACGTCGTGCTGTCGCGGCAGCTGGCCGAAGCCGGCCACTACCCCGCCATCGATATCGAAGCGTCGATTTCGCGCGCCATGACGTCGCTGATCTCGCCGGAGCAGTTCGCCGTGGTGCGCCGCTTCAAGCAGGTGGTGTCGCGCTACCAGCGCAACCGCGATCTGATCGCCGTCGGCGCATATGCGCCCGGCCATGATCTCGCCCTGGACGATGCCATCGCACGCTATCCGCGGCTTGAAGCATTCCTGCAACAGAACATCGGCGAAAAGGTGGACTACGCCACCGCCGTCGCGCAATTGCAAGCCACGCTCCAGACAGGTGAAAAGCATGCCTAGCCAACTGCCCCTGGATACGCTGATCGGGCTGGCGAAAGACCAGACCGACGAAGCCGCGCGCCGCCTGGGCGGCCTGCACACCGCGCGCGCGAACGCGGAACGCCAGCTCAGCATGCTGCACGATTACCGCGCCGATTACCTGCAGCGCATGCAGCAGGCCATGATGAGCGGGATGTCGGCGGCGGATTGCCACAACTACCAGCGCTTCATCGCCACCCTGGACGACGCCATCGAGCAGCAGCGCGCCGTGCTGCAGCAGGCGGACACCCATCTCGAGGAAGGCAAGCTGCGCTGGCGCGAGGAGCGCCGCAAGCTGAACTCCTTCGACGCCCTGGCGCAGCGCCAGCAGCGCATCGAGGCGCGCGAGGACGCCCGCCGCGAGCAGCGATTGAATGACGAATATGCCGCGCGCCTGGGCCGCGGCGGCCCGGGACTGCATTGAATAGGAAGCCGATCATGAACTCGCCTCTGGCCATGCTGGCCGTCGCATCGCCCTCGCCCTCTGCTCCGGCCTCCGCCCCGGAAGGCCGCGGCGCGCGCGATGCCGATCCCGCCACCCGCTTCTCCGACATCATGTCGCGCCAGCGTGCGGAACAGGATGCCGCGCCGCAAACCACCCCGGCGGGACAGGCCGCCGGCCGCGGCCAGGCGGCGGGGCCCGGCGCGGCGGCCGGCAGCCAAGCCGCGCAGGCGGCTGACGGCGCCACGGGACAGGCTGGACAAAAGGATGATGGCAAGACGGCGCAAAAGGACACGGACGACGCCGCTGCGCCGGCACTGGTGCAGCAAGCCCTGGCGATCGCCGTGATGTCTGCGGAGATCCAGGGCCAGCCGTCGGCGGCCGGCAGCGGCACGCAGGCCGCGCCGCAGACCGCCGCCCAGGGGCTGCTGGCCGGAACGGCGGGCGCCGCCACTGCCAACGGCGCTTCCGCGGACGCCTTGCCTGCGACGAACGACACCGCGCTTGCCGCCGCGACGGCAAGCGCCTCGGGCGTACCGCTGGGCGGCACCGAGGCCGCCCGCGGCGCGTCGCCGTCGGCCGGCGCCACGCCCGCCGGCGAGGCGCCGGCCCATGGCACCCATGACGCCCCTGACGCCCAATCCCCCGCGCATGCCGCGCCAAGCGCGGTGGCCGGGGCGGACGATCGGGCGGCCGACCGCCGCGCCAGCCAGACGGCCTTCACGCACGCCAACCCAACGCAAGCGAGCCATGCCGCGGCGGGCGTCCCTGCCGATCGCGCGGACATCGCGCCCGCGGGCGCCGCACGCACGCACGCCGGCAAGGACTTCGCCGATGCCGCGCCTGCCTCGCGCGACGCCGCACCGGGATTCCACACCGACATGACGCAGGCGCTTGCCGCCGCGTGGCAGGCGCCGGTCGCGGCCGGCGGCGCCGATGGCGGCTCGCCCACCCTGCGCACGCCGGTCGGCCAGCCGCAGTGGGGCGAAGAGCTTGGCAGCCAGGTGCTGGTGCTGACGCGCCGCGCGGGCGAGGACGCCCACACGGCTGAGTTGCGCCTGGACCCGCCCGATTTGGGACCGCTGCGCGTCACGATCAAGGTGTCCGACGGCGTTGCGCAGGCCAGCTTCGTGTCCGCGCACGCCTCGGTGCGGCAGGCGGTGGAATCTGCCCTGCCGCAGCTGCAGCAAACGCTTGCGCAGGCCGGCATCTCGCTGGGCCAGACCAACGTCAGCGATCAGGGTGCGCAGGCCGGCTTCGGGGGCATGCATCAGGGCAACGACCGTCCGGCTTCGCACGGCGGCACACACGCGCAGACGCAAACGCAAGCCGACGCCGCGGGCGACAGCATCCAGATTGCGGTGCCGGCGCGCCGGCTCGATGCCGGCCGCGTCGACACCTTTGCCTGATCCGGCGAGGCCGGCCGGCGCGGGCGCGCGCCCAGCCGGCCGCCCGCGCCGCAATAAGAGGAGATACGCAGGTTTCGCCCTGTTTTTCCCTACCTCGGGTCCGCCCAAGTCAGGCGAAAATCTCTTCGAACAATCGATAACCGTTTCCTGGTAAATCAAACCTCCATCCGAGATGGCGACCACCAAAACCCCCACCTTGCCGTCGCGCAGCACCTTGCCGATGCGAACCGGCGGCTCGTCGCGCTTTCTTCGTCCGATCATCGGCCTGCTGGTTCTCCTGATCGTGGCGGCGGCCAGCGTCGCGACGACGTGGATGATCACGACGCGTTCACAGCGCAATGCGGCCAACTCGGCGGTACAGATCAACGTCGGCCAGGCCCAGCAGGCGCAGCCCCAGGTGGGCGCCACGCCCACCACCTTCGTGGCGCCGCCCGCGACGCCGCAGGCCGTGCCCGCGCCGATCTTCATCCCCATCACGCCGTTCACCGTGACACTGCAAAGCGCCGACCGCGAGCGCATCGTGCACATCGCGATGACGCTGCGCGTGGCGGACGAACAGTCGCGCCAGCGTCTGGAAAAGTACATGCCGGAAGTGCGCAGCCGCATCCTGATGCTGCTGTCGGCGCAGACGCCTGAGAGCGTGCAGACGCCGCAAGGCAAGGTCGATCTGGGCACGGCGATCATGAAAGCCGTGAACCGGCCCTTCACGCCCCTGCCCGACGGGCAGTACGTCACGGACGTCCTCTTCACCGAATTCGTGGTGCAATAAGCATGGCTTACGAGGCGTTCCTATCGCAGGACGAAGTCGATGCCCTGCTGGCGGGCGTCACCGGCGAAAGCGAAGGCGAACGCGCGGTTCCGGACAACCAGGAAGGCGTACGCGCCTACGACCTGAGCTCGCCGGACCGGGTCGTGCGCCGGCGCATGCAGACGCTGGAACTGATCAACGAGCGGTTCGCGCGCCACATGCGCAACGTGCTGTTGAATTTCATGCGCCGCAACGCCGACATCACCGTCGGTTCGATCCGGATCCTGAAGTACTCGGATTTCGAGCGCAACCTGCCCGTGCCGAGCAATCTGAACATGGTGCAGATGAAGCCGCTGCGCGGCACGGCCCTGTTCAGCTACGACCCGAATCTGGTGTTCCTGGTCATCGATAGCCTGTTCGGCGGCGATGGGCGCTACCACACGCGCGTGGAAGGCCGGGATTTCACCACCACCGAACAACGCATCATCCGCCGTTTGCTGAATCTGACGCTGGAAAGCTACGGCAAGTCCTGGGAGGCGGTGTACCCGATCGAGTTCGAGTACGTGCGTTCCGAAATGCACACGAAGTTCGCCAGCATCACCGGGTCGAACGAGATCGTGGTGGTGACGCCTTTCCATATCGAATTCGGCGCCACGGGCGGCGATCTGAACATCTGCCTGCCCTATTCGATGATCGAGCCGGTGCGCGATCTGCTGACGCGTCCGCTGCAGGAGACCACGCTGGAAGCCGTCGACCAGCGCTGGGCCCGCCAGCTGTCGCGCCAGATCCGCAGCGCCGACGTCGAGCTGGTGTGCGAATTCGCCCGCATCCCCTCCAGCATCCGCGAACTGATGCAGATGAAGGTCGGCGACGTGCTGCCGGTGGAAATCCCGCAGACCGTCGTCGCCCAGATCGACGCCGTGCCCGTCATGGAATGCAGCTACGGCGTCTTCAACAACCAGTACGCCCTGCGCGTACAGAAACTGCTTACCCCTATCGATCCCGAGAACGAGGCCCCCGACCATGACTGATCAGAACGCCGAGCGGCCCGATCAAAACAAGCCCGCGTCCGGCGCCGCCGACGATTGGGCCGACGCGCTGGCCGAGCAGTCCCGCGCCGCGCCGCCCACGCAGGCCGACGGCCTGAAGCCGGCCGACGACTGGGCCGATGCGCTGGCCGAACAGACCGCGGCGTCCGCGTCGCCCGCGGCCGCCCCCGCGCCGGCCGCTTCCGCCGCCAAGCCGGCGGCCGCCAGCGTCTTCAAGCCGCTGTCCGGCTCGAGCGAGAAATCGACCGCGGATATCGACCTGATCATGGACGTGCCGGTCCAGCTGACGGTGGAACTGGGACGCACGCGCCTGACCATCAAGAACCTGCTGCAGCTGGGCCAGGGTTCGGTGGTCGAACTCGACGGCCTGGCTGGCGAGCCCATGGATATCTTCGTCAACGGCTATTTGATCGCCCAGGGCGAGGTCGTGGTGGTGGACGACAAGTACGGCATCCGCCTGACCGACATCATCACGCCGGCCGAACGCATCAACAGGCTCAACGGCCGCCGCTGACCCTATGGCCGACGCCGCCCCTTTCCGCGTATTCATCGGCCTGATCGTCGTCATCGCCGCGATCCTGCTTTGCGGCTGGATCGCGCGGCGCGCCGGCCTGGCGGGGCGCACACATGGCGGCGCCCTGCGTATCGTCGATAGCCTGAACCTGGGCCCGCGGCAGCGCATCGTCCTGGTGCAGGTGGAAGATGCGCGATTGGTCGTCGGCATCGCGGCCAACCAGATGAACCTGCTGCATACGCTGCCGCCCGGGTCGGCGGCGCCGGAGGAACCCGGCCTGCCGGCCAGCCGTGCGTTCGCCCACAAGCTGGGACAGGCGCTGCGCCGCAACTGAACGCGGCGCGTTGGATGATCTCATGACACGTTCCCTTGGCACGCGGCGCGGCGACGCAGGTCCGATGCGCACCGCCGCCATCACTCTGGCGGGACTGGCCCTGCTGGCGCTGGCCTGCATTCCGTTGTCCGCTTCGGCGCAGGCCACGCTGCCAGCCCTGACCGCCACGCCGGGCCCCAACGGATCGGAAACCTATTCCCTCAGCGTGCAGACGCTGCTGATGCTGACGTCGCTGACGTTCCTGCCGGCCGCCCTGCTGATGATGACGGGCTTCACGCGCATCATCATCGTCCTGGGCCTGATGCGCAGCGCGCTTGGCACGCAGACGACGCCGCCCAACCTGGTTCTGATCGGCCTGGCCCTGTTCCTGACGGCCTACACCATGTCGCCGGTGTTCGACCAGATCTACAAGGATGCCTACCAGCCGTTCTCGGAGGGCGCGATTTCGTTCGAAACCGCCATCGAACGGGGCTCGCAGCCGCTGCGCACGTTCATGCTGCACCAGACCCGCGAAACCGATCTATCGCTGTTCGCCAACCTGACCAACCAGCCCGCCATGGAAACGCCGGCCGAGGTGCCGATGAAGGTGCTCGTGCCCGCCTTCGTCACCAGCGAACTGAAGACCGCTTTCCAGATCGGCTTTACCATCTTCATTCCCTTCCTGATCATCGACATGGTCGTCGCCAGCGTCCTCATGGGCCTGGGCATGATGATGGTGCCGCCCATTTCGGTGTCGCTGCCCTTCAAGCTGATGCTTTTCGTGCTGGCCGACGGCTGGCACATGCTGCTGGGCTCGCTGGCCCGCAGCTTCTACCAGTAGACCGGAGCGCCGCATGGACGCCGAAACCGTAATGACAATGACCTACCAGGCCATGAGGATGGTGCTGATCGTGGCCGGCCCGCTGCTGGGCGTCACGCTGGCGGTGGGCCTGCTGGTGAGCGTCTTCCAGGCCGCCACGCAGATCAACGAAATGACGCTGTCCTTCATTCCCAAGCTGCTGGCGGTGGCCGCCACGCTGGTGCTGCTGGGTCCCTGGCTGATCGGCATGATGACCGACTACATCCGCCAGATCATGGACCAGATTCCCACCCTGGTTTCCTAGCCAGCGCCGAGCCCGGGCCGCCAGCCCTGCCCCGTCCGCGGAACGCCGTCATGATTTCCTTCACGCTCGATCAGTGGCATGGGTGGATCAATGCCTTCCTGTGGCCGTTCGCCCGGTTGCTTGCCCTGATCGGCGTGGCCCCGGTATTCGGCGAATCCTCGGCCCCGCCGCTGGTCAAGATCGGGCTGGCCGCCATCCTCGCCGTGGTCATCGCGCCATCGCTGCCGCCCATGCCGGCCGTATCGCCGGCGTCCTATCAGGGCCTGTGGATCCTCGCGCAGCAGGTCTTCATCGGCATCGCCACCGGCTTCTGCATGCGCGTGTGCTTCGCGGCCGTGCAGACCGCGGGCGACTTCGTCGGCCTGCAGATGGGCCTGTCGCTGGCGACGATCTTCGATCCGACCACGCAGTCGAACACCGAGGTGCTGGCGCGCCTGTTCAACATCCTGGCGATGCTGGTGTTCCTGAGCGTGAACGGCCATCTGCTGATGCTCGGCATGCTGGTGAAGACGTTCACCGTGCTGCCGATCGGCACGCCGGTATTGAACCCGGAAGGCTGGGCGGCCGTGGCGCAGCTCGGCAGCAAAATCTTCTCCACCGGTCTGCTGCTGGCCCTGCCGCTGATCGCCGCACTGCTGACGATCCAGCTCGCCCTGGGCATCCTGAACCGGGCCGCGCCGCAGCTGTCGGTCTTCGCGGTCGGCTTTCCAATCACCCTCACCGCCGGCGTCATTCTGCTCGCCGTCGCCCTGCCTCAAAGCACCGGCTTTCTCGCGGCGTTTTTCGAGGAAAGCGTGAACGCGATGGAACGGGTGGCGAGTCTGCTGGCCGGAATCTGACGGCCCTGCCTGCCAGCCCGCGTGGATTGAGGCAACCCGCCGGATCACCGCGCCGCGCTTATCTTATCCCTCGTAAAGGCAAAACCGCGGCCAAAGGAACTTGGCTCAGGACGCACGTACTTACTGCCCCCGCTCACATGTCGAGCCGATCGTTGGGAGTATCGTCATGCCTACCGCCGTCAGTCCTCTTGCTCCAGCCGCCGGACAACCGCTGCACAATCGCGCAGACCAGCCACTCAGCACGCGCGCGCCGGACGACCTTGTCCAGCTCCTGCCGGCGCAACGCCAGCCCCGGTCAACCGTCGCATCGGGCGACGCGGCCATGCCGCGGCACGGCCACGCGATCTACGAAAATCGGCGCTGGCGCCGCGACGCACCCGATGCAAGACCGGCCGCGCCGCCGGATTCGCTGCCGTCCGGACAGCCGCGCGCGGAAGACGCATGGATAGCGGCCTGTAGGGCCGGGCCCGTCGACACCGCGTACTGGAATGGCCGGCTGGAAGATGACGACGCCCTGATGGTGAGACTGGCAACCGCCAGCGGCGGGTACGCCGGTACGCCGACGGCCGCAGATTTGACGCCTGCCAAGCGCCGCGAACTGGCCGTGTCGCTCATACGCGCCCTGACCGCCGGCATCGACTGGCAGGTCAGCCTGGGGCAGGCTCCCAATGCAACGGCGGGAATCTATTTCGATGGGCTGACGTTGCGCAACGCCAGCGGCAAACCCATGGCCGGCATCGTCCAGGAACTGGAGGCGCGCATCGCAAGCGTGCTGCAGGCGTGCGGGACAGCGCAGCTTGCGGGCTTGACCGATTGCGCCGGACTGGCGCGCCAGGTCAGGCGCATGATGACTTCGGACCCCACGCTGTCGCTGCAGCCGCCGCCCGACGTCTCCTATGGCAGCCCCCGCTGGGTCACCCTTTGGACGGGCATGCAGACGCTGGCCGACCAGGGGTTGTCCCCGCACAAGGTAAGTACGGACGATCTGCTGGCCGTGGGCCGCGCCGCCATCGCCGTACAGACCAGGAAATCGCCGCGCCCGGCAGGCGGCGCAACGCCGCCCGGCATCGATATCGGCGCCCTGCTGCTGATGGCGCACGCCGCCGGCAGGATCGACCTGCGCCGCATCGCACAAGAGGCACCAGACAGCGCGGCAGGCGGCGAGGCGGCGGCATTGGCGCCCGAGGACCTGGACCGCCTGACGAGCTTCCTGAAGGAAATCATGGCGGACGAACTTCGCATCCTGGATGCGATCGCCGGCCTGAAGCCGCCCACCGGCAGAGAGCTGGCCGCCGACAACCTGCGCGCCGCAGGGCTGGACCCGGAGCACCGCGTCGACGTCAGGTCGGTCGTCATTCCCGCCGCATTCGGGCCGGTGCGATTCAAGATCCCCCTGCCCTTCGCGTTCGACCAGCAGGCCCTCGCCGATGTCTATGTGTCGCATGAAACGCTGGACCTGAGCGAGGACGCCGGCGATCCCGCCTTGTCGGCCCCTGTCTCGCCGGAGGTTTCGAGGGCAAGAACCAAGCTCGGCCGCTCGCTGAAGGACGAGTTCGATGCCGCCTTCGACCGCTACAAGACGACGGCCGCCGGCCATATCGCCACGTTGATCGACGCCTCCGTTGCACGTTATGGCAGCGACCACGGCATCGACTTCGAAGGAGCCACGATCACCGTCACGCGGGCCCAGCGGGTTGATTCGCTGCATCTGCCAGTGGTGCCCGGGCCGGGACAAGCGCTTCTCGCCCAAGCGACCGCAAGCACGAAACGCACGGACGCCAACGGCTATTTCGTGTCCATCGATACATCGGCGGGCAGGCACCGCTATTTCGTCGCGTTGGCCGATGGCGCGGAGTATCCGCTGCCGCCGGAGCGATCCATCGAAGACTGGGCGGCCAGTCACGGTGAGATCGTCTTCGGCACGGCCGTGCACAAACCCGATTTTCCTGGCTCGCTGTTCAATGACTTGACGTATCCGCTGACGACGCTGGCGACGGGAAAGCGCGAAGAGATCGGCGCGCAGTTGAAGGCATCGCTGCCCGGCACGCTCGAGCGCTCACGCGCGGCCTTGTATGGCGGCAGCGAAGTCGAAACCATCCGCGGCATCGAACGCGGCCTGATCCCTTTCTACTCCACCTATTCGGCCATCAAGGACGGGCGCACCGAGGATATCGCGTGGTCGCTCGCGCTGGACGTGCTGATATTCGTTCCGGCGCTGGGAGAAGGACTGTCGCTGGGTATGCGGGCCGGCGAAGCGCTGATGGCCGGGCTGAGCCGCGCGGTCTCGGAAACCGCCGGCGAAGGCCTCCTGCAGGCGATCAAGCTGGGCGTGGCGGAAAGCGGACGTTTCGCCCCGGCGCTGATGCGACAAGCCGGCAAGACGCTGGGCGCCGTCGCGCACAGCGCCGTCATCGATCCCCGGGACCTGCTCAAACTGCTGAGAGGCGGCGCGCTGCTCGGCAACAAGGGTTTGCGCGCCGTTGCGCGCAGCCTCAAAACAAGCCGGCCGGAGCTGGCGCAAGCGCTGATCGAGGCGGCAAGGAAGATGTCCGCCGGCGGCGCACGGTATCGCCCGCTGCCCGCCGGCATGCTGCGGCGCTACCGGATCTCGGACCCCGGCTTGATCGACACCCTGAGCAAGGCCGCCAGGTCGGATGACGGCACCATCATGCTCGGCGCGAAGCGCTACGCCGAGGTCGAGGGCAATTACCTTGCGCTCACAGCGGATCACGCGGCCTCCACCCAGGAACGGCCTGTCTGGCGCATTGCCGGCGCGGGCTTGCCCGGGACCCGGCAGGGCGGGGTCCGGCTGGTGTGGGACGCCGAACTCGGCAGATGGCAGGAAGCGAAGAATGTTCCACAACTCAAGGGGGGCGGATCCACTTCCGCGTCGGCCTCCACTTCCGCGTCCGGCTCGGCATCGGCCACGCCCGCGGGCACGCAGCTTACCCGCGTCAAAGTCGCCGACGACGCTGTCGCGGCCCTGGACCGCGATGTGCCGGCCGACGCGCCGAACCATAGGGGCGACTACGATAACTGGGACAATAGCGAGATTTACGAGTACAGCTACACGGGCCGCCTGGCCAACACCGAAACGGTCGAATTGGCCGTCGAAGTCCTGGAGGAGGCCAACGACATCACGCAGTACGCCTGGTGGGAAAGCGAGTTCGACGATTTCTTCGATATGGAGGTGGTCGGCCTGGAGACGTCCGCCTACGCCGAGATCGATCCGCGCTATGCCGATCCCGAGACCGTCAAGCACCTGAAGATCACGATGACGGACAGGATCCGCACCTTCCTGACGGACCTGTACGCCAGGTCGGAAACCTTCCGGGCCCTGGTCAACCGGGCAAGAAGCGAAGGCTATATCGCCAAGGACGACAAATGGACCATCCAGATCCAACCGCCTGACGCTTTGAGCGGTGGATTGTGCGAGTTCGCAGAAGAACACGGAGCCGAGTATGACGACCGGATCGTTCGCATACCGGACCTTCAGGCGCCGCCCCACGGCTTGCAGGACCAGATGCTCGCGGACGGATACACCTTTGAACCCTACCTCTCGCCCGCGACGATCATCCACGAGCTGATCCACGTGTTGACTCGCAGATCCGACCCCGCCGTGGACCTTTGGAAGGACGAGGCGAGCCATCTCGTTCACGGGTTCCCCGAGCGCGGCGTTGTGGAATACCTGACGCAGCGGGTGTTGAAGGAAAGCGGCATCCAGGCCCCACGGCGGCTGACCTACCTTTCCTTCACTTCCGAAGGTCAGGCGGACCTGGCCCGCGTTATCACGCCCGAGAAGATCGCCGCCTTGCAACGCTACGTCGATATGCAGGACGACTATCTGCTGAAGCGTTTCCCGCAGCACGACCCGAACCCCGCCACCCCATGGAATCCCTCCGCGGGCAACGAACGCTGGTTGACGGCCGATAGCGTGGGTTCCGGTTCTGAAAGCGGTTCCGATTCGGAAAGCGGTTCTGGTTCGGAAAGCGGTTCCGGTTCGGGCAGCCCCGAACCCATGGAAACCTGATTCCGAGGGGAAATGGCCGCCGCGATGGCGGCGGCCGGAATACCATCACCGGACCAGGACCCGGCATTCCGGCAACATGCCGAAGAACACCTTCGGCGACCCGTACAAGCCGCAAAATCCTGCCTGCGCCGGCCGCGCGTCAAAAATCGACCCCATGCCGGGAATCCGGTAGCCGAGCACCCGACGCACGGATTCCGAGAACTCCAGATGAGTCAGGCGCCCACGCTGCAGCGCGGCGGCTTGCTGCAATTGCTGAGCGGGGCCAGGGTTCGTGGCAAGGACCAGAAACGGCACCCGGAACTCCTGCGCGGTCGTCTCCGCACCCGTATTGCAGTGGGTCGCCCGCGTCGTCAGGCTCTGGCCGTGATCGGAAGTGTAGAAAACCATCGTATCCGCCGGCACAGCGTCCTGCAGGGCGAGCAGGAAATCCGCCGCGTTCACACGGACCGACGTCGTGTAATCGGCCACCCGGTCGCCCGTCGCCCGGTCCGGCGCAACGCTTGCCGGATACGGGAAATGCGCGCCATTCTTGTTCACGAAGATGAAGTTGCGCCCGGTGCGCGCGAGCACCGCGATCTGCTGCAGGGCGGTCGGGTCGCGCTCGTACGGGGGACCCTCGTTTTCCACGACCCGGTTGATATCGCCGAGTTCCTTGGCGTCGATATAGTTGCGCGTGGTCGGGTCGGACAATACGCCCTGATTATCGATATAGGTGACGACGTAGCCGGCGCGCCGGGCCAGCGCGAACAGGCTGTCGGTGCGCGCAATACCCAGACGGCCGCGATCGCTACGCGACCACAGCGCCTTGCGCAGAATGTAGTTGGAGGCAGCCGAGCAGTTGGCGCCGCTATAGGCCAGGCCGAAGTCGGCGTAGCGGCTTTTTCCGGCGTCCAGCACGCGCGAAAAATAGCCGTACTCCACCGATTCATCGACAACCACCACGACGTTCCGGATATCGGGGTATTCGGGCGCCGTCATGGGCTGGGCGGGCACCCGCCTCGGACGGCCGATCACGTCGTTGAGCTTCAGATAAACGCTGCCGAGGGCATAGGAGAAGCCCTTGGGAAAGCCGATCAACGCCGGCGGCCCGCGCTTGACCAGAATGGTGCCGTACATTGCGGTCAATGCGGCCGCCAACAGCAGTGGGCAAACGATCGACCAGCGGCGCTCGTGACCGATCCACGCCTTGACGACAAGCGGCGCGACGAGCAAAAGCGCCTTGCCGGCCGCTGCCGCGATAATCGACCCGTATTCCTGCAGCGCGGCGCCCAGCATGGTGGCCGAGGCATTCAGCGCACTGATGTTGCCAATGCCCGCAGGCCTCCCATAGATGGCATGGGCCGCCAGGTCCAGCGTCAGCAAGGGAACAAACAGCGCCAGCACACCCGTGCTTCGCCAGCGCCCCAGCCGTGTGGCAGCGTACAACATGACCACGGCGAAGGCGTATTCCAGGATGAAGACCGCCTGCCGCAAGACTTCCGCCGGCCCCAAATGGCCTTGCACGTTCACGCCGATGGCGCGGAAGCGGTCGATGGCGTAGAAACCGTCCAGCGCCGGAAACACGACGGCCACATAGGCGAAGGCCAGGCATTCGATCAGCGCGCAAGCCGAAACCGATGAGACGGCACGCGCGCGCCAGCCGGGTATGCCGGAGGCGCCATGGGAGGAAGAGTCGGACACGGGGAGCACATCCGCGCCGGCATCGGTGCATGCCGGGGCAATGGGAAATGCCGTTAGTCCGTGAAATGGCGCTTCGGCTCCACTGACGAGCCACTGTCTTCAAAGCGGCATCAGCGATTATTCAATGCAATAAAAAGACGGCCAGCCTGCCGCGACACGCTCGCGGAGAAACTGGCCGTCGATGTCGCGGGCCCGGATCGGGCCCGCCGGCTTCGCTTACTGCGCCACCAGCGGCGGCGTGAAAACCTGGCCCGACAACTGCTGCGCCGGCACGTCGATGACCTGGCCTTCGTTGATCTTGAACACGGCCACCGCCTCGGCCAGGCGCTGGGCCTGTTCCTGCAGCGAGCCGGCCGCCGCGGCCGCCTCTTCCACCAGCGCCGCGTTCTGCTGCGTCACCTCGTCCATCTGCGACACCGCGCGATTGACCTGGTCGATGCCGCTGGACTGCTCTTCCGGCCTGTTCCTGCAGCGAGCCGGCCGCCGCGGCCGCCTCTTCCACCAGCGCCGCGTTCTGCTGCGTCACCTCGTCCATCTGCGACACCGCGCGATTGACCTGGTCGATGCCGCTGGACTGCTCTTCCGACGCCGCCGAAATCTCGCCCATGATGTCGGTCACCCGCTTCACCGACGCCACGATCTCCTGCATCGTCGCCCCGGCCCGCTCGACCTGCTGCGAACCCGCGCCCACCTTGGACACCGAGTCCTCGATCAGCGCCTTGATCTCCTTGGCCGCCTGCGCGCTGCGCTGCGCCAGCGAACGCACCTCGCCCGCCACCACCGCAAAGCCCTTGCCCTGCTCGCCCGCGCGCGCCGCTTCCACCGCCGCGTTCAGCGCCAGGATGTTGGTCTGGAACGCAATGCCGTCGATCACGCTCACAATCTCGGAAATCTTGCGCGAGCTGCCCGAGATCTCCTGCATCGTGTTCACCACCTCGGCCACCGCCGAGCCGCCGCGCTCGGCCACGTCCGAGGCGCTGGCCGCAAGCTGATTGGCCTGGCGCGCGTTCTCCGCGTTCTGCTTCACCGTGGACGCCAGTTCCTCCATCGAGGCCGCCGTCTCTTCCAGCGATGCCGCCTGCTGCTCGGTGCGGCTGGACAGGTCCGTGTTGCCGGCCGAAATCTCGCGCGAACCGACATTGATCTCGTCCACGCCGCGGCGTACCGCCGACACCGTGCGCGTCAGGCTTTCCTGCATGCGCTTGAGCGCCGCGTACAGCGTCCCGATCTCGTTATGCGAACGTACCTCGACGCGTTGAGTCAGGTCGCCGTTGGCGATCTTGTCGAAGTGCTGGCCGGCTTCGACCAGCGGACGCACCACCATGCGGCCGAACACCACGCGCGCCAGGATCATCAGAATGACCGCCAGGCCCACGGCCGCGGCCACGGCGATCAGAGCCAGATCCAGGTTGTGCTTGGCCTGGGCCGCCGTCTCGGTCTGCGAGGTCTTGATGTACTTGGAGAAGTCTTCGATGGCGTCGATGAATGCGGCGCTGCGCGGGGTGCCGTATTCCGTGTTCACCATGTAGAACGTGCTGTAGTCCTGGCTGCGCAGGGCTTCGACCATCGTGTCCACGCCGTCGTCGATATAAGAGCGGTAGCGGCGCACCAGGTTCATCGACAATTGCCGGCCCGTGTCGTCTTCCAGCATGTTCTTCTGGAAATCCCCGAAGCTGTTGCGCACGGCGGTCAGGAGGTCGTTGGCGCTCTTGAGGGAATCCGCCGCGTCTTTCTTGGCGTTTGCCGCCGCATCCGGCGAAACGCCTTCGGCGCTGGCTTCCTGCAGGTCGCGCGCGGACACCAGCAAGGCGACCCGCGCGCGCAGCATGTTGGCGTTGATCACCTGCACCTGCGTCGCACGATCGGTCAACTGGCCCAATTCGACGACCGCCCTGTAGTTCTGATTCAGGAAGTAGGCCGCCATGCCGCCCACCGCCACGATAAGCAGGGCGAAGATGCCCAGCACGAACATCAGCAGCGTGCCGACCCGCGTATCCCGCAACGAGAACTTGCGCTTGACCTTGGGCTGGCGAGCGGCCTTGCGCTTGCTGGCCTTGGCCTTGCGGCTGGTCTCTGTGATGGCTTCCATGGGGCCCTCCAAAACTTGTGTCTTATAGAAAGAATGGCAGTACATGCGCGCGATGCCAGCGCATTCCGGCCAACGGTTGCTGCGTTATTGCACCCTTACCGGTATCGCGGTTGCTCCCGGACCCGGCCCGGGCGCGCCCGTCTCCGGTTGGGAATTTGCCGCCGCGACCGGCGTAGCCGGGCCTTCCTGCGGAATCGACGTGGCGCCCAGCAGCCGCTGCCGCGTGGCGTCCGGCAGCGGAACATTCGTCGTATTGAGCACGCGGGCAAGGCGGCCGTCCGCGCCGAACTGCAACATCGCTTCGCGCCGGAAATACAGTGCGTCGGCGACGACGGACATCTTGTAGGCCCAGATCGCGACGGTCGAGCCGTCCGACTGCGGCATCACCTGCTGCGGCATGGCGCGCAGCGTCTGGATGGCATCGGTCATCGTGGTGCGGCCCGGCTGCAGGCTGGCCAACGACTCGGCCGAAAAATTCTGACCCGTCGCGCAGCCGCCCAGCAGGACGAGCCCCGCCAGGCTGGCCAGAAGGCGGGGCCGCCACGTCGCGATCAGGCGCAATGTCAAGGCCATGGCGGTCCTAGAAG
This sequence comes from Bordetella genomosp. 9, assembly GCF_002119725.1. Classification (NCBI taxonomy): domain Bacteria; kingdom Pseudomonadati; phylum Pseudomonadota; class Betaproteobacteria; order Burkholderiales; family Alcaligenaceae; genus Bordetella; species Bordetella genomosp. 9. The sequence continues at coordinate 2,720,384 of NZ_CP021109.1, forward strand.
GATTCCCAGTCGTCTTCGTTCAGGGCCGCGGCCGTACCGCCCGCGGCGCGGGCCTTGGGCGCGGGGCGCGGGGCCACGCCGTCATTGGCGGCCGCCGGCGCGCGTCTGGCCGGCGCCGCCGCCCTGGCGGGCGCCTTGGCCGCCGCCGGCGATGCCGGCGCTTGCGATGCGGGAGCGGGTCTGGCACTGCGGGCGGCGGCCGGCGCATGGCTCAGGCGCGGCGCTTCGGCGGACGTCGCGGCCGGCGCGGACTCGGATGGCGGAGCCGGCATGCGGGGCGCGGCCGCGGCCGGGATTTCACGCGCCGGCATATCGATGACCCGCGCTTCGTTGATCTTGAACACGGCCACCGCCTCGGCCAGGCGCTGCGCCTGTTCCTGCAGCGAGCCGGCCGCCGCGGCCGCCTCTTCCACCAGCGCCGCGTTCTGCTGCGTCACCTCGTCCATCTGCGACACCGCGCGATTGACCTGGTCGATGCCGCTGGACTGCTCTTCCGACGCCGCCGAAATCTCGCCCATGATGTCGGTCACCCGCTTCACCGACGCCACGATCTCCTGCATCGTCGCCCCGGCCCGCTCGACCTGCTGCGAACCCGCGCCCACCTTGGACACCGAGTCCTCGATCAGCGCCTTGATCTCCTTGGCCGCCTGCGCGCTGCGCTGCGCCAGCGAACGCACCTCGCCCGCCACCACCGCAAAGCCCTTGCCCTGCTCGCCCGCGCGCGCCGCTTCCACCGCCGCGTTCAGCGCCAGGATGTTGGTCTGGAACGCAATGCCGTCGATCACGCTCACAATCTCGGAAATCTTGCGCGAGCTGCCCGAGATCTCCTGCATCGTGTTCACCACCTCGGCCACCGCCGAGCCGCCGCGCTCGGCCACGTCCGAGGCGCTGGCCGCAAGCTGATTGGCCTGGCGCGCGTTCTCCGCGTTCTGCTTCACCGTGGACGCCAGTTCCTCCATCGAGGCCGCCGTCTCTTCCAGCGATGCCGCCTGCTGCTCGGTGCGGCTGGACAGGTCCGTGTTGCCCGCGGATATCTCGCGCGCGCCCACGTTGATCTCGTCCACGCCCCGGCGCACCGCCGCCACCGTGCGCGTCAGGCTTTCCTGCATCCTGCGCACGGCCCCGAACAGCACGCCGATCTCGTTGGTCGAACGGACTTCGATGTGCTGGCTCAGGTCGCCAGCCGCGATGCGATCGAAATGGCTGCCTGCCTCGCGCAGCGGGCGCAGCACCATGCGGTTCAGCACCAGCCAGCACGCCGCCGTCAGGATGATCGCGAAGACGATCATCGCCACGGTGACGATTCGCGCGAGCGTGAAGTCGTCATGGCCTTGCGCAACCATGTTGTCCGTCGTCTTGTCCAGGTAATCCAGCATCGTCTTCATGGCCCGGTCCAGCCCCTGATTGGCGCTGGATGACGTCTTGCTGGATGCGGCGAACGCGTCCAGCGAGCGAGAGCGCAGCGCGGACAGTTGTCCGTCCACCATGTCCGAGTAAGTCTTGTAGGCCGAGACGATGCCTTGCGCCATCTCGACCGTCTCGGGCAGCTTCGGCGCCTGCGCGAACAGCGCCATGCGTTTGTCGGCCTCGGACTTGAAGCCGGCCGCGCGCGACAGGTCGCTCATGCCCTCGTCCACGCGGTTGTTCTGGATTTTGTCGTAGGCGTTGTTCAGCACCTGCCGGGCGCGCAGTACCTGACTGTAGCCGGCATACAGGTTGGTGACCTGATCCGTATAAATCGTATTGACGCCATCGAGCTTGTTGTTGCTCGACTGCAACCCCAGCCAGGCGACGCCATTGGACAGCAGCATCGCCAGCAGATACAGCGACAGCAGCAGGATGATGGAGGTGCGTACCTTCAAATTGGCAAACATCGTATTGATCCAGGAGCGGCCGCTGACTTGAAGACCGCTCGGTAAGTTGTCCGGTTACTTGTTCATGCTGAACAGGCTTGTGCCCTTGACGGCGCTGAACGCCGCCATGGACGCCTGCAGGGCGAGCTGGTGCATGCTCATGGCCGAAACGGCCTCGTAGTAGTCGATCTTGGTCAGGTCCGTCAGTGTTTTGTTGTCGGTCAGGGCGCGCTGGCTGCCCATGGTATCCAGGGCGTCCAGCTCGTTCTGCCGGGCGCCGACGGACGCCTGCACGGTGGAAACGTTGTCCAGGTTGATGGACAGCTTCTTGTTGGCGGTCGCCAGCATATTGGTGAGCTGGGCCTGCGCCGCGGCATTCCCGTCAGACGGCGCGCGCAGCGTCGTGATCAGGGAATTCAAGGTGTGGAACATATCCAGGCCGGTCGACTGCGCGGTGGTGACGGTGAGGGTATCGCCGTCGGCGGGATCGCCCTTCAGCGCCAGCTTGGCGGCGCCCAGGTCGATTTCCGCGCCGCTTTCGTAGGGCACGTCGGACTGCACGACGGTGTTGGTCGTGGTGTCTTCGACGCTGTACGTCATCGCCCCGGTTGTGGCATCGGTCTTGAACGTGATCTGGAAATTGTGGCCCGCGCTGGCGTTGCCGGGCACGATGCTGGGGGACGAGAAGGTCACCGTCCCCTTGTTCGTCGGCTGCGCGGTCGCGATGTATTCGGTGGTGCCCGGCGTGGCGCGCGCGAAGATGTCGGTGCCGATGTCGGAAACCGCCATCTGGCGGGCCTGTTCGACCTGCACCAGGCGCTGGCCGGCGCTGCCGTTGTAGCTGATGATGCCGGAATTGGGATCCTGCACGTAGGCGGCCGCGTCCCCGGTGGTGCCGGAGAACAGGTACTGGCCGTTGCCGTCCGTGCTGTTCGCCAGGGCCAGCAGCGCGTCGCGCGACTGTTCCAACACGGTGGCCAGCGAGTTGCGGTCTTCGTCGGCCATGGTGCCGTTGCCGGCCTGCACGACGCGGGTCAGCACGTCGGTCAAGGTCGTCACGATGGAACCCAGCGCGTTGGACTCCAGGCCGAGCGACCGGTTGGCCGCTTCCCGGTTGCTGGCATAGGTCTGGGTAATGTTCAGATTCTGGTAGGCCGTGATGGCCTTGCCGGCGGCCAACGGATCGTCCGACGGCGTGACCACGCGGCGGCCGGAACTGATCTGCTGCTGCAGCGCCAGAACGTCGGATTCGTTCCTCAGGATCCCATTCAGGCCGCTCTGGTAGATGGTGGAGGTGCTCAGGCGGATCATGCTGTGTTGCTCCGGGATGATTCGTGATTTTGAGTTGAACTGGAACCCGTTTACTTTCAGTGCCCTACGCCGCGCCGAACACACCGGCGCCCGCTGACCCGGGACGCCGCGGACCCGGCCCCGCCGGTCCGCCAGCGTCGCCCCCTTGACGGGCACAGGTGCCCCACGATCGGGACGCCGCGGATCCGCCTCCGCTGGTCCGCCAGCGTCGCCCCCTTGACGGGCACAGGTGCCCCACGATCGGGGACGCCGCGGATCCGGCTCCGCCGGTCCGCCGGCGTCGCCCCCTCGAGGGGGAAGCGCGCCAGCGCTTCGGGGGTGGGCTCTCCCCGCCGGTCCGCTGGCGTCGCCCCCTTGAGGGGGAAGCGCGCCAGCGCTTCGGGGGTGGGCCTCATTCATCGGCCTCACCTCAACCCCAGGATGGCGTCGAGCATCGTGCCGGCCACCTCGATGATCTTGGCGGCCGCCTGGTACTGCTCCTGGTACTGCGAAAGGTTCACGTACTCTTCGTTCAAGTTCACGCCGGACACCGACGAGTTGTTCGCCAGGCGCTGATTCACGACGGCGGTCTGCGCCTTGTCGTTGGCCTTGGCGGCGGCGGTCTGCTGACCCACGTTGTTCACGATCTGCGCGTACAGGTCCGTCACGCTGAGCGTGTTGCCCGCCAGGTTGCGCGTGGTCTGCAGCTTGGCCAGGGCAAGCGCGTTGTCGCCGTTGGCCGTGCCGGGGTTCGTCGTGCTGGACGCGGCGATCTTGCCCGGGTCCGTGATCGCCATGCCCAGGTCGCGCGCGGCGTTGCGCGTCGGCTGCAGGGTCCAGGTATCGCCGTCGGCCGGCGTCCCGGACAGGTTCAGCGTCAGGCCGTCGAAGGTGATCGTCGGCGGCGTTCCGGTGGGGGTGTAGGTGTTGGTCGTGTTGTCCGACAGGCGCGTCACCACATACTGGCCGGTCGTGGGGTCGGCGGGATCGGACTGCACGTACTTGATCGAATAATCGCTGGCCGTGATCTGGCTGGCGTCCGTGTAGTCGGCCGTGATCCCACCCGTGCCGGCGTTGGCGGCGCCCGAGATGGCCGCGGGCGAGATCATCGAAAAGAAATCGCCGCCGGGCAGCCCCTGCCGGTCCACGCCCTGCTGGTGCACCGCGTTGAACGTCATGGCCAGGCCGACGGCCATCTGCCCCAGCCGGTTCTGCAACGTATCGAGCGCGGTCGACCGGAACTGCATCAGCCCGCCCAGGGTGCCGTTCTTGAACTTGGAATCGTCCAGCTGCACCGGGGTGGTGGCGCCGCCCGGCCCCGAGGGCAGGTTGTAGGCGACCACGGTGCGCGACGGGTCGGTCGACGAGGCCACCGCCTGCAGCGAATAAACCGTCGTGCCGGACAGCAGCGCCTGGCCGGACTCGAGCGAAATGCTGACCATGTCGCCCTGCGTCGTGTAGCGGATCCCCACCGTCTGCGACAGCTCCGACAGCAACTGATCGCGCTGGTCCAGCAGGTCGTTGGGCGCGTTGCCGTTGCCCTGCGCGCGCGCGATGACGATTTCCTGGTTCAGCTTGTTGATCTGGTTCAGATAGCTGTTGACCTGATTGACCGCCGAGGCGATCTGGGTGTTCAGCCCTTCGCGCTGCGTCTGCAGATCCTGGTACGCCGAATTGATCTGCGACACCAGCGCCTGCGCCGTCCCGATCATGTCCGCGCGGGCCGCGGCGTCCGCCGGACCGCTGGCCACGGCGTTGACGCTGGCGAAGAACTCCGCCAGCGCCGGCGAGATCCCGACGGTTTCATCGCCCAGCCGGTTATCGATCTGGGAAATCTGGTCCAGGTACGTCGAGTAGGACGAGGCGCTGCTCTGCGAGCCGACCAGCTGCTTGTACAGGAAGCTGTCGTACTGGCGCTGGACGGTATCCACCTGGACGCCGCGGCCGTAGAAGCCGGCGGAGGTCGCGGTCGCGCCGGCCGTGGACGTCAACACCCGTTGACGGGTATAGCCTTCCGTCGCGGCGTTGTCGATGTTGTGGCCGGTGGTGGTCAACCCCGCTTGCGCCGCATTCAGACCGCTCAGGCCCAGGCTGTACAAACTCATGGTCGGGATGCCTCTTGATTAACCGTGATTCAAAGGTCGGGATATTGGCTTAACGGCAGCTTCGCGGCGAAATTTAGTGAAATCGAACATCACCGTGCGCAATCCGCTCAGCGGACGCCGCCGGCGATCGGCTCCGCGGCGGAAAGCGCCGCCACGGCTTCGGCCCGCGCGCTTTCCGCGCTGTCCTGTCCGTCCCAGCCGGGTGCGGACCGGCCCTCGAACGCCGTCGCGCCGGGGCCGGGGCGCCCCGCCGCGACGCCGGCGTCCGGGCCTTGGCCCGCCCCCGCCGTACCCGCCAATTGGCCCATGATGCCGATCAGCTTGTCGGCGTAGCGCGGATCGGTGGCGTAGCCGGCAGCCTGGATGCGGCGGGCGGCATCGTATTCGTCGCGGGCCTGCGTCACGGCTTCGTAGCGCGGGTTGTCGCTGATCAGCCGGGCGTAATCGGCGAACGATTCCTCGTAGGAGTTGTAGGCGCGGAACGGCTGCATGACCTTGCGCGGGACGCCATCTTCGTATTCCGTGGTCATGACGTTGACCACCTTGCCCTTCCAGCTGTCGCCCGCCTTGATGCCGAAAAGGTTGTAGCTGGTGCGGCCGTCCGGATAGCGGATCTCCCGCTGGCCCCAGCCGGACTCCAGCGCCGCCTGTCCCAGTATGAGACGTGCCGGCACGCCGCTCTGGCGCTCGGCCGCCTTGGCGGCGGACGCCATCTGGGAGACGAAGTCCACCACGTGGTCCGGCGCGCCTTCGGCGGCGGCCAGGGCGCGGTCGGATGCCCGGTTACGATTCAGCAGGCGCAGCAACGCGGCGACTTCCCCGTCGGGCGCGGCCCGCGCCACGGTCCGCGCGGCCAGGTCCAGCGGCTGCTGCGGCGCCTGCGCGCCCGTGCCGCCGTCCTGCCCCTGCCCCGCCTCGCCGGGCTGATTGGCCCGCATCTGTTTCAACAGCGACTGCGCCAAACCGATTCCAGGATTCGCCAACTGCAGCGCCAGCTGCTCGTCGGCCATGGAACGGACCATGCGCGACTCATTGGAGTCGAACATGCCGCTCTGCATGGTTGCCTGGCGCATCTGCTTCAAAAGCATCTGGATATAGACGGCCTCGAACTGGCGCGCAACCTCGGCCTGCTTTTCGGCGGAGTTCGGCTGCGTCGTAACGTCGCGGTGCAGGCTGGCCAGCGCGCCGAAATCGAAAATCGACGACTGCGAGGCGCCGGCGTTGGAGGATGGACCCAGGGCCATGGCCGCGGCGCGTCAGATGATTTCCAGCTCGGCGCGCAGCGCGCCGGCCGACTGCATGGCCTGCAGTATCGCCAGCAGGTCCTGCGGCGTCGCGCCCAGCGCATTGAGCGCCCGCACCACGTCCGCCAGATTGGCGCTGGTGCGCACGTGCTGCAAGGAACCGTTTTCCTGCCGCACGTCGATCGTCGTGTTCGGCACCACCACCGTCTGGCCGCCGCCGAAAGGCGTGTTGGGCTGCGACACGGCGTTGGTCTGGTTCACGACCACCGAAAGATTGCCGTGAGCCACTGCGGACTCTTCCAACATGACCGTGCGGTTCATCACCACCGACCCCGTACGGGCATTGATGATGACCTTGGCCGACGCCGGCGCGCGCGTGACCTGCAGGTTTTCCAGCTGCGAGAGGAAAGCCGCCTGCGCCGACGGCTCCACCGGCGCCTGCACCCGGATGGTGCGGCCGTCGATCACCTGCGACACCCCGCCGCCGAAGTGCCGGTTGAGGGCGGCTGCCACGTTCTGCGCGGTGCCGAAGTCCAGCTCGTTGAGCTCCAGGAACACATTGCCGTCGCGCGCGAAAGTGGTCGGCACGCCGCGTTCCACGACGGCGCCGTTGCTGATGCGCCCGCCGTTCAATTGGTTGATCTGCACGCTGGAGCCGCCGGCCGATGCGCCCGCGCCGCCCACCAGGATATTGCCCTGCGCCAGAGCATAGACCTGGCCGTCGGCGCCCTTGAGCGGCGTGAGCAGCAGCGTGCCGCCGCGCAGGCTCTTGGCGTTGCCCATGGACGACACCACCACGTCGAAGGTCTGGCCGGGGCGGGCAAAGGCCGGCAGGTTCATTGTGACCATCACGGCCGCGACGTTCTTCAGCTGCATATTGCTGTTGGCCGGCACGGTCACGCCCAGCTGCGACAGCATGTTCGTGACACTCTGCTGCGTGAAAGGCGCCTGGCGCACCTGGTCCCCGGTGCCATCCAGGCCCACCACCAGCCCGTAGCCGATCAACTGATTGCCTCGCACCCCCTGAATGGACGCCAGATCCTTCAGCCGCTCCGCATGCGCGCCCATCCCCGCCGCCATCGAGACGATGGCCGCCACCCCAATGGCCCAGCGGCGCAACCGCAAGCGCCCCGCCGCGGCGCCAACGGCCACGGCGCACCAACGACACGAGACACGTCGGCGCAAAGAAGTCAGCAGGACAATGGAATACGTCATATCAGCAATAACAGGTCTGCCCGATCGGGGACGCCGAGGATCCGGCTCCGCCGGTCCTCCAGCGTCGCGCCCTGGAGGGGGAAGCGCGCAAGCGCTTCGGGTTGAGTCTTACCTCGGGGGTGGATCTTCCCCCTGGGGTAGTTCTTCAGAACGGATTCGCGATCAGGAAAAAGCGCTGCAGCCAGCCCATCGTCTGCACCTCGTCCATCACGCCCTTGCTGCGGTACTCGATGCGCGCGTCCGCCACCTGGGTGGACGACACGGTGTTCAGGCCGGACACCGAGCGCGGGTCGACCACGCCGGAGAAGCGGATGTACTCGCTGCCGCGGTTGATCGCAATCTGCTTTTCCCCGGCCACCTGCAGATTGCCGTTGGGCAGCACGCCGACGACCGTGGTCGTGAGCGTGCCGGTGAACGTGTTGTTGGCGCTGCTGTCGCCGGCGCCCTTGTTCGTATTGGCGCCTTCCGTCTCCGTGTTCAGCTTGGAATTGAACCAGCTGCTCATGAAGCCCGGCGATGCGGCGACCGTGTTCTGCGTCGTGGACGTGCGGCTGGTATTGGTCGCCACGTTCTTCGCGGCGGCGGTCCTTTCCTCCAGCACCACCGTCACGATGTCGCCCACGTTGCGCGGACGGCGGTCCTCGAACAGCGGATAGTTTCCGTACACGGTCGGCTGATAGATCGAGCCGTTGGGCGTGGGCACGGGCACCGGCTGCGGCGGAGGCATGGCGGTGGTCGGCCCAAGCACCACGGGCTCGGGCGGGATCAGCGCGCAACCGCCCAGGCCGGCGGCCAGGACAATGGAGCAGAGGAAGCGCACGGCGCGCATGGCTGGACTCATCAAAGCTGGGTCAGGCGGGCGAGCATCTGATCCGACGTTTCGACCGCCTTGCTGTTCATTTCGTAGGCGCGCTGGGTGGTGATCATGTTCACCAGCTCCTCGGCCACGTTGACGTTGGACGTTTCCACGTAGTTCTGCAGGATGCTGCCCAGGCCGTCGACCGTCGGCTGGCCCACGTTGGGCGCGCCGGACGCGTCGGTTTCCAGGTACAGGTTATCGCCGATCGCCTGCAGGCCGTTGGGGTTAATGAAATTGGCCAGCTGCAACTGGCCGATCTGCACGTTTGTGCCGGGCGCGGCAGGCTGCGTCACGGACACCGTGCCGTCCTTGCCGATCGTCAGCGACAGGGCGTTGTTCGGCACGTTGATGGGCGGCTGTATCACCAGGCCGCCGGCCGTGGTCAGCTGGCCGTTCTGGTCGACCTGCAGCGATCCGTCGCGGGTGTAGGCGTCGGTGCCGTCGGGCAGTTGCACCTGCAGGAAGCCCTGCCCCTGGATGGCGATGTCCATGGGGTCGCCCGTGCTGGTCAGGTTGCCCTCGCTGTGCAGGCGCTCGGTGGCGGCCACGCGCGTGCCGGTGCCCAGCTGCAGGCCCGACGGCAGCTGGTTGGCGTCGCCGACCTGGGCGCCCGGCTGGCGCAGCGTCTGGTACATCAGGTCCTGGAACACCGCGCGGCCGCGCTTGAAGCCGTTGGTGTTGACGTTGGCCAGGTTGTTGGAAATCACGTCCAGCGAGGTCTGCTGGCCCTCCAGGCCGGTCTTGGCGATCCAGAGCGAACGTAGCATGGTGATAAGGCTCCTGCGCGAGGCCGTCCGGCCGCGCGGTCAATTCAATTAGGAAACGGTCGAGAGGATGGTGTTGGCCTTTTCCTCGTTCGCCTGGGCGTCGCGGATGACCTGCATCTGCATTTCGAAGCGGCGCGCGTTCTCGATCATGCCGACCATGGACGACGCGGCGTTGGCGTTGCTGCCTTCCAGCACGCCGGGCATCACGCGCAAGGTGGGATCGGCCGGCATGGGCGGCGCCGGCTGCCCATTGGCGGCGACGCGCCGGAAGACGCCATCGTCGCCATGCACCAGCGATTCGGTTGGCGGGCTGACCAGCTTGAGCTGCCCCAGGTTGAGGATGGTATTGGGCGGATCGCCGGCTCCGATCGCTGTGATCGTGCCATCCACCGCGATCGTCAGCGACGCGTCCGGCGGCACGTCGATGGGTCCGTTCTGGTTCGACAGCACGGGCATGCCCTGCGCCGTCTGCAACAGGCCGTTGACGCCAACCTGCAGATCGCCTGCCCGGGTATAGGCCTCGCCCTGCGGCGTCTGCACCGCCAGCCAGCCGTTGTCGGTGATGGCCACGTCCAGATTGCGCCCCGTCGTCTGCATCACGCCCGCCTGGAAATCGTTGCGCGGTGTGGAAGCGACCGTCGATACCCGGGTGGGCAGGCTGGTGCCGTCGTTGATCGGCACCGAGCGATAGAGCGCGATCTGCGCCCGGAACCCGGGCGTGTTCACGTTCGCCATGTTGTTGCTCAGGACGGCCTGCTCTTCGCTGATGCGGGCCGCGCCGTTCATGGCGGTGTAGATGACTCGATCCATGCGTCCTTATCCTGCCTGACGGGTAGCGCCGGTTACTGGATGGCCAGCAGCGACTGCAGCACCTGGTCCTGGGTCTTGATGGTCTGCGTGTTGGCCTGATAGGTGCGCTGCGCGACGATCATGTTGACCAGTTCGGTGCTCAGGTTCACGTTGGACGCTTCCACCGCCTGCCCTTGCAGGGTCGCCAGACCGTTGGTGCCCGGCTGGCCCAGCACCGCCTGCCCCGACTCCGAGGTCTCGCTCCAGGCGTTGTCGCCCACCGGCTGCAGACCGTTGACATTGTTGAAGTTGGCCAGCGCGACCACGCCCACCACCTGGGTTTTGCCGTTGGTGTAGTTGGCGACGATGCTGCCGTCCTTGCCGAAGCTGATGTTGGTGAACTCGCCCGACGTGTTGCCGTTCGGGGTGAAGTCCGCCTTGAAGTCGGAGCCGAACTGCGTGGTGCCGGTGTAGTCCAGAGTGATCGCCAGATCGGCGGCCGGCGAGCCCGTCCCGCCGGGGTTGGCGAAGCCCACCGGCACGGTCGGCGCCGACGTCATGCGGCCGGCCTTGTCGAAGGTCAGCGTCGCGCTGGTGGGCGTCATGGCGGCGCCGTCCAACGTGTAATAGACGTCGTAGACGCTTTCCCCGGCAGCATTGGCTTCGCGCTTGACGAAGTACTGGGTCAGCTGATGCGAGTTGCCCAGCGAGTCGTACACCGTCATCGGCTGCGAGTCGGTATACGTGGCGGCGTTCGTCGGGTCGAAGGTGGTGGCCGGGTCGATCGCGTTCGCATTGGCGTTCAGGTTGGCAACGAAACCCGAGCTGTTGGTCGCCTCCGGCGCGATATTCGCCGTCGGAAGGCTGAGCGGAACCGGGGCCGTACCCACGCCGGCCGGACCGTAGCCGGTCAGCTGCTGTCCCGCCGCGTTCACGAGGTTCAGGTCCTTGTCGATACGGAACTGGCCGTTGCGGGTGTAGGTCACCGCGCCGCTGGCATCGACCAGGCGGAAAAAGCCGTTCGCACCATCGATGGCAATGTCGTACTGGCCGCCGGTGGAGGTGACGTTGCCGACGGTGAAACGCTGGTCGATGGACGCCACTTTCACGCCCAGGCCGACGCGCGACGTTGCGTAGATGTCCGCAAACGTGGCCGTCGCGGACTTGAAGCCCACGGTGTTGGCGTTGGCAATGTTGTTGCCGATAACGTCCAGATTCTGCGACGCGGCGTCCAGGCCGCTCAGTCCTTGTCCGAAACCCATTCGTTCTCTCGCTTATTCAGAAAGTTCATAGAAGCCGTTCAAGCCGGCTGCAGGGCGGGCAATCGCGCCGCGTCGATAAAAACCCTAGCTACCCAAAACCTTGCGCACGTCGAGCATGCTGACCTGGCCCGCCAGGCCCAGATCCAGCCGCACGCCCTGCGTCGTGTAAGAGATGCCGCCGACCTGGCCGTAGGTCAGCGCCTCGGCGGTCACGGCGCTGCCATCGGCGTTCGTGGCGTTGACCGAAATCGTGTAGGCGCCGTCGGGCATCACGTTGCCGCTGTCGTCCTTGCCATCCCAGGCGGGGGTGATGATGCCGGCATCCTGGGCGCCGAGATCGATGGTGCGCACCACCCGGCCCGTGTTGTCGCTGATCTTCAGCACGACGTCGCCGGCATCGGCCTGGACGTCGATGCCGATCGGCGTCATGACCTTGGCGCCGCTGGCGTCGGTATCCACCTTCAGCGAATTGCCCGGGATCAGCACCTGCTTGCCGATCATCGACACCGCATTCATGGACTGCGACAGGTCCACCTGGCCGCTGATGGCCTGCACCACGGTCTTCAGGTCCTGCACGCCCTGCACCGTGGAAATCTGCGCCAGCTGCGATGTCAACTGGTAGTTGTCCATCGGATTGAGCGGATCCTGGTTGTTCATCTGGGCGACGAGCAGCGTCAGGAACTGGTCCTGCAGCGACTGGGCGCTGGAGGCGCTCGATGACGATGACGACGACGCGCCGCCCGTGGTGGTGGTGTTGTTGACGTTGCTGGTGGTGGTCATCCCGGACTCCGGTATCTGTTCGGTGGCGGATCGGCCGCGCTTACTGGCCGATGGTCAGCGTCTTCTGCATCAGCGCCTTGGCGGTGTTCAGCACCTCCACGTTGGCCTGATAGGAGCGGGACGCGGAAATCATGTTCACGGTTTCCGCCACCGGATCGACGTTGGGCATGGTGACGTAGCCCTGGGCGTCTGCCAGCGGATTGGTGGGGTCGTACTGCCGCCGCATGGGCGCGTTGTCCTGGACAATGCCGGCCACGCGTACGCCGCCGATCTCCGCGCCGGTCATCTGGCCCTGCCCCGGATTCACCTGGAATACCACCTGGCGGGCGCGGTACGGCTGGCCGTCGGGTCCGACGGCGCTGTCGGCGTTGGCCAGGTTGGAGGCCGCCACGTTCATGCGCTGGGACTGCGCCGTCAGCGCGGAACCGGAGATATCGAAAATGCTCAACAAGCCCATGGTCTTACCCTGTCTGGCGTTATTCGGAGATGGCCGTCAACATCGACTTGATCTTGGCGCTCAGGATCGTGGACGTGCTCTGGTAGTGCAGCGTGTTGTCGGCGAACTGCACGCGCTCGGCATCCATGTCCACCGTGTTGCCGTCCAGGCTCGCCTGGTAGGGTTCCCGGTACAGCAGGTCGACGGTGGGGAAGCTCTGGCCCTGGGCCGCGATGTGGCGGGGCGAGGTCAGCGCCAGGTTGACTGGCGGCAGGTTCATGCCGGCGCCCATGGCGCTTTCCAGCGCCGACCGGAAATCGAAGTCGCGCGCCTTGTAGTTCGGCGTGTCGGCATTGGCGATGTTGGCCGACAGGATTTCCTGGCGCTGCGCGCGCAAATCGAGCGATTGCTGGAAGAAGCCAAGGTCCTGGCTTAGGCGGTCTATCATCCGGTCGCGTCCTGTTCTCGGGGCGTTGGGGCCTTTTTCATTGACGGGAATCATAGGTGCGGGGCGGCCGGGACAATCATCCAAATAACCGGTCATTCCTCCGCCAATTCGCGTATTGCTGCCGGATGCGGACTTCTACAATGCTCTCCATCCAGTCTTTCCCCCGCCAGGGGATTTCCCCATGATGCGACGTCTTCTGCTCCCGGCTCTTGCCCTGGCCATGGCCGTCCCGGCCGCCCTGCCCCGCCCCGCGCGCGCGCAGGCCGCCGCCGGTACGCAGAATCCGGGCGCCGTCCAGCAAGTGGTGCGGGAGTACCTGCAGCAGCAACTGGCCTGGATGCCGGGCCAGGCCAACATCCAGGTGGACGAGGTCAATGCCGAACGCCTGCCGGCTTGCGACGCGCTTACCGCTTTCACCAACGGCGCCCTGCGCCCGCGGTCGCGCATGAGCGTCGGCGTCCGGTGCGGCGGCCCGAAAACATGGAATATCTACGTGCAGGCCTCGGTCAGCATGCCGGGGCAGTACTACGTCGCCGCGCGCCCGATCAATGCGGGCGAGACGCTGCGGCCGGACGATCTGGCGCCCCGCGACGGCGATCTCATCAACCTGCCGCCGGGCGCCGTCACGGATCCTCAAAGCGTCATCGGCATGACCGCCGGCAACCGCATCGGGATGGGACAGCCCTTGCGCATGTCGAGCCTGCGCAGCGCCGGCTCGGTGCAGCGGGGCCAGGTGGTGCGGATCACGGCGCGCGGCGCCGGCTTCGTCGTGAGCAGCGAGGGCCAGGTGATGCAGAACGCCTCGCCCGGCGCCACTGTGGAAGTGAAGACGGCGTCCGGACAGATCGTGAGCGGCGTGTTGCAGCCCCAGGGCAATGTGGAAGTCCCGCTGTGAGTGTACCCACCCCTGAATGGGCCCACCCCCGAAGCGCTGCGCGCTTCCCCCTCAAGGGGGCGACGCTAGCGGACCGGCGGAGCCGGATCCGCGGCGTCCCCGCTTGGGCTGCGCCGGCGGAAGGGGGGGGGAAGCCCACCCCCGAAGCGCTGTCGCGCTTCCCCGGCAAGGGGGCGACGCTGGCGGACCGGCGGAGCCGGATCCGCGGCGTCCCGGCTTGGGCTGCGCCGGCGGAAGGGGGGAAGCCCACCCCCGAAGCGCTGTCGCGCTTCCCCCTCAAAGGGGGCGACGCTGGCGGACCGGCGGAGCCGGATCCGCGGCGTCCCCGCCGGGGCGGCGCCAGCGGACGGGGGGCGGATTCGCGGCGTCCTTGCTTGGAAGAAACCGTTTGCTGGTGGGGGCGGCGCGATTGCGCGACAATCGTCGCTTTCTCAGGATTGTTACAAGTGTGTAAACGTGGCGCGGTTCGTCTAAAGTTCACCGCAATGCTGCCGTTACGCAGGCATCAGCGGACGCGCACGTCTGCCCACCCAGGAGCCCGCCCTGCGGGATTTCGAACGTGAAAATCAATACTTCGACGACCCGGCCCTCCACGGCGTCCAACGACACCGTGACTCCCCGCAACGCGGTCAGCCAGGCCTATGGCGGCGGCGGCGGGACGTCGAGCAGCGCGCAGGTGGACCTGAGCCCTCTGTCGCGCAAATTGCTGGATATGCAGAACGGCGCCTCGGATATCGATACCGCCAAGGTGGCGGCGATCCGCGACGCCATCGCGTCGGGGCAGATCAAGATCGACGCCAGCAAGATCGCCGATGGCCTGATCGCCAGCGCCAGGGAATTGTTGAAGTAACCGAGGTCTTCCATTCGGCCCGCCAGACCGTCTGCCGCTCCTATTCACCCGGACCGCCATGAACGCCATAGAAAAACTGCAGGAATGTCTGCTGGAAGAAGATGCGCTCGTCGTCGAATTCACCGAGCTGCTCGGCTCGGAAACCGTCGCCCTGACCGAGCGCCAGTCGTTCCATGCCCTGAACGCGATCACCGAGTCCAAGAACGGCATTGCCGCCCGCCTGCACGCGCTGAGCGAGCGGCGTGACGGCATCCTGGCCGAACTGGGGCTGCCCGGCGGCCATGCCGGCACCACGCAGGCCGCGGAACGCCATCCGGAAATCGCGCCGATCTGGCGCCAGCTGCTGGATCGCTGCGCGGCGGCCGCTGGCATCAACGACCGCAACGGTGCGCTGATCGATATGCATCTGCGCTACACCGAGGAAGCGCTGGACGCGTTGCAGTCCCTGGCCAAGCGGTCCAACCTGTACGACGCCAACGGCCGCGCGCGCCAGGGCGGCGGTTCTGGCAAGACCATCGTCGCGACCTGAAGGGGATAGCTTGGGGAGCAGCAAAAAGCCGGCAGCATTGCCGGCTTTTTCGTTGGCCGGCGTCCCGGCTGATATGCGCGCCGCGCCCGTCGCGCCGTGGGGCCGTAGGGCCGTAGGGCCGTAGGGCCGTAGGGCCGTAGGGCCGTAGGGCCGTAGGGCCGTAGGGCCGTAGGGCCGTAGGGCCGTGGGGCCGTGGGGCCGTGGGGCCGTGGGGCCGTGGGGCCGTGGGGGCCGCAGTCCTGTGTGCGCGTTTGCGGCGATGGCGCCGCAGCCCTTTGTGCGCGTTCGCGCCGCAACGCCGCAAGTTAGACGCGCCCGCCCTCTCCCGCCATTTCCACCATGGCGAAGAAGCGCAGCAAGGCCGGCGGCACCAGCCGTGCCGGCAGTTTCCGCTCCGGGCCCATCAGAGTCTGCAGCAGGCGGCGCATGACGGCAGCGGAAGGAGCGTGCGCCAGCTGCCAGCACGCCGCGCCGAGCTGGCCCGCCATCAAGGTCTGGCGCAGCATGGCGTCGTCGCCTGAGCAGCTGCCGGACAGCGGCTGCCAGGCATGGGCCATGTAGCGGAAGGCGCTCTTGGCGTGATCGTGCAGCACCAGCCAGCGCGCCACCGTGGCGGCGTCGGCCTGCGCCACGCCGACATTGGTCAGCCCGTATACCTGTTGCGTCACGCGGCCCGACGGGCCGATCAGCTTGGCGCAGACCAGCCGCACCGGCATGGGATCGGCGCCGCGGCCGGCCAGTTGCACTTCCGTTCCCGCGGCCCACAGGCGCAGCGGCACGGCGGCGTCGCCCTGCACCTGGGTCAGGCCGACCATGTCTCCCGCCTCGCCCACCGGCACGTAGCCCAGGGTTTTGCCGATGGCCTGCAATGTGGTCGGCGTCTCGTCCTGGATGACGCGGAATGCGCCAACCGAACGGGACAGCCAGTCCAGGCCTTGCGCCGAAAGCGATTGCCACAAGGCCGCCGTGCCCGCTGCCAGCAGATGCACCACGGGCAGCGGCTTCAGTTCGGCCTGCAGCCATGCCGCCCGCCCGGCCAGCGCATCGGCGGCGTTCAGCCTGGCCGGCGGCGTCGCGTCGATGCTGGACACCACGCCATGGTCCAGCGACAGTTGCTGCGCCGGCGCGCCCAGCGCCGCGCCTCGGTCGCTCAAGAGCAAGGTCGTCATGAGCGTGCCGCCCGGCATGCCCTGCCCCACCATGCCGATCTGGCCGTGCAGCGCCAGCAAATGGCGCGAGCAGGTCGCGGGAAACTCCGCGCGGGCCGTATCGAGGGGGCGGCGCACCAGATCGCCCGTGGCCACCGGACGCTCGCCGCTCAGGCCCCGCCACATTTCGCGGGCCTGGACGCAGGCGGGATCGGTATTGATCCATGCCAGCGCGGCTTCCATCTCGCCTTCCACGTCGGCAGCCGCGCCCTGCGGCCGCAGCATCGCGGACGCCAGGAGCTGACGCCGGCGAACCGGGTCCATGCCGATCTGGCCACCCGCCTGATCTCGCGACGCCGACCACAGCGCGGCCAGATCCGCTTCGCTGGGTGTATACAACGCCGGCCGCCGCAGGCAGGCGAAAGCGCCGTCGACGAGTTCGGCGGCCGTGGGAACGTCCAGGTGTTCCGGCACGCGCTGACCGCGCGACACATAATGAATCGGCAGGCGATGGCGTATCGCCGTATCCAGCGCCGCGGCATAGCGCGACGCCTCGTCGACCTTGGTGATGATGCAGCCGCGCACGTCTTCGTCGGCGCCATTGCGATAGGCGTGTGCGACTTCGTCCAGGGTGTCGCCCTGGCTTGCGGCATTCAACACGACCAGCCGCTGGACGGGACGCCCCGCCCCGCACAGCATCGCAGCCTGTTCGGCGACGTGCCGGTCGCGCTGGCTGATCCCAGTGGTATCGATCAGTATGATCTTGCGTGCGCCCAGCTCGGCCAGGGTCTGCCGCAATTGCTCCACGTCTCGCACGGAGCGCGTCGGCACGCCCATCAAACGGCCGTAGATCTGCAGCTGTTCATGGGCGCCGATGCGGAAGTTGTCGGTGGTCAGCATGGCCACCTGCTCGCGTCCCACCCGCGCCACGCAGCGGGCGGCCAGCTTGGCCAGCGTGGTGGTCTTGCCCACGCCGGTCGGACCGACCAGCGCAAACACGCCGCCGTTGCCGAACAACTCCTCTTCCTGCCCCATCACGGGCAGATGACTGATCAATTCGCTGCGGGCCCAGCTGAGCGCGGCGGCAAAACTCATGCGCGGCGGCAGGCGCGACAGCATCGCGCGGATCAGCCCCGCGCTGAAGCCCGCTTCCATCAAGGTGCGGAACAGCGTCGTGGGCACCGGCTCGCGGCTCAAGCCCTTGCCCCACATCAGGCCGTCGATGCGGGTTTCCAATGCGCCGCGCAAGGCGTTCAGGGCCTCGGTCACCTGTGCCATATCGGCCGCGCCGTCAGGCGTGTGTCCGGCGTCCTCGTCCACCAGCGCGTACGTGGCGTCGTCGTTCGCATAGGCGGGGGCGGCGGCGGAGATGCGCGCAGCGGGAACGGCGCGGGGCTCCGGATCGGGCGCAGGCGCGGCTGCCGCAACGGCGGGCCGGATCATCGGCTGCGATGCGTGAACGGCAGGCGCCGCATGGACCGGGCGCGGCGGCTGCGGCGCATATCCCGGCTGCGGCGCGAAGGCCGGCGCGGGCGCGCGCGCCGGCGCGGCGTCCGCAGGCTGCGCCGCGGGCGACGGCCCCGGCTCGGCGACGCGGATGTTGCCGTCGTCGTCGATGGCGGAGGGATCGGTGGCCATGATCTCGACGCCGCCGTCGATGCTGCGGCTGGAGATGATCAGCGCATCCGGCCCCAGCGCCTGGCGCACCTCGCGCATCACTTCCCGGTGCGTTGCCGCGAAAAAGCGGATGATCTTCACGCGTTGCCCCCGATCAGCGCGGTCACGCGCACGATGCGTTCATCTGGGATCTCGGTATTCGCCAGCACGCCGAGTTGCGGCACGTGGTGGCGCAGGAAACGGGACAGCGACGGCCGCAGCGGCGGCGACACCACGAGCACCGGCGCGTTGCCCATGGACTCTTGGCGCGTCACCGCGGCGCGCGTTTCGCGCAGCAGCGTATCGGCCAGGCCCGGCTCCAGCACGCCGCTGGTGCTGATCGCCTGCGACAGCACGCGTTCCAGCTTCACGTCCAGGCCGATGACGCGCACCTCCCCGTCGCCGGGGAACCACTGCTGGGTGATGGCGCGGCCCAGCGCGCGCCGCACCAGGGCAATCAGTTCGTTGACGTCCGGCTGTCCGCCCGCGGCGGCGTTCAATGCGGCAAGGCGCGGGGCGTGTTCCGACAGCGTATCGATGATGGACCGCATATCGCGGATCGGCACTTCCTCTGCCAGCAGCCCCTGCAGCACCTTCTGCAGAATGGTGAGCGACACGGTCTTGGGCACCAGGTCCTCGACCAGCTTGGGCGACTCGCGGCTGATCCGGTCGAGCAGCTGCTGCACTTCCTGGCGTCCCAGCAGCTGCGAGCCATGGCGATGCATCAGGTGGTTCAGATGAGTGGCCACAACCGTGCTGGCGTCCACCACGGTGTAACCGGCCACCTGGGCCTGGTCGCGCAGCGACGCGTCGATCCACACCGCCGGCAGGCCGAATGCCGGATCCGTCGTCGGCGTGCCCTTGAGCTTGATGGTGACGCCACCCGGATCGATGGCGAGCCATTGTCCCGGCATCGCCACGCCACGCCCCACTTCCACGCCGGACAGGAGGATGACGTAGTCGTTCGGTTTCAGCTCCAGGTTGTCGCGGATATGGACGACGGGCGGCAGGAACCCGACATCCTGCGCAAACTTCTTGCGCAGGCTGCGCACGCGATGCAGCAGCTCGCCATTCTGCGAATGGTCCACCAGGGGGATCAGGCGATAGCCCACTTCCAGGCCCAGCTGGTCCACCATCGAAACGTCTTCCCAGCTGGCTTCCGCAGCCGCGATCTTGGCCTGCTCCTGCGCTGGCGAGGGTTGCCGTGCCTGCTCGCTGGCGGCGCGGCTTTGTTTCTTGTGCAGCATCCAGCCGCCCACCCCGAAAATCGCGGCCAGGGCCAGAAACGCCACATGCGGCATGTTCGGGATCAATCCCATCACGCCGATGATGGCCGCCGTCAGGAAGAGCACGCTGGGATTGGAGAACAGCTGTCCCAGCATCTGCTGGCCGATATCCTGGTCGTTGGAGACCCGCGACACGACCACGCCGGCGGCGGTGGAAATCACCAGCGCCGGAATCTGCGCGACCAGGCCGTCGCCAATCGTCAGCAGCGTATAGACCCTGGCGGACTGGCCGATGGACAGATCATGCTGCGCCACGCCGACGATCAGGCCGCCGATGACGTTGATCGCCATGATCAGCAGGCCGGCCACCGCGTCGCCGCGCACGAACTTGCTGGCGCCGTCCATGGAGCCGTAAAAGTCGGCTTCCTGCGCCACCTCGCCGCGCCGGCGGCGCGCCTCGTCCTCGCGTATCAGCCCCGCGTTCAGGTCGGCGTCGATCGCCATCTGCTTGCCGGGCATGGCGTCCAGCGTAAAGCGCGCGCCGACTTCCGCGATGCGGCCCGCGCCCTTCGTGATGACGATGAAGTTGATGATCGTCAGGATGATGAACAGAATGATCCCGATGGCGAAATTGCCGCCGACCAGGAAGTGCCCGAACGCCTCGATGACCTTGCCCGCCGCGTCCGGGCCGGTGTGGCCATGCAGCAGCACGACCCGGGTGGAGGCGACGTTCAGCGACAGACGCAGCAGCGTGGCGAACAGCAGCACCGACGGGAAGGCGGCGAAATCCAGCGGCTTGCGGGTGAACATGGCGACCAGAAGGATCATGATCGCCAGCGAAATATTGAAGGTGAACAGCAGGTCCAGGATGAACGCCGGCAACGGCAGGATCATCATTCCCAGGACCAGCACGATCAGCAACGGCCCGGCAAGCAGGCGCGCCTGCGCCCCGCCGTTGTTCTTGAACATGGCGATCAACGCGCCCATTCCTTAAGCTCCTTCGGCGGCGCGCGCGGCGGGGGCCGCGGCGCCCGCTTGCTGCGGGTCCAGTCCAGGCGGGACCGGTAGATTCGATGGCGGCAGCGGCTGGGCCCAGCCCGGGCGCCAGGCGCGCAGCTGGAAGACCCAGGCCAGCACCTCCGCCACGGCGGTGTACAGCGTCGCCGGAATTTCCTGGCCCAGATCGACATGGCGATACAGTGCGCGCGCCAGCGGCGGCGCCTCCAGCATCGGCACGCGATTCTCCCGGGCCAGCTCGCGGATGCGCGCGGCGATCTCGCCCATGCCCTTGGCCACCACGCGAGGCGCCGCCATTTCGCCTTCGCTATAGCGCAGGGCCACGGCATAGTGGGTGGGGTTGGTGACGACCACGTCCGCCTTGGGCACTTCGGCCATCATCCGGCGCCGCGCCATCTGGCGCTGCTGCTGGCGGATGCGGGCCTTGACCATCGGGTCGCCTTCGCTTTCCTTGAATTCCTGGCGCACGTCTTCCTTGCTCATGCGCAGCTTCTTGCCATGGCTGAAGATCTGCCAGGGCACATCCATCGCCGCCACCAGCAGCAAGGCGCCGACGACAAAGGCGCAGCACATGGCGACGATGTTCAACATGGAGGCAAGCGCCGCCGCGGGCGCCGCATGCATGATGCCGATCATCTCGTCGTGGTAATGCCAGATCGCCATGGCGGCGACCGTGCCGACGACGATCGCCTTCGAAATCGCCTTGAGCAGTTCGATCAGCGCCTGCCAGGAAAACATTCGCTTCACGCCGGCCAGCGGGTCCAGCTTCTGCAGATTGAACTCGAGCGGCTTGCCGGACCAGACCAGGCCGCCCAGCGCCAGGCCGGCGAATATCCCGGCCACGGCCAGCACGCCCAGCACGGGCAGCACGACCAGCAGGGCATGCCATCCGCTCGCAGCGGCGCCGGCCAGCATCAGGTTCGTGTCGCGCGCGATATGCGGGTCGAAACCCAGGGCGTGCCGCATGATGCCGTCCAGCCGGTCGTACAGATAAGCGCCGCCGCCCCAGAGCAGCGCCACGCCGGTGGCCAGCACCAGGAACGTGCTCAACTCCCGGGAACGGGGAACCTGCCCTTCCTCGCGCGCCTTCTCCAGGCGCCTGGGTGAGGCGGCTTCGGTTTTTTCGAGATCGCTTTCTTCGGCCATGCTGAACGCTTAGGGCCTGCCTGCAGGCCGTAGGAGACGTGGCCAGGCCCGTGGGCGCCCCTGCGGGAGCCTCCTTGCGGATGAAACGGGTCCTGGCAGCGAAATTTTAGGAAAAGCGTCAGA
Organism: Bordetella genomosp. 9; assembly: GCF_002119725.1. Classification (NCBI taxonomy): domain Bacteria; kingdom Pseudomonadati; phylum Pseudomonadota; class Betaproteobacteria; order Burkholderiales; family Alcaligenaceae; genus Bordetella; species Bordetella genomosp. 9. The sequence goes on from NZ_CP021109.1 coordinate 2,742,022, forward strand.
AAGCGAATGCGCGATCAAGCCGGGGAAAGCGGCGCTTTTCCAGCGGTGGCGCGGGCACGGTGGGGCCGGCCGGCTTGAACCGGCGCGCGAGATGAGCGGATGCGGCATGCGGCCGGGCCGCCGCCCGGTAGGGGATGGCCTCGATGCCGGCCGTTGCGTGGACGCGGGCAGGCGACGCCTGGGGGCGCCCGCCCGGCGACTCAAAAGCCCAGGCTTGCCAGCAGGTCGTCGACCTGGTCCTGGCTGGTCACCACGTCGGCCTTGCCGGCGGGGTTCACCTGCGGGCCGTTCAACAGGGAAGCGGCCTCTTCGCGGCGCTCGCTGGGAACGTTGTCGATCAGGACCTGCAGCAGCTCCTTCTCGATCGCGCCCACCACGTCCATCATCTTCATGATGACCTGGCCCGTCAGGTCCTGGAAATCCTGGGCCATCATGATGTCCAGCAGCTTGGACTGGGTCGCCTGCGTCTGCTTCGGCACGTCCTGCAGGTAGGTGCGGGTGTCCTTGACCAGTTCGCGCGCCTGCGCCAGCTCCAGCGGCTGGTCGAACCATTCCTGCCAGCGCGTGTCCAGCGCCTGCGCGCGCTTGGCCATATCTTCCTGGATCGGCTGGGTCTGGTCGATGGCGTTCAGCACCTTGTGCGCGGCCTGCTCCGTCATCTGGGCGACGTAGCGCAAGCGGTCGCGGGCGTCGGGAATGGCCTGCGCCGCATCCTTGATGGCCTGGTCCAGGCCGAGCTCCCGCATGCTGTCGCGCAGCATCCGGGTCAACTGCGCGATACGGTGGATCAGCTCGCCGGGATCGCCGTTGGGGTTTTGCGTGGTGTCCATGGACCTACCCTCAGCCGCCGAGTTTTTCGAAGATCTTGTTCAGCTTTTCCTCGAGCGTCGCGGCGGTGAAAGGCTTGACCACATAGCCGTTGGCGCCAGCCTGGGCCGCCGCGACAATGTTTTCCTTCTTGGCCTCGGCCGTCACCATCAGCACCGGCAGCTTGGACAGGTTTGCATCGGCGCGGATCTGCTGCAGCATCGACAGGCCGTCCAGGTTCGGCATGTTCCAGTCCGAAACCACGAACTGGAAACCTCCCGTACGCAGCTTGTCCAGCGCCATCTGGCCGTCCTCGGCCTCGTCGACGTTCTCGAACCCCAGCTCCTTCAGCAGGTTGCGGACGATCCGACGCATGGTCGGGAAGTCGTCCACCACCAGAATCTTCAAATTTTTGTCAACCATCTCTTGACTCCATAAAAGCCTGCACGCCGCAGCCCCGGCGGGCTCCGCGCCGGCGCCTTCGCCAGGCGGCACAGCGGCAAAAAGTTATTCCCGGATCACCACGCGCGGCATCATACGCGGTGTCCCCTGTCCCCCGCGTTGGCGAGAATGCGTTCGCTCATCGCCTCCAGGGACACGACTTCGTCTGCGGCGCCCAGCGCGATCGCTTCGCGCGGCATGCCGAACACCACGCAGCTCGCCTCGTCCTGCGCCAGCGTACGCGCGCCCGCGCGTTTCATTTCCAGCAAACCGGCCGCGCCATCCTTGCCCATGCCGGTCAGGATCACGCCCACCGCATTGCGGCCGGCCGACACGGCCACCGAGTGGAACAGCACGTCCACCGAGGGCCGGTGCCGATTCACCGGCTCCGACGGATCGAGCTCCACCACATAGTTGGCCCCGCTGCGGCCCAGCCGCATGTGGTATTCGCCGCCCGGCGCCAGATATACGTGACCGGGCAGCACGCGCTCGCCATGCGTGGCTTCGCGCACCGTCAGGCTGCAAAGCGAATTCAGGCGCTGCGCGAAGGACCGCGTGAACCCGGCGGGCATGTGCTGCGTGATCAGGATCGCCGGGCTGTCGGGCGGCAGGGGCTGCAGCACGTGGCGGATCGCTTCCGTGCCGCCGGTGGAAGCGCCGATGATGACCAGCTTCTCCGAGCTGGACAGCGGCGAGCGCAGCACCTGTTTGGGCGCGGCCGCCGCCGGCAGCGCGCGCAGGCGGGCGCGCGCCGCGCCGCGCAGCTTGTCGGCGATCAGCTCGGTGTATTCGAGCAGGCCGTCGCGGATGCCGAGCTTGGGCTTGGTGACGAAATCCACCGCGCCCAGCTCCAGCGCCCGCAGGGTGATCTCCGACCCGCGCTCGGTCAGGGACGAGACCATGACCACCGGCATCGGACGCAGCCGCATCAGCTTTTCCAGGAAATCCAGCCCGTCCATGCGGGGCATTTCCACGTCCAGCGTCAGCACGTCCGGATTGTGTTTTTTGATCAGCTCGCGCGCCACCAGCGGGTCCGGCGCCGTGGCGACCACTTCCATGTCGGGCTGGCTGTTGATGATTTCCGTCATCAGGCCGCGCACCAGCGCCGAATCATCGACGCACAAAACCGATATCTTCTTCTGCATGTCGTTCGCCGTGGGAGCTGGCCCTTACGGTCTCCCCAAGCACTCGTAAACGGTCTGCCCGCGCAGGCGGAAATCGCGGCTGATATAGCTGAAGTTCTCGGAATGGCCGGCGAACAGCAGCCCGCCCGGTTTCAGCAGGGGAACGAAGCGCTCCAGGATGCGGGCCTGCGTGGGCTTGTCGAAATAGATCATGACGTTGCGGCAGAAGATGGCGTCGAACTTCTCCTGGATCGGCCACTGCGGCGCCAACAGGTTCAGCGTGTCGAAGCGCACCATCGCGGCCACTTCGGGGCGCACCCGCGCCTGCCCCGCGGCGGCGCCCTTGCCTTTCAGGAAAAAGCGCTTCAGGCGCGCCTCTTCTATCTTGGCGACGCGCTCGAAAGGATAGATGCCGGTGCGCGCGCGCTGCAGCACGTTGGTATCGATATCGGTAGCCAGCACGCTGGCGTTGGCGGCCGCACGCGCGCCCAGCGCTTCCATCAGCGTGATCGCAATGGAATACGGTTCTTCGCCCGTGGAGGCCGCGCAGCACCAGACCGACACCGGCTGCGGCCGCTGGGCGGCGAACTTCGCGAGAATGGGGAAATGGTGCGATTCCCGAAAGAAGGCGGTCAGGTTCGTCGTCAGCGCGTTGACGAACTCTTCCCATTCGGGGTCGTCGGGCGAGCTCTCCAACTGGTCCAGATAACTGCCGAAGTCCACGCGGCCAAGACTGCGCAGCCGCCGCGCCAGCCGGCTGTACACCATTTCGCGTTTGTGCGTCCCCAGCGAAATGCCGGCGCGCGCATGGATCATGCGGCGCACGCGCGAAAAATCGGCCTCGCGGAAATCGAATTGCCGCTCGACCGGATTCGTAGCCGTCGCTGTCGCCGTCGTCACTTCATCCTCTCAGGGCCGTCAAGCCGCGGCGGCGGGCTGTGCGCCGCCCAGCAGCGGCGCAGCCGGCCCGTCCGGCCGGGCGATCTGCTGCGCCGGCACGTCGATGACCTGGCCTTCGTTGATCTTGAACACGGCCACCGCCTCGGCCAGGCGCTGCGCCTGTTCCTGCAGCGAGCCGGCCGCCGCGGCCGCCTCTTCCACCAGCGCCGCGTTCTGCTGCGTCACCTCGTCCATCTGCGACACCGCGCGATTGACCTGGTCGATGCCGCTGGACTGCTCTTCCGACGCCGCCGAAATCTCGCCCATGATGTCGGTCACCCGCTTCACCGACGCCACGATCTCCTGCATCGTCGCCCCGGCCCGCTCGACCTGCTGCGAACCCGCGCCCACCTTGGACACCGAGTCCTCGATCAGCGCCTTGATCTCCTTGGCCGCCTGCGCGCTGCGCTGCGCCAGCGAACGCACCTCGCCCGCCACCACCGCAAAGCCCTTGCCCTGCTCGCCCGCGCGCGCCGCTTCCACCGCCGCGTTCAGCGCCAGGATGTTGGTCTGGAACGCAATGCCGTCGATCACGCTCACAATCTCGGAAATCTTGCGCGAGCTGCCCGAGATCTCCTGCATCGTGTTCACCACCTCGGCCACCGCCGAGCCGCCGCGCTCGGCCACGTCCGAGGCGCTGGCCGCAAGCTGATTGGCCTGGCGCGCGTTCTCCGCGTTCTGCTTCACCGTGGACGCCAGTTCCTCCATCGAGGCCGCCGTCTCTTCCAGCGATGCCGCCTGCTGCTCGGTGCGGCTGGACAGGTCCGTGTTGCCCGCGGATATCTCGCGCGCGCCCACGTTGATCTCGTCCACGCCCCGGCGCACCGCCGCCACCGTGCGCGTCAGGCTTTCCTGCATGCGCTTCATCGCCGCGTAGAGCTTACCGATCTCATTGGTCGACCGGACCTGCACCGGTTCGGTCAGGTCGCCGGACGCGATGCGGTCGAAATGCCGCGCGGCCTCGGCCAACGGGCGCACCACGCGGCCGCGCAGGAACAGGTAGGTGGAGACGATCAGCAGCAAGGCGATGATCCCGCCCGCGGCCACGGCATTCAGCACCATCGCGTAGCGCCGCTCCGCCACGTCGAAGCTTTCTTCATTGGTGCGCGCGCGCCAGGCCATGTACTGGCCAATGGCCAGCGCCAGGCGGTCGTCCATCACGTCGGACACCATCTGCGCATGGGTCTGGTAAGAAGGCAGGTCGGCCTTCTGCAGATCGTCGAACATCGCCTGCAGCCCCTGCTGCATCAGCGCGGTGAAGGCCTCATCGATTTCCTTGAACTCGTTTTCAAGGCCCGGGGGCTTGGGCAGCGCCTGGTACTTCTTGAAATCCGCCAGCGCCTTGTCATAGGAGAGCCGGGCGAAGTCGACCAGCGGCTTGGCGGGCTCGGCCAGGCCGGTTTCCAGGATCGCCGGCTGTCCGATCTGCTTGATGACCTCGTTCAGATGCAAGGCGGCCGCGCGCCCCAGGCCGATCATGGCGTTCTTGTAGTCGGCCACCATCTCCTGCAGCGCGTTGCCGATGGCCTGGCTGCGGCGCATGTCCTGCATGGTGTTGTTGCCGACATGCAGGGAGACGACGCCGAGCGCCGCACCCAGAACCAGCATGAACGTGAAAAAGACCAGAACCCACAGCAGGCTCGCCCGTATCGTCATGTTCGCAATGAATCGGCGCATCGGCATCCCCTTGTTCGGATAGGTTGGTCTCCGCCCGCATCCTCCTCGCGGCGGCCGCTCAGGTGGCGGCCTTCTCCACCAGCGCCATCTCGTCGCTGGTCATCAGCTTCTCGATATCCACCAGAATCAGCATGCGGTCTTCGACCGTGCCCAGGCCGGTCAGGTATTCCGTCGACAGCGTCGCGCCGAACTCGGGCGCGGGGCGTACCTGGGCGGCGCCGAGCATCAGCACGTCCGAGACGCCATCGACCACGATGCCCACGACGCGGCGATCCAGGTTCAGGATGATCACCACGGTCTGCTCGTTGTATTCGACCTTGCCCAGGTTGAACTTGATGCGCAGATCGACGATGGGGACGATGATGCCGCGCAGATTCGTGACGCCCTTGATGAAAGGCGGCACGTTGGCGATGCGGGTGACCGCGCCGGCGTCATAGCCGCGGATTTCCTGCACCTTGAGGATGTCGATGCCGTATTCCTCTTCGCCCAGAGTGAAGACCAGGAATTCGCGGCCCACATCCTCGACGCGGGCGCCTTGCGATTGGGGTTTGGCTGCCATAAGTATTCTCCGTCAGTTCAGGACCGCTTCGGCCTGCGTCCATTTTTCCCGGTTGGCCCGCGCCAGCGCGAACACGTCGACGATCAGCGCGACGCTGCCGTCGCCCATGATGGTGGCCGCCGATACGCCGGGGACCTTGCGGTAATTCGATTCCAGATTCTTCACCACCACCTGGTGCTGTCCGACCAAGTGATCGACCAGCAGCGCGAAGCGCCTGTCTTCCGCCTGCATGATCACCGCGATGGCCTGCGTGGGGTCGGTCTGCGCGTTCGCCACCGAGAACACGCGATGCATCTCCACCAGCGGCAGATACTCGCCGCGCACGTGCATCACGCGCTCGTTGCCCGCCACCGAATAGATCTGCTCGTTGGTCGGCTGCAGCGATTCCGTGACGTGGTTCAGCGGCAGGATGAAGGTCTCTTCGCCCACGCGCACCGACATGCCATCCAGGATGGCCAGGGTCAGCGGCAGCACGATGCGGGTCGTGGTGCCCTGCCCCGGGATGGACGACAACTGCACGTGGCCGCCCATGTCCTGGATATTGCGCCGCACGACGTCCATGCCGACGCCCCGGCCCGATATATCCGTGATCTGCTCGGCGGTGGAGAAGCCCGGCGCGAAGATCAGCTGCCAGACCTCGTCGTCGCTGGCGTTCTCGCTGACGGGGATGCCCTGCTGCATGGCCTTCTTCAGGATGCGCTCGCGATTCAGGCCGCCGCCGTCGTCGCTGACCTCGATGACGATGTTGCCGCCGCTGTGCTGCGCCGACAGCACCAGCTGCCCGACCGGGTCCTTGCCCGCGGCGATGCGCTTTTCGGGCGTCTCGATGCCATGGTCCAGGCTGTTGCGCACCAGGTGCGTCAGGGGATCGATGATGCGCTCGATCAGGCTCTTGTCCAGTTCGGTCGCGCGGCCGTAGGTCTGCAGCTCGATCTGCTTGCCCATCTTGCTGGCAAGGTCGCGCACCACGCGCGGGAAGCGGCTGAACACGTAGTCCATCGGCATCATGCGGATGGACATCACCGCTTCCTGCAGGTCGCGCGCATTGCGTTCCAACTGCTCCATCCCGTTCAGGAGACGGTCGTGCAGCACCGGATCCAGCGTGGAAGCCGTCTGCGCCAGCATCGCCTGCGTGATCACCAGTTCGCCGACCAGATTGATGATCTGGTCGACCTTTTCGACGCCGACGCGGATGGAGGTCGACTCCTTGTCGGCAGCGGCGTTGCCCGGCGTGCCGCGCGCGGCACGGGCTGCGGCCGGGGTCTCGCCGGCTTTGCCGGACGCGGGCGAAGCCGGCGCCGCCGGCGCTGCCGCAGCCGCGGGAGCGGCCGGCGCCGCCTGGGCCGCCGCGGGCGCGGGCGCGCCAGGGGCGGGAACCTGCGCCTGGACCTGGGCCTGGGCTTGGGCCGCGAAGCCGGCGGCGGCTTCGGCGAAATCATCGACCGCATCGTCCGCAGCCGGGGGCGCCTCGCGAGCGATCGAAATCTGGTCCGCATCCACGATGAAGCAGCAGACCGCTTCGATGTCGTCGGCGGAACAGCTGCTTTCCAGCCACACCGTCAGGCCGCCGCCCGCGCGGTCGCTGGCCAGCACCTGGCCCAGGTTGTTCATCTCTTCCAGCAAGGACTGCGCGTCCTTTTCCGACACGCGGTTGATCCGCACGCGCAGCGGCGCGTCGCCGGCCGGGGCCGGAGCCGCTTCGGCTGCGGGCGCGGCTTGCGGCGCCGGCGCGGACGTCACGGGAACGGCGGCGGCCGCCGCGCCGCCCTGCTCGCCCTTGTGCTCCAGCGCCAATTGCCGCAACACCGCGCAGATGCGTTCATAGGCCGCGGCGTCGGGCTCCTCGGAAGCGCGGTAGGCGTCCAACTGGCTTTTCAGCACGTCCTTGGTTTCCAGAAAAATGTCGATCATGTCCGTGCGCAACGTCATCTCGCCACGGCGGATGGCGTCGAGCAGGTTTTCGAGTAAGTGGGTGGTTTCGGCCAGTTGCGTGAAGCAGCCGAAGGTGGCGGCGCCGCCCTTGATGGAGTGCGCCGCCCGGAAGATCGCGTTCAGCTGTTCGATGTCCGGCTGGCCCGCGTTCAGCTCGAGCAGAAGCTGCTCCATCTGGGCGAGCAGTTCGTCCGCCTCATCGAAGAACGTCTCGTAAAACTGGCTCAGGTCAAGACCGCTCATGACGCCCTTTTTCTTCTCAATGCGAAGGCTCGCCGGGCTGCCCCAGGAGCTCCGACGCCATTTCAATCAACAGATCCGGGTCAACCGGCTTCTGCAGCCATCCGCACACGCCCAGGTCGCGCGCCGCCGTTTTGCTTTCGACGTCGTCCTCCGTCGTCAGCACGAGCACGGGCACGTCCTGGTACTGGCCGGCCTGCCGCAGGCCCCGTATCAGGTCCAGCCCGCCCATGACGGGCATGTTCCAGTCGCTCACCACCAGGTCCACCGGGCGGTCCTGCTCCAGGGCGAGCGCCAGCGCATCCTTGCCATTGCTCGCGGCCAGCACCTGCCAGCCGGCGCCCGTCAGGGTCGCCTGCACAATCATGCGCATCGTCGCGGAATCGTCCGCGACCAGTATCGTCGCCGTCATGGTCGAAACTGCTCCTATGGTGCGGTGTGAACCGGCGCCGCGGGGGCTTTCGCCGCCGCGGGAGTGGTTGGGACGGCGGGCGCCTGGGGCGCCGGCGCGCGCGTCAGCCCGGCGCCGATCTGCCTGGCGTCGCGGCCGGTTATGTCGGCCGCCGCCGCGTTCTCGCGCTCCAGCCTTTCCTGCGTGGCCCGGTTCAACACCACGAGACTGATGCGTCTGTTAACGGCAGCATATGGGTCATCCTTAACCAGGCTGACACTCGAAGAAAGCCCGACCACGCGAGCCACCTTGGTTTCGGCCATGCCGCCGGCCACCAATTCCTGGCGCGAGGCGTTGGCGCGGTCGGCCGACAGCTCCCAGTTGCTGTAGGCGCGCTCGCCGCGCGCGTACTGCGTGGCGTCCGTATGGCCCGAAATACTGATCTTGTTGGGAATCTCGTTCAGCACCGGACCCAGCTCGCGCAGGATGTCGCGCATATAGGGCTGGACCTCGGCCGACCCGGTCGCGAACATGGGCCGGTTCTGGTTGTCGATGATCTGGATCCGCAACCCCTCGGTGGTCATGTCGATCAGCAGCTGCGGGCGAAAATTCTTCAGGACGGGGCTGCTCTCGATCAGGTTGTTCAGGCGCTTTTGCAGATCTTCCAGACGCCGCTGGTCGCGGCGCTGCGCCTCGTCGCCCTGCACCTGCGACTCCACGCGGTTGCCGTCGGCGCGCCGGATGTCGCCTTCGTTGCGCAGCGGATCCCTGCCGCCGCCCGGGATGGCGCTGGTCTCGGCCGAATTGTTCGGACCGCCGGTCAGGGCGACCCGCAGCGGCATGCGGAAGAACTCGGCAATGCCTTTCAGCTCCTCGCGCGGCACCACGCTGATCAGCCACATCACCAGGAAGAACGCCATCATGGCGGTGATGAAGTCCGCGTAGGCGATCTTCCAACTGCCGCCGTGGTGCCCGCTGTGCGGCGACTTCTTGCGGCGGATTACGACCCGATGGTTATTGACGGGAGCCATCCCTGCGCTCCCCGATCAGGCCCGGCCGCCCTGGGTCTTGGCCTGGCGCACGTGTTCTTCCAGCTCGGCGAACGACGGGCGCACGCCCGAGAACAGCACCTTGCGGCCGAACTCGACGGCCAGCTGGGGCGGATAGCCGTTCATGCTGGCCAGCAGGGTCGTCTTGACGCATTCCAGGATCTTCACTTCCTCGGCGGTCTGGCGATCGACGCGGGAAGCCAGCGGCCCGACGAAGCCGTAGGCCAGCAGAATGCCCAGGAAAGTGCCGACCATCGCCTTGGAGATCAGGTCGCCCAGCACCGCCGGCGGTTGGTCGACGGCGGCCAGCGCCTTGATCACGCCCAGCACCGCCGCCACGATGCCGAAGGCCGGCATGGCGTCGGCCACGTTCTGCAAGGCGTGCACCGGGATCTGCCGCTCATGGCGAAAGGTCTCGATCTCCTCGTCCATCAGCGTTTCGATTTCGAAGGAGCTCATGTTGCCGCTGATCATGATCCGCAGGTAGTCCGTGATGAACTCCATCAGCTTCGGATCCTTCATGATGCGCGGGCATTCCGTGAAGATCGGGCTGGAGGCCGGATCCTCGATGTGCGATTCGATCGCCATCAGACCCTCGCGGCGCGCCTTGTTCAGGATCACGTACATCAAGGACATGAGTTCCATGTACACGTCCTTGTTGTAGCGGGCGCCGCGCAGGGCGTTCGGGATCGCGGACTTGATCAGATTCAGCGATTTGCGGCTGTTGCCGGCCAGGAAGGCGCCCGCGGCCGCGCCGGCGATCAGCGTAAATTCAAACGGCTGGTACAACGCGCCCATATGGCCGCCCAAGGCAACGAAGCTGCCGACGACCGACGCGATAACCACCAGATAACCAATAACAATCAGCACATCAGGCCCCTGCCAAGCGTAGACGTATTACGAACGCCCATGATCCCCCCGAACCGCACCGACGAAAGCGTGGTTTACGGGGGGTTTTCAGGGGCATTTGGCGTTATTGAGACCGGTTTGCTACAACCGGCCGGCGTCCGCGGTCTCGGCGGGCAGGCCCGCCGCCGCGGTGGCGGTGCGGGGCGCCGAGGCCACGGCCGGCGCGCCTTCCGCGGCGCGGCGGCCCGCCCGCTCCCGGGCGGCGGCGCGCGTCTTGCCGGCACGCGGGGGCGGACGGCAGATCGCGCAGACGAAGTCCGCGCGCGGGTCGTGCGCGTGCGCGATGAAGTGCCCGCCGCACTGTCTGCATTCGGACAGCTGCAGCATCTTGCCGTCGAAAAAGCGCACGAGCATCCAGGCGCGGGTGAAGCTCAGCACCGGCTCGCCCTGGTCCAGGTCGGTCACGCCGGCGTGCTCGAGATACAGGCGATACGCGTCGATGATCGCACGCACGCCCTTGCTGCCGGTGTTCTCGTTCAGGAACTTGTAGACGTTGTAGAACAGCGAGGAATGGATGTTCGGCAGCCAGGTCATGAACCAGTCCACCGAGAACGGCAGCATGCCCTTCGGGGGCGAGCAGCCGCGGATCTCGCGATACAGCCGCGCCAGCCGGTCATGGCTCAGGCTGGTCTCCGACTCCAGCACCTGCAGCCGCGCGCCAAGACCGATCATGGCGCTGGCCAACAGAATCTCGTCGGCCTCTTGGGAAACGCTTTTGATAGCCATGAGCCTATGCAGTCGTAAGGATCAGGCCAACTGCTCGACCGGCTGCTTGGCCAGCAGAATCGTGGCATGGGCCTGCTGCAGCGCGCCGCCCAGCACATCATGGGTCAACGCGGAAAGCAGGCTGTAGTCGTCGAAGCGGAAGCGGCACAACAGCGAGCTGGAGCTGGCCAGCTTCACCAACTGCGCCGGCGACAGCCGCATCAGGATGTCGGCGACCTGTTCACTGAATCCCAGGCGGAACATCGAGGTTGCGTAGTCGTCGCGCAGCATCCGCTGGGCGAGCAACAGGTAGGACAGGTTCACTTCGCGGATGTCAGCGAGCAGAGTGTTCTCAGACTGGTTCATGGGATATCCCTAGTTCACTATCGATCTCTATCGGGCTGTCCTGCCAGCGGGCCGAGCCGCGCTGGATGCTGCACAATGTCAAAAGTTTACGCAGTGTATCTTTTGTTCCCGTAATTCAAACAATTTACCATGTGCAATGTCATTTTGTATGTCAAACATGACATTTCTTTTGTTTCCGGTAAAGAACGCCGCCGTGAGACACATACGGCAACATTCCAGCTTTTGAGTTTAAGCCAATTAAGTAAACAAGCATTAGAAACGTTGTGTCTTTGTGCCAATGAAATGACGCGAAATACCCACAATGCCAGGATGTGATGCGGCGCCTGCGGCCAGATGGCTGACAGCGCGCTGTCGCGAATTGGCAACAGTCCGCCTATGGCTGAGCAAGGCGCCTAATAGAGATTCGTCTACCGCATGCCCCTTTCCGAAGACCGCCTGGCCGAATACGCCCCGCTGGTGCGCAAGCTCGCCCTGCAGCTGCTCGCGCGGCTGCCCGCGAGCGTGGAACTGGACGACCTGATCCAGGCCGGCATGATGGGCCTGCTCGATGCCGCCCGGCGCTACCAGGAAGTGGCCGACGCCCAGTTCGAAACCTATGCGACAGCCCGCATCCGCGGCGCGATGCTGGACGAACTGCGCAACCAGGACTGGCTGCCCCGCAGCGTGCGCAGCAAGGCAAAGCGGATCGATCAGGCCATCGCCCACCTGGCGCAGCAGCTGATGCGCCCGCCCACAGAGGCCGAAGTCGCCGCGCATCTGGACATCCCGCTGCCGGAATACCACCAGCTGCTCTATGACGCTCAGGGCGCGCAGATCGTGCATTACGAAGACTTCGGCGCCGAGAACGGCGGCGACAGCCGCGATGGCGACTGGGCGAACGCGGCCGCCGACCCGGGCGCCTCGGGCGACCCCCTGGACCGGCTGCTGGCCGCCGACTTCCGGCAGGCGCTGATCGAAGCCATCGACGCCCTTCCCGACCGGGAAAAACTGCTGCTCTCGCTCTGCTACGAGCAAGGCTTGAATCTGAAAGAGGTCGGCGCCGTCATGGGCGTCACCGAGGCCCGCGTCTGCCAACTGAGATCCCAAGCCATGGCGCGCCTGCGCGGCAAACTGCGCGAAGGCGCCTGGCAGAGCCTGCCGGAAGACCTGCGGATGGCTTACGTCGCCTGAGCTACGCCAGCGTGGCGGCGGTCTCGGGCAAGGCGCGCCCGACGCATCCACGCGGCTGAGATTTTTTGCATTGTCTCCCCCTAAAGGTTTACCGAACCTTGCCGTTACCCAGGACAGCGGCGCGGCAAGCGGCCATCACGGTGCGCAAACCGCACGCAGGGCGGCCTAGCTGCCCGGTTTGAAGAAGCCTTTCTCTCTTGGGAGCTATTCATGGCTGCAGTCATCAATACCAACTACCTCTCTCTGGTTGCCCAAAACAACCTGAACAACTCGCAGTCCGCCCTGGGCTCCGCGATCGAGCGTCTGTCCTCGGGCCTGCGCATCAACAGCGCCAAGGACGATGCCGCCGGCCAGGCCATCGCCAACCGCTTCACCGCCAACGTCAACGGTCTGACCCAGGCTGCTCGCAATGCCAATGACGGCATCTCGATCGCCCAGACGACGGAAGGCGCGCTGAACGAAATCAACAACAACCTGCAGCGCATCCGCGAACTGACGGTTCAGGCCCAGAACGGCACGAACTCGCAGTCCGACCTGGATTCGATCCAGGCTGAAATCCAGCAGCGCCTGGACGAAATCGACCGCGTGTCGGCCCAGACCCAGTTCAACGGCGTGAACGTCCTGGCCAAGGACCAAAGCCTGAGCATCCAGGTCGGCGCCAACGACGGCCAGACCATCAACATCAACCTGAAGGGCATCACCGCCAAGTCGCTGGGCCTGGACGGCTTCAATGTCAACGGCAAGGGCACCACGCAGAACCGTACGGCTACGGTCAGCGATCTGGTTGCCGCCAAGGGCCTGGACAACGGCGACAACACGTACACCGTCAAGACGACCTTCGACGCTGTCACGACCGACCAGGCGTTCGCCAAGCTGAAGGACGGCGACACCGTTAGCGTCGCGGGCGGCACGGCCGTCGAATACACCTACGACGCCGCGAAGGGCAACTTCACCTTCACGAACACGCTGAGCACCGCCTCGGCCGCCGACGTGTCGGCCGCCGCTGAGAAGTACCTGCCGAGCACGGGTACGGTGACGGGAACCTACGACGCCACCAACGGCGCCGTCGCCACGTTCGAGGTGGACTCGAGCGGCAAGCTGACGATCAACGGCCAGAAGGCGTACTTGACCGACGATGGCCTGCTGACCACGAACAGCACCGCCGCGTCGCCCTCCCAGGCCAGCCTGGAAGACCTGTTCGCCAAGGGCGTCGGTTCGGTCGCCGGCTCCTCGCTGACCATCGGCGGCACCAAGTACACGAACGACGGCACCAAGGTTACGTTCCAAGACACGGCCACCAAGGACACCGTCCTGAACGCCGTGAAGAGCAACACGGTCGCCGGGTCGAAGATCACGTTGAAGGACGGGCTGCTGACCGCCCAGATCACGTTCGGTAGCGACGGCAAGTCCAGCGACACGTACGTCGATAACGACGGCGAATTCACCACGACCAAGACCTTCGACACCACCTACGCGGTGGATGTGGATACCGGCACGGTGACCGTCAAGTCCACGGCTTCGAGCGTGGCTGGCACCAAGTACGAAGAAACGGTCGGCGCCACGGTTTACGTGGGATCGAACGGCAAGCTGACGACCGAAACGACCAGCAAGGGCGACCTGACCGCCGATCCGCTGGCTGCTCTGGACAAGGCCCTGTCGAGCGTGGATTCGCTGCGTAGCGACCTGGGTGCGATCCAGAACCGCTTTGAATCGACCATCGCCAACCTGAACAACACCGTCAACAACCTGTCCGACGCCCGTTCGCGTATCCAAGACGCGGACTACGCGACCGAAGTGTCGAACATGACGCGTGCTCAGATCCTGCAACAAGCCGGCACCGCCGTGCTTGCACAGGCGAACCAAGTGCCGCAGACCGTGCTGTCCCTGCTGCGCTGATCGCGACAGTGAGAGCGTGGGCCGGCATTTCCGGCTTACGCTCTCAATCGTGATCCGGTACGTTACGCCCCGTCGCTCGAAAGAGCGCGGGGCGTAACTCACTGGAAATCCGGCCATATGCGGCTTTTAATCCCCTGATCCTGCGACGCCCGGGTCGATAGAATGACGACCATCCAGCGGCAAGGCTATCGGGGAGTCGGCGCAATGACACAGGGGCTAATCGCGTTCAGCGGCTACAACACGCGTGCCGTCGTTGCCTTTTGCCGTCATCTGCACGGCTCGGGCCTGAAGGCCCACCTCATTGCGCGAGATCCCCAGGATCCGATATTCCTCACCCGGTACGCTGAATGGGTCGCTACCACTCGTGATAGCGCGGCGCTGGACCTTGAAGCAATCCTCGCGTTGGTACAGCCCATTCGGCGGCGTCACGGTTATGACTCCGTCCTCATCATTCCCACGACGGAGTTCGTCAACCGGCAGCTGATTGCGCATCGGGAGACATTGAACGGCCATAGCGTGCATTTTCCGCTGGTGCCGAAGCCGCTGTACGAAACCCTGTCCGACAAATTCGCTTTTCGGCGGCGGTGCGAACAGTACGATATTTCCGTGCCGCCCGAACTGGATCAGCGCACGCCATCGTTTCCGATGGTGGCCAAGAAGCGCCACTATTGGGCAGGCTCCGGCTCGCGCGCAAAACCTTACCTGATATTCAACGAAACAGACTACGCGGCCTTCCTGAAGGCCGAACGGCCCGAAGACTTTTATTTTGAACGCTTCGTCCGCGGGCGCAGCCTCTATCTGCTTGCCTGCGTCAAGCGCGACGGCGAAATGGTGGCGCACTGGCAGGAAAACCTGATTCAGCAGGCGGATGGGAAATCCATCATCGCCGCCAAGACGTGCGACCCCGGGCTGCACGATCTCGAAAAGAAGTTCCAGCAGGTCTTTGGTGACATTGGTTTCTACGGGCTGGTCATGGTTGAAGTTCGCCAAGATGGCGATATTTCGTACATGATCGAGGCGAATCCCCGTCTCTGGGGCCCTTTGCAACTCGTGGCGGATCATTACCCGGACATCCTCGACGCCTTTCTCCAGATTTGCGGGGTTGCCCCCCGTGCCGGCCTTGTGTCGCCGAAAGCCGAACAAGGGGCCGACAAACTTTACTTTTGGTACGGCGGACTGGCTTCGGACTGGGCCGCCGGGCGCCAGCCGGTTTTCCACGATCGAACAATAGACATCACCACTGGCCTGCCGCAGCTCCTCAACCAAGACGTTTTCCTGAGGCCCGACACGTTTGCGCTTTTTCGCGCCGAAGTCGCGGGCCAGACCACGACATGATCTCCGACACTGCCCACGAATTGCGTCATCTTTACGCTCGCACCAGTAAGCACTCGGGCTACCAGCTCGTTCACCCCATCGTCGCACCGATACTTGGCGCGGTTGAGCCGCCGTCCATCCAGCGATATGAAGACGCACGCGAGCGCTACTTCCTAAACAAGGTTTCCTTCGTTGGCAAGGCCGTCGCCGATGTCGGGGGCAACACAGGTTATTTCTCTTTCATGGCCCTCGCCAATGGCGCGGCAAGAGTGGACTACGTCGAAGGCAACAGGGATCACGCGACTTTCGTGCAGTCGGCGGCGCGAGCCACGGGGCACCTTCCAGCCTTGAAGGTTCACGACCGCTATGTGAACCTCGAGAGAGAATCGCTACCCTCGCACGTGGACGTTCTTCTTCTTCTGAACGTATTGCATCACATTGGCGACGACTATGGAGGCGACGTCTTCGATGCCGTCGCGGCCCGATCGCACATCGGTGCTGCGCTAAGACGCCTTCAGGGCCAATGCGCCCAGATCATTTTCCAGCTCGGATTCAACTGGCAGGGAGACCGCCGCAAACCGCTATTCGACACGGGAACGAAGGCCGAAATGATCGACTTCATTCGCAAGGAGTGCGGGAATACATGGAAAATCCAGCACGTCGGTATCGCTGAGCGCCTTCCGGAAGGCATCGTCTACCGCGATGCCGATCAGCGCAATATCGTGCGCGACGACCGTCTAGGCGAATTTTTGAACCGCCCTATCTTCATTCTGGGAGCGGATTGATCGAGATATCACCGTGCTAGCCTGCCGCCATGACGCGACCTTGACTTCGATCAGGCAGCCATGGCGGGCACGGCCGACGGAACCTCGGCGACCGTTGCACCCTCGGCGATTATTGCCGCGATTCGAATTACGTCTGAGTCATTCAGCGCCGGGTACAAGGGCAGGCAAATCACCCGATTGGCGATTCCACGTGCCACCGGCAGATTTGCAGGCTGAGCGGAAGGCAATCCGCGATACATCGGCATATCGCTGATCAATGGGTAAAAATAGCGGCGAGCGTAAACGTCCTGGTCTTTCAGGCGCTGGTATAGCGCGTCGCGCTGGAGAGGATATTCGTCCTCCACCAGAATGGGGAAGTAAGCGTAGTTCTTCGCCGTCTGCGCGAACTCCACACATTTGATGCCGGGCACAGCGGCCAGCGTTTCGCGATAAAGTCCGTCCAGATGCGCGCGCTTGGAGATAGCCTCTTCAACGTGCCGCAACTGCAGCAATCCGAACGCCGCCTGCACTTCATTCATCTTGCCGTTGATGCCAGGTGCGACAACAGTGGTTTCGTTGGCGAAGCCGAAATTCTTCAGGTAGTCGATCCGTTCCTTGATCTTCGCTGTGGGGCAGACAATGGCACCGCCCTCGAACGTGTTGAACACCTTCGTTGCATGAAAGCTGACGACGCTGAGATCTCCGTAGCGCAATATGCTCCCGCCCTCGTCACGCACACCGAAGCAATGCGCCGCATCGTAAATGACTTTCAACCCGTATCGGTCGGCGATCGTCTGTATTGCCTCGACGTCACAAGGTTGGCCATAGCAATGCACCGGAAGAATCGCTGTGGTTGCAGGCGTAATCGCCGCCTCGACAGCCTGCGGATCCAAGTTGAACGTCTCGGGGTCAACATCCACGAATACCGGGGTCAGTCGGTTCCAAAGAATGGAGTGTGCCGTCGCTACGAACGAGTATGGAGTCGTGATCACTTCGCCGGTAATCCGCATGGCTTGCAGGGCCGTTACGAGGGCCAGCGTACCGTTGGAAAACAGTGCGAGGTGCTCCACCCCGAGATACTCGCATAGCGCGCGCTCGAGTTCCTGATGAAAAGGACCGCCGTTCGTCAAAGTACGGTTGTCCCATATCTGCTCGAGATAAGGGATGAATTCCTCCAGCGGCGGCATGAAGGGCTGGGTGACGAACACTTTTGAGTTATTCATGATCCACCGTGAAAGAGCGAGGCGCCTCACCGTTGCACCATATGCGCCACATTTCCCTCATCGCCCGTTCGAGGCCGCGGGTAACATTGCGCGGATCCCGGTCGGGAGCGTTCAACAACTTCTCCCTCATGCCCGCGCGCAGGCTGGCAAGCGCCTCGATATTCTCTGCCCACTCAACAGCCTTGCGGACGAACTGATCTTGGTTGTCGCAGACCCATTCGCCCAGCCCGGCCCGCCCCAACGCCCCCGCGGTCTGACATTCGACTCGCGTGCGTCCGCGCATACTAAGCACCGGCACACCCATCCATAGCGAATGGTGAGTCGTGGTGCCACCCGTGTATGGAAACGTGTCCAGCGCAATATCGACATCATGGTGAAAGCCTAGGTATTCCGCCATCGCGGCACGGGGCCGGAATATCAGCCTGTCGGCGGCGACACCATACTTGCCCAGCCTGCGCGTAAGATCGCTGCGAAGCGCGAAGTCCGTGATGCCGCCCAATAGCATGCGAGCGTCCGGGACGGCGGCGAGAACCTGGCTCCACAGGGCCAACACCTGGTCACTCAGCTTGTTATATCGGTTGAAGCTGCCGAAGGTGATATAGCCGTTGCGCTCGGCAGGCAAGCCGTTCACGGCTGGACTTCCCTCGAAGGGTTGGAAAGTGCCCGCCGACGGCAAATACACCAACTTTTCGGTGAATTGGGCATCGAGGAATCCCGGTGGCGCAACGTGACGATCGACCAGGTAGTAGTCCATCTCCGCCAGGCCAGTGGTGCCCGGATAGCCGATCCAGCTCAATTGCACGGGAGCCGGCTTGAGTGCAAACATGGGCAGGCGGTTCAGGGCTGTATGCCCGGATAGATCGAAAAGAATATCGACACGGTCGGAATTGATCGCCTTCGCCAGTTCGGTGTCCTTCTGGCGGCTCACCTGTCTCCACTCGGCGGTCAGCTTGCGGGCGCGCCTGCTGACCGCATCCTCGGTGGGGCTGTTATGGTATGCGTAGATTTCGAACGAATCGGTGTTCAAGGCGCGCCAAATCGGCTCCAGGAAGTTCATGACCGCATGGTTGCGCAGGTCGCCCGAAACGAAGCCAATGCGCAAACGCCGTTCAGGATCCTTGTCGTTGGCGTGGCGCAGTTTCATCATCGAATTGCCGCGCTTCGTCACGAGTTCCCCGAACTTCCGATGATGCTCGAAAACCTCCATTGGTTCCATGTCGACGCGATGCGTCAGCAAGAACAGCAAATTGCTATGCGCCAGGTGGTAATGGGGGTCGATGTCCAATGCGCGCAGATAGTTCTTTTCGGCATCTGCGTGCAAGCCCAACTCACTCAGAACCAGTCCGAGATTCGTGCACGTATGCCGGTGGCCATCCGCCAACGGCAAAGCGCTTTCCAGGCAGAGTCGCGCGTCAGTCAGCCGCCCTGCCCGCCGCAGCACATTCCCGAGATTATTGCGGTGCTGGTATGCCTTCGGGTCGAACCGCGCTGCCCGCGCGAAGCAGATTTCCGCGCGCTGCAACTCCCCATTTTCGTGGAATAAATAGCCGAGCTGAGCATACGCGGTGTCCAGGGATGGATTCAGAGCGATGGCTCGCAATAGCGGCGGAATGGCGTCATCCTCTCGATGCTGCACCGCGTATACGTGGCCAAGGGCATTCCACCCGTCCGGCGAGAAAGGGAAGCGGTCCGCTAGCGCCTTTGCGGAAGATTCCGCAGCCCCGAAATCGCCGTCGCGACGAAGCTTGTAAACCCGTTCGATATCCTGCTTGGGCGGATGCGCCACCGTGCGAACGATCCCGGCGCCAGCGGCCAATGCTCGGTCATACTGGACGAGAAGCATGTCCGTATGCGCAATCCATTCCCGGCCCTTGCCTTGATGCGACAACATGCGCAGGCGCGCGAGTTGCGCCCAGGCCGCGGGCGACCCCGAGATCAGGCCCGCGCGGCGCAGCCTCTCCAGCAGGGTCAACGTCTTTGCACGCAGCCCTTCCGTGGCAAATTCGAAAACGTCCTTTCCGTCCCAGTGCCAACGACCATCCGCGTCGAGCGCGTGAGGGTCGGTGAGCATACGAAGATCCTCTTCATCGAGGTTCAACACTACCGGCTCATGCCAAAATGAGTACGTATTGACCGCAGTTTTTCGATCCGCCTGCGACGCGGCTCCTTTCAACGCCGCAGCGGCGTTGCGGGTCAGCGTCAGGGCGCGCTCGGCCGCGGTGTCATAAGGAGTTGCATCCAGGCAATAGCGCAACATCCCGGCGCGGAACAACGGCTCCAGCGCCTGGAGCAGCTGCTTGCGCGATTGCTTTTCATCGAGATAAGCGTGCCCGGGCATGAGGGCGGCCAGTTCCCCGAAGGATAGCGAGCACGGCCACACGGAAGTCAGGACTCCCATGATCCGGCGGACATTCTCGTCATCGGTTACGTAACTGCGACCCAGCTGATTGAGGAACCGGCCTTCGACGCCGCCGCGCTGCAGATCCGCGGCGTTGCGGCTGAAGTGGCCTGCGTAGCGCAGATCAGCCAGACGACTCAGATCGAGAAGCCCATCCCGCGCAGATTCTCCATCATCGCGTGCCAACAGGCTCTTCCTGCCTTGCCGCCCGACGGCGAAGTCCAGATACTGCTGACGCATGACCGGAGTCTGCCCCAGCGAATTGAGGCTGTGGAACAACGAAACGTTGTTCCCGTAGGTCAGCGGAATTTCTTGTTCGGGCTGCGCGTCCCCAATGTATGACAGGCCTGCCTGCCGCGCTCGATCCGCGAACTCGACGAAGTAGCAGGGCGCCGTATCACCGCGAAGGTATTCAGCCAGCTCCTCGTCCGAGAGAGCGGACGCCTGATGAAGCATCGGTATCAGCCCATCCGCAAGTGGATTGGAGGCTGCCATGCCTTCGGACAGAAAACTCAGCATCGCCCTGCCTGCTGCCAGATTTTCCTGAAGGTTGGTGGCGGAGTGCCCCCGCAACAACATTGCGTCGCGGACGATCTCGCTGACCTTCCAGCCGGGCAGGGTGTTGTAACTGACATACGCGATGCCTTTGGGCGACAGGTAATTTCGGCATGCCGCGAGCAAGGTCTGACCCACTGCCGTCGGGACCTTGCTATAGAGTTCGTGCATGACGATGTAGTCAAACTCGCCCAACGCCGAGGACTCCAGTGCCGATGTCAAGTGGAACTGGAGGTTCGTCGCGCCTACGGCCAACGCCGCCTCATTGGCGCGGGCAACCTTGTCGGGTGAAGACTCGAGCCCCACGATCTCGGCGTCGGGGTAACCGAGCGCCAGGGGCATCAGGTTTTCGCCGATGCCGCAACCTATCTCCAGGATGCGCGCTTTCGACACCGGCACGGTTTCGATGCCGTACAGATGTGCCACGGCGCGCAACTGGACGGGGGAACTATAGAAGAAGCATCCCGGCGTAGCACTTTGAGCAGGTGCATGCGATTGCGGGGATGCCAGCAGCTCGGGCGAATTCAAGCCGAAACTCCTGCAGAAAGCAATAATGTGCCCAGCGTAGCAGGAGGGTCGTACGGCCAAAACGCCGAACTACAGGCAAAAATTCGTCTGCAAAAGCGCTTGCCGGAGTGCCGGGATCGCGGCCCTTGTTGGAAAGAGCGGCCCGCAAATGCGCACCGGATTGGCGTAGTCGTTGGACGATGACCGCCATCCAGAGGCATTGAAAAAGAAAAGGCGGCCGCAGGCCGCCTTCGGAGTACGGGGCATCAGCCGCGCTGTTACTTCTTCTTCACCGGCGGCAAATCCGTGCAAACGCCTTCGGCCACCTCCGCGGCCATCCCGACCGACTCACCCAGCGTCGGATGCGGGTGGATCGTCTTGGCGATGTCGACCACGTCGGCGCCCATTTCCACGGCCAGGGCCAATTCGCTGATCAGATCCCCGGCATGGGTGCCGACGATGCCGCCGCCCAGGATCCGGTGGTTCTCCGCATCGAAGATCAGTTTGGTGAAGCCCTCGTCCCGGCCGTTGGCGATGGCGCGGCCCGAAGCGGCCCAGGGAAAGACGCCCTTCTCGATCTTGATGCCCTGCTTCTTGGCCTCGTCCTCGGTCAGCCCGACCCAGGCGACTTCCGGATCCGTGTAGGCCACGGCCGGGATCACGCGCGCGTCGAAGAAGGACTTCTCGCCGGCGGCGGCTTCCGCGGCCACATGGCCCTCATGCACGGCCTTGTGCGCCAGCATCGGGTTGCCGACGATGTCGCCGATGGCGAAGATGTGCGGCACGTTGGTGCGCATCTGCGTGTCCACGGGGATGTAACCGCGGTCGGTCACGGAAATGCCGGCCTTCTCGGCGCCGATCTTCTTGCCGTTGGGCGAACGGCCCACCGCTTGCAGCACCAAGTCGTAGCGCTGGGGCTCCTTGGGCGCGCCCTCGCCTTCGAAGGTCACGTAGATGCCGTCCGGCTTGGCCTCGGCCGCCACCGTCTTGGTCTTCAACATGATGTTGTCGAAGCGCGGGGCGTTCATCTTCTGCCAGACCTTGACCATGTCGCGGTCCGCGCCCTGCATCAGGCCGTCGAGCATTTCCACCACGTCCAGGCGTGCGCCCAGCGTGGAATAGACCGTGCCCATTTCCAGGCCGATGATGCCGCCGCCGACGATCAGCATCTTCTTGGGGATGCTGCGCAGCAGAAGCGCGCCCGTGGAATCGACCACACGCTCGTCGTCGGGCATGAAAGGCAGACGCACCGCCTGGCTGCCGGCCGCGATAATGGCCTGCTTGAAGCGCACCGTCTGCGTCTTGCCGTCGGCGCCCTTCACCGTCATGTGGTGCGGATCGGCGAATTCGCCGACGCCCGTCACCACGGTGACCTTGCGCATCTTGGCCATGCCGGCCAGGCCGCCGGTCAGCTTGCCGACGACGCTGTCCTTGAAGCTGCGCAGCTTGTCCAGGTCGATCTTCGGTTCGCCAAACGTGATGCCGTGATCGGCCAGGGCCTTGGCTTCTTCCATGACGGCGGCCACGTGCAGCAGCGCCTTGGACGGAATGCAGCCCACGTTCAGGCAGACGCCGCCCAGGGTCGAATAGCGCTCGACCAGAACGGTCTTCATGCCCAGGTCCGCGGAACGGAAGGCGGCGGAATAGCCGCCGGGGCCGGCGCCCAGCACCAGCATGTCGCATTCGATGTCGACGTTGCCGGAATAGGACGCCGCGGCCGGCGCGGCGGCGCCCGCCGCGGGAGGCGGCGCAGGCGATTTCCCAGCCGGCTGGGCTTGCTGCGCGGGCGCGGGGGCCGGCGCCGGAGCGGGCGCGGCGGCGGGCTGGGAAGCCGAGCCCTGCGCCGCGCCGCCTTCGGCGGGCTCCACTTCCAGAATGGGCGTGCCCATGGACACCTTGTCGCCCACCTTCACTTTCAGGGCCTTGACCACCCCGCCCTGGGAGGCCGGGATTTCCATCGACGCCTTGTCCGACTCGACCGTGATCAGGCTTTGCTCGGCCTGGATCGTATCGCCTTCGGACACCAGCACTTCGATGACTTCGACTTCCTTGAAGTCGCCGATATCGGGTACCTTGATTTCCACCGTATTGCTCATATCGCTCCCCGATTACAGCGCGATGCGGCGGAAGTCGGCCAGCAAGGCGCCCAGATAGGCGTTGAAGCGGGCCGCGGCCGCGCCATCGATGACTCGATGGTCATAGGACAGCGACAGCGGCAGCTTCAGGCGCGGCACGAACTGCTTGCCGTCCCATACCGGCTTGTGCTCGGATCGCGACACACCCAGGATGGCGACTTCGGGCGCGTTGATGATCGGCGTGAAATGCGTGCCGCCGATGCCGCCCAGCGAGGAAATCGAGAAGCAGCCGCCCTGCATTTCGGCGGGCGAAAGCTTGCCGTCGCGCGCCTTCTTGGCCAGTTCCGACGTTTCCTTGGCGATTTCCAGGATGCCTTTCTTGTCCGCGTCGCGGATGACGGGCACGACCAGGCCGTTCGGCGTATCGGCGGCGAAACCGATGTGGTAGTACTGCTTGAGCACCAGGTTGTCGCCGTCCAGCGACGCATTGAACTCCGGATACTTCTTCAGGGCCGCGACGACGGCCTTGATGAGGAAGGCAAGCATGGTGACCTTGATGCCGGCCTTCTCGTTTTCCTTGTTCAGCGTGACGCGCAGCGCTTCCAGGTCGGTGATATCCGCTTCGTCGTTGTTGGTGACGTGCGGGATCATGACCCAGTTGCGATGCAGGTTCGCGCCCGAGATCTTCTTGATGCGCGACAGCGGCTTGGCTTCGACCGGACCGAACTTGGAGAAATCGACCTGCGGCCAGGGCAGCACGTTCAGGCCGCCCGCGCCGGCAGCCGCCGGTGCGCCAGCGGCGGCAGGCGTACCGCCAGCCAGGGCCTGCTTGACGAAATTGCGAACGTCGTCCTGCGTGATGCGGCCCTTGGGACCGCTGCCCTGCACACGCTGCAGATCCACGCCCAGTTCGCG
Source organism: Bordetella genomosp. 9 (assembly GCF_002119725.1). Lineage (NCBI taxonomy): Bacteria > Pseudomonadati > Pseudomonadota > Betaproteobacteria > Burkholderiales > Alcaligenaceae > Bordetella > Bordetella genomosp. 9. The sequence continues at coordinate 2,765,978 of NZ_CP021109.1, forward strand.
CGCGAACTTGCGCACGGACGGCGAGGCATGCGGCAGTTGTCCCGGCTTGAGCTCCGCTTGGGGCAGCGCGGCAGCGGGCGCGGCGGCGGGTGCCGGGGCTGACTGTGCGGCGGGCGCCTGCGCAGCCGGCGCGGGCGCGGCGGCCTGGCCGGCGGCCCCGCCGCCTTCCACCACCACCAGCGGCGTGCCCTTGGACACCTTATCGCCGACCTTGACCTTCAATTCCTTGACCACGCCGCCTTGCGAGGCGGGAATCTCCATGGAGGCCTTGTCGGACTCCACGGTGATCAGGCTTTGTTCGGCCTGGATGGTGTCGCCCACGGCGACCATCACTTCGATGACTTCAACCTCCTTGAAGTCGCCGATGTCCGGCACCTCGATGACCGTTTCGCCGCCGGCCTGGGGCGCCGGCGAGGAAGCCGCGGCCTGCGGCTGGGCGGCGGCCGGCTGCGCCTGCGCCGCCTCCTTCACCGTGGGCTTTTCTTCCTGCTTCGGCGCGGCCGCAGGCGCCGCGGCGCCCTCGCCTGCTTCCACTTCCAGGATGGTCGAACCCATCGAAACCTTATCGCCCACCTTCACTTTCAGCGCCTTGACCACCCCGCCCTGCGAGGCCGGGATTTCCATCGACGCCTTGTCCGACTCGACCGTGATCAGGCTTTGCTCGGCCTGGATCGTATCGCCTTCGGACACCAGCACTTCGATGACTTCAACCTCCTTGAAGTCGCCGATATCGGGTACCTTGATTTCCACCGTATTGCTCATGTCGTTCGGGCCTCGTCAGGCGTATTGCGGGTTGGCTTTTTCGGGATTGATGCCGTACTTCTTGATGGCCTCGGCCACCTTGGCAGCCGGCAGCGTGCCTTCGTCCGCAAGCGCCTTCAGGGCCGCGACGACCACGAAGTGGCGGTCGACCTCGAAATGCTCGCGCAGTTTGTAGCGGAAGTCCGAGCGGCCGAAGCCGTCCGTGCCCAGGACGCGGTATTCGCGGCCCTTGGGGATGTACGGACGGATCTGGTCCGCGAACAGCTTCATGTAGTCCGTCGACGCGATGATGGGGCCTTCGGTCTTTTCCAGCAGTTGCGTCACATACGGCACCTGGGGCTTCTTGTCCGTGGGGTGCAGCATGTTGTGGCGGTCGGCGTCCTGGCCGTCGCGGCGCAGCAGCGTGAAGCTGGTGGCGCTCCAGACATCCGACGAAATGCCCCAGTCCGAATCCAGCAGCGCGGCGGCCGCTTCGACCTCGCGCAGGATGGTGCCCGAACCGAGCAGCTGCACGCGCTGCTTGCCCTTGCCCACCGTCTTCAGCTTGTACATGCCGCGAACGATGCCTTCCTCGTCGCCCGGCTTCAGGCCGGGGTGCGGGTAGTTCTCGTTCATCACGGTCAGGTAGTAATAGACGTTCTCCTGGTTCTCGACCATGCGGCGCAGGCCGTCCTGGATGATCACCGCCACTTCGTGCGCATAGGTCGGGTCGTACGGCACGCAGTTGGGGATGGTGGCCGCCATCAGGTGGCTGTGGCCGTCTTCGTGCTGCAAGCCTTCGCCGTTCAGCGTGGTGCGGCCCGCCGTGCCCCCGATCAGGAAGCCGCGCGCCTGCATGTCGCCCGCCAGCCAGGCCAGGTCGCCGATGCGCTGGAAGCCGAACATCGAGTAGTACACGTAGAACGGGATCATGATGCGGTTGTTCGTGGAATACGACGTCGCCGCCGCGATCCACGAGCTCATGGCGCCCGCCTCGTTGATGCCTTCCTGCAGGAGCTGGCCGTTGGCCGCTTCCTTGTAGTACATCACCTGGTCCTTATCGACCGGCACGTACTTCTGTCCTTCGGGGGCATAGATGCCGATCTGGCGGAACAGGCCTTCCATACCGAAGGTGCGCGACTCGTCGGCCAGAATCGGCACGACCCGCGGACCCAACTGCTTGTCGCGCAGAAGCTGGTTCAGCGAACGCACGAAAGCCTGTGTAGTGGAGATTTCGCGGCCCTCGGCCGTCGGCTCCAGCACGGGCTTGAAGGCTTCCAGCGCCGGCGCCTTGAACTGCTCGTCCGCCTTGGTGCGGCGCTTGGGCAGATAGCCGCCGAGCGCCTTGCGGCGTTCGTGCAGATACTTCATTTCCGGCGAATCCTCGGCCGGCTTGAAGAACGGCAGTTCTTCCAACTTGTCGTCCGGGATGGGGATGCCGAAACGGTCGCGGAATTCGCGCACCGCCTGCACGTCCAGCTTCTTCTGCTGGTGCGTGGGGTTCTTGGCCTGGCCGACCTGGCCCATGCCGTAGCCCTTGATCGTCTTGGCCAGGATGACGGTGGGCTGGCCCTTGTGCTTGCTGGCGGCGTCGAAGGCGGCGTAGACCTTGTGCGGATCGTGGCCGCCGCGATTCAGGCGCCACACGTCCTCATCGCTCATGCGGGCGACCATCTCAAGCAGCTTCGGATGCTTGCCGAAAAAGTTCTCGCGCACGAACTTGCCGTCGTTGGCCTTGTACGCCTGGTATTCGCCGTCGACGGTTTCTTCCATCACGCGGCGCAGGATGCCTTCCTTGTCGTGGGCCAGCAGCGGATCCCAGTAGCCGCCCCAGATCAGCTTGATGACGTTCCAGCCGCTGCCGCGGAAATCGCCTTCCAGTTCCTGGATGATCTTGCCGTTGCCGCGCACCGGGCCGTCCAGCCGCTGCAGGTTGCAGTTGATGACGAAGATCAGGTTGTCCAGCTTTTCACGCGCGGCCAGGGCGATGGCGCCCAGCGATTCCGGCTCGTCCATTTCGCCGTCGCCGCAGAACACCCACACCTTGCGGTTGGAGGTATCGGCGATGCCGCGCGCGTGCAGGTACTTCAGGAAGCGGGCCTGATAGATGGCGGTGATGGGGCCCAGGCCCATCGACACGGTGGGGAACTGCCAGAATTCCGGCATCAGCTTGGGATGCGGATAGGATGACAGGCCCTTGCCGTCTACTTCCTGGCGGAAGTGATTCAGCTGTTCCTCGGTCAGGCGGCCTTCCAGGAAGGCGCGCGCGTAGACGCCGGGCGAGGAGTGGCCCTGGAAGTACACCAGGTCGCCGCCGTGGCCTTCGCTTTCCGCATGCCAGAAATGGTTCTGGCCGGTACCGATCATGGTGGCCAGCGAAGCGAAAGAAGCGATATGGCCGCCCAGGTCGCCGCCGTCGGGCGGCGAATGGCGGTTGGCCCGCACCACCATGGCCATGGCGTTCCAGCGCACGTAGGCGCGGATGCGCGATTCCAGTTCCAGATTGCCGGGATGCGCCGGCTCCAGGCCGGGCGGAATCGTGTTTACATATGCGGTGTTGGGCGAATACGGAATGTGCGCGCCGGACCGCCGGGCTTCGTCGATCAGACGCTCCAGCAGATAATGGGCGCGCTCCGGGCCTTCGCGATCGAGCACCGCCGCCAGCGCTTCGAGCCACTCCTGGGTTTCCAGGGTGTCTTCGTCATTGGCAGCCGTATAGGCGCCAGCCAGGGCGTTAGAGGACATCGTGTGTCTCCAGAAAGGGTTGTAGCCTTGCGCCGGCATGGGCGCGGCGGGCATGAAAAAACGCCCGCGAAAACCGCGATTTCCCTGCGATCCCAGGGACGTCGGTTTGGCCAGGGCAGCTTGTGGTCAGCATTCTAGGAAACAAGATTAACGCGTCGCAAGCAAAATTTCATGTTGCGGTACGGCATTTCATAATGCGGGAATCTCGCCATACGAAACATAGGACTAAAATGCGCGCAGAATCCGCGACAAAGCCATGGCCAGCGTACCCAAGTCGAATATCCCCACGCCGTTTCACGACCATGCCCGGCTGCGGCGGCGGGGCCTGTATTGGCTGACGCCCGTCGTCGTACTCATACTCTATATATGTGTGATGGGGGTCTTCTTCTGGCTGCAGCGCATCCACGACGATAGCGTCATGTTCGTGACGATCGATCAGGAGATGCGGCAGCAGCGGCTCATCTGGATCGTGCTGGCGCTGTCGTGCGTGATCGTCATCAGTCTGTTGATGCTGTGGCGGTACACAAGGTTCCGTTCGCACGCCGAAGCCGCCCTGATCGCCGAAACCGGCTTCCGCCGCGCCATGGAAAACTCCATGTCCACCGGCATGCGCGTACTGGACATGGAAGGCCGCATCGCCTACGTGAATCCCGCCTTCTGCAGGATGATCGGCTGGAACGAAGCGGACCTGTTGGGCCGCAGCCCGCCCTTCCCTTATTGGGTGCCGGGCCGGCACGAGCAACACCAGCACACGCTCGACATCCTGCTTTCCGGCAAAACACCCAGCAGCGGGCTGGAGGTCGAAGCCCAGCGCCGCGACGGCTCGCGCTTCACCGCGCGCATGTATGTGTCCCCGCTGCTCGATCCCAACGGCAACCAGATTGGCTGGATGACGTCCATGACGGACATCACCGAGCCCAAGCGCATCCGCGAAGCGCTGACGGCGGCGCACGAACGCTTCATGACGGTGCTGGAAGGCCTGGACGACGCGATCTCGGTGACGGCCGATACGCACGACGGACTGGAACTGCTGTTCGCCAACCGCACCTACCGCCGGGTGTTCGGCGCACAGACTGGCGGGCACGACGAACTGCTGGCCGGCCGGCGCGGGCGCTTCACCGACGAATCGGTGGAGGTCTTCGCGCCATCGGTGCAGCGCTGGTTCGAAGTGCACCATCGCATGCTGGCGTGGACCGACGGCCGCCGCGTGCGCCTGCAGGTGGCCCGCGACATCACCGAGCGCCGCCAGCACGAAGAGGCTTCCCGCATCCAGCAGGAAAAAATCCAGATCACCAGCCGCCTGACCACCATGGGCGAGATGGCGTCCTCGCTGGCGCACGAGCTGAACCAGCCGCTGACGGCGATCGCGAACTACAGCATGGGCGCGGTGGCCCTGGTCAAGGCGGGGCACACCAACCCGCGCATGCTGCTGCCAGCGCTGGAAAAGGCCGCGGCGCAGGCCGAACGCGCCGGCAAGATCATCAGCCGGATCCGCGAATTCGTGAAGCGCAGCGAGCCGCGCCGCCAGCGCGTGGCCATCGCCGGCATCGTCGATAACGCCATCGGTTTCGCGGAACTGGACGCCCGCAAGCGGCGGATCCGCATCGAGCGCTTCGTGCCGTCGAACGCGCCCGACGTGCTGGCCGATCCCATCCTGATCGAACAGGTGCTGCTGAATCTGCTGAAGAACGGCCTGGAGGCCATGGAAAACAGCGATTCCGACGAGCTGAAGGTTGCCGTGATCGTGCACGAGCAGCATATCGAAGTGGCCGTGGTCGATCGCGGCCACGGACTGGCCGATCCCGAGCGGCTGTTCGAACCGTTTTTCAGCACCAAGGCCCAGGGTCTGGGCATGGGGCTGAACATCTGCCGTACCATTATCGAGTCGCACCATGGCCGCCTATGGGCCGATCCCAATCCCGCGGGCGGCACGATCTTCCGCTTCACCCTGCCCTGCGCGGCGCCGCAGGCGCAACCGCAGACTGACCAGTCCGAGGAGCTCCACGCATGAACACCCCCAATCCGTCGAGTACGGTATACATAGTCGATGACGACGAAGCGGTGCGCGATTCGTTGCGCTGGCTGCTGGAAGCCAATGGCTATCGCGTTCGCGCCTACTCCAGCGCGGAAAGCTTCCTCGAAGACTACGACCCGAACCTGGTGGGCGTGCTGATCGCCGACGTGCGCATGCCCGGCATGACCGGCCTGGAGCTGCAGGAACAGCTGCTCGCGCGCAAGGCGCCGCTGCCCATCGTCTTCATCACTGGTCACGGCGACGTGCCGATGGCGGTGACCACCATGAAGAAAGGGGCGATCGATTTCCTGGAGAAACCCTTCAATGAATCCGATCTGCGCGAGATCGTCGCGCGCATGATCGAGCAGGCCACGCAACGTGTGTCCAAATTCCAGGCGCAGCGCGATCACGAAGCCATGCTGGCGCGCCTGACCGCGCGCGAGCAGCAGGTGCTGGAACGCATCGTCGCGGGCCGCCTGAACAAACAGATCGCCGACGATCTGGGCATCAGCATCAAAACTGTGGAAGCGCATCGCGCGAACATTATGGAAAAACTGGAAGTCACGACCGTGGCCGACCTGATGAAGGTGGCCCTGGCCAAACCCGAGGCGCACGCATGACCGCACGCATCATCGATGGTTCGGCGCTGTCCCAGCGCATTCGCGACGACGTCGCGCAGCGCGTGGCCGAGCTGGCGAAACAAGGGATCCGTCCCGGGCTGGCCGTCGTCCTGGTGGGCGACAACCCGGCCTCGCAGGTCTACGTGCGCAACAAGGTCATGGCCTGCGAAAAGGCCGGCCTGCACTCGGTGAAGGAGCAGTATCCCGCCACCATGAGCGAGGCGGAGCTGCTGCAGCGCATTGCCGTATTGAATGGCGATCCCACCATCCATGGCATTCTGGTGCAGCTGCCGCTGCCCCCGCACATGGATCCGCACAAGGTCATCGAAGCCATCGCGCCGGAAAAGGACGTGGACGGCTTTCATATCAGCAACGCCGGCCTGCTGATGACGGGCCAGCCCCTGTTCCGGCCGTGCACGCCCTATGGCGTGATGAAGATGCTGGAATCCGAAGGCGTGGCGCTGCGCGGCGCCGAAGCGGTGATCGTCGGCGCCAGCAATATCGTCGGCAAGCCCATGGCCATGCTGCTGCTGGCCGCCGGCGCGACCGTCACGCTGTGCAATTCCAAAACCCGCGACCTGGGGTCGCATACGCGCCGCGCCGACATCCTGGTCGTGGCCACGGGCAAGCCCGGCATCGTCAACGGCGACATGATCAAACCCGGCGCGGTCGTCATCGACGTGGGCATCAACCGCGGCGAAGACGGCAAACTGCGCGGCGACGTGGATTTCGAATCCGCCCAGAAAGTCGCCGGCGCGATCACCCCCGTGCCTGGCGGCGTCGGCCCCATGACGATCGCCATGCTGCTGGTCAATACGGTCGAGGCGGCCGAACGGCTGGGGTAGGGAAGGCCCGGAAGGCCCACCCCCCGAAGCGCTATCGCGCTTCCCCCCTCAAGGGGGGCGACGCAGCGGACCGGCGGAGCCGGATCCGCGGTGGGATGAAGACCACCCCCGAAGCGCTATCGCGCTTCCCCCTCAAGGGGGCGACGCAGCGGACCGGCGGAGCCGGATCCGCGCGTCCCCGAATCGGGGAGACCGGCTTTATGCGGCGGGCGTTTGCAGTGGGAAGCAAGGCTACGGGAGGGCGGATGCGCGCGGCTGTGCGCGTTCTTGGGCGCCAGCGTCTTGCAAGGGACCGATCCGGCCTAATATATAGGCTACGTTCAAGCCGCCTACGCGCCCATTAATTCATCTACCCACCCCACGCACTGGTGTAGCCAAGCAGATCGGGGACGCCGCGGATCCGGCTCCGCCGGTCCGCTGGCGTCGCCCCCCTCGAGGGGGGAAGCGCGCCAGCGCTTCGGGGGGTGTGCACCCCATGTCATTGAATCCGTTACTCGCTTCCGTCGAAGACCTTATTGACTATGCCGCCATCAAGCCCGAGCACATCGTGCCGGCGATGGACGAACTGCTGGACAAGGCGCGCCAGGCCGTGGATCGCGCCGCCGATCCTGCGCTGCCGGCCACATGGGAGGCCGTCATCGAGCCGCTGGATTCGGCATCCGAGCAATTGTGGCGCGCCTGGTCGGTGGCGGGTCACCTGAATGCCGTGGTCAATACGCCGGCGCTGCGCGAAGCCTATAACGCCGCCCTGCCCAAGGTGACCGAGTTTTCCACCTGGGTGGGCTTGCATGAGGGCCTGTACAAGCAATACCAGCGGCTGCACGCGGCGCCCGGCTTCGCCGGCTGGAGCCCCGTGCGCCAGCGTGTCATCGAACTGGCGCTGCGCGATTTCCGCCTGAGCGGCGTCGAGCTGCAGGGCGAAGCGCGCGAACGCTATGCCGAGATTTCGGACCGCGAAGCGCAGACGTCGCAGAAGTTCTCCGAGAACGTCCTGGATGCGGTCGATGCCTGGTCCCTGCTGGTCCAGGACGAGGCCAAGCTGGATGGCATCCCGGCCGATGTGAAGCAGGCCGCCCGCCAGGCCGCCGAGGCCGACGGCAAAACGGGCTGGAAGCTCACGCTGAAGATGCCCTGCTATCTGCCGGTCATGCAATACGCGCGCGACCGCTCTCTGCGCGAAACGCTGTATCGCGCCTACGGCACGGTGGCATCCGAACAGGGCGATGCGCGCTACGACAATTCGCCGCTGATCGAAGAACTGCTGGCCTTGCGGGCGGAAGAATCGCGATTGCTCGGGTTCCGCAACTTCGCGGAATTGCGCCTGCAGACCCGCATGGCGCGCAACGCGGATGAAGTCATTACCTTCCTGCGCGACCTCGCTTCGCGCGCCCGGCCGTATGCCGAACGCGACCTGGCGCAATTGCGCGATTACGCGCGCCAGGAACTGGGCCTGCAGGATCTGCAGCCCTGGGACGTGCCGTTTGCCTCCGAACGCCTGCGCGAGGCCCGCTACGCCTACTCCGAAGACGAGATCAAGCAATACTTCACCGAGCCGCGCGTACTCGCCGGCCTGTTCGAGGTCATTGAAACGCTGTTCAGCGTTCGCCTGCGCGAATTCCCGGTATCGGCGTGGCATGCCGACGTGCGCGGCATCCGGGTGGAACGACCCGATGGCGAGCTGGTCGGGTATCTGTACCTGGATTTGTACGCACGCGCCGGCAAGCAGGGCGGCGCCTGGGTCGACAGCGAGCGCAGCCGGCGTCTGGCGTCGGGCACGCTGCATACTCCCGTCGCCTACCTGACGTGCAACTTCTCCCGACCCAATGGCGGCAAGGCGGCGCTGCTGACGCACGACGACGTGGTGACGCTGTTCCACGAAACGGGTCACGCGCTGCACGCGCTGCTGTCGGAAGTGGATGAACCCGGCGCCGCTGCCTTCGCCAGCGTTGAATGGGACGCTATCGAACTGCCTTCGCAGTTCATGGAAAACTTCTGCTGGGAATGGCCGGTAGTGCAACGGCTGTCGGCGCATGTGGACACCGGCGAGCCGCTGCCGCGCGCGCTTTACGACAAGCTGAAGGCGGCGCGTAATTTCCAGAGCGGCATGCAAACCGTGCGCCAGATCGAGTTCGCGCTGTTCGACATGCTGCTGCACGATCGCGCCGAGGGCGCCGACATCAAGGGCGTACTTGCGCTGCTGGACGAGGTCCGGCGCGAGGTGGCGGTGCTGACGCCGCCGGCCTGGCACCGCATGCCGCACAGCTTCTCGCACCTGTTCGCCGGCGGCTACGGCGCTGGCTACTACAGCTACAAATGGGCGGAAGTGCTGTCCGCCGACGCCTACGAGGCCTTCGAGGAAGCCGCCGCTCGCGGGACCGATGGCCATGGCACGCTGGACCCGGAAACCGGCGCCCGCTTCCGTCGGGAGATCCTCGCGGTGGGCGGGGCCCGTCCGGCGGCCGATTCCTTCAAGGCCTTCCGCGGCCGCGAGCCGCGCATCGACGCCCTGCTGCGCCATAGCGGCATGACGGCACTGCAGGACTGACGCCATGGCCGGTCTTGCGTCCGCACTCGCCCGGCGGCTTCGCCGCATCGGCGTCCAGGGTCCGGCGCGGCCGGCCGCGACCGGCCGCCGGCGGTGGTTGCGCGTGGCGGCCGCCTCGGCGCTGCTGGCAACCGCCGGCGCGCAAGCCGCCGCGCCCGCCCTGTACGACATCACGGGCCATCTGCCCGACCTGCGTTTCAGTCTGGCGGGCGCCGAGGGACGCACCGTCACGCAGGCGGACGTGAAGGGCAAAATCGCGCTGCTGTTTTTCGGTTATGCCAGTTGCCCGGATGTGTGCCCCACCACCATGGCGCAACTGAGCGACGTCGTGAACCGGCTGGGAAGCCAGGGCGCCGACGTACGCATCCTGTTCGTCAGCGTCGATCCGCACCGCGATACGCCTGACGCATTGCAAGCCTACGTCAACGCCTTCAACCGGGAAGCGATCGGGCTGACAGGCACGGAGCGCCAGATCGCGGACCTTGCGCGCCGCTACCGGGTCTCCTACCAGATCGATAAACCGCGGCCCGGCGCGGACCCCGAGGTCTACAACGTGACCCACAGCCGGGGGGTCTATGTGTTCGATCGCCGGGGCGCGGCCCGCCTCTTGCTATCGGACAGCAGCTCGAGCGAACGGATCGTCGAGGCCTTGCAGCGCCTGATCCGCGAGCCGCAGCGTTAAAACAACAGGGCAATCACTTGTTACACCGGACGGAGTTCCCTTCCGTCCCCCGGCGCTTATGATGCCCGTGTTGTTCTCCCCTTGACGCGTTCACAAACGAAAGGAGCACGATATGGACATCATCATCATGATCATCGTGGGTTTCATCGTCGGCTTGATCGCACGCGCGCTCATGCCGGGCGATCAGTCCATGGGCATTATCCTCACCACCATCCTGGGCATCGTCGGCGCCGTTGTGGCGGGTTTCCTCGGCCGGACGCTGGGATGGTATGGGCCGGGAGAGCCAGCGGGGTGGATTGCCTCGGTCATCGGCGCCATCATCGTGCTCTTCGTGGTCGGTATGTTCACGCGACGCCGCGGCGCCTAGCCGCGTCCGGCACCCGGACCAGCCGGGGGGGTGCCGAGCGTGAAAAAAGCCGCGCTGTTCGCAAGACAGCGCGGCTTTTTCGTTTGGCTGCCGCGACAGCTTCAAGCGGCCGCGGCAAGGGCGGCGCCGGCCTTGCGGACCTGGGCGTCGGCATCGCGCAAGGCGGTGCGCAACCCCTCTTCCACCACGGGGTGGTAGAAAGGCATTTCCAGCATCCGGGCTACGGTCAGCTCCTGCTGCAACGACCACGCCAGCAGGTGCGCCAGGTGCTCCACGCTTGGTCCCGCCATTTCGGCGCCCAGGAACCGTCCGGTGGACCGGTCGGCATAGACGTGCAGGCGGCCCTTGTTCTTCAACATGACGCGGGACCGTCCCTGGTTTCCGAAATCGACCTCGCCCACCACATAGCTGCCTTCGGGCAGCCGGTTGTAAGGCGTGCCGACCACCGCGATCTGCGGATCGGAGAAGACCACCGCCATGGGTGCGCGGCGCCGGCCCGGCTTCACGTCGGGAAAATTGGCGGCGTTTTCGCCGGCGATGCGGCCTTCGTCGGCGGCTTCATGCAGAAGCGGCAGGTCGTTGTTGGCGTCGCCCGCCACGAAAATGGGCGCATCGCCGGCCTGCATGGTGGTCCGGTCGTACTCCGGCACGCCGGCGGCGTTCAGCTTCAGACTGGTGTTCTGCAGCGCCAGCCCGCCCAGGTTGGGACGCCGGCCGGTCGCCACCAGGGCGTAGTCGAAGTGCTCCGTACGCTCGGTGTTGTCCAGGGCCACATATCGCACGCGGACCTGGTCGCCGTCACGCACCGTTTCCAGAACGCGGGCATCCGGGTCCAGATAGAACTCTTCCTGGAACGCCTTCTTGGCGCTTTGCCGCACGGCGGGGTCCGTGATGCCCCCCAGGCTGCCGCTGACGCCGAAGACGCGCACCCGCACGCCCAGCCGCGCCAGCGCCTGGCCCAGCTCCAGCCCGATGACGCCCGGCCCGAAGACCGCCACGCTGGAAGGGAGATCGTCCCAGTAGAACACGTCGTCGTTCACGACCATGCGGTCGCCCAGGGCCAGGAAAGGCGGCGGCACGGACGGCGTGGAACCCGTGGCGATGACCACGCTGGAGGCATGCACTTCGGTATGGTCGTCCACGCGCAGGACGGTATCGGAAACGAAACGGGCATGGCCGCGCAGCTTGTCCTGGGCGGGGATGTTTTCCACGCCTTCCAAGACGAAACCGACGAAACGGTCGCGCTCGCGCTTGACGCGGTCCATCACTTCGCGCCCGTCCACGCGGACCTTGCCGTCCAGATGCACGCCGAACGGCGCGCCGTGTCCGGCCGCGTGAGCGGCTTCGGCCGCCGCGATCAACAGCTTGGACGGCATGCAGCCGACCCGCGCGCAGGTCGTGCCGTATTGTCCGCCCTCGATGATGAGCGCGCGTTTGCCCGCGGCGACGGCGGCGCGGTAAGCGCCCAGGCCGGCGGTGCCGGCGCCGATAACAGCGACATCGGTATGCAAGGTTTTCATGCGTGTTTCCTGGCTATGGTCCTCGGTGTGCGCCCGGTATGGGCGGTCTGGCAAAGCGCGCCGCGCGGGCTCGGGGCCGCCGGCGCGCCCAGCCGGTCAGGCGAAGTACGCCTTCAGCTCTTCCAGGCCGCCGATCAGCGTGCCGTTGATGAACACCTGCGGGGCGGTCGCCTTGCCCGAAACGGCGCCGATGACGCGGCCGCGCACCTTGTTTTCCAGCGGGATGTCGATGGGCGCGTAGCCCTTGCTTTCGAGCAGACCCTTGGCTTCGATGCAGAACGGGCAGCCCGGCTTGGAGAACACGACCACCTGGTCGGGTTTGCGCGCCTCGGGGGCGATGTAGTTGAGCATCGTGTCGGCGTCGGAGACTTCGAAGGGATCGCCTTCCTTCTCCGGTTCGATGAACATCTTTTCGATTACGCCGTCGCGCACGAGCATCGAATAGCGCCAGCTGCGCTTGCCGAAGCCCAGGTCGCGCTTGTCCACCAGCATGCCCATGCCTTCGGTGAAGTCGCCATTGCCATCGGGCAGCAGCGTGATGTTGGACGATTCCTGGTCCTTGGCCCATTCGTTCATCACGAACGTATCGTTGACGGACACGCACACGATGCTGTCCACGCCGTTGGCGAAGAATGCGGGGGCCAGTTCGTTGTAGCGCGGCAAATGGGTGGACGAGCAGGTCGGCGTAAAGGCGCCGGGCAGCGAGAACACCACCACCGTCTTGTTCTTGAAGATGTCGTCGGTGGAAACCTGCTTCCAGGTGTTGTTCTCGCGAACGGGGAAAGTCACGTTCGGGACGCGTTGTCCTTCGCGGGCTTGCAGCATGAGGGAATCTCCGGTGTGGGTTTGGGCGTTGACGCCATGGAGAAATAATAAATATTCACTATCGACATATCCAATTTAATTATTCTTATCAATCAATAGCTTTTGACAATCAAGCCCTTCCGGCCGATAAGTCGATGATTATCGGCGGGCGACCGATCTCCATATATTGCGCCTTTCAGCGGCCAACCGCATGCGAGGGGCAGCGGGGCCGCGAGCGGCCTTTGCTCGCGACCCAAGAACGCCGGACGCCGCTCACGCCGCTGTCGGCGAATACCCAGCTTGCCGGATGGCCTGTTCCACCGTCACTTTATCGTCCGTGCCGGTCACCGTTACGCGATGGTTGGGCAGGTCTGCCTGCACCGCCGCGCCGGGAACCGCTTCCGTGATCGCGCGGGTGATCGTCTTGACGCAATGGTCGCATGACATGTCCGGAACTTGATACTGCATCACCGTGATGACTCCTTTCAAAGCGGATGGCGGGCCCGATGCCCAACCGACACCAACAGGCTACACCTTCCCATGATGGCAAGGTCAACGGCTGGCTCTCTTGAAAGCGCCTGGCTTGACCTTACCATCATGGGAAGGATGACACTGGCGACATTCCCGGTTCGCCGGCCCGTCTCTTTCCGCGCAGCGTGCTGCGCCCCTTTTCGATTCCGGACTTCATCATGACCGCCGCCCTCGCCGCTTCCGATCGCATCGAACTCTCCATTGAAGGGATGAGCTGCGCGTCCTGCGTCAAACGCGTGGAGAACGCGCTGGCGGGCGTTCCGGGCGTCCAGCGTGCCGCCGTCAACCTGGCCACTGAGCGCGCTCAAGTGGAATTGCAGCGGGCCGGCGCCGATACGGTGGGGGCCCTGGTCGCCGCGGTCGCCAAAGCCGGCTACGAGGCCCATCCCGTCGACGCAGGCGGCGGCGAAGCGGCGCGCCAGGCGGCCGCGCGGGAAAACGAGGCACGCGCGCTGCGTGGCCGCTTCACCCTCGCCCTCGTGCTGACCTTGCCCGTGTTCCTGCTCGAGATGGGCGGCCATCTGGTACCGGCCCTGCATCATTGGCTGCAGGCGCGCGTGGGCGAGACGGCGCTTTGGGCGCTGCAGTTCGTCCTGACCACGCTGGTGCTCGCCGTGCCCGGACGCAGCTTCTTTGCGAAAGGCGCCGCCGCGTTGCGGCATGCCGCTCCCGATATGAATTCCCTGGTGGCGGTGGGCGCGGGCAGCGCCTGGCTGTACTCGACGGTGGCGACATTCGCGCCCGGATGGCTGCCGCCCGATGCGCGGCACGTGTACTTCGAGGCGGCGGCGGTCATCGTGACGCTGATCCTGCTCGGCCGCATGCTGGAGGCGCGCGCCAAGGGCAAGACGGGCGCTGCCATCGCCCGGCTCGCCTCGCTGCAGCCGCGCACCGCCCGCGTGCTGCGCGGCGCCGACGCGGTGGACGTGCCGATCGAATCCGTGCGGCCCGGCGACGTGGTGCGCGTGCGCCCAGGGGAAAACCTGCCGGTCGATGGTTTGGTCATCGACGGCAGTTCTTACGTGGACGAATCCATGATCACCGGCGAACCGGTGCCCGTGCAAAAGCTGCCCGGGGTCAGCGTGACCGGCGGCACCCGCAATACACAGGGATCGCTTACCGTGCAGGTGACGCGCACGGGGGCCGATACGACGCTCGCCCGCATCGCGGAAATGGTGCAAACCGCACAGGGCGCGAAGCTGCCCATCCAGGGACTCGTCGACCGCATTACGTACCGCTTCGTGCCCGCCATCATGGCGCTGGCAGCCCTGACCTTCTTCGCGTGGCTGGCGGCGGCGCCGGCGCCGGCCCTGCCGGCGGCGCTGGTGCACGCCGTATCCGTCCTGATCGTGGCATGCCCGTGCGCAATGGGGCTGGCCACGCCCATGTCCATCATGGTGGGCACCGGGCGGGCCGCGGAAATGGGCGTGCTGTTCCGGCAGGGCGAAGCCTTGCAGACGCTGCGCGAGGTCGGCATCGTCGCGTTCGACAAAACGGGTACGCTGACGGAGGGCAAGCCGACGCTGACCGGCGTCGGCCTTGCGCCCGGCTACCGCCGCGAGGACGTGCTCGGATGGGTCGCCTCGATGCAGGAAGCTTCCGAACATCCGATCGCTTCGGCCATCGTTGCCGCGGCCCGGGCCGAGGGGCTGGTCTTGACGCCGGTGCGCGATTTCGCGGCGGCGGCCGGCGCAGGCGTCCAGGGCACGGTGAACGGCCATGCCATCCTGGCCGGCACGCCGCGGCTGATGGAGGCGCACGGCGTAGACGCCGGTCCCCTGCGGGAGCAGGCGCAAATTTGGGCGCGCGAAGGTAAGACCGTCATCCATGTGGCGGTGGATGGCGCCCTCGCAGCCGTGATGGCGGTCGCCGACCCCGTCCGTCCCAGCGCGGCGCAGGCCGTGGCCGCGCTGCGCGCGGCCGGCATCCGCACCGCCATGATCACGGGCGACAATCGCCATACCGCGCAGGCCGTCGCCCAAACGCTTGGCATCGACGAGGTACACGCGGAAATGCTGCCCGAGGGCAAGGTCGAGGCGGTGCGCAAGTTGCGCGGCGATGCGGCGGATGGCGCCGGGCGCGGCGCTCCGAACCGCCCCCGGCTGGCCTTCGTCGGCGACGGCATCAACGATGCGCCGGCGCTTGCCGCGGCGGACGTGGGGATCGCGATCGGCACAGGCACCGATGTCGCGCGCGATACGGCGTCGGTGGTGCTGATGTCGGCCGACCCGCGCGGCGTGCCGCGCGCGATTGCGGTCAGCCGGGCGACATTGACCAACATCCGGCAGAACCTGTTCTGGGCGTTCGTCTATAACGTTGCGTTGATTCCTCTGGCGGCCGGCGTGCTGATCCCCTTCGGGGGGCCGGCGCTGTCGCCCATATTCGCGGCGGCGGCCATGGCGCTTTCGAGCCTGTTCGTCGTCGGCAATGCCTTGCGGCTCAGGAGGTTCGCATCATGAATATCGGCCAGGCTGCCGCGGCGTCCGGCGTCAGCGCCAAGATGATCCGCTATTACGAAAGCATCGGCCTGATGCGCGCGCCCCAGCGTACGGAAGCGGGGTACCGCATCTACGGCGACGCCGACGTCCACACGCTGCGTTTCATCCGCCGCGCCCGCGACCTGGGGTTTTCCGTGGAGCAGATGCGCGATCTGCTGGCCTTGTGGCGCGATCGCGGCCGTGCGAGCGGGGACGTCAAGCGCATTGCCATGGAACATGTCCGGGAACTGGAACGCAAGGCGCAGGCGCTGCAGCAGATGGCGGACACGCTGCATCACCTGGCCGAGCACTGCCACGGCGATGACCGGCCGGAGTGTCCGATCATCGACGAATTGAGCGCGGACCGACCCGAGCCGCGCATTGCCTGAAATCAGGCCGGCACGCCCGTCCATTCCGAAACGAATTCACGGAAATCCGGCCGCTGCGCCGGCGGTACGGCGCAGGCCGGCGTGCCGATGGCCAGATACCCCAGGAAACGGTAATCCAGCGGGTCGAAACCCAGCGCCTCCTGCACTTCCTCGACATAGGTTCCCAAGCCCGTGCTCCAGAAGGCGCCGTAACCCAGCATGTGCGCGGCGTTCAGGATGTTCATCACCGACGCGCCGGTGGCGAGCAATTGTTCCTGCTCCGGGATCTTGGTGTTGTCGTGCGCGATCTTCTGGGCGACCGCGACGAAGACCGGGACGCCTGCCATCCATTCGCGCACGGACTTTTCCTTTTCCGGCGTCATGCGCTTATCGCCGCTGCGCTTGACCGCGTCGATCGCCATGTCGGCCAGCAGGCCGATCGCTTGTCCGCGGATGATCTTGAAGCGCCACGGCCGCAGCGCGCCGTGGTCGGGGGCAGCCATGGCCGCCTGGAACATCTGTTCCAGCTCTTCCGGGCGTGGCGCCGGCGCGCGCAGGAATTTCATGGAACGCCGGGTGTGAAGGGCATGGATCGGGGGGAATTCGGCTACGGAAGTCATTCGTATAAAGGGCGTGGAAGATTAGGGATGACTGTGGGCGTGAATCGCCGCATCAGCCGAGGTGGGTATGGCGTTCGGGGCGCTCCTCGACCTGCATTTCGGCCAGGCCGTGGAGGATCCCACAGTCCTCCGCGTGAGGCCGCGCCGACAGGCAGCGCTGCCGCAGCGCGGAAAGCTGCGCCTTCAGATGGCTCAACTCGGCGATCCGCTCGTCCACGTGCCGGATGTGTTCGTCGAATATGTCGTTGATGGGGCCGCAATTCGCTTCCTGGCTGTCGGCCAGGGCCAGAATGCCGCGGATCTCATCCTGCGCCATGTCAAGCGCCCTGCAATTGCGTATCAGCCGCAGGCGCTCCAGGTGCGCCGGGCCATAGCTGCGGTAATTGTTGGCGCCGCGCGTCGGCGCGTCCAACAGGCCTTCCTTTTCGTAATAGCGGACGGTTTCCACCGTCGTGCCGGCCGCCTTGGCCAGTTCGCCGATCTTCATCGGGAATTCTCCGGGGTCGAATGGGCTTGACCCTATAGTAACCCCAGGGTGTGGAATGCCGCCATGAGCAAAAAAACCGCTACCCCACGCCGAGGATTGCCGGCTCGCGCCCACTTGGACGCCGGCTCGGTGCGCCACGATCATGGCCACCCTCACGATCACAGTCCTTGTCAGGACCAGGATCACGGTCCTGATCACGATCATGGTCACGATCATGGTCACGATCATGGTCACGATCATGGTCACGATCATCGCCACGGGCACGCCGGCGAACATGGTCGTGCTCGCCCCGGCGATCACCGCCACGGTCAATGCTGTGTGCATGACCACGGCCACGAACACACGCGCGGCCATGCCCACGCCGGCAGCGCGGCGGAGCCCGCCATGACGGTCCCCCACGGCATGGTGCTCACCGAAATCCGCATCGGCGAAATGGACTGCCCCACCGAGGAAGCGCTGCTGCGCAAGAAACTGGCGGGCATGCCCGCCGTGGGCGACATGCGCTTCAACCTGATGCGCCGGGTGCTCACGGTCGTGCACCGCGAAGGCGGCCTGGATGACGTGCTGGCCGGCATCCGCGCGGTGGGCATGACGCCGGAGGTCCAGACCGGCGCGGCTGCTCCTGCAACGGCCACCGGAAGCCCCCGCTGGCGCTGGCTGGCGGCAGCAGGCGTGCTGGCGGGCCTGGCCGAAGCCGCGCATTTCGCCGGCCTGCCGGACCTTGCCACGGCCGCGCTGGCCATCGCCTCGGTGTTCGCCTGCGGTCTGAACACCTACCGGAAGGGATGGATCGCCGTGCGTCACGGCAATCTGAACATCAACGCGCTCATGAGCATCGCCGTCACGGGCGCCGCCATCATCGGCCAGTGGCCCGAAGCGGCCATGGTGATGTTCCTGTTCAACGTAGCGGAACAGATCGAGGCCCGCTCGCTGGACCGCGCGCGCAACGCCGTTCGCGGACTGGTGGATCTGGCGCCGCCCACGGCGATGCGGAAAGAAGCCGACGGCGGTTGGCGCGAGACGCCCGCCGCCGAACTGCGGGTCGACGACATCGTTCGCGTGCGGCCAGGCGAGCGCATCGCCGCCGACGGTGTCGTCATCGCCGGCCGGTCCGCCGTCGATCAATCCGCCATCACCGGCGAAAGCCTGCCAGCGGACAAAACGGTGGGCGACACGGTATACGCCGGCACCGTCAATGCCGAAGGCGCCTTCGAATACCGGGTGTCGGCTGCCGCGCGCGACACGACGCTCGCCCGCATCATCCACGCCGTGGAACAGGCCGCCGCCGCGCGTGCGCCCATGCAGCGCTTCATCGATCGCTTCTCGCGCGTCTATACCCCCGTGGTGGTGGGCATCGCCGTTATCGCGGCATGCCTGCCGCCCCTGGCGTGGGGTGAACCGTGGACGCAGGCCGTTTACCGCGCCCTGGCGCTTCTGATCATTGCCTGCCCTTGTGCGCTGGTCATCTCCACGCCGGTCAGTATCGTCAGTGGTCTGACGGCGGCATCGCGGCGCGGCATTCTGGTCAAAGGCGGCGTGTATCTGGAGAACGGGCGCAAGCTGCGCTGGCTGGCACTGGACAAGACCGGTACGCTGACGCATGGTCAGCCGGTGCTCACCGATTTGCACGTTGTCGGCGCCGCAGGCGCCACGAGCCGGCAGGATGCGGCGCGCGTGCTGGCCAGCCTGGCGTCCCGATCCGACCATCCGGTTTCGCGGGCAATCGCGACAGGCGCCGATGCCGTCGACCTGCATGACGTCGATGACTTCGGCGCCCTGCCCGGCCGCGGCGTGACGGGTCGTATCGCTGGGCGCCAATACCACCTGGGCAACCGCCGCCTGATGCGCGAGCGCGGCGTCGAAAGCGCCACGCTCGCGCAGCTCCTGGACGCGCTGGAGGCCCAAGGCAAGACCGGGGTAGCGCTGTGCGACGACAACGGCATCCTGGCCGTGGCGGCGGTTGCGGATACGGTGCGGCCCAGCAGCCGCGCCGCCATCGAAGGCTTGCATCGCCTCGGCGTGCGCACGATCGTCCTGAGCGGCGACAACGCCGCCGCGGTGCGGACCGTGGCATCTCAACTGGGCATCGACGAGGCGCGCGGGGAGCAGTTGCCCGAAGACAAGCTGCGGCAACTCGAGTCGAGAGGCGGCGATGGGCTGGTCGGCATGGTCGGCGACGGCATCAACGACGCGCCGGCGCTGGCCCGCGCCGACATCGGCTTCGCCATGGGCGCGGCAGGCACGGGGACAGCCATCGAAACGGCCGACGTGGCCCTGATGGACGACGATCTGCGCAAGGTCGGCGAATTCATACGATTGTCTCGCGCAACGCATCGGGTCCTGGTGCAGAACATCGCGCTGGCCCTGGGCATCAAGGCGGTATTCCTGGTCCTGGCCTTGAGCGGTATGGCGACGATGTGGATGGCCGTGTTCGCCGACGTCGGCACGAGCCTGATGGTCGTCGCCAACGGCATGCGTTTGCTGAAGCTGGGCGATGGACGTTTGGCGACGGGATGAACGGATAGTCGCCGTCGGTTACTGAGAGGGCCGGGCACGCGATGCGTGCCCAGTTTTTTTGGCCTGGCCGCCAAGGGCCGACTTCCCGAACAATTCCAAACGGCCGCAAAGCCGTCCCTATCATGCCGCCCTCGCTCTACGCGCCACGCGCCACCTTCCCATGTTCCCCGCCGCTTCCAGCGGCATCGGCAGACGCTGTAGGCTTCCCGCCCGATTTGCCGGCATGTCCCACGGCATTCACACCGATCATCAGCGCGGCCGAGGCATTCGGCCGATGGAGCGGGATGCCCGCTCCCGTGCCGGCTCCGGCTCAGGCCCCCTCCCTTCCCACGCCGTCCATACGCCGCCCGCGTGACGCAGCGCCGGCGCGCGACGGCTCAGACGCTTCCGCTCCGGCACCTCCGCGCCGAGATGGCAGCTCGCTGCTGTACGCGCGCATCGCCGGGGCGCGCGCCGTTTTGGGCGACGCAAGCGCGCACGACGACGCGCTTTTGCTCGCAGCCAATGCCGTGCATTTGCGGGCGAACGCCAATCCCTCGGACGAAGAGGCACAGGCCGCCTCTGCTGCCTTGTGGCGCGCCGAGGCCGATGCCTGGGCTGCGGCCAACGGCGCAAGTCCGCGATTGACCGAAGAGGACGTGCTGGCCGCTTATCTGGACCTGTGGTCGCTTGTACTGGATCCGCCCGCCACGCCAGATTTCATGGACCGGCGTGAAATCACCAAGCGGTACCTGCTGGAACGCACGGCTGCGGGGCTGTCGATCGCCATCCAGGAAACGCCGTCGCGACAACCGGTGCCCGTGGACACACTGCTCGACCACTACATGGACGACGCGGAGGTCCTTTCCCGGTACTACCTGCAATTCGCCGGCTATGCCGCCACCCAGCTGAACCGGTTCAGCCGGCTGGGCGTCATCGGGGAAGCGGCGCGGCAGGGCCTGAACCGCCTGCGCCTGGCCGAAACGCCAAAACGCATGTGGCACATCTCTTCGCTGGCGAAAATTCCGCCCGGCGCGTTGAACCTGCCTTCGGGCATGCTGCTATCGACGGTAATGCGCCGCATGGGGGATTCACATGTTGCGCAAATGGATGACGGCGCTTTCTATCATATCGATGCGAATGGGACCATCGAGCGCCTGAGCGGGCCGATTCTCGATGGCGAAGGACGGCTGGATGTGCGCCAGGTGCTGAAAAGCCGCGGCATCATTGCCGCCCCGGCACGTGACCGGTCGGCGGGACCTGTCGATTACGGCCTTCAGGAAGCGCCGGCCTACATCGCCAATTGGTCGGCCTGCGATCCCGTACCGCTGTTCGACCATGCGGTCGCACGCCGCCAGGATGCCTTGCGCAGCGCCATCGATGAATGGAAGAAAGAAAAATACCTGCCCTCGCGCATGGAATCGGTGATGCGGCTGCTGATTCCGTTCTACGAGCTGTATCACAACAAACGCTGGGATCCCGGCTACCACGTCAAGGCGCAAGACGTGGCCTGGGACGCCGGCCTGCTGGCGTTCACGGTTGCGTCGATCGCCATCGGCGGATTGGGAGGCTCGGCGGGGATGGCAGCCGCCCGGCAGTCCATGCGCGCCGTCGCTTCGCAAGGCTTGAAGGCAATGATCCAGGCCGGGCTTGCGTCCACGGTGCGGCAATTCAGCCTGCGCGCCTTTCTCATACTTGGGGTACGGGAGACGGCCGATTTCGTTCTGCCTCTGACGCCGGTCGTGCACTTGATGAAAGGCGTCACGCGCTCCACAGCAATCGCGGCGCGCGCCTTGCGGCCCGCCCTGCGCGATGCAAGCATCCTGCTGCGGGCGGCCAGCCCGAAGGACCTCTTGAACGTGGTCTACGACGCCATTGCGAAGACGGGCGGCCTGGCCCGCTCAATCAGCGCACAGACGCTGCGCGACGCCATCGAAGTCGCCGCCCGCCGCCCGGTCCCGGATCGCGTCTATCGCGAGCAAAGCCACGCTCCGCTTTCAACCCTGGAATTCTCCTCGGGCGACGCCGCTTCCGAGGACGACATCCTTGTCGAATGCATCCGCGCCGCCGCTTCCACGATGGACCGCGCTCCGGCGCGCCTGCTCAGCGCGGACCGCGGCGCGGCGCTATCGGGCGCCGCGCCGCAGCCGCGCGCGTCCACGATCACAGCTATCGATACGACGCAGGCGCCCGGCAGATTCCGTACCATCCAGGATGTCCTGATCAACGAAGGACCCCGGCTGGTCGGGGACGGCAAGCTGCGCGCCGAAACCCTGCGGGCCGCTATTTTCCAGGCGTATACGCGAGATGACAAAAGAATCGTGTACCTGGGCGGCTCCATCCCGCAAGGATGGATCGTGCCGGTCGAACCAGCGCTGCGAGAGCCTGCCCCCCAACCGTGAACCCCTTCGTGGAGACCAGATGTTCGAAGCACCAGAACCAGCCAAGCCCGCACTTTGCCGGCGCCGGACCCTGCGATGGGCGGCGGCGCTCCCCCTGTTTCTGCCGGCGGCGTCGCGGGCCGCACGCGGCATGGGAGCGGGGGCCGGAACCGCTGGCCCGCCGGCAGGCAATCACGCGACGCCGCGACCGCTCGACACAGCCGGTTTCCACGCCGCATGCGCGCGCCTCGAACGCGCGCACGATCGCCGCCTCGGCCTGTACGCCATCGATACCGGCAACGGACGCACTGTCGGTTATCGCGCCGGAGAACGCTTTGCCTTCTGCAGCACCTTCAAAGCCTTGCTTGCCGGCGCCATCCTGGCGCGGCTAAAGGCCGATGCCGGCATACTCGATCGGCGCATTCTTTACACCCGCCACGATCTGGTTCCCTACTCCCCCATCACCGAAAAACACGCGGGCGGCAGCATGACGGTCGCGGATCTGTGCGCCGCCGCGCTGCAATACAGCGACAACACCGCCGCCAACCTGCTGTTGCATGCGGTGGGCGGCCCCGCGGCCCTTACCGGGTACGCCCGCGCGCTCGGCAACCGCAGCTTCCGCCTGGACCGCTACGAACCCGCTTTGAACAGCGCGATCCCGGGCGATCCCCGCGACACGGTCACACCGGCGGATATGGCAGCCAGCCTGCGTAGCCTTGCCGTTGGAAACGCCTTGACGGCGGGCGGCCGTGAACGGCTGCCGGAATGGCTGCTGGGCAACACTACGGGCGCCAATCGCATCCAGGCCGGCGCCCCGGCGGGATGGCGGGTCGGCGACAAGACCGGCACGGGAGACTACGGCGCGGCCAACGACATCGCCATTGTCTGGGCGCCGGACCGCCCGCCCATCGTCCTGGCGGTCTATACGGCCGCCTCCGCCACGGCCGCGGCGGCGGACGAACCGCTGATCGCCGCAGCGACGCAGCTGGCGATCGGCGCGCTGGGCTAGCCCAGCAAAGGCGGTCCGCTCAGCTGTTGTCAGGCATGGCGGGCAAGGGGCCCGGCGTATCCAGTTTTTCGTCGGGGCGCTCGGAACCCGGCGGATAGGGGTCGGCAGGCCGGATCGTATGAGGCGCGGCGGGTGGCTGCGGCGATGGCGTGACCGACGGCGCGGCCGGCGGATTCTCCGGGTCGCCCGGGTCCCGCGATCCGGCTGGCGGCGCCGAAGGCGGCGAAGGCGGCGGATTCTCCATATCGCGGGGATCGCGGTTCTGTTCGGGTGCGTTGCTGATCATGGATTCAACCCTTCAACATCGGATGACGGCGCGCGTCCTTGCGTAGCGTCAGCGCGATGGCCAGGAACGCCGGCCACCGCAGGACGGCCATGCTTTCTGTGTCCGTTGGACAAGAGCGCGCCTACCAGCAATCCGCATGCCCCCGCGATACGCGGCATACGGACCGATCACATCTATGCCGCGCCGGCTGCAGGCGCAGACACGCCGGGCCCGCGCATGATCCGGATGCCGAGCCGCGCCAGCAGCGCGCGCGTGGCCTCGTCCGGCACATCCTCGGCGTAAACGTCGATATCCAGCGATCGCGCCGTCTCCACCACAGACGTGGCCAATTGCTGGCTGCCGAGGCTTTGCGACATGCCGCTGACGAATCCGCCGCCCAGCTTCACGTATGCCAGCCGCAGGCTGTGCAGCTGGCTGACGGCGCTCAATTGCTGCGCGAGCCGCCGTACGCCGACATGCGCGCCGCAATCGCGCGCGATGCGGCACAGCTCCGCCACCGCCTGGCGCCGCTCGGCCACCGCGTGGGCATCCACCTCCAGGTAGAGCCGAGCCGCAAGCGCCTTGCGTTCGGCCAGCATGCGCTCGACCTGCAGCAGGAAGTTGGGGTGCGAGAGCGACGGCATGGCGATGCGCACGGTCAAATCGCCTTCGTTCATCATGAGCCAGCTGACGGCAAGGCGGACAGCCTGGATATCGCATTCTGCCGTCAGGTCCAGCCGCGTCGCGGCCGGAATGAACAGCTTGGCGGGAATCGGCTCCGGCGAACCCTGGCTGTGCAGCATCAGGGACGCTTCCTGCCGGATCACGGAACCGTCCTGCGCGCGCAAGGGTTCCAGCGCCAGGGTGAACCGCTGGCGCTCGATGCCGTCGGCAATGGCATGGCGCCATGCCGACTCCCCATGCGCCGACAAAGCGTGCTCTTCATCCGTCGCCAGCTGGACGTGGTCGTCGCCCGCGCTTTCGCCCCGCATCAGCGCAAAGTCGAGCCGGCCCAGCAGCTCCCCAACCTTGCCGCCGGCCGCATAGTCGCTCATCGCGAGGGCCCAGCGGCACAAACCGCCCTCGCCCACCGGAATGCGCGACTCACGCAGCTCGTTTCGCAAACGTTCGGCCACCAGCA
Source organism: Bordetella genomosp. 9 (assembly GCF_002119725.1). NCBI lineage: Bacteria > Pseudomonadati > Pseudomonadota > Betaproteobacteria > Burkholderiales > Alcaligenaceae > Bordetella > Bordetella genomosp. 9. The sequence continues at coordinate 2,790,636 of NZ_CP021109.1, forward strand.
TGGCGGTGGGCGCCGGACATTGCGGCATCAGCAGCGCGAAGTCCGATCCGTTCAACCGCGCGATCAAGGTGTGGTTCAGCTGCATCTGCTCCACCAGGGCGGCCACGCGCTGCCCCAGTCCGGCCAGCCACTGGTCCACGAACTCCCGCGGCATATGGCGGTTGATGGCCGCCAGATCGCGTTGCCGGAACACCAGTACATGGCCGCGATCGGCGTCCGCTTCGGCGGAAGCATCGGCGCTGGCTCCGGCAGACCCGTTGGAACCCCTCGACGGGGCCGCCTGGCCGGTACGCTGCGGCATGCGTGCGCCGGCCTCCAGCGCGCGCAGGAATTCGTTGATGAAGTACTTGCGGTTCGCCAGACCGGTGACCGGGTCCTGATTGACCTCGATTTCCAGGGACTCGATGCGCGCGGTCTGCTCCTCGGTGGTCGCGCGCAGTTGTTCGCGCGTCTGGTTCAGCGCGTCCGTGATGCCGGACAACTCCGGTACGCGCGCGGTCAGCGCTTGCCCGAACTGGCCGCGGCCAATGGCGCGCATGTGCTCGCCGACCTCGGCCAGAAGCCGCTTCTCGATCCAGCGCACCAGCGCAAAGGCGAACAGGGCCCAGGCGACGCCCGCGGCCACCACCAGGCCGACCATCTTCACGCTGCTTTGCCACAGCGTTTCCCAGGCGTAGGTGTCGGTGGCCGTCAGCGTGACCTCGCCGATCTGCCGCCACCCGTCGGTGACCACGTGACTGGCCGACTTCGCCGTCAGCGGCACCAGCCGCTGGAACCATTGCGGCACGACCCGCGACGCGTTGTCGGAACTGCGCTCGATGATCACCTGTCCCTGCGGGTCCGTCAGCCGCACCAGGGAAAAGTGACCGCCGTCGTACAGCGCCGACACCAGCAATTCCTGCGTGACGCGTGCGCTGTTGGCGGGCTGCGAGAGCGACAGCGCCAGGGACACCGCCGCATCGCTGCTTTGGACCTGCAACTGCCCGGCCAGATAGTCGCGCGCCGCGCTCACGCTCAAGGCCAGCGTGCCGAGCAGAATGATCGCGATGGCGATGGTGATACTGAGCAGTAGTTGTCGGAGTATGGACATGGTGTTTCCTGCAAAGCCTATTGCCGCATCCCTTCGCGCTCCATGCGCTGCAGCAGGTTGCGCCAGCGGCCGATGCGATCGACCGGGGCGGCGTTTTTGCCGTCGACGTATACGCCTTCGGCGTTGAAACTGAATACCGGCGTCAGGTCGCGCCGTTGCGACGCTGGCAGGATATTGGAGACCAGGCTGTCAAGGACCAGCGGTTCCGCGTTGGCCGACGGGTAATAGGCCAGCACCATGTGCGCGATCTGCTCGGTGCTTTCGGGACCGCCGATGCGCGCGCGCACGTAAACGAAGCGCAGTTTGCTGGTGGGCACACCCAGCCGGATCAACGAAAAATACTTGCCGATGACGAAGTCCTCGCAGTCTCCCGCGCCCTTGCCCAGCGACTCCACCGGCGTGGCCCAGTAGTCCGCCTGGCCCCATACGCTGCGGTCTTCGGCCTGTATCAGCCGCTGATTCCAGAAGGCATTGACGCTGGCCAGCTTGTCGGCTTCGGCAAGCGCGGCATCCTCCTGTAGCAGTTGCAGCCAGGCATGTACGACCCTGGCGCCCTTCGCACCGTAGCGGGTGGCCGCTGCCTGCTCCACCCGCGCCGCGTCGAGCTCCAGCGCGCCGCTCCACCCCCACCCGAAAACCAGGCAGAAGAAAGCCGCCCTGGCCAAGGCCAGGACGGCACGCGAAGGCATCGGGCTACCCATGAAACATATTGTAAAGCCAAGCCTGGGCGACCCCAGAAGGGGCCGCCCGGGGCCGGCAGCGCGGGTCAGTTGCGGATCAGTTGTTATGCCCCTGCAACTTGCCCTTCTGCAACAGGTCGTTGATGATGGCCTGGTCGGTCTGCAGGGCGCCACCGTTGGTCAGGTCCACATTCTGCAGCACGATCTTCTGGTCGAAGGCGTTGGCAGCCGCATGGCCCGTGGTGCTGACGTTGATGACGGTGTCGTTGCCCTGCTTGCTGAAATGCAGGTACTTCGACAGGTCGCCGTCAGCCGGGTTCTGCAGCAGTTCATGCAGATCGAGAACGTCGCCGCCATCCGCCTTGCTGGCAGTGGAGAAGTCCTTGATCGTATCGACCGCTGGCGCGTCGACCGTACCCTGGTCGTTCAGCTCCCACTTGAAGGTGTCGCTACCGGCGCCGCCGTACAGGGTGTCGTTGCCTTGCCCGCCGATCAGCGTGTCATTGCCGTTGCCGCCGTACAAGGTGTCGTTGCCCGCGCCGCCGTGCAGCAGGTCGTTGCCTTCGCCGCCATAGATGATGTCGTTGCCGGCATCGCCATACAGCTGGTCGTCGCCGCCCTGGCCGTAGATGATGTCATCGCCGTTGCCGCCATGGATGACGTCATTGCCGCCGCGGGTATCGCCGTCCACATTGAACTGGCCGTGGTTGGCGCTGATGAACCCGTACAGCTCCGACGTCGTTGGCGTATGCCCGTTGGTGGCGGTCAGGTAATCGACCAGCGCCTGCCATCCCTGGCCGTCGTGCGTTCCGGCTCCGTGACCTGCCCAGGACAAGCCATCGGTGTTGATCGTGTCGCCGAAGATGATGTCGTGGCCATCGCCTCCGTTGATCGTATCGCTGCCGACGGCCACCGGATCGGAATGCGATCCGCCGCCCTGGAGCACCGTGTCCAGATCCGAGCCCTGGTGCACGATGTCGACGTTGCCGGCGGGACCCGACACCGTGTCGCTGTAGGTGTGCGTCGCGATGTTGTCGATATTCACCTGGGCGTTGCCGTTGCCGCTGGTGTTGTCCGTGACGGAGAACACCAGATGGTACGTGCCGCTGGCCAGGATGTTCGATTCCAGCGTGACCATGTTCGAGATGGCGGTGGAGGACGTACCGCTTTGCACCGTCACCCACTGGCCATCCACGAGCTTCTCGATCGCCCATTTGAAGGAATCGCCCGTGCCGAAGTTGGTGGTCGATACGTCGAAGCTGACGCTGGTCTTGCTGCCGCTGATGTTGAAGCTTTGGCTGGTGACCTTGGTCTCGCCGGAGCCGGCAACATCCATGATATGCAATTGACCATTGCTGCGGGTCAGGCTGCTGCCGCTTCCGCCCAGGACCTGCGCCCAGTTCGAGACGCTGCTCATTCCGCTGTTGCTGGTGAAGTTCGCCAACGTCGTATCGGAATGGTAGCCCACGCCCACCGTCACGTTGCCCGTGCCGTTGGTGTTGTCGAAGAACTGCAGGAACTGGCTGCTCACGCCATCGCCCACGCCAATGGCGTGCACGTTGCTGACGTTGCTCAGGTCCTTGAAGGCGTCGATGGACTCCTTCAGCACCGTGTCGTCGGTGGTCGAGCCGTCGCCACCCCGGCCGCCGCGACTGTTCACGTAGTACGTGGGGTCGCCATCCGTCAGGAAGTAGCTGATGTTCTCGTAGTTGGCGCCGGTCTTGCCCGCGGCCGCCTGCGCATTGAACCAGCTTACGGCGCTGTCGAACGCGTCCTCGTAGTTCGTGCCGCCGGTGGCCGTCATCCGGTTGATGGCGGCGATCAGCGTGTCCACGTTGTTGGCGGTCAGCCCTTGCACCTGGATGACGCGATCCGCATCGGAGCCGAAGCCGATCAGGGCCACGTTGACCACCCCGCCCGTATGCGTGTCCAGGGTGTTCAGGAGGTTGATGAGCGCGGCCTTCACCACGGACATGCGGTCCTCGCCGCGCCCGGGGTTTCTGCTGCCGTCCAGGCCCCAGGCCATACTGCCCGAGTGGTCGACGATCAGCGCGATGTTGTAGTTCTTGCCGGGTTCGACGACCACTTTCGTACCGCCCTCGTCGCCGACGATGATGTCGTCGCCCGACCCGCCATTCAGCGGGGTCGATCCGCCCGAACCGGTGTTGCCGCCCACGATCAGGTTGTTGGTGACCAGGTCGAACGTGTACTCCCCGGACGTATCGTGCCCGCCGTTCAGGTCGCCGCCGTTGTCGCGCACCTGGAAGCCGAAGGATGCATCCTTGCCATCGGCGCCCGGGGTGTACACCAGTTTGCCGGCTGCAATGTCGGACGCCAGGATTTCCTGGCCCGCCGTTACGGTCTGGCCGTTCAAGGTCAGGGTGCCGCTGTCCGGCGTGCGGGTGATGATGACGCTCTGCAGGCTGTCGTGCTCGCCGTTGCTGTCCTGGAAGGCGAATTCGTCCAGCGAGAACGTGTGCTTTCCGCCAGCGTCCACGGTTGCGGCGTTGTCGGCCGACGTCGGAGCATCATTGGCGCCGTTCACCACAACGGTCACGGTGCTGGTCGTGCCGTCGGCGGTGGTGACCGTGAAGGTCTCCGTCACCTTGTCGGCGCCGCCCAGCGCCTGCACCGCGGCGCTGTCGTTGTTGAGCCGGTAGGTCCAGTTGCCGTTGGCGTCGATAGTGAACGAACCGTATTGACCCTGGTGGTTGGTTTGCGGAACGAACACGGCCTGGCCGGCATCGGGATCCAATACGTTGAGCTTGCCGCCGGTTTGCAGCGTGCTGTCTTCGGTTACCGAGCCGGTGCCGCTGCCGGTGATGACCGCGCGGTCGTCCGTGCCCTTGACCGTGACGGTGATCACCTGATCGTCGAAGCCGCCATGGCCGTCGCTGACCTTGACCGTGAAGGTCTCGGTGATGGTGTCCTTGGACGTGAGCGACTGAGCCTTGTCGTTATCCAGCGTGTAGGTCCACTTGCCGGTGCTGTCCAACGTGAGCTTGCCGTAGGCGCCGTTGCCGTCGCCGTCGATCGACCAGGTGTGCTGATCGCCGATGTCAGCGTCCTGCACGGCGAGCTGGCCGCCGGTCGTCTGCGTGCCGTCTTCCTGCACCGACCCCGTGGACGGGCCGCTGATTTGCGGCTGGTCGTTCGTGCCGTTGATCGTGATCGTCACTTCGCTGGTGGTGCCATCGGCCGTGGTGACGGTGAACTTCTCGCTCACTTGCTGGCCAGCCTGAAGACCCTGCACCTTCTCGGACGTGTTGTCCAGCTTGTAGGTCCAGTTGCCGTTGGCGTCGATGGTGAACGAGCCGTACTGGCCCTGCTTGTTGGTCTGCGGCACGAACACGGCCTGCCCGGCGTCCGGGTCCGTCACGTCCAGCTTGCCGCCGGCCGTCAGGACCTTGTCTTCCGTGACCGTGCCCGCGTCATCGCCCGGCTTGGACGGCTGGATCACCGCGCCATCGTCCGTGCCCTTGACCGTGACGGTGATCACCTGATCGTCGAAACCGCCATGGCCGTCGCTGACCTTGACCGTGAAGGTCTCGGTGACGGTGTCCTTGGACGTGAGCGACTGAGCCTTGTCGTTATCCAGCGTGTAGGTCCACTTGCCCGTGCTGTCCAGCGTGAGCTTGCCGTAGGCGCCGTTGCCATCGCCGTCGATCGACCAGGTGTGCTGATCGCCGATGTCAGCGTCCTGCACGGCGAGCTGGCCGCCGGTCGTCTGCGTGCCGTCTTCCTGCACCGACCCCGTGGACGGGCCGCTGATTTGCGGCTGGTCGTTCGTGCCGTTGATCGTGATCGTCACTTCGCTGGTGGTGCCATCGGCCGTGGTGACGGTGAACTTCTCGCTCACTTGCTGGCCAGCCTGAAGACCCTGCACCTTCTCGGACGTGTTGTCCAGCTTGTAGGTCCAGTTGCCGTTGGCGTCGATGGTGAACGAGCCGTACTGGCCCTGCTTGTTGGTCTGCGGCACGAACACGGCCTGCCCGGCGTCCGGATCCGTCACGTCCAGCTTGCCGCCGGCCGTCAGGACCTTGTCTTCCGTGACCGTACCCGCGTCATCGCCCGGCTTGGACGGCTGGATCACCGCGCCGTCGTCCGTGCCCTTGACCGTGACGGTGATCACCTGATCGTCGAAGCCGCCATGGCCGTCGCTGACCTTGACCGTGAAGGTCTCGGTGATGGTGTCCTTGGACGTGAGCGACTGCGCCTTGTCGTTATCCAGCGTGTAGGTCCACTTGCCCGTGCTGTCCAGCGTGAGCTTGCCGTAGGCGCCGTTGCCGTCGCCGTCGATGGACCAGGTGTGCTGATCGCCGATGTCAGCGTCCTGCACGGCGAGCTGGCCGCCGGTCGTCTGCGTGCCGTCTTCCTGCACCGACCCCGTGGACGGGCCGCTGATTTGCGGCTGGTCGTTCGTGCCGTTGATCGTGATCGTCACTTCGCTGGTGGTGCCATCGGCCGTGGTGACGGTGAACTTCTCGCTCACTTGCTGGCCAGCCTGCAGACCCTGCACCTTCTCGGACGTGTTGTCCAGCTTGTAGGTCCAGTTGCCGTTGGCGTCGATGGTGAACGAGCCGTACTGGCCCTGCTTGTTGGTCTGCGGCACGAACACGGCCTGGCCGGCGTCCGGGTCCGTCACGTCCAGCTTGCCGCCGGCCGTCAGGACCTTGTCTTCCGTGACCGTGCCCGCGTCATCGCCCGGCTTGGACGGCTGGATCACTGCGCCATCGTCCGTGCCCTTGACCGTGACCGTGATCACCTGATCGTCGAAGCCGCCATGGCCGTCGCTGACCTTGACCGTGAAGGTCTCGGTGACGGTGTCCTTGGACGTGAGCGACTGCGCCTTCTCGTTATCCAGCGTGTAGGTCCACTTGCCGGTGCTGTCCAGCGTGAGCTTGCCGTAGGCGCCGTTGCCGTCACCGTCAATCGACCAGGTGTGGTGGTCATTCACGTCAACATCGGCGACAGTGAGTTGACCGGACGTGACTTGATCGCCGTCTTCCTGCACAGACCCGGTCGACGGGCCGCTGATCTCGGGCTTGTCGTTCGTGCCGTCGATGGTGACGGTAATCTTCGTCTCCGTGCCGTCAGCGGTCTTGACGGTGAACTCTTCGGTCAGGTGCTCGCCCACCGCCAACTGCTGCACTTCGGCGGCGCTGTTGTTGAGCTGATACGTCCACTTGCCGTTGGCATCGATCGTGAACGTGCCGTACTTGCCGGCGGTGCCGTCCTGCGGTTGGAACGACGATTCGCCGCGGTCGGCGTCGCTGATGTCCAGCTTGCCTTCCACCGACAATTTCTCGTCTTCCACCACCGTGCCGTGGTCGCCGGCAATCTGGTCGTCCGGACCCGTGGGCACGTGCGGGGTGATGATGGGGGCATCGTTGGTGCCGGTCAGCGTGATCATGATGACCTGCGTGTCTTTGCCGCCGTTGCCGTCATCGACCAGCACGGTGAACGTCTCATTGACCGTTTCGCCCGCCTTCAGGGCCTGTACCGCGTTTTGATCGACGGTGTAGGTCCACTGGCCCTTCTCGTCCACAGCGATGGCGCCGTACGCACCCTTGTTACTGCCGTCGATGCTCCAGGTGTGGGTGTCGCTCTTGTCGGTATCGGCAACCGCAAGCTGACCGGAAACCGACGTGTCGGCGTCTTCCGTGATCGCGCCGGTGCTCTCGCCGCTGATCTCCGGCACATCGTTCGTGCCGTCAATGGTGACGATGATCTTCGTCTCCGTACCGTCGGCCGTCTTGACCGTGAATTCCTCGGTGAGGTGCTCGCCCACCGCCAACTGCTGCACTTCGGCGGCGCTGTTGTTGAGCTGATACGTCCACTTGCCGTTGGCGTCGATGGTGAACGTGCCGTACTTGCCGGCGGTGCCGTCCTGCGGTTGGAACGACGATTCGCCGCGGTCGGCATCGCTGATATCCAGCTTGCCTTCCACCGACAATTTCTCGTCTTCCACCACCGTGCCGTGGTCGCCGGCAATCTGGTCGTCCGGACCCGTGGGCACGTGCGGGGTGATGATGGGGGCATCGTTGGTGCCGGTCAGCGTGATCGTGATGACCTGCGTGTCTTTGCCGCCGTTGCCGTCATCGACCAGCACGGTGAACGTCTCATTGACCGTTTCGCCCGCCTTCAGGGCCTGTACCGCGTTTTGATCGACGGTGTAGGTCCACTGGCCCTTCTCGTCCACAGCGATGGCGCCGTACGCACCCTTGTTACTGCCGTCGATGCTCCAGGTGTGGGTGTCGCTCTTGTCGGTATCGGCAACAGCAAGCTGACCGGAAACCGACGTGTCGGCGTCTTCCGTGATCGCGCCGGTGCTCTCGCCGCTGATCTCCGGCACATCGTTCGTGCCGTCGATGGTGACGGTGATCTTCGTCTCCGTGCCGTCAGCGGTCTTGACGGTGAACTCTTCGGTGAGGTGCTCGCCCACCGCCAACTGCTGCACTTCGGCGGCGCTGTTGTTGAGCTGATACGTCCACTTGCCGTTGGCGTCGATGGTGAACGTGCCGTACTTGCCGGCCGTGCCTTCCTGGGCCTGGAAGAAAGACTGATCGTGGTCGGCATCGGAGATATCCAGCTTGCCTTCCACCGACAATTTCTCGTCTTCCACCACCGTGCCGTGGTCGCCGGCGATCTGGTCGTCAGGCCCGGTCGGTACGTGAGGCGTAATCACCGGCACATCGTTGGTGCCCGTCACGGTGACTTCCAGCGTGGCGGTGGAAGTACCGCCTTCGCCGTCGGAAACCGTGTAGGTGATGGTCGTCGTCTTGGTCTCGCCCTCGGCCAGGCCCTGGAAGTCCTCGCCCGGCTCGAAGGTGTAGCTGCCGTCCGGATGGATGGTGAACGTGCCGCCGTCCGTGCCGGTGACCTTGACGCCTTCCGCCGGCACATCCCTGTCGCCCGCGCGCACGACCTGCAGCGTATCGCCGTCCGGGTCCACATCACGGCCGGCGCCCTGCTCGTTGCCCGTCAGCACGTTGCCGGTAACGGCAGCGTCTTCGTGCGTGACCGCGGTGTCATTGGCCGCCACCGGCGCCGGGTTGCTGACGTTCCATGTGAACGTTTCGGAAACCGAAGCGCCGCTCGTGTCGGTCGCCGTGATGACGACCTGATAAGCGCCCTGATTGCCGCCCTGTGAAGCCGAGTGGTCGATCGTGCCGGTGATGACGCCCGTGTTCGGGTCGATTTGCAGGCCCGGCGGCAGACCGATGGCGCTGTAGGTCAGCTTGTCGCCGTTATCGACGTCGGCGAAGTGGCCCGACACGTCCACATTGATGTTCTGCTGCGCATCGACGCCGTTGATGTTGTCGAGCGAGGTCGTCACGGTGGGCGCATCGTTCACGCCGTTCACCGTCACAGTGATGGTCGCGGTGGACGTATTGCCGGCCGGATCCGTAATCGTGTAAGTAAGGCTGCTGGTCGCCGTCTGGCCGGCGCCCAGGTTCTGGAAGGCCTGGCCCGGTTCGAACACATAGCTGCCGTCGGGGAACACCGTGAAGGCGCCGCCATTCGAACCCGGAACCGTCACGCCGCCCGTGACCATGGGACGATCGCCCACCGTTACGATGGCCAGCGCGTCGCCGTCCGGATCGCTGTCATTGGTCAGGATGTTGCCGCTGATCGCCAGCTTCTCGCTGGTCGTATTGGCGTCGTCGGCCGCGAGCGGCGCGTTGTTGGCAACCGCGCCATCGTCTGCGCCCGTCGCCAGGCCAGCGGACGGAACGAGGTTGATCCCCGGCGTGCCCGGGTTCGGATAGGCCAGGTCCAGCGGCGTGGTGGCTTCGACGACACGCGCCAAACGCACGAAGCTGCTGCCGCCGCCATCGCCGCCGCCGGACACCAGCGCGGCCGTCGGCTCCAGGTTGTCGAACGGATCCTGCCCGCTCTGCAGGGCGGCGAGCAGACGATCCGAATCGGTGCCCGTGGGCGGCGCCACGGCTGCTTCGGAGCGGTCCACCGGCTGGCCCGCCATGTCGGCATTGAAAGCCACGTCGCGATTCTCGCCGATCGTCAGCGGCATGCCGCCTTCGGTCTGCAGCGCGACGGTCGCCCCCGATGCGGTCACGATTTCGGTGTCGGGCGGGATGCGGCTGCCGGCATGCAGCTCGGTCAGCGATCCATCGCTATTGCGGATCCAGGCGCGTCCGGTGACTTGGGTGACAACGGCGGGGGTCGAAAAGGCCATCTTTTAGCTCCGGTTTTAGATGGCGTAATCCTATAGACGGCTCCCAACGGCCGATATTGTCCTGGAGGACAGGTATCGCAAGAAATAAATCTCGCTCTATTGCGATTTGTTCATCCGGACCGCGCGATGTCAGCGGCTGATGCCGTGAACCCGAAGCGCCAACTGCAGGCGGTCGCTCACGCCCAGCTTCTCGAATACCGAAGAAAGATGCGCCTTCACGGTGCGCTCCGTGATGCCCAGCGCGGCAGCGATCTCGCCGTTGGCCTCGCCCACGGCGGCCCGGCGCGCCACCATGTCCTCGCGTTCCGTCAGCATGTTGTTGTGCCAGTCTTCGCTACGGCCCGCACGGCTGTCCACGAGCTTCAGCAGCCGCGTCACCAGCGAGCGGCCCATCCAGATTTCCCCGGAATCCACCACTTCCAGAATCTGCGATAGCGAGGCAGGCGGCGCATAGGTGTGGCAATACCCCACCGCGCCAGACGCCAGCACCTTGGTGCCCTGCTCGTCGTGTGGGCGCGCGCTGGCGACGACGACGCGCAAACCCTGCAAAGCGCGGGTCCATGGCTCGGACGCCCATTCCGGCAGCCGCGGCAGGTCGGCATCCACCACGACCAGCGACCGCCCCTGCTCGCGCCAGCGGGCCAGGTCCGTCAGACTGCGGCCGCGCGCCGGCAGCCACCGGCGCGCATCCAGCCCCGACCAGTGCTTCCACAGCAGATCGTCGTGCGTGACGAACAGAACCGGTACCACGTGCATCAATACCTCTTCTAGCGGGTGGCCCGCCGCGGCGGCGCCAAGGCGCCCGGGCGGGATGGACGATTCAGACGGTCCGGAGACGTCCGGACCCTGCGCAGCGCGCGCCTTACCGCTCGGTGAACGCGTTCTCCTTGGCGCGCAGGATCGGCTTCAGCAGATACTGCAGCACCGTGCGCTTGCCCGTCAGGATATGCACCTCCGCCACCATCCCGGGAATGATGGGCAGATGCTTGTCCCCCACGGTGGACCTTGCGGTACGCACGCGCACGATATAGAACGAATTGCCCCGTTCATCCGTGATGGTGTCGGCGCCTATCTGCTCCACGACGCCTTCGAGTCCGCCATAGATGGCGAAGTCATAAGCCGTGAACTTGACCTCCGCCTTCTGTTGCGCGTGCAGGAACCCGATGTCGCGCGGCAGGATGCGCACTTCAAGCAGCAGCGTGTCGTCGGAGGGAACGATTTCAATGATGTCCTTGCCCGGCTGCACCACCCCGCCCACCGTATTGGCCAGCAGCGTCTTGACCGTCCCGCGCACCGGCGAACGAATTTCCGACAGCTTCACCTTATCCGCCAGCGCCAGCTTGCCCTCGCGCAGCGTGCGCAGCTTGGTATTGGTATCGGAGAGCTCGCTGCGCGCCTGGTTGCGGATGTTCAGTTCGGCTTCCTGCGTTTTGCTCTGGGCTTCCTTGATCGAGGCCTCGATACGGTCGATCTGCGCCTCCGCCGCCTTCTGGTCGCCGCAGCTCTTGGCCACGTCCCGCTGCAGGCGCAGCAGGTCGACTTCCGACACCGCGCCGCTGGCCAGCAGCGGGCGGGTCACGGACAATTCCTTGGACGTCAGCGCGCACGTGGTCGCGGCCTGGTCCCGCTTGGCCTGCGTCTCGCGCAGTTCTTCCTGGCGCTGGCGCACCTGTTCCTTCGCGACATTGACGGTGGCGTTCAGCTCATTGGTGCGCTGGATCCAGGCATTGCGCTCGGCCTCCACGGCCGCGGGCAGCTTCTGCAGCACCTCCTCCGGCGCCTGAAAGGGTTCGCCCGTGGCAAGCGCATGCAGGCGCGCGGCCTTGGCAAGCAGCGACAGGTATTCCGCCTCATTCTCGCCCAGAGAGGAATTGAAGCGCGTGGGATCGATTTTCAGCAGCACCTGGCCTGCTTCCACCGTCTGGCCGGGCTGGACCAGGATTTCCTTCACCACGCCGCCGTCCAGGCTTTGCACCACCTGGACCTGGCGCGACGGCACCACTTTCCCTTCGCCACGCACGACTTCGTCGATGGGGCTGAAGCCCGCCCAGAGCAGCAGAATGAAAACCACCAGCAGCGACGTCCACAGCAGGACACGCGCGCCGCGGGCGTCGGATTGATGGATGGCCCATTCCGCGTCGCCCGCGTAGCCGGTCGCCACCTTGGGCTTGCCGCGCGACTCCCCATCGAGCAGCCAATCGAAGAACCTGACGAAAAGATCCCGCGGCCGGCGCACCAGCGCGCCGAGAAAAGAGCCGCCTTCGCTCGCGATCTGCGTGCTCATGCTCAGCCTCCCCGCCCGACCCGGCCGTTGCGCAGGGCTTCGACCACCTGTTCCTTGGGACCGTCGGCCACGATGCGGCCGGCGTCGATGACGATCAGACGTGTCACGAGCTCCAGCAAAGCCGTGCGATGGGTGACCAGCAGCATGGTCTTATTGGCGCTGGCCGCCGCCAACTGGCGGCGCAGCCGCGATTCGCTCTGGTGGTCCATGTTGCTGCTGGGTTCGTCCAGCAGCAGTACCGGCGGGTCGTTGATCAGCGCACGCGCCACGGCGACCGACTGCCGCTGGCCGCCCGACAACGACTCGCCTCGCTCGCCGATCAGCATGTCGAACCCGTCCGGGTGTACGTTGGCGAACTCGCTCACGCCCGCCACGTCGGCCGCGGCAAGGATGGTCGCGTCGTCGGCGTAAGGCGCGCCCATTGCAATGTTGTGTTTGAGGCTGCCGTAGAAAAGCACGGGATCCTGCGGCACGTACCCGATGGCGCGCCGCAAGTCGGCCGGATCGATCTGGCGCACGTCCACGCCGTCCAGCAGCACCGTGCCCTCGCTCGGCTGGTACAGGCCCAGGATGAGTTTTTCCAGGGTGGTCTTGCCAGATCCGATTCGACCGATGATGCCGATCTTCTCGCCGGGCGCCAGCTTGAACGAAACGTTCTGCAGCACGGGCTGGGCCGCGCCGGGATAGGAGAAGGTGACGTTGCGGAACTCGATGGCCCCGTGGAAAACCGGGCGATGCAGGAATTCCGAGGTTTCCGGGCGCTCGACGGGCAGGTTCATATAGTTATCGATGGACCCGAGCGACGTGCGCGCGTTCTGGTATTGCATCAACAGGCCGGCCACCTGCCCCAGCGGCATCAGACAGCGCCCGGCGATCATCGAGGCCGCGATGATGCCGCCCATCGAAACCGACGAATCGTGCGCCAGATAGACGCCGATGGTAACCACGGACACCGAGACAAGCTGCGACATGGCCGAAACGAAGCCCACCGTCGTGCTCGAAATCAGCTTCAACTTGCTGCCGATCTCGGCGATGTACTCTGTGGACCGCTCCCAGTTGCGCTGCATCGCGCCCTGGGCATTGAGGGTCTTCACCGTTTCGAATCCGGTCAGCGCTTCGACAAGCGTCGCGTTGCGCTGCGACGCGGCCTGATACGAGGCCATGGTCAGCGTCTCCATGCGGAACTGCGCCGCCAGCGACACCAGCACGATGAGGACGATGGCCACGATCGGCGGAATCAGCATGAAAGGCGATATCCAGGCCAGCACCAGCAGGAACAGCAGCACGAATGGCAGGTCCACCAGCGTGGTGATGCTGGCCGACGCGATGAAATCCCGGATGGATTCGAAAGAGCGCAGATTGGCCGCGAACGACCCGACGGACACCGGCCGGCCTTCCATGCGCAAGTCCAGCACGCGCTCCATGATGAGCGCGGAAAGCCGTACATCGACCCGCTTGCTGGCGCTATCGATGACATGCGCCCGCGCCGTGGACAACACCGTATTGAAGATCACCACGATGGCGATGCCGACCACCAGCACCCAGAGCGTTTCGAGCGCATTGTTGGGCACCACGCGGTCGTACACGTTCATCGTGAACAACGGCATGGCCATCGCGAAGATATTGATCAAAAGCGCCGCCACGATGGCATCGCGATACAGCCGGCGGTTCTCGAAGATGGCAGACCAGAACCAATGGCGGCCGCGCACCTTGTTGACCTCGGGCGAGCGGGCATCGAACCGGAACTGCGGCCGCACGAAGCACGCCATGCCGGTGTAGTCGCGCGCCAGCTCTTCGGCGCCGATCTCTACGGCCCCCGCACCCAGTTCGGGGTGGCTGATCAGATACTTGCCCTCGCGCACCTCCAGCAGCAGGCAGGCCCGTTCGCCATGCAGCAGCAGGATGGCGGGCAGGATGTCCGCGGGAATCTCGGCCAGCGAGCGCTTCACCAGCCGGGCGGACAGCCGTGCGCGGGCTGCCGCGCGCGGCAGCAAAGCGGGCGTGAGCCGTTGATCGATCAGCGGCAGCCCGGCCGACAGCGCCTGCGCGGTGGCAGGCACGCCGTGGACGCGGGTCAGTTCGACCAGGCAATCGAGCAGTGGATCGTCATGCGTGGCGCGCGGGTCGACGCGCCAGGAATCCACCGAGCGGTCAAAGAATTTGTCCGTCTTCATCGTCCAGCAAGTCCAGATGTTCGGATAACCGCGCCCGGTGACGCTTGCGCTCGGTGAGCTTGCGCTGCGCATCCGGCGGCAGATCCGTCAGGCGCAGCGTGCCATTGGCGATCAAGACGTCGATCAGGTCTTCGAGGACGCGAACGAAGTCCAGGTCAAGCTTGGAAAACCCGTCGTCCCGATCGTTGCTGTCTTGAGTCGCCATGGCATATCACCATTTGGGTGCGGCGCCCGGCGCGGCCGGGCTGGGCTGGACCGGCTTGCCGGCCGGCACCAGGTCGGGCGGCATGGTGCCGTCGTTGTAGATCACCTTCACGGGCTGCAGCCGCGTGGCGTCCGGCACGGAGGAATTGCACAGCTTGATCACGTCGTCGCTGACTTCCAGCTTGCCGTTTTCCTCCGGCGTTTCATCCTTGGCGGGGCGCAGGCCCAGCGCGGGCAGCAGCTTGTGCGACAGCGTCAGCCAGCGATACTGGGCCACCTGAAGGTCGTACAGCGCATTCGTCAGCGCGCGGCGCGATTCGAAAAGTTCGTTTTCGGTGTCCAGCAGGTCCAGCAGCGTCCGTTGACCGATCTGGAACTGTTGACGGTAGGCATCGCGCACCTTGGTCGTCGCCACTTCGTGATCGCGCAGGAAGGGCAGCGCCTGGCGCAGGTGGACGATGTTGTTCCAGGCGATCGCCAGGTCCTGCTGGATGTTGCGGCAGGTGTAGTTGCGGACGTCGCGGGCCGCATAGCTCTGCGAGGCCGTTTGACGGATACGCGCGGAATCGCTGCCGCCGCGGTACAGGTTGTACGACATGACGACCTGCACATTGGTGCTGCGCGTGTTCTTGTACTCGGGCCCGGGCTGCGAGGTGTCGGTGCCTGTGGACGCCACGAATTCGAACTTCGGCGAAAGCGCGCCCTTGGCCGATTGCACGCCCGCGTCAGCCGCCTGCAGCAGCGCCTGCTTGGACAGGAAGGCCGGGTTGCTGCGCAGGGAGTCGTTGAAGTTCGTCGGATCCTTGGGCAGCTTCTCGTCGATACGCGGCGTCGGCGAGAGCGCAGCCGGCACATCCAGGCCCGTTACGCGGCGAAAGCGCTGCGTAACGTCGTTCAGGTTTGCGCTTTCCGTCATCAGGTTGGTCTGCGCGAGCGCCAAACGGCCGCCCGCCTGTTCCATGTCCACGCGGCGGCCCACGCCGGATTCCGCCCGTTCTCGGATCTGCTTCAGCGTTTCCTCGTGCAGCCCATAGTTCTGCCGCGCCAGCCTTTCCAGGTCGCGATAGCGCTGCACATCCAGGTAGGCCTGCGTCGCGTTGAAGGCCATCTCGTCGCTGGCGGCCAGCAGATCGTAGAACCGGGACAACTTCTCGAATCCGGCCTGCTTCACATCGTTGGACGTGCGGAAGCCGTCAAACAGCAGCTGACGCAGCTCCAGCGTGTACCCCGGCCGGTTCCAACTGGCCGAATCGCGGTTCGGCAGATTGCTTTGCCATTCATGGCCGAGCCAGCCCTGTGCATTCACCTGCGGCAGGAAGCCGCCGCGAGCCACGTTCTGGCCCTCCAGCGAGGCACGGAAATCGTTGTAGCGCGCCTGTATTTCCGGGTTGGTCAGCAGCGTCTGTTCGACGACCTGATGCAAGGTGGCGCCCCCGTTTACGTCAGTGGCCTGAGCGACCGGCGCGGCCGGCGCCGCGGCGGGCGGGGTCGCACTTTTGGGGGAGGTTTGGGCGACGGCGGCGGTAGTAACGGCGGTTGCCAGGGCAGCAACAAGATGCTTCAAACGAAACGAGGACATGACCTTCCCGTATGGCTTAATCGAAGTTGAGTAACAGCTGCTTTCCCGGCTGCAATACATCGCGCTCAGCACGCGCCCGCTCCGCATGAAGTTGTTTTTCGAGGGGGGAACGGTCCTTGAAACAGCTATGAAGAACCTGCGGCCGGGATTGTCTGTGACAGGACAAGCTCGATCAACGCCATAAAAACGCGGTTTATTTCACACCCTTGCACGAATTGTAAGAGTATGCGGCAAAGTGGCGGAGAAGCGCCCGGCGTTACGTAATAAAACATGACCGATCTGGCTGCTCATCCGCTAACTTTCACAAAGCCGCCTTCTACTGGTGCGTACATCGGGCTTCTTGATCAGCCTTTGTTACGGCAGCGGCGTAACAATGGATCGCTTTGGCAACATTCGTGGTCCGAAAGCAACGCCTGCGGATGTAACAGGCGTCCGCGCGCACCATCGCCGGCGCTTCCCACTTTCGGGCTACGCCGCGCCCGGATCGTTTACCGCAGTGCAGAGTTTTCTGGTATAGTTACGGACTTACTTGATGTGGGGCGGTAGCTCAGCTGGGAGAGCGTCGCGTTCGCAATGCGAAGGTCGGGAGTTCGATCCTCCTCCGCTCCACCACCGGATTGCAGTACAAAAAAGCCTTGGACGCGCGCCGCGCCTCAAGGCTTTTTTGTTACCCGCGCGTCTGGCTTACCCGCTATTGCGCAAGCCCGCAGCGATTCCGTTGATGGTGATATGTATCCCGGTCTTCAGTACGGGATCGTGGCCGCCGGCGCGATAGCGGCGCATCAATTCCAGCTGCACATGATGCAAGGGATCCAAGTAGGGATAGCGGTGGCTGATCGACCTGGCCAGCGCGGGATTGCGCGCCAGCCTTTCCGCGTCGCCCGTGATCCGGGACAGCGCTTGCGCGGTGCGCCGCCATTCCGCTTCGATTTCGGAAAACACGGTGCCGCGAAGCTGCCGGTCTTCGACCAGTTCGGCATAGCGCGACGCCAGCGCAAGATCGCTTTTCGCCAGCACCATATCCAGATTGGACAGCAGCGTCCGGAAGAACGGCCAGTCGCGGTACATCGCACGCAGCCATTCCCAGGGCTCGTCGCCCTGCCCATGCGCCGGATCCTCCACGAACGCCTGCACCGCCGAGCCGAACCCATACCAGCCCGGCAAGGTGACGCGGCACTGCCCCCAACTGAAGCCCCAGGGGATGGCCCGCAGGTCCTCGATCTTCTGGCTGCCGGTGCGCGAGGCCGGACGCGAACCGATATTCAGCCCGGCGATTTCGCGTATGGGCGTAGAGCCGAAGAAATACTCACGGAACCCGGGCGTTTCGTACACCAGCCGCCGATAGGCTTTCATGCTGGCGTCCGACAGCGCCGCGGCCGCCGCCAGAAAGCGCGCGGGCGCCGGCGCATCGGATTGCAGCAACGTGGCCTCCAGCGTCGCGGCGACCAGCGTTTCCAGGTTGCGCCGGCCGATATCGGCATTGGTGTACTTGGAGGCGATCACCTCGCCCTGCTCCGTCAGGCGCAACTGGCCCCGCACCGTGCCTGGCGGCTGCGCCAGGATGGCCTGATAGCTCGGGCCGCCGCCCCGGCCCACCGTGCCGCCGCGGCCGTGGAACATCCTCAGCTTGATTGCTCCCCTGCCCTCGTATTCCTCGAATAGCCGGGCCAGCGCGATTTCCGCGCGATACAGCTCCCAATTGCTGGTGAAGATGCCGCCGTCCTTGTTGCTGTCGGAGTAGCCCAGCATGATGTCCTGTTCCCCGCCGCTGCGCCGGACCATCTCGAAGATGCCCGGCAAGGCGTAGAAACGCCGCATGATGTCGGTGGCGTTGCGCAGATCCTCGATGGTCTCGAACAGCGGAACCACGATCAGGTCCGCACGGGCCTCTTCGTTCAGGAGCCCTTGCAGAAGGCCGACTTCCTTTTGCAGCAGCAGAACTTCCAGCAGATCGCTCACCGTCTCGGTGTGGCTGATGATGTAGTGGCGAATGGCATGGCGGCCGTAGCGTTCGAGCATGGCCCGCGCCGTTTCGAAGATGGCCAGCTCGCTGCGCGCCAGTTCCGAGTAGTCCGCGCCGGGAATGCGCAGCGGGCGCGGGTCGTTCAGCTGCCGCAGCAACGCCGCCACCCGGGCGTCCTCGTCCAGCTTCGCATACGCGGGCTCGACGCGGGCAGCCGCGAACAATTCGGCGACCACAGCTTCGTGCTTGTCCGAACTCTGGCGCAAGTCCACCGTCGCCAGATGAAAACCGAAGACGCTTGCCGCGCGTATCAAGGGATGGAGGCGTTCCACCGCCAGCTCGCCGGCGCGATGGCTTTCGAGCGATTGCGCCACCACGTTCAAATCGTCGAGAAAATCCTCCGCGCAGGCATAAGGCGCTAGCGGCGCCACCGGGTGCGGCGCCGCTTCCGCACCGGTCAGCGCCTGCAAGGTCGCGGCAAGCCTTGCGTAGATGCCGGACAACGCCTTGCGATACGGTTCGTCGCGCCGGTGCAGGCTCTCGTCCGGCGAACGGTCGGCAAGCGCTCGCAGGGCGGGCGATACGTCGATCAGGTAGTCCGACATGGACAACTCGCCGCCCAACTGGTGCGTCTCCGACAAGTAGTGGCGCAGCGCGGTTTCGGACTGGCGCCGCAAGGCATACCGCAAGGTATCGGCCGTCACGTTGGGGTTGCCGTCCCGGTCCCCGCCTATCCACTGGCCCATGCGGAAAAACGTGGCAACGGACTGCCCCGGCAGCTCGCGCTCCAGACTTGCGTAGAGCCGCGGAATTTCTCGCAAAAACGTCGTCTGGTAATAGCTCAGGGCGTTTTCGATCTCGTCCACCACCGTCAGCCGCGACATGCGCAGCAGACGCGTGGTCCACAGCTGGATGATGCGGCCGCGCAGGCGTGCCGCATTGGCGTCCAGCGCGCGGGCCAGCACGCCGCCGGCAGCATCCGCCTCGCCCGCACGAATGGCGTCCCGTTCCGCGAGCAGCTGGGCGATGGCGCGCTGCGCGTCCAGGATGCTTTTGCGCTGGACTTCGGTGGGATGCGCCGTCAGTACGGGCGATACATGGCTTTCGCGCAGCGTCGCCGCGATACGGTCGGCCGCGATACCGGCGCCGCGCAGACGGGCCATCATTGCGTCCAGACTGCCTTCCCGGACGTCTCCGGCGCGCTCGTGCGCCAGGCGGCGGCGGATGTAGTGCCGGTCTTCAGCGAGGTTCGCCAGCAAGCTGAAATAGGTAAACGCGCGCACGATGCAAACGAGCATCAGCGCGGACTGGCCGTGAAGCAGGGCTTTCAAGTCCTGGTCCGCCTGCGTGTCGTCGTCACGCCGGAAGGCGACCGCAAGTTGCCGGACCTGCTCCACCAGCTTGTAGGCGTCTTCGCCTTCCTGCTCGCGTATGACGTCGCCCAAAAGACGGCCGAGCAGGCGGATGTCCTCGACGAGGGGCTGCGCGGAGGCCGGCGCGGCGTGGTCGTGGTCGCGGTCGTGGTCGTAACCGTCATGGACAAACTTCATGCTGCCAGCTCCGAAATTTCGATGGGTTCAGACCGCGGCCGCGCGAGTAAACGGACCGGATGCGCAAGATGGCTCCCGGCTTCCGCAGTTCGGCCGGGCGTCCTGATCGGACGACCGAGCCCCCCGGTGCCGGACGACAGCATGAATGTATGAGATTCAGCTCCGCTTGGGAATTCGCGACTGACGCCGGCGCCATCGCGATCCGCCACGGCGCACGCCATGGCAAAAAAAAACCGGCACGCCTGCCGCTCGTCTCCGTGGGCAGCCATGCCCATGGGATCGGCGGTTCAGCGTGCCGGCGATGTCGCGGTCGATGTCGCGGCGCCATGACGGCATCCCGGCCGGGATGCCGCCCGGTCAGGCTTACTGCTGGCCCTTCAAAATCTCATGCCACTTCTGGGTCTGGTCGGCGATGAACTTCTTGAACTCTTCGGGCTTGTTGCCGCCGGCATCGGCGCCAATGGTTTCCAGGGCCTTCACCATCATGGGGTCCTTGAGCGCATCCACAGTGGCCGCGTAGAGCTTGGCCTGAACGTCGGCCGGCACCTTGGCGGGGACCACCAGGCCGTACCACGTGGAGAACGTGTAGCCCGGCACGGTTTCGGCGATGGCCGGGATGCCCGGGAAGTAGGGGCTCGGTTTCTCGCTGCTCACGCCCAGCGCGCGCACGGTGTCGGCCTTGATCTGGGCCATCGCCGAACCGCTGGTCTCGATAGCCATCTGGATCTGGCCTCCCATCAGGTCGGTCATCATCGGCGCACCGCCCTTATAGGGAACGTGGGCGATGTCGATCTTCGCCATGCGCTTGAAAAGTTCGCCGGCCAGATGCTCGGTGCTGCCGACACCGGCCGAACCGTAGTTCAGCTTGCCGGGGTTCTTCTTGGCGTAATCGATCAGTTCGGCCACCGACTTCACCGGCAGGTCCTTATTGACGATCAGCAGGTTCGGCGAAGACGCCACCACGGTGATGGGCGCGAAATCCTTCTGGAAGTCGTAGGTCAGCTTGTCGTAGGTCGAGGGCGCGATCGAGTGCGCGATGGTCGACAGGAACAAGGTGTAGCCATCCGGCGCCTGGCGCGCAACATAGCCGGCCCCGATGGTGCCGCCCGCGCCCGCGCGGTTGTCCACGATCACGGGCTGGCCCAGCCGCTTGGACAGGGCCTCGGCCAGGGGGCGCCCGACCATGTCGGTCGTGCCGCCGGGCGGGAACGGGATCACCAGCGTGATCGGACGGCTGGGCCAGTCCGCGGCATGGGCGGCCAGTGCGGTGGCGCACAGCACGGTGCCGGCCAGCAGGCGACCGAGCAGGGATTTGCCAAATTGCATAGGTATCTCCTTTATGTATGTATGGCGATCCGGTGTCGCGGCGAACGCACCATCGCAGCACAGGGACGATGGATGCGGGCATGTGCCGCGCATAGGCAGACCGAGATTGTATACCTTAGTGTACAAGTGGCGACGGCGCGTCCGGCCATGCGTGCTGCCACCCAAGACGTGTGAAGTACGGGTAGGCGAGACGGCCTGAAGCCGCCCGGCAGTGCGGCGATCCGGCAGGCGCTGCGCAGGCCTCGCGCCCCGCACGGCGCCGGATCGATCATTGGCGAGGAATCGGGACGCCGCTGCGCGAGGCCACTTGCGCCAGGCCGGCCGGCAGCCGCAAGGCGATCCCCCTGGCCCGGTATTCGGCCAGCAGGATTTCGATCTCCTCCGTCGTCGCCCCCAGCGCGCACAGGGATTTCAGCAGGCGCCGCACGTCTGAGCCGGCCGCCTGCGCCGGGGTCAGGCACTTCCGGCTCATTTCCCAATCCACGAACGCCACGGCTGGAGGGGACGTCGAAAGGTCAACGAATATCTCTTTGGGGTAAAGATGGCCGTGCTTGCGGCGGGCCAGGTGCAGCGACACCAACGCCTGGGCTACGGCGCGCAGCGCCTCGATTCGTTGGGCGGCGGTCCAGCCGCGATCCCCGAACCCCTCTTTCAAACTGACATAACCCTGCAATCCCCGCGTGACCAGAACGGCGTGCCAGCCGTCCTTGGCCTTGTGCATATCGAAAAACTCCACCGGCGGCGTGGGGACACCGATGCGGGCACAGGCACGCAGGCTCAGCCATTCGCGCAGCAGGGTCGGGCGCCCGCTCGGGTAACGCAAACTGCGGAAAACATGGTTGCGCTGCTTCTTCACGTAAAAGCAGTCGCCGGACTCGCGCAGCACGACACGTTGCACGCCGCTGAAACCGCCTCGACGCGCGTTTGGCGCCTCGGCCCACTCGCCCTGCACAGACCACCAATCGCTTGCCGCTTGCGAACGCATCGCGCCGGATCCTCGTCGATCTGCAAAAAGCGGGACGCGAAACAGGCGGCACGCCGCCCGATACCTTCCCGACTGAAAAGCAACCGGCGCGCAACACCCCCACCGGCCGACCGCTTCGTGCTCATAAAAGTGGGGCCGCATCAGGGTACAAGCTCTACCGTGACTGGTAAACAAACCGTCATACTTCGGACGTATTTCCGCAACATCGTGCGTGCAGTCAGGACATTGACAGCTTTTTCCCCGCCGAACCCCGCCCCACGCAGCGTTGCATCCCCCGGCGGCGCATAAAGCGGGCAAGACAGGGAAACCGCAAGCCGCGCAAAACGCCGGTGTTCAAGGAAGACGGCGGCGTTCAAGTCGGGCCCCATGCATGGCTCCGCAGGGTCGGGGCAAGCTGGATCGCGTAGCGGCGTTGCTACGCCGGAACTCGCGGGGCGGAGGATGCACCATGGCGGGGCCCGGTCCAGGCACCATGCTGCTGCGAGCACGCCACCGCCTGGCCGCTTGGGACAGTTTGTTCCGGTGCCGCCCCAGGAAAACGACTGCTGCAAAAATGGCATGGCCTTTGCATCGGGTTCCATCCAGACCAACACCGGCCTGGAGCCCGACATGACCGTATCGACCGAAGCCGCGCTGAGCGGCCCCAAAGAGATTTTGAGCAGTCGTTGGATTCAACTGTTGCTCGGCCTGGTCTGCATGATGGCCATCTCGAGTCCGCAGTACGTCTGGACCCTTTTCACCAAACCGTTATCCGCCAAGCTCGGCGTGCCGCTCTCGGAATTGCAGGTCACGTTTTCCCTGCTGATCGTCCTGCAGACCTTCTTCTCGCCGTTCCAGGGCAGCCTGATCGACCGTTTCGGCCCGCGGCGCCTGATTGCGCTGGGCACGCTGATGTCGGGCTGCAGCTGGATCCTGGCGTCGATGGCGACGAATATCGGGCTGTTGTACCTGACCTATGGCGTGGTCGGAGGTCTGGGCACCGGTATCGTGTATGTCGGCGTGGTCGGCCTCATGGTGCGCTGGTTTCCGGACCGCCGCGGTTTTGCCGCCGGCATGGTCGCAGCCGGCTACGGAATGGGCGCCATCCTGACGACCTTTCCCATCTCCAATGCCCTGCTCGGTTCCGGACTTGAACAAACGCTGTGGCAGTTCGGGACGCTGTTCGCCGTGATCGGCGTCATCGCCGCACAGGGCTTGCGCACGCCCGCAGCCCCGGCCGCCGCGGGTGCCGCCGCCGTCGTTCCCGGTTTGGCCCCGCGCGACCTGGCGCCGCGCGCAATGCTCAGACAGCCGCTGTTCTGGCTGATGTTCGCCATGATGACCATGATGTCCACATCGGGCCTGATGGTGACTTCCCAGATGGCGAGTTTCGCGCGCGACTTCGGCGTGGCGGACCTGATGGTGTTCGGCATGGCGGCGCTGCCGCTGGCCTTGACCGTGGACCGGCTGACCAATGGCTTGACCCGGCCCTTCTTCGGCTGGGTATCCGACCGCTGCGGCCGCGAGAACACCATGTTCATCGCTTTCGCGCTGGAAGGACTGGCGATGGCGGTCTGGCTTGCCACGCGCGAGCACCCCTTGCTGTTCGTGCTGCTGTCTGGGGTGGTTTTCTTCGGCTGGGGCGAAATCTTTTCACTCTTCCCTTCCACCCTGACCGACACGTTCGGCACCCGGCACGCAACCGCCAATTACGGCTGGTTGTACATATCGCAGGGGATCGGGTCGATTCTGGGCGGACCGCTGGCCGCCCTGCTGCACGAAAGAACTGCCAGCTGGCACCCGGTGTTCTATTCGGCGATCGCCCTGGACATCGCCGCCGCCGGGCTGGCCATCGCGGTGCTCAAGCCGGCGCGCCGGCGCTACCTGGCGCAGTGAAGAGGCGCCCCGCGTCGCCCCATGTGCGCCGCGAGCAGCCGTCCGACGGCAGGCCTAGGGCTTGCGAAGGAGCCCGCCGTCATCCGCGGGCCGTCGCGCATCTGTTAACTTTGCAGATGCGCCGGCCCCGGCGCCAACGTGAGAGGTGTCGCCATGCAACGCAATTTCGATCTGATCGTCACCATCCTCGGCGCATTCCGCGATGCCGACGCGCCCGCGCTCAGCGGACGGGACATTACGGCCGCCGTGCAGGAGCTGGATATGGAGGGCGCCACCCCGGAGGCCGTCAGCCACCATTTGGAACTGCTGGCCGACGCCGGCCTGGCGCGCAAGCTGACAGAGGGCACGACCGGGCAGGACGCCATGTGGCGCATCACCTGGAAAGGCTATGACGCCCTGGAACAGGATGAGGACGACGAAGAAGAAGACGAGGAAGACGAAGACGAGGAGGACGTTGACCTGGACGATTGACACCACGCCCCGATCAGCCGTTGCCGCGGCCTCGCAGCGGCGGCGATACAGGGACAAAAAACAAGGGGCGCCGCGGCGCCCCTTGTGCTTGCCGTCGCGGGCGGATTACGCGGCCAGACGGCTTTCGATACGCTGCTTGGTCGCCGGCAATGCCTTGGGCAGCCGTTCGGCGAGCTGTTTGAACAGCTCTTCGTGCAACGCCAGCTCATCGCGCCAGGCGGCGGCGTCGATCGACGAAACCAGCTCGTACCGGTCCGCGGTGAAATCCAGGCCGCGCCAGTCAATGTCCTCGTAGCGCGGCGTGACGCCGAACACGTGCTCTTCACCTTGCGCCTTGCCGTCGATACGCTCCAGCATCCACTTGAGCACGCGCATGTTCTCGCCGAAGCCCGGCCAGACGAATTTGCCGTCCGGACCCTTGCGGAACCAGTTGACGCAGTAGAAGCGCGGCAGCGTCGCCCCGGACTTGGCGAGCTTTTCGCCCAGGGTCAGCCAGTGCTGGAAGTAGTCGCTCATGTTGTAGCCGCAGAAGGGCAGCATGGCGAACGGATCGCGCCGGACCACGCCCTGCTGGCCGGCGGCCGCCGCGGTGGTTTCCGAACCCATGGTGGCGGCCATGTAGACGCCCTCCTCCCAATTGCGGGCCTCGGTGACCAGCGGCACGGTGGTGGACCGGCGCCCGCCGAAAATGAAGGCGTCGATGACCACGCCCTGCGGGTTTTCCCATTCAGGGTCGATGGACGGGCACTGCGACGCCGGCGCGGTGAAACGGGCGTTGGGATGCGCTGCCTTGCGGCCCGTTTCCTTGGCGATCTGCGGCGTCCAGTCCTGGCCTTGCCAATCGATCAGGTGATCGGGCGGCGTGTCCGTCATGCCCTCCCACCAGACGTCGCCGTCGTCGGTCAGCGCCACATTGGTGAAGATGACGTTCGCGCGCAGCGTCGCCATGGCGTTGTAGTTGGTTTGCTCGCTGGTGCCCGGCGCGACGCCGAAATAGCCGGCTTCCGGATTGATGGCGTGCAGGCGCCCGTCGGCGCCCGGCTTGATCCACGCGATGTCGTCGCCGATGGTGCTGACTTTCCAGCCGTCCAGACCCGCGGGCGGGATCAGCATCGCGAAATTGGTTTTGCCGCATGCCGATGGGAAAGCGGCGGCGACATGGTATTTGCGGCCCTCCGGCGAAGTCACGCCCAGGATCAGCATGTGCTCGGCCAGCCAGCCCTCGTCGCGGCCCATGGTGGACGCGATGCGCAGGGCGAAGCATTTTTTGCCGAGCAGCGCGTTGCCGCCGTAGCCGGATCCGTAGCTCCAGATTTCGCGCGTTTCGGGATAGTGGACGATGTACTTGGTGGGATTGCAGGGCCAGGGCACGTCGGCCTCGCCGGCGGCCAGCGGCTTGCCGACGCTGTGCACGCAGGGCACGAACTCGCCATCCTCGCCCAGGATGTCGTACACGGCGCGGCCCATGCGGGTCATGATGCGCATGCTGACGACCACGTAGGGGCTGTCGGTCAGCTCGACCCCGATGTGGGAGATCGGCGAACCCAGCGGCCCCATCGAGAACGGCACAACGTACAGCGTGCGGCCGCGCATGGCGCCGTCGAACAGCTTATTGAGCGTGGCGCGCATCTCCGCCGGGGCAGCCCAGTTGTTGTTGGGACCGGCGTCGGCCTTGTCTTCGGTACAGATGAAGGTACGGTCTTCCACGCGGGCGACGTCGCCGGGATCGGACCAGGCCAGATACGAGTTCGGGCGCTTTTCGGGATTCAGGCGGCGCAGCGTGCCGGCCTTGACCATCTGGTCGCACAAGCGGTCGTATTCTTCCTGCGAGCCATCGCACCAGACGACGCGATCGGGCTTGGCGAGCGCGACGAACTCTCCGACCCAGTCCACCAGTCTGCGGTGCCGTACATAGGCCGGCACATCGAGCGCGGCAACGAGTCCATCGAGAGGTCGGTTCATTGGCTTATCTCCTGATCTGGTCATAAAAATCTGTCGCGGCGCCATGGCACCGATAATCCGCGCGGACACCACCGCTTTTTTTCTGTTTCATCGGCCTGTCATGAATCTCCTGCATGCCGGGGTGTATCGGGCGATCATACCCGGGGGGATGACAACCCCGTCAACCCGACCACATGGCGGATCGCAGCCGCCGGTGAGCATAGACGGGCCGGACGCCGCCTGATCGTGTCAGAGTGAGGCGAAGCGTCACAGTTTTCGCCAACCCCGCAGCAAAACCGGGGCGAATGGGCCCTGCGTCGCGAAGCTGCCTCAGCCCGCCTTGGCATCGCCACGGGGCCCCCTGCTGCTCCATCCCCTTTCGTTCTCGCTCGGCCGGCAAGCAAATAGCTTCGGAATTGAACTTCTATTTTCGTTTGTGTTGTTTTATGATCGAAATATGGATCTGAACCCCCGCCAGCTGGCCTTGCTGGACGCCGTCCGCCAGCAACAAGCCGTCTCCATCGACGCGCTTGCCCAGCGTTTCGGCGTCACGCTGCAAACCGTGCGGCGCGACGTGGGCCTGCTGGCCCGCGCGGGCCTGCTGGCGCGCTTTCACGGGGGTGTGCGCGCGCCGGGCGCTTCCACCACGGAAAACATTGCCCACGCCCAGCGGCAGGCCGTAAACGCGGAAGGCAAGCGCCGCATTGCCGAAGCCGTCGCCAGGCAGGTTCCGGACGGCTGTTCGCTCATCCTGAACATCGGCACCACGACCGAAGCCATCGCGCGGGCGCTGTTGCGCCATCGCGGCCTGCGAGTCATTACCAACAATCTGCACGTCGCCGATATCCTTGGCGCGAACCCGGACTGCGAGGTCATCGTGGCCGGCGGCTTGCTGCGCCCGGGCGACCGCGCCATCGTCGGCGAGGCCGCCACCGAGTTCATTCGCCAGTTCAGGGTAGATATCGGCCTGATCGGCATTTCCGGCATCGAGCCCGACGGCACCCTGCGCGACTACGACCTGCGCGAAGTCAGCGTGGCGCGCGCCATCATCCAGCAGTCCCGTGAAGTCTGGCTCGCGGCGGATCACGGCAAGTTCCAGCGCCAGGCCATGGTTGAAGTCGCCCATGTCTCGCGCATCGACCGGCTGTTCACCGACGCCCCCCTTCCCGACCCGCTGGCAGCCGTACTGCGCGATGCCGGCGTGCAATGCGAAATCGCCTCCCCATTCTCCACGGCAGCGCCATGACCACCGCTACGAAGTCCACCACCCCGCCCGCGCGCGACCGCCTGCTGGCGCAACTCGATACCGCCCAGACCTGGGACGTCGTCGTCATCGGCGGGGGCGCCACCGGCCTGGGGACCGCGGTGGACGCTGCCGCTCGCGGCTATCGGACGCTGTTGATCGAGGCTGCCGACTTCGCCAAGGGCACATCCAGCCGCGCGACCAAGCTGGTGCACGGCGGAGTGCGGTACCTGGCGCAGGGCAATATCAGCCTGGTGCGCGAAGCGCTGCACGAGCGGGGTCTGCTGGGCCGCAATGCGCCCCATGTGGTGTGGCCGCTGGGCTTCGTCGTGCCGGCCTACAACCTGCTCGACCAGCCCTTCTACGGCATCGGCCTGAAGATGTACGACATGCTCGCCGGCCGCCTGAACCTGGCGCCGAGCCGTTCGCTTTCGCGCGCGCAGGCGCTTGCCGACGCCCCCACCCTTGCGCCTGAAGTGGGCGGCCACCGCCTGCGCGGCGGCATCCTCTATTACGACGGGCAGTTCGACGACGCGCGGCTGGCGGTCACGTTGGCCCGCACGCTATTCGACCTGGGCGGCGTCGCGGTCAACTACATGGCCGTCACGGGGCTGAACCAAAGCAATGGCCGCATCGACGGCGTCACGGCGCGCGACGTCCTGAGCGGGACGTCCTTCGTGCTGCGCGCCCGCTGCGTGGTCAACGCCACCGGCGTGTGGGTGGACGAGGTGCGGCGAATGGAAGACCGCGCCGCCCGGCCGATCGTGGCGCCCAGCCAGGGCGTGCACCTGACGCTGCCGCGCGATTTCCTGCCGGGCGACAAGGCGATCCTGATTCCCAAGACGGATGACGGGCGCGTGCTGTTCGTGGTGCCATGGAACGGGCACACCATCGTCGGGACCACCGATGGCCCGCGCGCCGACCTGCCGCTGGAGCCGGATGCCAGCCGGGAAGACGTCGACTTCATCCTGCGCACAGCGGGCCGCTACCTGAGCCGCAAGCCTTCCCGATCCGACGTCACCAGCGTGTGGGCGGGCCTGCGGCCACTCGTCAAGGCGGCCGGAGAAGGCGCCACCAAGACGCTGTCGCGCGAGCACACCATCCTGGTTTCCAATGCCGGCCTGGTCACCGTCACCGGGGGCAAGTGGACGACTTACCGGCGCATGGCGCAGGACGTCATGGACACCATCCTGCGCGAACACCGGCTGCCTCACGCCCCGTGCCGTACCGAAAGCCTGGCGCTGCACGGCGCGGGCGCCGCGCCGGACCCGCGCGCCCCCGCCGGGACGCCGGACGCCTACTATGGCAGCGATCTGCCCGCGCTGCGGGCGCTGCCGGGCGCGGAAAACATGCTGGTCCCCGCCAGCGGACTGAGCGAAGCCCACGTGCGCTTCGCGGCACGCTATGAACTGGCGCGCACGGCCGAGGATGTGCTGGCCCGGCGCAACCGCGCCCTTTTCCTGGACAGCGCAGCCGCGGTGCGTGCCGCGCCCGCCGTCGCCCGCATCCTGGCCGAGGAGCTCGGGCATGACGGCGCATGGCAGCGCCAGACAGTGTCGGACTTCGAACGCACCGCCCGGCAGTACCGCCTGGACGACTGAACGGCGCGCCCCGCGGCCGGACCGCTCGCATGCCGACACCGCGTCAGGGTCACGGCGGCGGCCGCAGCACATCGGGCGTAGAATCGGCCGGATTCCCGGCGTTCCGGCGGCACACGCGGGCGCCCTGGCTTGCACGATTCTGAACCGCGGCGCGCCCGCCACCCGGAGAACGCACGATGTCCATCCCCCAGATCCAATTCGGCCGCACCGGCCTGAAGGTGTCCCGCCTGGCGTTGGGCACGATGACGTTCGGTCTGCAGACCGAGGAAAGCGTGGCGGACCGCATCCTGGACAAGGCCAGCGAGGCCGGCATCAACTTCCTGGACACCGCCAACGTCTATCCCCTGGGCGGCACGCCCGATACCGTGGGCCGCACGGAAGAAATCCTGGGGCGCTGGCTCACCGGCCGGCGCTCCCGGTTCATCCTGGCGACCAAGGCGGTAGGCGTGATGGGGCCGCAGGAATGGGAACGCGGCGCGTCGCGCAAGCACCTGCTGGACGCGATCGACGCATCGCTGAAGCGGCTGCAGACCGACTATGTCGACCTGTACCAGCTGCATTCCGACGACACCGGCACGCCGCTGGACGAAACGCTGGAAGCCCTGGATACCATCGTCAGGTCCGGACGCGCGCGCTACGTCGGCGTGTCGAACTTCCTGGCATGGAGGCTGGCCACGGCGCTTGGACGGTCCGACTTGCGGCGGCTGACGCGCTTCGTCTCGGTGCAGCCGCGCTATAGCCTGCTGTTCCGCGAGATCGAACGTGAACTGCTGCCGCTGTGCGAGGCCGAGGGGCTGGCGGTGATTCCCTACAACCCGCTGGCGGGCGGTCTGCTCACGGGCAAGCACCGGCCCGACAGCCCCCCGGCTCCCGGCACCCGCTTCACGCTTGGCACGGCCGCCGGCCGCTATCAGGACCGCTACTGGAACGAACGGTCTTTCCAGACGGTGGAAGCGCTGCGCGAAGTGGCGGCGCAAGCCGGCGTGCCGCTCACCACGCTTGCCATGGCGTGGGTGCTTGCCAATCCAATCATCACCGCGCCCCTGCTTGGCGCAAGCAAACCCGAACAATTGGACGACACCCTGGCGGCGGTCGGCTACAGGCTCGACCCATCGCTGAAGGAGCGGCTGGACACGCTCACTCACGAATACCGTTTTGGGGATGCCGTCCGCTGAATGCCCATGCCGCCGACCGATCGTTCCGAATCCATGCCGTCCGACTTGATCGGCACCGACATCCCACCGGCTTTCGAGCCGGAATGCGCACCAGCGACCCCGGGGCAACAGCCAGCCCCGCTGGTATCGGCACAGGAGGCCCCCGTCCCGGACTGGAATCCGCCCGTGCACGAAAGGCTGACGGCCCTGCTCGACCAAAACGGCATCGCGTACCGGTTGCTGCATCATGCCGCCGAGGGCCGGTCCGAAGCCGTTGCAGCGTTGCGCGGCACGGCCGTGGGCCAAGGCGCCAAGGCCCTGGTATGCCGCGTCAAACTCTCGTCCACGCAGCGCACGCACGTTCTGGCCGTCTTTCCCGCCGACCGGCGGGCGGACCTGGACGCCATCGCCCGGGCCAGCGGCGGCAAGAAAGCATCGCTGGCCTCGCGCGACCTGGCGCGCGCGCTGACCGGATGCGAGATCGGCGCGATTCCGCCCTTCGTATTCAACCCCGCGCTGACGCTGCTCGTCGACGAAACCCTTGGCAGCCGTTTTGAAGAAATCGTCTTCAATGCGGGGCGGCTCGATGCATCGATTGTCATGCGGGCGAGCGACTATCTGACGCTCGTCCGGCCGCGTACCGCTGCATTCACGCGGGAGGCAGAGCGGGATACCGCCGATGCCGTCCGTGCCGGCGATTGAGGAACAAGGACAGCCATGTGCCTGGCCGTGCTCGCCATCCGGACCCTGCCGGACATTCCAGCCGTCATCGCCGCCAACCGCGACGAGTACCATGCCCGCCCATCGGCCGCTGCGGCGCCGTGGCAGGACGATCCGCGCATCGTCGCCGGCCGCGACCTGCAATCAGGAGGCACCTGGATGGGGATGACGCGCGGCGGCCGCTATGCGCTGGTGACGAACTACCGTGACCCGATGACCATCCTGCCTGGCGCGCCATCGCGCGGCAAGCTGGTGGAAGACTTTTTGCGCGGCGACGCCGCGCCGGCCGACTACGCAGCGCATGTGCAGCGTATTGGCGAGGCCTACAACGGCTTCAACCTGATCGTCGGAGACCGCGACGAGACCTGGTACTACAGCAACCGAGGCGGACCGGCCCACGCCCTTCCTCCAGGCATATACGCGCTGTCCAACCATCTGCTCGATACGCCATGGCCCAAGTTGGAACGCGTCAAGGCGGCATTCACGGCGATCCTGCGCACGCAATCCCGGCCTGACGTCGAGGCCTTGTTCGATGCGCTTGCCGACCGGTCGCCGGCGCCAGACGCCGAGTTGCCCGATACCGGCGTCGGCCTGGAACGGGAGCGATTCCTCAGCAGCCCTTTCATCGTCGGCCTGACCTACGGTACGCGCTGTTCGACCGTGATGGTCGTCGGGCGGGACCATGGGGAACTGTATGAAAGGCGCTTCGCGCCAAACGGCTCGCCGGCAGGCCGGTCCAACTGGAACCTGGCGTCCGGCCGTCCGCCACGGTCTACGACCGAAATCGCCGACCCATTCCCGTAATGCGGTCCGCGCGCTGGACGGAAATCAAAAATTTCGCAAGCGGCCGCCATGGTTCCGCACTGCCGCAGAACTTTCACCGCGCGGCGCCGTCCAACCGGATACGTGACGGGCACGGGCGTTGCGCCCGGCGCTTGTTGCACTGTTGTCGAGACTCAAGAAGCATCCTGTTCAACCATGGGAGAAAAACGATGAAAACGCTTCGTTTCGATCGGACCAAGATGACCGCCCTTGCCGCCCTACTGGTGCTGGGCGCAGCGATGGCGCCCGCCTATGCCGACCTGCCGCCGGTGCAGACGCAGGGCAATGTGCAATACGTGACGGGCGGAGTCGGGTTGGACGAGTCCACCGCCATGAAGGCCGCGGAAAAGGACTATCCGCTCACGCTCGTGTTTGCCCAGAAACAGGGCGACCAGAACGTATACACCGCCGACGTGCCGGTGACGATTACCGACAACAAGGGCGCGACGGTGCTGCAGGCCACCACCAACGGGCCTTACATGCTCGTCAAACTTCCGCCGGGGCAATACACCATCCGCTCCACCTACAACGGCACGGAAAAAGTGCAGCGCGCGACGGTAGCTCCCGGCTCGCACGCCCGGTCGGTCTTCGAATGGCAGTGACGCGCGCCGGCTTCCGCGCGCTGAACGTGACATAGCAACACAAAGGATCGCGGATACAGCGCCCAGACCCGGCCATCGGTGGGCGTCACGGCGGCAGCAGTCGCACCCCTGCTAGCCTTCGCTGGCAATCTTTCCGCGCAACTGTTTGATCTGGCCGTGCCGCACCTTGCGCTGCACCCGGCGCTGCTGTGAAGCCCGCGTCGGCTTCGTGGCCTTGCGGGCTTTGACCGGGCGGATGGCGTCCTCGATCATCTCCGCCAGACGTTCGATGGCCGCCGCGCGGTTCTTGTCCTGGCTGCGATAGGCCTGCGACTTGATCACTACCACGCCATCCTTCGTAATGCGTCGATCGCCGCTGCCCAGCAAGGCGGCTTTCACCGCATCGGGCAGCGAAGAGGCTCGGATGTCGAAGCGCAGATGCACCGCGCTCGAGACCTTGTTGACGTTCTGTCCGCCCGCGCCCTGCGCGCGGATCATGCCGAACGCAATATCGCGTTCGTCCAGGAGTACATTGCCGGAAAGGGGAATCATGGCAACGAGTCTACGCGCTTCACGTGGATAAGGCCGTTTCCTGACAACCTACCCGCCGGCAAGGTTGCTCGGGCTCATGGTTGAAATCGCCGATACACTGCCCCAAATAGTAGGCGTGAGGAACACCATGAAGCCTTTGTCTGAAATCCCGTTTTCGGTCCTCGACCTTGCACCCATCGCGCAAGGCCGCACGGCCGCGGACGCTTTCCGCAATACCGTTGAGCTGGCGCGGCATGTCGAGTCCCTGGGCTACAACCGCTTCTGGCTGGCGGAACACCACAACATCAACGGCATCGCCAGCAGCGCCACCGCGGTGCTGATCGGCCACGTCGCCGCACATACGAAGACCATTCGCGTCGGCTCCGGCGGCGTGATGCTGCCCAACCATGCGCCGCTGATCATCGCCGAGCAGTTCGGCACGCTGGAATCGCTGTTCCCGGGCCGCATCGACCTGGGGCTGGGACGCGCGCCCGGCAGCGACGGCCTGACGCAGCGCGCGCTGCGCCGGGACCCCCGCAGCGGACTGGAGTTTCCAACGCTGCTGGACGAGTTGCGCGCTTTCTTCCGCCCGGCCCACGCCACGCAAGCGGTCCGCGCCATCCCTGGCGAAGGACTGAACGTGCCGATTTGGCTGCTTGGGTCCAGCGATTTCAGCGCGCGGCTGGCGGCGGAACTCGGCCTGCCCTTCTCCTTCGCGGGACATTTCTCTCCGGAAGGCATGGCCGCCATGCAGCTGTACCGCCATCTGTTCAAGCCCTCGGAGGTCCTGGACAAGCCCTATGCCATGATCGGCGTGCCCATCATCGCGGCCGATACGGACGAGGAAGCGCGTTTTCAGGCCACCACGCAGGAACAGAAGTTCCTGTCCCTGGTCCGCGGCCATCGCCTGCAGCTGCAACCCCCGGTGCGCGACATGTCGGCGGTATGGAACGACTGGGAAAAAGCGGCAGTGCAGCAACGCCTCGGTGCGGCCATCGTCGGCGGCCCGGACACGGTGCGCCGCGAGCTGGAGGCGCTGATCGCCCGTACGCAGGCCGATGAGGTGATGATCGTTTCCGACTTTTACGAGCCCGCCGACCGGCTGCGCTCCTATGAGATCCTGGCGGCCATCAAGCAGGCGGAGCCCGCGCAAGCGCCTCAAACCGGTGTGCCGGTTGCGCAATGACACCGTCCGGCCACGGCACCCCGGTACCATGAATCTTTCTCCCGTGCCAAAGGGTGCGGCATTTTTCAACCAGGGCCCCGCGGGCCCGCATGCGCCGCGCAAGTCACGGCAAGGACGTTTCGAATGAGCATCGTCGAACTCACCAAGGATTCCTTCCAGGAAGCCATTCAACCGGACGGCACGCTGATTGTCGATTTCTGGGCGCCGTGGTGCGGCCCGTGCCGCGGCTTCGCGCCGGTGTTCGAGAAAGCGGCCGAAGAGCATCCCGACGTTACGTTCGCGAAGGTGAATACCGACGTCGAACAGGAACTGGCTGGCGCGCTGGGCATCCGGTCGATCCCCACCCTGATGGTTTTTCGTGAACAGGTGCTGCTGTTTTCGCAGCCGGGCGCGCTTTCGGCCGGCCAGCTGAACGAGCTGCTGACCAAGGTCAAGGAGCTCGATATGGAGAAAGTGCACCAGGAAATCGCCGCTGCGCAGGAAAAGCACGACGCCGGCAACGGCGAGGTCTGATCTCAGCAGGGGGGCCCTAGCCGGTCCGCAGCCTGGATCGTCCCCGGGTCAGGTTGACGATCCAGGCATCGACCTGCGCGGCCGCCTGCCGCGGCACCGCGAGGGTCAGTACGACGCCCTCGGCGTTGAAGTCTTCCTCCATGATCGTCGCGCCGGCCTGGGCCAGATGCGATTTCACGTGCTGCAGCTCGCCATACAGGCAGGCGCAGGTCGCCAGGACGGTTTCGATGATCGCCTGCTTGGGCGCCAGCCGCAGGCACGTCGCGGCCGTGCCGCCGTAGGCGCGCACCAGTCCCCCCGTACCCAGATTGATCCCGCCATACCAGCGCGTGACCACCACGGCGACGCGGTCGCAGTCCTGTCCTTCTATTGCCTGCAGGATAGGTCTGCCGGCCGTGCCGCCGGGCTCGCCGTCGTCGCTGAAACGGTAGGCCGCCCCGATGCGATAGGCCCAGCAGTTGTGCGTGGCCCCCGGGTCGGCATGCGAGGCGATGAAGGCCAGGGCAGCCTCGACGTCGGACGCGGGCCCGGCATGGGCCAGGAAGACGCTTTTCTTGATCGTCTCGCGGTGCGAGTGGCGACCGGCCAGCGTACTGGCCACGTCATTGCTCCTGCCGGGAAAAGGACAATGCGCACATACGTACCCCGGGAACCGCCGCGCGGCGGCTGAGGAAAATCAGCTTTCGATGCCGCGCGACGCCAGGTAGTCCTCGTAGCCGCCGCGGTAGTCGATGATCTGGCCGTCCGGCAGGATTTCTATGATGCGGCTGGCCAGCCCGGACACGAATTGCCGGTCGTGGGAGACGAAAAACAGCGTTCCTTCGTACTTTTCCAGGGCGAACTGGAGCGACTCGATCGATTCCATATCCAGGTGGTTGGTCGGCTCGTCCAGCAACAGGACGTTGTGGCGACCCAGCATCAGGCGGCCGAACGTCATGCGGTTCTTCTCGCCGCCGGAAAGCACCTTGGGCGCCTTGGGCAGGTCGTCGGCCGAGAACAGCAGGCGGCCCAGGACGGAACGGATGGACTGATCGTCATCGCCGGGCTGGCGATACTGGCTCATCCAGTCGAACAGATTGATGTCCGACTGCAGGAATTGGTCGGAAACGTCCTGCGCCATGTAGCCCAGATCGGCGTTGTCCGACCATTTGATCGTGCCGGAATCCGGCGCAAGGTCGCCCGCCAGCATGCGCAGCAGCGTCGTTTTGCCCACGCCGTTCGCCCCCACGATGGCGACCTTCTCGCCGGCGTCCACCATGGCTGAGAAATCCCGGATCACCGGCAAGTCGTAGGACTTGGACAGCTTTTCCACCGTCACCGCCAGGCGGTGCATGACCTTGTTCTGTTCGAAGCGGATATAGGGGTTTTGCCGCGATGAAGGCTTGACCTCGACCTGCTCGGCCTTGATGCGGTCGATCTGCTTCAGGCGCGACGTAGCCTGGCGCGACTTGGACTTGTTGGCCGCGAAACGGCGCACGAAATCCTGCAGCTCGGCAATGCGCTCCTTCGCCTTGGCGTTGTTCGCCGTCAGACGTTCACGCGCCTGCGTGGCCGCCAGCATGTAATCGTCGTAGTTGCCCGGATACACGCGGATCTCGCGATAGTCCAGATCCGCCATGTGGGTGCAGACCTGGTTCAGGAAGTGACGATCGTGGCTGATGATGATCATCGTGCTCTGGTAGCCGTTGAGCACGTCCTCCAGCCAGCGGATGGTATTGATGTCCAGGTTGTTGGTGGGCTCGTCCAGCAGCAGCACGTCGGGATTGGAGAAAAGCGCCTGCGCCAGCAGAACGCGCAGCTTCCACCCCGGCGCGACCTCGCGCATGGGAAGCTGATGCTGCTCCACGCCGATTCCCAGTCCCAGCAGCAGCTCGCCCGCGCGTGCCTCGGCCGTATAGCCGTCATATTCGGCGAACTTGGCTTCCAGGTCGGCGGCGCGCATGTAGTCCTCTTCGGACGCATCCGGGTTGGCGTAGATGGCGTCCCGTTCGGACATGGCGGCCCACATTTCGGTGTGCCCCATCATCACCACATCCAGCACCCGATGGTCTTCGAAGGCGAACTGGTCCTGCCGCAGCTTGCCCAGCCGCATGCCGGGCTCCAGGATCACGCTGCCGGACGTGGGCTCCAGGTCGCCGCCGATGATTTTCATGAAGGTGGACTTGCCGGATCCGTTGGCCCCGATCAGGCCGTACCGGTTGCCTTCGCCGAACTTGACGTTGACGTTCTCGAATAGCGGCTTGGGGCCGAACTGGATGGTGAGATTGGCGGTGGATATCACGTTGATCTTGAGTAAAGCGGGAACGGGCGCCGGGGCGCCGCAAGGAACCTGTCAGTGTACCTTGTGAGGGCAAGACATGCCGGGCGGATGGCTCCATCCGGGCTAATCCCGCTATTGCGCGGATTGTCAAGGCAGGGAGACAAGGATGTAATGAAGCGGGAGGTGCCGTGTCACAAAGGCACTCGGCCGGTGCAGCCGCGCGGGGCGGGAAGATTCGACGAGGGAACCATTATGTTTCAAACGCTGGAAGTCGAGTACAAGCCCCAGGCGGCGCAGGTCTGGCTTTCTCGTCCGGACATGCGCAATGCGGTCGACGCGCTGATGGCGGCAGAGCTGACGGAGACCTATCGCGCGCTCGCGGACGACAGCCAGGTGCGCGCGATCGTGCTGGCCGCGCGCGGGATCGCGTTCTGCGCCGGCGCCGACGAAAACTGGGCCGGGCGGGATGCCCGGCACGGCCTCGAGCCCGCGCAGGTGGACCGAGCCGCCTGCGGGGACATGCTTGAAGCCATCTTCCGCTGCCCCAAACCGACCATCGTCCGCCTGCACGGCGCCTGCATGGGACTGGGCATGGGGCTGGCCGCCGCCTGCGATATCGCCATCGCCTCCTCGCAAGCGACTTTCGCGCTGCCCGACACCCGGCTGGGGCAGGTACCGGAGATCATCGCACCCTATGTTTTGCGCGCCATGAACCCGCGCGACGCCAGCCGCTGGCTGCTGACCGGCGAAACCTTCAGCGCCGCGGAGGCGTGGCGGATGGGGTTCGTACACGGTCTTTCCGAACCCGAGTCACTGGATATGCGCATCGCGGCGCTGGTCGATACCTTCATGCTGACCGCGCCCGACGCGGTGGCGGCTACCAAGGTCCTCGTGCAGGCCTTGCCGGGCCGGTGCCCGCCCGCCAACGAAGCGCGCGGATTGCCCGATGCGGGGGAAAGCAACGCGCGCGGCATGCCGGGCGGCGCGGGCATTATCCACTAGCGCCTGCCCGGGCTCGCAGCTGCGGATGTCCGCGTGCGAAGGCGAGGCGCCCTCGCAGATCGACAGGCCGTGCCCGGCGCGCAGACCCGCTCAGACGCCGGGATCGGGAACCTCGGGACGCAGGTGCTCGCGCTCCCATCGGACCCGATAGCGGTCGAGCGCGTTGAACAGCAGCGGGTTGATCAGGATGCTAAGGATGGAGCCCGCCAGCAGCAGGTCCTGGCCTTGTTTCGGCAGGATCTCCTGGGCCACGGCCAGGCCGGCCAGGATGAATGAGAATTCACCGATCTGCGCCAGGCTCACGGAAATCGTGGCCGCGGTCAGCTTGGAGCGGCGAAAGGCACGCACGATCAGGTATGCGGCAATGGACTTGCCGATGACGATGATGAGAAAGGTCGCCAGCACGCCCCAGGGGTCGCGCACCAGCACCACCGGCTCGAACAGCATGCCGACGGAGACGAAAAACAGCACCGAAAACGCATCGCGCAGCGGTAGCGATTCATCGGCCGCGCGCTGGCTGAATTCCGATTCCGCCATCACCATGCCGGCGAAGAACGCGCCCAGCGCGAAGGACACATCGAACAGCGTCGTGGCGCCATAGGCGATCCCCAGCGCACAGGCGAGCACGCCGAGGCGGAAGAGTTCACGGTTGCCGGTGTAGACGACCCGTTCCAGCAGCCACGGGATCACCCGGCGGCCGATGACCAGCATGACCGCGACGAAGGCCGCCACCTTGATCGCCGTCAGGCCCAGGATGGGCCATATCGAGGCCCCTTCCCCGCCGGCCTGCCGGCCGCCCAGCACGCCCGACAGCGCGGGAATAAGCACCAGGGCCGCCACCATGGCAAGGTCTTCGACGATCAGCCAGCCCACGGCGATGCGGCCCTGGTCGCTTTCGACCAGGCCGCGTTCTTCCAACGCCTTGATCAGGACCACGGTGCTGGCCACCGAAAGCGCCAGGCCGAAAAGCAGCCCCGCGCCGGTGTTCCAACCCATCAGATGGGCCAGCCCCAGTCCCAGCAACGTCGCCACGGCAATCTGCACGATGGCGCCCGGCACGGCGATGTTCTTGACCGACAGAAGGTCCTTCAAGGAGAAATGCAGACCCACGCCGAACATCAGGAGGATCACGCCGAGTTCGG
Organism: Bordetella genomosp. 9; assembly: GCF_002119725.1. Classification (NCBI taxonomy): domain Bacteria; kingdom Pseudomonadati; phylum Pseudomonadota; class Betaproteobacteria; order Burkholderiales; family Alcaligenaceae; genus Bordetella; species Bordetella genomosp. 9. Next base: position 2,829,713 of record NZ_CP021109.1, read on the forward strand.
CCAGTTCGTTGGCCAGGTGGCTATCGGCGGTAAAGCCGGGGGTATGCGGTCCACATAAAATGCCCGCGCACAAGTATCCGATCAACGGCGGCAGTTTCAGGCGGACAGCGATGGCGGCCAGAATGAAGGCCAACACCAGCCCGCCCACGATCGTCGTAATGAGCGGCGTGGAATGAGGCATGCATACTCCGAGGGAAGAATGCCCCAGGCGGGGCATTCTGAATGAGAACTGAACGAGTCAGTCCCCCGAGAATATCACGGCTGAGCGGCGCAGCAGCCACAGTGCCGGTCGTCGATACCGCGCAGCCCTGATCGCGGCCGCCGGGATCCTCCCGGTGCTTCGGTTCCGGATCGACGCCCGGCATCAATGCCCGTGATCGCCGCCCTCGTCATGCGCGTCGCCGTGGTCGTGCTCATCCAAGACCAGGTGCACCATGCCGGGCTCCGTCGCCAGCCCGACCTTCTTGCCGACGGGTAGCGTCGCCTTCGAAACGATGTGGCCATAGGGAAGACCGGTGAGCACGGGCGTTTTCACGGTCTTGCGCAGCCACGCCACCACATCCGGCATGTCGAAGCCGTTGTCGTGCGGCGCCAGCCGGTAGTTGGTGAAATGGCCCAGCAGGATCGCCTTCTGCTTCTGCAGGATGCCGGCCTGCCACAGCTGGGTCAGCATGCGCTCCACGCGATACGGGTGCTCACCGACGTCCTCCAGGAACAGGATGCCGCCCTTGATGCGCGGCATGTACGGCGTACCGACGAGCGATGCCACCATCGCCAGCGTGCCGCCCCACAGGATGCCGCGGCAGTCCACCGGGTCCGCGTCGGCGGTTTCGAAGCTCAGAATTTCGAGTTCGCCGCGCATCAGTTCGCCGAACAGCGCGGTGGTGAGCTCGTCGGTCTTTTCGCCGCCGAAGTCGGCGACCGCGGTCGCGCCGGTATAGCTGACCGCCCCGGTCTGGGCCAGCAAGGCCAGATTGAAGGCCGTAAAGTCGCTATGCCCGACGAAGCGCTTGCCGCTGTCGGCGACCGCTTTCCAGTCGATCATGGGCAGCAGCCGGCCCAGGCCATACCCGCCTCGGGTCGCCATGACGATGGGCTGCTTCTGCTTCAAGGCGCGCGACAGGGCGGCCAGGCGCTGCGAATCCGTGCCGGCGAAGCGCTGATGCGTGGACAGCGCCGCGCGGTCGACCACGGTCTTGAAGCCTTCGGCCTGCAGGCGCTCGCGGGCCCGCGCCACCGATTCCGGATCCTTGACCGCCGACGACGGTGAAAACAGATAGATGCCTAGCTTGCTGCTCATAAAGGACTTTCCTTGGCGCGGCGAGCCCGGAAGAACTGCCGCAGGATATCCCCGCAGGGTTCGGCCAGGACGCCGCCATGAAACGAAGTATGGTGATTGAGACGGGCCACGGCCCCGATGTCCAGGACGCTGCCGCAGGCGCCGGTCTTCGGATCTGTCGCGCCATAGCAGACGCGGGCCAGCCGGGCATGCAGCATGGCCCCCATGCACATGACGCAGGGTTCCAGCGTCACGTAAAGGCTCAGCCCCGGCAGCCGGTAGTTCGACATCCGGCGCGCCGCCGCGCGCAAGGCGACGATCTCCGCGTGGGCGGTGGGATCGGCATCGACGATGGTGCGGTTGTAGCCTTCGCCCAGGACCTGGCCCTGCGAATCGACGACCACCGCGCCCACCGGCACCTCGCCCGCCTGCCGGGCGGCCTCGGCCTGCCGCAGGGCCAGCTGCATCATGGCTTCGTCGAATCTGGCCTGCTCGCCGGCCGTCATGGCCGCCATGGTCGCCGCTGCCGACATGTCCGTTCCGGCTTCACCCACGGTACACCCGCGACTTGAGCGCGATCCGATGCGCCAGGCTGGTCACGGCCTCTTCCAGCCATTGATAGAGTTCGGCGTCTTCGTCGTACCGCGCCTGGTTCAGATTGGACACGCGGCCTTCCTCGATGAAACCCCAGGCGCGGCTGCGCTTGTCGCGATGACGCGGATCCCATACCCCGAACGCAAAGCCGCCCGCGCGCCGGATCAGGGAAAAGCACGGAATGTCGGTATAGCCGTCGCCCACGAAAACCATTTGCTCGAAAGGCACGCGCAGACGATCCTCCGGCACTTTACGGTTGACCTCGAAGGGCTTGTTGCGGAAGTCCTTGCCGATGATGCCTTTCTGGATATGGAACAGGTATCGCGTCTTGTCGGTGAAGCTGACGATGCGGCGCGGGAAGGCGATGCCGCCATCTTCGCCATAGACGAATTCGGATGCCCAGATTTCGGTGAACACATCGGCGATCGGCGTGGCGCGCACCACATCCCCGATGCCGCTGGAGATCAGGTAGAACTCCAACGACACCTGCGGCTGGACTTCGCGCACGGCGTCGCGCAAGCGCTGGAACACGGTGGTCACGCCATCGTGCAAAGGCAGGCGCGCGCCCCATTCGCGCAGCCGCTCCCGTGTGATCAACCCGTGCGTACCGGCGCGGGACAGTTCGATCATCCGGTACAGATAGGCGGGCACGGGATCCCAATCCTGCTGAAACAAAAGCGGGTCTACCTGCTCTTTCCAGAAACTGGCGGTGTCCACGCCGATGCTCGCCAGAAAGCCGGAGGTGCTGTCGGGCGCGAGCGTATCGTCGAAATCGAATACCAGGGCGATGACGTCGGACATGGGAAAGCGCGGGCGGTGAACAGGCGCCATTTTGCCTGATTCAGGGCTCGAACGCGGGCGCGGGCAGGCGGCGGCGGTTCCGGAAAAACCGCCATAGCAGCTGGGAAGCGTCGGGCCCCTGGCGCGCGTGGAAACGCACCCGGCCGTCGCCGCCGCTCCAGGCGTGCCCCAGTCCGGGCACCAGGCACAGCGCAACCACCGCGTCCCGGCCCGCCAGCGCTTCGGTGCGGGTGTAGGCGCCTGGCGTGCCGGCGCCGTATTCACGCGGCGGCATGCGCTTTTCAAGGCCGATGCCGTTCGCCCAGGCCAGTTGCTCCAGCAACTGCCGTCCGCTGCGCGGATCCACCACGGCATCGCGGCCGCCCTGCACGATGATGGCCGGCATGCCGGGAAAGGCGCTGTCGGCCGCAAGCAGCGGCGGCATGGTTTGCTCTGGAGATCGCCGCGTGCCGTGCCGCATGACCCGCAGTCCCTCGGCTGCGCTGTGCGCAGCGCCGAGAACAGCCCCCGAATGCATGCCCAGGGCCGCGATCCAGCGCGGATGGCGCAATGCCACCAGGGCGGCCATGCTGGCGCCAGCGGACAGGCCGGCGATATAGATGCGGGACGTATCCACGCCGTACTCGGCCGCGACGCCGCGCAGAATTCCGGCAATGGCGTCGGCCTCCGCATAACCGTGAGCGGCGTCGGGCTGATACCAGTGCCAGCAGCGGTGTCGCTGCGCCTGCCGAGACTGCTGGGGATAAACCAGCAGCACGCCTTCCCGATCCGCCTCGCGGTGCATGCGCGTGCCCCACGCGAAGTCCAATGCGCTCTGCTCGCACCCATGCAGCATCACCAGCATGGGGCCGCCTTTTGCCAACCGCGGCGGCACGTAGACGAAGTAGGAAAGCCGTACGGGCCAGGCGCCGGGCACCGGTGGCGTGCGGTAGATATGCGCCCGCCAGGCCCCGGCGAAGGCCTGCGGGTCGGGCGTGAACGGCGCGTCCGCCGGATGGCGCGCCGCTGGCGCGGCCCGCTTTGCGGTGCGCGCAGGAGACGTCGCGCGCGGCTCGGCCTTCAACGCCGGCTTGGATGGAAAAGCCTTGGGCGTTGTCTTCGCCTTTGTCTTCGTCTTCGTCTTCAGTACGGGCTTCGGTACGGGCTTAGGTCTGGGCTTGGGCTTCGCTCGTTTGGGCGCGAGCGGATCCATCCACGGCGGCAATCCCGCACGCAACGCATTGCGTTGCAGTCGTGCCACCTTGCGCGCGGTCGAGAAAAACAGCCGGGTGAGCTTGCTTTGCATGGCGGCCTGCGGAGTCAAACCTCGATGGGGATTCCGGGGCGCAGCCAATGCCACGCCCACGTCCGTGCAAGACGACCGGACGAAACCCATTGTGCCGCCGATGGTGCATTGCAGCAACCGGGCTCACCAGGCTGAGCAGGAACACCGTTTGCGCCGCAGTGAGGTGTGGCGTACGAGTCAATCGGCCAGATCGTAACTGGTGCTGCGCCCGCCGGCTTGCGAACGACGCAATACGCCGAGCCGCACCAGTTCGTTGATGTCCCGCAACGCCGTATCCGGCGAGCATTTCGTCAGCGCCGCCCATTTGCCGCTCGTCAGCTTCCCCTGAAAACCACCGAGCAGGCGATTGAGCACCTTGACCTGCCGCTCGTTCAGTTTTCCGCCTGGCACACGCTGCCAGAAACCCGCCTTGCGAAGTACGCGCCAAAGGGATGCTGCTGGGCAGGCCGCAGACGGCAAATATTCACCGCGTTTTATGCGGGGAATAGGGCTTGATTCTCCGCAAAGGTACACAGAGTGCAGGGCCGCGTTGCGGCCACGCTGTCTCGCCGGGCCGTGCCCGCGGCGGCGGCGGTTGCGCGGACCGCTCGGCACCGTGCCACCGCATCGGACAGCCGCTACGCGGGACGAGAAAGATGCTCCTCGAATGGCGTACCGGTTCCGGCTGGTCCGGTGATCCCTTCGGTCCGGCGCCAGGCATGGCCCGGCGGCATTCCTGAGGATCACCGGATCGGCCGCCCGCCTATCCGGTCACTGGCGCGGCATCGTGCCGTACGGAGCGGGCGCCGTGGTGCCCGAGGGCGCGTAGCCGGCGGGCGGCACGGCGGGGGGCGGCGCGAGCGGCGCGGCCGGCTGGGTGTATCCGCCCGGGGCGGTGGTGTAGCCGGAAGCCGGCGTGCTGCCCGGCGTGCCGGCAGGCACCTGGATGACGGTTTCGCGCAGCACGCCGCCGCCCGTGACACTGCCGCGCACGGTGGTGTCGCCCTGCCCCGTCATCTGGATCATGCAGTCCTGGCGCTGCGCCGCGGGAAGCGCGTTGCAGCGCGCCGTGGCGTTGGTTTGCGGATCCGTCGGCGTGGTGAGGCCGTTGCGCCGGCGCTCCACCAGCGAGGCGCCCGCTTCGCGCATGCAGGCCTCGCGGTCCTGTCCGGTCGCGCCGCTCTTGCAGCGCGCCACGTCCTCGCGATATTGGGCATCCCCGCCCGACGCCGACCAGGCGGGCGCTGCGGTTCCCAGCATGCCGGCCGCGCAGACCGCAAACCCGATTGCCGACAGTTTCATTCGATGCGTCATGCTTGACCTCCAAAGTCCGTGGCCACCTCTTTGGTGGCGCGTTCATCAAAGCCAAGGATCAGCAAGCAACGTGCCCATCCATGGGAAGCCCGACGTGTGGACGGCAAGCACGCGGTGTGCCGCGCGACCGTAGCGGCGGCGTGCATTACCCTTGCGGGGGCTGTCCGTTCGATGCGGTCAGACCGCCGTCCACCGGCAGGTTCACTCCGGTCACGAAGCGGGCATCGTCGCTGGCAAGGAAGGCAATCACCGAGGCGATTTCTTCCGGCTCGGCGCCGCGCCCCATGGGGATGCGCTCCGCAAACTTCTCCATCAGCGCGCGATCCGAGAACATGTCCGCGGTCAGCTCGCTGCGCGTCAGGCTGGGGCAGACGGCGTTGATCCGTATGCCGTCGCGCGCGTAGTCCATGGCCAGGGCCCGCGTGAAGTTGGTGACCGCGCCCTTGGCGGCGTTATAGAAGCTCATCTTCCAATCGCCGCCCAGCCCGGATACCGAGGAAACGTTCACGATGGACCCGCCGGTCTTGATCAGCTCCGGAATGGCCGCCGCGCAGCCATTGAATACCCCGTCCACGTCCACCGACATGACGTTGCGCCAGTCCTGCGGCGAGGCTTCCGTGATGCGGCCGCCGGGCGCGATACCCGCATTGTTCACCATGACGTGCAATGCGCCGAAGCGTTCGACCGCCGTTTTCACCAGACGCTGAACCTGGTCCATCTGCGCGACGTCCGTCACGCAGACCAGGGCGCGATCCTGCGGCAGGGTGTCGGCGACCTTGCGCAACTTCTCTTCGGTGCGGCCGGCAAGAACCACGCTTGCCCCCTCTTGCGCGAAACGGCGCGCCGTGGCGGCGCCGATGCCGGAGCCAGCGCCGGTGACGATGACAACTTTGTTCGTGAAACGGGTCATGACGTCCTCCTGATGGAAGGCGACGCGCCGCAGAGGGCGCGCGTCGCGACGGGAGGAACTCGCAAGCGTCATACCGGCAGCGCCGGCACAGGTCAGGCGCTGCCGCGTGCGGGGCGCAACGCCAGTCGCCTGAAAATGAGCGTGGAAAGCAGCGTGATGCCACCCACGCACAGGAAAGTCAGGCGAAAGCCTGCGCCGTCCGCATGCGGGCCGTGCGAGAAGAGCCCGACCATGCCGCCGCCCAGGCTCACACCCAGGCTGAGCGCCAGCATCTGGACCATGGAGAACAGGCTGTTGCCGCTGCCGGCGTCCTCCACGCTCAGGCCCTTCAACGTGACGCTGTTCATGGCGGCGAACTGCATGGAGTTGGCGCCGCCGAACACGGACAGCTGAAGAATCTGTAGCGCCAGGGGCCATCCCGGCGCGATCAGGGCAAAGGACATGATCGACACGCCCACCACCACGGTATTCACCGACAGGAAGGCCTCATAGCCGAAGCGCCGCACCAAGGGCGTGACCCAGCGCTTGGTGATCAGGGCCGCCAGCGCGATGGGAAACATCATCATGCCGGCGTGAAGCGGCGTATAGCCCATCTGCAGCTGCAGCAGCAGCGGCACCAGAAAGGCCACGCCGCTGCTGCCGATGCGGGAAACCAGGTTGCCCAGCAGCCCGACGCTGAATGTGGTGTCCCGAAACAACGCCAGACGGAACAAGGGGCGCGGGCGATGCCGGGCGTGCGCCACATATGCCGCCACGGCAAGCGCGCTGAGCGCGATCAGCCCTGCGCCGTAGCCGGCGCGGTCAGGCCCGTCCGTGCCTTCCATCGCCAGCGAGAACGCCACCATACAGGTGGACAGCAACGCGAAGCCGACGAAGTCGAAGCCCGGCGCAGCGGCCAGGGACCCGCGCGCAATGTATCGCCGCACCGCCGCCAGTCCCAGGATGCCGATCGGCAGGTTGATCAGGAAAATCCAGTGCCAGCTCAGCGCTTGCACCAGCCATCCGCCGGTCATCGGCCCGATCATGGGGCCGACTTGCCCGGCCACGGAAATCAAGGCCAACGCGGCGATGTAATCGTCGCCGCGTATCGACCGCAATATGCTGAGCCGCCCGATCGGCAGCAGCATGGAGCCGCCCACGCCCTGCACCACGCGCGCCACGATCAATTGCGGCAAGGTGGACGACATGGCGCAGAACAGGGATCCGAGCACGAAGATCAGGATGGAAACGAAGTAGACGCGGCGGGTGCCGAACCGGTCCGCCAGCCAGCCCGAAGCCGGGGTCAGCATGGCCATGGCCAGCGAGTACGCCACGACGACGGGCCGCATCGCCAGGGGCGCCTCGTGCAGGCTGGCCGCCATGGCCGGCAAGGCCGTGTTGACGATGGTCGTATCCAGGGACTGCATGAAAAAACCCGCGGCCACTACCCACAACATGCCGCGCTGCGACGAACTTTCCTTCATTTCCCCTCTCTATGCGCCGCGGCTCCCGATGCGAAGAGCCGGCCGCGCGAATGCGGGCAATGATAGGCCGATCGCCTATGATCGCGAAATCCGGCATGGGATTGCGGCTGACGCCATTTTTTGCGGCCTCGCGTTCAGTTTTTCGTCAGCGCATTTCCCCATCCTTGTCGCCCGCATGGAGGGCTTATTCGTGAATCGCGCCACCCCGTTTTCCGCCCCATCCCGCACCGTCGGCGTGCATCTGATGTCCGGGCGCGCGCGCAGCGATGAGGCGGCCCGCATGGCGGATTACCTTGCCGGACTGGGCCTGCGGGAATGGACAGAGCATGTGCCTATCACGGACGACGGCGAGGCCGCGATGGCGTTCCGGTTGACAGGCGATGCGGCCGCGCACTGGACGCCGGCGTTCGATACGACGGGGCTTGCTGCGGCGCTGGACGATCGCTTTCCGGACCGGGAGCGCAACCGCGAGCGCGAGATCGTGCTCGCCATGCTGGCGTCGCCCGTTCCTTTCCGCTACCCCAGCCACGACGAATTCGTGTCCGCCGTGCGCATCAAGCTGAACATCGTGCATGCCGCAAGCCGTACCGAACTGGCTTTCGATACGGAGCATGCCGAGCGTCCCGAAGACTACTGGACCTACGATGAGGCGCGCGGCTTTACCATCCTGCCCGGCAAGTCGCTGATCGAAGGACTGATCAAGGCGACCCAGCCGGAAGCCTCGGGCAAGCTCTACGCCTTTTCCTGCTACCGGGCGACGGAGTACGTGACGCTGCTGGGTATCGCCCAGGAGCTTGCCATCTGCAACCCGCCACTGCTGGCGCAGCTGCAGCGTCAGTGGGAGACCCGGGCCATTATGTCGGGCCTGTTCCATGATGTATTCCTGCGCGAGTACGGGTCCATGGACGATCCCTTGCCGCCCAAATTCTACGTGCCGGGCGACCGCCTGTGGTTTCGCAATCCCGACGAACATTCGTCGAACGTGGAAGGCTTCGAGGGATCGTGGGTGTTCTACCTTGGCGGCGGCCTGTTCAACAACTTCTGGCAGCACCAGCGCCCTTTCAGCCTGACGGCGAAATGCGTCGAAATCTACCACTGGCGGCACGGGGTCTATACCGACGACAAAGGCGTTCTGCGGCTGGATGAATCGCGCGTGGAGGCACGCGTGCGCGCGACCATGGAAGACCCGGACGAGGTCGCGCGCATCCTGCGCCAAATGGTGCGTTTGCGCGAACCGCGCGGGGTCTATGTGGACGGAGGCTGCATCGACACCACGCGCGAATGCGTGCGCTGGGTAAGGCCCGGAACGGCGGACCTGGCGCTGCCGCCTATTGACGCTGCAGGGCGCTGAAAATCCGGTACCCGACGCGGCCGTCCTGCGGCAGCCCGAGCCGCTGCTGCTCCGCCGCCACGGCCTGCCGGGTCTTGCTGCCCGGAATCCCGTCCGGCACGCCAATGTCGTAGCCCCGTTCGGCGAGCATGGTTTGCAAGGCCTTTATCTGGGCGCGCGACAAGCCCGGGTCGTCGGTGGGCCACGCTGCCACCAGGCCCTGGTCGCCCTTCAGGCGGTTGGTCAGCAGGCTTACCGCCAGCGCGTACTTGTGCGATTGGTTGTAATGCAGGATCGCGTCGAAATTGCGCGTAGCAAGGAAAGCGGGCCCCTGCGATCCCGTGGGCGCGAACAGATAGGCCTGCACGCCGTCCCAGGGTTGCGATAGCGACAGCGTACGCAGCGGCGATCCGTCCGCGCGGGTCACGCCGGCCTCGGCCCATTGCGCCAGCGAGCGGCGATCGTCGCGGTTCATGATCTCCGCATCCGGCGCGGCCGGCAGCGTTGCCGCGATGGCGGGCGGCAGGCGCACTTCGATCACCGCCGGCATGCCGCGCGACCACGTTGCGCGGCGCTTGAGCAGGTGATTGGCCGTGGACGCCAGCGCGTCGGGCAAGGAGTTGTAAAGATCGATACGGCCATCGCCGTCGCCGTCCGCCGCCAGCTCGTAGAAGGACGTCGGGATGAACTGCGTCATGCCGAAGGCGCCGCTCCAGGAACCGATGAAGCGATCGCGATCCACCGTGCCGTCGCGCAACAGCCGGACCGAAGCATATACGTTCTTCACCCAGAGCGGCTTCTGCTCCGTGCACGCACGCGTCAGCCAGGCGTTGAGCACGTCCACCTTGCCGAGCTGCGTCCCGTAATTGGTTTCGATACCGAAAATGGCGACCAGGGGTTCGCTGTCGATCTGGTATTTGTCATCGATGGCGCCCAGGGCGGCGCGCGACTTGTCCAGCACGGCCATGCCTTCCTGGACGCGCTGGTCGTCCACCGTCTTGGCGATGTAATCCCACCAGGTTTCCTTGCCTTCCGGCTGCGCCTTTGCCGCGGCCACGGTCACGGCCAGCAGTTTGCTGCCCTGGGTATAGCGGTCGAAATCCGCCACGCTGATGCCGTTGGCCGGCGCGGTGGCCCGCAAAGAGGCCAGGCACTGGGCGGGATCGCGGTCCTGGTCCTGCGGGATCGATGCGACCGGACCGGCGCTCGCGTTGGCTGCCTGTTCCGGCGCGCCGGTGGCCGGCGCCGCGCATCCGGCGATGCCGGTCGCGGCGAGCGCCAGGACGGGCGCCCAGCGGCGCAAGGAAGGAGTCAAGCCATGCAAACGGGTAAATCGCGAAAAGGCCATGTATCTCGATTCGGTGGAAACGGGAAAGACGGCCTATGGTAACCCGTGCCCTTCATTCGCCCTGGCCCCGCCCCATGCATTGCGCCAGCGTGCGGCGCTGCCGGCCTTGCGCATCGAAATTGCCGGGCGCGAGCCAGGCCTCGTAACCGGGACGCAGGGCCGGCCATTCGCGATCGAGCATGGAGAACCACGCGGTATCCCGCGTGCGTCCCTTGTACACGATGGCCTGCCTGAAGATCCCTTCGAAAGTGAAGCCGTAGCGCAGGGCCGCCTTGCGCGATGGCTCGTTCAGGCTGTCGCACTTCCATTCGAAGCGGCGGTAACCCAGTTCGTCGAATACGCGCTTCATGAACAGGTATTGCGTCTCGGTGGCGTGCGGCGTGCGCTGCAAGCGCGGCGAATAACAGACGTGCCCCACTTCGATGACGCCGTTGGCGCAATCGATGCGCATCAAGGCCGCCGTCCCGATGGCCCTGCCCGAATCCAGATCGACGATGGCATGGTGCATGGGATCGGCGCTGGCGGCGGCCTTTTCGATGAAGGCGTCGAACGCGGCGGCATCGTGGAACGGGCCGGTGGAAAGATAGGTCCAGAGCCGGTCGTCCGGCGCCTGCCGGTATGCGTCGAACAGATCGGCCGCATGGCGAGCCGGATCGAGCGGTTCGATCCGGCAGTAGCGCCCCTGCATGGGCGTGGCCGGCGGCCTGGCGCGTGGCGTCCAGTCAGGCAGGGCATCGCCGATGGCTTGCCCGTATTCGTTCAGGCGGGTCATGATGAAGCGAAGGGATCGAGGGATTGAAGGGCTGGCGCCCGCTTGGGCGGCACGCCAGCATACCGGCAATCCGGCCGCCGCGCAGCCCTGCCAGCGTCACTGCGCCAGCCGGCTCAACAAGGCCTGCGCCGCGGCGGGCGCCTTTTCCTTGTCGCCATCGATGAAGTAGATGAACACGTCCCGCGCTTTCGCGGCGCGCCGCGCGCCAACCGGCTCGACCCGCGGCAGGTCGTCCGGCTCGCCGCCGCCCGCCCAGACCCGGGCGCGCTCGCTCCAGGCCTGCAAGCCTTTGGGCGGATAGCCCGCGCGATTGCCGGCGCTGGAACGCATCAGCCGGGCATAGACGAAATCGCCCGTCAGATCGGCGAAGGACGGGAACTTGTCGGAATCGGTGAAAACCGTCGCCACCTTGTATTTGCGCGCCAGCTTCAGGTATCGCCCGTCCATGAAGCTCTCGTGGCGAACGTCCATGACGTGGCGCAGCCTGCGGCCATCCGCCTCCCCGGGCAGCAACGCCAGAAAGGCCTCGAAATCCTCGGGGTCGAAGGCCTTGGTCGGCGCGAATTGCCACACGATGGGCCCCAGCTTGTCGCGCAGTTCCGCCACGCCGCTGCCGATGAAGCGCTGCACGGATTCGCCCGCTTCGGCCAATACGCGCCGGTTGGTCGCATAGCGCGACGCCTTGAGCGAGAAAACGAAGTCGTCCGGCGTTTCGTCGCGCCAGCGGGCGAACGATGCCGGCTTCTGGGTGCTGTAGTACGTGCCGTTGATTTCGATCGCCGTCACTTGCCGGCTGGCGTATTCCAGTTCGCGGCTGTGCGGCAGATCCTCGGGATAAAACGTCTTGCGCCAGGGTTCGTAGGTCCAGCCCCCGATCCCGACGCGTATGCGCCCTTCCGCCATATCCGTCCTCCCAGAGTTCGCAAAGCCGGCGGATCGCCCCGCCGGCCACCATGGCCGGGTTCGGATCGCGCCTAACCGATCAGCGCGCCCAGCACCAGCACGGCAAGTATTGCCCAGAACAGGAATCCCACAATCGAACGCCGCAGCAAGGCGCGCACCGCCGCGATCAGCAGCAGCACGCCCAGCAAAAGCACGGCGAAGTTGAAAAGATTGGGGCTCATGCCCATGGCATGCGCCAGGCCGGCGGAGAAGTCGCCGATCGCGCGGCCGATGCCGCCCAGGAGATAACGCAGCGCGCTGACGATGGTCCGTATGACTTCGCCCAGGACATTGCCCAGGGATTCGAAAAAACCGTTCGATTGCATGGAGCCTCGACGAGATGCCTATGGGATGCGGCCGCCCGGACGCGGGGACCGGGCGCCGGCCTATATTACCCGCGGCTGATGACCTCGCGCCGCGCCTTTGAACACCCGAAGGCGCTGGCGCGGCATGGCGCTAATATGAGGCGTGTCCGGAAACGATATCGCTTGGATGGAACAGATCGATTTGAACGACGGCACGGCGGACCGCTTCCTGCTGGATGCGCCCGGCCTGTCGCTGGTGGTATTTCACAGCCGCACCTGCCCCAATTGCCGCCTGGCGCGGGAACGCCTGCCGGACATGGCGCTGTCCGTGCACCGGCTTTGCTGGGTGGATGCGGGCGACAATGGCGGCCTGGTGCAACGCTATGAGGTGTTTCACCTGCCGGCCATGTTCCTCGTTCGCGACGGGGCCTTCTACGGTCCCGTCCAGGCATCCCTGCAGGAATGGGATATCCGCCAGCAGATCCGCCTGGCGCTCGATAGCTATCCCGCCGCTCTGCCCTGACGCCGGACGCCGGCAATCCCGGGGGCCGGCTCGCACAGCGGGCCCGTGCCGCCGCGGGCGCGGCGACGGAACTCCCACACCGTCAATTCACCGTGGCGCCAGTCTGTTGAACGACTTTGCCCCACTTCGCGGATTCGGATTTGAGCAGCTCCGCAAATTCGTTTTCACTGCTCAGGCTCAACGTCAGGCCGGCGGCTGCCAGGGCCTTGCGCGCCTCCGGGTCCTGCATGACCGCGGCGGTCGCATCGTGCAGCGTGTCGATCACCGGCTTGGGCGTGCCCGCCGGCGCCAGCAAGCCGAGCCAGATGGTGGCTTCGTAGCCCTGCACGCCCGCCTCGTCCAGGGTCGGGACGCCGGGCAGATCCGGCGAACGCTGCCGCGTGGTCACGCCCAGCGGGCGCAGCCGGCCCGCGGCGATCTGCGGCAGCGCCGCCGTCACGCCCAGAAACCCCATCGACACCTGGCCGCCGATGATGTCGTTCAGCGCCTGGCCGCTGCCGCGATACGGGACGTGGTTGATTTTGATGCCGGCCATCGTCGCGAAAAGCGCGGCGGCCAGATGCTGGCTGCTGCCGTTGCCCGACGAGGCATAGTCCAAACGGCCGGGCCTGGCCTTGGCCAGGGCAATGAGTTCGCCGACGGTTTTGGCTGGCAAGGACGGATTCACGACCAGCACATAAGGGCTGTCCACCAGCTTGATGATCGGCGTGAAGCTGCCGATGGCGTCGTACGGCAGCTTCTTGTACAGCCAGGGACCGATCACATGCGTGGTGGACACCAGCGCCAGGGTGTAGCCATCGGGCGCCGACTTGGCTACGTAGTCCGCGCCGATCGTCGACCCCGCCCCAACGCGGTTTTCCACGACCACCGGCTGGCCCAGGCGTGCGCCGAGTTTCTCCGCCAGCAGACGCGCGACGACGTCTGTGAAGCCGCCGGGGGCGAATGGCACGATAAGCCGCACAGGCGCATTGGGATAGCGCTCCGGCGTTGCGGTTTGCGCCTGGGCGGCCAGGCACGCGCAAAGCGCGAACAGCGACAGCACACCTGCAAAACGGTATCGCATGGTTGTCCTCCTGTTCGGATATCGCGGCCCGGTGGTCCGGGCTCGTTCGCCGGGGCCGGGCTTCATTCAGCGATAGACCGGCTCCGGCTGCGTGAAGAAGGCATGCAGGATGTGGTAGACCATCTTGTAGTTTTTCTGCTGGAAACTGGCGTGCGAGATGCCTTGCATAACGGTGAACTGCTTGAAGCTGTTGGGCAACCGCCGGAAAAATGCCAGTAGATCGTCCAGCGACGCGATCCCGTCGTATTCGCCGCGCATGACCAGGGCCGGCACGGTCAGTCTGTCCGGGTCGATCAAGGGCAGCTTGCTGCACATGTCGACATACGTGCCGGTCGGCATGGAGCTGTCCAGGGAAAGAATGGCATCGGCGAAAGCCGCGACGGTGGCTTCATCGGCGCAGCCCGGGTGGTCGCGCGAGAAGATGCTTTCGACGAAGGCCCGGTCGATCGGGCGGCGATTCCTGGCCAGGAATTCCGGCAGCCTTTGCTTGCGCTGAGCCAGCGTGGGGCTGCCTTCGCCGGTCCAAACGAAGGCATCCAGCGCGACGCGGGCCACCCGTTCCGGATGCCGTTGCGCGAACAGCGCGGCCTTCAGTGCTCCCGAGGAAATCCCGTAGATCATCAGCCGGTCATCACTGGCGCGTTCAAGGATGTAAGCGCTGCCGGCTGCCAGATCCTGCGCGCCGTTGTCGATATCGGAATTGATGGGCCGATGCTTGCTGGAACGGCCGTAGCCCTCGTTATCCATGCACCAGGTATCGAACCCGCGCGCGGCGAACCAGTCCATGACCGAAGAGTCCGGCCGCCCCGGCACGTGCAGGTCGAAGGTGGGCTGGGACGCCATGGACGAGCCATGCACGAAGAGCACCGTACCCGCATGCGGCACGCCGGGCGCCGCCGGCTTGTGCCAAAGGAACAGCGTGACGCCGGGATCGCGCCGGACCCAGTGTTCCTGGCCTCCCTGCCACGTTACGGCGCCCGTGCCGGATAAGGCGCTGTCCTGCTGCAACGGCTGTTCTGCCTGCGTCATGCGGTCTTCCTGTCGGTAGAGGCGGAGCAGGCATGGTGGACGGGCGGCAGCGGCGATTCAATAGGAACCGGTGAACAGACTGTTCACGGGCCGGCCTTCGTTTGCGCCTCTTCAGGGCAGATCGCGATCCCAATACGGCGTTTCGCCGAAGCATTCGCTGAGGAAACCCACGAAAAGCCGGGTGCTGTGCGCCATCGTGGGGTTGGGCAGGTAGGCGGCGTACAGCCCGCGTTCGGGCAGCCGGTATCCCGCCAGTACCTGGACCAGCGCGCCGCTGCGCAGCGCGTCGCCCGCGGCAAAGGTCGGCACCACGCCGATACCCAGGTCGCCCAGGGCTGCATGCAGCACGGCGTCGGCGCTGTTGGCCTTGAAGTTGCCGCGCGGCCGCACCGTATGGACGCGGCAGGCGGCATCGGTGAAGGTCCACTCCCCCCTGCTGTTGACGTAATACACCAGGCAATTGTGCCCGGCCAGTTCGGCCGGCGTGCTGGGCGCCGCATGGCGCGCCAGGTACCCGGGACTGGCGCACGCCACCCAGCGCACCGGCGCCAGGCGCCGGGCCACCAGGGCCACCAGCAGCGGCTCGTCGGCCTGGCGGATGACCACATCCGCCCCCGCGGTCACCAGGTCGGGAAAGGACTGGGTCAGGTCAAGGTCGATCGAGACATCCGGATAGCGGGCCAGGAACCGGGATATTGCCGGCACCAGGTGGCGGCGGCCGAACGCCATGGCGGAACTGACCCGGATCAGGCCGCCCGGCGCGCTGCGGAACTGTTCGATTTCGTGACGGGCTTCCTCCGCGTGGGCGATGAGTTGCCGGCAGCGCTCATGGAACAGCGCCCCGGCGGTGGTCAGCCCGATCTTGCGCGTGGTGCGATGCAACAAACGGACACCCAGCGCGTGCTCCAAGTCGGCAACGTGCTTGCTCGCCAACGCTTTGGATATGCCCAGCTTTTCGGCGGCGCGGGAAAAGCTTTTTTCCTCCGCCACCGCCGAGAAGGTCAGAAACTCGTTCAGGTCGAGCATGGTGCGGCTGGCGCCTCCCGAGCGGCGTGTCTTTATTGGTATCCGTCGCAAGGATTTTGACACGCCGCGCCCGCGTCCGGCCTGGGCACACTGACGCATCATGAGCGCCGTGCAAAGCGACATCCCAGCCCGTCTCGACCGCTTGCCGTGGTCGTCATGGCACACCCGTGTGGTGACTGCCCTCGGCGTGGCGTGGGTGCTGGACGGCCTGGAGGTAACCCTGGTCGGGTCGCTGGGCAGCGTGCTGGAACGGCCCGATACGCTGGGGCTGGATGCCGCGCAAGTGGGCTGGTCGGGTTCCCTTTATATCGCGGGCGCCGTGGCGGGCGCGCTGATATTCGGGCGCTTGGCCGACCGGCTCGGACGCAAGCGCCTGTTTCTGATGACGCTGGCGATCTACATGGCCGCGACGCTGGTGACGGCCCTATCGACGGATTTCATCTTCTTCGCCGTCTGCCGCTTTGCCACAGGACTGGGCATTGGCGGCGAGTATGCCGCGATCAATTCCGCCATAGACGAACTGGTGCCGGCGCGGGTGCGCGGCCGGGTCAGCCTGGCCATCAACGGCAGTTTCTGGGTGGGCGCCGCCCTGGGCGCCGCGCTCTCCCTGGTTCTGCTG
Source organism: Bordetella genomosp. 9 (assembly GCF_002119725.1). Lineage (NCBI taxonomy): Bacteria > Pseudomonadati > Pseudomonadota > Betaproteobacteria > Burkholderiales > Alcaligenaceae > Bordetella > Bordetella genomosp. 9. Next base: position 2,846,295 of record NZ_CP021109.1, read on the forward strand.
GATGCGCGCGTGCTGGGCCCGGAAAACGGCTGGCGCGCCGGCTTCGCGTTGGGCGCCGTGCTGGCCCTGGCCATACTGCTCGTGCGGCGCCATGTCCCGGAGAGCCCCCGCTGGCTGCTTTCGCACGGACGCGCCGACGAGGCCGACCGCATTATCGAAGCGATCGAAACAGAGGTGGCCGCCCGCCACGGTCGGCTGGCGCCGGTGTCGGATTTCGTCACCTTCGGCCGGCGCGCGGCGCCCACGCTGCGGGAAGTGGCCGACGTGCTCACGCGCCGGTACCGCCGGCGCAGCGTCGTCGCGCTGGCGATGATGATTTCGCAGGCGTTCTTCTACAACGCCATCTTCTTCACCTACTCGCTGGTGCTGACCCGCTTCATGGGCGTGTCGGAAAGCGGCGTCGCCTTGTACATCTTCCCGTTCGCGCTGGGCAATGTGCTCGGTCCGCTCATATTGGGACCGCTGTTCGATCGCGTGGGCCGGCGCCGCATGATTGCCGCGACCTATGTGTCGGCCGGCGCGACGCTGGCGCTGACCGGCTGGGCATTCATGGCGGGCCTGCTGGACGCCCGCAGTCAGGCCCTATGCTGGTCGGCGGTGTTTTTCCTTGCGTCGGCGGCGGCCAGTTCGGCGTACCTGACCGTGAGCGAGGTCTTTCCCCTGGAAACCCGCGCTCTGGCGATTTCGGCCTTCTATGCGGTGGGCACCGGCGCCGGCGGATTCGCCGGCCCGGCGCTGTTCGGCCTGCTCATCGAAAGCGGCAGCCGGCAAGCCGTGGCCGCGGGCTACGCGCTCGCGGCGGCGCTGGTCATCGTCGCCGGACTGCTGGCCTTGCGCTACGGGGTCGACGCGGAACGCAAGTCGCTGGAAGCCATCGCCGCGCCACTGGGCGGCGAAGCGCCGCCTTCAAGCGGGACGCAAGGCGCACGGGCTGAACTATGATGTAAGAGCCCTGTCGCCGGGGCACTTCGGTACGAAACATTCAACGAAGCAATAGGGGTTCGCATGATCCGTAAGCTCATCCCTGTCATCCTCCTTGCCGGTCTGGCCGCTTGCACGACCACCGGCCGACAGGCCGCCAATTCGCCCGACGCCGAAAGCCCGACCGCGGGCACGACGCCCGACTCGGGTTCTTATGGCGGCTCCGCCTACAACACGCCTTTTGCCGGCGGCAGACAGATGTGCGATGCGCAGCCCGTCCAGAACCTGATCGGCACGCGGCTGACCGGCTCGGTCGAAAACGAGATCAAGCAGAAATCGTCGTCCCGGAAAACCCGGATCCTGAAGCCGGGCGAGGTCATGACGATGGAGTACGACCCCGAACGCATCAACCTGATCCTGGACCAGCAAGGCGCGCTGACCGCGCTGCGTTGCGGCTGAGGGAACCGGGGACGCGGGCCGCCACGGCGGACCGCCAGTCCCGCACGCAAGCCGGTTCCTGCCGTCCGCACTTCATGCCGGGCGGGACCGGTGCAGGAGGCAGCCATGAGCACACGCCGCACCGTCGCGTTTCCCGATGGATCCACGGTGCCCGCCCTTGGACAGGGCACCTGGTTCATGGGTGAATCGGCGCACCGCGCCGCCGCGGAAATCCGCGCCCTGCAGGCCGGCATCGACGCCGGGCTGACGCTGATCGATACGGCCGAGATGTACGCCAACGGCGGGGCCGAAGAAATCGTCGGCCGCGCCATCCAGGGCCGGCGCGATGCGGTCTTTCTGGTGAGCAAGGTACTGCCGGGCAATGCGTCCCGGCGCGGGGTGCCGCGCGCCTGCGAAGCCAGCCTGCGGCGGCTTGGCGTGGACCGCATCGACTTATACCTGTTGCACTGGCGCGGCCCGCATCCGCTGGCGGAAACCGTCGAAGCCATGGAGCGGCTCGTCCAGGAAGGCAAGATCGCCCGCTGGGGCGTCAGCAATCTGGACACGGACGATATGGAGGAACTGACCGCCGTGCCGCAGGGGCAGCGCTGCCAGACCGACCAGGTGCTGTACAACCTTGGCCGCCGCGGCATCGAGCACGATCTTCTGCCCTGGTGCCGCGCCCGCAACATCCCCGTCATGGCCTATTCGCCGATCGAGCAGGGACGTCTGCTGCTCGATCCGGCCTTGCGGCGTATCGGCGGACGGCATGGGGTGACGGCGGCCGCCATCGCGCTGGCGTGGGTGCTGCGCGAACCCAACGTCATCGCGATCCCTAAGACGGGATCCCTGGAACACCTGAAACAGAACCAGGCGTCCCTGGAGGTCAGGCTGACGGAGCAGGACATCGCCGAACTGGACGACGCCTTTCCACCCCCGCGCCGCAAGCGGCCGCTGGAAATGCTTTGAAGCGGCGCAAAGCCGGTTGCGGGCACGCTTCCGTCTCTGCGGAGCGCTGAGCTGGTGCCGGATCTGCGCCGGTGCCAGCGACGCACTTGGCATCCTGTATCAGCGCCGGCGTCCGGCGAACGTCGCGACGGCCGAGCCCGCGATGATCAAAAGCGCCGCCAATAGCAGCGTGAGCCGGGCCGGCGTGGCGCCGGTGACCACCAGCAGAACGGTGGACAGCAAGGGCGCCAGGTACGACAAGGGGCCGAGCAAAGCCAGATGCCCGTGCTTGGTCGCGTAATCCCACGCCAGGAACGCCAGCCCCGTGGGGCCAAGCCCGAGCAGTACGATCGCGGCCCATTGGCCCCCGCTGACGGGCGCCGTCGTTTCCAGCAATCCATGGCACACGGCACCCGCCACCGCCACCAGGCCGCACACGCCGACCATCATGCTGCTCGGGGCGCTGGCGTAGCGGCGGTTCAGGACCGAATACCCCGACCAGATCAGAGCGCACCCGAACGCCGCGGCGATACCGGCCAGAGGCCATGCCGAGCCGGCGCCGCCGTCTCGCTCCAGCGCGATGAGCGCGGTCCCGGCCAGACCCAGCACCGCGCCCGCAAGATGGCGGGCCTGCAGGCGTTCGCCGGGCGCGAGCGCCGAGAATAGGACGATGAACAGCGGCCAGAGGTAGGCGATCAGGCTCGCCTGCGCGGCGGGGGCGTGCGACAACGCGAAAAAGTACAGCGCGTGGTAGCTGAAAATGCCGCCGAAACTCAGCAGCCAGGCACCGGCCGGCTGGCGCATCTCCGCCAGCGCGGCCCGGCCGCGCGGCAGCAGCACGCACACTCCGCCTATGAAGGCCACGCCGAAACTCAGGGCCAGGAGTTGAAACGGCGGCACGCCGCCGGCCCGCACGGTCAGCAGCGCCAGCGCCGCCCACAAAAGAATGGCGACCACGCCTATCCCAGTAGCTCGCCCCGCACCGGCGTTATCGACGCCCGTCCCGGTCATCGCCCGCATTGTCATCGTCTCGGTCAGTCTCGTGATAAAGCCGCGGCGCACGGCGGCACATCAGCGCCATCCGCCGCGGTTCAAAGTCGCACAGCATAGCCGGGCGGGGCGGAAACCGGTTGTCCGTGCTTCCACGATTCTGTGCCATTCCTTTGGAGTTGCGCCTATTTCGCGGCGCGGCGGTATGCCCCGGGCGTGACACCGCGCGACCGGCGCAACCGTCGCGTCAGGGTGCTCTGGTCCGCATGCCCGGTACGCCGCGCGACTTCGGCGATGGGCAGGGTCGTGGAGGCGAGCAGGCGCTGCGCGGCATCCAGCCGCATATCGACGAGCGCCTCGTGGGGCGTTTTGCCGATGCGGTCGCGGAACAACTGGTAGATCCTGGCGGTGCTTGCGCCCGCGCCACGCGCGATGTCGGCGACCGAGAGGTCGCGGTCCAGATGGCGACGCATCATTCCAAGCGCCCGTTCGATGACCCGCGCGCCTGGATCATCGGCAGGTTTTCCGTTCGCGCCAAGCGCCTGCAGCATCAACGCCGACCAGGGCCCGTGAAGCGAAGCCGGGACATCGTTCTGCATGGGCAGGGCCTCGAGATAATCGAGCAGGTGCTGCAGCGCCGGCGTAAAGGTGAAGAAAGGCGGGCGATCCACATCCGGCGGATCGCCGTGCGCGTTGCCCACGTCCAGCACGACAAAGGCGTTGCGGCCGTGCGCCCGGAACGCATGGTCGCAGCCCGCCGCAATGAACGCGCCCCGGCCTTGCGCCACCATCCCGCCCCGGCCTTCGATGTCCAGATGCAGCACGCCGGCGCGCGGCAGCACGATCTGATGAAAATCGTGCCGGTGCAGACGCACCTCTTCCTGGTATTGTCTGATGCTGAGCTGCCGTCCCGTCATACCGGATACCGAGGGATGCCTTGAAGCGGGACAGCATAACGAAAAACGCCGCCGCGCGGCTGCGCCCGTCGAGGTCAGAACGCCCAGCTGGCCCTGGCCTGGATGGCGTGCGACTGAGCGCTGCGCGCGAGTTCCCCGCTGTAGCCCAGCGTAAACCGCATGCCGGCGGGGGACTCGACGCCCACGCCGCCTTCCAGCAGCAAGGCATCGCGAGCGACTGGCAGGCCGGCAACGTGGAACGCCTCGCCATCGGCAAAGCGCATCCGCGCGGCCGGCTCGATGCTGCCATAGGCGTGCCGCCAGCCCGTGCCGCCGTGCAAGGACCAGCGCGACCCGTCGTGCGCCTCCCAGCGGCTGGCCCCACGCAGGCCGAGCGTCGAAAAACTGAGGTGCTGGCTCGCCTTGTCCGCCCGCAAACCCGCCGTGCCCGATTCCGAGAAGCGGCCGCGGCGTGTGTCCAGATACGAAAGGCCGGCGTACGGCTCCAGCGTCGCGGCGCCCGATTCGAACGGCATGCCGGCTTCTCCGAACAGCTGCCAGGTACGCGCCTTGTAGCGGCCGTCGGCGCTGCCGAACGCTCCCGTATCCCGCCGGGAGGACACGCCATGCCAACCATAGGCGCTGCCATACCTGAGGTTCAGCCCGCCTGCGCGGGTGGCGCCATAGGCACCCATGGTGTAGGTATCCAGCTTCGCATTGCTGCGCCGGTCCCGCACCTTCACGCCGCCGTGCGAAAACCCCGCCATCGCACCGAGTCTGGTGTGCGGCGCAACCTGCGAATCGGCGCCGATCAGGATTCCCGAGCTGGCTGTCTCCAGCCCAGCGGCATGGCCCACGCCGGACAGTTTGTCGCGCGACCCGGTATAGCGCGCCCATGCCGCCTTATCGTTGCCCTGCCCGGCCACGGCTGCGGGCGCGGATGCCGATCCATCGGCGGCGTTGCCGCCTTGCATGCCGCGCGCACGGCCCAGGGCCGCCTGCCCGATCCGCCATGACTGAAGATTGAGCGCGGTCAGCATGCTGGCATGCGATTCGCCCGACCACAAGTCGAACTGGCGCGGCAGCCCTTGCGTACGGGTCGCCATGACGGTAGCGTCGTACGGCCCCAGCCCGGCCGTGGCGCTGTCAAGGGCGCGCGCTACCGCCCGCTGGTTCCGCGTGCGGGCCGCCACGCCGAAGGGCCTGGCATTGCGTGAAACCGCGAAGCGGTAGCGCCCGCGATCCTGCCCCTGCGTGCCCTGCGCGAAGTCGAGGAACAAATAAGGATTCTCGACCGGCGCGAAGTCGCCGCTCACGCCGCCGCCGGCCTCCAGGATGGTGAAGGTCCGGCCAATGGCGGCCGGCTTGATGCCGATGACCTGCAGCCGGCCTTGGTCGATACGCGCGGCGCCGGCGACCGAGATGCGGTCCGCCGTGGCGCCATCGCCGGCAATGCTGACGCGGTACACCCCTTCGCGGCGCTGAACGTAGTCTCCCGCCACATGCAGCGCTTTGCCGGGATTGCCCGGCGCTACGATGCCCGCAACGTCGGCCGGCCCGACCGTGCCGGCTCCGGAGAGCGTTCCGCCACGCTCGACTGTCAGCCGGGATGATGCGATAGAGCCCTCCACCGCGAGCGTGCCGCCCCGGACGACGGTGGGGCCCGTGTACCGGTTCGCGCCGGTCAGCAACAAGGTTCCCGCGCCCCGCTTGGTCAGCCCGCCACGACCCGTGATGTCGTTGCGCCACCAGGAATCATGGCCCTTGGTGTCCACGTCGAAGATCGGGTCGAAACCTTCCGCCCCGAATTCCACCGGCCCGCGCACCGCGCGGCCGAGGTCCAACAATCCACGGCCATACAAGGCCCGATCGGCGAGATGACCGGAGCGGTCTGCCGAAGTCAGCAGCACTTCGGCGACTTGCCGCGCCGTCATGTAGGGGAAGGCCTGACGCAGCACTGCCGCCGAGCCCGCGACAAGAGGAGCGGCGAATGATGTTCCGGCCATGCCGCGAACTTTGTAGCGGCCATTTACCCAGGTCGTATAGAGGAACGACGACGCGGCATCTTCCCCGGCGTCAGGACCGTCGCCGCCCGGAGCAGCGATGCACCACCGCCACGCCACACCGCAGCCGTTGCTGTAGCTGGCGATTGTCCTGTCGCGGCGCACTGCGACGGCAGCAATCAATGTCCCTTCCAGATCGCGGAAATCGAAGGCGCGCAGCCGCGGGTCCTGAAGGTCTATCTTCGGATAATTCTCGGGAGAATAAGCGGACATTTCCCACTCCTGTCCCCCATCGACAATCTGGTATATCCCCGCCGCATGGTTGCCCGGATGAATGAAGGGCAACAGACCGAACCCCCCGGGATGCCGTGCGGCCACGGGATGAACCCCTGCTTCGTTCCCGGCGGCGTAAACAGTAAGGACATCGTTTGCGGCCGCGTAGCGCAGCGCCTCGGCCTCGTCGCTGAAATTCTGCAGCCGTCCATCGGATCCAAGGAGCAGCGTCTGGATCGATTGCGGCGTGTACGTGGGATTCGCGTCTTCCGCATCCATTTCCGGCAACGGATACACCTGTGGCGCATAGCTGCCGTTGATGACGCGTACGCCATTGTCCACCGCCTCGCGAATCGCCTCGTCGGAAAACATTGGGCCGCCATCGTAGAAGCCCTGCACCGGGAAGAGCGTGGCGTCGTACGCCACTCCATGCATGCCGATGCCATCCCGGGCTGCGGCGAGGAGCCCCGCCACCGCGGTGCTGTGAACACCCGGCTCGATAACGTCACCTGTGGCGGCATCGATCTGCGTGCCCCAAGGCCATGCGCGTCCCGCGAATTCCGGGTGGCCGTAGGCGCCGCCATCGTCCACGACGCCGACGCGCACGCCCTTGCCCGTATAGCCCATGGCATACGCCGGGGCCGCATTGATCATTCCCAGGCCCCAGGAAGCCTGGTACTCGGCCGTGCGAAAGCTCTCCTCTGGCGCGGCGTACAGCGAGACGGGCATGAATAGGCTGCCCATCACCGTACGGCGCATCAGATGAGACAAAGCCGCGCGGCGGGCATGCGGGCCGGCCGCCCTTTTGGATATCGCCATGATGGATTCGGAACCATGAGAGGAAAAAACGAGAGCCTCTAGTGGTCCCCGTTTCCCTTTGGTTCCGCCGTACCGCCGATGGCGATGGCGATGGCGGTGGCGGTGGCGATGGCGCGCGATGCGCGCCGGCTCAAATGCCGATCAGCTCTGCACCTGCGTAATGCGGGCCGGCAGATCGCGGCCGTGATACTTCTTGTAGATGGCATTCAGCCTGCCGTTCTTCAGGTTCTCGCGAACCCAGTTGTCCACCCAGTTCTTCAATGCGGGCTGGTCCTTCTGCAAGGCGATGCCCAGGTCGAAGTCCTTCTGCTCGAATTTCATCTCCAGATTGCGCTGGGGCGCGCGCTTCTGCATTTCGGCAAGATTGGACGGCGTGCTGGAAAAGATGTCTATCTGTCCTGTCACCATGGACGTGATAAGCGTGGCATCGTCCTCGTAGCGCTTGATGTCGGCGCCCTTGGCTTTTTCCGTCGTGATGCTGTCGTTGACCGTCGCGCGGGTCAGGCCGATCGTCTTGCCGCTGAGGTCGGCATAGTCCTTGATCCTGATGTCCTTCGGCGCGCCGACGATCAGGGAAATGACCGCGTATGGCACCGAGAAATCGACCACCTTCGCGCGCTCCGGCGTGATCGAAAGATCGGCGATCACCAGGTCGGCGCGCCTGGCCTGCAATGTCGGCACACGGGCGGCATTGGTGACCTGGACGATTTCCAGCTTGACGCCCAGATCCTTGGCGAGCAAGGCCGCCGTATCGACGTCCGAGCCCGTGGGCTTCAGGTTCTCATCGACGTAGCTGAACAGCGGGGTGCCCATGGCGATGGCCACGCGGATCTTGCCGGCCTTCTTGATGTCCGCCAGTTCGTCCGCCGCGGCAAGGTGGGCCGTGCCGGCCAGCAGGAACGCGGCGGCGCAGCCGCGCAGGAAAAGATGTTTGAATTTCAAGTGTGTCTCCTGGTGGATGAACGGTCGATCGATTCGTTGATGAATCGCCGCGCAGACCGGCCGGGCGGCCGGCGCGGCGCTATAACCCGTTGCTGAGAAACGCGCGCAGCTCCGGCGTTTTCGGGGCGTCGAGCATGCTGCCGTCGCCGACTTCCCAGACCTTGCCCTGGTGCATGTAGATGATGCGGTCGGCCACGCGCTTGGCGAACGCCATTTCGTGCGTGACGAGCAGCATGGTCATGCCATCGGCGGCCAGGTTCTCCATCACGCGCAAAACTTCGCCCGTCAGCTGCGGATCCAGCGCGGAAGTCACCTCGTCGAACAGCATGACCTTGGGGGCCATCGCCAGCGACCGCGCAATGGCGACGCGCTGCTGCTGGCCGCCCGACAGTTGCTCGGGATAGGCGTCGGCCTTCTGCGCCAGGCCCACCTGCTCGAGCACCGACAGGGCGATGCGGCGCGCCTCGTCCCGGCTTTTCTTCTTGACGTGGCGCAGGGCCAGCATGATGTTTTCCTGCGCCGTCAGGTGGGCGAACAGGTTGTAGCTTTGGAACACGATGCCGACTTCCAGGCGCAGCTGGCGCAAATCCACGTCTGGCGCATCGACACGGATGCCGCACACTTCGATGCGGCCCTGGTCGATGGTCTCCAGCCGATCGATGCAGCGCAGCGCCGTGCTTTTGCCGGAGCCGCTGGCGCCGATGACCGCGATCATCTCGCCTTTGGCAACCTCGAAGGACACGCCCTGCAGCACCTGGTTGGAACCAAAGCGCTTATAGACGTCATCGAGCTTAACGATTGCCGACATTCAGCTTGTTCTCCATCGATTGGCTCCAGCGGGACAGCGGGTAGCACAGCGCGAAATAGAACGCGGCCACCAGACCGAACACGAGGAAGGGTTCGAAAATCGAGTTGTTGATGATCTGGCCGGCGCGGGTCAGCTCGATGAACCCGATCACCGACGCCAGCGAGGTCATCTTGATCAGCTGCACCAAAAAACCCACCGTCGATGGCAGGGCCAGGCGCACGGCCTGCGGAATAATGACCAGCCGCAGTGTCTGCCAGCGCGTCATGGCCAGGCATTCCGATGCCTCCCACTGCGGCTTGGGCATGGCTTGCACGCAGCCGCGCCAGATGTCGCCCAGATAAGCGCTGGTATAGATCATCAATGCCAGCCCCGCCGCCACCAGCGACGGCACTTCGTAGCCATAGACCGAGAGGCCGAAGTACACGATGAACAGCAGGATCAGCAGCGGAATGCCCTGGATGATTTCGATATAGACGAAGCCGGCCGTGCGCAGCCAGCGGCGCGGCGAAATGCGCGCCAGCATGACGCCGAAGCCGCCGATGCTGCCCAGCACGAACGCCAGGGCCGACAGGGCCAGCGTCCATCCGATCGCCTGCACCAGGTACCACAGGTGCGCCATTGAGAAGCCATTCATCATGCCGCCCCCCGCTTGATGGCCGTGGTCACGTTCGCGCGCTTGGGCGGCGCCTTGCCGGCCAGGGCGGCGGCGCGGCGGACGGCGCGCCGCCGCTTGAACGCGTACTCGCCCACCACCCAGGCGATGAGCTTGATCAGAAACGACAGGGCCAGATAGAGGGCAGCGACCACAAGGTACGTTTCCAGCGACCGGAACGTGTCGGACTGGACGGTATTGGCCACGGCGGTCAGCTCTTCGGCGGAGATCTGCGAGGCCACGGCAGAAGCCTGCATCATCAGCAGGAACTGTCCGGTCAACGCGGGATAGACCTTTTCGATGGACGGCTGCAGCATGACGTGCCAGCCGATGCGCCAACGCGACAGCCCCAGGCATTCCGCCGCCTCGATCTGGCCGCGCGGCACGGCCTCCAGGCCGCCGCGGATGATTTCGGCGGCATAGGCGCCGATGTTGACGATCATGGCCAGCACGGCGGCGGCGAACGTGGGCAGACGCACACCCACGCTGGCCAGCCCGAAGAACAGGATGAAAATCTGGACCAGGAACGGCGTGTTGCGGACCACTTCGATATAGGCCGCGCAGGCGCGCGACAGCAGACGGAACCGGCTGCGTTTGGCGAAGGCCACCAGCGTGCCAAGGATGACGCCGAAGAAGATCGCCACGGCCGTCATCTTCAGGGTCAGCCAGGCGCCCTTGAGGAACACCGGCCAATAGGGCCAGAGGCTGCTGAAATCCAGGGAAAAGCTCATCGCGCGTTCTGTCTCGTCTTATGGAGGCCCATGGCAGGGCCGGCTTTTGCGTATGGCCGCCGGCGCGATGCATGAGGTCCGGCAGACGCGGCGACTATAGCATTGATGTACGACAACGTACATGGTAAAAATCCCTATCCGCCGAACTCCCGGCTTTCGCTGCGCTGAAAAGCGTCTCTTGTTATATGACGACTGATGATGCTCGAATAGAAGTCGCCGAATGCGTCGAAGCGCTGAGGCGGCAGATGCTCGACCCGGATGGCGGCAGCCTGGCCGCCCTGACCGCCGATGCCCTGTCGTACGGCCATTCCAATGGCACGGTGGAAGACAAGGCCGCGTTCATCGACGCCCTGGTTTCGCGCCGCTCGGACTTCCGGCGCATCGAACTGAGCGAGCAGAACATCATTGTGGTCGGCGACGTCGCGCTGGTGCGCCATCTGATGGACGCGGACACCAATGACGGCGGCAAGCCCGGCCATGTGAGTCTGAGGATCCTGCTGGTCTGGCACAGGCAGGCGGACGGGTGGAAATTGCTGGCGCGCCAGGCGGTTCGCGCCCCCACATGATCTCGCAGGCCCGCGAACCGGCGGGCCGGCCGGATCGCGCACTGGCACCATTGGCCTACGGCGCAACAAGCGGAGTGCGCCACAGCGCCATGCCGCTAGACTGAAAGGCCCCCTCTTTTTTCGTGCCCGCCATGTCGCCGCCGCCCTTGCAAGAGCCGCCACAAGGTCTGAAAGACCAGGATTGGACCTCGGCCGAACGATTGCTCGACGCCAGCGGCTGCGCGGTGCTGCCGCGGCTGCTTTCGGACGCCCAATGCGACGCCGTGGCGGCCTGTTACGACGAAGCGGCAAGATTCCGCAGCCGTATCGTCATGAGCCGCCACGGCTTCGGGCAAGGCGAGTACCAGTACTTCGACTATCCGTTGCCTGAACTGATCCAGGCGCTTCGCGACCAGGCTTATGCGAAGCTGGCGCCCATCGCGAACCGTTGGAACGCCGCCATGGGCCATGCGGTGCGTTATCCCCCCACCCTTACGGGCTTTCTGCGGCGCTGCCATCAGGCGGGGCAAAGCCGCCCGACGCCGCTTCTGTTGCGCTACGGCGCGGGGGACTACAACTGCCTGCACCAGGACCTGTATGGTGAACACGTGTTTCCCTTGCAGATCGCGATACTGCTGTCCGCGCCAGGCACGGACTACAGCGGCGGCGAGTTCGTGCTGACCGAGCAGCGCCCGCGCATGCAGTCGCGCGTCCACGTCGTGCCCTTGAACAAGGGCGACGGCGTGGTGTTTGCGGTAAACGAACGGCCGGTGCAGGGCGTTCGCGGCACTTACCGGGTCAAGCTGCGCCACGGCGTGAGCCAGGTTCGCGCCGGCCGTCGGCACGTGCTGGGCGTGATCTTTCATGACGCCGCATGAGGGCCGTCCAGGCCGAAATTCTGAAACTCCGGCGCCGCCGTCCGGTATTTTTTGAATTCGCGATCTCGCGCGCCGTTTCAACGTCGCCCGCCATGCCGGACCGGCGCCCGCGCCCTACAATCGCCGCAGCCATTTTCCCGGCGCACCAAGGGACAACGAGCGTAGACAACGAGCGTAGACAACGAGCGTAGGAGCAAGAAACGGCATGAATCCGGCATCGACGATCACACGAGCCCTTGCAGGGTTGACCTTTGCCGCCGCGGCCGCCATCGCCGCGGCCGGGCCCGCGGTGCCGGCCTCGCCGCCAGGTACGGCAGCATCACAAGGTACCGGGTCATCGCAAGACTTGTTGTCACTGCAAGGCACGCCATCCGCCGCGGCAAACGAACTGAACGCCTGTGCGAAAGACATCGGCGGCCAGCCGCGCACGGCGCTGAAAGCCTGCCTGCAGAACCGCATCGACGTGGCGCGCAAGGCGATGCGGCAGGCCTACGCAACGACGGCGGCGCAACTTAAGCAGATCGATTCCGCCGCCACGCCCCATGCCATGCACGCGCTCGAGGCGTCTCAGAAAGGTTTCGACAGGTTCATGCAGAAGGAATGCAGGCGGCAGGGCGCTGCCCTGCTTGGCGGATCCGGCGCCGGCGATGTGGAGCAGGCTTGCCAGGCGGCGCTCATGCGGTGGCGCGCCGCCGCCTTGCGCCAGAACTGATCGGCGCGGCTACCCCTAGGCCCGAGCCGGCTGCATGCGCTCGGCCACGTAGTCGAGAAAACAGGCGATGCGCGACGCCAGCTGGGTGTTCCGGTAATACACGGCATGCACCGGCTGCCGCACATCGACGGTGTGGCGGGTCAGCACCTGCACCAGGTCGCCGCGCCGGCGGTCCTCGACGGTCATGAAGTCGGCCAGGCACACCAGCCCCTGTCCCGCCAGCGCCAATTGGCGCAAGGTTTCGCCGCTGGACGCCGCGAGCGTGGGCTGGATGGCCATCGACTCCCCGGACGCATGGCGCAACGGCCATTGGTTCAGGCTGTCCGGCTGGGTAAATCCCAGCAGGCTGTGGCGCGCCAAGTCGGCGGGCGTGCGGGGCTTGCCGCGTTCGGCCAGATAAGCGGGGCTGGCCAGGATACGCAAGGCGTTGCTGCCCAGGGGCCGCGCATGCAGCGTGGAATCGCGCAGGGGGCCGATGCGGATGGCGATGTCCGTGCGCTGTTCGAGCAAATCGATGATCTGGTCGCTCGTGTGCAGTTCGAGCGAGATTTCCGGATAGCGCGCCCGGAAGTCGCCCACCAGCGGCACGATCACATGCAGCATGAAGGGCGACGCCGCATTCACCCGCAGCAGACCGGCCGGACGCTGGCGCCGCACCGCCATCTGTTCTTCCATTGCATCGACCGACTCCACGATGCGGCGGGCCTCGGCCAGGAACACCTTGCCTTCCTCGGTAAGGGCGAGCCGGCGCGTCGTGCGTTGCAGCAGCGTCGTCTCCAGCTTGCGTTCCAGGCGGCCGAGCGCCCGGCTGATGGCCGATACCGTCTGGCCCAACTGGGCCGATGCGGCCGTGATGGAACCGGTGTCCACCACGGCAATGAAGGTCTGCATTTCGTCCAGTGTCGTCTTCATGCCCACATCTTAGACGCCCCTCTTCCCGCCATCCCGGATTCGTGGGCACAATGCCGGGATTCTTCGTGACGGCCGCCGGCCGCCCGGAGGCGGGCGCGACGCAACCGCGATGCGCCGCCATGCGAGCAAGCCGCGGCCACGCCGGTTCCCGTGCACACCACCGGGGACGCGGTTGCTACCCCCATCCGGAGACCACGCATGAGCATCGAATTCCTGATCACGTCGCTGATCGTCGTGGCCTCGCCGGGAACGGGCGTGGTCATCACCGTGGCCGCCGGCCTGACGCGCGGCACGCGCGCCAGCATCATTGCGGCCTTCGGCTGCACCCTGGGCATCGTGCCCCACATGCTGGCCGCCATGACTGGACTGGCAGCCGTGCTCCATGCCAGCGCGCTGGCCTTTCGCACGGTGCAATACCTGGGCGTCGCCTATCTCCTTTACCTGGCGTGGCAAAGCCTGAAGGACAATGGCGCGCTGTCCGTGGACGGCGATGCCGCCGCGCCCCGCTCCGCGCTGCGCGTCATCGGCTCGGCGATATTGACCAACCTGCTCAACCCCAAGCTGTCGCTGTTTTTCTTCGCCTTCCTGCCGCAGTTTCTCGCGCCCGGCGAGCCGGCGCCGCTGCATCGCATGCTCGAGATGAGCGGCGTCTTCATGCTGATGACCTTCCTGGTTTTCGCGCTTTACGGGGCGTGCGCCGCAAGGGTGAAGGACCGCGTCATCGGCCGCCCGGCGGTACTGGCCTGGCTGCGGCGCGGATTTGCCGCGGCGTTCGTGGCGCTGGCCGCCAAGCTCGCCATCGTGCGGCCCTGAAGACGGCTCGAAGGGCGCCAAAGCGGCCCGCAGCGGCATTCTGCCAGGCAGGCCTTGAAGCGGCTTGCGGCCCTTGCAGGGGCATTCGAGCGGCCGCGACACGGTCGCCAATGGCCCGCCGGCGGCGCGGTTGACTTCGGCCGCGGCGCCCCGATATAAGAAACCATGACCGCCCTTCCCGCCGGCGCCGAGGCGCTGGACGACTTCCACCCCGCCGTCGCCGCCTGGTTTCGCCGCGCCTTCCCGTCCCCCACCCCGGCGCAGCAGGCGGCGTGGCCGCTCATCCGGCAGCGCCGCCCCACCCTGATCGCCGCGCCCACCGGCTCGGGCAAAACGCTTACCGCTTTCCTCGCCGCCATCGACGAACTGGTGTGCGAAAGCGCCGCGGCGGGCGGCGCATTGCCCGACGAAACCACGGTCGTCTACGTGTCTCCGCTGAAGGCGCTGTCCAACGATATCCGCGTCAATCTGGAAGCGCCGCTGGCGGGCATCAACGACGCGCTGCGCAAGCTGGGTTTGCCCGATCACGGCATCCGCACCGCGGTGCGGACGGGGGACACGACGCAGCAGGACCGCAGCGCGATGCGCAAGCGGCCGCCGCACGTCATCGTCACGACGCCGGAATCGCTGTACGTGCTGCTGACGTCCAAGAGCGGCCGCGCGATGCTCGCCACCACCCGCACGGTGATCGTGGACGAAATCCATGCGGTTGCCGGCACCAAGCGCGGCAGCCACCTGGCCCTGAGCCTGGCGCGGCTGGACGCGCTTTGCCCGACGCCGCCGGCGCGCATCGGCCTGTCGGCCACGCAAAAGCCGCTGGACGCCGTGGCGCGCTTTCTGGCGGGCGCCCGGCACGGCAAGGATTGCGCCATCGTCGACATCGGCCACGGCCGCGCACGCGACCTGGGCATCGAGCTTCCCCCTGTGCCGCTGGAAGCCGTCATGGCGAACGACGTCTGGGAGCTCGTCTACGACCGTATGGCGGCGCTGGCCGTGCAGCACCGCACCACGCTGGTCTTCGTCAACACGCGCCGCATGGCCGAACGCGCTGCCCGCCATCTTGCCCAGCGGCTCGGCGAGGACGCAGTGGCCGCCCACCACGGCAGTCTGGCGAAGGAGCATCGCCTGCATGCGGAACAACGGCTGAAGCGGGGAGATCTGCAGGTGCTGGTGGCAACCGCATCGCTGGAACTCGGCATCGACATCGGCGATGTGGATTTGGTATGCCAGGTGGGTTCGCCCCGCGGCATATCGGCCCTGCTGCAGCGCGTCGGCCGCGCCGGCCATCATGTGGGCGGCATTCCCAAGGGCCGGCTGTTTCCCGTTTCCCGTGACGATCTGGTCGAATGCGCGGCGCTGCTCGATTGCGTGCGGCGCGGCGAACTGGATTTGCTGCGGATTCCGCGCGCGCCGCTGGATGTGCTGGCGCAGCAGATCGTGGCCGACGTTTCGTGCCGCGAGTGGCGCGAGGACGAGCTGTATGCGTTGGTGCGCCAGGCCGAACCCTACGCGGAGCTGCCGCGCGAACGATTCGATGCGGTGCTGCGCATGCTTGCGTCGGGCCACGTGGGCCGCCACGGACAGCGCGCTTCATACCTGCATCGGGATACGGTCAGCGGCACGGTGCGCGGCAAGCGGGGCAGCCGGCTCACTGCCATGACCTCTGGCGGCACGATTCCCGACAACGCGGACTACACCGTCGTGCTCGAACCGCAGGGGTTGAACATCGGCACGGTCAACGAGGACTTCGCCGTTGAAAGCCTGGCCGGCGACGTCTTTCAATTGGGCAATACCTCTTATCGCATCCTGCGCGTGGAGACGGGGCGCGTGCGGGTGGAAGACGCGCAGGGAATGGCGCCGAACATTCCGTTCTGGCTGGGCGAGGCTCCCGGGCGCAGCGATGAGCTTTCCATCGGCGTGTCGCGGCTGCGGCAGCGCGTGAACGACCTGCTGGCCCAGGGCGCCGCGCAGGAAAGGCTGGACCACGCGGCGCGCACGCTGTCCGGCGAAATCGGCATCGCCGAAGCCGCCGCGGCGCAGATCGTCGATTACCTGGCCGGGGCCAGGGCGGCGCTGGGCGAACTGCCGACGCGGGATACCCTGATCCTGGAGCGCTTTTTCGACGAGGCGGGCGGCATGCAGCTGGTGCTGCACGCGCCCTTCGGCAGCCGCGTCAACCGTGCCTGGGGCCTGGCATTGCGCAAGCGCTTTTGCCGCAGCTTCAATTTCGAGCTGCAGGCGGCCGCGACGGAAGACGCGATCGTGCTGTCCCTGTCCACCGCGCACAGCTTTGCGCTGGACGAAGTCTGGCGTTATCTGCGTTCGGGCAACGCCGAGCATGTGCTGGTCCAGGCGCTGCTCGATGCGCCGCTGTTCAATGTGCGCTGGCGCTGGACCGCGGGCGTGGCGCTGGCGCTGCCGCGCTTTTCGGGCGGGCGCAAGGTCGCGCCGCCCCTGCAGCGCATGAAGAGCGACGACCTGCTTGCCGCGGTCTTTCCGGACCAGGCGGCCTGCTTGGAGAACATTCAGGGCGAACGCGAAGTGCCCGACCATCCGCTGGTGGCGCAGACCATCGACGATTGCCTGCACGAAGCCATGGATAGCGAAGGCTGGCTGGCCGTGCTGCGCCGTATCGAGCAGGGCCGGGTCCGGCTCATCGCGCGCGACCTGCCCGCGCCGTCGCCGCTGGCGATGGAGATCCTGAGCGCGCAGCCCTACGCCTATCTGGACGATGCGCCGTTGGAAGAACGCCGCACGCGGGCTGTCATGGCCCGCAGATGGACCGACCCGGCCGCGGGCGGCGACCTGAGCGCGCTGGACCCGGACGCCGTCCAACGCGTGCGCGACGAAGCCTGGCCGCAGCCGCGCGATGCGGACGAAATGCACGAAGCCCTGAACGAGCTGGCTTGCGTCACGGTGGAAGAAGCCGATGCCCACGAGGGCTGGAACGCCTGGCTTGGCGCCTTGCTGCAAAGCGGGCGCGCCTGCCGCCTGCGCATCGCCGGCGGACACGTGTTCTGGATTGCCAGGGAACGGCTGGGCTGCGTCAAGGCGGCGGTGGCCGACCTCGCCGACACGCATGTCGACCCCGCGTTGCCGCCCGTGCCCGATGAGGCGGAATGGGACGTGGACACCGCGCGCCTGGACGTACTGCGCGCCCGCCTGAGCGCCAGCGGGCCGGTCACCGTGCAGACGCTCGAACGGCTGCTGCACTGGCCCGCCGGCGCCGTCGCGATGGCGCTGGCCCGTCTGGAAAGCGAAGGCAGCGCCATGCGGGGCCGCTTCACCCCCGGCGCGCGGGAAGAGGAATGGTGCGAACGTCACCTGCTCGCGCGCATACACCGCTACACCATCAAGCGCCTGCGCAGCGAGATCGAGCCGGTCTCCCGCCAGGACTTCATGCGTTTCCTGTTCGACTGGCAGCATCTGTCGGCCGATACCCGCTTGCGCGGTCCGCAGGCGCTGCCAGGGATCCTGGATCAGCTGGAAGGCTACGAGGCCCCGGCCGGGGCATGGGAAAGCGAACTGCTCGCCGCGCGCATCGCCGACTACGATCCCGCCTGGCTGGATGAACTGTCACGGGCGGGCAAGATCGCCTGGATGCGGCTGGCCGGCCCCTCTCGCACCAGCGGCAGCAGCCGGCCTGGCGCCGGTCCGGTGCGCGCCACGCCGATGGTCATCCTGCCGCGCCGCCAGCTGCGCATGTGGCAGGCCCTGCCCGCGGCCGATGGGGCCTTCGACGTATCGCCCCGGGCCCGCCAGGTGTATGACGCCATGCTCGAGGACGGCGCACTGTTCTATGACGAACTGCTGGCTGCAACCCGCGTGCTGCCCGGCCAGTTGGAAGACGCCCTGGGCGAACTCGTCGCCGCCGGGCTGATCGCGGCGGACAGCTTCGCCGGCCTGAGAGCGCTGCTGATGCCGGCATCGCGCCGCACCGCGCACGCCGCGCGCCGGCGCCGGGGGGCGATGCCGCAGCCGCTTGAGCTGGCCGGCCGCTGGGCGCCGGTGCGCCGCCCGGCGGATGCCGGCGCGACGGCGTTGGCGGACAGCCGCGGCGGCCGCGCGGCGGCATCCCCCCTTGCGGGCAGCCGCGGCCCCGCGCGGCGCCCGTCCGTCCCGCCGGATACCCTGGAACACATCGCCAGGGTCCTGCTGCGGCGCTACGGCGTCGTCTTCTGGCGGCTGCTTGACCGCGAACCGGACTGGCTGCCGCCGTGGCGCGAGTGGCTGCCCGTCCTGCACCGCATGGAGGCGCGCGGGGAGCTGCGGGGGGGCCGCTTCGTCGCAGGCCTGGCGGGCGAACAATTTGCCCTGCCCGAAGCCATCCCGGTCCTGCGCGAGGTGCGGCGGCGCCCGCCTGACGGCAGCCTGGTGCGGATATCGGCCGTGGATCCGTTGAACCTGTGCGGCACCCTCCTGCCCGGCGAGCGCGTGCCGGCCGTCGCCGGCAATCGCATCCTGTTCCGTGACGGGGTCCCCGTGGCCGCCTGGATTGCCCAAAAGGCCAGCACCGATCCGGCGCTGCCGGCCCACGAGCGCGAGGCCATACTGCGTGTGCTGATCGCCGGGAACGCCCACGGGGAGCCGGACGAAGCGATGGCGCCCGCCGCGCAGCCGGAATCCGGCGTGGACGCGCAGGCCCGCGACCCTGGTGTCCCAGGCCGTGCGAGGCGCGCCGCCGCCACACCGCGTTGAATCCGCGCCGAGGCGGCAAACGCCCCTCGGTCGCCAAAGGCCTTTATAGTCTCGGCTATCGCTACACGGGTACCCGAGGGGAAGTCATGAATCACGACACACCGGCGCGCGGCCGCAGCGCCGCTGTCCGGCTGGCCCGCGCCGCCGCCATCGCCGGTTCCGGCATCGCGCTCGCGCTGGCGGGCATCGCCTTTTGCGCCGATGCGGCCGCGGAAAGCACCACGATCCGCATCGGTGAGATCAACAGCTACAAGGCGCAGCCAGCCTTTCTGGAGCCCTACCGGAAAGGGATGGAACTGGCCGTCGAACAGGTCAACGCGGCAGGCGGCATCGCCGGCAAGAAGCTTGAACTGATCACACGGGACGACAATGCCAACCCTGGCGACGCCGTGCGCGCCGCGGAAGAACTGCTGGCGCGCGAGCGTGCCGACGTTCTGATGGGATCCTTTCTGTCGAATGTCGGCCTGGCGCTGACCGACTTCGCCCGCCAGAAAAAGGTCTTTTTCCTGGCCAGCGAGCCGCTGACCGACAAGATCGTCTGGCAGGACGGCAACCGTTATACCTTCCGGCTGCGCGTCTCCACGTATATGCAGACGGCCATGCTGGTGCCGGAAGCGGTAAAACTGAAGAAAAAGCGCTGGGCGGTGGTTTATCCGAACTACGAGTATGGCCAGTCCGCGGTCGCCACCTTCAAGGAATTGCTGAAGAAGGCGCAGCCGGACGTCGAATTCGTCAATGAGCAGGCAGTACCGCTGGGCAAGGTGGACGCGGGCAGCGTGGTGCAGGCGCTGGCCGACGCAAAGCCCGATGCGATCTTCAACGTGCTGTTCGCCACCGATGTGGCCAAACTGGTGCGCGAGGGCAATACGCGGGGTCTGTTTCCCGCAACGCCGGTGGTCAGCCTGCTGACCGGCGAACCCGAATACCTTGACCCGCTGAAGGACGAGACGCCCACCGGCTGGATCGTCACCGGCTATCCGTGGTCGTCCATCGAGACGAAGGAACACACCGCTTTCCGCAATGCGTACCGCGCCCGCTTCAAGGACTATCCGCGCCTGGGTTCCGTCATCGGCTACAGCGCCGTGATGTCCATGGCCGCGGGCATGCGCAAGGCGGGCGGCGCGGACACCGAAAGGCTGATTTCCGCGTTCGAAGGGCTGAAAGTGGAGACGCCGTTCGGCCACATCCAATATCGCGCCATCGACCACCAGTCCACCATGGGCGCGTATGTGGGCAAGCTGGCGCAGCAGGATGGCAAAGGCGTCATGATCGATTACCAGTACATGGACGGCGCCAATTTCCTGCCCTCGGACGAAGAGGTCAGGAAACTGCGACCGGCAGCGCGTTGAGCCGCCGGCGCCAGGCGAGGGCGGCGCGCCGCCCCCGCACCGCTATGGGCAGGCCGGCATGGACCTGAGCGCATTGCTGGTCCAGCTGCTGAACGGGCTGGCCGAGGCTTCCACGCTATTCCTGGTGGCCTGCGGCCTGTCGCTGATCTTCGGCGTGACGCGCATCGTCAACTTCGCCCACGGCTCGCTCTACATGGCGGGGCTTTACGTGGCCTACAGCCTGACCGAGCGCTACGGCGCGACGCCGCTGGGATTCTGGGGCAGCACGCTGCTCGCCGCGGCGGCGATCGGCCTGCTCGGCGCGATCGTCGAACTGGCGCTGTTGCGGCGCATCTACCGCGCACCGGAACTGCTGCAACTGCTCGCGACCTTCGCCCTGGTGCTCTTGATCAATGACGCGGCGCTGGCGATCTGGGGTCCCGAGGACCTGCTGGGACGGCGCGCGCCCGGCCTGGGCGGCTCGGTGACCGTGCTGCAGCGCCAGTTTCCCGCGTACAGCCTGGTGCTGATCGCCGTCGGCCCTATCGTGCTCTGCCTGCTGTGGCTGCTGCTCACGCGTACGCGGTGGGGCCTGCTGGTGCGCGCCGCCACCCAGGACCGCGAAATGCTCGGTGCGCTGGGCGTGAACCAGGGCTGGCTCTTCACCAGCGTTTTCGCGCTTGGCGCCGCGCTCGCCGGCCTGGCCGGCGCGGTGCAGGTGCCGCGCGAGCCGGCCAGCCTGGGACTGGACCTGCGGACGATCGGCGACGCCTTCGTCGTGGTCGTGGTGGGCGGCATGGGCTCGATACCGGGGGCCTACATCGCGGCGCTGCTCATCGCCGAAATAAAGGCGCTGTGCATCGCCATCGGCACGGTCAGGCTGGGCGGCGTGGCCTTCTCGCTGGCGCCCCTGACGCTGGCGGCCGAGTTCCTGGTGATGGCCGTGGTGCTGGCGGTGCGGCCCTGGGGCCTGCTGGGCCGCCCCGCGCCCCCGGCGCGCGCGACGGCGCCCGTCGAAGCGCCGCTGCGCCCGGCCTCCCGCGGCATGCGTCTGCTGGCGGGTGCGCTGCTCGTTGTGCTGATCGCGCTGCCCCTGGCCAGCGATCGCTTTCCCTATGCCGTCATCCTGGCCACGGACATCCTCATCGCCGTGCTGTTCGCCGCCAGCCTCCACTTCATCATGGGTCCCGGGGGGATACATTCCTTCGGTCACGCAGCGTATTTCGGCCTGGGCGCCTACGGCGCCGCCCTGCTGCTGAAAAGCCTGACACTGCCCATGGAAGCGGCTCTGGCCCTGGCGCCGCTGGCGGCCGCGGCCGGCGCGCTGGTCTTCGGCTGGTTCTGCGTGCGGCTGTCGGGCGTCTACCTGGCAATGCTGACCCTGGCCTTCGCGCAGATCGTATGGTCCGTGGTTTTCCAATGGGACGGGGTGACCGGCGGGTCCAACGGTGTTACGGGCGTCTGGCCCTCGGATCTGCTGACAACGGGCTACGCCTATTACTACCTGACCCTGGCATCGAGCGCCGGGGGCGTCTGGCTGTTGCGGCGCATTCTGTTTTCTCCGTTCGGCTACGCCATGCGGGCCGGCCGCGATTCGCCGCTGCGCAGCGACGCCATCGGACTGGATGTGGCGCGCGTGCAGTGGCTGGCCTTCGTCATCGCGGGCGGATTCGCCGGGCTGGCCGGCGCCCTGTACGCGTTTTCCAAAGGCAGCATTGCCCCCGACGTGATGGCGGTCGGCAAATCCGTGGATGGCCTGGTCATGGTGCTGCTTGGCGGCATCCAGGCCCTGGCAGGACCGGTGGCCGGGGCGGCCGTCTACACCTGGCTGCAGGACAGCATCATGCGCGCGACCGAATACTGGCGCGCGCTGCTTGGCGGCGTGATCCTGCTGCT
The DNA here is from genome assembly GCF_002119725.1 of Bordetella genomosp. 9. Classification (NCBI taxonomy): domain Bacteria; kingdom Pseudomonadati; phylum Pseudomonadota; class Betaproteobacteria; order Burkholderiales; family Alcaligenaceae; genus Bordetella; species Bordetella genomosp. 9. The sequence continues at coordinate 2,868,498 of NZ_CP021109.1, forward strand.
CGTGCTGGCCTTCCCGCAGGGCATCGCGGGATTCGCCCGGCAGTTGGCGGACCGCTGGCGCGCGGGCGGCACGCCCGCGCGGGAGACGCCGCAATGAGCCTGCTTCAGGTGCGCAGGCTGACCAAGCGCTTCGGCGGCGTGACCGCCGTGGATGGTATCGATTTCGACGTCGCGGGCGGCGAGTTCCTGGCGCTGATCGGCCCCAACGGCGCGGGCAAGTCGACGACCTTCAACATGGTGGGCGGGCAGATCAAGCCCAGCGCCGGCACGGTCACGCTGGACGGCCGCGAGCTGACGGGGCTGCATCCGCGCGACATATGGCGGCTGGGCGTGGGACGCACCTTCCAGATTGCCGAAACCTTCGCGTCGCTGACCGTCGTCGAGAACGTCCAGATGGCCTTGTTGTCGCATCGACGGCGCATCTTTTCCCTGTGGCGTCCGGCCGCAACGCATGCGCGCACGCGCGCATTGGAACTGCTGGCGCAGGTCGGCATGGCCGACCAGGCGGACCGCCCGTGCAGCGAACTCGCCTATGGCGACGTCAAGCGGGTCGAATTGGCCATGGCGCTTGCGAACGAGCCCAAGCTGCTGCTGATGGACGAGCCCACGGCCGGCATGGCCGCGGAAGAGCGCAACGCCCTGATGGCTTTGACCCGGCAGCTGGTGGCGGAGCGCGGCATGGCGGTCCTGTTCACCGAGCACAGCATGGACGTGGTGTTCGCGCATGCAGACCGCGTGATCGTGCTGGCGCGCGGCAAATGTATCGCGCAAGGCAGCGTGCAGGCGGTGCGCGACGACCCCGAGGTGCGCGAAGTCTATCTCGGCGCCGTCGTGCCTTCCGAAGGCGGCCCGGCATGACGGCCCCGGATACGGACGGCGTGCTGTTGCAGGTGCGCAAGCTGAACGCCTGGTACGGCGCCGCCCACATCCTGTTCGACATCGACCTGGACGTCCGGCGCGGGGAGATCGTCGCCCTGACCGGCCGCAACGGCGCCGGCAAGTCGACCACGCTGAAGGCGATCATGGGGATGCTGGAAAAGCGCCGCGGCCAGGTCGCCTTCATGGGCCAGGACATCTCCCGCAAGGCCCCATACGAGATCGCCCGCGCGGGCGTCGGCTTCGTGCCGGAAGACCGGCGCATCTTCACCGACCTGACCGTCAGCGAGAATCTGAAGATCGCCGCACAGCCGCCACGGCGCTGGCCCGACGGCAGCGCGGCGCCGCACTGGACGCCGGAGCAGCTCTATGCCCTCTTCCCCAACCTGGCCGACATGCGCGGCCGCCGCGGCGGGCAGATGAGCGGCGGCGAGCAGCAAATGTTGACGGTCGCGCGCACACTGATGGGCAATCCTTATCTGGTCCTGCTGGACGAGCCCTCGGAAGGCGTGGCGCCCATCATCGTGCAGCAGATGGCGCGCGCCATCCTGGCCTTGAAGGCGCAAGGCGCCAGCGTGCTGCTTTCCGAGCAGAACCAGGCATTCGTCGATCAGGTTGCCGACCGGGCGTACCGGCTGGAGAAAGGGGAAATCCGATAGGCGCGCGATTGCGTAAGGCAACAGAAACGCCCGGATGCCCGGCGCCTTCGCTGGAAACAGCGGGGCGCTGGCGATCCGGGCGTCAGCCGCCTGGCGGCTCAGGGTTCTAGCGACGCGACATCAGAGCCCCAAGCAGGAAGCCCGCGCCGACGGCCACCGCCACGGTGGCAAAGGGCCTCTCGGAAGCGCAGTCGCGCACCATATTCAACAGCTCGCCATACGACTGCTGAGTACGGCCGGCCAGTTCGCGCGCCTTGCCCTCCAGCTGCGTGCCGGCATCGCCGGTCATCTCGCCCACCGCGTCCTGCGCCTTGCCCGCCCATTTCTGCACGGTGCCTTCTGTCTTTTCCATCATCGGATGCTCCTTCTGCGTAAAGGTTCAACGAAACCCGCGGCAGCGCCGGATTGCGCGGCGCGCGGGCGGACCCGGACGGTGCAGCAAAGCCCGTGCCGCGGCGCGCAGTGACGCGGCACGTTCAGAACCTGACGCTCGCATTCACCATGAAGGTGCGCGGATCGCCCGCCTTGATGTAATCCGAAGATTGGTACAGCCAGTACTTCTTGTTCGCCACGTTGTTGATGCCCGCCCGGAAGGTGGCGTCATACCCGGCGATGCGGGTGTCGTAGATGGCGCCGATGTTGACGATGGTGTAGTCGTCCACCTGGATGTCGTTGGACGCGCCCAGCATCGTGGCGCCGGTGTATTTGGCATCCGCGCGCAGGCGCAGGCCGGGAAGGTAAGGCACGCTGTAGGTAATCTGCGCGGCGGCGACGAATTTCGGCGCGCCGGCAACGCGGTTGCCGATGTAGGCGGAACCTTTGCGGTATTCGGAATCGAGGAACATCAGGCTCGTTCCCACATTCCAGTCGCGCGCCACGCGCACCGAACCCGCCAGCTCCACGCCATGGAAGATCGACTTTCCGTCCTGGACCAGCTCGTTGCTCGCGTTGGTGTATTCCGCCTTCTTCTCGATGCGGAACACCGCCGCGGTGGCCGCCCAGTTTTCCTGCTGCGTTTTGACGCCCATCTCGTACTGCTTGCTTTTCAGCGGATCGAGCAACGCCCCGAAGTTGGCATAGTTGGCGCCTGCCGTCGATCCGGGCTCCAGCGACTCCATGTAGCTCGCATACGCCATGGTCTGCGGCGCGAAGTTGTACATCAAAGCCAAGGTAGGCGTCGGCACGCCGTTCTTGTCGTAGGTCGAATCGCGGCTGCCGTCGGGATTGAAACCCACCTGGCTGTAGTCGGTATAGCGGATGCCGCCCAGCACCGACCAGCCGCGCGTCAGATCCACCGTATCGCTGACGAATACCGCCTTCTGCGTGATCTCGGCCGCGCGATACAGGTCGAGCGAACCCTCGCTGTAATAGGTATTGGTGTTCTGGCGGTAGATGTTGCCCGGCCCGATCAGGCCGCTGAAATACGTGGAGCTGAAGTCGCTCTTCTGCTTCTGCCAGGACGCGCCGATGACAACCTGGTGCTGCAAAGGGCCGGTGTGGAACTTGCCCTGCACCATGCCTTGCCACTGGTTGTACGCATAGGCCTCGCCGTAGTCGGAATGGTTGTCCATGTAATCGCCGGCGGCGTCCTGCAGGTACAGCACGGACTCATTGCGACGCGTGCGCGTGCTGCTGTAGCTGTAGTTGGTGCTGAACGTCCAGTCGGAATTCAAGCGGTAGGTCAGCCCCGTCGAATAGAACCGGAACTTGTTGTCGGCATAGGTGCCGTTCCCCACCAGGTTGTCGTTGTCGTTGCGTACCGGGCTGGGCAGGCGGGTGCCCGTCATCATGCCGGTGTAGATGCTGGGTTCCTGCTCGTTCGCGTTGCGGTTCTGGACGATGGACTGGAAATCCCAGGTCAGCCTGTCGGTAAGCCTGGCGTCCAGCGCCAGCGAGAAGGAATTGCGATTCAGGTAGCCATCGTTGTACGTCGTGCCGCCCTGATGCGTCGCGTTCAGGCGGTAGCCGAAGGCGCCGCTGGACCCGGCGCGCCCGCCGATATCCACGTGTTCGCTCAACAGGCCTGGCGAGATATAGCCCAGGTCGATCTGGCGCAGGGGCTCGTCCGTGGGCCGCTTGGTGACGTAGTTGATAAGCCCGCCGGGAGTGCCGAATCCGTACATGAAGCCGGAGGCGCCTTTCAGGAGCTCGACGCGTTCGAACTGCTCGTAAGGGAGCACGGTGACGTAGCTCAGGAAAGGCTTGCCGTCGATGCGGTAGGAATTCTGCCAATCCAGGGGCAAGCCGCGCACGGACAGGTAGCTGGCCCAACCGCCATAGGACGCGCTGTTGTCGGATACGGACGCATCCAGGGCGAAGAGATCCCCCAGCTTGTTGACCTGGCGGTCCTCGATGTCCTGCGCGGTGACGACCGTGCTGGAGAACGGCGTTTCGAGCTGGGTGCGGGTGCCCAGGGCGCCCGTGTTGACGGGCGTCTCCAGGTGCACGAGCGTGTCGTCGTCGACGGCTGTTGCCTGGGTGGTCACGGTGGGAAGCTGCGTGACGGGCGCGTCGGCGCTGAAGCTTCCTGCGGCGGCCCCGTCAGCGGGCGGCGGGAAAGAATCCTGGGCCGGCCCCTGCGCCCGAACGGGACTGGCGGCGCACAAGGCGGCCGCCGCCGCGGTAAGCACGAATGCGAAAGAATGCTGACGCGAGGGGCGCTGCCGCCCTGCTGCCTGAGAGACCACTTTTCCCTTCTCCACCGGAACGTTGACCGACGCAAATGAGACGCGATATTAATTGTTATTGATATTTATTCGCAATACGTTTCGACGGCGGTCCAGGGAGTGCGAGGGTGAGGGAGACGGCGGACGGGCCCCGCCGGGGACATTCAATCTTCGTGCGTTTCGTGCACCGCCGCGGCGCCGCGCTTCCAATAGCTGGAGGCGCGGATGCGCGTTTTGTCGATGCCGCGCTCCTGCACCATGACCTGCCGCACCGCCTTGGCCGCCGCCGATTCCGCGGCCGCCCAGACATAGCCTTCGCCGGCGGGCAGCGGCACATCGCGGGCCGCCTGTTCCAGCCTGGCGGGATCGCCGGCCGGCGCATCATGGCGATGCAGCCAGCGCACCGTCAGCCCCTCGCGCGAGGGCAGCGCGATCCGGGCCCGTTCGTCGGCCACTTCGATGATGGCGATGGCGCGCCTGTCCGCCGGCAATTCCTCCAGCCGACGCGCGATGGCGGGCAAGGCCGTCTCGTCGCCGATCAAAAGATGCCAATCGAAGGCGGTGGGAATCACGAAGGAACCGCGCGGTCCGCCCACGCCCAGGTACTGGCCGGGACGGGCCTGCGCGGCCCAGGTGCAGGCAGGGCCGTCGCCGTGCAGCACGAAATCGATATCCAGCTCGTTCGATGCGGCGTCGTAGCGGCGCGGCGTGTAGTCGCGCGCCTCCGGACGCGGCACGCCTTCGGGCATGGAGATGCCGTTGGGACCGATGGACGGCAGCGCCGGCTTGTCCTGGCCCGGCGCCGGAAAGAACAGCTTGACGTGATCGTCGAACGAGGCGGAGACGAAGCCGCGCAGGTCGTCGCCGGTGAGCGTGACGCGCAGCAGTTGCGGCGATACGCGGGTCGTGCGGACAACCTGAAGAAGCCGCATCTTGAGTTCATGGCGTACGCGCTGGACGGTGAGATCGGGTCCGGTCATGAGTCATCCTCGAAAAAGTTCAGCCTTGGTCTTGGGCATTGCCTTCGATTTCGGCAATCGCCCGGGCCAGGATCGCGGCGATGCGCCGCTGTTCCGCGGGATCCGCGTCTTCCCGCCGCAGCAAGGCGTTGCGCAGGGCCTGGCGGGCCTGCACGTATTCCGGCAGCCAGCCCGTCGCGCGGTCCTCGCCTTCGCGGCCCGTTTCGGCCGGCTGGCCGGTCCAGGCGCGGCGCATCCATTCCATCTTGCGCGAGACATGCTTCAAGCGGCCGAACAGCAGCGTGAGCCGGTCCCGGTTGGCCTGGACGTGCGCGCGGCCTTCGTCGGACAGGTGATAGCGCTTCTTGGCGCCTTCGAGTTCGACCGTGGCGTAGCCCAGTTCTTCCAGGTAAGTCAGCGCGGGATACACCATGCCCGGACTGGGCGTGTAAAAGCCGCTGCTCATATCGCCCAGGGCCTTGATCAATTGATAGCCGTGGCTGGGGTTCTGTTCCAGGATGCCGAGCAGCATCAATTGCAAGTCGTCCGCGCCGAATTTGCGGCCGCGCATCCAGCCCTGGTCGTCATTCGCGCCATCATCGCCATGGCCGCCATGTCCATGACGGCCGCCGCGGCCGGGAAAGCCGCCGTGCCCGCCGCCATGCCGGCCGCCCATGGCGTGGAAGACGGCGCCCGGGTTCCAGCGCCGGCCGGCGGTGAAGAAGGGGTGAAAGAAGTGCATGGGAGCTCCTATATCTTAAGATATATATCGTACGATATAGAGGCGATGCCCCGCCGTCAAGCGTGAAGACGTCGATACCGCTGGGTTGCGGGCCTGCCGGCGCCCTGCTCTACCTTGATGCAGGACAAGAATCGAGACCGCCTTCGTCTTCTTTTTTACTGTATATTCGTACAGTAAATTCCTCGCCCCGCCTTTGCCCGCGGGGCGTTTCTCCCTTATCGCAGTGTCATGTCGACGACCGTCGCGCCGCCTCCCGAACAGATCCATCCCGCCCTGTGGCGGGGGACGCAGCTCGCCCAGGCTTCGCGGGCGGCAGTCCCCACAGGGCATTCCGCCTTGGGCAAGGAATTGCCGGGCGGCGGCTGGTCCACGGGGGTGCTGAACGAACTGCTGTTGCCGCGTCCCGGCATAGGCGAAATGCGTCTGCTGCAGCCCGCCCTGCGGGCCCTGGATCCGCAGGGCTGCATCGTCCTGGTCCAGCCGCCCCGCATCCCGCATATCGCGGCGTGGACCAGCTGGGGGCTGGACCCTGCCCGGCTGCTCTGGGTGAATCCCGAGCGGCCCGCCGACGCGCTGTGGGCGGCGGAACAGGTTTTGAAGAACGCGGGCTGCGCCGCGCTGCTGTGCTGGCTGCCGCAGGCCCGTCCCGAATCCCTGCGCCGCCTGCATCTGGCCGCCCAGGGCGGCCCCACACTGTTCTTCTGCCTGCGGCCGGCGCGCGCCGCCGCGCAGGCCTCGCCCGCGCCCTTGCGGCTGGCCCTGACGCCAGCCCGCAACGGGGTCATGGTGGATATCGTCAAACGCCGCGGCCCGGTCTGCGGCCAATCGTTGTATATCGCGCTGGAAACGCCGCGTCCCGCTACGGCCGATGCGCCGCCGGCCGTGCCGTCCGAAACGCAACGGCCGGCGACGGCCGCGCCGTCCGGGACGCCGGCATCCTCGCCTTCTCCTATTCCCCTTTCCCATGCAACTCTGGATCGCCGTCAACCTGCCGAGGCTGGCGCTGGACGCGCTGCACCCGCCGTGGCCGCTTGACGCCACGGCATGCGCCGTGGTCGAACACGAGTGCGTCATGGCTTTGACCCCCGCCGCGGCCAGCCATGGCATCGTCCTGGGCATGCGCCGCGCCGGCGCCACCGCGCTGGCGCCGCACGCCATCCTGCTGGATCGCGATGTCGCGGCAGAAGGCGCCGCCATGGAAGGCGCGGCGCTGGCGCTCTTGCAGTACACGCCCGAGGTCGCCCTGGGCGAAGCCGACAGCCTGCTGCTGAATGTGGGCGCGAGCCTGCGCATCTTCGGCGGCCCGCGCGCGCTGGCGCGGCGCATCGCCGCCACGCTGGCGGAACTGGGGCTGCAGGCGCGCCTGGGAATGGCGCCCACCGCCGGCGGCGCCTGGCTGCTGGCGCGCCGCACCGATGCGGGCCCGCGTCACGCCCTGGCCCTGCCGCGCCTGGCGCGCCGGCTGGACGCGCTGCCCTGCGCCCTGCTCCCGCAGGCGCAACCGCATCTGGAATGGCTGCACGGCATCGGCTGCCGCCAGTTCGGCTTCCTGCGCCGCCTGCCCCGCGCCGGCTTGCAGCGGCGTTGCGGTCCCGCCCTGCTGAAAGCGTTGGACGCCGCTTATGGACAGGCGCCGGAAGTCCACGCCTGGATTTCGCCGCCGGCGCAGTTCAAGCGCCGTTTCGAATTGATCGAGCGTATCGAGCATGCCGATGCCGTACTTGCGGTGGCCCGCAAGCTGATCGAACAGATGAGCGGCTGGCTGACCGCCCGCCAGCGCGCCGTGCCCGCGCTGGCGCTGGAAATGGAACACGAACGCGGCCGTCATGCCCGTCCGCCCAGCCGGCTGGAATTGACCCTGGCCGAACCCGCGTGGCAGCCCGCCCATTTGCTTGGCCTGCTGCGCGAACGGCTGGGCCGCATGACCCTGGAAGCGCCGGTCATCGCCGTCGTGCTGGAAGCGCCGCGGACCGTCCCGCAGCCCGCCGCCAATGCCACCCTGTTTCCAGAGCCGGCGCAGGCGGCCAGCGAACAGGCGCGTCTGCTGGACCTGCTGACGTCCCGCCTGGGCGAAACGCGGGTGCTGCGCCCTTGCCCCGCCGCCGACCATCGGCCCGAAGTCGCCAATCGCTGGACCGGCGTGCACGACACGGCCGGCCCCGGCGTCCGCGCACCCGTCCTGGATCGCCCCTTCTGGCTGCTCGATCCGCCGCAGCCGCTGCAGGTGCGCCGCAACAGGCCGGTGCATGGCACGCCCCTGACCCTGGTGCGCGGCCCCGAACGCATCGAAAGCGGCTGGTGGGACGAGGCCCCGGCGGTGCGGGATTACTTCGTGGCGGAGGACGCGGACGCGGCCCGTTACTGGATTTACCGGGAACGCGGGGCGGACGATGGCCGCTGGTTCCTGCACGGGCTGTTTGGCTGAATGCGATGAACGCCATGAATGCGCACGACGACGATCCGGCCGGCATGGGCGATCTGCCCGAAACGACGGGAGACTTGCAAGCGGCCTCCGGCGCCCTGCCCGCCTACGCCGAACTGGGCTGCATGACCAACTTCACCTTCCTGCGCGGGGCTTCGCATGCGGAAGAACTGGTCGAACGCGCGGCCGCGCTGGGCTACACCGCCCTGGCGATCACCGACGAGTGTTCGGTGGCAGGGGTGGTGCGCGCGCACATCGAGGCCAAGAGCCACAAGCTGCCGCTGTTGATCGGCAGCTACTTCGAACTGTCTTGCGACGGCGGCGAGCCGTGGCGCCTGATCCTGCTTGCGCAAACCCGCGAAGGCTACGGCAACCTTTCCGAACTCATCACGCTGGGGCGGACCGGCGCGGCGAAGAAAGGCAGCTACCGCCTGGCCGTATCCGACCTGGAACGGCCACCCGCGGACTACGCGCATCTGGCCGGCATGCCGGAATGCCTGGCCATCCTCGCGCCCGCGCCGGGCATTGCCGCGGCCGACCTGGCCGAACAGGCGCGCTGGCTGGCGCGGGTCTTTGCCGGGCGCGCCTGGCTGGGACTGACGCTGCGGCACCAGTCCCGCGACGACCTGCATCGGAGCGTCGTGGAAGCGGCCGCGCAAGCCTGCGCGCTGCCCGTCACGGCGCTGGGGCTGGCGGAAATGCATGTGCGTTCCCGCAAGCCGCTGCATGACACGCTGACCGCCATCCGCCTGGGCACGCCGGTGCGCGAATGCGGCTATGCCCTGGCCGCCAATGCCGAACGCCATTTGCGGTCGCGCCTGCAACTGGCCCGGCTCTACCCCGCCGAGGCCCTGCGCCAGACCGTGGAAATCGCCCGCCGCTGCACCTTCAACCTGGATGAACTGCGCTACGAATACCCGGATGAAATCGTGCCGCCCGGCGCCACGCCCGCCTCCTATCTGCGCGCCGAAACCTATGCCGGCGCACGCCGCCGTTTCGGGGAACACACGCCGCCCCCGGTAGCCGAGCAGATCGAAAAAGAACTGGCGCTGATCCAGGAGCTGCGCTACGAAGCCTATTTTCTGACGGTCTACGACATCGTGCGCTTTGCCCGTTCCCAGGGCATCCTGTGCCAGGGCCGGGGATCGGCCGCCAATTCCGCCGTGTGCTATTGCCTGGGCATCACGGAAGTCGACCCCGTGCGCGGCAACACCCTGTTCGAACGCTTCATCAGCAAGGAGCGCAATGAACCGCCGGATATCGACGTCGATTTCGAGCATCAGCGGCGCGAAGAAGTCATCCAGTACATCTACGAAAAATACGGCCGCGCGCGCGCCGCGCTGACAGGCGTCGTCATCACCTACCGGCCGCGCAGCGTGCTGCGCGATACGGGCAAGGCGCTGGGCGTGGATCCGGCCATCGTCGATGCCGTGGCCAAGGCGCATCAATGGTGGGACGACAGCGGCGGGCTGCTGCGCGGCCTGCAGAACTGCGGGCTGGACCCGCAATCCAGCGTGGCGCGCCAGTGGGCCGTGCTGGCCACCCTGCTGATGGGATTTCCGCGCCACCTGTCTCAGCATCCGGGCGGCTTCGTCATGTCGCGCGGCAAGCTGTCGCGCCTGGTGCCCATCGAGAACGCCGCGATGCCGGGCCGCAGCGTGGTGCAGTGGGACAAGGACGACCTGGACGCCATGCATCTGCTGAAGGTCGACGTGCTGGCGCTGGGCATGCTGTCGGTGATCCGGCGCGCGCTCGATATGGTAGCCCTGCGGCGCGGCCGGCCTTTCCCCATGCAGGACATCCCGAAGGAAGACGATGCCACCTACAAAATGATCAGCGAGGCCGATACGGTGGGCGTGTTCCAGATCGAATCGCGCGCCCAGATGACCATGCTGCCCCGGTTGAAACCCAAGGAGTTCTACGACCTCGTGGTGGAAGTGGCCATCGTGCGTCCAGGCCCCATCCAGGGCGGCATGGTCCATCCCTATCTGCGGCGGCGCCAGGGGCTGGAACCCGTGACCTATCCCAGCGGCAAGGTGCGCACGGTGCTCGAACGCACGCTGGGCGTGCCCATCTTCCAGGAGCAGGTCATGCAGATCGCCATGGTGGCCGCGGGATTCACGGGCGGCGAGGCCGACGAATTGCGCCGATCCATGGCGGCCTGGCGGCGCAAGGGCGGCGTGGACAAATTCCGGGTGCGGCTGATCGGCGGCATGCTGGCGCACGGCTACACGAAGGAATTCGCCGAAGCCATCTTCCGGCAGGTCGAAGGATTCGGCGAATACGGTTTCCCGGAAAGCCATGCGGCCAGCTTCGCCCTGCTGGCCTATGCCAGTTCATGGCTCAAGCGCCATGAGCCGGAAGCCTTTCTCGCGGCGCTGCTGAATTCCCAGCCCATGGGGTTCTACGCGCCCGCGCAACTGATCCAGGACGCGCGCCGCCACGGCGTGCGCGTGCTGCCGGTGGACGTGTGCGCCAGCGAATGGGACAGCACGCTGGACTTCGGCTACGCGCCGCGCCCGGCGGTGCGGCTGGGCATGAGCCTGGTCAAGGGGATGTCCGAAGCGGCCGCCCATCGCATCGTTGCCGCGCGGCAGCGGAAGCCCTACGCCGATACCGCCGACCTGGCGCGGCGCGCCGATCTCGGCCGCCACGATCTGGACGCGCTGGCCGCGGCCGATGCCCTGCTCGCCCTGGCCGGCCACCGGCGCCAGGCGCGCTGGGAAGCCGCCGCGGGCGCGCCGGCCAAAGGCCTGCTGCGCGAGGCCGCCATCGTGGAAGACCGTGCGCCCGAATTGCCCATGCCCACCGAAGGCCAGACCATCGCCGACGACTACCGGTCCTTGCGCTTCACGCTGCATCGCCATCCCCTGGCCTTGCTGCGCGACAAGTTGAAGGCGCGGCGCTTCGAAACCGCCGAGACCCTGAACGGATATCCGGACAAGCGCCTGGCGCGCGCCTGCGGCCTGGTCACCGTGCGCCAGCGGCCCGGCACGGCCAACGGCACCATCTTCGTTTCGATCGAAGACGAAACCGGCCCGGTCAATGTGGTCGTGCGGCCCGAGCTGATCGAACGACAGCGCAAGGAACTGCTGACGTCAACGCTGATGGGCGTGTACGGCGTCTGGCAGAACGTCAATAACGTACGGCACCTGATCGCCCATCGGCTGGTGGACCTGACGCCGCTGCTGGGCAATCTGGCGGCCGGCAGCCGGGATTTTCACTGACGGTTCGACGGCGTTGCCGCCCCCCCCCATCGATCGCCAGCCCCTGGCCGCCGCCGCTTGCGGCCTACAGCGCCGCCGCCCGCGCCGCCAGCTGGCGGTTGCCTTCGCTGGCGGGCTTGAGCGCCAGCCGCTCCGCCGTCAGCGCCTTCGCCAGATTGCGCGCGCCGTCGCGCAAGGCTGCCTCCACCAGCGTCAGGGCAAGCACGTCGCGCTGCGCATGGCTGCCGCCGAACCGGTGCGCGACCAGTCGCAGATCGCGCAGCAGCTCCACCGTGCGGCCGTAGTCTTCCCGGGCGAAGGCGGTCAACGCCTCGGCCACGGGCAAGCCGATGTCGCGCGTCATCATGGCATTGGTCCCCTCGCCTTCGGCGGCTGCCATCATGGCCTCCATCAGCGCCCGCGCGGCCGCCCGGTCTTCGGCGCCCAGATAGGCCATCAGCGCATGCACGTCGTTGAAGGCGTAGTACCCCGCGCCGCCGTGCGCCTGCCAGAGCGCCGCCAGTTCCCGCCAGCGTTCCGATACGTCCACGCCGCGCAGCATCAGGCGCCACAGCATGGCCGATGCGTCGATCAGGTCCAGCACCTGCCCGGTAGGCGATTCTCGCAGCCGCAGGTCGTACAGCGCCAGCACGTTCGCCGTTTCGTCCCGGTCCAGATGGAAAAGCGCCTGATGCCACCAGTTGTGCACCGCCAGCATGTTGTCGCCCGCCCAATCGTCGCGCCGCGACGTCAGCCAGGCGATGCCTTCCTCGGCGCGGCCCTGCATCTCCATCACGTGCGCCACGGCATGGATGGCCCAGGGGTCGCGCGGATTCAAGTCCAGCGCCCGGCGGCCCTGCGCCTCCGCGTCGGCGTACAGATTGGTTTCCTCCAGGCCGAAGGCATGCATGCCGAGCACATAGCCGAATTCCGGCATGCCCGCGTTCCAGGCGGGCAGCACGCCAGCCACGCGATCGCGCAGCATGGCCGATCGCCCCGTCAGGAAATCGCCGATATGGCCCACCTGCAACGCCAGCGTGTCGTGCGGATAGTCGACCAGGATGTCGGCATAGGCGCGCAGCGATCGTTCGAAGTTGCCGTCCAGCCAGGCCCGCGCCGCCGCCGCATGCCGGCGTTCGCGTTCGTTGGCGATGTCGTACAGGGACTCCGCGGCTTGCACGCTTTCGCGCAGCATCGGTTCCACGCATTGATCGCTGGCGGTGATCATCATGCCGGCGCGCATCACGTGCCCCATGACGAATACCGGGTCTTGGGCCAGGGCGTCGTCGATCACCGCGAGCGGGTCGGCGTAATAGCCGTGGAACAGGGATTGGGCGGCTTCGTAGCGATCGAGCGAATCCGCGCTGCGGGTAGACACGGGGTTGCCCCGTGCGTCGGTCATGGCCATGGCGATCCCCCTTGATGGCCGGTGCGCCATCGGGCGACGGCGCCTGCTTTTTCGGGCCGATCTGATCACGATTGCGGCGTCATGGCAATGCGCATAAAACTTAGCCGCGCGCTGTGCGGATCGCGGACCGGGGCGGTTTGCGAGACGCGCCGGCGGGGCACAGCGTTTGCTGCGGACCCCGGGCGGACGCGATCCGCGTCTGCATCCGCCTTCGCTCGACGGATATGTCATATGCAGAGGAGTCAGCGATGAACCAGCAATCCAACCAGCGCCAGCAGAACCAGCAGAACCAGCAAGGTCATCAGCAAAACCAGGGTCAGCAGCGCTCGCAACAACAACAGCAGCAAAACCGTTCGGGCCAGCAGCAGGGCCAGCGCTCCGGCGGTTCCGGATCCGGCCAGAAGCGCTGATCCATCTTCCGCGCCGTCCAGCAGGCGCGGCCGGCAGGCGGCAGCGCACGAGCCGCCTGCATCGAGGATGCCGCCCGCCGGGGCCGCGTCCCCTCCCAGCGCCCCATGGCGCCTTCCCGTCCTCTTGAAGGCGGGATAGCCTGGAAGGACCCGCCGCTCGACGGGTCCTTTTTCATTGGGAATCGCAGCGGAATCGCACCCGGAATCCGCACCCGGAATCCGCACCCGGAATCCGCACCCGGAATCCGCACCCGGAATCCGCACCGGAAGCGCACCCGGAAGCGCATCGGGAATCGCGTTGGGGATCGCATCGGCACTCGCCATGCCGGCCTTGCCCGGCATGGCCGAACCATGACGCATCCCGCCCGGCCATATCCGCGCGCCGGCGGCCGCCCTCCGGCGGAATTACACCCGCTGTAATTTTTCTTCCGGCGCTTCAGGCAGGCACGCTTCAGGCAGGCAGGAAGGGACGCGGCTCGATGGGCGGCTGGATGCCCGCCATCTGCGCGGTCAGAAGCGCGGCGCTGCCGCAGGCCAGCGTGAACCCAAGCGCGCCATGACCCACGTTCATCCAAAGATTGCAGGCCGCGCGGCTCGGGCCGATCCAGGGCTTGCCCGTGGGCGTCGCCGGCCGCAGTCCGGCCCAGGGCGTTGCCGCCGCCAGGCGCAGCGCCGGGAAGGTTTCGCCGGCCTGACGCTTGAGCAGCGCGATGCGGCGTTCGTCCAGCCCCGGGCCGGCGCCGATGTCCACCATCGCGGCCATGCGCAGCACGGAGCCGATGCGCGCATAGACGATACGCCGCTCGTAGTCGGTCACGCTGATTGCCGGCCCGGCTTCATCGTCGTCCTTCAGCGGCACGCTCAGGCTATAGCCCTTCAGCCCATAGATTGGTACATCCTGCCCCAGCGGCCGCAGCAGCTTGCGGCTGCCCATGCCGGCCGCGACTACGTAGGCGTCGGCTTCGATATCGCCCTGGCTCGTACGCGCCGCAACGATGCGCGCGCCGTCGCGGCGCAGGCCGCCCACCGGCGCACCCATGCGCACCTGCACATTGGGCAGACGGGTCAGGCGCTCGAACAATCCCTCGGTGAAGCGCAGGCAGTCCCCGACTTCCTCGCCCGGCGTATAAATGGCGCCGGCCAGGTGCGTCCTGATGCCGGCCAGCGCCGGCTCCAGCTCCAAGGTCTGCGCGGCGTTCAGCACGCGCTGTTCGGCGCCGTGGCCGGCCTGGTATTCCACCAGCGCGCGCGCCTTGTCGAGCAGCGGCGCGCTGCGGTAGACGATCAACTTGCCGTTGCGCAGGTGGCCGAAGGACAGCGGCTCCTGTTCCAGCAAGGCGTTCAGCACGTCCCGGCTCAAGTACGACAGGGTCAGCATTTCCGCCGTCGAACGGCGCGCCACCGACGCACGGCAGGCCAGCGCGAAACGCAGGCACCAGGCCCATTGGTGAGGGTCCATCCGCGGACGGAAACGCAAGGGCGAGTCCTCGCGCAGCAGCCACCCCGGCACGCTCGGAAGCACGCCGGGGCCGGCCAGCGGCGCCACATAGCTGTAGCTCAGCTGCCCGCCGTTGGCATAGCTGGTTTCCTCGCCGGGGCGCTCCCGCCCATCGACGAGCGTTACGTCATACCCCTGGCGCGCCAGGAAATACGCGGAGGTCACGCCGACCACGCCCGCGCCGATCACGCACACGCGCATCGCACTGTCCCGAAGTAAGAATCGATGGCGCGATTCTCGACCGCCGGGATGCGGGCGGGCAAATGCCAAAGACGGCATGATGTATAACCTTGGGCTATGGGATGTCCCCAATCGCGTCTTGCGCCAATCGAAAAATCCCGCGCATCCCGGGCGGCACCCATATAACCTGTGGCTATCTTCCCCCCCGATCCCGCCCCATGCGTCTGCGCCATATCGAATTGTTCGAAGCCATCCGCGCGACCGGATCCCTCAGCCGTGCCGCCCAGGCGCTGCATATTTCGCAACCGGCCGCCAGCAAAATGCTGGCGCATGCCGAGGCGCAGGTGGGCTTCAAGCTGTTCGAGCGCGTGAAAGGCCGCTTGCGCGCCACGCGCGAGGCGGAAATCCTGGCGCCCGACATCGCCCGCCTGTCGCGCGATCTGGAAAGCGTGCGCAAGCTGGCGTCCAACCTGCGGCATCACCCGCGCGGCCATCTGCGCATCGGCTGCGCCCCGAGCCTGGGTCTGGGCATCGTGCCGCGCGCCACGGCGATCAGCCGGGAGCGGCAGCCGGACATTACCTTCAGCCTGCAGACGCATCACACCGGAGAGCTGATCGCGGGATTGCTGGCCCGCGAGATCGATATGGCAATCACGTACGAACCGCCGCCGCACCCCGGCGTTGCCCGCATCGATCTGGACCGCTCCGAAATGGTCTATGTGAGCCGCGAACCGAACCATGGCCCCGTGCCGCTGTCGAGCGTGCGGTCCGCCC
Organism: Bordetella genomosp. 9; assembly: GCF_002119725.1. Taxonomy (NCBI): domain Bacteria; kingdom Pseudomonadati; phylum Pseudomonadota; class Betaproteobacteria; order Burkholderiales; family Alcaligenaceae; genus Bordetella; species Bordetella genomosp. 9. The sequence goes on from NZ_CP021109.1 coordinate 2,884,298, forward strand.
GCCTGATCGCCATGGACCCGCGCGATCCGCTGGGCAGCCTGCTGCAGACCGCGCTGGCGGAACACGGGGTGGGGATGGAATCCCCCTTGCAGGTGCAAACCCATTACATGGCTTGCGCCATGGTGGAGGCCGGCTGCGGCGACGCTATCGTGGACGCCTACAGCGCGCACGGAATCGCGCGGCCCGGCCTCTCGGTCCGGCGCCTGGAGCCGCCCGTACATTTCCGCATCGGCGCGCTGGTTCACGCGGATGATCCCATGTCCGCCCTGCATCACGGCTTCGTGCAATGCCTGCGGCTGGCCTGCGAGGAAGTCGCGCAGGCGCTGGACGGCTGAAAACGCGCGGCCGCGTCCAGCTAGGACCAGTACAGCTCGGAAGTGATATGCGGCACGGACGTACCGGGGGGAAAGCGCCATGACGGACGCGCCGCGCCCCCAGCCGCTCGCGGCGGCGCCCACCATACGGCGCTGACACGCCAAACGCCGTCCAACAGGGCCGAGTAAGCGCGCCATCCCGCGTCCGGCGCGCGCAAGCGCCAGCGAAGGCGCCGATCGGGGCCGGCAGCGGCCGCCGCGAAGGGATCTGCGCCGACGCCGGCGACCTCATCTCCGGCCGCTGCGGCAAAGGCGCCGGCGCCTTCTTCGGAATCCGCGCCGGCGTCGGCCGTCAGGCCGACCAGGCGGAGATGCGCCGGAAAATCCAGCCCCGCCGCCTTTACGAAGCCTTCCTTCAACGTCCATAGGACATAGAAGAACGACAGCGCCCGCGCAGGATCCAGCCGCTCCAGGGTCTGGCGCTCATCGTCGCTGCAGCACCAGCTCGCCAGCCGCTGCACGTCGCGCGGCCGGGCCGCTTCCATATCGACGCCGACGCGCCATGCGGCCGGCGCGGTCGCCACCACGGCATGGCCGCGGGTATGCGAAAGAGATACCGAAGGCGCTGGCGCGGCGTGCGGTCCGCCCGCTCCGCTGCCCATGCCCGCCGCATGCAGCAGCGCCCGGCTGACCCGCCAGTCCCGCTCGGCGCGCGGTGCGCGGCCCTTTCCAGACCGCGCCATGTCGGCAGGCCGCAACATTTCCGGCCGGTAATCCCGGCCGATATCCGGGCCGGCCCACCACAGGTTCAACGCAGGACCCACTCGGACTCCCGCTCGAATATGCTGACAAGGCGCTGAAAAACCGTGGGAAAGCGGTGCAGAGATAGAAATCGCATGGGCAGAACGATAGCAAGAAAGGCCTGCCCGGCATGCCGCCAACGGTACACTTCCGCGCATGTTGAACTTTGCGATCTCCGCATGGCAGGCCTGGGCGCCGGGCATCGAAACCGCGTCCCAGTGGGAAGATTGGGCGCGACAACCCTACTGTCCCGCCGGCCCTGCCACGCCGCCGTCCGTCAGCTTCCTGCCGCCGATGCAGCGCCGTCGCCTCGGTCCCTTGGCCCGCATGGCGGTCGCTTGCGCCTGGCCGTTGGCCGAGGCCAGGCCGCCCATGCCGCTGGTCTATGCATCGCATCACGGCGAAACGACCCGCAATTTCGAACTGCTGCAACGCCTTGCGCAGCAGGAGACGCTGTCGCCGGCCTCGTTCAGCTTGTCCGTGCACAATGCCACCGCAGGCATGTGGTCCATCCTGCGCAAGGAAACGGTGGAAACCGTGGCGCTATCCGTGGATGGCGACGGACTGGAAAGCGCCATCGCCGAAGCCTGTCTGCTGCTTGCAGCCGGCCATGCGGAAACCCTCGTCGTATTGGCCGAGGAAGCGCCGCCCGCCGCCTACCGGCCCTGGATCGACGACGTGCCCTTTCCCTATGCCGTCGCGCTGCGGCTGTCCGGCGGCGATGAATTCCAGCTGTCTGTCGACGAGGATGCCGGAGCGATCGCGCCCGCGTGGCCGCACCCCCTCGGCCTGCTGCGCCACCTGCTGTTGCGCACTCCGCAGTGGCGTCACGCGCGCCGGCGCGGCGCGTGGCAATGGCGCCGCACACGCCTTTCGTGAGCCGCCGATCGTGAAGACCGACGCCCTGCGAGCCGCGACGCCGCGGCAGGACGCCTGGATTCTGCGTCTGCTCGCCACCGCGCTGGCGTTCGGCATATTCGGCCTGGGCGCGGTCCTGCTACGGCTGGTGGTTTTTCCGGCGCAGCGTCTGTTCACCCGTGACCGAACGCACCGCCGCGACCGCGCGCGCGCCGCAATCACCTGGACCTTCCATCGTTTCGTGCGTCTGCTTGTGCGCATGGGCGTGCTCACCTACGAATTCCGCGGCGTTGAAGCGCTTGGCCGGCCGCATCAGATGATTGTGGCCAACCACCCTTCTTTGCTGGACGTCGTATTTCTGATCGCACACGTCCGCAACGCCAACTGCGTGGTCAAGCACACCCTGGCGCGCAACCCCTTCACCGCGGGGCCGGTGCGCCACGCGGGCTACATCACCAATGACGAAAGCCTGGACATGCTGGAGCGCGCGGCGCAGGTGCTGCGCGATGGCGAAACGCTGATCGTGTTTCCGGAAGGCACGCGCACGCCTGCCGGCGGCGCGCCGCGCTTCCATCGCGGCGCCTGCGCGATCGCGCTGCGCGGCGCGCGCGTAGTGACGCCGGTGGTCATACGCATGAATACGCGCAGCCTGACCAAAGGCGAACCGTGGTACCGCATTCCGCACCGCCGCATGCACTACGTCCTGCAGGCAGGCCCCGACATCGACCCGCGCCAGTGGAACGACCGGTATCCGGCGCCCATCGCCGGCCGGCGCATGAATGACTATCTACACGACTATTTCAGAACGGAGCTCGAGCCCGATGGAACAATTGGAAAGTGAGATCAAGCACCTGATCGTCGAGGCGCTTGGGCTGGAAGACATCGAGCCCGACGACATCGCCAGCGACGCCGATTTGTTCGGCGACGGCCTGGGCCTGGACTCGGTCGATGCGCTGGAGCTCGGGCTGGCCCTGCAGAAGCGCTTCGGCATCGCCATCGACCCGGAAACCCGCAATATGCGCGACCATTTCGCCACGGTCGCCAATCTCAGCAAATTCGTGTCCGCTCAGCGCGGCGTTTGAGCTACTGGAGCAAGTGTTATGCAAACCCGGGAAGACATCTTCGGCGCGCTGCGCGAAGCCCTGGTGGAGCTTTTCGAGATTCCGCAAGAACGTGTCGTGCCTTCCGCGCACCTTTATACCGACCTGGAAATCGACAGCATCGACGCCATCGATTTGCTGGATCACATCAAGCGCCAGACGGGATACAAGCTGGCCGCCGAGAATTTCCGCACCGTGCGCACCGTACAGGACGTGGTGGACGCGGTCTGGGCGCAGCAGCAGGCGTTGCAGCAGCGGGAACCCGCGGAATGACCCGTGCGGTCATCGCCGTTGCCCTGGGTGCGGCCGGCATCGCGTATCCATTCGCGGTGCACGCCGGACTGCAACACGGCGCCGCGCGGTGGATCGCCCTGCCGCTGGCCGTCCTGTGGCTCGCGCGGGCCATGTCGGATGAGGGGCGCGGCATGGGCGGACGCCTGGTGCCGGCGGCGGCGGTTGCCTTCTGTGCAGCCATCGCGTTTCTGGACGACAGCCGTTTGCTGCGATGGTACCCGGTGCTGATCAACGCGGGCATGGCCGCCGTGTTCGCGCGCAGTCTGCTGCACGGCATGCCGGTTATCGAACGGCTGGCGCGGCTCAGGCGCCCCGATCTGCCTGCGGCTGGCGTCGCCTACACCCGGCGCGTCACACAGGTGTGGACGGCCTTTTTCGTTTGCAACGGGTCCGTCGCGGCGGCGCTGGCCCTGTGGGCGCCTTGGATCTGGTGGACCTGGTACAACGGCGCCATCAGCTATGCGCTGATCGGGTTGTTGATCGTCGGCGAATGGATATGCCGGCCGGGCAGGCACACCGGCGAAGTGATGCGATGACCTGGACCGCGCTTGCCGATCTGCTGGTTTGCCGCCGCGACGGCGTTTGCTATGCCCGCGACCCGGCCTTGGCGCACGAGGCGTTCGTGCGGCAGGTCGTCTCCGTCGCGGGGGCGCTTCGCGCCCGTGGCGTGCGGCATGCGGCCTTGTGGTTCGAGGATGCGGCGCAGCTGGCCGTGGCGCTGTTTGCCTGCTGGCGCGCCGGGGCGGTCGCCGTGCTGGCCGCCGACGCACGTGCGGGGTCGTGCGCGGCCATCGACCCGGACGCCGACGTTTGGCTGACCGACGACGCCCGCCTGCCCGTGGCGCCGGCGCGCCGGCTTTCGCTGGCCGATCTGGACGGCGCCGCCGCGCCGCTGGATGCATGCCGGCTAGATGCGTCGCAAGGCGGAATCGTGCTTTGGACCTCCGGATCCAGCGGCCGGCCGAAGCGCATCCGCAAGCGCTGGGCGCAGCTCGACGCCGAAATCAGGGCGCTGGAAGCATGCTGGCGCTGGGCCGACGCGCCGGCCTGCGTGCTCGGCAGCGTCAGCGGCCAGCATATGTATGGCCTGCCTTTCCGGGTCCTGTGGCCGCTGGCCGCCGGACGCACGATCGAACGCGTCCAGCTCGCTTTCCCGGAATCCTTGCAGCATGCCAGCCTGGCGCACCCGGCATTCGTGTGGATCGCCAGCCCCGCCCTGCTCAAGCGCCTGGGAGACCATTTGTCCTGGGACGCCCTGGCCGGCGGCATCCGCCAAATCTTCTCTGCCGGCGGGCCGCTGCCGGCGTCCGTATCGGATCTGCTCGCCCGCCGGCTCGGGTGCCGCCCCATCGAAATCTACGGCAGTTCGGAAACCGGCGCCGTGGCGTGGCGCGAGGGCGGCGCGGCCTGGCAGCCCCTGCCTGGCGTGCAAACCGGCATCCAGGAAGGCGCGTTGTGGGTACGGTCCCCCTGGCTCGATACGGAAGAGAAGTGGGTGACGGCCGACGCGGCCACGCCCGACGCCAGTGCGGGCAGCCGCTTCCGGCTGCATGGACGCCTGGACCGCATCGTCAAGATCGAGGAAAAACGGCTCGCGCTGCCGGCGCTGGAGCAGCGCCTGGCCGGTCATCCGCACGTGCGCGAGGCGCGGCTCGGCATCGCCGATACGCCGCGGCTCACCGCGCTGGTCGCCCTGACCCAATCGGGCATCCACGCCCTGCGCAACGGCGGCCGCAAGGCACTCATCGAGAGCCTGCGCACGCACATGGCGGCCGCCGTCGAGCCCCTGGGCGTCCCGCGCCACTGGCGCCTGATGCGCGAACTGCCGTGGAACACGCAGGGCAAACTTCCGCACGATGACTTCCTGGCGGCGGCGCGGCGGCCGCGCGCGCCTGTCGTGCGGGAAGCGCACACGAGCGCCTCGCCCGATGGCGCCTTCGTGGCGCAGCTGCGCCTGGAAGTGCCGCTGGACCTGACGCACTTCAACGGCCACTTTCCGGACACCCCCGTGGTGCCCGGCGTCGTGCAGGTGGATTGGGCCATGGCGCTGGCGCGCCGGCACATCGAGGCCCCCCCGGCTATCGGCTTCCATGGCATGGAAGCCCTGAAATTCCAGCAGCTGCTGCGTCCCGGCGACGTGGTGGACCTGACGCTGACCCGGCACCACGGCCGCGCCAAGCTGTATTTCGAGTACCGGCTGGGCGGCCGCCCGTGCTCCTCGGGGCGCATCCTGACCGCGCCGCAGGAAGACGCCCCGCGCGGTCCTGGCGTCCCAACCTTGCCCGCAACTTCATGAACGCTTACCGTCTGTGCGCCGTCATCCCCGTCTACGACCACGGCGATACCATCGCCGGCGTGGTGGATCGCGTGCGCGCGCAGGGCCTGCCGTGCATTCTGGTTGACGACGGTTCGAAGCCGGAGTGCGCCGCGCGGCTGGACGCGCTGGCCGCCGACGGCAAGGCGGTGCTGGTGCGTCGGGCGCGCAACGGCGGCAAGGGTCGGGCCGTTCAGGACGGCTTGCGGCACGCCGGGCGGCTGGGCTACACCCACGCGCTGCAGGTCGACGCCGACGGCCAGCACGCCCTCGAAGACATCCCCGCGATGGCCGTCGCCTCGCGCCGCCACCCGGACGCCTTGGTCGGCGGCGCTCCCGCCTATGGCCCCGACGCGCCCCGCAGCCGCCGCTACGGCCGCTGGCTGACGCGGGTATGGGTATGGATCAATACGGTGTCCACCGCCATCCCGGACGCCATGTGCGGGTTCCGCATCTACCCGCTGGCCGCCACGCTCGCGCTGCTCGAAAGCCGCGATCCGGGACACCGCATGGATTTCGACATCGCGATCCTGGTGCTGTTGTCCTGGCGCGGCGTTCGCATGATCTGGCTGCCCACACGGGTCGTCTATCCGGCCGGCGGCGTATCGCATTTTCACGCGCTGCGCGACAACGCCCGGATCAGCGCCATGCACGCCCGGCTGTTTTTTGGCATGCTGCCGCGTGCGCCGGGCCTGCTGGCCCGAAAGTTCCGAAGACATCACGCATGACACCCCCTACGTCCACCCGCCACTGGGCCCGCCAGCGCGAACGCGGCGCTCCCCTGTTGATGCGCCTGACCGCCTGGGCGGCGCGCGTCTTCGGCCGGCGCGCGATGCAGCCGGCGGTCGCCGCGATCGTTTTCTATTTCTATTGCTTCAGTCCGCGCGCGCGCCGCAGCGTCGTGGAGTATCAGCAGCGCCTGCGCGCGGCCGGCTGCGGTCAGGCCTTGCCGGCGCGCCGCCCGGTCTATGGGCAATTCCTGGCCTTCGCCGAAGCCATCCTCGACAAGCTTGACGTCTGGCAAGGCCGCCTGACCGTGCAGCATGTGACCCTGTCCGACCCGGACGGCCTGCACGCGCAGATGAGCCGCGGACGCGGACAGATCCTGGTGGGCAGCCATCTGGGCAACCTGGAAGTCTGCCGCGCGCTCATCGAACGGGACGGGCAGCTGAAGCTGAACGTCCTCGTCCACACGCGCCACGCCGCAGCCTTCAACCGGCTGCTGATGGAAGCGGGCGCCAGCCGCCTGCGACTGATACAGGTAACGGAGTTGGATGCCGCCATCATGCTGCAGCTGAGCGAACGCATCGAACGGGGCGAATGGCTTGCCATCGCGGGCGACCGCGTTCCGGTGCGCGGCGACCGTGTCGTCGAGGTCGATTTCCTTGGCGCGCCGGCGCCTTTTCCGCAAGGCCCGTGGTTGCTCGCAGGCCTGTTGAAGTGCCCCGCCAACTTGTTGTTCTGCACCAAAATCGAAGGGCGCTATCGCATCACGCTGGAACGCGTGGCCGACCGCGTCGATCTGCCGCGCGGGCGCCGCGAGGAAGGCGTGCGGCATTGGGCGCAACGCTATGCCGACCGGCTGGCCCGCGAATGCCGCGATGCGCCGCAGCAGTGGTTCAATTTCTATTCCTTCTGGAGCCGTCATGCGTAAACGAGGCGTTTTCGCCGTCGCATCCGCCGTGACGGTCCCCTTCTTCGACGTGGATCCGATGAACGTCGTGTGGCACGGCCATTACGTCAAATACCTGGAGCAGGCGCGCTGCGCGCTGCTCGACGCCCTGGGCTACGGGTATGACGCCATGCTGGCTTCCGGCTATGCCTGGCCGGTCATCGATCTGCAATTGCGCTACATGAACCCCGCCGTTTTCGGCCAGCGCCTGACTGTGCGCGCCGATCTGGTGGAGTGGGAGAATCGCTTGAAAATCCATTACCTGATTACCGATGCGCAAAGCGGCACGCGTTTGACGCGCGCCAGTACCGTGCAAGTCGCCGTGCGGCTGGACAACCGCGAAATGCAGCTGGCGTCGCCGGCGCCGCTGCTCGAGGCCGTGCGCGGGGTGCTTGCATGACCCTGCCAAGCGTCATCCGCCGCATCGCGGCCGCCGCCCTGCTGGCGGCCTGCGCCCCCAATGCATGGGCGTTCGACCTGAGCGACCTGCAGTCGCAGCTGCGGGCCGCGCCCGTGGTGCGGGGCCAGTTCGTGCAGCAGAAATACCTGCGCTCGCTGCCCCAGCCGCTGACCAGTACGGGATTGTTCACGCTTTCGGCCGGCGACGGCCTGCTGCGGGGGCTGCGCGCGCCCTTGCATCAGGACCTGCTGCTGACGCCCGCCGGCGTGTTCCGCCGGGACGACGGCGGCAAATGGCAGGCCCTGCCGCAGGCCGTGGGAGCCAGCCGCGAAACCCGTATGTTCCTCACGGTACTGACCGGCGACACCCAGGCGCTGCAGGACAACTTCGACATTGCGCTGAGCGGCACGGCCGGCGACTGGCAATTGGTCTTGACGCCGAAGTCCGCCTTGCTCAAGCAAATCTTCACCGACATCCGCATTGCCGGCGGCAAGCTCGTCCAGCGCATCGAATTGCGCGAGACCCAGGGCGACCGAACCGTCATGGAAATGAAGAACGCGCGTGCCGACACCAAGCTGGACGATGATGAGAGCCGCGATTTCAACCCCTGAACGAGGCGCCGCGCGCGAAAAACGCCTGACCCTCCTGTTCCGCCTGGTCCTCGTCCTGGTCGTCGGCCTGGGACTGTGGCAATGCCGCCATGGCTGGCCCGTGTCCTCGAGCATGATGGACCTGGTCCCCGCCGCGCAGGGCGACGCGCTTCGCCAGCGCGCGGACGAACGCATACAAGCGCCGCTGCAGCGGGAAGTGATCGCGCTGGTCGGCGCGCCCGACCGCGAGCGCGCTGCGGAGCTGGCGCGCGGCGTGGGGCATCTATGGCGGCACAGCGGGCTGTTCGATGACGTGCAGGTCGATGTGGACGCGGACATAGACCAGATCCGCCGGCAGTTGCTCGCGCAGCCCCTGGCGCTGATTCCGCCCCACGCCCGCGAAAGGCTGGTCAAGGATCCTGCGGCATACGCGGCCCGACGGGTGCGGGAATTGGCGGATCCCTTCTCCACCACCGGTCTGGTTTCGGCCAATGACGATCTGCTGGGGCTGGCCCATGCCGCGGAACGGGCCCTGCGCCCTGCGGGCGCGGTGCAGCTGGACCCGGGCAGCGGCACGCTGGTGGCGCACGATGGCGGCAAGGACTGGGTGCTGGTGCGCGCGCGGACCCGCGGCGACGCATTCGACGGCGCATCGCCCCGGCAGGTCGCGCAATTGACCGGCCAGACCCGCGACGCCATCACGCGCGATGGCGGCCAGCTGCTCGTGGCCGGCGGGCCGCTGTACGCGGCCGAAGGGCGCGCGCGTGCCGCCGGCGAAAGCACCTGGATCGGCATCGTCTCGGTGCTCGGCATCATCGCCCTGCTGATGCTGACGCTGCGCGGCGCGCGATCCCTGCTTGCCTTCGTCCCCGTGGCGGTGGGGCTGCTGTGCGGCACGGTTGCCTGCGTGACGATATTCGGCGCCATCCACGTGCTGACGCTCGTCATCGGCGCCAGCCTGATCGGCATCGCCATCGATTTTCCTCTGCATCTGCTCAGCAAGCGGTACGGCATGCCGGATTGGGCAGCCTGGCCGGCGTTGCGCCGCGTGCTGCCGGGACTTACCGTCAGCCTTGCCGCCACGCTGGTGGGCTATCTGGCCCTGGTCTTCACGCCGTTTCCGGCATTGACGCAGACCGCCGTGTTTTCCGCGGCGGGTCTGCTGGGCGCATACGCCTGCACGGTATGCGAGCTGCCCAATTGGCTGCGGGGCTGGCAGCCGCGGCCTTTTCCGCCGCTGCTGCGTTTGGCCGACGCGCTGCTGCGCCGCCTTGCGGGCTGGCAGCGGTATCGCAGCCTGCCCTGGCTGGCCGCCGGCGTGGCGCTGGTCAGCCTGGCCGGCGTGCTGCATCTGCGCATGCATGACGATCTGCGGCAATGGCTGTCGCTGCCGGCCCCGTTGCTGCGGGACGCGCAGGAAGTCGCCCGCATCACCGGCATCCAGCCCACCAGCCAATATTTCTTTGTGCGGGCGCCGGACGCCGGCACGCTATGGCAACGCGGGCAGGCCTTGGACGCGCGGCTCGACGAACTGGTGAAAACAGGCGCGCTGCAATCCTATCTGTCGCTGAACCAGCTCGCGGCCCCGGAAGCGGCGCAACAGGCCGTGCGCAACGCCATGCGCGATGCCAACTGGCGGGCCCGCCTGACGCCTTCGTTCGAAGCCGTCGGCATTCCCTCCGAAGCCGTACTGGCGCAAGTTGACGCACTGGCCGATCGCCCGCCGGTCGGCATCGACGACGTGCTCGCGGGACCGGTCGGACAAAGCCGCCGCATGCTCTGGCTCGGCAGGCATGAAGGCGAGGTGGCCGCCATGGTGTCACTGCAGGGGCTGCGCGATACGGTGGCCGCCGCAAAGGCCGCCGATGGCCTGGAGGGCGTTTCCTACATCGACCGCAGCGGCGAACTCAACGACAGCTTCACTGCGACACGGATTCGCGCCGCTGAACTGAAGCTGCTGTCATACGTCGTGGCGGGCGCGCTGCTGTGGCTCATTCTGGGCCGCGCCGCCACCTGGCGGTTGCTGGCCGTGCCGCTGGCCGCCACGGGGTGCACGCTGGGCGCGCTGGGCCTGCTTGGACAGCCGCTGACCCTGTTCAGCCTGTTCGGGCTGCTGCTGGTGTCCGCGATCGGACTGGACTACGCCATCGCCATGTACGAACGGGTAGCGGGCGCGGCCGCCAGCTTCGTCGGCATTCTCCTGGCGGCGCTGACGACCATCCTGTCGTTCGGCCTGCTGGCCTTCAGCACCACCCCGGCGATCGCCAATTTTGGGCTGTCGGTGGGCATAGGCGTCGCCTTCTGTGTCCTGTGGGCGCCGTGGGTGCGCCCCGCCGGCGACGGCGCAACGGCTTTATCGGAGAGTGGATATCCATGAGTCCGGAAAGCCGCGAAGTCGTCATCATTGGGGCCGGCCCGGCCGGCGCCGTGGCCGCCGCCCTGTTGCGCCGGAAAGGACACCAGGTGCTGGTGCTGGAGAAACAGCATTTCCCCCGCTTTTCCATCGGTGAAAGCCTGCTGGCGCATTGCATGGAGTTCATTGACGAAGCCGGCATGCTGCCCGCCGTGCGGGCAGCCGGCTTTCAGGTCAAGAACGGCGCGGCCTTCGCTTGGGGCGACCGCTACACGGCTTTCGACTTCCGCGACAAATTTTCTCCGGGTCCCGGCACCACGTTCCAGGTGCCGCGCGCGCGATTCGACAAGATCCTTGCCGACGAGGCCGCGCGTCAGGGCGCGGAGATCCGCTACGGGCAGGACGTCATTGCGGCGGATTTCCGCGGGCCCGAGCCCGTGCTGGCGGTGCGCGAGGCCGCCGGCGATGACGCCGCGGTGCGGCATATCCGCGCGCGTTTCGTGCTCGACGCCAGTGGATACGGACGCGTGCTGGCGCGGCTGCTTCGCCTGGAGCGGCCCAGCGGCCTGCCGCCGCGCAAGGCCATCTTCACTCACGTGGAAGATCGCATCGACGATCCCGGTTTCGACCGCGAGAAGATCCTTGTCAGCGTACATCCCGGCGAACCTGGCATCTGGTACTGGCTGATCCCGTTCTCCGATGGCCGCTGTTCGCTCGGCGTGGTGGCAGGAGAAGCCTCGATCGCGGGAGCCGCCGATCCGATGGCGACGCTGCGCGCCCTGGTCGATGCCGCGCCCAACCTGCGGCGGATCCTGTCCAACGCGGTTTGGGACACCCCCGCCAAGGCCATCGGCGGCTATGCGGCCAGCGTGACGGCCCTGCACGGACGCGGCTATGCCCTGCTCGGCAACGCCGCGGAGTTTCTGGATCCCGTGTTTTCATCGGGCGTCACCATCGCGCTGCATTCCGCCCGGTTGGCCGTTGACGCGCTGCATCGGCAGCTGTGCGGCGAAACCGTGGACTGGGGCCGGGCCTTCGCGCAGCCGCTGATGCAAGGCGTGGAGACGTTCCGCACCTACGTGGAGGGCTGGTACAGCGGCGCCTTCCGCGACGTGGTGTTCTACGAACGCGCCCAGCCCGGCATCCGCCGGATGATTGCCTCCATCCTGGCCGGCTACGCCTGGGACCGCAACAACCCGTTCGTGGCCGAACATGCGCGGCGACTGCGCATGCTGGCCGAAATCTGCGGGCACGCGCCGCCCGCGCCCGCCGCAAGGCCGGAGCAGAGCTTGTCATGACGCATTTCCTTCATCACCTCCTGCGCCGTCTGGCCCGCCCTTGCGCGCTGCTGTGCCTGGCCTGGCTGGCCGGTTGCGCCAGCGCGCCGCCGGCGCCCGTCGCGCCGCGGGATCTCCATTTGCCGCGCCGCGCCCACGTCACCATGCAAAGCCCCGGCCAGCCGCGCCTGGACGGGCTGCTGATCGTGCAGGCCGAAGGCGGGGATGCGACCCGCTGGTCTCTTTTCGATCCCTTCGGCATGCCGATGGCGCGCCAGATCCTGCGGGATGGCAAATGGCGCAACGATGGCTTCATGCGTCCCAACGGCGAGGCCAGCGATATGTTCTCCGCCATTCTGTTCGCCTGGACGCCCGTGGCGTCCCTGCCGTCAGCCTATGCGGGCATGGATTGGCGCGACGAGCCGCTTGCAGGCGGCGGACGTGCGCGCGTGATGAACGAAGTCTGCAATCTGCGCTGGCGGGTGACCTGGCAGCCCGGCGCGCCCGCGGACCGCTTCACCATCGTTACGGCCGGCGGCGCGACATGGCAGGTCGAACCGCTGGGAGACGCCCCGTGACGGCCGATACCAAAGCCGCGGCCGGCGCACGGGCGACCGCCTGGCTGGGAAAGCCCGGCATCATCTGCGCCCTGGGCCGGGGCATCGGCGCCGTGGCCCAGGCCGCCCTGCGCGGCGACGCCGCCGGCATGCTGGCGCAGGACGGATGGATCGCGGGCAAGCGCATCGTCGTCGGCATGGCGGCGGCCGACCTGCCGGCGCTTCCCGCAGGGATGCCGTCGCATTACGACAGCCGCAACAACCGCCTGCTGATGGACGCCGCCATCCAGATCGAGCCCGCTTTGCGCGGCGCCATCCGGCGTCACGGCGCCTGCCGGGTCGCCATCGTGCTGGGCAGCAGCACCTCCGGCGTCAGCGAAAACGCCGCCGCCTACCGCACCCTGGCGGCCGAAGGCGTCTGGCCGCCGGAATACGATTACCGCCGCCAGGCGCTCGCCTCGCCGGCCGCATTTCTGTCGGATTGGCTGGGCACGACGGGACCGGCCTACACGCTTTCCACCGCATGCACTTCCAGCGCCCGCGCGCTGTTGTCGGCAAAACGCCTGCTCGCAATGGGGGCTTGCGATGCCGTGATCTGCGGCGGCGTGGATGCGCTGTGTCCGCTGACCATCAACGGCTTCGCCGCGCTGGAAGCCCTCGCGGCCGGGTTGTGCAACCCGTTCTCCGCGCACCGCGACGGCATCAACATCGGCGAAGGCGCCGCGTTGTTCCTCGTGGAGCGCGAACGCCCGGACACCGAAGCCGTGGCGCTGCTGGGCGGCGGCGGCAGCTCGGACGCCTGGCACATGTCGGCGCCCGACCCCACCGGCGCGGGCGCCGCGCGAGCCATGCGGGCGGCGCTGGCCGACGCCGGCATCGACGCCGGCCAGGTCGGCTGGATCAATCTGCATGGCACGGCCACGCCCCACAACGACGCCATGGAAAGCCAGGCGGTACGGGACGTCTTTCCCTCCGACGTCCTTTGCGCCTCCACGAAACCCCTGACCGGCCATACGCTGGCGGCGGCCGGCGCCATCGAGGCGGCACTGTGCTGGGCCGTGGTCGCCGGCAGTTGCCTGGACGGACGTTTGCCGCCGCATCGCTGGGACGGCGTGGCCGATCCCGCCTTGCCCGCCCTGCGCATGACGCAGCCGGGACAGCGCCTGCCCGCGGGCCGGCCGCGCATCGTTCTCAGCAACTCCTTCGCCTTCGGCGGCAGCAATGCCGCCCTCGTTTTCGGAGACCAGCCATGACCGCATGCGTATGGCCGGTCGCGCGGTTGCTGCCGCACGCCGGCGACGCCATCCTGATCGACGCGGTACAGGACTGGGATGCCGTCAGTGTGACCGCCAGCGCCGTCGTCCGGCCCGGCACCCCGTACAGCGACGAAGACGGCAGCCTGCCGCCGTGGATCGGGCTGGAGATCATGGCCCAGGCCATCGGCGCGTGGGCGGGCTGCCAGGCCCTGAGCGCAGGAACCGAGGCGGGGCTGGGCTTCCTTCTCGGCACGCGCCGCTACGACTGCCGCGTCGAGCGCTTTCTTCCCGGCACGCGGCTGGACGTGCGTGCCGTCCAATCGATGCATGACCCCGGCGGCATGGGCATATTCGAATGCGAACTGAGCGCCGGCGGCCAACGGCTGGCCCATGCGCGCTTGAATGTGTACCGCCCCGCCGACGGACGTGAGTTCACACGCGAGACCGCGCCCGGCGGCAATCCGCCGTCAGCCCGCCCCCAGGACCAGGCAGCGCCATGACCGACTCCCAGACACCTTCCCTGCCGGTCCTGGTGACCGGATCCAGCCGCGGCATCGGCCGCGCCATCGCGCTCACGCTGGCCCGCCAGGGCTACACGCCCGTCATCCATTGCCGTGCGCGCCGCGACGAAGCGGACGCGGTCTGCGCCGCCGCGCGCGACCTCGGCCAACCGGCGCGCGTGCTGCAGTTCGACGTGCGCGACCGCGCGGGCGCCGCGGCGGCGCTGGACGCCGACATCGCCGCGCATGGCGCCTACTACGGTGTCGTACTCAATGCCGGGCTCACGCGCGACGGCGCCTTCCCCGCACTCACCGGCGACGACTGGGACGACGTCCTGCGCACCAATCTGGACGGGTTCTACAACGTGCTGCATCCCGTCGTCATGCCGATGATCCGCCGACGCCAGCCCGGCCGCATCGTCTGCCTGACGTCCGTTTCGGGCGTCATGGGCAACCGCGGCCAGGTCAATTACAGCGCCTCCAAGGCCGGCCTGATCGGCGCGGCCAAGGCGTTGGCGCTGGAACTCGCCAAGCGCCGCATCACCGTCAACTGCGTTGCCCCCGGGCTGATCGGCACTGACATGATCGACGAACACGTTCCCGTGGACGAAATCCTCAAAGCCATACCGGCCCAGCGCATGGGTACGCCCGACGAAGTGGCGGCGGCCGTCGCCTTCTTCCTTTCACCGGCCGCCGCCTACATCACGCGCCAGGTGCTGGGCGTGAACGGAGGACTCTGCTGATGAAGCGCGTGGTCGTTACCGGCATGGCCGGCCTCTGCGCCCTGGGCGATGACTGGGCCACGGTGCGCGCGGCCTTCCAGCGCGGACGGAACGCCGTGCGGCGCATGCCCGAATGGGACCGCTTCACGGAAATGGGCACGCGGCTGGCGGCGCCCCTGCCTGCTTTCGCGCCGCCGGCGCATTGGACCCGCAAGCAACTGCGCAGTATGGGGCGTGTATCGCAGCTTGCGGTGCGCGGCGCCGAGCTGGCGCTGACCGATGCCGGCCTGCTGGACGACGCGAACATCGCCGACGGCCGCATGGGCGTCGCCTGCGGTTCGTCCACCGGCAGCACCGCCGAGATCAAGGCATTCGGGAACATGCTTCTGAATGGCGTCACGGACGACCTCAGCGCCAACTCCTACGTCCGTATGATGCCCCACACCACCGCAGCGAACATCGGCATCTTCTTCGGCCTGAAAGGCCGCATCATCCCGACCTCCAGCGCCTGCACCTCCGGCAGCCAGGGCATCGGCTATGCGTACGAGGCCATCCGCTATGGCAAGCAGGCGCTGATGCTCGCCGGCGGCGCCGAAGAGCTCTGCCCCAGCGAGGCGCTGGTGTTCGACGCCCTTTACGCGACCAGCCAGCAGAACGAAGCGCCCGAGCGCACGCCCCGGCCCTACGACGTCGCCCGCGACGGATTGGTGATCGGCGAAGGCGCCGGCATGCTCGTGCTGGAAGACCTCGATCACGCACTGGCCCGCGGCGCGCGCATTCACGCGGAAATCGTCGGTTTCGGCTGCAATTCCGACGGCACGCACATTACCCGCCCCGAAGCCGCCACCATGCGCATCGCCATGGAGCTGGCCTTGCGCGATGCGGGCCTGCCGCCCACCGCCATCGGTTATGTGAACGGACACGGCACCGCCACCGAACAGGGCGACATCGCCGAAACCCAGGCCACCGAAGCCGTCTTTGGCGAAGGCATGGCGATCAGCTCGCAGAAAAGCTATCTCGGCCATACGTTGGGCGCCTGCGGCGCGCTGGAGTCCTGGTTCAGCATCGAGATGCTGAAGAGCGATTGGTACGCGCCCACGCTGAACCTCGACACCCCCGATCCGCGTTGCGGCAGGCTCGACTATCTGCGCGGCCAGGGGCGCACGCTCGCCAACGAGTTCGTCATGAACAACAACTTCGCCTTCGGCGGCATCAACACGTCCCTGATCTTCCGCCGCTGGCCCTGACTTTCCCTCACACCTGTCCAAGGAGCTTTGCCGATGTTCCCCAGCCTCAAACCCCTGGCCTGCCTGGCGCTCGCGCTCGCGATCGTGCCCGCGGCGCACGCCAACGACCGCAAGGTGATGAAGCCTTTCCAGGAAGCGGTCCGGAACGCGACGGCGGCGGGTAAGCTGGACGGCACGGTCAAGTTCTACCTGGCCGGGTCCGGCCCCAGCGGCCAGGTGGTGCAGGCGAACGTCGTGACCAACCGAAAAACCAACGCCTTCGGCAAGAGCGACGACAAAGCCTGCGATTGGGCCGCGCAATCCGCGCTGATTTCGCTGCAGGACGCTGCGAAGAAAGCCGGCGCCAATGCGGTTGTCAACATCGTTAGCTACTACAAGAAAGACGTGAATGACGACCCGGCGAACTATGAATGCCATGCGGGCGCCGTGATCGCCGGCGTGGCGCTCAAGGGCGATCTGGCCATCGTCAAGTAGCGGCCATGGCGGCGGCGCCACGCAGCGCCGGTTTACACTGACGCCTGTCGAACGGCCTGCACGGCCCTCCCTGTACTCACGCTTTCCACGAGGTTTTCCCATGAGCAATTCCTCGCTCAAAGACACCCTGGCCGCGGCCGTCAAGGACGCGATGCGCGCCAAGGCCACGGCCAGGCTCGCCACGCTGCGCTTCCTGTCCGCGGCGATCAAGCAGAAGGAAGTGGACGAGCGCCGCGAACTGAGCGACGCCGAGATCACCGCCATCATCGAAAAACAGGTGAAACAGCGCCGCGAATCCATCGCGGCGTTCGAGCAGGCCGGACGGACGGAAACCGCGGAACAGGAAAAGGCCGAACTCGCGGTATTGCAGGAATTCCTGCCGCAGGCGGCCTCGCCCGCCGAAATCGAGGCCGCGATCGCCGCCGCCATCGAGCAGGTGAACCAGCAGGGGGTGACCGGCCCGGCCGCCATGGGCAAGATCATGGCGATCCTGAAGCCCGCCCTGGCCGGCAAGGCCGACATGTCGGCCGTGTCCCAGCAGGTGAAGAGCCGGTTGGCGTAGGAAGTCGTCTTCAGTAGGGGGCGTCCGCGTCGAACAACGCCGCCTGGCGCTCCATCGTGTCTTGCTCGTCGGGGAAATTGCTCATCCCCACCCCCACCAGCCGGTAGCGCGTGCCGGCCGGCAGATCGACCCGGCCGCGCAGTTGCTTCGCCATCTCCGCCAGCATGTGCGCCGATCCCGGTGCGCGCGTCACCGTCTGGCTGCGCGTCAGTATCCGGAAGCGGTCGGTCTTCAACTTCAAGGTAATCGTGCGGCCGATGCCGCGCTTGCGCGTCGCCTGCTGCCACACCCGCTCGGCCAGCCGTCCGATGGCCTCATCCAGATCTCCCAGCAGCAGGTCGGTCTCGAAGGTCGTCTCCGCGCTCACCTGCTGGGCAAGCTGGTCCGCTTCCACCTGACGGTCATCGATGCCATGCGCCAGCTCGTGCAAGCGCCTGCCGTAGCGGCCGAAGTGATGCTCCAGCTCCGCCACCGGCCGCGTCTCCAGGTCGCCCACGGTGTGGATGCCCAGCTGCTCCAGCCGGGACTGGGTCACCTTGCCCACGCCCGGCACCTTGCGCACGGGCAAGGGGCGCAGAAAGGCCATGACGTCACGCGGCCGCACGACGAAGATGCCGTCGGGCTTGTTCCAATCCGAAGCAATCTTCGCCAGGAATTTGTTCGGCGCCACGCCGGCCGATGCCGTCAGGCCGACTTCTTCGCGGATCTGCCGGCGGATGGCCTGCGCGACCTCGGTGGCCGAGGCCAGCCCGGCCTTGTTCGTCGTGACGTCCAGATAGGCCTCGTCCAGCGACAGCGGCTCCACAATGTCCGTGTACCGGACGAAGATGTCCCGCACCTGCCGGGATACTTCGCGGTAGCGCGTAAAATCCGGCGGCACGTACACGGCCTGCGGACACAGGCGCAGGGCGCGGGCCACCGACATCGCCGAATGCACCCCGTACCGGCGCGCCTCGTAGGAAGCCGCGCAGACGACCGAACGCGGACCTTTCCAGGCGACCACCACCGGCAGCCCCTTCAGCGTAGGGTCATCGCGCTGCTCGACCGACGCATAGAACGCGTCCATGTCGATATGTACGATCTTGCGCATGGTGGAAGTCACCGTGTCGACGACTGTGTGTACGAATGCCGAAGTAAAGAACCCGCCATGGCGGCCTTGCCACAACCCGACCGAAAATGGACACGATGCACCGCGATACCCCGGCCTTCACGATGGATTATTTCGGGGCCACCATACCGCTGATGGAATTCCTGGGGCTCGTGCCCGAGCACATCGAGCCCGGCCTCGCGCGCACGCGATTGCCCTGGCGCGTGGAGCTTACCAATAGCCGCGGCGACGTGCACGGCGGCACGCTGATGAGCGTGCTGGACTTTACGCTGAGCGCCGCGGCGCGCGGCGGCCTGGAAGCCGGCACCAGCATGGCGACCATCGACATGACAACCAGCTTCTTCGCGCCGGCCACCGGCGAGCTTGCGATCGAAGCACGCTGCCTGAAACTCGGCCGTTCGATCGCCTTCTGCGAAGGCGAAATCCGCAACGCGGACGGCGAGATGGTCTGCAAGGCTTCCGGCACCTTTCGGGTCATCCGCCCGAAATAAAGAGGGTGGCCGCTGCCCGGGTCAGCGCCGGCTCCTCGCGGCGCGCTCGGCGTCCGTCGGCATGTACGACACGCAGGCCGGGATCTGGAACTGGATGGCATCGCGCATGGCGATCACCGCGTCCGCATTCCAGATGCCCTCGCCCCACATCGCGATGTGCACGTCGGTGTTGCCATCGTCGATGGCCGTCATGTCCACGCGGGCGATATCGTTGTCGGTGAACGGCGCCAGCACCTTCACCTGGGCCTTGCGGCCGACCGTATCCAGATTGCCCACCACCCGGTAGGCGTCGCGGCCCGTCAGGCATTCCTCGGCCTGCGCGCGCGCAACCTTGTAAGCCGCCTGATAATTGACCGCCAGCTTGTAGTCGCCGGAAGGCGACTGGCGGCCGGATGCGATGCCGAACGTGCAGCCGGCCAGGCCGGACGCCAGAATGGCGGCCGCGGCAAATCTCCTGAACATAGATCCTCCGATCAAGGGACGCGCAATTATCCCCCATCCGTCGCTGGCAGACCGCGCGGCGGCCGGTTCGACATCGCCGGCGCCGCTATGGCATCATCGGCCGTATATCCGGCTACGGCCGATTCGCGCCGCGCCGACCACGGGCCACATGCGCCCGGGCCGCGATCCGCCTGGGGCGGCGCGGCCACCGCTCCACATCCTGGGAGACCGCTTTGCTCAAGTTCATGACGCGCACCCTGCTGGCCGCTGCGCTGATCGGCGCCGCCGCCGGTGCCCCCGCCGCCACGCCGCGCCAATATCCCCTGAAGGATTTTTTCCGCAATCCCGACCGCGGTTTCTTCCGCCTTTCCGATGATGGCAAGATGCTCGCCTTCATGCGGCCCGTCAGCGTCGATGGACAGCCGCCGCGCATGAATATCTTCGTGCAATCGCTCGAGGGCGCCACGCCGGTGGGCGAGGCCCGCAAGATCACCAGCGAAAGCGCCCGCGACATCAGCGGCTATGTATGGAAGGGCTCGGATACCATCCTCTACGCCAAGGACTTCGGCGGCGACGAAAACTTCCACGTGCTGGCCGTCAATGTCCACAACGGCAAGGTGCTGGACCTGACGCCCTACGAGCATGTGCGCGCGGGCATCGAGGACGACCTGGAGGACGACCCCGACCACATACTGATCGGCCACAACCGCCGCGATCCCCAGGTGTTCGACGTGTATCGCGTCAACGTCCATACCGGCGAGTCGGTGCAGGTCGCGCAGAATCCCGGCAACGTGGTGGGCTGGCAGACCGATCATGCCGGCAAGGTGCGGGCGGCGCTAACCAGCGACGGCCTGAACACGACCCTGCTCTACCGCGACGACGAAGAACAGCCTTTCCGCCCGCTCATCACGACCGATTACCGCACCACCGTCAATCCGATCCTGTTCACCTTCGACAACAAGCAACTGTATGCCGTGAGCAATCGCGGCCGCGATACGGCGGCGCTCGTGCGCATCGATCCGTCGCAGCCGGACGTCGAGGAAATGCTGTTCGATCCGCGCCGCGCCGACCTGGGCGGCGTCGACTATTCGCGCCGCCGCAAGGTACTGACGGTCGCCACGTACGAAACCGACAAGCCGCAGCGCAAGTTCTTCGATATGCAGACCGAAGCCATCTACCGCAAGCTGGGCGAACGGCTGAAAGGCTACGAGTTCACGCTGCAGGGCCATTCGCGCGACGAAGACAAGTACATCGTCGCGGCCTACAACGACCGCACGCCGGGATCGCGCTACCTGTATGACGTCGAGACGGATGCCCTGGTCAAGCTGGCCGACATCAACCCGGCGCTGCCGGAGCAGGACATGGCGCCAATGCAGCCGGTCAGCTTCCAGAGCCGCGACGGCCTGACCCTGCACGGCTATCTCACCGTGCCGCTCGGCCGCGAACCGCGCAACCTGCCCTGCATCGTCAATCCGCACGGCGGGCCCTGGGCGCGCGACAGCTGGGGCTACAACCCCGAAGTGCAGTTTTTGGCCAATCGCGGCTTTTGCGTGCTGCAGATCAACTTCCGTGGCTCCACGGGTTACGGCCGCAAGTTCTGGGAGGCCGGCTTCGGCCAATGGGGCCTGTCCATGCAGGACGACATTACCGACGGCGTGCAGTGGCTGATCGCGCAAGGCATCGCGGATCCCAAGCGCATCGGCATCTATGGCGGCAGTTACGGCGGCTACGCCACGCTGGCCGGCGTCGCCTTCACGCCGGACCTCTACGCCGCCGCGGTGGACTACGTCGGCGTGTCCAATCTGTTCACTTTCATGAACACGATCCCGCCGTACTGGAAGCCCTTGCTGGAAAAAATGTACGACATGGTGGGGCATCCGGAAAAAGACAAGGAACGCCTCGCCGCCACATCGCCCGCGCTGCACGTGGACCGGATCAAAACGCCCCTGTTCATCGCTCAGGGCGCGAAGGATCCTCGCGTGAACAAGGGCGAGAGCGACCAGGTGGTGCAGGCCCTGCGCGCTCGCGGGGTGGAAGTGCAATACATGGTGAAGGACAACGAAGGCCACGGCTTCCATAACGACGAGAACAAATTCGAGTTCTACGCCGCGATGGAGAAATTCCTGACGCAGCACCTCAAGCCCTGAACCAGACGGGCGCCCGGCGGCATACCGCCGCCGGAGCGATTGCCTGGCGGCCGCCCGCCGGGGCGCTCGGCGCCCTAGGACCTGTCAACGCTAGGAGGAACCCCTAGCGCTTGTGTTCCTCCATATTCGGAAGAAATATCGCGGCCATCCCAAGAAAGGGCAGGAAGGAGCACAGCTTGTAGACGAATGCGATGCTGGTCATATCCGCGATATGCCCCAGCACCGCGGCGCCCACGCCGCCCATGCCGAAAGCGAAACCGAAGAACAGTCCCGCGATGGTCCCCACCTTGCCGGGCACCAGTTCCTGCGCGTACACCACGATGGCGGCGAAGGCGGACGCCAGCACCAGACCGATGATGGCCACCAGCACGGCGGTCCAGAACAGGTTGGCGTACGGCAGCATCAGCGTGAACGGCGCCACGCCCAGAATCGACGTCCAGATCACCGCCTTGCGTCCGACGCGGTCGCCGATCGGGCCCCCCGCCACCGTACCCACGGCCACCGCGGCAAGGAAAATGAACAGGTACAGCTGCGCGGAGCGCACCGGCAGCCCGAACTTATCCATCAGGTAGAAGGTGAAATAGCTGTTCAGGCTGGCCAGGTAGAAGTACTTGGAGAAAATCAGCACGGCCAGCACACCGAGCGCGCCGGCCACGCGTGCGCGGCTCAATGGCGCGGCCCCCCCAGCGCCCCGCGCCTTCGGCTTCAGGCGCCAGCGGTTGGCACCATACCAGCGGCCGATCCCGATCAGCACCAGCATGCCGAACAGGGCCGCGAGCGAAAACCAGGCCACGCTGCCCTGCCCGTGCGGGATGATCACCAGCGCGGCCAGCAACGGCCCCAGCGCGGAGCCGACGTTGCCGCCCACCTGGAACAAGGACTGCGCCAATCCGTGCCGTCCACCCGATGCCATGCGCGCCACGCGCGAAGACTCAGGATGGAACACGGAAGACCCCGTTCCCACGAGCACCGCTGCGATCAGCAGGAAAGGGTACGAAGGCGCCACGGACAGGAGCAGCAGCCCGACCAGCGTGAAGCCCATCCCGACCGGCAGCGAATAAGGCAGGGGCCGCTTATCGGTGTAAAGGCCCACGCAGGGTTGCAGCAGGGATGCGGCGATCTGGTAGGTCAGCGTGATCATGCCGATCTGGCTGAAGCTCAGCGAAAACCCGTCCTTGAGCATCGGGTAGATGGCCAACAGGATCGACTGGATCATGTCGTTCATCAGGTGCGCGATGCTGATGGCGCCCAGCACCTTGAAGGCGGTTTTATCCGAGGCCGGGGGCGAAGCGGCGGGCGCGCCGAGCGAGGCCGCGGGTGCGGGTGCGGCGTTGGAAGAGGAAGGGCTCATATTGGTGGCGGAGGGGAATGAAGAAAAGGGGTTCCATGGAAGTGTAATAAGTCATGCCCTCGCCGAAGTGACATTCATCGTCGAATAAGTGACACTAGCGGGTCGGGCGCATACGAAGGGGCGGCCGCGCCTGCCAGCGTGCCGCGCCTGCCAGCGTGCCGCGCCGCCCCCGCGGCCCAAGCCTGTCCTGCATACGTCCACGATTGCCTGCTCATCGCCATGCCCGCACGTTCGCCCGCCAGCCTGCCCGGCCGCAGTATCGACCCCGAGTACTACCAGGGCGTGCCGCGGCAGGTCACGGCCATGGCGAAGGAATTTCCCCCCGACGAGCGCACGCCGTTCCATCACCATGCGCGCAGCCAGCTGATCTACGCCGTGCGCGGCGTGATGCGCGTCAGCACCGCCCAAGGCGTCTGGGCGCTGCCTCCCCTGCGCGCGCTATGGATGCCGGCAGGCGTCGAACACCAGGTTGAGATGATCGGCGCGGTGTCCATGCGCACCCTTTTCGTCGCGCCGGACGCTGCCCAGGGCCTGTGGCGGGACTGTCGCGTGATCGAAGTCAGTCCCTTGCTACGGGAACTGATACTGAGCCTGGTGATGCTGCCCGTCGAATACCCCACGGACGGGCGCGCCGGCCATATCGCCGCGCTGACGCTGGCCGAATTGGCGGAAGCCAAGGTGCTTCCCATCCACATTCCCTGGCCCGCCGACCGGCGCCTGCAGGCGGTTTGCCGCGCGATCCTGGCGCGCCCCGGCCTTGAACGGACGATAGACGAATGGGGAGAGGAAGTGGGCGCCAGCGGCAGAACCCTGATCCGTCTTTTCCAGGCCGAACTGGGGCTGAACTATCGCCAATGGCTCCAGCAGGTGCGGCTGGCCGACGCGCTAGGCCGCCTGTCGCTGGGGCAGCCTGTCGCTCGGATCGCGGCGGATTTGGGCTACCGCAGCCCCAGCGCGTTCGCGGCAATGTTCCGCCGCGCCATGGGGGCCCCGCCCAACGCCTATCTGAACCAGGCCGCTTCGGACTGATCCGTTCCGATGCGGCTTGTAAGGCGCCGGTCAGCCAACCATCCGTCCCCGTTGAAGGACCGCGCCGCCGCGTCGGCGATAATGCGGGATCTTGAAACCTTCACCGGCAAGGGCGGGTCTATGCACCTCCGTCCCATTATCGCGAGCGAATGAGCAACAACGCGCAATCCAACCAGCACGCCCCTGGAAACGGCCCCGACAAAGGCCCCCGCTTCCGGCTGTCACGCCTGGCCGTGAAGGCCCTTATCGTGCTGGGCGGTCTTGGCGCATGCGGCGTGATCGCCCTGTGCCTGGCCATCGCGCTGGCCTGGCCCAGCCTGCCCGACCTGCACGCCATGACGGACTACCGGCCCCGCATCCCGTTGCGCGTTTACACCGCCGACAACGTCCTGATCGGCGAGTTCGGCGAAGAGCATCGCAACGTGCTGCGCTTCGATGAGATTCCCGACGTGATGAAGCACGCCGTGCTGGCGGCCGAGGACGACCGCTTCTACCAGCACGGCGGGGTCGATTGGACAGGCGTGCTGCGCGCCGTGCTGACCAACGCGCTCAGCCTTTCGAAGTCGCAGGGCGCCAGCACCATCACGATGCAGGTGGCGCGCAACTTCTATCTGTCGTCCGAGAAGACCTACACGCGCAAGCTCTACGAATTGCTGCTGACGTTCAAGATCGAGTCCGCGCTGACCAAGGACCAGATCCTCGAGCTGTACATGAACCAGATCTATCTGGGCCATCGCGCGTACGGCTTCGCGGCCGCGGCGCGCACGTACTTCGGCAAACCGCTGGCCGACGTGACGCCGGCCGAAGCGGCCATCCTCGCCGGCATTCCGAAGGCGCCGTCGCGCTACAACCCCATCACCAATCTGCCGCGCGCACAGGCGCGCCAGCACTACGTCCTGGCGCGCATGCGCGCGCTGGGCTATCTGGACGATGCCCAGTACCAGGCGGCGCTTGCCCAGCCGCTGAACGTGCGCGGCATGTCCTCGGAAGGCAACGGCAATGCCTTCCACGTGCACGGCGAGTATCCCGCCGAGCTGGCGCGCCAGCTGATGTACGGCATGTTCGGCGACAGCACCTATTCGCGCGGCCTGAACGTGTACACGACGATCAACTCCAAGGACCAGGAGGCGGCCTACCAGGCGGTGCGCGCCGGGATCCTGGACTACACGCGGCGCGCCCGCTACCCCGGCCCCGAAGACCAGATCGACCTGCCCGCCGATATCGAGAAGGATCCCCAGGCGCTGGACGACCTGATCGACGGTCTGCAGGACAAGTATCCCGACAGCGGCGACCTGTACTTGGGCGTAGTCCTGGCCGCCAGCCCCACGTCGATCACGGTGGCACGCGGCTCGCACGACATCATCACCATCGACGATAAGAAATCGCTGGCGGTGGTGGCGCGCGCGCTCAATCCCAAGGCCAAGGACGAAGAGCGCCTGCGCCGCGGTTCCGTGGTCTACGTGCACAAGAACGGCGACGAGTGGGAAGTCATCAACATGCCCACCCTGCAGGGCGCACTGGTGTCGCTGGCGCCGGACGACGGCGCCATCCGCGCGCTCATCGGGGGATTCGATTTCTACCGCGGCAGCTTCAACCGCGCGGTCCAGGCATGGCGGCAACCCGGCTCGAACATCAAGCCCTTCATCTACGCGGCGGGATTGGAACGCGGCCTCACGCCGGCCACGCAGATTTCGGACATGCCGTTCTCGCTCACCGCCGAGCAGACCGGATCCCGGCCATGGAATCCGAAGAACGACGGCAACGCCTACGAGCCCATGCTCACGCTGCGCCAGGCGCTGTACAAGTCGAAGAACATGGTCTCCATTCGGATCCTGCAGGCCATCACGCCCGCATACGGGCAGGAATTCCTGACCCGCTTCGGGTTCGAGAAAGACCGCTGGCCGGCCGTGCTGCCCATCGCGCTCGGCGCGGGTTCGGCCACGCCGCTGCAGGTCGCCAATGCCTATTCTGTATGGGCCAACGGCGGCTATCGGCTGACGCCTTTCCTGATCGACCGCGTCACGGACAGCAGCGGCAAGGTGCTGATGCAGGCCCAGCCGCAACACGCCGGCAACGAATCGAACCGGGTCATCGACCCCCGCGTGGCTTGGATCATGGACGACATGCTGCGCGGCGTGGCCACCTACGGCACGGCGGCGCGCGCGCACAAAGTCCTCAAGCGCGATGACGTGGGCGGCAAAACCGGCACAACCAACGATTCCGTGGACGTCTGGTTCTCCGGCTATACGCCCGCCCTCGCGACAACGGTGTGGATGGGCTTCGACCAGCCGAAATCGCTGGGCAATAACGAGTTCGGCGCTGGCCTGACCCTGTCGGCCTGGCTGGAGTACATGCAGACGGCGTTGAAAGGCGTGCCGGTCGCCCCGCGGCGCCCGATGCCGCCCAATATCCTGGTGGCCGACGGCGACTACTACCTGTCGGAGTTTCCGCCCGGCCAGGCCGTGGCTTCGCTGGACCTGCCCACCAACGACCCGCTGGGCGACTTCCTGAATCGCGGCGGAACGGGCGGCGTGCCGATGATGAATCCGCCTCAGCCCGCCCCCGCGCCGGCGCCCTCGCCCTCCGGCTCCGCGTTCCCGCCGATTCCGGTTCCCCAGGCGGACCGCTCCCCCGCCCCTGCGCCCAGGCCTGCGCCGGCCTCGGCCCCCGCCGCGCCGGCGATTCCGCCGATCCCCGTGCCCCGCGCGGACGGGCCGGCGCCGGCCACGGCCATGGCCGTGCGCCCCTAGGGCCTACACGGTTACGCGCGGCCGCACTTCGGGCTCGCGGTCCACCGATTCGGTGGGCCGCGTACGCAGCGTCGCCAGGTCCAGCAAGGTGAAATAGCCGCCCGGCATCCATCCGCCCGTGTCGATGTGATAGACGTTGCCCAGCACCACAGGCGCCGTCAGGGGCGTATGCCCGACCACCACGGCCCGCACGCCGCGCACCCCCGACGCATCGCGGTGCGCGAGCCTTTCGCGCGACCATTGGCAGACGCTGCGCGCCCGCTTGTAGCGGTCCTGGATGTAGCGCGCCAGCTTGCTCCAATCCCGCACGGGACAATCCGCGTGCACGATACCGACCACGCCGCCGTCGGTTTCCACCTCGATCGCCAGCGGCATCCTTGCATAGGTTTCGGCGTGGGTGCGCTGGGCTTCGGGCGACATCTCCAGGAACCAGCCGCCGCCGTTCACGCGCCAGTTGTCCGCGTCCACCATGCCTGTGCGCACATAGCGCACCGCGTAGTCCTCGTGGTTGCCCTGCACCGCGTGAAACCATGGCTGCGCCAGCCATTGCGGCGCTTCCTCGCATTCCGGGCCCCGGTCCGTCAGATCGCCTACCGAAAACAGGCGGTCGCGCGACGGATCGAAACCGACCTCGCGCAGCGCCCGGCGCAGGCGCGAAAAATGGCCGTGTATGTCTCCAACGGCCCAATCCCTGCCCGCGGTATTGCGGGGAAATCGCATGACATCGATCGGCATGGCCTTATTCCGTGCTTCGGCACGCCAGGGTACCGGCTTTCCGGTCCGTCCATCCCGGCGGCAAGGCGTGTACAGTCATCGGAATCCGGCCCAAACCGCAAGGAGGCTTTCCCGATGAAACCACGCGTCGCAATCGTCGCGCCCGGCGCCATGGGCAGCGCCATCGCGCAGCGGCTGAACGAACACGGATTCCAGGTATATACGTCGCTGACAGGCCGCAGCGCCGCCAGCGTGGCGCGCGCCCGGCAATGCGGTATGCACCATCGTCCGGATCCGGAATTGGCGCATGCCGACATTTTTCTGTCCATCGTCCCGCCGGCCGAAGCCATCGGTCTGGCGCGCCGCTTCGCGCCGCTGTTCCAGGCGCAAGGCCGCGCCCCGGTCTACGTCGATTGCAATGCCATCAACCCCGTCAACGCCCGCGAAGTCGGCCGCCTCATCCAGGAAAGCGGCGCGGCCTTCGTCGATGGCGGCATCATTGGCGGCCCGCCCCGCCCCGGCACGCCGGGGCCCGCGTTGTACTGTTCCGGCGCCGCCGCGCCCGCGGTGACCGCCTTGCGCGAAGGCGGCCTGCGCGTGCGCGTGCTTTCCGGCAACGCGGGCGATGCCTCCGCGCTCAAGATGTCGTATGCCGGGATCACCAAGGGCCTCGTGGCGCTTGCATCCACGATGATGCTGGGCGCCGTACGCAACGGGACCGCGCAAGCGCTGTACGACGAACTCGCCGAAAGCCAGCCGCACCTGCTCAAGCACTTCGCCCGCGCCGTGCCCGACATGTACGGCAAGGCCTATCGCTGGGTGGCCGAAATGGAGGAGATCGCCGGTTTTCTGGCGCCGGACGACACGGGACAGGACTTTTTCCGCAGCGCGGCCCGGCTGTACGAACGCCTGTCCCGCGACGATGGCCGAGGCGCGCAGGAGGTGGCCGCGCTCAGCGCCTTCCTGGCCGGCGGCGATGCCCCGGAACGCTCCCCCGCCGCCCCCGCCTGAGCCATGCCTCTATCCTTCTCCCGCGACGCATCCGGACGCGCCCCACGGGGCAGCATCGCCACGCTGCGGGCCCTCGGCCCTTATCTGTGGCCCGCCGGACACGCCAATCTCAAGGCGCGGGTGGTCGGCGCGGTCGTCTGCCTCATCCTGGCCAAGGCCGCTACCGTCTACACGCCGCTGCTTTACAAATCCGCGATCGACGCCCTCAGCCACGGCCGCGAAGCGGGCGCGGCGGCGCTTCCCGTCGGGCTGATCCTGGCTTATGGCGCCGCGCGCATCCTGTCGCTGCTGTTCTCGGAGCTGCGCGACGCGCTGTTCGCCAGGGTGGGGCAGCATGCGGTGCGCGAAGTCGGCCTGCAGGTGTTCCGCCATCTGCACGCCCTGTCGCTGCGTTTTCATCTGGGCCGGCATACCGGGGGCCTGACGCGCGCCATCGAGCGGGGCACGCGCGGCATCCAATCGCTGCTGCAATACCTGCTGTTCAGCGTATTGCCCACCTTTTTCGAGATCGGCCTCGTGTGCCTGCTGCTGTGGCATATGTTCGATGCCTGGCTGGCGCTGGCCACGGGCGTTACGGTGATCCTGTATCTGGCGTACACGTTGCTGATCACCGAGTGGCGCACCAAGTTCCGGCGCCGGATGAACGAGACCGATGCCGAGGCCAATACCAAGGCCGTGGAAAGTCTTTTGAACTACGAGACCGTCAAATACTTCGGCAACGAGGAACATGAAGCCCGGCGCTACGATGCGTCGCTTCAGCAATACCAGCGCGCCGCGGTCAAAAGCCAGGTCAGCCTGTCGCTGCTGAACACCGGCCAGGCGGTCATCATTTCCGTCGGCCTGACGCTGGTCATGTGGATGGCCGCGCGCGGCATCGCGCGCGGCCAATACACGCTGGGCGATTTCGTCCTGGTCAACACCTACCTGCTGCAGCTTTACGATCCGCTCAGCTTCTTCGGCTTCATCTATCGCGAGGTCAAGCAATCGCTCATCGACATGGAGCGCATGTTCGAACTGTTGGCCGAGGATCGCGAAATCCAGGATTTGCCCGGAGCGCCGGCGCTGCGGGTGCAAGGCGGGCAAGTGGAGTTCCGCCACGTGCGCTTCGGGTACGACCCGCGCCGGCCCATTCTGAAAGGGGTGGACTTCACCATTCCCGCGGGACGGACGTTGGCCGTGGTGGGACCCTCGGGCGCCGGCAAGTCGACCATCGCGCGCCTGTTGTTCCGCTTTTACGATGTGAACGACGGCGCCATTCTCATCGACGGGCAGGACATCCGCCAGGTGGCCCAGGCCAGCGTCCGCGCGGCGATCGGCATCGTGCCGCAGGACACGGTGCTGTTCAACGACACGATCCGCTACAACATCGCATACGGCCGCCCCGGCGCCACGCAGGCGGAGGTGGAAACGGCCGCACGCATGGCGCACGTGCATACGCTCGTCTCAAATATGCCCGATGGCTACGACACCATCGTGGGCGAGCGCGGCCTGAAGCTGTCCGGCGGCGAAAAGCAGCGGGTCGCCATCGCGCGCACCCTGCTGAAGAGACCGGCGCTGTTCGTCTTCGATGAAGCGACGAGCGCGCTGGACACGCATACCGAGCGTGAGATCCAGGCCAATCTGCGAGAGGTCAGCACGGGCCGCACGACGCTCATCATCGCGCACCGGCTGTCCACCATTGTGGATGCCGACGAAATCATCGTGCTGGACGATGGGCGCGTCGCGGAACGGGGCACGCATGCCTCCTTGCTGGCGCGCGACGGCGTGTACGCAAGCATGTGGCAGCGGCAGCAGCGCAGTGCGCTGCTCGCCCCGGCAGAGGGCCCGGCCTCCGGCGGGCGCACGGAAGACGCTGCGGCATGAATGAAGCACCGCGGGGATCAGATTTCCGGCACGGGTGCCGACGATGCCGCCGCCCAGGATCCGGTGGTTCTCCGCCCCGGCGGCCCTTGACGATTGCCTAGCGGAGGTCGCCGACCGTATCGACGTCGCGCAGCACGCCGGGGTCGTCGCATGACACCTCATGCACGCCTAGGCTGCGCAACAAGGCCCGCGCCCCTTCGTCGCCATCGAGCAAGGCGAGTTGCGGCAACAGGTCCCAGGCGAAAGCGACGGGATGGCCGCGCCGGCCGTGATGGACAGGCGCCGCGATGCGGTGGGCAGCGGCGGCCGTCGCCACCGCGCGCACGGCTCGAACCGGCACCCAGGGCATGTCGGCCAGCGCCACCACCACCCCGGCGGGGCGGCTCGAGGCCGATGCATCCGCCGCCGTGCCGTGCGTTTCCCCCACGGGGCCCGGTTGACGCTGTGCCGGGGGCATCGATGCCCCCGCAGCCTGGAGTGCGCGTGCCGCGCAGGCCAGGCTTGCCCCCATGCCGCGCACGGCGTCCGGCGTTTCCAGCACATCGCAACCCGCGTCCTCGAGCACCGCGCGCAACGCCGGCGCGCCGGGGCGGATCACCGCTATTACGGCGGGCAACGCCCGCAACAGGGTTTGGGCCGCGGCCGCGGCCACGGCACGCCCGTCCGGCAGCGTGGCAAGCAGCTTGTCCCCATCCGCCCCGCCAGCCGACGCGCGGAAGCGTTCACCCCGTCCGCCGGCAAGCAGCACGCCTGTAAAGCCGCTGGATAGTCGAATCATGTGCGCCGCGTCCATGCGGCGCAGTTTACTTGCGCCCGCCGGTGGCGGGGCCGCCCGCCCGGCAAGGCTTGCCGTCCAGCGGCTACTCGGGCAGGTGGTCCGGGATCCCGTTCTCGTCCACCCATTTCACGCTCGCCAGCGCGTTGCGCGCCGCGGACATGGCCTCGACGCCGCTGCGAAAGCGCCGGGACAAGTAGATCTCGAACGTCCGGGGCTCGGCGTCCGCGCCTTCCTTACGCGTTTCCATGAAGGCCCTGGCGGGTTCCCGCCCCTGAGGGGGGACCGAATACGCGTAAACGGTATAGCCGTTGATCAACTTCGGAGTCATCGCTGCTCCTGTTGGAACGAACCGGCCCGCGCCGGCGATGGCGCGCAGGATCGCAGAAAATCCAATAATCCGCAAGATTTCTCAACAAATAGAAACGCGCCCATCGCCATGGGCCGTGCCGCCCGCAGCGGTCAGCCCAATCCCGCTCCCGGCAGCGCGGCGTAGCAGGTCGCCAGGTGGTACGGCGTGGTCGATGGCATGTCGGTGCGCGCGAGACCTCCGGCAGCGTCCAGGGACTCATACCAGCCGCGTGCATGCAGGAAACGCTCGCGAAACCGTTCAAGCTGCCGCTTCAGATCCTGCAGCGATGCGGCATCCCCGCGCACCGCCAGGCTGCGCGCATATTCCGTCTGCGCCCAGATCCGTTGGGCGCCGTCAAGCACGCCCCCATCCAGGCCCAGGCTCGCGCACACCCCTTCCACGCCGGCCGACACGCCGTGCAGCCGCGCGTAATCCATGGCCCGCTCGCGCGAATGCCCCAACGGCGTCGCATCGAAAATGTCGGGCGCGCTTCTGGTCAGCGCATACCACTCGAACTGATGCCCCGGCTCGATGCGATTGTCCGGCTCGCGCACGGGAAGCTCGCAGATGCAACGCGACACCGGATCCTCGAAATGCCCGACGACCGCCTGGGCAATGCGGCGCAGCGCGGCCTCGTACTCGTGCGCGTCGTCCACCTCGCGCGCCGCCAGATACGCCTCGGTCAGATGCATGATCGGGTTCTGCAGTGCGCCTTGCCTGCCGCGGACGCCATCCGCCTCCAGCTGAGACCGGTACAGGCCTCCGGGCACGCCGAAGCGCGATTCGATCAGCGCCGTCGTTTCGCGCAACGATGCCAGCGCCCGGGCGTCCCGCGACCGCTTGTAATACGCCGCGCATGCGAACACGACGAAGGCATAGGTGTACAGGTCGTGATGCGTTTCCAGGGGCGCAGCGTCCGGGCCGATGCTATAGACCCAGCCGCCCGCCGCATGGCGGAAGCGCCGGTGCAGCGACTCGAACAAACGGCAGGCATGACCGAGGGCCGCCGGCGCCCGGCTGATGGAAAACACATACAGTTGGCGCGCGCACGCCATGGTGCGATAGCGTTGCGGCGGCAGGGGACGGCCGTCGGCGCTGTCCAGCGCCTCGTACGGCAGTCCCAATTCCGCGTTGAAGCCGCGGTCCAGCCACATCGGCAATATGACGCCGTCATAGTGCGCGCGCAGATTGTCGGCGATGGCCAGCAGCCCGGCGTCGTTAGGCCCCATGGCCAGCGGTTCAGGACGCACCGTACAGACCGCCGTGTTCCATATGCAGGGCCAGCCGGCCCTTATCGGTCACCACCAGCTCGCCGGCCGGACCGACTTCGATGCACCGCAAAGTGAGCAGCGCGTCGATGAAGCGCTGCGGAACGGCCTCGCCGCTTTCCTCGCCGCCCTGCTTTGCGGCGATCACGCCCAGCCAGTAGCCCAGCTCGCCCTTCTTGAATTGATGCAGCGCCATGCGGCTGCCTCCTGTCGCCGCCCACGCGGCATCCTGCAGTCCTCGACATCGTCCCGCCCGGCGGCCGGCGCGGCTCGGCCGCCGCGGCCTCGCGCCGGAGCGGCGCGGGTATCGCGTATTATCGTCGATCTCTTCCAACCCACACGGAGACAAGGGGTAGAGCCGGCATGGATATTCTCAGCAATTCGTTCAAACAGGCGCTGCGTGCGCGCAAACCGCAGATCGGTCTGTGGGCGACCCTGGCCCATCCCTATACCGCCGAGATCTGCGCCGGCGCCGGCTTCGATTGGCTGCTGATCGACGGCGAACACGCGCCCAACGAACTACAGAGCATGCTGGTCCAGCTGCAGGCCATCGCGCCCTATCCGGTCGCCCCGGTCATCCGCCCCCCCTGGAACGACTTCGTTCGCATCAAGCAGATCCTCGACATCGGTGCGCAGAATCTGTTGATCCCAATGATCCAGTCCGCCGAAGAGGCCGCTGCCGCGGTGGCGGCGGTGCGCTACCCGCCCGCGGGCATCCGTGGCATGGGAAGCGCCATCGCCCGCTCATCGCGCTGGAACCGCATACCCGACTATGTCCAGCGCGCCAACGATGAAATCTGCCTGCTGCTGCAGATCGAAACGCCGGCCGGCCTTGCCGCGCTGGACGACATCCTCGCCGTGGACGGTGTGGACGGCGTCTTCATCGGGCCGGCGGACCTGTCCGCCAGCATGGGACATTTGAACAACCCGGAACATCCGGAGGTGGCCGCCGCCATCGATGACGCCATCGGCCGCATCACGGCCGCCGGCAAAGCCGCGGGAATCCTGCACACCCGTCCCGAGCGGGCCAAGCACTTCCTTTCGCTGGGCGCCACCTTCGTCGCGGTCGGCGTCGATGCAAGTCTGCTTGCCCGCGCTGGCGAAGCGCTGGCCGCGCAGTTCGACCGCCAGCCGCGCTCGCCGGCCAGCCCTCAGGGCGGCCCGTATTGAATGCAATAATGCTGCCCTCTCGCCGCTTCGGAGGATTCATGAGTATTCGCACCAGGGGAGCAACGTCCTGCGCCGCCGCACGCGGCGCCGCGGCGCTTCCCGCGGCCCTGCTCGCTGGCGCGACGGCCGTGCTGCTGGCCGGATGCACCGCCGCCAACAGTCCTATCATCCCCACCGGGGAGCCCGGTCAATACACCCTGACCAGCCGGTCCGGGGGACTCTATACGTCCTGGGTCGAGCTCAAGCGCCAGGCCCTGGAACGGGCCAGATCCTATTGTGAATCGCAAGGTCAGAAAATGACCAAGCCGCAGGTGGCCTCCAACCACGCCACCGGCCTCGCGCGGGCGGAAACCTACATCACGTTCAACTGCGAGCCGATTCCGCAACCGAGGAACGCCGGCAAGGAAGAACAGGAAGGCGGCAACGCGGGGGCCGCCGGTTCGCGCTGAACGGCGGGCGGCGCCAGCCGCGCCCCGGCGCCGCTACGTGTCGAAGTTTTCGTCGATCCAATCCCTGGCCCACTGCTCGGCGTCCTTGCGCGCCAGTGTGGCGGTCTGAATGGATGCCCCCGGGTACGGCGGAAAGGCGAAGCCATTTACCGGTGTTCCGTCCTCGAGCATAGAGATGAAGATACGCGTCTGGTACAGGCCGTTCTTCGACGTTTCCACGCCGCACTCGATGATGAAGTTCTTGTACTGGATCATGGCTCGCTCCGTCGGGACAGGGGCAAGCGGCATGGCAACTGGATAATCCGGCGGGGCCCGCGACCTGCCCGCTATCCATGCCCGACGTGCCGGCGCTCACCCCTCCACACGCCGGACGCCTTAGTGCGCAACGCAATATTGCACCGCAAAGCCAATGCGCGGCTAGGCTGTAAATCCTTGCAAATGAAAGCGTCCCTGACAGACGACGCGCGCCCGCAAGCCCGGGCGCAAGGATGAACCATGCATCACCGGTTCTGCACATTGGGCTGATAGGAAACGGCAAAATCCGGGCGGCGGGGCGACACCGCGCCAGTCGAACTAATGTTTTGGTGGGCGCGGTCGGGGCGGCATATCCGTCGAACGGTGCAGGTGGAGTCGCGCCGTGAACCATACATTGGAATTAATACGGCATCGCGGCCGCCCGTCCATGGGATGACGCCGCGCGGCGTGGCGCCACGGCGGCCGCCGTCCGACGGCACCCGTGTTCCGCCATCCAAACGCCAGCCGGATAACGGGCGATCACCCGTATGTACGGCCACCGCGCTGCCCCGAATGGTTGCATTGCCCCGGCGCGGCTGGGCGCTCGCCCGCCAAAAGCGGTCAATCCTTGCCGATTTCGTGGCCGATCACCCCGCCCAGTACGGCGCCTCCGACCGTGCCCGCGGTGCTATGCGTGGTTTCGTGTCCGATGTAGCCGCCGGCCGCCGCACCTCCAACGGTACAGCCCCCGACAACCGTGGCGCTGACGGCCAGGGCCAGCGCCGCAAGGATACGCAATCGCTTCATATCAACCTCCTGATGACCAAGGGACCTCTTCCGTGCAAACGACGTTCCTACGCATCAGTTGATCAACAATCGTTTCACTTGACGTCCAATTCCAACATGCGGGAAACTTGCCCGGTCCGCCATTGCGCGGTGACGACTTGGAGGAAGGCAGTGCAGCATCTCGCACGTATGGCGAGTGGCATCGAAGGACTGGATCGGATATTGAACGGCGGGTTCATCGAAGGGGCGTCCTATATCATCCAGGGCCGTCCCGGGGCCGGCAAAACCATACTTTCCAACCAGATTGCTTTCGCCCACGCCGCCTCGGGCGCAAAGGTCCTGTACGTCACCCTGCTCGCGGAAAGCCATGAACGCCTGTTCCAGGCGATGTCCACGCTGGACTTCTTCGAGAAGGAGCGGCTGGGGCAGGAAATCATCTACGTCAGCGTTTTCCACGCCCTGCGTGAGGAAGGCCTTGGCGCCGTAGTGAAGCTGCTGCGCGAAGAAACGCGCCGCCACAACGCCACGCTGCTTATCTTCGACGGCCTGCTCAATGCGCGCGAACGCGCTGAGACCGATCTCGACGTCAAGACCTTCGTGGCCGAAGTGCAGGGGCAGGCCGGTTTCGTGGGCTGCACAGTGCTTTTCCTGACCAGCACCCGGCTTGACGACAGCAGTCCCGAACACACGATGGTCGATGGCGTGATCGACCTCAGCGAGGACATCTTCGGCGTACGCACCGTCCGCCAACTGCAGGTCCGCAAATCCCGCGGCAGCGCGGCCGTCGGCGGCTTGCATCAATACGAAATCAGCCAGCGCGGCATCACGATCTTTCCACGCCTGGAAGCGATGGAGTGGCCCCTAGTCGCGCCCTCCCCCATCACCCTTGCGAGCCGCGTGACCACGGGCAATGCCGGCCTGGATGCCCTGATCGGCGGCGGCCTGCCGCGCGGGTCGGTCACCATGCTGGCGGGCCCCACCGGGACGGGGAAGACGTCGCTGGGACTGCATTTCCTGAGCGCTGCAAGCCGCGATGAACCGGCCCTGCATTTCGGTTTCTTCGAAACGCAATCGTTGCTGCGGCGCAAGGCCGAGGCGTTGAACATCCGCTTGCCGGACGAACAGGGCCTGCACTTCGTCTGGAATCCGCTTGGGGAAAACCTGCTCGACAAACTGGGCCATCAACTGCTGGGGCACGTCACGGAGTACGGTGTCACGCGGGTCTTCATCGATGGAATTGGCGGGTTCGAGCGCGCGACCACCCAACCGGCGCGGCTGATCGAATTTTTCGCCACTCTCGCCAACCGATTGCGCGCACTGGGCGTGACCACGGTATTCACCTGCGAAGTCCGGGAAATCATCCAGAACGATCTGCACGCACCGTCGGCGCATCTTTCCGCCACCTTCGATAATCTCATCCTGCTTCGCGAACTCGAACAGGACCACGATTTGAAGCGGACGATCGCCGTACAGAAGATGCGGGACAGCGCCTTCGTTTCCAGCACGCGCCTGCTGCACATCACCGACCATGGCTTGCAGATTGGCGACCGCTTCGCCGACGCAGGTAAAACGGACGCGGCAGCCGACAACGTCAATGGGGCGTGACGATGATCGCTAACGCCGCGCGAGGCCTGTCGTCATGGCTTTGATCGTCGTCGCGGACGACGAGGTCCTGCTCGCCGAAATGCTGGCCGACCTCCTTGAGGACGCCGGCCACGAGACCGTTACGGCGCCGCACGGCAAGGCAGCGCTGGAGATCATGCGCGCGCGGCGGCCCGATCTTCTCATCACCGACTTCATGATGCCCCTGATGACGGGCCTCGAGCTGGCCGAAGCGGTGCGCGCCGACGGCGCAATGCAGAATCTGCCGATCGTACTGGTCACCGGCGCGCAAGGATTGCTGGCGCGGCAATCGCCCCGCCTGTTCAACGTCGTGGTGGACAAACCCTACGATCCGCGCGAATTGCTCGAACTGATCGAAGCCCTGCTGTCCACACCATAGAAACGCAAAACGGTTTGCGTTATCCACGCAACAGAATAGGGCTAACCCTGAAAGGCTGGCCCGGTTGTTTCCCCTATACTGCCCGCCGCTGCGGTAACTATTCTTGTCCAAGCCGGACGCGCAGCGACGAATCGAAAGATGACGCCACGGCCGCATGCCGTGCGCGCACGGCTCTGGAAACCGGCACAATCCGTGTCGTTGCCTGGGAGAGGGAGAAGCAATGAAGCATCCGACAATATCAAAAACCGCGATCGGCCTGGCCATCGCATGCGGGGCGGCCGCCGCCGCCCACGCCGAAACGAGCGTCACGCTGTATGGCATCGCCGACGCGAGCGTCCGCTATCTCAGCACCGGAGACGGCGGCCAGGGCGAAGGCAGCCGCGTGTCCATGGAAAACGGCGCGGTCACCAACAGCCGCTGGGGCCTGAGGGGCACCGAAGACCTGGGCAACGGCAATACCGCCTTCTTCCGCCTGGAAAGCGGTTTCAATCTGCAGAACGGCAACGAAAGCGATTCCGGCCGCCTGTTCAACCGGCATGCGTACGTGGGCTTGGACGGCGGCGAAGTCGGCGCCATCTCCCTGGGCCGCCAGGACACTCCCCTGTTCACCATCCTGGGCGACACGTTCGATCCGCTCACCGTGGGCAACTACGCGCAGAACTCCTGGCTGCCGGTCGCCATGTCGCGCGGCCGCTCCTCCGACGCCGTGCGCTATCGCAACAACAAGCTGGGCGGCTTCGATGTCATTCTGTCGTACGCCTTCGGCGACTCCTTCGAAGACCACAAGCTGGGGCAGCAGTACGCAGGCACCCTCACCTACACCACCGGTCCGTTGACCGTGGGCGGCGGCTACCAGTTGACCCGTTCCGAGACCAACTCAGATTACTCGCAGCGCGTCTGGAACCTGAATGCCGCCTACCGGCTGTTCGACAATACCCGTCTGTTCGTCGGCTACTTCAATGGCCGCGACGAAACCGGCTTCGTCAACGCCGTCATGGGCAATCCCAACGGCCCCACCAACGGCCTGGAGCGCAAGGACAACGGCTATTACGCCGGTGTGACCTGGCAACCCATGGGTACGCAATGGACCCTTACTGGCGCCGCCTATTTCGACACCAGCAAGAACCTGATGGAAGAAGGCGACAAGGGCAAGCGTTACGCCCTTGTCGCGCTGGCGGAATACGCGCTTTCCAAGCGCACCCAGCTGTACGGCACCGTGGACTACAACAAGGTCTACGACGCCGCGTCGGCGGAGATCTCCGGCCATTCCTCGCAACTTGGCGTGGCCACAGGCATCCGCCACATTTTCTGATCGGATCCGGCGCTCAAGAAACAAAGGCCTGCACAACGTGCAGGCCTTTGTTTTTGCGTGGAACCTGGCGGCACCGGAGGGCAAGCCGGCGCCGCGACTTGCCGGCATGATGGCCGCAACAGGCGGAGCCGCAATGAAAAAATGCGGCGAACCGACAACAGGAATGGAAAAGGAAAAGGGCTTACAGACCGAGATCTGTAAGCCCTTCATTTTTGGTCGGGACGGCGGGATTCGAACTCGCGACCCCTTGCACCCCATGCAAGTGCGCTACCAGGCTGCGCTACGCCCCGAAAGACCGAAAGTATATCAGATGTGGCGAGAACGTGCGCTGATCAGTTTGCGTCGCCAGCGGATATCGCGTCGGCTTCGCTGGCCCGATCGTCCGCATGCGGCTTGACGGTCGCCAATGCTTCGGCGAGCACGGCCGACACGCCGCACAACTCCGTACGCAAGGCCTGCATTTCAGCGCCGCTGAACCGCACGGCCGCATCCTGATCGTGAACGGCGTCACGGGCATCACCGAGCCGGTTGCGGGCGCCGCTGATCGTAAAGCCTTGCTCGTACAGCAGCGAACGGATGCGCCGTATCAGGAGCACTTCGTGATGCTGGTAATAGCGCCGGTTGCCGCGCCGCTTTACCGGCTTCAGTTGCGTGAATTCCTGCTCCCAATACCGCAGCACGTGCGGCTTGACGCCGCACAGCTCGCTGACTTCCCCGATCGTGAAGTAGCGCTTGGCTGGAATCGGAGGCAAGGTAACGGCAGGTTCTGTTCGAGTCATGTTTGGAACGTTGGCGGCAAGGCGGGGACGCGCAGGTCAGGCGGGACGGGCGTCTTATTCGGCCGGGGACGGCTCGGACGGCATCGGCGTGCGTTCGACGATACTCTTCAGCTTCTGGCTGGCATGGAACGTCACCACGCGGCGGGCGGCGATCGGTATGGTCTCGCCCGTCTTGGGATTGCGTCCCGGACGGGGCGGCTTGTCGCGCACCTGGAAGTTGCCGAAGCCCGACAACTTCACGGAGTCGCCGCGCGCCAGCGCGTCGCGGATCTCCTCGAAAAAGGTGTCGACGATGTCCTTGGCCTCGCGCTTGTTCAAACCTACCCGTTCGAACAGCAATTCGGCGAGTTCCGCCTTGGTCAAAGTGCGTGGCTCGGAAAGCATGGCTTCACATCCCCCTTCTTATCCCCTAGGCGCGCTGCCGCGCCCCATGGTCCTGCACCAGTCTGTCCCTCAGACGGGCCAGGCAGTCGGCGACGCGCGCCTCGTCCAGCGTTGCGTCAGTGTCCTGTAGCCAGAAGCGGAAAGCAAGGCTTTTTTCCTTAACAGAATCATCGACTTGCGACTTATCCCGCCATACGTCGAAGAGCCGGACGTCCTGCACGATCGCCAGCTGCGGGTCGGTGGCGACGGCTTGCGCCAGACTATCGAGCAGGGCCTGCGCCGGCAGCGCGGCATCCACCCACATTGCCAGATCGCGCACCACGACCGGTTGCCGCGAAAGCTCGCGCACAGCAGGCATGCGTCCCTGCAATAGCGTGTCCACATCCAGCTCGAACAGCACAGGCGCATGCGAAAGCTCTGCCTGTTGGGCCCAGCGGGGATGCAATTCGCCCAGCCAGCCCACCGGCTTGCCGTCCAGCGAAATACGCGCGCTGCGCCCGGGATGCAGGGCCGGATGCGCCGCGGCTTCAAATCGCAAGCCGCCCGCACGCACGCCGAACAGCGCTTCCACGTCCATCTTCACGTCGTAGAAATCGACCTGCCGCGTAGGCGCGCCCCACTGCTCTTCGACCGCCGGCCCCCAGGCAGCACCAGCCAGCTTTAGCGGCTGGCGTACCCCGGCCACTTCGAGCTCGCCATCGCGCACGTCCGCGTCGCGCAAGAACACCTTGCCCAATTCGAATACGCGCACGCGGGCCTGCTTGCGATTGGCGTTGTGCACGATGTTCGCGATCAGGCCGCCCAGCAGGCTGGACCGCATCACCGCCAATTGGCTTGCGATGGGATTGAGCAGCTTGATGGGATCGGTATTGCCCGCGTAGTCACGTTCCCAGTCGGCTTCGACGAAGCTGAAATTGATGACTTCCTGGTAGTCCAGCGCGGCCATGTGCCGTCGCAGAACGTGCGGGCTGCGCCGCGTTTCCGGCTGCATCCGCATCTTGGCCAGCGCCATGGGCGGCCGCGCCGGGATGCGTTCGAAACCATGGACGCGTGCCACTTCCTCGATCAGGTCTTCTTCGATATGGAGATCGAAGCGATACGACGGCGGCTGAACGACGAAGGTATCGCCTTCGACCGTATGCGGCAGGCCCAGGCGCGTGAAAATCTGCGCGACTTCCTCGCGCGGGACTTCGATGCCCAGCACGCGATGGCAGCGCGCCAGCCGCATGCGCACGGGTTGGCGCCACGGCACGTTGACGATACGGTCGTCGATGGGTCCGCAGGCGCCGCCGCAGATATCGACGATCAGGCGGGTAATGAATTCCAAATGTTCGGGAATGTGCTCGTAGTCCACGCCCCGTTCGAACCGGTGGCTGGCTTCGGAGCCGAACTTGTACCGGCGCGCCCGGCCCGCAATGGCTTCGGGCCACCAGAAGGCGGCCTCGACATACACGTTTTGCGTGTCGAGGCTGACCGCCGTGGCGTCGCCGCCCATGATTCCCGCGAGGCTTTCCACGGCATCGCCGGCGGCGATCACGCCGACGTCCTTGTCCAGCGCGATGGTCTGCCCATTCAGCAGCGTCAGCGACTCGCCTTCGCGCGCCCAGCGCACGGTCAGGCCGCCGGAAATCTTGTCCAGGTCGAATACGTGGGTCGGCCGCCCCAGCTCGAGCATCACGTAGTTGGAGATATCCACCAATGCCGAGACGGAGCGCTGTCCCGCGCGCTCCAGGCGTGTCTTCATCCACTGCGGTGTCGCGGCGCGCGCGTTGACGCCGCGAATGATGCGGCCGGCAAACCGGCCGCACAGATCCGGCGCCTGGATATCGACGGGAAGCACGTCGTCGAACTTCGGCGGCACCGGTTGCGCCGCCGGCGTCTTGAGTTCCGCGCCGGTCAGCGCCGCGACCTCGCGCGCCACGCCCAGGATCGACAGGCAGTCGGCCCGATTGGGAGTAAGTTTCAGCGTGATCAGGGTGTCGTCCAGATCCAGCGCCTCGCGCAGAGGCGTACCCGGCACGCTGTCGGCTGCCAGCTCCAGCAGTCCGGCGTGGTCCTGAGACAGGCCCAGTTCACGCGCGGAGCACAGCATGCCTGCGGATTCCACACCGCGCATCTTGGCCATGCCGATCTTCATGCCGCCCGGCAAGGCGGCGCCCACGCGCGCCAGCGGGACCTTCAAGCCGGCCGCCGCGTTCGGCGCGCCGCACACGATCTGCAGCCGCTGCCCGGAGCCGTCGTCCACCTGGCAGACGCGCAGCTTGTCGGCATTCGGGTGCGGGGCGATCTCGACGATGTGCGCCACCACGACGCCGGAGAAAGGCGGCGCGGCGGGTTGCAGTTCTTCGACTTCCAGCCCCGCCATGGTCAGGCGGTGCGCCAGTTCTTCGGTGTCGATAGCGGGATTGACCAGCGTACGCAGCCAGGATTCGGGAAATTGCATGATCGGCCGTAGGTTATTCGTTGAACTGGCGCAGGAAGCGCAGGTCGCCTTCGTAGAACTGGCGCAAGTCGTTCACGCCATAGCGAAGCATGGTCAGGCGCTCCAGCCCCGAGCCGAATGCGAAACCGATGTAGCGCTCCGGATCGAGGCCGAAGTTGCGCACCACTTCGGGATGAACCTGCCCGGCGCCGGAAATCTCGAGCCAGCGGCCGCGGTTGGGCCCGCTGGTGAACATCATGTCGATCTCCGCCGAGGGTTCCGTGAAGGGGAAGAAGGACGGCCGGAAACGAACGGCCAGGTCGTCGCTTTCGAAGAAGCAGCGCAGGAAGTCCGTATAGACCCCCTTCAGGTCGGCGAAGGAAATGTCCTCGGCGATCCACAGACCCTCGACCTGGTGGAACATCGGCGAGTGCGTGGCGTCGCTATCGACGCGGTACGTGCGTCCGGGGGCGATAACCTTGATCGGCGGCTGGTGCATGCGGGCGTAGCGCACCTGCATGGGGCTGGTATGCGTGCGCAGCAACAGCGGCAAACCCTGGGCGTCGTTCATGTCCACGTAGAACGTGTCCTGCATGGAACGCGCGGGATGGTTCTCGGGGTTGTTCAGAGCCGTGAAGTTGGTCCAGTCGTTTTCGATCTCCGGGCCGTCGGCCACGTCGAAGCCGATGGAACGGAAGATGGCCTCCACGCGCTCCCAGGTGCGGATGACGGGATGGATGCCCCCCATGCCGCGCCCCCGCCCCGGCAGCGTCACGTCGATGGTTTCGGACGCCAGCCGGGCATCCAGCTCGGCCTGCGCAAGTTCGGCGCGGCGCTGGTTCAACAGGCCTTCGATCTGCTGCTTCGCCTGATTGACCCGCGCCCCCATTTCGCGCTTTTCCTCGGGGCTGAGCTTGGCCAGGCCCTTGAGCAGAACGGTCAGCGCCCCGTCCTTGCCGAGGAAACGCGCCTTGGCGTTTTCCAGCGTGGCGGCATCCGGCGCGGCCGCGAATCGTTCTTTTGCCTGGGAGATGAGGTCGTCGACCATCGGTGTCATGGAAT
The DNA here is from genome assembly GCF_002119725.1 of Bordetella genomosp. 9. Lineage (NCBI taxonomy): Bacteria > Pseudomonadati > Pseudomonadota > Betaproteobacteria > Burkholderiales > Alcaligenaceae > Bordetella > Bordetella genomosp. 9. The sequence continues at coordinate 2,927,489 of NZ_CP021109.1, forward strand.
CAGCAGCCTAGGAAACGCGGCGCGGAACGCGGCCGTCAAAAACGCAAACAGGGCCATGACAGCCCCGTTTGCAGCATTGCGCGATACTTCCGGAAAACGATCAGGCGGACAGGGCTGCCTTGGCCTGTTGGACCACGGCGGCGAAACCGGCCTTGTCGCGCACGGCCAGGTCGGCCAGCACCTTGCGGTCCAGATCGATGGAAGCCTTCTTCAGACCGGCGATGAACGCGCTGTAGGTCACGCCGTGCTCACGCACCGCGGCGTTGATACGCGTGATCCAGAGGGCGCGGAAGGTGCGCTTCTTGTTGCGGCGGTCGCGGTAGGCGTACTGGCCCGCGCGCATGACCGCCTGCTTGGCGATACGGAATACATTGCCGCGACGGCCACGGTAACCCTTGGCGGCGCTGATAACTTTCTTGTGACGGGCGCGGGCGGTAACGCCGCGTTTGACGCGAGGCATAGTGGATCTCCCTAATCTATCAAGCGAAAGGCATCATGGCCTTGACCGAGGCGACATTCGTCTCGTGCACCGCGGCCGAACCGCGCAGCTGGCGCTTGTTCTTGGTGGTCTTCTTGGTCAGGATGTGGCGCTTGAAAGCCTGGCCACGCTTGATCGATCCGCTGCCGCGAACCTGAAAGCGCTTGGCGGCGCTTTTCTTGGTCTTCATCTTGGGCATGATATGTCCCTTGCTTCCTTTCGGAGAAGCCGTCCGCTGCCGGACGGAGGTTGATTGACATTATGGTCACGCAGGTGCTTCCGACGGCAAAGATGCCGCCACGAAGGCTTCGCTGGCCTGAGGCCACCCGGACCACTTGTTGGGCACTTCCCGGAACGCGCGGAATACCCTTCCGCCGCTCTTGCGAAGTTCTTTCTTCCCGGTTGCCGCGGTACTGCTGCTGCGCGGTGACTGGCGACGATTGCTGAGGACCGCCATCCACATGACCCGCACGACCCGCACGTGGCCCGCACATAACTCGCACAGAGCCCGCTTGCGCCGGAAAGCCTTTGATTATATGGCATTTTTGGCCCGGCTGTCGAACCGGGCCGGCAAAGCCTGCGGCAAGGGGCGCCCGAGAGCCTGATCCGGCGCTGCCGCGCCCTGCAGATACGGCGCCGCCGCGTCCTCAGGTCAATGCCTGTCGATACTGCACCCCCTCCGCCACGTGCGGCGCCGCGATCGTCTGCTGCCCTTCCAGGTCCGCTGCTGTGCGCGCCACCCGCAGGATGCGATGGACCGCGCGCCCGGAGGCGTTCAGGGCGCCGATGGCCCGGCGCAGCAAGGCCCGCGCGTCCGGACCCAAAGGACAGTGCGCCTCCATCTCGCGGGCATCCAGCCAGGCGTTGAGCTTGCCCTGCCGGGCGTGCTGGCGCGTCCGGCAGGCCACCACCCTGTCGCGCACGCAAGCCGACGGCTCCCCCGGCGGCGCATCCATCCAGTCGGGATCGGGCGGCGGCAACGTGACGCCCAGATCGATGCGATCCAGCAGCGGGCCGGAAACGCGGCCGCGGTAGCGCGCGGCCTGGTCCGGCGTGCATCGGCAGGCCATGCGCGGGTGGCCCAGCCAGCCGCAGGGGCACGGATTCATGGCGGCGACCAGCTGGAAGCGCGCCGGGTACTGCACCGTGCAGGCGGCGCGCGCGATGGCAACGCGCCCGGTTTCCAGGGGCTCGCGCAAGCCCTCCAGCGCGCGCCGGTCGAATTCCGGCAGCTCGTCCAGGAACAGGACGCCGTGATGCGCCAGACTGATCTCGCCGGGGCGAGGGCGGCCGCCGCCGCCGACCAGCGCAGCCGCCGTCGCCCCATGGTGCGGCGCTCGAAATGGCGGCTGCAGACTGAAGGACGCATCGCCGGGCGCGAGCCCCGCGATGGCGGCGACTTCCAAGGCGTCCAGCCGCGACAGCGGGGGCAGCAATCCCGGCAGCCGGTGCGCCAGCATGCTTTTTCCCGCCCCCGGGGGGCCGATCATCAACATGCTGTGGCCGCCCGCGGCAGCCAGTTCGAGCGCCCGCCGGGCAGCGGGCTGCCCGCGAACCTCCGACAGACAGGGCGTTGGCGGCGCCGCCGGCCAGGCGGCAGGTTCTGCGCGTGGCAAAAAGGCGCTTCCGCACAGATGCGCCACGACTTCCGCCAGCGTCCGGGCGGCGAGCACGCACAGGTCCGGCACATGTGCCGCCTGCGCCGCGCTGACGGCCGGCAGGATCAGGGTGGCATCGGGCTGGTCGCGGGCGACTCCCAACGCGATGGCCAGAGGCGCGGCGACCGGAACCAGCACGCCGGTCAAGGACAATTCGCCGGCGAGCACCAACCTCGCAAGGCTGGAGCCGTCCGCGCCACGGTTGAGTTCGGGCATCGCGACCTGGCCGGAAGCCAGCAGCAGGCCAAGTGCGATGGGCAGGTCGAACCGCGCGGACTCCTTGCGCAGATCGGCCGGCGCCAGGTTGACGGTGATGCGCCCGGCGGGAAATTCGAACCCGCTGCTCTGGATCGCCGCGCGAACGCGTTCGCGGCTTTCGCGCACTTCCGCATCGGGCAGGCCGACCACGGTGAACGAGGGCAATCCGGCCGCCAAATGGGTTTCGACGCGCACCGGCGCGGCGCTCAATCCGACGAGGGCCCGGCTGCTCAGCACGGCGAGAGTCATGACTGCGTGGTTTCCGAGAGAAAAACGCAGTATGCGCAAGCCGGACGTCCCGAGGCGGCTCAGCGGGACGAATCGGTCACACCGGCAGTTCGGACCCGCCGCCGGATCGGCCCTGGCCCGCTTCCAGGGCGCTGACGCGCGCCTCCAACTGAGCCACCTGGGCCGCCAATTGATCGGCCCGCGCGATGGTCCGGGCCAACAGGTCCGCCTGGACGTCGAACTCCTCGCGCGTCACCAGGTCCAGGCGCGAAAACCCCTGCGTCAGCATGGCGCGAACGTTCCGCTCCAGGTCTGCCGCGGGGCTGCGCGCGATCAGGTCCGAAATGTTTTTCTGCAGGTCTTCCATCCACTGGGTGGCGTTCATGGCTTTCTCGAGGTTGACACGGATAGCGCCAGTTTAGAGCCTGCGGCAACTGTCGCGTAGGGCCCTTGAAGCGCGCCGCCGTCCGCACCCCCACGCACCCGAAAACGCACCAGGACCGCGCACGCCCCGTCTCGGTGCGCACCGGCGTGGTGCCCTGGCCCACCCGCGCCGGCGCCATACGGCGGTTCCCAGCCCGGGGCAGCGGGCCAAAACATGGCATCGATTTTGCTTTAACTGCGGGGCCAACGTGCAACCATGAGAGGAATCGCCATGAAACTCATCATCGCCATCATCAAGCCCTTCAAGCTCGACGAGGTGCGGGTGGCTCTGTCCGGAATCGGTGTCCAGGGACTTACCGTCACGGAGGTCAAGGGATTCGGCCGCCAAAAAGGCCATACCGAGCTTTACCGCGGAGCGGAATACGCCGTGGACTTCCTGCCCAAATTGCGCGTGGAAGCCGCCGTCCCCGACAGCCTCGTCGACCAGGCCATCGAGACCATCGAACAGGCCGCCCGTACCGGCAAGATCGGCGACGGCAAGATCTTCGTCGCTCCGCTCGAACAAGTCATTCGCATCCGCACGGGCGAAGCCGGCGAAGCGGCACTGTAAATACCAATAAAGACGCTACTGGAGCCATTTCAAATGGATAAAGCAGATATCTCGTGGATGCTGGTCTCGACACTGCTGGTGTTGATGATGGCCGTACCCGGCCTGGCGCTGTTCTATGGCGGGCTGGTCCGCAGCAAGAACGTGCTGTCGGTCCTGATGCAAGTCACGGCGACCTTCGTTCTCGGCCTCGTACTCTGGTTCATCTACGGTTATTCGCTTGCCTTCACCGAAGGCAATTCGTTCTTCGGCGGCTTCTCGCGCGTCTTTTTCTCCGGCATGTTCAACCCCGCTGACGGCAAATACGCCATGTCGGGGTCGCTTACCGAACTGCTTTTCGCCTCTTTCCAGGCCACGTTCGCCGGCATCACGTGCGCGCTGATCGTCGGCAGCTTCGCCGAACGCGCGCGCTTTTCCGCCGTGCTGCTGTTCACCGTCATCTGGTTCACCTTTGCCTACGTGCCCATCGCGCACATGGTCTGGTTCGCCTCGCAGACGGCGCCCGGCCTGATGAACGCCAAGGGCGCGCTGGACTTCGCCGGCGGCACCGTCGTGCACATCAACGCGGGCATTGCCGGCCTGGTGGGCGCCTATGTCATCGGCAAGCGGGTCGGCTATGGCCGTGAAGCCATGCAACCTCACAACTTGCCCATGGTCATGATCGGCGCCGCCCTGCTGTGGACCGGCTGGTTCGGCTTCAACGCGGGCTCCGCACTGATGGCGAACGAACAGGCGACGCTGGCCTTCTTCAACACCATGATCGCCACCGCCGCCGCCGTGCTGGCGTGGACCTTCACGGAATGGGCGGTGAAGGGCAAGCCGTCGATGCTGGGCGCCGCTTCCGGCGCCGTCGCGGGCCTGGTCGCCATCACACCCGCCGCGGGTCTGGTGGGCATGGTCGGCGCCTTCATCATCGGCATCGTGGCCGGCATCATCTGCGTGTGGGGCGTCACCGGCCTGAAGCGGCTTCTGAAAGCGGACGATGCGCTGGACGTTTTCGGCGTCCATGGCGTGGGCGGCATCACCGGCGCCTTGCTCACCGGTGTGTTCAACGCCCAGGTGCTGGGCGGCCCCGGGCTGAAGACGGCCGCCGAAATCGGCGGGCAAGTCTGGGTGCAATTGGAAGGCGTCATCCTGACGCTGGTCTGGTCCGGCATCGTAGCCTGGATCGCGTACAAGATCGCCGATATGGTCTGCGGCCTGCGCGTGCCGGAAGACGTGGAGCGCGAAGGCCTGGACACGACCTGCCACGGCGAATCCGCCTATCACAGCTGATCGGCGCCGCCGCGCCCATGCGGACCGATCCGCATGGGCGCATCAAGCCCCCTTCGCACACGAGAATCGGAAACAGCGAGGCCGCGCATCATTGCGCGGCCTTGCTGTTTGAGCCGTCGCTGTTTGAGCCGTCGCTGTTTGAGCCGTCGCTGTTTGAGCCGTCGCGCCCCACTACGACTGATCCAGGTTCGCCAGATCCACCGGGAGCGCGCGGTTCAGCGCTGCCGCCACCTTGACACGCAACGCGTTGGAATGGGCGCGGCGCACCTCGCGCTTCACGTCGAGCAACTGCTGCGGATGCATGGAAAATTCGGTCAGGCCCAGTCCCAGCAGCAGCCGGGTAAGACTGGCGTCGCCCGCCATCTCGCCGCACACCGCCACCGGTTTCCCCGCACGCTCGCCCGCATTGATGGTATGGGCCACCAGCCGCAATACGGCAGGATGCAGCGGGTCATAAAGCGAAGCCACCTGGCCATCGCCGCGGTCGATGGCCAGCGTGTACTGAATCAGGTCGTTGGTGCCGATGGACAGAAAGTCCAGCGCCTGGGCGAAGGGCTCTATGGCGATGGCGATGGCCGGCACTTCCACCATGGCCCCCAGCTCGATGTGCGCGGCATACGGCTGTCCCCGCGCATCCAGCTCGCGACGCGCGGCGTCCAGGGCCAGGCGCGTCGCCTGCACCTCGTGCATATGCGCGATCATCGGGATCAGGATACGCACCGGGCCATGGGCCGACGCCCGCAGGATTGCGCGCAGCTGCGTGGCGAACATCTCCGGATGCGCCAGGCAATACCGGATGGCGCGCAGCCCCAGCGCGGGGTTGGTCGCCACGGTGGCTTCATCGTCCAGGGTCTTGTCCGAGCCGATGTCCAGCGTGCGTATCGTCACCGGGCGCCCCGCCATAACCTTGACCACGGACGAATAGGCCTGGTATTGCTCTTCTTCCCCAGGCAGATCCGCCCGCCCCATGAAAAGAAACTCGCTCCGGAAAAGACCGATACCGTCCGCGCCCGAAGCCAGCGCCACCTCGGCTTCCTCGGGCAGCTCGATATTCGCATGCAGCACGATGCCGATGCCGTCCAGCGTGATCGCCGGCTCGTCGCGCAAAAGGGCCAGTTCCGCACGTTCGTTGGCGTAGGCGCGCTGGCGTTCGCGGTACTCGTCGAGAATGGCGGGCGACGGATTCACAATCACCGCGCCGGCCGCGCCGTCCACGATCAGCATGTCGCCATCGCGGACCAGTTCGCGCACATTGCCGGTTGCGACGACAGCCGGTACGCCCATGCTGCGCGCAACGATGGCGGTATGCGACGTGGCCCCGCCCAGGTCTGTCACAAAGGCGAGGAAACGCCCGCCACGCAGGCGCAGCATGTCGGCAGGCGAAATGTCGTGCGCCACCACCACAAGCGGATCGTCGCCGTCCATGGCGCTCGGATCGGGCATGGCCGACGTCCCGGACAAGGCATGCAGCACGCGTTCGATCACCTGGCGAACGTCGGCGCCGCGTTCGCGCAGGTAGTCGTCCTCCATGGCGTCGAACTGTTCGCCCAGTATCTGACCCTGGGTCGTCAACGCCCATTCGGCGTTGTAGTGGCGTTCGGTGATCAGAGACAGCGCCTGCTCCGCCAACAACGGGTCGGCCAGCAGCAACCGGTGCACGTTGAGCATGGCGCCGAGTTCGCGCGGCGCGTCGGCGGGCAACGTATCGGCCATCTGCAGCAGGTCGGCCTGCGCGGCCTCCAGCGCCGCGGTCAGGCGGTCACGCTCCGACTGCACATCTTCCGGCGCGATGCGATAGTGCGCGACTTCCAGCGCCGCGGCTCCCATGACCACCGCGCGGCCGATGGCGTAGCCGCGCGCGACGCCCTGCCCGTACAGGCAAATGACTGCGTTGGCCGGCCCGGCGTCATCGCCCTCGTTCACGACAGCGCTCCCGCGGGCCCGCGCAACTGCGGACCCAGGCAGCGTCTGCACGAGGAGCGACTTATTCGAGCTCACCAAATTTGCTGTCGAAAAGGGATTCGATTTCCTTCAGCGCGGCTTCCGCATCCGGACCGGAGGCATCCAGCTTCACCGTCACACCCAGGCCGGCGGCCAGCATCATCACGCCCATGATGCTCTTCGCGTTGACGCGCTGAGCGCCTCGCGAAATGTAGATATCGCTGTTGAATTTGCTGGCCAGTTGGGTGAGCTTCGCCGCGGCGCGCGCGTGCAGGCCGAGTTTATTGCTGATCGTGATTTCGGTGATAGGCATAGGGGAGTTCGGATGCGGAACCGCGGGCGATAGTACTGAAGATACCAGATGAGATGATAGGACAAATCTTCTTCAATCTACACGCAGAACCCCCTGCACACCTCCTGCCAGCGCCTTCTCGCGTGTCTCGGCAAGCTGAAGATTCCGGTAGGTCAATGCCCGCAGCAGCATCGGGGTATTGAGCCCCGCCAGCACGGCGCACTGAACGCCTTGCGCCTGGGCCTCGATCACTGCGCGTTTGGCGATATTCGACGGCGTCGCGCCGACCAGATCGGTCAGCACCAGCACCCCGTTGCCGTCCTGTCCCAGGCGCAGGATATCGGCGACGACGCCGGGCGTCTTTGCATCCGGCATATCGTCCGCCTGAATGTCGTGCACCGCCACTTCCTTGATCTGCCCCAGCACATGACTGGCGCAATCCATCATCGCCGAACCCAGCGGCGTGTGAACGACGATGACAATGCCGGTCATGGGATCGGTCCGCTTACGCGGCGACGGCGCGTTCCAGCGCCTGCACGAACATGCCCGGGACATCGAAGCCGGTCTGCTCGGTGATCTCGACGAAACAGGTGGGGCTGGTAACGTTGACTTCGGTGACGTAGTCGCCGATGACGTCCAGGCCGACCAGCAGCAGCCCGCGCGCCGCCAGACGGGGGCCGATCGCAGTCGCCAATTGGCGGTCGCGCTCGGATAGGGGCTGCGCGACCCCGCGCCCGCCCGCGGCCAGGTTGCCTCGGGTTTCCCCGGCCAGCGGAATCCGGGCCAGCGCATAGGGAACCGGTTCGCCGCCGATCAACAGAATGCGCTTGTCTCCCTTGACGATATCGGGGATGTAGCGCTGCGCCATGATCGTGCGCGTGCCGTCGTGCGTCAGGGTTTCGAGGATTGCATTCAGGTTCGGTTCTTCCTGACGCAGGCGGAAGATGCCGGTGCCGCCCATGCCGTCGAGCGGCTTGACGATGACGTCGCCGTGCCGCGCATGAAAGTCCTTCAGCCGCGCCATGTTGCGCGTGACCAGCGTCGGCGCAGTGAATTCGGCGAACTCGGTGATGGCCAACTTCTCCGGATGGTTGCGGATGGCGCCGCCGTCGTTGAAGACCTTCGCTCCCTGCCCCTGCGCGTACTCCAGCAAATGCGTGGAATAGACGTACTCCATGTCGAAGGGAGGGTCCTTGCGCATCAACACCGCGTCGAATGCAGCCAAGGGCTGTTCCACCGGCGCCCCGGCGTCCCGCCACCACGCATGCTCATGCAAGTCGGCGTCGGCGACCAATTCGATGGGCGTGGACGAAACCAGGACCTTGCCTTCGTCGATATAAAGGTCGCCCTGCAGCGCGACGCTCAACCGATGGCCACGCGCGGCCAGGGCGCGCATCATGGCAACGGAACTGTCCTTGTACGCTTTCAGCAGCGGCAAGGGATCGATAATGAAGAGGACATGCATCGCGACACCCGGAATGTACGCCGCCCTCCTTCAGGAGGGCGGAGGGGAGGAGGAAAGCGGGCTTCTCAGCCGCCCGCCGCTTCCTTGCCTTGCGTCGCTTTCTTGCGCGGCGCCAACACCATGATCATCTGGCGACCTTCCAGCTTGGGCATGGATTCCACCATGGCCAACTCCGTCAGATCGTCGCGCACTCGTTCGAGCACCCGCATGCCGAGTTCCTGGTGCGCCATTTCGCGTCCACGGAAACGCAGCGTCACTTTCGCCTTGTCGCCCTCTTCGAGGAAACGTCGAAGGTTGCGCAGTTTCACCTGATAGTCGCCCTCATCGGTCGCGGGCCGGAACTTCACTTCCTTGACTTGGATGACCTTCTGCTTGGCGCGGGCTTCCGCCTGGCGTTTCTGTTCCTGGTACTTGAACTTGCCGTAGTCCATCAGGCGGCACACCGGGGGATCGGCGTTGGGCGCGATTTCCACCAGGTCCAGATCGGCTTGCTCGGCAAGACGGAAAGCCTCGGCGATTTTGACGATACCGAGCTGCTCTCCTTCCTGACCTATCAGGCGCACCTCGGGGACACGAATTTCACCGTTGATGCGGTTGGCTTTTTCAGTGGCGATGTTGACGACTCCTAAAACGTTTACGAAATCTGCTCGGGATGTCCGATATCGCGACGTTGCGCGACTTCGGCCGCCAGCCGGGCGACAAAGTCGTCCAACGCCAACGTTCCCAGGTCCAGCCCGCCGCGCGCGCGCACGGCAACCGAACCGGCTTCCCGTTCCTTTTCGCCTACGACAAGGATATACGGGACTTTTTGCAGACTGTGCTCTCTGATTTTATAAGTGATTTTTTCTCCGCGCAAATCGGATTCGACCCTAAAGCCTTGTTTTTTCAGGGTTTGCGTGATTTGCGCCGCATATTCCGCCGACGGCTCGGAAATACAGCACACCACCGCCTGCACCGGCGCGAGCCAGGCCGGCATGGCGCCCGCGTGGTTCTCGATAAGCATCCCGATGAAGCGCTCCAGGGAACCGAGGATGGCGCGGTGGAGCATTACCGGGTGGCGGCGCTGGTCATCCGCGTCCACATACTCGGCTCCCAGGCGCACCGGCATGGAGAAATCGACCTGCAGCGTGCCGCATTGCCAGTGGCGGCCGATGGCGTCCTTGAGCGTGTACTCGATTTTGGGGCCGTAGAAGGCGCCCTCACCCGGCGAGATTTCAAACTCGCAGCCGGTACGCTTCAGGCTGTCCATAAGCGCCTGCTCGGCGGCATCCCAGGTGGCATCGTCGCCGATGCGCTTTTCCGGACGCGTCGCAATTTTGTAGAGCACCTGGTCGAAGCCGAAGTCGCGGTAGACCTTCTGCAGCAAGGCAGTGAAATTGGCGCACTCATCCTGCATCTGGTCCACGGTGCAGAAAATATGGCCATCGTCCTGAGTGAAGCCACGCACGCGCATCATGCCGTGCAGCGAACCGGACGGCTCATTGCGATGGCACTGGCCGAACTCGCCGTAGCGCAGCGGCAGGTCGCGATAGGACCGCAGCGCCGAATTGAAAATCTGCACATGACCCGGGCAGTTCATGGGTTTCAGCCCGTACACGCGATTCTCGGACTCCGTCGTGAACATGTTTTCACGATAGTTGTCCCAGTGCCCGGTTTTCTTCCAAAGGGAAAGGTCGAGGATTTGCGGCCCCTTGACTTCCTCGTAGCCGTTCTCGCGGAAGACCCCGCGCATGTACTGCTCGACCTGCTGCCAAAGCTGCCAGCCCTTGGGATGCCAGAAAATCAGCCCGGGAGCCTCGTCCTGGAAGTGGAACAGGTCCAGCTCGCGCCCGAGCTTGCGGTGATCGCGCTTTTCGGCTTCAGCGAGCATGTGCAGATACGCGTCCTGCTCTTCCTTCGTCGCCCACGCCGTACCGTAGATGCGCTGCAGCATCTCGTTCTTGCTATCGCCGCGCCAGTATGCGCCGGCAACCTTCATCAATTTGAAGACCTTCAGTTTGCCCGTCGACGGCACGTGGGGGCCGCGGCAAAGGTCGATGAAGTCGCCCTCGCGGTAAAGGCTGATCGTTTCGTTCGACGGGATCGAAGCGATGATCTCGGCCTTGTACTTCTCGCCGATGCGATCGAAAAAAGCCACGGCGTCATCGCGCGTCCACTCCTCGCGCGTGACGGGCAGGTCCTTTTTCGCAAGCTCCGCCATTTTCTTTTCGATGGCCTGGAGGTCTTCCGGCGTGAAGGGCCGCTTGTACGAGAAGTCGTAATAAAAGCCGTTTTCGATGACCGGACCGATCGTCACCTGGGCTTCCGGAAACAGCTCCTTGACGGCGTAGGCCAGCAGGTGGGCCGTGGAGTGGCGAATCAAGTCCAGGCCTTCGGGGTCCTTGGAGGTAACGATGCCCAGCTTCGCATCGCGCTCGATACGGTAGCTCGTGTCCACGAGACGGGCCGGCTCCCCATCCACCGTCACCTTCCCCGCCAGGGCGGCGCGCGCCAAGCCGGCGCCAATGGACTGCGCGACCTCGGCAACCGTGACGGGGCCCGGGAACTCGCGGCGGGAACCATCGGGCAAGGTGATTTGTACCATCTGAAGTTTCCTGAGTAACAAGTAAAAAAACGCGGCAGTCGGCCGCGTTTTTTAGTGATTTTGCTTGGTGTTGCGATCCCCGCGCGAGCGGGCGGAACACGAAACGGCGATCAACGCGGGAGCTGGGAGAGACTCCAGGTCGTGGTTCGCGTCGGCGTTCGCGCGGCCGGAACAGCGTGCTTGACTTGCATGGCGGCTGGGATCGGTGGGAATTTTCCGATTGTATCACCCTTCGGGAGCAAAATCCGCCGCCCCGGTTACGCAGAGCGGCCTCTCGGCCGGCAATGAAATCGGCAATGTCGCCGCTCTCGACCCGGTCTTATTTTTGCCTAAGGAATGGCTGATATGGGATTGCTTTCCATAAACTGCGTAACCACCCGCCGCCAGCGCCCGGTTGTCGTCCGCTGGCAAGCCGCCGCGCCACGTCGTCACGCGGTGCGCATCCAGCAAGCAAGGAAATGCATGACCTTCGCGCCCAGCATCCCGCCCCTGCCGCCCGCCGCCACGCAGACACTGATCTCAGGCGAGCCCTCCGTACGCCGGTATCTTCTTACCTCGCGTCCGCGCCACCGCATACGCGTCGCCGTTCTCGACGATCATCCCGTCATCGCCCTGGGCATGGCCTCTTTCCTCCAGCACCAGGCGGATTTCGAAGTCGTGCATACCGAAACATCCGCCGTCCGCTTTCTGGACGGCTTGAAACAGGTGCCGTGCGATGCCGTCATCGTCGATTTCTATCTTCCCCGGCAGCCATGGGAAGGGATTCATTTCATCAAGCGACTGCGGCGCCTCTATCCGGACCTGATCATCATCACGTTTTCCGCCGGCAAGATCATCGATACCGAATACGCCGCCTTCAAGGCCGGCGCCAATGGATATGCCCCCAAGGGCGAACGCCTGCCCTTCCTGGCCGACATGATCCGTCTCTCGATGAATACCCCGAGGGCGTTCTATTCGTGCACGGACGGCCACGTCCGCGACTGCCGGCCCAAACGGCCGGAGGACAAGCTCACCAACGCCGAACTGGAAATCCTGCGCAATATCGCGCTTGGCCTTTCGGTAACACAGATCGCAGCCAAGCTATTGCGCAGTAAAAAAACCGTCAGCACCCACAAACGGCGCGCCATGAAAAAGCTGGAGCTTGCCGATGACCTTGCGCTGGCGCTGTATCTGAAGGAACGATTCGACCAGTCGGACGGGGAGTAATCAACCCGCTCGTATGGCTTTTGCGCCTGACATCCTGACCGGGAATGCATCGCTTCTGCTGGCCGCGCTGGGCTTTGCACTCACCCTGATTGCCGTTTGCACCCTGCTTTGGACACAACGGCGCATGCGTATCGTGCGCCATACCGCCGAAAAGGCGCGCGCCGAAGCCATTTTGGCGCGTGAGCGCGCCGAGGCTGCGGACTCGGCCAAGTCCGCGTTCCTTGCCACGGTCAGCCACGAAATACGCACGCCGATGAACGGCGTGATCGGCGTACTCGACATCCTGCAGGAAACGCCGCTCAGCGCGGAACAGCGACACTACCTGGGCACGGCCATGCAATCGGCGCGGCTGCTGCTGCGCGTGATCAACGACATTCTGGACTACGCCAAGATCGAGTCCGGCGCGCTCCAGTTATGCAACGCGCCCTATGACTTCTACCTGGCCATGGACAACATGGCAGAACTGTACCTGCCCCTGGCCCGCCGCAAAGGACTGGTCCTGACGGTCGCCGTGATGCCGCATTTCGACCGGCGCCTGATCGGAGACGAAATACGCATCAGCCAGGTCGTAGCGAATCTGGTGAGCAACGCCATCGCCTTTACCGACCGGGGCGCGGTCACCCTTTCGGCGCGGCGGCGACTGAACGCCTACCGTGACGAGGTGGAAATCGACGTCATCGACACAGGCGCGGGAATGTCGGAAGAGTATCAACGCCGGTTGTTTTCGCCCTTTCAGCAGGAAGATACCTCCACGACCCGTCGGCATGGCGGCACCGGGCTCGGATTGTCCATCGTCAAACATCTCGTGGACCGCATGGGCGGCCACATCGACATCCGCAGCCGCCGCGGGGAAGGCACGCGCGCGCGCGTGCGCCTTCCGGCGCGCTGGCACCAGCCGGCATGCGTCTGGCCCCGCCATACCGGCCGCACGGCGACAGTGCACACCGACAATCCAGTCCTGAGGCCCATGCTGCTCGCGTGGTGCCGCAAGGCTGGTCTGCGGGTCGTGCCACCCAGCCAGCCCTCGGACATCCGTCTGATCACCGATGCCGGCGATGGGTTCTGGGTCATGACGGCGGTCGCGCGCCATGGCCCCGTCCATTCCGTGTATGGCTTCCTGCGCACGCTGGAGGCGCTATGGGCGCCATCCCCCGGCACCCCCCGCCCTGCCCTGCCTCGGGATCCAACAACGCAACTGCAACTGGGCGAGGACGGCTCGCGGGCGCAGGCCAAGGCATCGGATCCGCCGCCGGAGGGCGCTGCGCAGGATGTGGCAATCGCAAGCGCAGCCGGCCGCGAAACCCGGCCCCCGGCGGCCGGTATGGCAATAGGCGCCGATGAAGTTCTTGTGGTTGAAGACAACGAGATCAATCGGGATATCACGCTGCGGCAGCTCGCCTTGCTGAGTGTCCACGCCCATGCCGCCGAAGACGGCGAAGCAGGCTACTCGGCCTGGCTTGATCGCCGCCCTCGCGTCATGCTCGTCGATTGCCACATGCCCCGGCTGGACGGCTATGAGCTGGCAAGACGCATCCGCACGCAGGAGATGATCAATGGCTGGCCGCGGACGATTTTGATCGGGTTCAGCGCCAACGCCACTCAATCCGACGCACGAGCGTGCCTGGCAGCCGGGATGGACGACTACGTTTCCAAACCGACGACGCGGTCGAAACTGCTTCAGGCCCTGCGCCGGACAGGCTTTCTGCCTGTCCCCGAAGGCCCCATGCCGGATGCCTGATCACGTAATCGCCAAGACACCATGACACTGCAAATCGATCACGCCTCGCTGGCGGACCTTTATCCCGATCCTGAGGACCGTCGGGCATTCCTGCGGCGCGCCAACGAAATCCTGCGCCAGGACCGCTGCGCCCTGCAGGATGCGCTGACCAAGCATGCCTACCCCGTGGCGGCAGACGTGTCCCATCGCATACAGGGAACGCTTGCCTTCTTGACCGGCGATGCGGAAGGCGCCAGTGCGTTGCTCGCGCCTGTCGCCGATGCGGCCCGTCGGCATCGCAAAGAGAGCCCAGGTCGATGCCATCCCGATGATGCGCAAGCCCCTGACGGAATCGATGCCGATGCCGATGCTGATACTGATACGGTTCGCGCCATCACGAGCGCCATCGGCGGCATTGTGGAAATTGAGGCCTCGCTCGCCGCGCTGGTCCACGCAATCGGCAGGACCGGATGACCCATCCGGGCATTGCCGTGCGAACATGACCACGGCGGCTATAACCTGGCCAACAGGGAAATCGCCGGCACAGGCGCGGAAAACAGCGAGCCCTGGGCCAGCTTGACTCCTTTGGCCTTCAAGTACGCGGCCTGCGTTTCGGTGTCGATGCCCTCGCCGATCAGCGCGACGCCCAGCCGCGCGCCGAGTGAAATGATCAGCTCCAACACTGGCGCGTTGACTGCATCGGTATCGATGACGGACACGAATCCCTGTGCAATCTTGAGATAGTCCACGGTGATCTTCTCCAGACATGCCAGCGAGCTGTGCCCGGTCCCGAAATCGTCGATGGCGAAGGCCACGCCAATCGCCCGCAACGCGCGCATATTGCTCAGCACAGCCGCCGTGTCCGGCAGACCCTTGCGTTCGGTCAGTTCGAATACCAGTTTCGGCGACGACGCCTTGAAGCCGTGCAGGAAGCGCTCCACGTCGCCGACCAGCTCGCGCCGGCAGAGGTGCTCGGCGTTCAGGTTGATATTCAGATGAAAATCCGGCGGCAGCGATGCCGCACCCAGATCGCGCTGTATCAGGCAAAGCAGATGTCGCGTCAGCCGCATCGCCAGCGCGCTCTCGCCCACCAGGGGGAAAAACAGCTCGGGCTGCACGATGCCGTAGACGGGATGCTGCCAGCGGATGAGCGCTTCGGCGCCCACGCAGACACCCGTCGTCATATCGACGATGGGCTGGTAAAGCACACAGAACTCACGCCGCCTTATCCCCCTGCGGATCTCGGTGGCCATTGCCAGACGGCGCGTATTCAATCGATGAACGAAGTAGCCCAGCAGCCCAGCGGCGATGGCGAGGAACGGGGCGTATTGCCACCACAGGGCATGGCGGTAAGCGGCCAGGCGGTGCGCGCTGAGCGTCGCACGCGCTTCCACGGGATACAGCGCCGAGCGCTGGACAAGAGAAATCCCGGCATCGGGCGACGGCGCGCCCGCCGTCCAGGCCTGGATGCCCTTGGCGCTCAGCGCATCGCCTTCCCCGATACGCAGATGCACGGCGTAATGCCCTTGCTGATCGGCGGCACCGATGATATCGCTCAGATACTGGCCGTCAACGCTCGCGAGCACACCGCGCCCATCCGCGACCCCCAGGAAAACGAGCAACGCCGGACGAGTAGGCACCATGGGGGTCCCGGGCACGAGCCACAGCGTGATGCCGGGCGGCACCTTGGTCATGCCGGGAACCAGTTGTCCGATCGGCCGGTCCTGCCGGTGGGCGACCGACGAGCAGTAAACGACATTGCGGTCCACCACTGAAATGGTGCGGAAGTACGGGCGCAAGGAGCCGGCTTCCCTTAGCGGCACCGCAATCCGCTCGCAGGGTTGGCCGGCCAGGGTGTCGATCTCGATCGCGACTCGGATGGCATGGTCGACGATGCTTTCGGCTTGCGAGATCACCAGGTTGTTGACCACCCGCAATTGATCCTCGGCGCGGCGCTGCGCCTGATGATGGATGACCGGAATTGCGAGCAGAAATGGCAGTGCGACAGCAACGAGCGCATATACCATGTGCCATATGGAAAAGCGCGCGCGTTGCGCGGATCGATGCACGTAGGACCCCTCATTCCGAACGAAACGCGCCTCACCGGCAAGCCTGTACGGCCGTCCGCGAGACGTGGATTTCAGGATTCTGAATAGGCTGGCCTATACCTCCCGGTCAGCCCGGAGAAAAGTCGGACTGATTAACCGCCCTCAGCGCACGTCGATGACGATTGAAGGCGGCCGGCACCGGTTTTCGTAGGGCCGCGCACAAGATGCCCCGGGCGACGGCGGACGGAATACTGATGTCCCTGCGGCCGATCTTGAACCAGTCAGCCGAAGAAAGGAAAGGCCAATCGATTCCACGCTATTGGGAAAGAAACGTGACCGCGAACTTGCGGCGCAATGAGGCAGTGGCGGGAATAAAAAAACCCGCCACGGAAACCGGCGGGTTTTTTGCGCAGGGCGGGCCTGCTGCGTGTATTCGGTGGTAGGCGGTATTGGAATCGAACCAACGACCTCTACGATGTCAACGTAGCGCTCTAACCAGCTGAGCTAACCGCCTGCAAAGAAGAAGAATTATATAGACAGTTTTTTTGCTCGTCAAACCGACTGAGTCGTTGGCTGGACGCTCAAGTGGACTCGCAGTCGGCTTGGCGCACGGCGCGCAGGAACGCACGCACCCGGGCGGCAGACTTGATGCCGGGGGATTCTTCGACGCCGCTGCTGACATCGACGGCCCAGGGGCGAAGCGCCGTAACGGCGGCCTGGACGTTGTCCGGCGACAAGCCGCCGGACAACACCAATGGCGCGGCCTCGCGATCCGCGCGCACGTCTTTGAGGAGCGCGTGTTCGAACGACAGGCCGCTGCCGCCATAGCCGGCGGAATAGCTGTCGAAGAGCCAGGCGGCGGCATCCGGAAAGCGGCCGCAGGCTTCGGCCAGGCGCGCCGGCGTGTCGGCGCCAGGTCCGCCTACCCGGAAGGCTTTCATGTAGCGCTTGCCGTGGCGCGCGCAAGCTTCGGGAGTTTCCTCGCCATGAAATTGCAGCAGGTCCGGGCCCACTTCCTGCACCACCTGCCTGACTGCATCGTCATCGGCGTTGACGAACAGCGCGACGACATCGACGAAGGCCGGAACGGCGCGCCGCAACCGGGCGGCCTGTTCGACTGGCACATAGCGTTTGCTTTTGGGATAGAAAATCAACCCGATCGCGTCGGCGCCCGCCTCGATGGCGGTGTCGATGTCTTCGAGGCGGGTCATGCCGCAGATTTTGACGCGGGTGCGCATGGAAAGAAACCAGGATACGAAAGGACTTCCGGCGATGGCCGGCGCGGCGCGGCGTGCCAAGCCATGGCAATTGCGCCGCGACCGCGGAAACCAACAAGTTTACCCCTCGGTCGGGGCGATGAAGACTCGCGCATTCGTGGCGCGGCGGAACCCTGCTCAGTTGAAGGGCGCCAGCAGATGCTGCCGGCCGTCAAGATCGTCCAGCTCGAAGACCGCCGGATACTCGATGGCGGAGAGGTACAAGCCATCCGGCATGAAGGTAGGCGCGCCCTTCGTGCGGTCGCGGGCGGCGAGCAGTTCGCTCATCCACGCCACCGGCCGCCTGCCCTGCCCCACTTGCAGCAGAGCGCCCATGATGTTGCGCACCATGTGATGCAGAAACGCGTTGGCGCGCAAGGTGACAATCAAAAAACGGCCCTGCGTGGCGATGTCGAGCTGGTGCAACGCCCTGACGGGATGACGCGCCTGACATTGCGATGACCGAAAACTGCTGAAGTCGTGCTCGCCGAGCAGGCATGCGGCGGCGGCGCGCATGGCGTCCACATCCAAGGGCTGGAAACACCACCCCGCGCGCCCCGCCCATAACGCGGGCCGCACGCGGTCATGCCAGAGCAGATAGGTGTAGGTGCGGGACAGCGCGGAAAACCGCGCGTGGAAGGTGTCCGGCACCGGCTTCGCCCAACGGACCGCGATGCTGGCCGGCAAAAGGGCGTTCAGGCCGCGCACCCAGGATTCGGGCCGGCGGACCGCGTCCGTGTCCAGATGCACGACTTGCATGGCGGCGTGGACGCCCGCATCGGTCCGCCCCGCGCATACCGTGGCGGCAGGCGTCGCGAGGAACTGCGCCAGCGCGGACTCCAGCGTGTCCTGCACCGTGGCGCCGTGCGGTTGGGTCTGCCATCCCTGCCAGACCGCCCCGTCATAGGCCAGGCCTAGCGCGATTCGGGGCATCGTTCAGGTCCGCATGGTGCCGGACCGGTCCCGGGTGTCGCCGCCATGCGGCTCGTCCAGGTCCAGATTGATGCCCTGCAGGCGGCGGTCGATGGCTTCCTGGTCGATCTCGGCCATGTAGAGCTCGTCATCCAGATCGTCCTGGTCTTCGTCGCGCCTTGCCGCAGCGCGGCGCAGCAGCCACGCGATGACGAAGGCAATCACGGCCAGAACGGCGGTCAAGACGATCAGCAGATTGTCGGACAGCCACGCCGGCAGGCCTGAAGACGTACCCGCGGCCTTGGTCGTGGGCTCGCCGTTGCCTGCCGCACCTTGGTCAGCCTCCGGGCCGGCGGTCGCGCTGGGCTGCTTGCCGGGCTCCCCTTCTGACGGCGGCGTCATGCCAGCGCCCGGAACGGGTGTCGTCGCCGGCGTTCCCGGCGCGCCGCCAGCCCCGCCCGATGCGGAAGGCGACGACGGCGAGACCCCTGAGCCGGCGGCGCCAGGGGTGGACTGCGGCGTGCCCGCAGCCCCGGGGGCGCTGGACGGTCCGGCCTTTCCGCCGAGATTCGATGCATCTCCGGCGATTCCCGGCACGGCGGGCGCGCCTGACGCGCTGCCGGCGCGGCTGGCTGGATCCCCGGTCGAACCGTCCGAAGATGCAGCCGGCGCTGCGCCTTGACCACCCGGCGCAGCGCCTGGTGTGCCGCCCTGGGCGCTTTCCGTCGGCGCGCCCGGCGCGCTTCCCGCGGCGGCGCCCTGCCCATGGCCCGGCGTAGCGGCCGCCTCGCCTTGGGCGTTGCCCGGCGCGCCGCCCTGTCCGTTCTCCGGCTGATCGCCGGCCGGCGCGCCCTGAGGGTTGTCCGCCGCGCCGCCGTAAGCCCCGTTCGGCGCGTTGGCCGGCGTGGCGCCCGCCGCGGGAGCGGGTTCGCCTGCCGCGGCCCCTGATGCGCCGGCTGCTGCACTGCCGGCGGCACGGCCGCCTTCGCCGTCCGGCGCGGGGCCGCCTGTACCGCCTGCCGCGCTGCTGTCCACGCCGCCCGGCGCATTGCCGGCGCCGCTGCCCTGACCGCCCGCTGCGGGCTGTCCGCCTTGGCCGACCTGCGGGGCGCCGTTGGTTGCCGCGCCGCCTGTCCGGCTGGCGTTCGACTCCTGAACAGGGCTCGCGCCACCCGTCCGTGCGGCGCCGCCGCCAACGCCCGCGGATGCGGTCCCGCTCAAGGAAGGCACAGTCAGTCCCGCGCCGCCCGCCGGCTGCGAGCCGTTCGCACCGGCCCGGGCTTGCGCGCCCTGTCCGCCGGCGCCCGCCTGGCCTTGCTTCTGGGCGCCGGCCAGCGCGGCGCTCAAATCCTTGACGTTGCGCTCGAGTTCGTCGACGCGCTTCTGCGCGTCTTCAGTGGCCTTGGCCATGGAGACCTGCGCATCGGCCTGCGCTTGCGCCTGGGCCTCGGCGTCGCCCTGGCCCGGCTGTCCGCTGGACAGCCGCAGGCGGTCCTGCGACGCGGGCGCTGGCGGGGGCGCGGCCGGCGCGGGCTCGAGCTGTCCGGCGTTGGAAGCCCCCGCGCCGGCCGCCGCCGCGCCGCGCGCAGCGGCGCCTGCGAGGCTCGCGCGGTAACGCGCATAGGCTTCGGCATGCTCCAGGAAAATACGGCGCGCTTCGGCCGGATCGATGGCGCGCACCGTGGCTGCGTCCGGCACGACCAGGGTCGTCCCGGCCTTCACCAGGTTCATATTGTTCTGGATGAAAGCGCGGGGATTCGCACGCCACAAGGCGACAAGCATCTGGTAGATGGTCGTACCCGGCACCGGGTGGCTCTGCGCGATGCCGTACAGGGTATCGCCGGGACGCACGCCCACGGCGCCGGCAGCCCCGCTGGAACGTCCCGCGCCACCGACTTGCGCCTGCGACGTCAGGCCCGGGAAGCCCCCTGCGCTTTGCATCACGCTGATCTGTACCTGCCGCTGCCCCGCGCTGGTGGCGACATTGAGCAACAGGTCTACGACGGGCCCTTTTGCCGGTTCCGTCGAAGACAGGCGCAGATTGCGTCGGGTGGGGCCCGTACCGGGCTCCAGGCGCAAGGTCAGGGTCGACAGCGGAACCGGGGGCGTGATGCCGGCGCGTTCCCACGCCGCCGGATCGGCGAGCGTAGCCATCAACGACCGCTGCTCGTCCGGAGACAGGTCGGTCAAACCGACCAGTACCTGCAAGGGCGCGTTGGGAGCGGAAACCACGCGGCTATGGGCCAGCCTCAAAGCATGAGCCGGCGCGACGACCGCGCAGCCTAACGCCAGGGCGACCGCCAGACGCGTTGCATACCGGCTCGAGGTGGACGAAGGGCGCAGCGGGCGTAGGGTCATAAGCCTGTTTTCCGCGAAGCGGACGATGCCGCGTATAAAAAGTGTAACGTACCTGTCGAGGTTGCCGAAACGACAGGGGCACCCTGGGTGCCCCTGTACCGATGGTTCGCGGACAAGGGCGAATCAGGCCTCGGCCAGCGCGATCCTGAGCATGCGGCGCAGCGGTTCGGCCGCGCCCCAGAGCAATTGGTCGCCCACGGTGAAAGCGCTAAGGTATTGCGGGCCCATCGAAAGCTTGCGCAAACGGCCCACCGGAATATCCAGCGTCCCGGTCACCGCGACCGGCGTCAGCGCCTTCATGGTGTCCTCCTTGGTGTTGGGAACCACCTTGGCCCACTGCGTACCGCTGGCGATCATGTCGGTGATTTCGTCAAGCGGCACGTCGCGCTTGAGCTTGATGGTCAGGGCCTGGCTGTGGCACCGCATGGCGCCGATCCGGACGCAAAGGCCATCGACCGGGATGGCGGGGGCGTCGAAGCCGGCGCCGCGGCCCAGGATCTTGTTGGTCTCGGCGCCGCCCTTCCATTCCTCGCGCGACACGCCGTCACCCAGGTCCTTGTCGATCCACGGGATCAGGTTGCCGGCGAGCGGCACGCCGAAATGCTCGCGCGGCAGGCTTTCGTCCTGCTGGCGGGCCAGCACGCCGCGGTCGATTTCCAAAATGGCGGAGGCAGGGTCGTCCAGCAGGGGCTTGACGGCTTGGTTGAGCAGCCCGAACTGCGTCAGCAGCTCGCGCATGTGCTGGGCGCCTCCCCCGGATGCCGCCTGGTACGTCATGGACGTCATCCATTCCACCAGGTCGTTGTTGAACAGGCCGGCCAAACCCATCAGCATGCAGCTGACGGTGCAATTGCCGCCGATGAAGTTCCGCACGCCCCGCTTCAGCGCCGCGTCGATGACCGGCCGGTTCACCGGGTCCAGCACGATGATGGCATCTTCGGCCATGCGGAGCGTGCTGGCCGCGTCGATCCACAGCCCCTGCCAGCCGGCGGCGCGCAGCTTCGGGTATACCGCGCTGGTGTAATCGCCTCCCTGCGCCGTCACGATGATGGGCAGTTTTTTAAGAGCGTCGATGTCGTAGGCGTCCTGCAGCGCGCCGGCGCCTTCGGCCCATTTGGGCGCCGCCGCGCCGGCGTTACTCGTGGAGAAGAAGACCGGTTCGATCAGCGCGAAGTCGTTCTCCTCGCGCATGCGTTGCATAAGAACCGATCCAACCATGCCGCGCCAACCGACGAGGCCCACCGCATTGCTCATTTCGTACGCTCTTGATCAGGGGGAGAAAACGGGATCTTTTTGCTGCGCCGGACCCGGCCGCAAAAAGTAAGGTTTTTCTGGACAAAGTCGGCGTTTTCCGCTCGACAAACCAACAATTTAGCAGAAACCGCCGCGCCGCCCTTTGCGGGAAAGGCGCGGCGCGGCGGCGAAGCCCGGAATGACGCGTCCCGGGACTGCGGCGTTACGACGCCAGCGCCTTCAGGACCGCATCACCCATCTGGGCTGTCCCGACTTTCGTGGTCCCCGGTTCGTAGATGTCCGCAGTGCGCAGCCCGCTGGCCAGCACTGCGCGCACGGCCGCCTCGATGCGGTCGGCCTGGGCCGGCAGGTCCAGCGAATACCGCAGCATCATCGCCGCCGACAAGATGGTCGCCAGCGGATTTGCCACGCCCTTGCCCGCGATATCGGGCGCCGAGCCGTGGCTGGGTTCGTACAGCCCCTGTCCGCTCGCATTCAGCGATGCCGAAGGCAGCATGCCGATGGAGCCGGTGAGCATCGCCGCTTCGTCCGAAAGGATGTCGCCGAACAGATTGCCGGTGACGATAACGTCGAATTCGCGCGGCGCGCGCACCAGTTGCATCGCGGCATTGTCCACGTACATGTGCGACAGCGTCACGTCCGGGAACTCGCGCGACACTTCGATCACGATTTCGCGCCAGAACTGGGAGGTTTCCAGGACGTTGGCCTTGTCCACGCTGCACAGCTTGCGGTTGCGCTTGCGCGCGGCCTCGAAACCGATGCGCGCGATGCGGCGCACCTCCGGTTCGGCGTAGCGCATCGTGTCGTAGCCCTCTCGCTCGCCCGCGAAACCGCCGTCCGGCGCGCTGCGCACGCCGCGCGGCGTACCGAAGTAGATGTCGCCGGTCAGTTCGCGCACGATCAGGATGTCCAGGCCGGACACTACCTCGGGCTTGAGCGAAGATGCGTTCGCGAGCTCGGGATACAGAATGGCCGGCCGTAGATTGGCGAACAGGCCCAGGGACTTGCGCAGGCCCAGAATCGCCTGTTCAGGACGGAACTCGCGCGGCAGGCTGTCGTACTTCCAGTCGCCCACCGCGCCGAACAGCACGGCGCGCGACTTCTGCGCCAATTCCAGCGTGGCCGGCGGCAAGGGATGTTCGAACTGGTCGAAGGCAGCGCCGCCCACCGCGGCTTGCCCGATCTCCAGATCCAGTTTCAGCGCGCCCAACACGCGCAGGGCCTGTTCGACGATTTCCGGGCCGATACCGTCGCCAGGAAGGACCGCAATCTTGTGTGTCATCAATGCATCCAATGAAAAGATTCCGCCGCGCCGGCTCAGCCGAGCGTGCGGGTTTGCAGCCAGGGGTGGCGGGCCAGGCGCTCGGCTTCGAAGGCGCGGATCTTGTCGGCCTGCCGCAGGGTCAGCGCGATATCGTCGTAGCCATTGAGCAGGCAATACTTGCGGAACGGCTCGATATCGAACGGAATGCCGCGCCCTTCCGGCGTCGTCACGACCTGCTGGTCCAGATCGATCTTCAGCTTGTAGCCGGGGAAGGCTTTGACCTCGTCGAAAAGCCGCGCCACGTCCAGCTCCGAAAGAACGATCGGCAGCAAGCCGTTCTTGAAGCTGTTGTTGAAGAAGATGTCCGCGTACGAGGGCGCGATGATGGCGCGGAAGCCATATTGCTGCAGAGCCCAGGGCGCATGCTCACGGCTCGAACCGCACCCGAAATTCTTGCGCGCCAGCAGGATCGAGGCGCCCTGGTAGCGCGGCTGATTCAGCACGAAGTCGGGATTGAGCGGCCGCTTGCTGTTGTCCATGCCGGGCTCGCCGTGATCCAGATAGCGGAGCTCGTCGAACAGGTTGGGACCGAAGCCGGTGCGCTTGATGGACTTCAGGAACTGCTTGGGGATGATGAGGTCCGTGTCGACGTTTTCGCGGTCGAGCGGGGCCACCAGGCCCTCGTGATGGGTGAATGCTTGCATGATCTTTAGCGGAAATTCCTGACGTCAACGAAATGGCCGGCGATGGCCGCGGCGGCCGCCATGGCGGGGCTGACCAGATGCGTGCGACCGCCCTGCCCCTGCCTGCCCTCGAAGTTGCGATTGGATGTGGAGGCGCAGCGCTCGCCCGGCTCGAGCCGGTCCGCGTTCATGGCCAGACACATCGAACAGCCCGGCTCCCGCCACTCGAACCCGGCTTCACGGAAGATTTTGTCCAGCCCCTCGCGTTCGGCCTGCTGCTTCACCAAGCCGGAACCCGGCACCACCATGGCCTGCTTGACGTTGGAAGCAACACGCTTGCCCCGGGCGACCGCGGCGGCCGCGCGCAGATCCTCGATGCGCGAGTTGGTGCACGAGCCGATGAACACGCGGTCGATACGGATGTCGGTGATCGGGGTGTTCGGCTTCAGCCCCATGTATTGCAGGGCCCGCTCCATGCCGCCGCGGCGGACATCGTCCTTCTCGCGGTCCGGATCCGGCACGCGGCTGTCCACGGACAGCACCATCTCGGGCGAGGTGCCCCACGTCACCTGCGGCTTGATTTCACGCGCATCGATTTCCACGATGCGGTCGAACCTGGCGTCCGGATCCGAATGCAGCGTGCGCCAGTACTGCACGGCCTGGTCCCACAACGCGCCGATCGGTGCGAACGGACGGCCGCGGAAATAGTCGATGGTCTTGTCGTCCACGGCCACCATGCCGGAACGCGCACCCGCCTCGATCGCCATATTGCACACCGTCATGCGGCCTTCGATGGACAGCGAGCGAATGGTGGAGCCGCCGAATTCGATCGCATGGCCGGTGCCCCCGGCGGTGCCGATCACGCCGATGACGTGCAGCACCAGGTCCTTGGCCGTACAGCCGAACGGCAGTTCGCCTTCGACCTTGATCAGCATGCTCTTGCTTTTTTTCATGAGCAGCGTCTGGGTGGCCAGTACGTGTTCGACTTCGGACGTGCCGATACCGAAAGCCAGCGCGCCCACGGCGCCGTGCGTGCTGGTGTGCGAATCGCCGCACACCACGGTCATCCCGGGCAGCGTCGCCCCTTGTTCCGGACCGATGACGTGAACGATGCCCTGGCGCAGATCGTTCATCTTGAATTCGGTGATGCCGTGCTTGTCGCAGTTCTGGTCCAGCGTATCGACCTGCAGGCGGGAAATCGGGTCGCTGATGCCCTGTTCGCGATTCAGGGTCGGAACGTTATGGTCGGCGACGGCCAGGTTGGCATCGACACGCCACGGCTTGCGGCCGGCCAGGGCCAAACCTTCGAACGCCTGCGGACTGGTGACTTCATGGAGCAGGTGCCGATCGATATACAGCAGACAGGTGCCGTCGGATTCTTGGTGGACGACGTGCGCGTCCCAGAGTTTGTCGTAGAGGGATTGGGCCATGAACATTCACCGAACAGGGTAACAGCCAGGAAAGGCCGGCCGGGACGCCGGCCGGAGCCGGAATTATGCGCCGCGTGCGAACCTAGTACAACGGCAGCAGGCATACTAGTACTTCCAGTACCATGCTGCCTGCCGCCGCAGGCGCTGCGGCGGGTTCCTGAACGGTTTGGCCGGAAGCGCTATTTGCCGGCCTGGGCCTGCTGATAGAGCGGCATTACCTGCTGAGCGGCCACCTGCAGGTCGGCGATGCGCGATTCCGCGGAAGGATGCGTAGACAGGATTTCCGGGGGCGCATTGCCCGCGGATGCGGCGCCCATCTTGCGCCAGAGCGAAACGGCGGCATTGGGGTCATACCCGGCGCGCGCGGCCAGCTCCACGCCCATGCGGTCGGCTTCCGCCTCATGCGTGCGGCTGTTCGGCAGGGTGAACATGACATCGGACAGCTTTCCGCCCAGGTCGGACACCGCCGTCGAACCTGTGACGACCGATAGCACGCTCAGGCCGACGCTGGTGGCCATCTGCTGGGAAACGCGCTCGCGCGCATGCTCGCGCAGTGCGTGTGAGATCTCATGCCCCAGCACCGCCGCAAGCTCCGCGTCGGTCGGCTTGATCTGATCCAGCAGGCCCGTGTAGACGGCGATTTTTCCGCCCGGCATGCACCACGCGTTGACTTCGCTGCTGGAGATCACGTGCACTTCCCAGTTCCACGACGCCGCGTCCGGCCTGAACGTGCCCACCTGAGCGATGAGCCGCTGCGCGACCGCGCGCACGCGCGCGACCTGCTGCGCATTGACATCGAGCAGGTTCTTTGCCTTGGCCTGCGAGATGATGGTGGCGTACTGCTGGTCGGCCTCTTTCTGCAGATCCTGCGACGACACGAGGCTGGACATATATTGCGTCCGGTCCACGCCGACTGCGCCGCTTTGTGTGGTGTGCACGCCCGCGCAGCCGCCCAGCGCGGCCAGCACGAACAAGGTCGAGGCGAGCGCGGATCTCGCTCCGCGCCGTTTGCCGCCATCAGTCATGATTTCCCTCCATGCTTGCATGTCTCGATTCAGCTGATTATTGGGAAGCGGGAAGCGGGGAACCGGCGCGCCGCCGTTATTGCCCGCACTGCCCTCGTTGCCGCAGCGCGTGATCCATCAGCACGATGGCGAGGAGCGCCTCGGCAATGGGCGTGGCGCGGATGCCGACGCACGGATCGTGGCGTCCCAGCGTCTGAACGGTCGTCGGGGTGCCGGCGCGGTCGATCGAACGACGCGGCACACGGATGCTGGAAGTCGGTTTGATGGCGAGCGAAACCGTGATGGCCTGGCCGGTGGAAATCCCGCCGAGGACGCCCCCGGCATGATTGCTGACGAAACCGTCCGGCGTAATTTCATCGCCATGTTCGGAGCCACGCTGGGCGATGCAGTCGAACCCGGCGCCAATCGACACTCCCTTGACCGCGTTCAGGCCCATCATGGCGTGCGCGATATCGGCATCCAGCCGGTCGTACAGCGGCTCGCCCCAACCCGCCGGGACATTGTCGGCGACGACCTCGATGCGGGCACCGATCGAGTCGCCATCGCGGCGCAGTTCATCCATGAAGGACTCCAGCGTCGGGACGATGGCCGCGTTGGGCGCGAAAAAAGGATTTGCTCCCACCGCGTCCCAGGAGTCGAACGGGATGGCGATCGGACCAAGCTGGCTCATATAACCCCGTACGCGCACGCCATGGGTGGCGGCCAGCCACTTCTTTGCAATGGCGCCAGCCGCCACCGTCGGAGCCGTCAGGCGAGCAGAGGAACGGCCGCCCCCCCGAGGATCCCGCACGCCGTATTTGCGGAAATAGGCATAATCGGCGTGCCCCGGCCGGAAGGTATCCGCCAGATTCGCGTAGTCCTTGCTGCGCGCATCCGTATTGCGTATGAGCAGGCCGATGGGCGTGCCTGTGGTCACGCCCTCGAACAGGCCGGAAAGGATTTCGACCTGGTCCGCTTCCTTGCGCTGGGTCACGTGGCGGGACGTACCCGGGCGCCGGCGGTCCAACTCCGCCTGGATGTCTTCGGCGGACAGCGACAGGCCGGGAGGGCAACCGTCAACGACACAGCCGATGGCGGGGCCGTGCGACTCGCCGAAATTCGTAACACAGAAGAGTTTGCCTAGAGTATTGCCCGACATGTCTGCTCGTGGATGCGCCTGGGGGTGAAAGCTGTAAGCGGATTATGACATTGGCGGCGCTGCGGACATCCTCGGTGCGGGATATGGTTAAACAGCGACAAAGATTGCATAGCAGGAGACACTGAGTAACAAAACCAAGATACTGCGCAATGCAGTGCGATTCTTCGTTGTTGATACCCCCGCCCGCTGGACCCAAAATTCTAACCCGCTGAAAATCCCCGATGCTTTTTGTATCAGACGGCCCCATGCGGCCTCGAGCCGTCCCGCATCCACGCCTTTTCGCACGTATTGCCCCTTTGCCGGGACCTTGCCCAGGCCCCTGGCCCAGCCGTTTCGTTGCGCCGCGCTCACCGTCCTGACAGGAGAGAGACTGCATGTACGATCGTTTGACCGAGCAGCCCGATGCAGCGCCTGGCGCCGGCCCCGGCTTGCGGCCGGAGAGGACGGCGCGCCGCGCCATCCATTACCGCGTCGTGCCGGCCTGAAGATTCGCACCGGCCGCGCGCAACCATGACGCTACCGCCGCCCGCGCATGCCAAAGAGTCAGATCTGCCGCAGGACGACAGCTGGCATCCCGCGCCTCCCGCCCCACGGCGGCGGGGGCTGGCGATCGCCCTCATCATCCTGCTGATCGCGATGGTCACGCTGGCGATCCTCGCCGGCGCGACCTTGTTCTCTCAATCGCGCATGGCTTCGCAGTTGGGCGTGACGGACGCCGGCGTCTACAGCTACCGTCTGGTTTCACAAATGGACCGCCTGATAGACGCCGCGCAGCGCGTGCTCAAGGGCGAGGATAGCCGGGAATTCGTGCAGCGTGTGCAGGCGCTGGCGACCTACGTCAATCCCGGCACCGCGGAAAGCGCCGGCGCCGTAGCCCTTGTGCGCGCCGCCCCGACGGCGCGCGTGGACGTGCAATTGCTGGACGACCGGCTGCGCAGCTGGCGGGAAGCGGTGGAGACCGGCGATGCGGACCGCTTGCGTGCGGCCGCGGCGGACCTTGCCGGGCACGCGGACGAGGCGCGCCTGTTGACCGAGCGCATCGCCGACGTCGCGCAGCAGGCGCAACGCGCGGCGGCCGGCCGCCAAAACGCCGCGCTGGCGGACGGCTTCCGCCGCTTGCAATGGACCTTCGCCGGCCTGCTCGCGTGCAGCGGCATCCTGGCCGTGTGGCTGCTGGTGCTGAATCGGCATGCCCGTCATTTCAACCAGCGCATGGCGCAAGCGAACGCGCGGCTGGAATCGGCCGTGGCGCACAGGACCCGGCAGCTGGTATGGCTGGCGAATACGGACCCCCTGACGGGTCTGAAGAACCGCCGCGCCTTCATGGAAACGGCCGAGGCCCAGATACTGCAATGCCGCCGCTATCCCCATCCCCTTGCCGCGTTGCTGATCGACATCGACCATTTCAAATCCATCAATGACCGCTACGGCCACCACGTCGGCGACCAGGCCATCCGGCGCGTAACGGACACCATCACCAACACGCTGCGCGACAGCGACATCATCGGCCGTTTCGGCGGCGAGGAGTTCGCCGTCCTCATGCCGCATACCGATCTGCCGGCCGCCCTGGTCGCGGCCGAGCGCCTGCGCCAGGCCGTTGCCGGGATGAAGATCGGTCTGCTGGAAGGCGGCCCGCTCAGTATGACCATCTCGCTGGGCCTGGCCATGCACGAGCCCGGCGTATCGCTCGATACGCTTCTGATGCGCGCCGATATGGCGCTGTACCGCGCCAAAAGCGGCAGCCGCAACCGCGTGGAAGTCTACGGGCGGGAACGCGAGGAAGTGGCGCAATAGCGCATCCCAAGGGGCTGGCCCGCGAAGGGACGGGACAGCCGGCGGCCCCGGCCCTAAACTATGCGCGGTTTCTCCCTGTCACGGGCCGCGGCCGGCAACCGGACGCGCCGCTTTCCACGGAACCTGGGGCCTATGTCCATACTGCGCCACCTGTTCATCTTCGCCGCCGCGGCCGCCACGCTGCTGTTGGCCGCCTCGCAGCCTTGGGGACTCAACACCGCGGTCTTGCTCTTTTTGCTCGCGGGAATGTGCGCGTTCTTTTATGCCGGCGAACGGCGCCGGCTGCGGCACAGCCGCTTGCTGCACAGCATCAGCGGCCACATCCGCGCGCTCGCGCACGGCGGTCCCGGGCCCACGCCCCTGCCCCCGGGCGCTGAAACCGCCGAAGTCGCCGATGCGCTGGAAGAAGCGCGCGAACGGTTTCGCATGGCGCAGCAGGAGACGAACGCCCGCCTGGAATCGATGCAGCTGGAACTGCACCTGGACCCGGTAACGCGGCTGCCGAACCGCAAGTATTTTTTCAATGAGCTCAGACGCGCGCTTACCACTGGTGCGCGCGACGGCGAGGAAGGCGGCCACGTGCTGATGTTCCGGCAGCGCGACCTGGCCGCCATCAACCGGCATATGCCACGCGACTTCACGGACCAGTGGCTGCGCTCGGTCGCCCTGCGGCTGGACCAGAAGCTGGGCCGGCGCCATGCGCCGCCTTTTCTGCTGGCCCGTTTGAACGGCTCCGATTTCGCGCTGCTGCTGCCCGGGGTGACGGCCGCCACGGCCGATCAGGTCGCGCACCAGTTGCGCCAGGAACTGCATGCCTTGCGCGTTTCCCTTGGGGAACGCAGCTGGTGCCGGTGGGCGCTTGCGATCGCTGCCTACACGCGCGGCGACCAGGCCAGCAGACTGCTTGCATCGCTGGACCATGGCTTGATGCGGGCGGAAAGCGCCGATACCGATGCCCCCGTCCATGCCGATGTACCGGCAAGAGCGGAGGCAGCCGGAGAGCTCCAGTGGCGCGATACCCTCGTGATGGCGCTGGAGCAGCACCGGTTTTCGCTTAGCACCCAAGCTCTGAACGGACCGGACGGCAAGCTTATCCGCAACGAAGGCAAACTGATGCTGCACGACGCCGAGGCCCGCGCGCCAATAGCGGCCGAGGACTTCATGCCGCCAGCGATACGACTGGGGCTGTCCACCGAATGCGATATCCAGGCCGTCCGCCTTGCGCTGGACTGGCTCGTCTCGCATGCCGGCATGCTGGCTGTCTCCATCGCCGTTCCGTCGCTTGCGCAATCCAATTTCCTTCCGCGCCTGGGCCAGATGCTTCGGGATCGCCCCGGACAGGCCGCTCGCCTGGTACTCGAGGTCGAAGCGCGGGGGCTGGTGCAGAACTTCGCCGATGTGCGCCATCTGTGCGAAGTCGCCAGCGAAGCGGGAGCGCGCGTCGGCATGCGGCGGCTGGCCGAGGACTTCAGCGCCATGACCCGGCTGCACGAACTGCCTATTGCCTATCTCAGGCTCGGCGCGGATTTTCTTGCCGGCATGGCGCGCAGCCCCGGGAGCCGGCAGCTGGCGACGTGTGTGCGCGACACCGCGAAGGCGCTGGGCATCGAGGTCTACGCCGATGGCGACGCGGATGCCCACGCGCAGGCGTTTCTCGACGGGCTGGGTATTGCGACGCTGCGACGTGCGCCCGAACCGCTTGCGGCTTGATCAACACCGTACCGCTATACTTGCGCGCAACGAAACGCCGGCAACCTTCCAAGGTCCCGTCCAATCTGCCGGCGACGGCGCATGCCGCGCCGGCCCTTCTGCTGTCTGAATGAACTCCGACATTTGGTATTCCGCCGCGAGTGGCGCACTTGTGACATCCCCGCGGGGCGCTGCCGCGACGCTGGTCATCGCAATCGCCGTCCCCCTTCTGCTTGCCGTGCGCCGCCGCAGCAGCGGTTTCCCGGCGCTCCCATCGCTGCTTCTGCCGCTTTCCCAGGCGCTGCGCCTGGCGCTGCTTGCGGGCGTGCTGATCGAAGGAATCACGCCTGCCGGAAAAGCGAATCTGTCGGCCGCCTGCCTCGGCGTGGGCGCCGCCGCCCTGCTGTGGATGGCCGGCAGCGTCATGCGCAAGCGCCGCATGCCGCTGGCCGGCGCGGCGATCCCCTGGATCACGGCGTGGCTGCTCGCAGCCGCTTCCGCCGATGTGGCGGCAGCGGGAGGCATCATCGCCTCCTGGCTCGGCCCCGGCGAGGCGGGACCGCCCGCCATCCTGGCCGGCATTGCCGCCATCATGGGTGTGCTGGCGGCAGCCGTCGTGCTGAGTCTGGCTTTCGCTCCCCGGCGCACCTCATATCCCGGCCGGCATTCCGGCGGCCGCCCTGCCGGCGCAGCCGTCCCCATGGAAGCGCCGGTCGATCCCGCGGCGGGCCGCCGGCAAATCGAAACGCGGCTTGCACTGCTGGACGAAGTACTGGAACGGCAGCGTCAAATGAACGCGTTGCTGGCGCATGAAATGCGCTCGCCCGTCTCCACCATCAGCGCGGCGGTGCAGTCGCTGCAGATGGTGCTGGCGGGCAGCGGCGAAGAAATCGATGCCCGGCTGCAACGGATCGATCGCGCCGTGGCACGCATCGGTGAACTGATGGACCAGCTGCTGGTCCAGGACAGCGCCTATGAGGAAGCCGTGGCGCCCCGCCACGAGATGGTCGACCTGGCGCGCCTGGCCACCGATGTGGCGGCCTCGGTCCAGGGCGACGTCGCCCACCGCCTGCGCGTCGAGGCGCCCGCCCCGGCCATGGCCTGGTGCGACGGCCCGCTCACCGGTGTGGTGCTGCGCAACCTGCTTCACAACGCGGTCAAGTACTCGCCCGCCGACCAGCCGATCGTGATCCAGGTGGGCACCTTGACGGCGCCGCGTGAGCGTACCGCGTGGATCGCCGTGGCCGACCGCGGGCCCGGCATCGACAAGGAAGACCAGGCGCGCATCTTCGATCCGCACTTCCGCCGCGCGGCGCATCGCGAGACGAAGGGCATGGGGTTGGGACTGTACCTGGTGCGCAAGATATGCGAACGCCAGGGCGGCACGTTGACCGTCGAAAGCGAACCGGGCAAGGGCGCCCGGTTCACGATCGCGCTGCCTGGCGACAGGGCGCGCTAGCGCGCCGCCCGCCGCAACCGCGTCCGCGCCGGCGTCACGCGGCGAAAACGTAGCCTTGTCCGCGAACCGACAGGACCGGGAGCTTCATGCCGCTGGACTGCGCCTTGGCCCGCAGACGGCTGACCAGCACATCGATGCGGCGCAATTCGAATTCGCTGGGATTGTTGGGACTGAAAAGTTCGGACAGCGCCTGGCGGCTGACGACGTTTCCGCTGGCTTCCATCAGTGCGTTCAGGAAAACCCGTTCCTGAGCGCTGAGATGAAGACTGCCGCCATCCGGCGACACCAGGATCCATCCGCCATCCTGAAGGCTCCAGGTCTGCGGCAGGCGGTCGCCCGGCACCGCCGCCGGCGGCGTGCGCGACAATCGCATGCGACGCGCCAGGCTGCGAATCACGGAACTCAATTCGAGCAGATCGACCGGCTTGGTCATATAGATGTCGGCGCCGCCTTCCAGGCCGCGGACCCGATCCTCCAAGGCGCCCCGGCCGGTCAGCATCACGATGCCCACGGGGTGCAGCGCGCGCAACCGGGTAGCCACGGAAAAGCCGTCTTCGCTGCCTTCGACGTTGGCGTCCAGGATGACGATGTCGCAGGGCTGGCTTTCGACGTGCCGATAGAACTCCGCGGCGCTACCGCAGGCGAAGTTGACGCGAAAACCGTAACCGCCGAGGCCCAATTTGAGCTCCTCGCGGAAGTCCGCATCATCCTCTAACAGACCGATACAGAGTACACCGTCTGCTGCTTGCGTTTGCACGATTTATCCTCGGAATTCGAATGCTCGTCGCCCTGTGCTCCCCGGCAAGCCGCCGGGAAACGCCGATCAGTGCATGAGCAGCGCCACAATTCTAACATCGGTAACAAAGCGAAAGCCGCGGGCAATAGCCGCGACGTACGCCCTTTCCGAGCAGTTCAAGCACGCATTCACAGGGGGTGCACGGTCCGGCCGCATCGTTTCCGCACATCTTGCAACGACGGTTGGACCGTCTTTTGTGTCCATGGAGCCCGGCGCATTGACCCCATTTTCGCACGGTTCCCCACTATATCTGTATAACGGCGGCAATTCGGCGTGCTTAAGATGAGCAGCTGACTTCCAGATCGCTGGCCCAGTCGGGCGGAAGCGCCGCGTACTTGGCATACCCGGGCCGCTCGGTGTAAGGATCGCGCAGCACTTGCAGCAGTTCATCGATCACGCTGGGATCGCCGTCCTTGGCGGCCCGGATGGCAAGCTCCGCAAGATGGTTGCGCAACACATACACGGGATTCACTGCGTCCATGCCGGCGGCGCGATCCTCCGGGTCGCGAGGATCGAGCGCCTGCCGGACTGACAGGCGCTCCAGCCAGGCGCCGGCGGCGTCCCGATCGATGAAAAGGTCCTTGAACGGCTGCGGGTTGCCCCTGACCGCATCGGAAAGACGGCGAAAGGCAAGCGTGAAGTCGGCCCGCTGCTCATGCATGAGCTTGAGCAAATCGTCCAGCAGGGACTCGTCGCCGGTACGCCAGACGCCGATGCCAAGCTTGGCCGCCATGCCGGCATGGAAGGCTTCCGTGAACGTGGCTTCGTAACCATCGAGGACCGCGGTCAAGGCGTCCGCGTTCTGCACAATGGTGTTCAGGCTGCTGCCGAGCCGGTACAGGTTCCACAGCGCGACCGAGGGCTGGCGATTCCAGGCATACCGCCCCTCGGTGTCGGAATGGTTGCACACATGGTCGAGCCGGAAGCCGTCCATGAAGCCATAGGGCCCGTAGTCGAGCGTCAGGCCGAGAATCGACATATTGTCGGTGTTCATGACGCCATGGCAAAAGCCCACGCATTGCCAGTGCGCCATGAGTTTCGCGGTGCGGGCGGTCACGGCCTGGAGCAGACGCACCAGCGGCGCGTGCACGTTGTCCGGCTCTCCCGGTCCGGAATCCCGGCATTCCGGGTAAAAGCGGTCGATGACGTAATCGGCCAGGGTTTGCAGCATGTCGGGTTGCCGGCGCGCCGCCCAGTGTTCGAATGAGCCGAAGCGGACAAAACTGGGCGACATGCGCGTGACGATTGCGGCCGTCTCTACCGTCTCGCGCATGACAGGATCGTCAGAGACCACCAGGGCCAACGCCCGGGTGGTGGGTATGCCCAGGCCGTGCATCGCTTCGCTGGCAAGGTATTCCCGCACCGATGAGCGCAGCACTGCGCGGCCGTCACCCATGCGCGAGTAAGGCGTCATCCCGGCGCCTTTCAATTGGAGCTCCCAGGCGCCGCTCGGGCCATCGACTTCGCCCAGCAGATGCGCGCGTCCGTCGCCGAGCTGGCCGGCCCAGATGCCGAATTGATGGCCGCTGTACACGGCGGCGAGCGTGTCGCCCCCCGGAAGCGGCGCCCGGCCCGAGAAGACCTCCAGGAAGGCAGGCGTGTATAGAACTTCCGGCGCCAGTCCGATCAGCGCGGCCGCGGCTTCATTGGCATGCAGCAGCCGCGGCGCGTTCAGTCCCTGGGGCTGCAAACGCGTATAGAAGGCCGGCGGCAGGCCGGCGAAGGAGTTCACCATTGGCAGCTCCTCGAGGGAGCCCGCCAGGGCGTCGGTCGTTGACGTACCGGAAACTGCTGACATAAGCGTCGCCCCAAACGGTTGGGTTGGATATCGGGGTATGGGGAAGGCGGGCTGGAGGCAGCGGGCCATCAGCCGGCCAGCGTTTTACGGCGCCGCGCCGCCTGCTTCGCTGGCCGCACATACAGGATTGCGCAGCAGAAGAACGCCAGCGAAAGCGCAAGTTCCACACCTGCCAAAACCGCGGACAGGGCGCCGGGGTCCGACATGGCGCGGACCGTCCCTTCCATCGCATAAAGGAGCACGAGCATCGCGGCCCACTGATAGGTGTAAAGATTGCGCCGCAATATGCCGCGCAAGGGAAACGCCAGCGGCAGCGCTTTCAGCAGAAGCCAGGAGCCACCCGGCCTGACGGGCGCCAGTACCGTTTCCCAAAGCACGCAAAGCAGCGTCAAAGCGAGAAGCGTGGTCACGCACGCCCAGCGCAACTTACTGTTGAGTTCAGTTTCCATACTGCTATTATCGTCCCATGAAACCGCCCGTCGATACGGACGCCGCCGAGACGGCGCCGGAATCCTCTTCTGCACGCGCCCCATGGGCCAACAGGGTGGCCAAGGTCTTGCGTTTTGCGGCGCACCGGGCCGGAGAAGAACAGCTTCTGCAAGTGGCCTCCAGCCTGACCTTCACCACCGTCCTGGCGCTGGTGCCCATGCTGGCCGTGGTGCTGTCCCTTTTCACCGCTTTTCCGGTTTTCCAGGAATTCCGGGTGGCGCTGGAAGACTTCCTCAGCCACAGTCTGATGCCGCCCGCGGTGTCGGACAACATCATGAATTACCTGAACCAGTTCGCCCGCCAGGCGAGCCGGCTCACGGCCATCGGCGGCGCCCTGCTGCTGATCACCTCGGTCCTGCTGATCATGACGATCGACAAGACCTTCAACGATATCTGGCACGTCCGGCGCCAGCGGGCGGCATCGCAACGCGCGCTGGTGTACTGGGCGGTCCTCACGCTAGGGCCCGTCGTGGCGGGCGGCAGCCTTTGGGCGACATCGTTCGTGGCGCGGGAGTCGCTTGGCCTGGTGCGCGACGTGCCGGACGTCGTGGGGCTGGCCGTCTCCTTCCTGCCGGTGCTGCTGACCGGACTGGGCTTCGCGGCGCTTTTCGTCGTGGTGCCGAACCGGCGGGTGTATTGGATGGACGCCTTGGCTGGCGGCTTCGGCACGGCGATCGTCCTGGAGATGATGAAGGCCGCTTTTGCCTACTACCTGACGCGCTTTCCCACCTACACCGTCATCTATGGCGCATTCGCCACGGTGCCGATTTTCCTGCTCTGGATCTACCTGTCCTGGCTGGCCGTCCTGTTCGGCGCCACGGTCGCCGCAAGCCTGCCAATGATCCGCGTGGGCCGCTGGGACATCAATCGGGAACCCGGCGCGGCCTTCATCGACGCCATTGCCGTTTTGCGCTGCCTGTACCGCAACATGGGCAGCAATCCGGCGGGCCGCGGCGCCAGCCAGCTCGCCGTCGATTTGCATCTGCATCATGACGAATTGAACGCGGTCCTGGAGACACTTGCCGAGCTCGGCATGGTCGTGCGCACCCAGGAGCAACGCTGGGTGCTCGCTTGCGATCCCCGCCGCGCGTCGCTGGCGCCGCTGTTCGACCGGTTCCTGCTGGATCGCGGTCAGCGACGGCTGCGCGAAGCGCCCGAGGTGCTGCGGGTGGCCCAAGCCGTACTGTCGGGGACCACGCCGCCCACGCTGGAAGATCTCATGCAGGAAGCGCACAATACCGGCAATGGATCGGCCGACATTCTGCAGATCGACGCCGTCAAAAAATAAGGATGGGCGCGCGCGCCCTGGGAGAACCATCATGTTGAAAGTCAGCGAAATCCTCCGGGTCAAGGGGGATACCCTCTATACCGCCTCACCCGATACGCCGGTCGTAAAGGCCGTGGAAACGATGAGCCTGCAGGACATCGGTTCGCTGGTCATCATGGAATCCGGCATGCTGGCCGGCATGCTGACGTTCCGCGAAATCATCCAGCATCTGAACCGCAATGGCGGGACGCTGGGCAATACGACGATCCGCGCCATCATGGATGACGCGCCGGTAAGCGTGACGCCGAACACCAGCGCCGAGGAGGTCCAGCGGCTGATGCTGGAAAAGCACGCGCGCTATATCCCCGTCATGGACGGCAATATGCTGATGGGGGTGATTTCTTTTTACGATATGGCCCAGGCGATCGTCGCGGCGCAGCGCTTCGAAAACAATATGCTCAAGGCCTATATCCGCGATTGGCCCATGGACGAGGAAGGCGCGGCTCCGAAAGCCTGAAGACCACGTTTTTCCCCGGTAGCGCGGCGGGCCCGCGCGCGTTGCCGGGGCGTTGCCGCTTCAATCGAGTTCAGCGGCCTCGGACTGGCGCATGGCGGGGTGGGTGACGTTGCGCCACGCTTCATAGATCAAGCCGGGATCCTCGGCTTTCAATGCAGCCGCATCGGACAACATCCGGCGCCAGCGCCGGGCGCCAGCCTGACCATTCACAAGACCGAGCAGCGGCCGCACAACGACGCGCAGCGGCACGCCGCGGGCCACCGCCTGCGCCGCGTAGCGCGTCATGGCATCGACGACGTGCGCATCGCCCGGCAGCCGGCTGTCCGGCCAGAGACGCATCGTGATTTCCGACAGGACGCGCGGCGTATGCCAGGCGGCGCGTCCCAGCATCACGCCATCGAAGGTCTGCGCCGCCTGCACGGCGGCGTCGGCATCCGCCAGACCGCCGTTGAGAACAATGACGCAATCGGGAAAGTCCCGTTTGAGCATCGCCGCGGCGTCGTAGCGCAGGGGCGGGATTTCGCGGTTGTCCTTGGGAGAAAGCCCCTTGAGCACCGCATTCCGGGCATGCACGATGAAGACCCGGCAGCCGGCGTCGTACAGCTTGCCGACGAAATCCCGCACGAACCCATACGACTCGTCGTAATCGAGACCCAGCCGGTGCTTCACCGTGACCGGCAGGTCCACCGCATCGCGCATCGCCTTGATGCAATCCGCGACCAGGTCGGGCTCTGCCATGAGGCAGGCGCCGAAGGCGCCGCGTTGCACGCGCTCGGAGGGGCAGCCGCAGTTCAGGTTGATCTCGTCGTAACCCCACTGTTGCCCCAGCCGCGCCGCATGCGCAAGCGCGTCAGGTTCGCTGCCACCCAATTGCAGGGCAACGGGATGCTCCGCGTCATCGAAGTCCAGGTGACGGGCGACGTCGCCATGGAGCAGGGCGCCCGTGGTGATCATTTCGGTGTACAGGCGCGCGCGCGGCGCGAGCAGCCGATGAAAGAACCGGCAATGTCGATCGGTGACGTCGATCATTGGCGCGACGCACAGCCGCCAGTCGGATGAAATCACGGGGTAAAAACCTGGGTTGGGAGCTGCCGCCATTTTAGCCGCAGGCGGGAGCGCGTCCCCCTGGTCTAAAATTGCGCCGCCGCGGCGAAGCGGCTCCACCACGCCGATTCGGCATCGTATCTTCAGCAGACCTCTTCCATGGCCGTATTCACTACCGTTAC
Source organism: Bordetella genomosp. 9 (assembly GCF_002119725.1). Taxonomy (NCBI): domain Bacteria; kingdom Pseudomonadati; phylum Pseudomonadota; class Betaproteobacteria; order Burkholderiales; family Alcaligenaceae; genus Bordetella; species Bordetella genomosp. 9. The sequence goes on from NZ_CP021109.1 coordinate 2,965,985, forward strand.
CGACGACGATGCCCGCGCGCTTCTCACCCAGTTCGAGCTGGGGGAACTGGTATCCCTGCGGGGCATAACGGCCGGGATCGAGAACACCAACTATTTCCTGACGACGACCGCCGGCGAATACGTTTTGACGGTCTTCGAGGTACTGACCCGCGAGCAGCTGCCCTTCTATATCGAGCTGATGCACGGTCTGGCGGTGCGCAAGGTTCCTGTCCCGCAGCCGCAGACACGCCGCGATGGCAGCCGTCTGGCGGAAATGCATGGCAAACCGTGCGCCATCGTTACGCGTCTGCCGGGCGGCTACGAGCCAGCGCCGGGCCCACGGCACTGCGAATTGACGGGGCGCACGCTGGCCCAGGCCCACCTGGCGGCCCGCGACCTGCCGCTGCGCCAGCCCAATCTGCGTGGCTTGCCCTGGTGGCGGGAGACGGCGCCCAAGGTCAAGCCCTTCCTGGATTCCGCACAGGCCGCACTGCTGGACAGGACCCTTGAAGAGCAGATCGACTGCGCGCAAAGCGGCGTTTGGGCGGCCCTGCCCAGCGGGCCCGCGCATTGCGACTTGTTCCGGGACAACGTGCTGTTCGCGGGAACGTTCGATGCCCCCCGCATGGGAGGCTTCATCGATTTCTACTTCGCCGGCTGCGATACATGGCTGTTCGACGTCGCGGTCAGCATCAATGATTGGTGCATCGTCCGCGAAACGGGCGACATTGTGCCGGAACTGGCGCAAGCCTGGCTGGCAGCCTATGGGTCGGAGCGTCCTTTTACGGACGAGGAAAGGCAAGCGTGGCCCGCCATGTTGCGCGGCGCTTCCCTGAGATTCTGGCTGTCGCGCCTTTATGACTTCCACCTTCCCCGCCCCGCGCAAACGCTCAAGCCCCACGATCCCCGCCATTTCGAGCGAGTGTTGCTGTCGCGCCACCGCAACGCGCCGCCGCCCTTGCCCTGACGCGCCCTGGCCCCATAATTTCACAATGACTTCACACTGGCAGCACGGATAGCCGACGATCATGCAAGCAGCATCCTTACCTGCAACGGCCGGTTGGCAATGGGCACGCGACGGGTTCCGGCTGTTCATGCGCCAACCGCTGGCCTTGTTCACGTGGGCGCTGGCGATCAGCCTGTTGGTTCTTTTCGCAACCTTCACGCCGCCTGTCGGCCCGCTGTTTTTCGTCGGCATGATGCCCGTCGTCACCCTCATGACGCTGTCCGCCTGCAAACACATCGATGCCGACCGCACCATGCTGCCGTCGATGTGGCTCAAGCCGCTGCAGAAACCCGGCATCCTGAAAAAGCTGCTTATCCTTGGGGCGCTGTACGCGGCGCTTTGCATGATCGCCGGCCTGATCGCCTTCATGCCCTTCTCCGAGGAATTGACCGAAGGCATCCGCGCAGCCTCCGTCACCAGCGACCTGACGCCTTTCCTGGAAGCGTTGCGCACGCCGCTGCTGGTGTTCGGTACGCTGTACGTCATTATCGCGGCGCTGTTCTGGCATGCGCCCGTGCTGATCGCCTGGCACAACGTGCGGCTGGTGCAGGCGCTGTTCTTCTCGGGCATCGCATGCTGGCGCAACAAGTGGGCATTCGCCGTTTACGGGCTGACCTGGGCGGCGGTATTCCTGGGCATCGATTTCTGCGCCAGCACCCTGGTATCGCTTGGTCTTCCGGCCGCCCTGGTCAACACCGTCCAGATCCCCGTGAACATCGCCGCGGGCGGCATTCTGTACAGCAGCTTCTATCCGGCCTACACCTCCGTTTTCGAAGGCAATAACGCCAGCCTCCAGCTCGACGACGGACGCGGCACGCAGGCATAGCGCGGCTCGCCGCGGCGCCAATCCGCGCACGACGGAAACGACGCGTCGCTTGCGGTCCAGGAAGACGATGTCCAACGGATAGCGCATCCCGAAGGTATGCACCGCGCGGCACGGCAGCAGCCACAGGCCCACGCCGGGCCGCGGGCGGCCGCGCCACAATAGCCCGCGCAATCGTCCCTTCCACGTCGCAACGCGCAACAGCCGTACGCGCACGCGCCATGCACCGGCGCTGTCGCCCGCTGCCGAAGCCGGAAGGGCGGCGCGCCCGCCCGTGTTCATTGCACCGCCCGCATGAACTGCGCCGCGATCGGGAAGCCGAGCACGATGAAGGCACAGGGGAAGATGCAGCAGATCAGCGGAAACAGCATTTTCACCGGCGCCTGCAACGCCAGCTTTTCCGCACGATTGAACCGTTCGGCGCGACGGCGATCCGATTGCGCGCGCAGGATGGGACCAAGGCTCATGCCCATGGCGTCAGCCTGGGCGAGGGCCATCGTCAGCGCCCGGACACCTTGCAGATCGACCCGGCTTGACCACGCGTTGAGGGCCTCCACCCGCGGAAGGCCGGCCCGCATATCGGACAGCGCTCGCAGCAACTCATCGCGCAGTGGTCCGGCCGGCCCGTGCCGCGCGGCCTGTTGCAGCGCGCCTTGCAGATTCAGTCCGGACTCGACGCAAAGCGTCGTCATATCGAGTAGAAACGGAAGTTCCCTGGCCATGCGCGCCGCACGCTCGCGTATGGCTGCGCGCAGCCACAACGCCGGCATGATGAAACCGGCGAACGCGCCGCCGGCCGGCGCCGCCAGCGCCATCGCGCCGCTCATGCCGCCGCCCGATGCCAGCAATGCGGCCGAGGCAGACAAGGCTCCCACCATCGCGCCAAAGCCGTGTGCAGCGGCCAGGTGGCCCGCGGAAAAACGCTCCGGCAGGCCGGCTCGCAGCATCTGGGCCGCCCAGCGCTTGCGCCGCTGCCACGAAAGCAATGCGCCTGCCGCCGGCGCGGCGGCATTCAGCCATGGCCACGCAGCCCGCCATAGGGCCGGCAGCTGGCCCGCGACAGGGTGATCCCGGCCCGCTGGACGGAAAAGTGGCCACAGCAGACCGGCCGCTCCGGCGACCGAGAGCGCCGCCATGAAAAGCGCAAGGTATTGCATCGGCAGATTCCTTTGTTCCATTGCATTGGGTTTGGAGCGGCTTCGCCATCGAGCCGCGGATCAGACGTCGATATCGACGATGCGGCGTATCCACACCATGCCGGCCGTTTTCAGCAGCAGGATGACCGCCAGCGCGCACCAGCCGGCGGAGGTGTGCCACAGGACGGACATGGAGGCAGGATCGATCCAGGTCAGCACGCCGGCCAGGACTGGCGTCAGGGCGCCCACCACCCATGCCTGCAGCCGTCCCTGCGCCGTCAGGCTGCGGATGCGCCCCTGCACTTGCAAGCGGGCCGCAAGCACGGCCGCGATGCGTTCGAGGGTCTCGGCCAGATTGCCGCCCGTGGCGGCCGCGATGCGAAGCGCCGCCACCAGCAGGCCTGCGGAGTCTGTCGGCATGCGGGCGTGCAGGTTGCGCAATGCGGACTCGAAGGGCAGGCCCAGGCGCTGCTCACGCAGCATCAAGCCGAACTCCTGCGCCACCGGCGCCTCGCAATGCTCGACCAGCTGGCGCAAAGCGCCCGGCAGGCTCGCGCCTGCCCGCAGCGTGGAAGCGAGAGCCAGCAGCATGTCAGGCAACTGCGCATCGAAGCGATGTTGGCGGCGCCGGCGCAACAAGGCGAGCAGCATATGCGGCGCACGCACCGGCGCCATGCCCGCCAGCACGGCCAGCGCCACGCTATTCGTGGCGCCATATGAGACAGACGCAAACACCGCGCAGCCGCAAAGGTTGACGGCCCACAGCTGCCGCGGGTCGACGAACAGGAAGATTTCGCTCAATTGCGCGCCTGCCTGATCGGCATAGACCTGACGGTAGCGCGACAGCGCGGCCGCAAACCAGCCGTAGGTGTTCCAGCACACGACCATCACGCAACAGGTCGCCCCCAGCGCCGCCAGCCAGATCATGCCGGCACGCCCGCGCAGGCGGGACCGTCGTCGCCCCGCGCATATGCGGCCGGCGCAGCATCGGGCTCCTCTTCGCAGAACCAACGGGGATCCAGCGGATTTCCCGCTTCACGCCACGCGTCGGCGAAGCTCGGCGGCGCTCCGCACCCCAGGAAGCGCCCGCCCGTGCCCGTCTCCTCGTAGCGATACAGCGGCTGGGTCAGGATGCGCCCTCCTTCCATTCCCGTCACCTCCACGATGCCTGTCACGACACGCCGTCCATCGCGCAAGCGCGCCTGTTGAACGAGCAAGTGGATACTCGAGGCGATGTGCTCGCGCACCGCCGTCAGCGGGAGTTCCATGCCGGCCATCAGTATCATTGTTTCGAGACGGGCAAGCGCATCCCGCGGGCTGTTGGCATGCAGCGTGGTGAGAGAGCCTTCGTGACCCGTGTTCATCGCCGCCAGCATATCGAACGCCTCCGCGCCGCGGCATTCCCCCACGACGATGCGATCGGGGCGCATGCGCAGCGCATTGCGAACCAGATCGCGTATGGCGATCCTGCCACGCCCTTCGATGTTCGCCGGCCGCGCTTCCAGTGACACCACGTGCGCATGCCGCAGCCGCAGCTCGGCGGCGTCTTCGATCGTCACGACACGCTCGCCTTGAGGAATCGCATTCGACAGGATGTTCAACAAGGTGGTCTTGCCCGAACCTGTTCCGCCAGACACGACGATATTCAGTTTCTCCGCAACACATCGCTGCAGAAAGGCCGCCATCGTGCGGCTCAGTGTGCCGCGCGCCACCAGGTCCGGCATGGACAAGGCATGCCTGGGGAACTTCCTTATCGTCAGGCTTGTGCCTTTCAGGGCCACCGGCGCCACCACCGCGTTGACGCGCGACCCATCCTGCAGCCTGGCGTCCACCATGGGAGAACTTTCATCGACGCGGCGGCCCACCGCCGCCACGATACGTTCGAGCACCCGCAGCACCGCCTGTTCGCTGCTGAACGCCGTCGCGTGACGCACCAGCCGGCCATCGCGCTCGACATAGACCTCGTCATGGCGATTGACCATGATCTCGGTCACCGACGCATCCTCCAGCAACGGCGACAACGGTCCCAGACCCAGCGCTTCGTCGAGCACCTCGCGCATCAAGGCTTCGCGGTCCAAAGACGAAGGCAAGGCCGGATCGGCCTCGATGATCGCCAGCAGCCGGTCCGCCGCCTCGCTGCGCAGCAGCTTGTCGCTCATCTTCGCGACGTCGCGACGGCGCAGGTCCAGCGCGTCCAGAAGCGCTGCCTGCAATCGCTGCCGATGCGGCAACAGGTCGATGGCCATCCGCAGCGCGGCCGCCTGCCCGTACGCATCCCCGGCCTGCGCGGCGTCGCGCAGCACGCTCGTTCCGCCGGCGGACGCACGTCCTCCAAACGAGCCCTCGACGGACGCTGCCGATGAGTGCGGCGACGGCAATGCCGATGCGCCTTCCGGGACACCGGAAGCCAGCGGCGCAACCTCTTCCCGCCGCACTTTGATCAGACATGGCCCGATCAACACCTCGTCATGAGATCCCAGCGGACCGTAGCGTGCGATGCGCTTGCCGTTGACCAAGGTGCCCGACAGCGTACCCAAGTCTTCGATCACCACGTCGTCGCCAGTCATCGACACCCTTGCATGCTCACGTCCCACCCGCCAATGACGGACCCGTATGGCGCATTGCGGGCCGCGGCCCAACACGATTGGGGGCTCGGCGCGCACGACGCGCTGGCCGCCATCCTCGAACAACAATTCGATCTCCAGCATGTTCAGTCCTTGAAGTCGTATTGATTCGCGCCTTCGCGCGCGACCGGCATCGCCCACTGCGATCCCGCGCCGTAGGGATTCCAGGCGTCCATTGCCGACGGCGCCCGCGCCGGCTCGGACAACAGCATGTCAGGCGCATCGGGAAAGGCCTCGCGCAGCCGGTCGTTGGCGCTCGTGTGCGGCTGCCGCATAGCTGCATGGCGTTCGGTGACGACCACCGGCGTGACGAAGATGGCAAGCTCGGTTTCCTTGACCTGCTCGCGGCGCGATCCGAACAACGCGCCAAGCAGCGGAATGTTCTTCAGCCCCGGCAGCCCGCTCGACGACCGATCGCGCTCGCGCGAGAGAAACCCGGCGATGACCAGCGTCTGCCCCGAATGGACATTGAATTCCGTGGACGCGCGGCGCGTCTTCAGCGCAGGCCCCCCGTTGCCGGAAACCGAGGAATCGACGGCGCTGGCCTCCACTTCGATGCGCGACCGCACCGCGCCGCTGGCCGCGATGGTCGGTGTGATGCGTAGCGACACGCCGTAGGGCTTGAAGAGCGTGGACGCATTGCCATCCTTGTCCACCGTGGCATAGGGCACCTCGCCCCCGGCAAGGAACTCGGCGGTAGACCCGCTGCGGGCGAGCAGTTGCGGCTGGGCTAGCACCACGGCGTCGCCCGATTGCGCGAGCAGGTCCAGTCGCGAGGAAAGCGACATATTCATGCCCGCATAGCCCACGCCGGGCGCCGCTCGGAGCGCAGTGGAAACGGCGGAGGTGCCGGGCCGCTCCGCCAGCCTGCCGGAAGCAGCGGCGTCCAGCGCCCATCCCGCCGTCAAACCGCCCTGGGTGGCACCGTCCCAACGGACGCCCAATTCGGTCAGATGGAAACGCGGCAACTCGACGACGCGCACGTCCAGCAAGACCATGCGGTCCCAGCCCACCTTGCCGGTAAAGTCCAGGACCTGCGGATAGCGCTGCGCCAATGCGGCGATGCGAGCATGGTCTGCGTCGGACAGGTCTCCACCTTCGATCACGATGTGATCCCCCACCGCTTCGGCGCGTGCGCCGGGAATGCGCGCCAGCATCGCATCGACCTCGGCCCGCATGCGGCGCGACCGGGCGGGGGCCACACGCACCGTATAGCCGCTGCGTTTCCTTCCGGCCCATACGTGGAGCGAGGACTCGCCTTCGCTGCGGGCAAAGACGATGACCTCTGCGCCGTCGGCGGGCACGGCCTGCACCACTTCGCCATTGCCCACTGCCACGCGGCTGACGCCCGGATGGGCGAGGACGCGAGTTTCCCCCACCTGCATGTCGAGAAACACGCTCCCTTTTCCCGATGCGTGGCACAGATGGCAATGCAGCATGAGAATGCATGCAAGCACGGGCTTGGGCACGCGCCGGGGCATGCACTGAGGAAGTGTCGAGCAGCCGCGGATCATGGCCGGCGCCGGGCGCCCCGGCTTGCTGTGCTGGTGTCTCGACCGCGAAGCCGCCCGGCGCTCACGACTTCCCCGGGCACTTCGGCAAGGAACAAACCGGCGTCGGGCGGGACGGCGTCCTCCGTGGCCGCGACGCCGGCGCCCGCGTCGGAGCGATCGCCGTAGAGCACCGGAACCGCAGGAGGCGGCGTGTCGGCGGCGCGTGCAATGCCGAGCAGATCCGCCAGATCGCCGCGCGCCGCCGCCGCACTGGTGCCCTGATCTCGATGATGACGCAGGATCGCGGTGATGCGTCCGGCCTGCCGCGCTGCCACGAGCTTCACTGCGTCTTCCGGACCCGCATCGAGCGTGATGGTGGAAAAACCGGTAGACGGGTTTTCGTCGTCCTCCCGGTCCTTTCCGGTCGCCAATACCAGCACGCCTTGCAGCAGGGGAGCGGTGATCTGCCGACGGCCATGTTCGAAGGAGACGTAAAGGTCCAGGTGGTCTCCCGCCTGCAACATGCCGGAAAGCGAATTGATTTCGTCCACCGGAATGGTGATCGCGCGACGGCCTTCCGGCACTCGCGCGGAAAGCGGGGGCGCTTTTTCCTGCGCGAGGTGAGCGGCCAGCACGAGGTCGCCCCGCTTCAGCGGATGCGCCAGCACGCTATAGGCGTGCGCGGCGAAATCCTCCGCGGCCAGGGCATCGCTGTGCGCCCATTCGGCTGGCACCTCTCTAACGGCGACCGACGCTTCGTCCAGCCGCGCACCGGCGGCCAGGTCATAAGCAGCGACCAGTCTCGGTACAGTCGGGACACGGGCTTCCGCTTCGATCTGCGCGATCCTGCCCTGTATGTGCTGTCGAGCCGCCCATGCCGCCAGAAGACCGGCGATCACGGTGACCAAAGCCATGATCCAGCGCTGCGGGACGTTATCAAGCATCGATGCCCCTTATTCGGCCAGCCGCAACACCACGGTCACACCGCTGCCGCCATCCAACGGCACGATATGGGCCGACAGGCGCGCCCGGCCGCGAACCCACTGCTGCACCACGGGCGCATGTGCGTGAACGCCGCGTTTCCACCCCTCGGCGTTCAGCTCTCGCTGCAGGGATTTGTGAAGATCCGGGGGCGCGGATGCGTGCGACCACACTTGTTCCAGCACAATTTCACCCGTATCCCGCGACTGCAGCTCGAACAGCAGCTTGCCGCCACGCAATCGCCACGCGGGTGTTGCGGCGCGATCGCGGGGACCATCGGCCATGGCGTTCGTCCGCAGCGACAGGGCCGACACCGTGCCGCGCGTGCGCCCATTGCCGGCCTCGAACAGCCGCGCCGCCCATTGCACGTCGGCATCCATTCCCGCCAGCACCACGCCGTAAGGGGTCACCCATAGATCGCGCAGCGCGGACTGGCGCCGGCTGAGCCAGTCCGCAAGCTCCGGTACGGAACCGGGCGCATCGAACGCCCATGCCGACACCTGCTGTCCCTGGATGCGCAATGCCTTGCCCAAGGGCTCGTAACGCCCGCCCTCGGGCAACACGGGGGGATCCATCCTGTCATGCAGCGACGCGGCCCCGTTCGATGGCGCGGCGGCGGCCGGCTGTAGCGCGACGCCAGCCATGACAATGACGAGCACGAGCTCGATGGGTCTCGGTCTCATGGCCGCCGTCCCCGGCCCATGCGCCCGTCATGGCGCACACGGTCGGCCGGCGCCAGATCCGTCCACCGCTTCAGCCAATCCGGATCGAGGGGCTCACGCCGCCATCCCGAATCCATATTCCTCAATTGGGAGCGGGCGCGGCGCGCCGCTTGCACACTGAGCCGCGCCGCATCGCCCCATGCCGCACGTGATGCCCCGATGCGCGATTGCGCGTGCACATCATCGCGGGCATGCCCCGCCCCAGTCAGGATGGACGTATGTCGAATCAGGACGTAGCCGCGATCGTGGTTCCGATGCAGGGCGACGGGAACGCGCGCATGCGCGGTCAGCGTGCCGCCGTCCGCTACGCCGAGCTGGCGCCGCAGCGATGCGCCGGCACGCCCGCCCGGCTCCTCGAACGAGGCCGTGGCGCCCATCCGCTCCACCCGGAACATCGAGCCGGCCGGGGCAAGGTCGCCCAAGGCATGCCGAAATGCGATCACGCGGGTCGCATGCCCCGCATGCAGGCCGTGCCATTGCAGGCGGCCGATGCTGGCGACTGCTGTCGCAATAAGCGCGACCAGTCCCAGCACGACGGTGGCTTCCGCCACCGCATGTCCCCTCTGCCGTTCAATCGCCATGATTGCCATCGCCGCCACGCGCGGCGGGCGCAAGCGCCCGATCCGCAAGCCGCCATCCGGTGATACGGGTCTGGCGGATGCGCTTGTCCTCCCGCATGGGCGCCAATCGGGCCTGCCAGTACGGCCTGAAGAGCGTTGCAAGCTCGTCTGCGCCGTCTCCCCGCGGTTCGGGGCGGGCGAAGTAGACTTCGGCGGCGCTGATCACTTCGATGGCATCGCCGTCGTCCAGGTCCGCCGGCGAGAGCCGCCCAGGGGCGGCCGGGATTCCGCTCCGGGCGCCGATGGTCTTGAGCAAAGGCGCGGGATGGCGCAGGCGTAGCGCGAACCGGGCTGGGACGGCGGCCCGGCGCAACGGCACCTCGGCATACGCTGGCAGCCCACCGCTGCTCCATCGAGCCGCGCCTTTCATCGCATAGGCGTAGGCGAGCGGATTGGCAATGCCATGGACGATGTCCCACGAGGTATTGGCCCGGACCCACTTCCAGAACGCTTCCCGCGAAAAGTCCTGCGGCGCGTCAACGCCCGATTCCGCCTTGCCTTGTCCCGTGCTGCGGGCGTCGGCCTTGCCCCAGCCCATTGCGTATTCGCGGTAGTAGCACCCGATATATTTGTTGGATCGCAGTTTGTGGAATGACTGCGTGTCGGTGGAATGCCAGGTCCCGCTGCCGTCCAGGCGGGTGGCGCCGCGACGGCGCAGCTCATGCCGCCATGTCGGGCATCGGAAACTGACCGGCCAGGCGTTGCGGGCGATTCCATTGCGCGGACCCAGGAAACCGTAGCGGTCGGTGGCGCTCAGAGTCATGGCCCGCAGCGCCCCCTGCCCCCTGGCGGGATGCCGTCTCACGAATCCATCCCATTCGTCCGCCAACACCGCCATGGACAGACGGTCGCGCGGCGGCAGGCCGCTTTCCGAGATTTCCGGGATGGGCAGCTCCGGGTAATTCGCCTGGACGACCGCGCGCATCGCTTCTCGGCGTCCGTCCCGCACCTGAGCGAGCGTCGCGCGAGCGGAGGCCGACAACACGCGATGGACCAAAGCGTCGTGCCGGGCATGGGCCCGCTCGAACTGCATCAACAAACCCTGTCCGTCCGCCGCGGCGACCGCGCTGGCGTAGGCGCGTCCATGCGCGGCGCCGAACAGCATGCCGATGAGCGGCCCGGGCGGATTGCCTTGCAGCAGCCGTTGGCGCTCGGCCTGGCCGAACTGCGCCCAGCTGGCGAGCGTGACCAGATGCGCCATGGCGACCTGATGTGCGACCTGCGCACGCTGGACATACGCCAGGAAGTTCATCGCCCTGGCCTGCACCAGCGCACCGCTGTAGGCGGCCGCATCCGCTGTATGCGTCAGCCTGGCGCGGCCGGCGATCACCTGCCCCAGGTTGTAGAACGCCAGAAGCGCCAACGCGCCCACACCCGCCAAACCGAGGGCAAGCGGCAACGCCTGACCGCTCGCATGCCGGTAAGACGTCATTGCGCGGCCCCGGCGTTTCCGGTGAAGGACTTCAGCGATTTGGCCTTGCTCTGCGCCGCTGCCTTGCTTGCCGCGGCCTGCGCGGCGCGCGACTGGTCCGCGCCGCTTTCACCGGCCAGTTCCTTCGCCATCGCGGCGGTCTGTGAACGGACAACCTGGCCGAACAACTGATAGACCGCAATGGCGGCGACGGCGACCAGGGCCACGACGATGATGTACTCGGTCATCCCCTGGCCGCGCTGACGATGGCGGTATTGCTGCATGGAAGCCTCCGTGTAACGTTAGGCCTCCAGTCTGCGCGGCACGGGGCGAGCCGACAATTCGTACATGCCGAGCTGGATCAATCCATCACATCGCGCGGCCAAAAATAAAACGCCGCCCTGTTCACAAAGGCGGCGTTTCCGGCACACGGCAAAAAAGACAGCGGCTATCTTTCCGCTGCGTTGCTGATCGCATTGCCTGCTCGCTGGAGGTCCTTGCCGGCGCCGGCGATGGTATTGCATCCCGCCAGCACCATCGCAAAGACCACCAGCGACGTCAGCATCATCTTCGAGCGCATGTATTGCTCTCCCTTGGACCGAAGGCGTGGCTTGCCTACACGACCTGGACGCGCAGTTCGCCCAGGCCCGCGACACCGCCGACCATCAGGTCGTTCTTCACCACCGGACCGACGCCTTCGGGCGTGCCGGTGAAAATGAGATCGCCGGGCTGCAGCTCGAACAGCCCGGACAGATAGGAGATGCTTTCCGGAATGTTCCAGATCAGTTCGCTGATGTTGCTGCCCTGCTTGCGCACGCCATTCACATCCAGCCAGATGTCGGCCTTTTCGAGGATGCCCGTCGCGCTCACCGGATGAATGGGTCCCAGGGGCGCGGACTTATCGAACGCCTTGCCGACTTCCCACGGACGGCCCAGCTTCTTCGCTTCTCCCTGAAGGTCGCGGCGCGTCATATCGAGACCGAGCGCATAGCCCCAGATGTGCTCGTTCGCCTTCTCCACGGGAATGTCCTTGCCGCCCTTGCCAATGGCGACCACCAGCTCCATTTCGTAATGCAGATTGGACGTTTTGGAGGGATACGGCATCCGGCCCGTCTCGCCCTCGCGCACGGGAATGATGGCGTCGGCAGGCTTGCAGAAGAAGAACGGATCCTCGCGGCCGGTGAAGCCCATTTCCTTGGCATGCTCGGCGTAATTGCGTCCCACGCAATACACGCGGCGAACCGGGAACAAGGCGGCGCTGCCCGCTACCGGCACGGCGGCGACGGGCTGAGGGGGCAAAACATAGTCCATGCTGTTGACCTCGTTGGCTAGGCGACCGGATAACCGGTGCGGATAATCATGCGCGAGTGTAATCGTTTCGCCGCACGCGGACAGCCCGGACTTACTCGCTCAAGCGGGCGCGCAGACGCTTTCAGCATAACGACAGCATGGACCCGCGAAGGACATTCGGCATGTGTCAGGACGATGCCAAAGCAAAAGGGCTGCCGCCCTCTGCGCCGCACTGAGCAGGACGATCCCTGCTTGGTGGCGTGCGCGCTGGCGGCAGCCCTTTGCGGCATGTCCGGAAGCGTCGAGCTTACTTATCGCCCTGCGCATAGCGCTCGGCGCTGCGCACGATTTCCTCGTGCGCGGCATCGATGCCCTTCCAGCCCTTGACCTTCACCCACTTGCCCTTTTCCAGGTCCTTGTAGTGCTCGAAGAAGTGCTGGATGCGGCCCAGGTCTTCTTCCGGCAGGTCCTGATAGGACTTGATGTGGCGGTACGGCGGATAGAGCTTGTCCACCGGCACCGCGAGCAACTTCGCGTCGCCGCCCGATTCGTCTTCCATCTCCAGCACGCCCAGCGCGCGGCAGCGGATGACCGCGCCCACCTGGATCGGAAAAGGCGTCACCACCAGCACATCCGCGGGATCGCCGTCCTCGGACAGCGTTTGCGGAATGTAGCCGTAATTGCACGGATAGTGCATGGCGGTGAGCATGAAGCGGTCCACGAAAACCGCACCGGAATCCTTATCGACCTCGTACTTCACGGGGTCCGCATTCATGGGAATTTCGATGATGACGTGGAACTCGTCCGGCAGCTTCGAGCCGGGGGAAACGCGATCGAGACTCATGGTTCAAACCTTCGTGGGAAAAGAATCAGGACTTGCCCTGATCGGGCGTATCGGGTTTGCCCGGCGCGGCGCCGGACGGGTTTTCCTGCCGGGCAGGCCCGGCCGATGAGGCAGGCGCGCGCGCGTCGTCCTCCATGCCGGCGACAGGAATCGGCGCGCTGTCGAAGTAATCCTCGATATCGACGGGCGCCTCTGCGGGCGCGGGCGCCGATGGCGTCTGGCCGAGCAGCGACTGTTCTGTCTGCCCGCGCGCATCGGGGTCGAGCACGTAATCCGCCGCCGGCGCATCCGTCGGCACAGCTTCATGCACGTGAACGGTTTCCGGCGCCGGCGCTTCGGTCGCATCTGACAGGAACCCGCTTTCGGGGTCTACCCGGGAAGGATCGGCGTGGGTATCGGCGGCTGGCAAGGCGTCGTCCGAGGCCAGAACGGGCAGTGCAACGCCGGTGGCGGTGGCAAGACGCCAGTGCCGCACGGCATCGCCCGGCCGATCCAGACGGTCGTACAGGCTGCCCAGCAACGCATGCGTGCGGGCATCCGCGCGACGTTCCACGGCACGCCGCAGATACCGTTCCGCCTGCCCCCAAAGCTGCCCCGTCAGGCACAGCATTCCCAGCGCGCAGAGCACATCCGGATCGGTGGGACGCTGTTGCAGCCACTTCTCCGCGCGCTCCAGTCGGCGCGGAACCTGCGCGGCATCTCCACGCGAATAGGCGGCGAGCAGACGCGTATCGAAGCGCTGTGCGATGGCGGCTTCCAGAACGCGCGCAGCTTCATCGGCCTCGCCGGCCGCCTCGAACGCCGCCGCGCCGGCCAGCGCAATCTCTGGCAGGAGACGCTCCTCGGCCTTCAGGTCTTTCCAGATCGCCCGCCAGCCGTCGGTTTCCATTCCGCCGCGCAAGCGGGCGGCGCCCGCCGCGTCGATCAGCCGCAGCGCCTCTTCGCGTTCCAGCGCACCGCGCCGCAGCAGCCCGCGCGCCAACGTGAAGACCCGTTCATGATGACCGAGAGCGCGTTCCGCGCGCAGCAGCAGGCGCATGGTGTGCAGATGGCGCACGCCGCCCTCCTGCAAGGGCGCAAGGACCTCCAGCGCGCGTTGCGGCTGCCCCTGTTCCAGCAACAGATCCGCCATGACCGTCGCGACGGCTTCATTCAGCCCCGGGTCCTTGCCGGCGGCCTCCCGCGCGCGGTCCAGCATCACGTCACGCCGCACGAACTCGCCCAGCCCTTGCGCGGCACGCGCGGCCGACAAGGCCGCGAGCACACGGCGATTGCGCGCCTTGGTCTGGTCCAGCAGCTTGGCCAGGTCCTTTTCCGCATGGGCGAAGCGGCCTTCCAAAAGGCCGATCCAGCCGCGCTCAAGCAGCTCGTGATCGCGGGCCTGCGCGCGGCGGCCGCGCCAAGCGCGCATGCGGTCCGGAATGGCGACCAGCCAGGCCAGCAGGCGCAATACGACATAGATGGAGACGAATAGCGCGATCAGCAGCGACACCGCCAGCGTCAGCGACATCTCGACGCGATACGGCCACACCAACAGCAGCACATTGCCGGGATGGGCACGGAGCACCACGGCGATAATGACCGCGATGACCGCCAGCAACAACGTCCAGAACCAGGCGCGCATGGCTCAATCCCGCCCTTGGGCCGGATTGGCCCCTTCGGAACGCAGCGCCGCCACGGCGCTCAGACTGTCCGATACGCTCGGCATGGCGACGGCGATCTGGGTTTCGGCGAGCTCGCGCGCCAGCCCCAGCGCAGCCAGGGTATCGGGCGAACGCCGGTCGTAATACGTATCCAGCGTGCGCACGACGGTGTCCAGCTCGTTTTTCCAGATGGCCGGCTGGCGCATCAGCAAGGCCGACTGCACCGTCAGCAAACGCTGGCGCAGGGCGGCACGCAGCTGTTCGGCCTGATCCGGGGACAGCAGCAGCGCCGCGGGGTCGTCCACGCGCTGCACGCGCACCAGATCGCCCAACTCACGCGTCAAGGCGCTGCCCGCCTTGGCGGGCCAGGAGGCGATCTCCGCACGCCAACGCTGCCACCAGGCCGCATCGGCGGGCAGTTGCGGTGCAGCCGGCTCCGGCGTCACCGCCGCTCGCGGCGCGTCGCCCCCGGTGTCGCGGTGCGCCATGGAAACCGCATCCGGCGTCAGCAGCGGGGCCCGTCCTACCAGACCGACCAGCCGCTCGATGCGGCTGGCCTGCACCGGCACGTCAACCGTCTTCACCGCGCGCAACCGATCCAGATCGCCGTTGATGGTCTGCTGCAGGCTGGCATAGCGCGGCCGCGCGGCGCGCGCCAGGCGCGATTGAGCGGTCTCCATGGCCACGATGGCATTGCTTACGCTGCCGCCCAGCCGCAACTGCTGGTCGGCGATGGTCAGCAGACGCTCGACATCATTCAGGAGGACATCGTCGCTGACGTTGTCGTTGAAGTCCTGCCACGCCTGTTGCAGCGCGGTGTACTGGCTCTGCGTCTCGCGCAGGGTCGACTCCAGGGCCGCAATCTTGTCGCTCTGTGCCTGGGCCAACCCAAGCGCCTGTCGGGTTTCCGCACGGGTCTGCGCCAACGCGCCGCTCAAGGCATCCAGGCGGCTGGCGATTTCGCGGCCCGCGGCGAGAAACTGCTGCCGTTGCAGCCACAAGGCGGCCACCAGCGCAAGCGCCAGCAGAATGACGACCACCAGCGTGGCCATCATCGGCGACGCCCCGGAACGCGCACGTACCGGCCGTGACGGGGATGCATGAGACGAGGCGCCGGAGGTCTGCGCCGCGGCGGAAGCCGGAGAACTGGAAGCGGCCGGCGACGGGGCCGGATCGTTGGCAGGAGTCTTGTCTGTCATGAGGGCGATTGTATTCGGTAGCGATGCGAATCGATGACTCAACCGGAAACAAAAGCATGGAGCAGCGCGTCGTCCGCCGGCGCGCAGACCGTCACATGAGCCGGCGTGCGGCCGATCGCCTGCGCCAGCCGCGGCGCCAGGCGTGGATGCGTGACAACAAAACGACAGTTGGCCCACCATTGCGCCGACGTCGCCGGCAGGACATTTGCCGCGACGGCGTCGATGCTTTCGCCGCTGGTGAGCAGCCAGGTGGGGCGCACGTCCGCGCGCGCCCATTGCCCCAGCCGCAGCCGCACGTCGGCGTCCCATGCGGCGGCCACGCGCCGGTAGACCTCGTGGTGCTGCACCTGGACACCTCGTTCAAGCAATCGCTGGGCGAGCCAGTCCCGTCCGCCCAGCCCACGCACCAGCAGGACGCGCCTGGGAAGCGGCCCGCGCGCAAGCAGGCATTCCCACAACGCCTCGGAATCCTGGCGCGGCGCTTCCCGAGGGGGATGGATCACGTCGCAGTCTTTGCCCAGCCAGCCCGATGCCCGCAGGCGGTCCGCGGTGGCCGGCCCGACCGCCGCGGCCGCGCAGGAAGAAGGCCAATGGTCCACGCCACAGCGCTCCAGCTGCTCCAGATAATGCAGGGCAGCGTTGCCGCTGACGAAAACGGCCAGATCGAATTCCGCAGGCAGGGGAACAGTCCCGGCCTGGGCGGCCGGTTCGATGCGAAGAGCGGGCCAGACGCAGACATCCCAGCCGGCCGCGCGCAAGGCGGCGCTTAGATCATCGTTGCGCCCGGCCGGCCGCGTCAGCACCGCTACGCCGGCGGCGCGCGCCGGCGCCAGGAGCGACGCATCGGGCTTCATACCGGGAATCAAGCGCGCTCCGCGGGTGGTCAGGACGACGCCAGGTCGGCCATGATTTCGGCCGCACCGCCGTCCAGCAATTCGCGCGCTGCGGTCGCGCCGATCTCGGCCGCCTGTGCAACCGGACCGCTGACATCGCTGCGGGCGAAGCGTTGGCCGTCGACAGAGGCGATCAGCGCGCGCAGACGCAAAGTTTCGCCTTCGACAGTGGCATAAGCGCCTATCGGGATCTGGCAGGACCCGCCCACGATCCGGGATACGGCGCGCTCGGCCACCGCGCAAGCCGTGGTCTCGGCGGACGCAAGAGGCGCCAGCCAAGCGCGCAGATCTGCGCGCGCCGCCAGAATCTCGATACCCAGCGCGCCCTGCCCGGCCGCCGGCAAACTGTCGGCGACGTCCAGCCGGGCACGGATGCGAGACGTCAGACCGAGCCGCTCCAAACCCGCCGCAGCCAGAACGATGGCGTCGTAATCACCGCGATCCAGCTTGGCCAGGCGCGTGTCCAGGTTGCCACGCAACGGCCGCACCTGGAGCCCCGGATAGCGCGCCCTGATCTGCGACTCTCGCCGCAGGCTGGACGTCCCGACCACCGCGCCGGCCGGAAGATCGGCGAGCCCGGCATAGCTGTTCGACACGAAGGCATCACGGGGATCGGCACGCGCCAGAATGGAGCATAGGTCGAAGGACGGGTCCAGTTCGATGGGCACGTCCTTCAGGGAATGCACGGCCAGATCGGCCCGTCCGTCAAGCAGGGCGGTTTCCAGTTCCTTGACGAACAGGCCCTTTCCGCCCACCTTGGACAGCGCCCGATCCAGGATCTGATCGCCCTTGGTGGTAAGGGTCAGGAGTTCGACCGAGCAGTCGGGATACAGGGCGAGCAGGCGGCCTCGCACATGCTCGGCCTGCCATAGCGCCAACCGGCTCGCGCGGGTGGCGATCGTCAAACGACGCGGATGCGACACGGCAATGCTCAGGCGAAATGCGCGGCCACGACGGTCACGATGACGCCCAGCACGGCGAGAACGAACAGGCCTTGCAGCAGGCTCAGGCCTGATTCGGATTGCTGGCTTTTGCCGGTTTTACGCAGACTCATTCAGTGATTCCTTGGAGACGACTTTGCGGCTTGCCAGCCACCGTCCCAAGAGAATGACCAGCAGCGCGCCTACGATTTCAGCGCCCAATTTAACCATACCGTGCTGCACGCCGAAGCGTCCCTCGATTACGACGTCGGTCACGATCATGCCGCCGGCAATCCAGCCCAACAGGCCCGCGCCGAACGTGACCACGAGCGGGTAGCGATCGATCAGCTTCAGGACCAGGGTCGAACCCCAAATGATGATGGGCACGCTGACGAGCAGGCCGAAGATGACGAGGCCGATCTGGTGGTCCGCATGGGCATTCTGCGCCGCGCCCGCAATGGCGATGACGTTGTCCAGGCTCATGACGAAGTCTGCCACGATGATCGTCTTGATGGCAGACATGATGGATGAGCCGCCCTGAATCTTGTCGTGGCCGTCGTCCTCCGGCAGCATCAGCTTGACGCCGATCCACAACAGCAGCAGCCCCCCGACGACTTTCAGGAACGGAATGGCGAGCAGGGTGAGCGCGAAAGCGATCAGGACGACGCGCAACAGGATGGCGCCGGCTGTCCCCCAGAGAATGCCCTGCATCCGCTGCTTCGGCGCCAGATTGCGGCAAGCCAAGGCAATGACCACCGCGTTGTCCCCGCCCAGCAGGATATCGATCAGGATGATTTGAAAAACGGCCGCCCAGCTGAGCGTCTGGAAGAATTCGAGCACGACACAACCCCCACAACGTGATTTTGATAAGCCCACGTCGCGCCGGCCGTCCGCGCGATACGGACGGCCGGCGCGACGTCGGCCCTGAAGGGGGATTGTAATTCAGCTTTGCGTCAGATTCCTTCAGGTCGATTAAGATTTTTGTCAGGCGCGCGCCGTGCCAGCAGGATCTTCCCGATGACGAGCACCAGGATTGCCCCGCAGGCCCCTGCCATCATGGCCAGGCTGTGCTGGGTGGTGCCCAGCGCCGTGTCGATGCGCTCAACGGGCTCTTGCAGGGCCGGGTCGCCGACCAGCAGCTCGCCGGCAATGAAGCCCAGCAAGGCGGCGCCGACCCAGACGATGATCGGGAAGCGCTCGATTACCTTGAGCAGCAGCGTGCTGCCGAAAATCACCAGCGGGATGCTGATCGCCAGGCCAACCACCAGCAAGGTCGTATCGCCCATCGCGGCGGCGGCCACCGCCACGACGTTGTCCAGGCTCATCACCAGGTCCGCGATCATGATGGTGCGGATGGCGGAGAGCAGGTTGCCGTGCGACTTGGAGCTGCCGTCGTCCTCGTCTTCCGGCATCAGCAGGGAAACCCCGATATAAACCAGCAGGATGGCGCCGATCAGTTTGAGCCAGGGCAGCAGCAGCAGCTTTGCGGCGACCAGGGTCAGCACGATACGCATGATGATGGCGGCGGCCGAACCGACAACGATCGCTTTTTTCTGCTGAGCGGGGGGCAGCGAACGCGCGGCGAGCGCAATAACCACGGCGTTATCGCCGGAAAGCAGGATATTGACCCAGATGATTTGCAGCAGCGCGAGCCAGAATGCGGCTTGTGTTAATTCCATACTCCTCTTACCTCTATCCCTCAGTGTTTGAAAAGCCGAACCCCGCCCTCACGCGCATTGCCCGCGCCGTTTTTTAGCGTTGGGGAATGTTGAACATTATATAGATGCAAACCCAAAACATTCAGGTTGCTGTCGGATTTCTGTCGGGAGTTTGCGGGTTTTTTGTCAGGTTGGATAGCGGCTGCATGCACCGGCGCTTAATACTTTCGTGACGATTTCAATATCCTGACTGATCGCTGAACATATATGCACATTGATCCAGCCTAAACGGCTCACACAACTGAATAAGCGCTGAATTACAACTGACTGTTATCTGAATATCCGGCGAATTCGATTCTGAATGAATACTGAATTTTTTCTGAATGGAAACTGACTGCTAGCTGGCGGAACGCTGATCGGGCATTCGAAAATACCGCCGGTGAACCTGAGCATTAATCCTGAATATTGACTTGAACCCATAACCGTTACGTCGCGTGAAGCGTCGGGCTTGGGACGGGCTGTGAGTATTCCCGCCACACGTTTCCAACACGGCGCCCCGTCACCGACCTGCCCCGCGCGCGGCCGCGAGCAGGACGCCCAAGCCAACCAGCAGCCCGCCGAACGCGCGGTCTATCAAGTGGCGAAAGGCCAGCAGCCGGTCCCGCAGCGCTCCGGTCGAAAAGCACAGCGCCACCAGACTGAACCAGGCCATATGCGCCATGGAGATGAAAACGCCATAGCCGATCTGCACCGCCAGTGGCGTCTGCGGCCGCACCACCTGCATGAAAAGGCTGACGATGAACACCGTTGTTTTCGGGTTCAGCACATTGGTAAGGAAACCCGTGCGCAGGGCTGCCGCATCGGACAGGGAGGCCGCGGCGCCGTCGGACGCTGAACCCGCGGGCCTGGCCCGCAGCATTTTCACGCCTAGGCAGACCAGGTAGATGGCGCCCGCCACCTTGATGGCGTTGAACAGCCAGAGCGACTGCTGGATCAGCACACCCAGGCCCACGAGGGTGTAGCAGACATGGACGATCACGCCCAGGCCGATACCTAGCGCCGTCAGCACGCCGGCCCTGCGTGACAACCTCAGACTGTTGCGCGTGACCATCGCGAAGTCAGGGCCAGGGCTGATGACAGCCAACAAGGAGATTGTGATGACAGCTATCAGTTCGGTCATGGCGTATCCTGTACAAAAACGGAAACGCCTCATGCTAACGACGCTGGGTCGCGGTGAATAACGATGTTTTCTGACAGGAATGGTGAGTCGGACTCACCGGTATCGGACGTTCGCCTGCCTTCGCTGCTGGCCTTGCGCTGTTTCGAGACCGCCGCCAGGCTGGAAAATTTCAGCCGCGCAGCGGCCGAGCTTCATCTGACCCACGGCGCGGTCAGCCGCGCCGTGCGCCTGCTCGAAGACGAACTTGGCGTGGCGCTGTTCGAGCGGCGCAGCCGGCGCGTGTTCCTCACCGACGCCGGCCGGACCCTGGCGCGGGCGGTCGGCAATGGCATGGACCTCATGCGCCGGGCAGTCGCGGACTTGCGCGCCAGCGCCCGCCAGGGGCGCCGCTGGGTGTTGTCGTGCGAACCGACCCTGCTGATGCGCTGGCTGATTCCGCGCTGGCCGGACTTCCAGGCACGGCATCCGGATATCGACGTGCATCTGGTCGCCGGCGGCGGGCCATTCTCCTTTTCCAGCGGCATCGACCTGGCCATCCGCCGGGACGATTTCGCCTGGCCCGAGCGCTATCACGTCGAACCGTTGTTTGCGGAGAAGGTCGGCCCTGTCTGCCGTCCCGACAAGGCGGCGGTCTGGTTCGCTACGGGGAAGACCGGAACCAAACTGAAAGCGGAGACGCCGCGCCTGCATACCCGTACCCGGCCTGGCGCGTGGCAGGATTGGGCCGCTGCCGCCGGCCAGCCCGCACCCGACACGGCCGGACAGACCTTCGAGCACTTCTATTTGAGCTTGCAAGCGGCAGTAGCCGGCCTGGGCGTGGCCATCGGCCCTTGGCAGCTGGTGCGAGACGATCTCGACAGCGGTGTGCTGACGGCGCCATTGGGCTTCATCGAGGACGGTTCGCGCTACTGCCTCCTGGCCCCGCGCCCCTTGCAGCGAGAGAGTCCGCAGGCGGACTTGCTGGCATGGCTGCGGCAAATGGCATAGCTGGAACCTGGAATACCGGGCGCAGCCATCACCAAAGAAAAACCCGCCACGAGGGCGGGTTCAGGAACCAGGCGGGAGCGGCGTCAGCCGACCCTTCCCGCGGGCACTGGGAAAACTACAGCACCGACTTCAGCAGCTTGCCCATTTCGGACGGGTTGCGGGTCGTCCGGATGCCGCAGGCTTCCATGACTTCCAGCTTGGCGTCCGCCGTGTCCGCGCCGCCCGAGATCAGGGCGCCGGCGTGACCCATGCGCTTCCCGGCAGGCGCCGTGACGCCGGCGATGAAGCCAACCACGGGCTTCTTCATATTGTCCTTGGCCCATTGCGCGGCGTTCACTTCGTCCGGACCGCCGATTTCGCCGATCATGATGACGGCATCGGTGTCGGGATCGTCGTTGAACAGCTTCAGCACGTCGATGTGCTTCAGGCCGTTGATGGGGTCGCCGCCGATACCCACGGCGCTGGACTGACCCAGGCCGAGTTCGGTCACCTGGGCGACCGCTTCATAGGTCAGCGTGCCGGAGCGGCTGACGATGCCGATGCGGCCCTTGCGGTGGATGTGGCCGGGCATGATGCCGATCTTGATTTCATCGGGCGTGATCAGACCGGGGCAGTTCGGGCCCAGCAGCAGCGTCTTGCTGTTCAGGGCCTTCATGCGGCTCTTCACTTCCAGCATGTCGCGCACGGGAATGCCTTCCGTGATGCAGATGGCCAAATCGAGTTCGGCCTCGACCGCTTCCAGGATGGCGGCCGCCGCGCCGGCGGGCGGCACGTAGATCACCGAAACGGTGGCGCCCGTCTGGGCCTTGGCTTCCTTGACGGAAGCGTAGATGGGAATGCCTTCAAAGTCCTCGCCCGCTTTCTTCGGGTTCACGCCCGCCACGAAAGCGGCTTTGCCGTTGGCATAGTCGCGGCACATACGGGTATGGAACTGGCCCGTTTTGCCGGTGATGCCCTGGGTGATGACCTTGGTGTCCTTGTTGATCAGAATCGACATTTATGAATCCTTGGCAAATGCTTACTTGGCGGCGGCAACGACCTGGGTGGCGGCTTCGGCCATCGTGTCGGCGCTGATAATGGGCAAACCGGAATCGGCCAGCATCTTCTTGCCGAGCTCTTCGTTCGTCCCCTTCATGCGGACGACCAGCGGCACGTTCAGGTTGACGGCCTTGCACGCGGTGATCACGCCTTCGGCGATGACGTCGCAGCGCATGATGCCGCCGAAGATGTTGACCAGGATCGCCTTCACGCCCTTGTTCTTGAGCATGATCTTGAAGGCTTCCGTCACTTTCTCGGCGGTGGCGCCGCCGCCGACGTCCAGGAAGTTGGCCGGCTCGCCGCCGAACAGCTTGATGGTGTCCATGGTGGCCATGGCCAGACCGGCGCCGTTCACCAGGCAGCCGATATTGCCGTCAAGCTGGATGTAGGCCAGGTCGAATTTGCTCGCTTCGATTTCCGCCGGATCTTCCTCGTCCAGGTCGCGGTAGGCGACGATTTCCGGATGGCGGAACAGCGCGTTCGAATCGAAGTTGAACTTGGCATCCAGGGCGACGATGTCGCCGGAGCCGGTCAGGATCAGCGGATTGATTTCGGCCAGCGAAGCGTCGGTTTCCCAATAGCACTTGTACAGCTTCTGGAATTCAGCGGCGGCCTTGCCGACGGAGGCTTCCGGAACGCCGATGCCGCGCGCCAGCTGGGCGGCTTCTTCATCGGTCAGGCCCTTGGCGGGATCGACGAAGACCTTCAGGATTTTTTCCGGGTTGTGAGCGGCGACTTCCTCGATCTCCATGCCGCCTTCGCTCGACGCCATGACGCAGACGCGTTGCGTTCCGCGATCGGTCACGATGCCGACATAGTATTCCTTCTTGATGTCGGCGCCTTCCTCGATCAGCAGGCGGCGCACTTTCTGGCCCTGGGGACCGGTCTGGTGCGTGACCAACTGCATGCCCAGGATTTCGCCGGCGAGCTGGCGAACCTCGTCGATGGAGCGGCCCAGCTTGACGCCGCCGCCCTTGCCGCGGCCGCCCGCGTGGATTTGCGCCTTCACGACCCAGACCGGCCCGCCCAGCTTTTCCGCCGCGCTCACGGCTTCGTCGACGGTGAAGGCGGGAATACCGCGGGGCACGGTCACGCCAAATTTCTTCAGCAGTTCCTTGCCTTGATACTCGTGGATTTTCATGTGTTACCTGTCAGGTCGTATGAGAAAAAAGAGAAGAATCGGATGCGGCATCGCCGGCGGAGGCATCGCCGGCATACCACTTGGGGTAGTACTTGAGGACCACGGGCCCCTCGGTACTGAGCGCATGGCAGCCGTCCAGCTGGAACGGCCGCTTGCCGGCATCGGGTGTTTCCCGGCGCCGGCTGGCCATGCTCTGGATGGCGGCCGTGGGCAGCACCTGCGACAGCTCCGTCATGTGGGTACAGCCCGCGACGCGGGCGAAACGGGCCTTGACCTGTTGACGAAAACCTTTCACCAGGTTCATGCCAACCAGGTCCTGGTAGGCGCTTTCGATGCTGGTGCAGTGCTCGCCATAGGGCGCCGCATCATAGACGGCCTGCGCGGCCACGATGGTGTAGTCGCCATCGATGGTGATGCGCAGGTGCATATGATGTATGGGGTCGCCGGCCCGCATGATTTCGCCCGCATGCTTGACGAAGTCATAGGGCTTGACATCGATGAGTTCGGCCTCGATGTCCCACAAACCGTCGTCGCGCGCATAGCCTTGCACGCGAATCGAGCGCGTGTGCAGCGGTTTGCGGGGAACTTGCGGCGGGGGCAAAGGCATTGCTATCCAAGGTTGCTGCAAGGCAACAAAACCTTCAAAGTATAGCGCACGGCGTCCGCCGAAAAAAACGGGGCCGGCCCCCCTCGTGGAGCCGGCCCCGGATTCATGGGCCGTTTCAGACGGCGGTGCGAAGCTGCCGTGCCGCATCCACCATGGCGACGAGCGCGGCCTCCGTCTCCGGCCAGGCCCGCGTCTTCAAGCCGCAGTCGGGATTCACCCACAGGCGCTCCCGCGGCAGCCGGCCTGCTGCCCTGCGCATCAGCTGAACCATCCAATCGACGTCCGGCACGTTTGGCGAATGGATGTCGTAGACCCCCGGCCCGATATCGTTGGGATAACGGAAGTCTTCGAAGGCCTTGAGCAATTCCATATTGGAACGAGATGTCTCGATGGTGATGACGTCCGCATCCATGGCCGCGATCGATTCGATGATGTCGTTGAACTCCGCATAGCACATATGGGTGTGGATCTGCGTGTCCTCGCCCACGCCGCTGGTGCACAACCGGAAGCAGTCGACCGCCCATTCCAGATAGGCGCCCCAATCGGCCCGCCGCAACGGCAGGCCTTCCCGGATGGCGGGCTCGTCGATCTGGATAACCCGGATACCGGCCTTTTCCAGGTCCACGACCTCGTCGCGCAGCGCCAGCGCCAGCTGCCGGCACGTTTGTTCGCGCGGCTGGTCATCGCGCACGAAGGACCATTGCAGAATCGTGACCGGTCCGGTCAGCATGCCTTTTACCGGCTTGTCCGTCAGCGACTGTGCGTAGGAAGACCACCCTACCGTCATGGGAGCGGGCCGGGCGACGTCGCCAAAAATAACGGGCGGCTTCACGCAGCGCGAGCCATAGCTTTGCACCCATCCGTTCCGGGTAAAGGCAAAACCGGCCAGCAGTTCACCGAAATACTCGACCATGTCGTTGCGTTCGGGCTCGCCATGCACCAGCACGTCCAGCCCGATCTTTTCCTGAAATCGGATGACGGCCTCGATTTCTTTCCGGATGGCAGCTTCATACGCGGCATCGCTGATGGCGCCGGCCTTCCAGTCGCGCCGGAGCGCGCGGATTTCCGCGGTTTGTGGGAAGGATCCGATGGTCGTGGTCGGGAAGTGGGGCAAGCGCAGGGCCTGCTGCTGACGTTCGATGCGCTGGGCAAACGGAGCGCGGGAACGCGAAATTTCGGCGCAGGCCGCCATCCGTTTCGCCACCATGGGATTGTGGATACGAGGCGACTGGGCGCGGCTGGCCAGCGCCGCGCGCTGCTCGCGCAAGGCCTCCTGATCCGCGGCGGACGCCGTGCCGTCCAGCGTCCGCGCGAGCACGCGGACTTCGTCCAGCTTCTGCACGGCGAAAGACAGCCAGCTCTTGAGCTCTGCATCCAGCTCGGTCTCGAAGGCCAGATCCACCGGGACATGCAGCAACGAGCACGAGGGCGCAATCCACAAGCGCTCGCCCAGCGCCTGCTTGGCCGGGGCCAGGGCCCGCAGGGCGGCGTCCAGGTCGCCGCGCCAGATATTGCGGCCGTTGACGATGCCGGCCGAAAGCACTTTGTCTGGACCGATCGCCTGCAGGACGGCAGGCAGCTGGTCGGGCGCGCGCACGAGGTCAACATGCAGCCCAGCCACGGGCAGCGAAGCCGCGGTGGACAAATTGTCCTGCAGGCCGTCGAAGTACGTGGCGACCATCACCTTGACGGCGCCGGCGCTCAGCCGATGGTAGGTCTTGGCATAGGCGTCACGCCAAGCCGCGGGCAAATCCAGGGCCAGGATGGGCTCATCGATCTGCACCCACTCGACGCCCAGCGCCGCAATCCGCCGCAGCACCTCCAGATACACGGGCAGCAAACCTTCCAACAGCGTCAGCTTGGCCGGGTCGCCCGCCCCCGTATAGGCGTCGCCCTTGCCAAGCCACAGCCAGGTCAGCGGGCCCGGTATGACCGGCTTGACGCGATGACCGAGTTTCGTCGCTTCCTCGATCTGGTCGAACAGCGCCTCGCGCGAGATACGAAAGCGCTGGGACGGCGTCAGCTCGGGGACGATGTAGTGATAGTTG
This sequence comes from Bordetella genomosp. 9, assembly GCF_002119725.1. Taxonomy (NCBI): domain Bacteria; kingdom Pseudomonadati; phylum Pseudomonadota; class Betaproteobacteria; order Burkholderiales; family Alcaligenaceae; genus Bordetella; species Bordetella genomosp. 9. The sequence goes on from NZ_CP021109.1 coordinate 2,992,228, forward strand.
GTATCGAACCACTTGGTCATCTCGCAAGCGGCAGCCGGGGTGCCGGTCGGGGCCCGGCCCCGCGCCATGCGAAACAGCGTATCCAACCCGACCGCCTGATCGGCCGGCTGGCCGAAGCGGGCGGGAACGGCGCCCAGCAAGGTCGTCCATTCCAGCACGTGGTCGTACCAGGCGAAGTCGCCGACGGGAAGCAGGTCCAACCCGGCGTCGGCCTGGATTTTCCAGTGCCGCGCGCGCAGCTCGCGTCCGACGGTTTCCAGCTCGCCCAGCGAGGACTTGCCGGCCCAATACGCTTCCAGCGCCCGTTTCAGTTCGCGCTGCGCCCCGATCCGCGGGAAACCGAGATTATGAATAGTCGTCATGGAATCCAGGAATTAAACGAAGATTTCTCAAGCTTGGCATTCTGCGCGCGTTTCTTGTTGAGTCAAAATCAATGTTTGCATCGATTTCATGAACAACGCTCATATAATGCGAGCGATATCCAGAGAACCGTGACGCCATGCTCGAAATCCGCCACCTTGAAACCCTCGCCGCCATCCGGGATGGCGGGAGCCTGCAGGAAGCGGCGGAGCGGCTGCATTTGACGCAGTCCGCGCTGTCGCACCAACTGCGCGAGCTGGAGGCCCGATTGGGGACACCGCTGCTCAACCGGCGCACCCGTCCCGCCCGGCTCACCACGGCTGGTTTGCGCGTGCTGGCGCTGGCCGATGAAGTACTGCCCCGGCTGCGGGCGACCGAACGGGAATTGCAGCGCCTGGCTGCGGGTCGAACCGGCCGGCTGCACCTGGCGATCGAATGCCACTCCTGCTTTCAATGGCTGATGCCCGCGTTGGACGCTTTCCGTGCGCAATGGCCGGAGGTGGCGCTGGACCTGTCCGCGGCCTTTTCCTTTGCGCCCTTCCCCGCGCTGCTGCGCGGCGATCTGGATCTGGTGATCACATCGGATCCGCAGAACCTGGAAGCAATAGAGTATGTGCCCCTGTTCGGGTATGAACTCGTGCTGGCCGTCGCGGAATCCCATCCCTTCGCGACGCAGCGCTACATTCGTGCGGAGCAGCTGGAAGACCAGACGCTTATTACCTATCCAGTGGACCGGCAGCGGCTGGATGTGTTCACGGCGTTTCTCGATCCCGCGGACGTCGAACCCGCCGCGGTGCGCAAGGCCGAATTGACGCCGATCATTGCCCAGCTGGTCGCCAGCAATCGTGGCGTGGCCGCTTTGCCCAACTGGGCGCTTACCGAGTATCTGGGACAAGGCTGGCTGAAGGTCTGCCGCCTGGGGCCGCAAGGCGTTTGGCGCACCCTATACGCCGCCATCCGCCAGGAGGATGCCGACGCACCCTTCATCAAGGATTTTTTGAGCATTGCCCGCGATGTGAGCTTCCGCACTTTGTCGGGGATCAAGTCCGCCGCTTCGCAGTCCGCTGCCACATCAAGGACCGAGGCCAGGCAAACCCACTGAGATCCAGCTTCGCGTTGGGTCAGTCTTCCCGTTCGTCGCCCAGGACGCGGCGTATGATGTCGTGGGCAAAGCCACGGCCCGCCAGAAACCGCGCTTGCTTGGCATATGCGGCACGATCGGCGGGGCGTTCCGCAAAGCGCTTCGCCCATACCGCCCAGGCGCGCTCGTATTCGGTCGCTCGCAAGCTTTCACGCAGCTCGCCGATCTGCGCTTCGTCCACGCCATGCTGACGCAACTCCTGAACGATGCGTGCCGCGCCTTGCTTTTCCGCGCGGCGATGGACCAGGCTTTCGGCAAAACGACGAGTGGAGAGCCACCCTTCCCGCTCCAGGTCGTCCAGCATGCGCTCAATAGCGGACGGGTCCTCGGTATAGCGAGCCAGCTTGCGCGCCAACTCGGACCGGGCGTATTCGCGGCGCGATAGAAAACCGACGGCGCGAGCCTTCAAGGAAGGCCCGCGCCGTTCATCGCGGTTCACCGCAGAATCCATGTCCGGATCCGTCGTGGCGCCCATGGCGGATCTGTCGTCCCTGCGGTCGGCCACGTCTTCGCCCCGGCTTGCCGCTTATCGTCAGTCTTCTTCCGCTTCGCTGGCGGCGAAGGTGATGGCGCGGCTGACGATGCCCTGGTTCTCGCGAATACGGTTTTCGATTTCCAGGGCGATTTCCTTGTGTTCCTTCAGGTATTCGCGGACGTTGTCCTTGCCCTGACCGATGCGCTCGCCGTTGTAGCTGTACCAGGCGCCGGCCTTGTCCACGATGCCGGCCTGCACCCCAAGGTCGATGATCTCGCCTTCCCGCGAAATGCCGCTGCCGTACATGATGTCGAACTCGGCCTGCTTGAAGGGCGGCGAAACCTTGTTCTTGACCACCTTGACGCGGGTTTCGTTGCCGATGACTTCCTCGCCCTTCTTGATCGAACCGATGCGGCGGATGTCCAGGCGCACCGACGAATAGAACTTGAGCGCGTTGCCGCCGGTGGTGGTTTCGGGGTTGCCGAACATGACACCGATCTTCATCCGGATCTGGTTGATGAAGATGACCATGCAATTGGTGCGCTTGATGGTGGCCGTGAGCTTGCGCAAGGCCTGGCTCATCAGACGGGCCTGCAGGCCAGGAAGCGAGTCGCCCATTTCGCCTTCGATTTCCGCCTTGGGCACCAGCGCCGCCACGGAGTCGATGACGATCAGGTCCACCGAGCCGGAACGAACCAGCGCGTCGGTGATCTCCAAGGCCTGCTCCCCCGTATCCGGCTGCGAAATGAGCAGGTCGGTCAGGTTCACGCCAAGCTTGGCCGCATACTGGACGTCCAGCGCGTGCTCCGCGTCGACGAAGGCGCAGGTGCCGCCCAGCTTTTGCATTTCGGCGATGACCTGCAGGGTGAGCGTGGTCTTGCCCGAAGATTCCGGCCCGTAGATTTCGATGACGCGGCCGCGCGGCAAGCCCCCTACGCCAAGGGCGATATCCAGCCCGAGCGACCCGGTGGAAACCACCTGGATGTCGTGCTCGACCTCGTTGTCGCCGTACCGCATGATCGAACCCTTGCCGAACTGCTTTTCGATCTGCGATAGCGCCGCGGCGAGCGCCTTGGCTTTTTCCGCGGCGGCTGCCTTGGTGGTTTTGTCGTCCATGAAATGTCCTGTCTAGCGTTTGTCTAGCGATGGGTTCGGCGGATTATGGCACCCAATCATACTGTACGTATAAACAGTATGACAATATCTTCCGCGTTATCCCGTGTGGGCAAGGGATGGCGCCAATGGCAGAATCGAACGGAGGAGGAGGAGACCGCCGGCCGACAAAAACCAGGACCGCCGGAGGGCGGCCGAAAAGGGGCCGCCCGCTGTGCTCCGTGCCATAACGATTCGAGGAGCCTGCCCAATGCGCATCCTGATTGCGGAAGACGACAGCATCCTGGTGGATGGATTGTCCCGGTCCCTGCGGCATAACGGCTATGCCGTCGATGCCGTCCGCGACGGCATGGCCGCGGACCTGGCCCTGACCGCGCAGGCTTTCGACCTGCTGATTCTGGACCTGGGCCTTCCCCAACTGACGGGCCTGGAAGTCCTGCGCCGCCTGCGCGCGCGCAACGCCCGCTTGCCTGTGCTCATTCTAACCGCCGCCGACAGCATCGAGCAGCGCGTCAAGGGACTGGATCTGGGAGCTGACGATTACATGGCCAAGCCTTTCGCGCTGTCCGAACTGGAAGCGCGCGTCCGGGCCTTGACGCGCAGGGGCGCGGCGGGCGGTGCCAGCCTGATCCGGCATGGACGCCTGGTCTTTGACCAGGCCGGGCGGGTGGCGTCGGTGGAGGAGCAGCCGCTGGACCTGTCGGCGCGCGAAATCAGCATCCTGGAGATCCTGCTGATGCGCACCGGGCGCATGGTCAGCAAGACGCAGCTGGTGGATCACCTGTGCGAGTGGGGCGAGGAAGTCAGCACCAACGCGATCGAAGTCTATGTCCACAGGCTGCGCAAGAAGCTGGAGCCGACGGGCGTCAGGATCATGACCGTGCGAGGCCTGGGGTACTGCCTGGAACGGGATCATGGCGCGGGCGAGCTGGCGAACTGAGCGCACGCGGACGTCGCCGCTGAACCAGGAAGCGCTCGAAATCCTCCGCACCGGCGCAACCGGCCCCACCTTCGCGCCGCCGCGGCGATCGCTGCTGGGCGAAATCCTGGACTGGATGCTGGCGCCCCTGTTCCTGCTGTGGCCGATGAGCGTTGCCATCACCTACGTGGTTGCGCAGAACATTGCGGATGTCCCTTACGACCGTGCGCTCGCTTCCCATTTGCGGATCCTTGCCAGCCAGATCCATGTCGTGGACGGCAGGGCCATGCTCGAAATGACCGAACCGGTGCGCCGGGTGCTTCGCACCGGCGAAACGGACAACGTCTTCTGGCTCGTTCTGGATGGTCACGGCAGATACCTGGGCGGAGACCGCGAACTGCCCGTGCCGAAAGGCGTCGACGTCACGGCGCCCGGCGCGACCCGCTACGAGGACGCGATGCTGCGCGGCTTTTCGATCCGGCTGGCCTATACGCGCGTGGCCGCCGGCCCCCCCGGCGCCGCGCCCGCCATCGCCATCGTGGCGGAAACCGCCGAGCGCCGGTCCCAGTTGGCCAACGACATCATCAAGGGCGTCATCATCCCGCAGTTCGTGGTGCTGCCCATCGCGGTTCTGCTGGTCTGGTTCGGCCTCTCGCGCGGCGTGGCGCCCTTGCGCGCCCTGCAGCAGCGTCTGCGCGCGCGGCGCCCCGACGACCTGTCGCCCATCGACGAGCGCGCCGCGCCTGCGGAGATCGCGCCGCTCGTCCTTGCCATCAACGAATTGCTGGAGCGGCTTTCGGCCACCGTGCACACGCAGCGGCGTTTCGTGGCCGACGCGGCGCACCAGTTGAAAACGCCCCTGGCGGGGCTGCGCACGCAAGCCGAGCTGGCGCTGCGCGATGCCAGCCCGGACGAAATGCAGGCCAGCCTGCGCCAACTCGTGGCGGGGTCGGAGCGCGCCACCCGGCTCGTCAATCAGTTGCTGCTTCTGGCGCGCGCGGAAAACCCCGCGACCGTGGGCATGACGCCGCTGGACCTGAACCAGCTCGCCCGGGAACAAACGACCCAATGGGCGCCCCAGGCGCTGTCCATGGGTACGGACCTGGGGTTCGAAGAGGCCCACCGGCCCGTCACCATCGCAGGCAACGCCATCCTTCTGGCGGAACTGCTCAACAACCTGATCGATAACGCCTTGCGCTATACGCCACGCGGGGGCCGTGTCACCGTGCGGGTATCGGGACAGCCCGACGCGGCGCTGCTCGAAGTCGAGGACTCGGGGCCGGGGATTCCCGCCCAGGAAAGGGAAAGGGTATTCGACCGGTTCTATCGGGTCTTGGGGGCCCAGGCCGAGGGCAGCGGCCTGGGCCTGGCCATCGTCCGCGAGATCGCGCAAAAGCACGGCGCCCTGGTCACCCTGGCGGACAACCCTTCGCCGGGCTGCCCGCTGCAAGGCCTGAAAATCACCGTGCGCTTTTCATCGAATTTACCAAAAGATACAAAAGCGTTGGAATAGTTCAGCGGAACGTCAGACCCTCGTCAGTCTTCTTGCCTACCGTTGCGCTCAGCTCGCCCGCATGCTGGGGAGTGGCATACCGAGCACGGCGGATCACCGCCGGCCAGATCGAGGAGACATCATGAGCACAGCATCCATGCCGCGCCCGGGCGCCGTCACGTCGCCCGCACCCATGACCCGCAATGAACGCAAGGTGATATTCGCGTCATCGCTGGGCACCGTTTTCGAATGGTATGACTTTTATCTCTACGGCTCCCTGGCGCCGATCATCGCCCTGCACTTCTTCTCCGGCGTGAATCCCACGGCGGGCTTCATTTTCGCGCTGCTCGCGTTCGCCGCCGGCTTCGCGGTACGGCCCTTCGGCGCGCTGGTCTTCGGCCGCCTCGGCGACCTGGTGGGACGCAAGTACACTTTCCTGGTCACCATCGTCATCATGGGCCTGTCGACCTTTCTGGTCGGTGTCCTTCCCACGTACAGCTCCATCGGCATTGCTGCGCCGGCATTGCTGATCATCCTGCGCCTGCTGCAGGGTCTGGCGCTGGGCGGGGAATATGGCGGCGCGGCCACCTATGTGGCGGAGCACGCCCCCATGGGCCGGCGCGGCTTCTACACGAGCTGGATCCAAACCACAGCCACACTGGGCCTTTTCCTGTCCCTGCTGGTGATCCTGGGCGTTCGCAGCTATTCCGGCGAGGCGGACTTCCGCGATGCCTGGGGCTGGTGGCGCGCGCCCTTCCTGCTTTCCTTCGTTCTGTTGGCCATCTCCGTCTGGATCCGGCTCCAGCTGAGCGAATCGCCGACCTTCCAGCGCATGAAGGAAGAAGGCAAGGGCTCCAAGGCGCCGATCAGCGAATCGTTCGGGCAATGGAAGAACCTGAAAATCGTCATCCTGGCGCTGCTGGGCCTGACGGCGGGACAGGCGGTGGTGTGGTACACCGGCCAGTTCTACGCGCTGTTCTTCCTGACCCAGACGCTGAAGGTCGATGCCAATACCGCCAACATCATGATCGCGTTGGCGCTGCTGATCGGCACACCCTTCTTCGTCATCTTCGGCGCACTGTCGGACCGCATCGGCCGCAAGCCCATCATCATGGCGGGTTGCTTGATTGCGGCGGTCACGTATTTCCCCATCTTTCAAGGCCTGACGCATTTCGCCAATCCGGCACTGGAGCGCGCGCAAGCGACGGCGCCCGTCACGGTCATCGCGGACCCGGCCACCTGCTCGTTCCAGTTCAATCCGGTGGGGACGTCCGCGTTCACCAGCAGTTGCGACGTCATCAAATCGTTCCTGGCGCGCAATTCGGTGAACTATCAGAACGAGGCGGCGCCGGCGGGTTCGGTGGCCAAAGTGCGCATCGGCACGGATGAATTCACGTCCTTCGAAGGCAAGGCCCTGCCGCCGGCGGAATTCAAGACGCGTTCGGCCGAGCTGGACAAGGCGCTGACCAGCGCCATCCGCACCCACGGCTATCCCGCCAAGGCGGATCCGGCGCAATCCAACAACGTTATGGTCGTCGTCCTGCTGACCATCCTGGTCATCTACGTGACCATGGTGTACGGCCCCATCGCCGCCATGCTCGTGGAGATGTTCCCCACCCGTATCCGCTACACCTCCATGAGCCTGCCTTATCACATCGGCAACGGCTGGTTCGGCGGGTTCCTGCCGCCGCTGGCCTTCGCGATCGTCGCGGCAACCGGAAACATCTATGACGGCCTGTGGTATCCCATCATCATCGCGGTCATGACGCTGGTCATCGGCACGCTTTTCATCCGGGAAACCAAGGATGTCGACCTGAACAAGGATTACTGACCGTCCCCTGCCGGCCGGGACGCTGCACCCGGCTGGCCTTTCATAAAGCTCCCTCGCGGGGGCTTTTTTTTCAGGACGCTGTCAGAGCGGGGGGAATAGACTGGGCGCTCAGATCACGACCTTGCGCACGATTGCCGGACGATCGATCCCCCTGTCCGGGAATTGCATGGCCGCATTCTGACACCGGTGCCGCGCTCCCCGCGAGCCTTAAACAGCGCGACATCGTGTGCTCCCGTACCGGCCCGACCTCCACAGTCGGGCCTTTTTTTTCGCCGCGAAGGGCGGGCGCAGTCGCGCGGCCCCGCGCCGGCGGACGGCAGCCGCCGAAGCCTGGAGGACCCGCGCGTCAATCCGCCGGGTACTTCGCGCGCATGGCGGCCGTCAGCGTGCTCCGCGCCGCTTCGTAATCGGCCCAGGGATCGGTACCCTGCTTGGCGCGCTTGGCGATTTCGTCCATCGCGTTGCAGACGTTGAAGGCATCGCCACGCGGGTCCGTCTCCTCATCGAGACACGCCCAGTCGACCGGCATGGACACCGGCGCGCCAGCCCTCGCCCGCGCGGAGAACGCCGCGATGGCGGTCGCCCCATCGCTGTTGCGCAGATAATCGACGAAGATGTGGCCGGCGCGTTTGGCCTTGGACATATTGGCCACGAAAAGATCTGGCTGCATCGCTTCCAGATGCTGGGCAACGCCCTTGCAGAACAGCCGGGCGCGATCCCAATCCACCGCGCCGCGCAGCGGCACGACCACGTGCAGCCCTTTGCCGCCGGTGGTCTTCAGAAAGGGCCGCAGTCCAACATCCATCAGCAGCTCGCGCACCAGGCGGGTGGCATCCGCCACCTGCCGCCACGGGATGTCGGGGTCCGGATCCAGATCCAGCGTGAGCCGGTCAGGCTTGTCCGACCGCGGCGACTTCGCGCCCCAGGTGTGGAACTCGATGACGCCGCGCTGGACCAGCGCGATCACGCCTTCCATGGCGCGGATGACCACCATGCCATCGTCGATATCGATGCCGGCAGGCACGTGTTCGCCCAGGTGCTTCTGAAAAAAACACTCGCCGGTCGCGCCATCCGGACAGCGCAACAGCGCGACGCGGCGATCTTTGAGATGTGGCAGGAGCCAATCGGATACCGACTCGTAATAGCGAGCCAGTTCCAGTTTGGTCAGCGCCGGCTTCTCATACAGCCGGCGGTCGGGGTGTGAAATTTCGATGCCGAGCACCTGCGCTGGCTCGGCTGCGGCGGACTTCGCGGCTGGGGTTGCAGAAGCCCCCGGCTTGCGCCCGGCTCGCGGCGCTGCGGCAGTCGTGGTCGATCCGGTTCGTGGCATCGGCGCCTCCTGTCTTGATTACGGCTGCGCCGCAAGAACCGATCCGCACCCGATCAACGGCGCATGCCGACGCCGATGGCGACAACGCCGACCACGATCGCTGCGATACCGGCCCACTGCGGAATCGGCACCGACTTCGTCGTTTCAGCCGTCGCCTTGACAGAGCCGATCTGAAACAGGGTGTCCTCCGATTTGTAGCTGAAGCCCTGGTAGACCAGCGCGACCACGCCCAGAACGATCAACAGCGCGCCGACGAAAGAGATGGGTTTCATTTCATACGTCTCCGTGGTTCCTACTGTTCATGTGCCAACCGCTTTCCTCTGATGCGGCGGACGATACCTTAGCCGAAGAAAGGCTGTCCGTGACAGAACGTGTCATCGTCGCAGGCCGGCGGGTGGCCGCGGGTCGTATAGAATCCCCGCTTTTGCCCGACGCTCATGTGGTTCAAGAATCTCAAGATTTACCGCCTTTCCCCGTCCTGGTCCATGCAGGCCGAGGCGCTGGAAGAAGCGCTGGCCAAGCATGCCTACCAAGGTGCCAACAACCTGGAAATGCAGACGCTGGGCTGGATCCCGACGCGCGAAAACGGCGGATTGGTCCACACCGTCAACGGCCAGATGCTGCTCACGTTGCGCGCAGAGAAGAAGCTGCTCCCCGCCACCGTCGTGAATCAGGTTGCCAAGGCGCGCGCGCAGGAAGTCGAGGAGCAGCAGGGATATAAGCCCGGCCGCAAGCAGATGAAGGAAATCAAGGAGCGCGTCACCGACGAACTGCTTCCCAAGGCTTTCAGCATCTACCGCGATACGCGGGTGTGGATCGATCCGGAAAACCGCTGGCTGGTGGTCGATGCCGCCGCAGCCGCCAAGGCCGACGAGGTCCTGGGACTGCTCGCAAAATCGGTGGATCCGTTCCCGCTGGAAAGCCTGTACGTCGCGCAGTCGCCGGCCGCCGCGATGACGGGCTGGCTTGCCGCGGACGAAGCGCCGGCGAATTTCAGCATCGACCAGGACACCGAGCTGCGCGCGTCCGGCGAAAGCCGCGCCGCGATCCGCTACGTCAAGCACGCCATCGACGCCGACGACGTGCGGCGCCACATTCAATCCGGCAAGCAGTGCACCCGCCTGGCAATGACCTGGGCCGACCGCATTTCTTTCGTGCTGACAGAATCTCTCGACATCAAGCGTATCGCGCCCCTGGACGTGCTGAAGGAAAACAGCGACAGCATGGCCCAAAACGACGACGAAAAGTTCGACGGCGATATGGCTTTGATGACCGGCGAGCTGGCCAAATTGATGGCCGACATGGTGGATGCGCTGGGCGGCGAAAAGCGGGACTAGCGTCCGCGCGATGTAGCTCCGGGCTCGTTCTGTTCATCGCGAGCATGGAAGGCCAATTCCTACGGCCCCATCATGGATAACTGAAGGCGTAAAGGGGCAGCGGGCGGGCAAGATCGGAACTCCCGCCATCCTGGCGATATGTATTCCCAGGAGCCCTTCGCGGGGGGCCAGGCACCAAATGCATAACGAATCGCTTCCACCGGCTGATTCGTTTTACGTTTGATGAAGGCTTCCCACTGTGACTGTAACTGCCACCAACCCCTCGCTCGTCGCGTCGCTTTACGCATCGGCTGCTTCGGCCGAGACAACAAAAACCTCCGAGCCGCCTGTGCCGTCCCCAGCCCTCCGGAAAACGCTGGAGATCGCAGCGGCGCATTCCTGCGTCTCGCTCCAGTTGCTCACCGAGCTGGCACCGGAGTTCGGCCCGGATGAATTGCGCGACGCCATTGCCGATGGCATTGGAGAAAAATGGCTCGAGGGTGACGCCGGGTCATTCGCCTGCACCGAAGACGGACGCCGGCTCCTGGGCGACGGAGCAATTGAGCAAAGTCGTCATGAGCTTGAGCCCCACGAGCTTGAGCCCCACGAGCCGGACGCCGGCCCCGACGGCGCCCCGCCCGATCCGCCATACCGTCAGCAAAACCACCAAGCGCGGCCCGCTACGGCATCGGCGATCGCGGGGGCGGAAACATTCGCCGGCCGGAACCATGGGACGAAAATCCGCGATTTCGTCCGTGCCGCGCTGTCCCATGACGTGGCTTCCGCGATGAGCTCGACATTCGTATGGAACGTTCGCCGCCTGGACGCCAATCTTGGCAACCTTATCGCAGGCCTCGTCAAGCTCGACCGCGCCCGTTCTCCGGCGGAGAAACGCGCCGGCCGGCCGGGCGCCAAGGTGAGCGGATCAACGAAAAAGCCCGCCTACCTTCTGCAGAAAGCGCTTGCGCGGTTCCGGCGTCATATGGGGTTCAAAGCCGAGGCGTTTGACCGGGCATCGATCGCCAGGTTTCCGATCAGCCAATCGGTCGCGAATGATCGGAAACTGGTGAGCGGCTGCTGGTCCCAATGCGCGCAGCTTGACGCCGGCCCCGACTCCTATTCCGGTTCCCCGCCTCACTTCGAAGTCCTGGGGCCCCCGCGTCCTCTTGCTTTGTACCAGCCTTTGCTCAGCGCCCGATTGGAAAACATGGATGACGCGAAGCTGCGGGCAGTGGTTGCGGGGGCAACGGCGGAACTGGACCGGCTTGCAAAGCACGCGGAAAAACGCGCAGACTTCTACCGCCTTGGCATGCCTCAACAACTGGATGACTACGCCCAATTGCTCAGGATCCTGCGCTACTCGGCAATCGAGCAGATTGGCGACAGGACCATGCTGTCGCGCCTGCAGAGTGATCCTGACAGCGGCAATGCGTCGCCTGAAACCGGCAGACGTGTGACGTTCCAGCCGCAGTAGTCCGCGGTTGTTCCGCGGCTGGCTGGCTCAAACCGGCTGGGTTGCAACCGAATGCGCGTCCGCCTGTTCGAACCAACCGCGCGGCACAAGGGGTACTGTGCGGGCTTCGCCCGCACCCGCCCAACCTCAATCCAGACCGTGGAAGGCCGAATCGTCCGGGCCGATGTGGGACGGATGCCGCCACGTCACATCGCGCATCGAATGCTGGACCAAGCCTTCGACGCCAAGCAGCACGGCAAAAATCGCCATGCGGATCGGAATACCGTTGTCCGTCTGGCGAAAAATCGCCAGCCGCGGGTCGTGGTTCAAATCCACGCTGAGGTCATTGGCGCCAGGGCGGCTGTCGCGAGGCAGCGGGTGCATCACGATGGTATCCGGGCCGCAATAGGTGTCGATAATGGCGCGGTTGATCTGGAAATCGGGCGTATAGCCTTCCTGCGCCTCGTCCGCGAAGCGCTCCTTCTGCACCCGGGTGGCATAAATCACGTCGGCGCCCGCCAGGCCTTCGGCCAGCGACTGCTTCTGCTCGATGACGTTATCGTGCCGCGCGGCCTGCTCGATGATGTAGGACGGCATCTCGAGGCCCGGCGGCGCGATCAGGGTGAACTTGACGCCCCGGTACAGCGACAGCAGTTTGATCAGTGAATGCACCGTTCGGCCGTACTTGAGATCGCCCACCATCGCGATATGCGCGCCATCCAACAGTTTCCCCAAACGCGAGAATTCCGTCAGGATGGTGTACAGGTCCAGCAAGGCCTGGCTCGGGTGCTCGCCCGGGCCGTCGCCGCCATTGACGACCGGGATATTGGTCGCCCGGGCAAATTCCGCCACCGAACCTTGTTCCGGATGCCGGATGACCATGGCGTCGACGTAGCCGCTCATGACGCGGCTCGTGTCGTAAATGGATTCGCCCTTTGCCATGGACGAGAAGGTAAAGCCGGTGGTGTCGCACACCGACCCGCCCAGACGGCAGAACGCGGCGCCGAAACTGACGCGCGTACGCGTGCTTGCCTCGAAAAACAGATTACCGAGCACGGCGCCTTCCAGAACGCGCGAAACCTTCTGCCGCCGGGCGATGGGCTGCATCATGTCGGCAATGCGAAACAGATCTTCCACCGACTCGCGCGAAAACTGGTCCACCGACAGCAGCTGATGCTTGCCCTCCACCGCGATGCGGTCGCGCAACGGCCCGTTCTGCGCGCTTTGCGTGTACTTTTCCCGCAGCACGCCGTTTTGGACGATCTCCGTGACGAACCGCTCCACCACTTCAGGCATGGCCCGGTATTCCTGGGAGCCTTCGGGCAGGAGCCAGGTATCGAGCGCGCGGCGCTTCACCCCGATACGGGCGGCGAAAACATCGCGCGTCAGGTTCAGACGACGCATGGCGTCGCGCAGGAAAGCTTGCTGGGAGATGGACATGGTGGCCTCGAAAATATACGCACTGCGTATATTACGACCACCCAACCCGATGGTCCAATAAAATTTGCGTATAGCGGCCTATCAAAGTACCGGCACTGCGCGCGCGGCTTTCGCCTGCCTGATCTGTAAAGCGATGACCGCGGCGATGATCCCCGTCGCGCCCGAGATGACGAAGGCCGTCAGATAGTTCCCCTGCGCCTGACGCAGCGCGCCCGCCATGAAAGCGGCGCTGGCTGCGCCCAATTGATGCCCGGCGACAATCCAGCCGAACACGATGGGCGCATCGCGCTCACCGAAGCTTTCCACCGCCAGACGCAGGGTGGGCGGCACGGTGGCGATCCAGTCGAGGCCGTAGAACACGGCAAACACACCGAGGCTGTATATCGAAAAATCGGAAAACGGCAGAAAGATCAGCGAGGCGCCGCGCAAGCCGTAGTACATGCACAACAACTTGCGCGGGTCATAGCGGTCCGTCAGCCAGCCCGAAGCCGTGGTGCCGAACAGGTCGAACAAACCCATCATCGCAAGCAGGCTGGCGGCTCGCACCTCCGGAATCCCCTGGTCGCTGCACAGCGCAATGAAATGTGTGCCGATCAGGCCATTGGTGGTGAAACCGCAGATGAAAAACGTCGCAAACAGGAACCAGAAATTCCGGCTGCGGACGGCCATTGCCAAGGCGGAAAAGGCCGCCTTCAAGGGATTGGCGTGCGATTGGGAAGGGGTCGCCTCATGACCCGGCGCGGCGCCGTAAGGAACCAGACCGATATCGGACGGCCTTTCCGGCATCAGCCACCAGGCCAGCGGGAGCAGCGCCAGGCAGACCGCCGACACCGTCAGCACCACAGGCCGCCAACCGCCGGCTTCGGCCAATGCCGCCATGCCCGGGAGAAAAATCAGGGTGCCAGTGGCCGTACTGGCCGTAAGGATTCCCATCATCAGGCCTCGGTGCTTGACGAACCAGCGGTTGATCACCGTCGCGCCAAACACCACTGCGACGCACCCCGTCGCAACGCCGGACAGCACCCCCCAGGACAGCACGAGCTGCCAGGGCTCCGTCATCCATGCGCTGGCGCCGCTGGCCGCCGCCATCAGCGCCAGCGCGCACAGCAGCGTGCGGCGCACGCCGAAGCTTTGCATCAGCGCCGCAGCAAAGGGCCCCACCAGGCCGTAAAGGAAAATTCCGATGGCTGCGGACAGCGACGTCACGTCGCGGCCCCAGCCGAATGCCTGTTCCAAAGGCACGATCAGCACGCCCGGCGCGGCGCGCTGCCCGGCGCCCACCAGCAACGCGACAAATGCAATCGCCACGACGACGAAGGCATACTTCTGTCCAAAGGGGCGGGAACGGGCTATAGTCATGTTACTAACCGGTACGTTGCAGGTCGCGGCATAATACGTACCGCTCGGTAACACTGTCAAGCACCACTGCCATGAATCGCTTTACGCCCTCCCCGGCCCCGGAACAGTCCGGCGAAACGCGCGAACCACGCGCGGCCGATCGCATCCGGCGCACCGCTGGCGAACTGTTCTACAAGGATGGCATCCGCGCCGTCGGCGTTGACGAAATCGTGACGCGCGCGGGCGCCACCAAACCGACGCTGTACCGCAGCTTCGGCTCCAAGGACGAGCTCGCCGCGTCATACCTGCGGGACTACCACGCCGCCTTCTTCCGACGCTTCGACGAGACGATTGCGCCGCATGCGGGCGATCCCCGCGCGCAATTGCTTGCCTACTTCCGCCACATCGCCAAGCGCACGCAAACGCCCGGCTTTCGCGGATGCGCTTTGACCAACGCGGCCGTCGAATACCCGGGTGAAACAGGTACCCATCCCGCGCGCGCCATCGCCGAAGCCAATAAACGCGAACTGCGGACCCGCCTGCGCGAGCTGGCGCGCCAGGCGGGCGCCCGGGAAGCGGACGCGCTGGGCGACGCGCTGATGTTGCTGCTTGAAGGCTGCTTCGTCTCGCCGCAACTGTTCCCGCACCAGGAAGGTCCGGCGCGGATCGTGGCCGACGCCGCGGAAAAACTGATCGATGCCTATCTGACGGCCTGAACCGGCCCCGCAAACACGCCCGACCGGGTGTAATCGGTCCCGGGCCACGGCGTCGGCCGGGTCGCCGCAACGGCGGCAGTCTTCGACCGGTAAGCCACGTCGTCCTGAGGGCTGCCGAGCCCCGCGGCGGCAACGCCCCAGCATCCGATGACGAACGCCGCCACGCTACCGCAGTATGCGATCGCGGCAAGCAGCATGGGAAGCCAGTGCCCTTTTCCCGCCCGACCCGCCGCGATCTGCCGGAATACGCTGAAGTGCGCAAAGTAGGAAAACAGCATCCCTATCGCGCAGGCCGCCAGCCCGATCGCATACGCCGCAATCGGCTGCCTAAGCTCCGGCGCGTCGACATCGCCGCCAACTACGCCGAGGGAAAAAGCCGCCAGCATCAACACGCCCAGGCCGTTGATCCAGCCGAGAAAACGAAAACCTGTCAGGGCGTGTGAAGCCAGAGCCTGATAGGCGTTGGAAGCGCGAGGATGGTCGGTATGGTCCATGGTCCCAGAGACAAACGACGGGAGACGCAAGCATAGCGAGGTTTGCGAAGGACGGGAACGCGCCTTGCACATCAGCAGTCTGGATGACAGGAGCCAAGCATGAACGAGCCAGATTCCCGCCCCGGTGGCGGCAACCGCGCGTCGCGTCCGCGGGAGAACGACGCAAAAGGCAAGGTGTTCCCACCCGATTCCCCGGTGGACGTCCCGAACCTGCCCCGTCCGCCCAAGAATGGTGCACCCGACGAAGCCCGCGACAGCGGCCAACCGCGCGAAGACGCGCAGACCGACTCCAGCTGGGCGGACAACACCAAGCCGGCGCCCAACAAAAAGAACGTCCGCGACCACAATATTTTCTAAGGACCGGCTGCAAATTTTGCCTGCTCTGCGGGGAAAACTTTGCATTGGCCGAACTGCACAGGAGATCATTCATGCCCGAAACCAACCGCCCGGCCTCCCCTGACGCCCCCGAACGCGATCCCAAGTCGCCCACCGAGTCCGCCGAAGAAAAGGCCCGCATGGGCACGCGCATTCTCCCCGAGCCCGATAAGGCCCCCATCGTGGCGGGCATGCCGCGAGAGGGCCGCGTTCTCTCCGATCCCGGACACCCGGGCATTCCGCGTCCCGAAGACGACGTTTATGCGAATGAGCCGTCGGACCTTTCAGAAAGGGACCCGGCCACAGGAAAAAACCGTCCCTGAGGTGTCAATCCGCGCCCGGCCGGCATACCGGCGTGGCGGTCTGAATGGATTGCCGGGCCGCGGCCAGTTCCTGGGCGTCCCAGGGCGCCGCGCCCACCACGGTTACGGTTACCGTGGACGTGACCTTGGTATTGGGCTTGGTTTCGATGATCTCCAGATGCCGCGTGGGCTCCGGAAGCTTGAACACTTCGATCCGGGTCGTGGCGAACTTCTCGTCCACCGAATGGTTGTCGCCATACCGGAGGCCATACCGATATTCGCGTTCGGTATGGCACACGCGGACGAATTCGCTGGCGCGCCGGTAGGCCGCGTCATAGGGCGCGGACACATCGAACGTTACGCTGGGATAATCGCCGCCAGGCTCGATGCCGGCGGCGCAGCCGGCAAGCATCAACAACGAGGCGGCCAACCACGTACGGCGTCGGGGCATATCCACTCCAAAGCTTGAATCCGAAGCGTGGATTATGCATCAGCGGACTGCCCGCCTTGGCCGGTCACCGCGCCGCCATCGGCCCCCGGTAGGAACCCAATGCCGCGGCGCCGGGTGGCGTCATGGTGGCCTTGCCATCGCGATCCTCGATGTAGTTCATCGCTTCCAGCTGGCCCCGGACGGGTTGCGGGATTTCGAAGCCAACCAGCGACGCATGGGACCGCAATTCCTTCAACCAGCGGAACTGGTCCGGGGTCAACGAGGGCTTGGTTCTGAACATTGTTATCGCCTCCTGGGTCTTGATCGGGACGTCGTGCGGACGCTGGCGTGCCGCAGCCCGCCAGCGCGTACCAGATGTCAATTGTGGCGGTCCGCCGCACCCTGGATCTTTTCTCCGCCGCGCTCGATATCCTGGCCGGCGCCATGAATGGTGTTGCAGCCGGACGCCAGAGCGGTAATGGCCAGGAGCACGGCGAGTATCGCTTTGTTTTTCATCGGTCTTTCCTTTTCAGAGAGGGATCGAAGATCGTTGCAAGGGAAAGGCGGGCCTTTCCCACGGCGTCCAGCAGAGCAAGCATCGTGCCCGCTCACCCGGGAACCCGACCTATTCCTTTGCCGAATCAGCGCAAGGGCGCAAAAAGGGCCTTACCCGCGCTTCTCGCACGCCGCGCGCCGGGCGGACCAGCCGTCGGGAATACCGCTTGCCTTATCGTGGTTTCCGTCACTTCGGGGATCACCATGCCGATCGCACCCAACACGCTGAACCCGCGTTCGCCCAGCTCCGCCACGGTGGGCGAAGAAATCCTGGAAAACGCCGAGACGAGCGCGCATCGCGAGCCGGCGCCGGGCGAGCCGCCCCTGCCGACGCCGGCGCCCACACCGGGCGATCCACCGGATACGCCCCCATCCCCGGAGGCGACCCCGTCGGCTCGCTGAACGTCGCCCCGCCGACGGTGGGGGCGCCCTCTAGTACACTGCGGCCTGCGGCGCAACGCCGCGCCGCATCCCACGCGATGCGTCGATTCCCAATGCGCCATAAGCGGCGCCGGACTTGCACCATGCTACGCGTTTCAGAAATCAAGCTTCCCCTGGACCACCCCGAGGAGGCCCTGCCTCGCGCCATTGCCGACCGGCTGGCGATTCCCGCGGACGATCTGCTGTCCTTTCACGTTCACAGGCGCGGCTACGACGCGCGCAAGCGCGACCATATCCAGCTGGTCTACACGATCGATGCCGAGCTACGCAATGAATGCACGGTACTGGCGCGGTTCCACGCCGACCCGCACGTCGTGCCCACGCCCGATATGCGGTACAAGTTCGTCGCCAACGCCGCCGCGGCGCCAGATGCTCCCCGTCCCGTGGTCGTCGGCATGGGACCATGCGGGCTCTTCGCCGGCCTGATCCTGGCCCAAATGGGCTTTCGTCCCATCATCCTGGAGCGCGGCAAAGCCGTGCGCGAGCGGACCAAGGACACGTTCGGGCTTTGGCGCAAGCAGGTGCTGAATCCGGAATCCAATGTGCAGTTCGGGGAAGGCGGCGCCGGCACGTTCTCGGACGGCAAGCTGTACAGTCAGATCAAGGACCCGCGCCATCTGGGACGCAAGGTACTGGAAGAATTCGTACGGGCGGGCGCGCCCGAAGAGATCCTGTACGTCAGCAAGCCCCATATCGGCACCTTCCGGCTGGTCAGCATGGTGGAGAAGATGCGCGCCTCGATGGAGGCTCTGGGCGCCGAGATTCGCTTCGAGCAGCGAGTGGCCGACCTGGACCTGGATCAGGGACGCATCCGAGGCGTCATGCTGGCCAGCGGAGAATACCTTCCCTGTTCGCATCTGGTGCTCGCCGTCGGCCACAGCGCGCGCGACACGTTCCAGATGCTGCATGATCGCGGGGTGTACCTTGAAGCAAAGCCCTTTTCCATCGGATTCCGGATAGAGCATCCCCAAAGCCTGATCGACCGGGACCGTTTCGGCAAGCACATCCGCCATCCGGTGCTGGGCGCGGCCGATTACAAGCTCGTGCACCACTGCCGCAACGGCCGCTCGGTGTACAGCTTTTGCATGTGCCCGGGCGGAACGGTGGTTGCCGCGACCTCCGAACCGAACCGGGTCGTGACCAACGGCATGAGCCAGTATTCGCGCGCCGAGCGCAATGCCAACGCGGGCATCGTCGTGGGCATTACACCCGAGGACTATCCCGGCGGCCCGCTGGCCGGCATCGCTTTCCAGCGCCATTGGGAATCGCGCGCTTTCGAACTGGGGGGCGGCGGGTATCTGGCGCCGGCGCAGCGTGTGGAGGACTTCCTCGCGGGCCGGCCGTCCACAGCGCTGGGGACCGTTCAGCCCTCATACACGCCCGGCGTGACACCCACCGATCTATCGACCGCCCTGCCCGACTACGCAGTACAGGCGATCCGGGAAGCACTGCCCGCGTTCGACCGGAAAATCAAAGGCTACGCGATGGCCGATGCGGTCTTGACCGCCGTTGAAACGCGCACATCGTCACCGCTGCGCATCCGCCGCAAGGACGACGACTACCAGAGCGTGAACGTTGCTGGCCTGTACCCTGCGGGAGAAGGGGCCGGTTATGCGGGCGGCATCTATTCCGCGGCCATCGATGGCATCGAGGTCGCCGAAGCCGTGGCGCGCGACATCGTCACGCGTTTCGCATCCAAGGTTGCCTGAACAACTCACCTTTAGCCCTGCCACTGGCCGGCGACACGGCGGCCGAGCGCGGCGACGGCGCGCTGCAGCGACCGCATCCCCGCACGGCAGCGCCGCCGCCAGGCGGCCAGGACAGGCGTCGGCGGGATCACGCGCACGCTGGCGCCCCGGCTTGCGCGCAGCGTCACCTGCCCGCCATAGGCCAGTTCATGGCTTTCGCCGCCCCGCACCGGTACGCACAGACTGAACCCGGCGTCGCCCAAACCGTCCACGCGCTCGATCACCGTGACCGAGCCCTTCAAACCCAGGATCACCGTGCGCCGGGGCAGATAGACGACTCGCATTTCTCCTTGGCAAAGCGCGAGGTCCTGCCTGGCCTTGTCCGTCTTCATGATTTCGCTCCATTCCGTGAACACAGCGAGCTTAGGCGTCGGCCTGCCTGCCTTTTAGACACACGGCCGATGTTTGTTCGGCGGAGCAGCTGTCACGCGCTATTTCTGTTACTGTCGGATTCATCCTCAACTGTGCCTATTCCCTCCCTTCAGGCATACGCAATGATTGCGGCATGGAACAGCCTCTGTATCAGCGTTTAGCCGATCATTATCGGCAGGCCATTTATTCCGGTGTTCTCGCCCCCACCTCCCGCATGCCGTCCGTCCGGACCATGGTGCGCCTGCACCAGGTCAGCATCAGCACAGCGCTTCAGGCTTGCCGCAGCCTGGAAGACGACGGATTGATCGAGGCCCGGCCACGTTCCGGTTATTTCGTCCTTAAAACGAAGCGGAGCAAGCTTCTTCCGGCTGATGAGCCCGACACCCGCCAGGTGCTGGACGCGGCTTCCTATGTCGGGATCCACGACCGCGTATCCGACTTTATTGCCAAAAGCGCGATACATCCGCCACGTGTGGATCTGGCGAGTTCGGTCGCGCCCGCCGACGCCTACCCCGTCGATGCACTGAAACAGGCGATGCTGCGCTCCGTACGGCGCTATCCCGATCTGCTGACGAGCCCGGCGCCGCATCAGGGGCATCCCGTGCTCCGGGCGACGCTGGCCCGCCGCGCATTGGACGCGGGCATCAATGCGACGCCGGACGACATCATCGTCACGCACGGCTGCATCGAGGCGCTGAACCTTGCATTGCGCGCGGTTGCCGGCCCGGGGGACACCATTGCAGTGGAGTCGCCGGCTTACTTTGGATTGCTGCAGGTTATCGGGAGCCTGGGCATGCGTGCGCTGGAGATTCCGACCAGCCCGCAACGGGGCCTTTCCATCGAGGCACTGGACCTGGCATTCCAGACCCATCCGGACATCAAGGCGGTCGTCGTCGTCCCCAACCTGCACAACCCCTTGGGCAGCATCATGCCGGACGAGGATAAGGCAAGGCTGGTCGCGTTGTGCGAGCGCCAGGCCATACCCTTGATCGAGGACGACACGTATGGGCCGCTGGCCGACGGCGACGAGCCGCTGCGCGCGGCAAAGGCTTGGGATCGCGATGGAAATGTCATTTATTGCGCATCGATGCAGAAGACACTGGCGCCGGGATCCCGCCTGGGATGGATGATCGGCGGGCGCTGGAAAGCGCGGCTGGCGATGCTGAAGTACGTACAGAGCCGGCCGAATGGCGCCACGCCGCAGGTCGCGGTAGCCGAGGTCCTGCAATCGAAGGGGTACGACCGGCACCTGATGCGCCTGCGGCGCCGCCTGCGCACGCAGCGCGAAGGCATGGCCCGCGCCATTGCCGAACACTTTCCACGCGGGACGCGGCTGAGCGTGCCAAGAGGCGGGATGCTTCTGTGGGTGGAGCTGCCCGATGGCCGCGCTTCCAAAGACGTATTCGAGACGGCGCTCGCCTCCGGCATCCGTGTGGCGCCAGGCCGGATGTTTTCAAACACGGATCGCTACGACCACTTCCTGCGCGTCAGCTGCGCGCATCCGATGTCGCCGGAGGTCCATGCCGCTGTGCGCACACTGGGGCGGATCGTGGCGGGAAAACACTAGGGCGGACAACGCCCGATTCAGCGGCTCGATCCCCACTGCCGGGGAAAATCCGCTTGTCCGAGCATCACCGGCAGCGGGTGGCTTTCCAGGAATTTGCGCTGCGCCAGCGCATGCAGCATGCGGCTGTTGCCCCGATAGGCGACAAGCAGGCTTTCCTCTTCCGCGCCCGCGCCGAAGCGCGCCCGCAAGACCTCCCAGGACACTCCGGCCTTGATTTTGCGCGCGCCGGCCGATGTCTCGAACCAGATCACATGCGCGGCTCGATCGTTGATAGCGTCGTTATCGTGAGTCATAGCGATCTCCGTGCAATGTCGGACCTATCGTAGCGAAGAGGCAAGTTGCCGTGTGTAACGCATTTGGCGTAAAGACGTATTAGGACAACATCCCACGAACGAATGATTGGCTTTTTCATCCGGAAGTGCTTGGCAGGCAGCAGCCTGACGTGATTGGGTCCGATTTTTGCTCTTGCCCTTCCGTGGCCTTATGCCCATCCTCAACGGACTCGGTGGGCGCGGCCATCCCAACGGAAAGAAGGAGAACGACATGACCCTTGGAACCATCCTGCTGATCATCCTGATTCTGCTACTGATTGGCGCCTTGCCCACGTGGCCGCACAGCCGCGGCTGGGGCTATTATCCGAGCGGCGGGCTCGGACTGGTGTTGATCATCGTCATCATTCTTTTGCTTACCGGAACGATATAGGGGTCCGGACGGCGGCGTCCGCCACGCGCCGGTCCCCCGCCTGGAGGCCGGCGCGTTATGCGTGCACCCGATGCAGACAACCCGGCTATGGCGCCTGGCCGACGCTGAGACCGCCGCACACGTATAGCACCTGACCGGTGATGAATCCGGCCCGGTCGTCGAGGAACATGGCGACCGCGTGCGCCACTTCTTCCGGCCGTCCCAGACGGCCGACGGGAATCCGATCGCGGACCTCCACCATTGCCTTGCCGTCAGTGGGGTTGGAGCGCTCGAACAGCGCCGTCGCGATGGGGCCGGGCGCCACGGCATTGACGGTAATGCCGGCCGGCGCCAGTTCCAAGGCCCAGGTCCGCGTCATCGCTGCCAGGCCGCCCTTGCTGGCGCCGTAGACGGTACGTCCGGGTTTCCCGAGCGCCGCGCGGCTGCCGATATTGACCACCCTGCCTTCGCCCGCCGCCCGCATGGCCGGCAGCAGGCCCTGCAACAGAACGATCGGCGCCGTCAAATTCAGAGCGACCGTGCGCTGTATCGCTTCGGCGTCGATCGCTTCGATTGCGGCCACTTCGACCATGCCGGCGTTGTTCACCAAGCGCGTGACCGGCCTTTGCGCCGCCAGCTCCGCGACGGCCGTGCGCGCCGCCTCCGTATCGGCGAGGTCGACAGGCACGAAGGTTTCGCGGGGCAACAGCGCGTCCGGCGGACGCCGGCTGAAGTTGAAAACGTCGTAGCCGTCTTCCGCCAAGCGGGCGACGATGGCGCGGCCGATGCCCCTGCTGCCGCCCGTGACAAGCACCGCGTCCACGGTCATTGCGCCGTAATCCCTTGTTGTTTCACCACGGCGCCCCACTTCTGCCGCTCCGTACGTTCGAACGCCGCGAGGTCGTCGCCGAACAACGTTCCGGGCTGGGCTCCCATGGTCGCGAAACTGGCTGCCACCTCCGGCGCCTTCAAGCCTTCGCGCGCCGCGGCGATAAGGCGGTCGACCACCGCAGCCGGCGTCCCGTGCGGCGCATACAAAGCAAACCATGCCGTCACGTCGAATCCGGGCAGACCCGATTCGGCGAAGGTGGGAAGGTCTGGAACCGACGGATTGCGCTGCAGGGACGTGACCGCGATGCCGCGCACGAGGGAGCCATCCTTGATCTGCGCAAGCGCGCCGGGAAGGTTATCGAACAGCAGGTCGACCTGTCCGCCGGCCACGGCCGGCAGCGATGCGGACGTTCCCTTGAAGGGCACGTGCAGCAGATCCAGATGCGCCACGGATGCGAAATACGCGCCCGTCAGATGCACGGATGATCCGATGCCGGGCGACGCGTACGACATTTTCTTCCCTCGCGTGTCGCGCGCCGCCGCAATGACGTCCTGCAAGGTTTTATAAGGAGATTTGGCGCTGACGGCCAGCACATTCGGCGTGACGGAAACCAGGGCGATCGGCACCAGGTCTCGCTCGGGATCGAAAGGCATGTTCGCATACAGGAACTGGTTGATGCTCTGCGTACCGATGGTGCCCAGGCCCAGGGTATAGCCGTCGGGCTTGCTGCGGGCGACGTAGGCCATGCCGATATTGCCCCCGGCGCCCGGCCGGTTCTCCACCACCGCAGTGGATTTCAGGCTGCCTTGGAGCGCATTCGCGATGGCGCGGCCGAAAAGATCGGCGGCGCCGCCCGGGGGATAGGGGACGACGACGGTAATGGGATGATCGGGGAATCCGGCAGCGCCAACGCTGCAACTGACGGCCATGGCCAGCGCGGCCAGCCCACGGCGCCACAGCGCCGCCCGGGAAAATCGGGGCATGCTTGTCTCCTGTCCGCCTGAGCGGGTGTTCTTATGAAACTGCAATCGCCGCGACCCCGACAGGCGCGAAACGTGGCGGGCCGCGGCCTTCGAAAAGTCGGTGAATCCGTACTATAGTTTTTGCGGAAATATAAACATAGAACCTTTCGAGGAGACAACCCGCATGCAACGATGGAAATGCAGGCCCGAAGGTTCAACCTGGGGCGACTACGGGCCGGATGACGAATTGGGCCGCCTCAATCTGCTGACTGAAGAAAAAGTGCTGCAAGGCGTGCGGGAAGTGCGGGCCGGCAAGGTTTTCTGCCTGTCGCTGCCGCTGGACCTGCCCGGCGGCAATGTGCTCAACCCGCGCCGGCGTCCGCCCCTGCTCGGACCCGTGTCCCGGGACGGACGACCGACGGTCAACTTCCCGCTGCGCCGGGAAGACGCCAGCGCCATCGACGTTCTGAACGACGATCAGGTGACCCTGACCTTGCAGTACTCCACGCAATGGGATGCGCTCAGCCATGTAGGCGCACTGTTCGATCTGCATGGCGACGGATCGCCTCGGCTGGCGTACTACAACGGCTTCGAAGGGGGCGTCGATATCCTGGGCGGCGAGGATGCTGCTCCTGGCGGCGGCGCACACGCCGACGCTGCTGCCGCATGTTGTCCGCCGGGCGGCTCGTACGCCCGCAGGCTCGGTATCGATACGTACGCGCGCAAGGGCATGCAAGGCCGCGGCGTTATGGTGGATCTGGCCCATGCACTGGGTACCCGCCGCACCCTGGTGGATGAAACCACGCTGGCGGAAGTCATGCGAGACCAGAACGTCACGGTGGAAGCGGGCGATATGCTGGTCCTGCGCACAGGTTTTGCGGAAGCAATCGTGCGCATGGATGGACGGCCGGATTTGAAAGAGCTCGATCAGACGGGCGCTGTGCTCGACGGCGCCGACACGGCGCTGCTCGATTGGATCACGCGCTCCGGCATCGCGGCCATCTGCACCGACAACTATGCCGTGGAAGCCTACCCGGCCATGACGTCAGGACCGGTGCGTTCGGTACTGCCATTGCATCACCATTGTCTTTTCAAGCTGGGGGTACCGTTGGCGGAGCTGTGGTATCTGAAGGACTTGGCGGAATGGCTGCGCGAACATGGGCGTACCCGATTCTTGTTGACCGCCCCGCCATTGCGCTTGCCCGGCGCAATGGGGTCTCCCGTGACGCCGGTGGCGACGGTGTGAGCCATGGATGAATCGGCGGAGATG
Organism: Bordetella genomosp. 9; assembly: GCF_002119725.1. Lineage (NCBI taxonomy): Bacteria > Pseudomonadati > Pseudomonadota > Betaproteobacteria > Burkholderiales > Alcaligenaceae > Bordetella > Bordetella genomosp. 9. The sequence continues at coordinate 3,017,181 of NZ_CP021109.1, forward strand.
AAAGCCCTGCGCGACGATACCTTCGCCGCGCGTATGGACGCATGGGCGGCACGCACGCCAGAGGCGATCGCGCTTATCGACGACGACGTGCCGGTGACGATATCGGCCCTGCGCGACTGCACACTGCGCCTGGCCGGCGCGCTGGCGGCAGCGGGCATGAAGCCTGACGACCGCGTCGCGATCTGGCTGCCCAACGGGATCGAGTGGATCGCCGGCTTCCTGGCTTGCGCGAGAATCGGCGCCCTGACGATTGCGGTCAATACCCGGTTCCGGTCTCGTGAACTGGCCGACATACTGGGGCGAGCCCGCGCCGAGTGGCTGCTGTACTGGCCGGGATTCAGGAACATCGACTTCGACGGCATCCTGGCCGATGTTCCGGACGATATGCTGCGCCGGCTTCGCGGCATCTTCCTGGCGGGGCCGCAGCCTTGCGCGCCGCCCGCGCTGGCCGGCTTACCGGCGCATGCGCTGCGCGCCATGATGCGCGACGGCGCGCCCGCCGATGTCGTCGCCGAGGATGGCCCGGCCATTTGCTTCACGACGTCTGGCACGACCTCGCTGCCAAAATTCGTGGTGCACGATCAGCGCACGCTGCTGCGCCACGGCGATGCGGTAGCCGCCGCGTACGGCCATGACCGCACGGCGCGCGTCCTGGCGGCGGCGCCGTTCTGCGGCGTATTCGGATTCGCTGCCCTGGCCGGGACCTTGGCGCCAGGCGTACCGATGGTATGCCAGCCCGTATTCGAGGCGCGGGACGCCGCGGCGGCGGTCTCGAAACACCGCGTCACGCACGCCTATATGAACAACGAAGCGCTGGCCCGCATGCTGGACGCCGCGCCGGAGAACGACTATTCATCCGTGCGCCTGTTCGGCCTGGCCCACTTTTCCCCTGGCCTTCCGTCCCTGCCGCAGCGCGCAGCGCGGCACGGCATTGCCGTCACCGGCCTGTACGGATCCAGCGAATTGATTGCGCTGGTCGCCGCCCAGCCGTTGGACGACGCGGCGCACCGCCATCTTCCCGGCGGACGCCTCATCTATCCGGAAGCCCGCGTGCGAGCCAGGGACCCGGCAAGCGGCCGGATCCTGGAGCCAGGCGAATCGGGCGAGATCGAAATCTCGAGTCCTAGCCTCATGCTGGGATACCTGGACGATGCGGCGGACACGGCCCGGGCGATGACCGGCGACGGTTATTTCCGCACCGGCGACCTCGGCTACACCGTCGATGCGCGCCAATTCGTGTTCCAGGCGCGCATGGGCGACGCCCTGCGCCTTTCCGGTTATCTGGTGAACCCGGCCGAGATCGAAAGCTTTGTCGCCGCCCTGCCCGGCGTGCGCGCCTGCCAGGTCGTGGGCGCAGAGGCCGACGGCAAAACGGTGGCGTTCGCCTTCGTCCTTTTGGAACCGGGCGCACAGCCGGACGCGGATGGATGGCGGGCGGCATGCCGCCGCGCCATGGCGGCATACAAGGTACCGGCCGGCTTCCACGCCCTGCCAGCTTTCCCGACGGTGGAAAGTGCGAATTCCGTCAAGATCCAGAAAAGCCGCCTGCGCGAACTGGCGGCCGAACTCCTGAAGCGCGGCGCTGCCCGCTGAACACGCCGGCAGGCAGCCGGCGCGTGCGCAGCGCTTCAACCCGCGAGTGCGCGCTGTTGCGCCGCCTTGAAGTTCTCTTCCAAAACGGCGAGGACGTGGTTGCACGTTTTGACCTGCTCGGCCGACAGGCCCTGCAGGGCCTGATCGAAAAAGGCGGCGCGCCTGGGCAAGGCCTCGGCCACGACGCGTTTGCCCTGCGCCGTCAACGTGGCGTTGATGATGCGGTTGTCCTGTTCATCGACCGACCGGCTGACCCACCCCAAGCCTTCCATCGCCTGCAGTTGGCGGGTCAGCGAAGCGGGATCGAGCCGGCACCGCTCGGCCAGGATTTTTTGCGACAACGGCCCGGCCTCGTGCAGTGCGAGCAGAATGCGCCACCGTGGCAGGGCATGGCCAACGTTGGCTTCGAACGCCGACATCATGGCCCGATAAGTCTGGCCTAGCATCTGTACGGTATGCAGCCCCTGTTGCTCCTTGGGCATCGTCTACTCCCCTGCCGGCGCGCTGGCGACCTTGGCGCGGCGCGTCAAGCGCACCGGCGGCACGCGGCGCACCAACCACAAGGACAGAATGCAGACCGCCAATACGATGATCTGCCCATGATGGATGGCGCCGACCAGCGACACCCGGGCCGCTTCCAGGTACGAGGCGCCGTCCGCGCCAGACGCCGCGGCCTGCTGGAGGAAATGCGCCTGGGCGTCGGGATTCACGAGAATCTGCGGGTCATCCAGATCGGCCAGCCAGCGCCCTGCCTGCGTGTTTTCCAGCGAGGCGCGCACGCCGCTCACATAGCTGTGACTGACCATGGTGCCGACCACGGCCGTGCCGATCATGCCGCCCACCATGCGCAGGGATTGCAGCAGCGCGGTGGCGATGCCCAGATGGGCTCGTCCCGCCGTTTCCTGCGCGAACACGGTCAGGTTCGGCATGATGAAGCCCAGCCCGAGGCCCGCCGCAAGCATGTAGGCGGCGATGAGCCACCGCGGCGTGTCGTGGTGCGTCGTAACGATGCCAGCCGTCGCCACACACATCAGAAAGAAGCCCACATAAAGCATATTGTTGGGATTGCGAATGCGCGTCACGATGCGGCCATTGGTAATGCTGCCCACGGTAATGAATACCACCATGGGGGTAATGAGCAGACCCGCATCCTTGGGAGACAGGCCGAATCCGCCCTGCAGCAACAGCGGGGCATAGAACAACAACGAGAACATCGACACCCCGACAAGCAGCGCCAGCTTGAACAGGGGCGCCAGGCTGGCGTGCCGGAACATTTCGAAGGGCAGTAGCGGATGCGGGCAGCGCCGCTCCCAGAAATACAGGACGGCAAAGGCGATCACGCTGCCAGCCGCCAGCATGCCCGTCAGGCTGCTATAACCTTCGCGCGGCAGCAGCTCCACAAGCAACTGCAGCGTACCCAGCGCAAGGGCGATCAGCAGCGCGCCCGGCCAGTCCAGACGCACCTTGCCGGGATCGCCGTGGCGCAGGTGAGGCAGATGGCGCGACACAAACCACAGCCCCAGCAGACCGACCGGCACGTTGACGTAGAAAACGGCGCGCCAGCCGTAGTATTCGGTCAGGAAGCCGCCTAATGATGGGCCGATGGCGTTGGCGATGCCGAACGCCGAGCTGAACATGACCTGCCAGCGTAAACGCACATAGGAATCCGGGAAGAGATCCGGGATGCAGGCGAAGGCGGTGCCTACCAGCATGCCGCCGCCGATGCCCTGCAAGGCCCGGGCGATGACCAGATAGAGCATGCTGTCGGCCGCGCCGCAGAGCGCCGACGCTGCCGTGAAGACGACGATGGCCAGCACCACGAAGGGCTTGCGGCCGTAGTAATCGCCCAGCCGGCCGAAGATCGGCACGGTGATGACGGAAGTGAGCAGATACGACGTGGCAACCCACGCGTACAGGTCGAAGCCCTTGAGCTCGGCAACCACGGTGGGCAATGCAGTACCCACGACAGTCTGATCGATTGCCACGAGCATGACAACGAAGCACATGCCCACCATCGCCATCAGGGATTGGCGGAAGGGCAAGACCTGTCCGGCGGAATGAGGAGCGGCGGGAGCTCGGGGCGCCATTTTATGGACTCATCAATAATTGACCTATCAATGATTCTAGCGCGATCGGGGTGACTGCGCGCACTCCCTATCGGGAAAAGGCCGGATGCCGCGGCGGCGGCCGCCAGCCGGCGGCCATCCAAACCGCGGCAAGGCGCCCGCCCTGATACTCAGGCCGGTGGCTTTTCGTTCATCAGCCCATATACCCACAGACGCATGCTGTCCCATCCCCGGGCAAAAACGCCTCCTGCTTCGACCGGCTGCAAGGTCACGACCGGATAACTTGCAATGGTGTGGCCCTCAACCTGCAAGTCGGCCGTTCCCACCTGCGTATTGAGCGCCAGCGGCGCCACCAGGGGTCCCTGGCGCGCAACCGCCTTCTGCAGCCGTGGGGCCCAGGCCCGCGGCACGGTGGCGTAGACGTCCCTGTCGAAGCCGACCAGCACCTGGGATTGCCGGCCCTTCCATACCGTCGAGGTTCCCACGGACTGGCCCTTGGCATACAGCTTGACCGTCTCGAAGTTCTGGAAACCCCAGTTCAAAAGCGTGCCGGTAGCCGCGGTGCGGACTTTGTCGGACGGCGTACCCATGACCACGGCGATCAGGCGCCGCGGGCCCGCCGCGCCGGTGCGCAGCGCCGACGCGATCATGCAGTAGCCAGCGGCCTCGGTATGGCCGGTCTTGCCGCCATCGACCGACGGGTCGATCCACAAAAGCCGGTTCCGGTTGGGCTGCGTAATGTTGTTGAAACGGAACTGCTTGACGCGGTCATAGCGGACATACATGTCGGGGAAGTCGCGTATGAGGCGCGCGGTCAGCGTCGCCAGGTCCCGGGCCGTGGAATAGGTCTGCGGATCGGGCAGCCCATGCGGACTCGCGAAGTGCGTCGATTTCAAACCCATGCTTGCGGCCATCTCGTTCATGCGCAGCACGAACGCGTTTTCGGAGCCCGCCGCGGCTTCCGCGAGCGCCACCGCCGCATCGTTGCCCGATTGAATCAACAGTCCGGACAACAGATCGTCGATGCTGACGTGCTGCCCAGGCTCGATGAACATTTTGGAGCTGCCCGGCGCAACCTTCCATGCATTGACGGACACCGTCACCTGCTGCTCCAGGCTCAAAGTCCTGTCTCGCAGCGCCTGGAAGATCAGGTACGCCGTCATGATCTTCGTCAGCGACGCGGGTTCCACCCGTTCGTCCGGGTTGCGCGAGGCGATAACCTGGCCGCTCGTGGCGTCGAGCAGCAGCCAGGCGCGGGCATCCAGCGCCGGCGCCTCCGGCGACGGCGGAAGCCCGGCGGCGGACGGGGCGCCGGCCGGCGCGGCCGAGATAGGGTGCGCGGCGGACTCCGTGCCCAGAGGCATGGCCGTGGGCGGAGCGGCGGCAAGAACGAGGCTGGCCGCAAAAGCGCCTGCCAGGGAGAACAACGCGGCAACGGTCTTTCTATGCATGTTTTCCAGGAATTCGATTCTGAGTCTTCACGTGAGTTTTAGGCCGTAGGTATCGGACAAGGTTCACCTCTGCATGATGTCTCGGGTCTCCGCTCAACCAGTTGGCGGATCGCGGCGCGGCCGTCCTGCCTGCGTCTTAGTACATCCATCGGATACCCGTAGGGGTTGAGGCTGCCTAGACTCTCGACGGATGGCGAAATGGCCGGTATGCCTGCCCCAAATGCATGCGGCCGGAATGTTAACCCCTGAACCGCGGGAGGATCCGATGGGGGCGATCTGGGAAATCTCGGTAGCGGAGGACGGCGCGGCCTTTTGGCTGGAAACAGGCTGCCGATATGTCGCATGCCGCTGCAATGCCGATGCCTTGCGGCGCGTGGAGCGCCACACCGGCCTGAAAGGGGCGGCCGCGCTGCGCGCGGCCGAACAGGAACTCGTGGAAGAAGCCCATCGTCGGCTCGCCGATCACGAGGACCTGCCGCTACGGCTGGCGTATCACGATTGAGGCGCGCGCCCGGGATACAGCGCCGCCGGACTGCGCGGCAAACACGTCAGCGTCATCGCGGCGGCGCCGCCGCCAGCACGCGCCGGCCGAACAGCCACGCCACCGCGGCGAACACCGCGAGTCCGAGCCATGATGCCGTCGTCGCAAACCCCGGCCCGGCGATCGCCAACGGCGCCTCTTGGCCGCTCAGGCCGATGATGCCGGCCATGACCACGCCGACCAGGCTTTCGCCGACGATCAGGCCCGAAGCGATCAACACGCCGCGACGGTCGGCTGCATCGATTGCGCCCCTATCGGTGGTCCGCCGCCGCAACATGCGGCCCACCAGCCAGGCCAGCGCCGCACCCACGACGAGCGGCGCGCACACCGTCGGCGGAAGATAGATGCCGATTCCCACCGCGAGCACAGGCATGCGCGCAACCTTGCAATAGCGCTTCAGGATCAGGTCCACCACGATCAACGCCACGCCAACGCCCATGCCTATCAGGATCATCTCCCAATTGAGCTGATGCGTGAATATGCCGCGCACGATTGCCAGCATCAGGGTCGCCTGCGGCGCCGACAAGGCTTGCGAGGGATCCATGCCCCCGCGTGGCATCGCATCGGCGAATCCGTAGGCGTTGTACAGCAGGTCCAGCACCGGCGAGATGACCGCCGCGCCGGCCACGCAACCAATCAACAGCGCGACCTGCTGGCGCCATGGCGTGGCGCCCACCAGCCAGCCGGTCTTCAGATCCTGCAGGTTGTCATTGGAAATCGAGGCGACCGCGATGACCGCCGACGTCGTGAAGATCGCCAAGGCGATCGCCATTTGCCGGCCCGCATCTGTGGCGAGCAAGCCACTGCCGTCGCCAACCGCGAGTATGAGCAGCGACACAAGAACGATGGCAACGATGCCCACGCCGGAGATGGGGCTTGTGGACGAGCCGACCAGTCCCGCCATATAGCCGCATGCCGCGGCGACGAGCAGGCCGAACACGAAGGCGAAAACCACCGCGTAGGCCACCAATTGCCAGATGGCGGCCCCATCTGCCGCATTGCCCGACAGAAAGGCATAGAACGCCAGTGCGAGGATGACGATCATGGCCAGACTGATCGCCGCGATGGCCAGGCCCGGCATGTCGCGCTCGGTGCGCGGCACGGCGCCATTGCCGCGCGGGCCCCGCGCGCCAATGGCGGAGAAAGTCGTCTTCAGACCGCGCGCCAGCGGCGCCGCCAGCGTGGCAAGCGTCCAGATCGCTCCGACGCCGATCACCCCGGCGCCGATGAACCGCACTTGAGACGACCAAAGCGCATTGGCGTAAGCGGAGACCGATGCCCCCTCCGGCATGGGGTGCATGGCGGTCAGAATGGGGACCGATACGCCCCACGCGATCACCAAACCGGTAAGCATGGCCAAGCCGGCGACGATGCCGATCAGATAGCCGGCGCCGAGCAACGCCATGGAAAATCCCATCGGCAGCCGGAAAATCGCTGCACCTAGGGTCGGCCACATGCTGACGCCGTCGCCCAGCACGCGCAAGCCGCTGCTCGCGAAACTCACTGCCGCGGCGACGATGCCGCCAGTGGCGATATCGGCGATGCCGGTGCCGCCGCCCCGGACGCGCCGGTCGGTGGAACGCGGTGAAGAGGCCGCAGTTTTTGTTGCATCCGTAGCCTCCGGCGGCTCCATGGCCTTCGTCCCCACGCGCAGGATCTCCGCCGCCGCAACGCCTTCCGGATAGGGCAGATCGCTCTGCACGACCATCACGCGCCGCAAAGGGATCGAGAACATGACGCCCAGCATCCCGCCGGCCGCGCATACCGCCAAGGTGATCCAGAATGGAAAACCGTGCCAATGCCCCATCATCACAAGTGCCGGCAGGATGAAGATTACCGATGACAGCGTCCCTGCCGCCGATGCCTGCGTCTGGACCATATTGTTTTCCAGGATGTTGGCATCGCGGAACAGACGCAGGACGGACATCGAGATGACGGCCGCCGGAATGGCCGACGAGAACGTCAGACCTACCTTCAAGCCCAGATAGACGTTGGAAGCCGTAAAAACCACCGTGATGAGGGCTCCCAGTATGACGCCTCGCAACGTCAGCTCAGGCAGCGAGGTCTGATCCGGAATACGTATGGTGTCGGCCATGGCGATGTCGGAATGGGATGAGAGAAGTGGGCGATTTTAGATCGCCCGCTTCCCTTTCCCGCCGGGCCGTCGATTATTCAAAAAACGGTCAATGCTCCACCGGGGCCGGCTGCGGCGCCAGGACCGTATGCGCGCCTGCCGTGCGCTGGGCCGCCTTGTGCACCATGGAGTAGGCGTAATCCACGCCCATGCCATACGCGCCCGAATGTTCCCTGACCACGTCCATGACCGCGTCGTAAGTGTCGCGGTGCGCCCAATCGCGTTGCCACTCCAGCATCACCTGCTGCCACGTCACTGGCACGACGCCTGCCTGGATCATGCGCTGCATCGCATAATCGTGCGCCTCTTTCGACGTGCCTCCCGACGCATCCGCCACCATGTAGATTTCGTAGCCGCCTTCCAGCATCGCGCACAGGGCGAACGCGTTATTGCAGACCTCGGTCCAGAGACCCGACACGATGACCTTGTTCCGCTTGTTCGCCGCCAGCGCGTCACGCACCTTCTGATCGTCCCAGGAATTCATCGAGGTTCGTTCCAGCAGTGGCTGGCCGGGGAATACGTCGAGCAGTTCGGGGAAGGTGTGGCCGGAAAAGCTATCCGTCTCGACGGTCGTAATGGTGGCGGGAATGGAGAAAATCTTCGCGGCCTTCGCCAGGCCAACCACATTGTTCTTCAGGAGCTGCCGGTCGATCGACTGAACGCCGAAAGCCATCTGGGGCTGTTGGTCGATGAAGATGATCTGGCTGTTGCGGGGCGTCAGGACTTCGAGTTTGGCGTTGTTCATGGCGTCTTCCATAGAAATTTTTGAATGGGTTCGTTCTTGCAGGGGCTTCGCTCGATTCCCCCGGTTCTCCGAAGCAGGCCGCGCGACCTGGAGAAAGTATAGGAATCTCCAGCCGCCGGGTGAGCGGCGGTTTTCGAACAGAACATTCAAATAAATAGAACGCCTAATGGCGTCGGCCGCGCACGCCTTGGACGCACGGCACATCGTTTGCTCTAGCGGGGTTTTCGGCATTCGAAGGAGAACAGAAATGGCAGACGACCTGAAAGACCGCGGGCCGCGCGACCGTTCGCGTATCAACCTGGAAGAAGATTGGGAAGTCCGGTATTGGAGCGAAACGCTGGGCTGCACCAGGGACGAACTGCGCAAGGCGGTTCAGGACGCCGGAACGAATTCAGTGGACAAGGTCCGCGAATTCCTGAAGAAGTAGCGCCGACCGCAGGCGGCCGCCCCGCAGTATGCTCGCCAATCGCCGCGAGCCCATGCGAGGCGGCCACAATACATTCAGCCCTCCATTCCCGATCAGCGCCCCTTCCCTGCCCGATCATCCCCGGCAGCCGCCGCGCTCCTCGCCATTCCCATCGCCGGGCACGTGAGACGTCATGCGCGCCACTGTTACCCTATAAGGCACTCCGGCGTGCCCGCATGCGCGGGCGCCGCGCCAGCACGGCCATCGGCCGATCCCCCGCTCACCCCGCCTGTCCGGCGCTCAATGAAAGAGGAGGACCTGCATGTCCGATAATGTCTTCGACGCTTTTTTCACTGATACGCAATTCCTTGGCGTACCGCTGTTGAACTGGCTGTTGGCGCTGATTGCCACCTGCGTGGTGTTCGTTGTCGTGCGCATGACGGTGGGCTTCATTCAGCGCAAACTGCAATCGCGCGCGCGGATGCCGGGGGCTCATTTCAGTGCAATCGCGGCCGACGTCATTGCGGGCACCAGCAACCTGCTGCTTGCGCTGGCCGCGGTTCTCGTGGGCATCGGGCTGCTCGATCTCCCGGACCGCTGGGCGAACCGGGTCGGCAGCCTCTGGTTCGTCGTCGCCATCCTGCAGATCGCGCTGTGGGCGCATCGCGGCATCGTGCTGGGCATGCAGCATTATTTCCGCCGGCACGCATCACAGGACGGCGCACAGATTACGGCGCTGGCCGCACTGTCGGTATGGGCCGCGAAGGTCCTGCTTTGGGCCATGGTGTTGCTCGCCATGCTGTCGAACATGGGGGTGAACATCACCGCCTTCATCGCCAGCCTGGGCGTCGGCGGCATTGCGGTCGCGCTGGCCGTCCAGAACATACTGGGCGATCTGTTTGCCTCTATGTCCATCGCCATCGACAAGCCATTCGAGGTGAACGACTTCATCGTCGTCGGTACGCTGGCGGGCACGGTGGAACACGTGGGCTTGAAAACGACGCGGATACGCAGTCTTGGCGGCGAACAGATCGTCATGTCGAACGCCAGCATGCTGACCGCCACCATTCAGAACTACAAGCGCCTGCGCGAGCGGCGCGTGGTGTTCCAATTCGGCCTTACCTACGATTGCACGCCCGACCAGGCGCGCCAGGTGCCCCGCATCGTCGAGGAGATCATTCGCGGCCTGGACAAGACGCGGTTCGATCGCTCCCATTTCAAAGGGTTCGGCGAAAGTTCGCTGGATTTCGAGACCGTCTACTACGTGCTGGATCCTGGGTACAACCAGTACATGGACATCCAGCAGGACATCAACCTCAAGATGATGGAGTCGTTCGACGAACTCGGCGTGCGGTTCGCACACCCCATGCGCACCTTGAACGTCGCCTCGCTGCCGGGAAACGTCCGCCTGCGCGACGCGGCGTCGAAGTTCGATGGCCCCGGCGCAGCCGCGCCCAAGGCACGGCTGGGGACGTGACGCCAAGTCCAGCGCCCGCGCGCATGCGGGGCGCTGGGCAGGTTCAGCAGTTGCCCTTCTTCGCTTGTCCGGGCGGGCAGAAACCGCCCCCGCCTCCCCCATGACCATGGGGGTCGACCACAACTGCGCCATCGGGCGTGTACACCGCACAGGCACTCAGCGTGAAGGCGAGAAACGCAAGGGCGGCAAACAACTTCATCTTCATCTCTCCAGAAATATCGGAGCTGGAGAGTTTAGCCGGCCACTCGCGATGTGATGTATGAGGTCGGAACGGCGAGGCAGGCCCCGCGAAACCGGACGACGAGCGGGCTGTGGGCGGATCGGCTCAGCGATCGCTGTCTTCCTGCCGCGCCTCGGCAAGGAGATCTTCGGTTTTCAGGCGTGCGGTGTTTTCCGCTTCCCACAAAACAATCCATACGGAATAAGCAGTGGGGTCCATGATGTCGTTCCGTTCGTAGAAGTCCATCACTTCCGAATGCGCCTGGTGCCATCGGCGCATCGCCATGCGAAGCTCATCTTCCTTGGACATAAGCGTGCCCGGATCCGACTCGCGGGCCCTCGCCATGGAATCCGTCCACAACCTCGCGGCCGAAAAGAATCGCCGTGTGCACGGCTTCGCCAGGGGTGGCCGCGAAATCGCCGCGCCGGAATTGCGGCACTTCATACAGGCTGCCGGTTTGCGGCGCGGTAGAAGCAAGCCCCACGACAATCGTGGCGGAGAACGTGCGGCCGCTGGCGCTGGCATGGGGCCGCGCAAGCTTGGCGCTGAGCCGATAGCCCTTATAGACAACGTTGTTCGAGTGCATGGGGCACCTCACTTGTCCGGCATGCGCGGCGCACTTCGTTGCCCCGGCGCCGCCAAAAGAAAAAGCCCTCTACTGGAGAGGGCTTGACATCACATCACGCGCACCTTCGTGGCCTGGGGGCCTTTTGCCCCCTGCGCCGACGTGTACGTAACCCGCTGGTTTTCGGCCAGCGAGCCCGCGCCATCGATTTCCGAGATGTGAACGAACAGGTCTTTCCCGCCGTCTTCCGGCATGATGAAACCGAAGCCCTTGTCGGGATTGAACCACTTGACGATGCCAGTTTGCATGTCGCTCTCCTTGAATGGAAGGGACGTCCCCTTCGGACAAGATGATCAAGGAAAGGACTATGAACTATGAACGCGCGTGCGCGAAAAAGGTCGCAAAATCGCGGTACTTGAAGATCTCGCCGACCACTATGGGCGGCATCGTTCCGAATGTCAACCAGGATATCGAAACAAAGTTCCGCGTCGCCATGCATGAGGTCGAAATGGACGGCTACACTGCGCCGTCGGATACTCGCCCTTGGCATCGTTTCCTAAGCGCCATGATCCACATTCGTCTCGCTACACCTCAGGACCTGGACAAGCTGGCCTGCATCGAACGATCCGCGGCATCGGTGTTCCGGGACGCCGGTCTCGCTTGGGTGGCCGACAGCGGCACCATGGACCGGGAGGCGTTGGCGGCCATGTGCGCCGGCAACACGCTCTGGGTGGCCGCTGTACAGGGCAACATCCCAGCGACGAACGGGGATGAACCGGTAGGCTTTCTCGGGGCCCATCCACTGGATGGGCAGTTCTACATCGCCGAAGTGTCGGTCGCGCGGGCGCATCAGCGCAAAGGAATCGGCGCGCGATTGATAAAGGCCGCGATCGATCATGCCGCCAGGGCTGGATTCCCCGCAGCGACGTTGACCACCTACCGGGATCTGCCTTGGAACGGCCCGTACTACGCGAGAATGGGCTTCGCAGAGGTGCCCCCCCTTGCAGTTGGACCGGACCACCGGCACAAGCTGCATGCCGAAGCCGAAGCCGGGCATGATCTGGCCCGGCGCTGCGTAATGACAAAAAGGCTGGCATAGCCTTGCGCCCCAGACGGCAAGGACGGCAACCCGCGGCGCCTCAATTCGGCCACGCCGATCCCAGGATGATGCTGCAGAAATTCACGCGCTGATAGTTACGGGCGTCCTTCAACGCCAGCACATCGGCCTTGACGTTGCCGAACGTGGTCAACGGCTTGTGGCGGATGCCTTCAGCGAAGTGGTCGATGATGCTTTCCTTGAAATTGTGCTCGCGCGGATGATGGCGGCACACATGGTCCCGCTGCGCTGGCGTGAAGTCGTGATAGCAGATGCCCAGCACATCCATTTCGACGCCAGCCGTAACCAGTGCGATGGTCGGGCGCATGTGTTCCGGCACGCCGGGCGTCGTATGCAGCGCGATCGCCGCCCACACGTCCTCGATGTCGCGCTCCGGGATGCCATAGCGTTTCAAAAAATCGCGCGCCGCATTGGCGCCATCGATCTCGAAGCGCAAGTCCTTGCTCGCGTAAGCCGGCGTCAGCCCCATGTCATGGAACATCGCGCCGATATACAAAAGCTCCGGGTCGTACTTCAGCTGGCGGCGCTCGCCCGTCATGGCGCCCCAGAAGAACACCCGGCGACTGTGGTTGTACAGCAGGTCGTCCTCGGTATCGCGGACGAGTTGGGTGGCGGCTTTCGCCATGGCGCTGTCGGGAACACGGATCCCCGCGATGATCTCGCTCATTTGTCTTGCTCCGGTGAATGGCCTGGAAGTCGCCCGGCACTGCCGGGCCCGTACAACCATTCTGCGCATCCCGAGGCTTGACTTCAATTTCGGCAATCCGTCAAATCAGGACATCATCACCTCACTTGAGGACAAGCGGATCGAGGCGACAAACATGGCCGATAAAACCGTTGCCATCTTCATGCCGGAGGGCGTGCAGGCGCTCGACGTGGCGGGTCCGCTGGACGTATTCGCCGAGACCAGCGGCCTCGTCGGCAAGGCGCGCGGCTATCGCACCGTGCTCGTCGCAAAGGGCTGCGAGCCGGTGCGTGCCTCCAATCGGATGCAGATCACGCCGGACCTGGCCCTCGGCGATGCCGCAGGGCCGTTCGATATCCTGCTGGTGGCGGGCGGGCCGGGGTTGCCCGAGGCGCCGGCCGATGCCGAGGTATCGGCGTGGCTGAATGCCGCATCTTTGCGTAGCGGGGTCTACGGTTCCGTCTGCACTGGAGCGTTCGTGCTGGGCCACGCCGGTCTGCTGGACGGCCGCACGGTGACCACGCATTGGCAAAATGCCGGGACATTGGCCAGGCGCTTTCCGCGCGCCAGGGTCGAGCACGACCGCATTCATTTGCGCGACGGCAAGCTGGTGACCTCTGCCGGCGTCACGGCCGGCATCGATCTGGCGCTGGCGATGGTGCGTGAGGATCATGGTGCGTCGGTGGCGCTGGCGGTGGCCAAGCGCCTGGTCGTGGTAGCGCAGCGCCAAGGCGGCCAGTCCCAATTCAGCCCCTATCTGAATGCCACGCCACGCGCCGCCGATTCGGCTGTGGCGCGGGCGCAAGCCTACGTCATGGATCATTTGGGCGACAAACTCACGCTGCAGGCGCTGGCGGCGGAGGTCGGGATGAGCGGCCGCAATCTGGCGCGGCTGTTCGTGGCGGACACCGGGATGACGCCGCACGAGTTCATCGAGCGCGCGCGCATCGACATGGCTCGCAACCTGCTGGAAGGCAACGACCTGCCGTTCAAATCCGTGGCATATCAATGCGGCTTCGTCACGGTGGACCGCATGCGCGCAGTATTCCAGCAACGCCTGGGCGTTTCGCCCGCGCAATATCGCGGCAGCTTCCGGCGCGAATGAAAGGGCGAAGGCACTACTGTTTCATCGCATCGACTCTGGCCGCGAGGTCCTTGCGCCCTTCCTCGCGGGCAAGCTCTTCCGTCGGCATGCCCTGGTCCATGCACTGATAGTGGCGTCCGTCCAGGTAATAGGACCAGAACCACCGGCCGTCCCGCTCGTTGGCCCAAACCTCGATTTCATCGCCGTTGATGTCCATCGCGATCTCCATGTGCTCGGTCGATCGTACCGCCGGCTTGCAAGCAGCGCCAATCAGCGCGCTCGGCTCGTATAGGAGAACGGGGGCCGGAAAAACAAAAACGCCGCTCGTTGGAGCGGCGCAAGTTCTTGCGAAAGGAATATGTGGTAGGCCCCCCGAGAGTCGAACTCGGCACCAACGGATTATGAGTCCGCTGCTCTAACCAGGCATGAGCTAGAGGCCCTTATTGGTCTTTTGATCTTTGGCGATGCCTTCCCTGCTTATTGCCCTTCCAGGAAGCTCTTCAGCTTATCGGCACGGCTGGGATGACGCAGCTTGCGCAGGGCCTTGGCTTCGATCTGGCGGATCCGTTCGCGGGTGACGTCGAACTGCTTGCCGACCTCTTCCAGCGTCTGGTCCGTGCTCATTTCGATGCCGAACCGCATGCGCAAAACCTTGGCCTCGCGCGGCGTCAGGGAGTCTAGCACTTCTTTCACCACATCGCGCATGGAGCCGTGCAGCGCGGCGTCCGAAGGCGCCAGCGTCGCGGTGTCCTCGATGAAATCGCCGAGATGCGAATCGTCGTCATCGCCGATCGGCGTTTCCATGGAGATCGGCTCCTTCGCGATCTTCAGGATCTTGCGGATCTTGTCTTCCGGCATGTCCATCTTCTGCGCCAGCGTCGCGGGATCGGGCTCGGCGCCGGTTTCCTGCAGGATCTGGCGGCTGATCCGGTTCATCTTGTTGATCGTTTCGATCATGTGAACCGGGATACGGATGGTGCGCGCCTGGTCCGCGATGGAACGCGTAATGGCCTGCCGGATCCACCACGTGGCGTACGTGGAGAACTTGTAGCCGCGACGGTATTCGAACTTATCGACCGCCTTCATCAAGCCGATGTTGCCTTCCTGAATCAGGTCCAGGAACTGCAGACCGCGGTTGGTGTATTTCTTCGCGATTGAAATCACCAGACGCAGGTTGGCCTCGGTCATCTCGCGCTTGGCCTTGCGGGCTTTCGCTTCGCCGGTGGCCATGCGCTTGTTGACTTCCTTCAGGTCCTTCAGCGGCAGGACGACGCGCGACTGCAGCTCGATCAGCTTCTGCTGGAGTTCCTGCACGGCGGGGACCTGCCGTTCCAGCGTCTCGGCATAGTCGTGACCCGCCTTGACTTCCTCGACCACCCAGTTCAGGTTGGTCTCGTTGCCCGGGAACACCTTGATGAAGTGCGAGCGCGGCATGCCGGCGCGGTCCACGCACGTGTGCAGGATGGCGCGCTCGAGCTGGCGCACTTCTTCGACCTGGTTGCGCAGCGTATCGGCCAGGCGCTCCACCATCTTGGCGGTGAAGCGGATGCCCATCAGCTCGTTCTGAATGGCCTCCTGCGCTTTCAGGTAGCCCTCGGAACGGTAGCCTTCCTGCTCGTAGGCCGCGCGCATCTTTTCGAACTGCTTGGCGACTTCGTCGAACTTCGCCAGCGCCTTCACGCGCAGATCTTCAAGCTGCTTGCTGCTCATGCCGCCGGCCGGACCGTCGTCGTTCTCGTCCTCTTCGGCCGACACGCCGGCGCCGGCGTATTCCTCGCCGTCTTCCGGATCCACCAGGCCGTCCACGACCTCGTCGATTTGCGCCTGGCCTTCGCGCACGCGGGTAACGTGGGCAAGGATTTCGTTGATGGTCGTCGGGCAGGCCGAGATGGCCATGACCATGTGCTTCAGGCCGTCCTCGATGCGCTTGGCGATTTCGATTTCGCCTTCGCGCGTGAGGAGTTCGACCGAGCCCATTTCACGCATGTACATCCGCACCGGGTCCGTCGTCCGGCCGAAATCCGAATCCACGGTGGTCAGGGCGGCCTCGGCCTCGTCCTCGACGTCGTCGTCGTTGGACGCAACCGGGGCGTTCTCGCTCATGAGCAGCGTTTCGGCATCCGGGGCCTGGTCATAGACCGCGATCCCCATGTCGCTGAAGGTGCTGATGATGCCGTCAATGGCTTCGGCGTCGACCAGATCGTCCGGCAGATGATCGTTGATTTCGCCGTACGTCAGATAGCCGCGGTCCTTGCCCAGCTTGATGAGCTGCTTCAGCCGGTTGCGGCGCGCTTCGTATTCCTCGGGGCTGACCGGCCCGCGGGCGATCAGATCCTTTGGATCGCCCTTGCCGCGCTTGCCGCCGCGCTTTACCGGCTTCAGATCGGGCAGGACTTCGCCGTCGCCGTCGCCGGCGTCATCGAAGTCCGCGCTGTCGTTGTTCTGGTTCTTCGCCGGCCGGCCAGGACGGCGGCCGCTGGGCGCGGGACGTCCGACCAGTTCGGCCAGCTTGTCTTCCGCTTTCTTCGCCTTTGCGGCGGCCTTCGCAGCCTTTTCCGGCGCATCCGCCTTGGCGGATTTCTTGGCGGCGGACTTCACGGCGGCGGACTTGGGCGCAACCTTGACGGCCGCTTTGGCCGATGTTTTTTCCGCCGCCTTGCTTGCGGCGCGCTTGGCCGTTTTGGCTTCTTCGGCCATATCAACTGCAGTGGAGGTTTTGCCGGTGGATTTCGTCATAGTCGCTTCCGTGGTCGTTGCAGGCGGGGAAGCCTGCCGCACCGCTATCGACGGCCCGGAATGCTGCGCGGGGCCGAGTCAAGACGCGTACTTTCAAAACTGATGGGCAGGACCACTGGCCGGTCGGCGCGCCGGGCACACGAGGGGAAAATGCGGAAAACCCTGAATGGGCAGAGCTGCGGGCCGGCATGGGGCGCTGTGCAGCAACGTTCATCTCGCAATCTCCGGCGCGTGCGCCGCGACTTCCTTCCAACCACCGGCGGCGGCATGGGGTCCCGCTTTCTACGCCCCGCGCCTGCCCGCCAATGGACCTGCCTTCACTTACTTCAAACCTGCCTAATGTGGTGACCTTTTCAGTAACCTTGGATAAACCTTGGACAAAACAGGCCGTCCTGGACACCGTTACAATGCGGGCATCCCGCCGCATTGGCAGGACCAAGCCGGAACGCCGGCAAACCAGGCAGCCACGCGGCTTTCGCCACCCAGCGTCCGATATTCGGCGCCCCTATCCCGTGTCCGACCCCCAGTGTCCGGCCCCCGGTGTTCAGCCCGCGGGCTCCAGATCTGCCCTTCCTGTCTTTTCCGTCCTTCCAGTCGTTCCAACATCGGGTTAGACAAGCCTGCGATTCAGGGGTTCTGCTCCAGGGGTTCTGCTTCCGCACGCCGTCCGTCAGGAAAACCCTTGATTTTACCTCATCGCGCTGATTCAGGCATGCTTTATTGCCGCCAGCCGGCGGGAAAGTTCCTGGTACCGGTCTCTTTCCTGCTGATCTCGCAACCCTGACTGGACCAATTCGGCCATCTCGGCCTTGATCGCCTCGAACTCGATCCGATGCAGGGCATCGTCCCATTCAGCCTGTGGGTCCGGCAGCTCTTCTTCGCTAAGCAGATCCGCGCTCATGCTGCGCAGCACCAGTTCGATGTCCGACTCCGGTTCCGCCGCCTCCAGCAGCGCGCCCAGATGGCGGGCTCCGCTGCGCTGAGCAAGTACGATCAGGTCTCTCACCATACCAAGGTGGGGCCCCCGGTCCAATACTTCAAGCTGTTGATCTCCCATGGAATCCACCAGCTCCGGATGCGATAGCAATAGGCGAAGCAGGCGCCGTGCCAATGTGGGAACCGGGCGGCGCGGCTCGACCACGCCGCCCACATTGTCACGGTCCCCGCGACGGGACCACTTCCCGCCCTGCCCTTGCCGGGGCTTGCCTTTGTTGCCGTATCCCTTGCTCCCCCATGCCGGCTGACGTCCGGAACCGGACATGGGCTCGTAGCCGAAATCCGGCGGGGGGACGCCATCATCGATGAAGATGGGCTCGCCACCATCCAGCTCCGCCGGAAAGCCCGGCGGCGGACCGTCGAAAGCCGGACGCGCCAGGGCCGGCCCGCCGGCCTGCTGGGGATCGGGCCCCGCCTGCTGCGCCAGCGCCAAGGCAATTTCCTCGGGTGTCAGCTGCACCAGCTTGGCCAATTCGCGTTCGATCTGGGTCTTCAGTCCGCAAGCCGGAATTGCGGCCAGCAGCGGCCGCGCCTCATGCAGGCAGGCCGCCCGGCCTTCGGCCTCGTCCAGGTTGTGGCGCGAAGCGAGCTCATCCAGCAGGAAGCGCGACAGGGCCGTCGCCTCCGCGAGGCTGGCACGGAACGCCTCGGCGCCGAACTCGCGCACATAGGAATCGGGATCGTGCTCCGGCGGCAGAAAGAGGAAACGCAGATTGATATCGTCGCGCAGCACCGGCAGACAGGCTTGCAGCGCGCGCCAGGCGGCCCGCCGCCCGGCCTTGTCGCCGTCGAAACTGAAGATCACCTTGTCGCTGGCGCGCAGCAGTTTCTTTACATGATCGGGCGTCGTCGACGTGCCGAGCGTGGCCACCGCGTTGCCGACGCCCAATTGCGCCAGCCCCACGACGTCCATATAGCCTTCCACCACGATGACCTGACCTTCGGTCCGGATGGCCTGCCGCGCTTCCCAAAGCCCGTAGAGTTCCTGCCCTTTGGAAAAGATGGGGGTTTCCGGGGAATTCAGGTACTTCGGTTCGCCCTTGCCGATAATGCGCCCGCCGAAACCGACCAGCACGCCACGCGCGTTGCGGATCGGAAACATGACGCGCTCGCGGAAGCGGTCGTATCGGCGGCCATCCTCGGCCTCGATGACCAGCCCCGCCTCGACGAGCGTGGGATCGTCATAACGGCTGAACACCTGCGCCAGGCCCTGGCGGTCCGTGCCGGACCAGCCCAGGCCGAACTCGCGGGCGATCTGCCCGGTGAGCCCGCGCTGCTTCAGATATCGAATGGCCGGCGCCGAGGTCCGCAGCTGTTTCAGGTAGAACGCCTGCGCGGCTTCCAAGACCTGCGTATGCCGCGAGACCTCTTCTTTGCGCCGCGCCGATTCCGCGCGCTGGCGGGGACTGCGGTCCTCTTCCGGCACGGCCATGCCGGCGGACCCGGCCAGCGTGCGGACGGCTTCTGGAAAGCTTGCGCCGGTGTGCTCCATCAGAAAAGTGATGGCGCTGCCATGCGCACCGCAACCGAAGCAGTGGTAGAACTGCTTGGTAGGGCTTACCGTGAAGGAGGGAGTTTTTTCGTTATGGAAGGGGCACAGGCCAAGCAGATTGGCCCCACCCTTGCGCAGCTGCACATAACGCCCGACCACATCGACCACGTCGACTCGGGCGAGGAGTTCCTGTATGAACGATTCCGGAATCAAGCGATTCTAGGATCGGCGCGAGGGATTTTCGAATCAGGCCCAAGGGCCTCGGCACCAGCCGAAGCCCGGCTCGAAAATCGACCCCGGATCAATACAGGCGAGGCGGCAGCTGCTGGCTACGAATCCGTTTGTAGTGGCGCTTCACCGCGGCGGCGTGCTTGCGCTTGCGCTCGGCCGTGGGCTTCTCGTAGAACTCGCGCGAACGCAGTTCGGTCAGAAGACCCGTTTTTTCGATGGTGCGCTTGAAGCGGCGCAGGGCGGCTTCAAACGGTTCGTTTTCCTTCAGGCGAACAATAGGCATAGGCTCTCGGCTTCGATATTCGAGGTGGTAACAGAAGATTCTACCACGCCGTCTTCACGACGTCGACCCCTTGCGCACCCAAGCCTCGAGTTGATGGGGACGCAGGCTGTCGTAGTCCTCGAAAGGCTGGTGAATCCATGGATTGGTCATCAGCTTGTCGACGTAGTAATCGGGGACGGCTTTGGAGTGCCCCTTCCACCACAGCACTGCGCTACGCAGTTCCGTGATGGCGGGAAATTGCTGGCGCAGATGCTCCAGGACGCGATTGAATGTCAGGCCCGTGTCGACCATGTCGTCCACCAGCAGCACGCGACCGGCGAGGCTCCCGCGCGTGATCGTGATGAACTGCGCGATGTCGAGCGAGCCCTGCTTGGTGCCGGCGGCCTCGCGATAGCTGCTGGTCGCGAGAATGCCCAGCGGCACATCGAAGATGCGCGACAGCACGTCGCCGACGCGCACGCCGCCGCGCGCCAGGCAGAGAATCTGATCGAACTGCCAGCCCGAACGATAGACGTTCAGCGCGAGCTGCTCGATCAAGCGGTGGTAATCGTCCCAGCTGACCCAGAGGTCCTTGTCGGTGCTCGGGGGAGAAGTCATGGACGGCCGCTCCTAACCTTTCAGCGGGTGGCGCAAGACGATGGTTTCGTTGCGGTCCGGACCCGTGGAGACGAGATCGATGGGCACCTCGCATACCTGCGCCACGCGTTCCAGGTAGGCACGGGCGGCGGCCGGCAGCTTGTCGTATTCCGTGATGCCGACGGTGGACTCCGACCAGCCCGGCAGTTCCTCGAAAACCGGCTCGGCCTTGGCGACGGCGCACGCGCCGTACGGCAGCACGTCCCGGAACTCGCCATTGACCCGGTAGCCCACGCCCAGCCGGATGGTTTCCAGACCGTCCAGCACGTCCAGCTTGGTGATGCACAGGCCGGTGATGCCGTTCAGGCGCACCGACCGCTTGAGGGCAGCGCCGTCGAACCAGCCGCAGCGGCGCGGACGACCCGTGACAGAACCGAATTCCTTGCCCACGTTCGCCAGGCGGGCGCCAATCTCGTCGACCAGTTCGGTCGGGAAAGGACCGGACCCGACGCGCGTCGTGTAAGCCTTGGTGATACCCAGCACGTAATCCAGCGATTGCGGTCCGACGCCCGCGCCGGCTGCAGCGGCGCCCGCCACGCAGTTGCTGCTGGTGACGAAGGGATAGGTACCGTGATCGACGTCCAGCAAAGCGCCCTGCGCGCCCTCGAACAGCAATCGATGGCCGGCCTTTTGCGCCGCGAAAAGGTTGCTCGACACATCGCGCACCATTGGCGCGATCGCCGGCGCCAGGGCCATGGCCTGATCCCGGACCTGGCTGGCCGACACAGCTTCGGCACCCAGGTATTTCGTAAGGACGAAGTTGTGATACTCGAGCAGCTCACCGAGCTTTTCGTCGAAAACCGCCGGGTCGAACAAGTCCTGCACGCGCAGCGCGCGGCGGGCGATCTTGTCCTCGTAGGCGGGCCCGATCCCACGGCCCGTGGTGCCGATCTTGCCCTCGCCCTTGCGGCTCTCGCGCGCCTGGTCAATGGCAATGTGATACGGCAGGATCAGGGGGCAGATCTCCGAGATCTGCAGCCGCGACCGCACGTCCAGCCCGGCGGCCTCGAGCTCCTCGATTTCCTTGAGCAGCGCTTCGGGCGACAGCACCACGCCGTTGCCGATGTAGCACGTCACGCCGGGGTGCATGATGCCGGAGGGAATCAGCCGCAGAATGGTCTTCTTGCCGTTGATCCACAGCGTATGCCCTGCGTTGTGACCGCCCTGGAAACGCACGACGCCCTGGACGGATTCCGCCAGCCAGTCGACGATCTTTCCCTTGCCTTCGTCACCCCACTGGGTTCCGATGATGACTACGTTCTTGCTCATGATCGAAATTGAATATCGAGTTTCGCGGGAACCAGCCGATTCCCTCGGGGCCCTCTCGCTAGAGGGGATGGATCAAAGGGGGCGCACCCGCCATGCGCCGTCCTGCAGCGCCAATTCACGGTCGCAAACGAATTCGTCCTGATCGTGCTCGTGGCCCGGCAGGACCTGTACGACCACTTCGCCAGCGCGGCGCAGGTCGCGCACCGCTGCCACCAGAGACGGATCCTGCCCCCACGGCGCCCGCACGGCCCGGGCCGGCTCCGCCGGCGGCAGGCCGGCAGCCAGCTTGCGCAGGTCCAGGCTGAAGCCCGTGGCCGGCCGGGCCCGGCCGAATACGCGGCTGACGTCATCGTAACGGCCGCCGCTGACGAGGGCATCGTGCCAGCCTTCGGCGTAGAGGGAGAACGTGACGCCGGAGTGATAACCATAGCCGCGCACGTCCGCCAGGTCGATGCTGGCGCGCAATTCGGGCAGCGCGTGCAGCAACGCCTCCAACGCGTCCAGCGCCTTGGCGATGCCGGGCAGGCGAGGCAGTTCCTGACGGGCGCGCGCCAGCGTGCCGGCGTCTCCGTAGAGTGCCGTCAGTGTGCGCAACGCATCGATCGTATCGGCGCGCGGGCCATCGGGGCGGCGGCCCAGCTCCACCAACCCCGGAACGTCCTTGTCGCGCAGCAAGGTGTGGATCGTGCCGGCGTGGGCCGGCGCGGCCGGGTCGGCATCGATGATCGCCCGCACCACGCCGGGATGACACAAATCCAGCCGCGGCTCGCGCACTCCGGCGACGGTGACCGTGTCGAGCACCAAACGCAGGATTTCGATGTCCGCTTCGACGCCGGCATGGCCGTAGATCTCCGCCCCGATCTGCAGCAGCTCCCGGCTGGACAGGAGGTCGGCCGGGCGGGCGTGCAGGACGGTGCCGCAATAACAGAGCCGGGTGACCCCCGCCCGGTTGAGCAGGTGCGCGTCAATACGGGTGACCTGGGGCGTCATGTCGGCGCGCACGCCAAGGGTGCGGCCGGAAAGTTGATCCACCAGCTTGCAGGTACGCAGGTCCAGGTCCGTGCCGGTGCCGGACAGCAGGGAATCGATGTACTCGACCAGGGGCGGCGCGACCAGTTCGAAACCGTACGTGCGGTACAGATCGAGCAGTTCGCGGCGCAGTTCCTCGATGCGCCGGGCCTCGGCGGGAAGGATGTCCGCCAGGCTCTCGGGCAGCAACCAGTTGCCCATGTTAGTTACCTGATAACGCCAATAAATGCGCGCGATGCGCCAGACGATGCCCAAACGAAAAGCGGCTGAGGGGCGTAAGCCCGCTCAGCCGCTGCGGAATGTTTTAAAGCTTACGGGGTATTGTACATGGTTCCGCTCCCCATGGGGCGCCGGCCCCGGATGGGGCCGGCCCGGCGAGCCACGGCCCGGCCCAGCCCGAGACACGGCTAGGGCCGCGCGTTGGCGGCGCCGCCGCTTCCGGGCGCAGGCGATGCGCCCGACGTGCTGCCGGGGAGACCGCCCAACGTGGCGCTGGGCGAACCGGGCGTGCCGACCGACGATTTGAAGAACTGGAAGAACTCCGAATTCGGGTCCACGACGAGCAGATCGCCCGGCTTGGAGAACGAGGTCCGGTAGGCTTCGAGACTCTTGTAGAAGGAGTAGAAAACCGGGTCCTTGCCGTAGGCCTGGGCGTAAAGACCGCTGGCAGTGGCGTCGCCCTCGCCCATGATGGCCTGCGCCTTGGCATAGGCTTCAGCCATGATTTCTTCGCGGCGGCGATCCGCCTCGGCGCGGATCTTCTCGCCTTCGGCGGCGCCGATGGAGCGAAGTTCGTTTGCCACGCGCTTGCGCTCGGCTTCCATGCGGCGGTAAACCGACTCCGAGATTTCCGGGGCGAACTCGATGCGGCGCAGGCGCACGTCCACGATCTGCACGCCCAGCGGCGTGGCCCGCTTCGCCACGTTCGAAAGAATCTCCGCCATGATCTTGTCGCGCTCGGTGGAGACCACATCCTTCACCGTGCGGATATTGACGGAGGCGTTCAGCGCGTCGCGGATCTGGGCCTGCAGCCGCTCCTGCGCCGCGCGTTCATTGCCGCCGAAGGTGACGTAGTAGAGCCGCGGATCGGCGATGCGCCACTTCACGTAGGAGTCGATCAGCAGGTTCTTTTTTTCCGCCGTCTGGATGCGTTCTGCATCGGTCGATTCGATGGTAAGGATGCGCTTGTCCAGCGTGACCACGTTCTGGAAGGGCGGCGGCGCCTTGAAGTACAGCCCCGGTTCGCTGATGACCTTGCGGACCTCACCCAGGGAGAATACCAGCGCGTAATCGCGCTCGCGGACAATGAAAACGCAGGACGACAGCGCGGCCAGGACAATGAGGAGGCCGACCAGGATGGGCAATAGACGTTGCATATTCATGGACTCCCCCGGTTAGCGCGACAGACGATCGCGGGACAGCGTGTTGCCGCTGCCGGCGCTGCCGGACGAGGACCCGGAGGGGCGTGGAGGCTGAGGAATCGTCGGCTGGCTTGCCCCCGGCAGACTGAGGCTGCCTGAAGGCGGCGGCTTGCCGGCGTCCTGCGCGGCCTGCTGGATAATCCTGTCGATGGGGAGATAGACGACGTTGTTGCCGCCGCGGCTGTCGATCATGACCTTGCTGGAGCGGGAGAACACTTCCTCCATCGTTTCCAGGTACATGCGCTCGCGCATGACCGCCGGCGCCTTGCGGTATTCGCTGACGATGCTGTTGAAGCGCGCTGTGTTGCCCTGCGCGTCCCCGACCACTTTGGCTTTGTAGCCTTCCGCATCCTGGATCATCCGCGATGCCTGGCCGGCAGCCAGCGGCACGACCTGGTTTGCATAGGCCTCGCCTTCATTGATCTGGCGCTCGCGGTCCTGACCAGCCTTGACGGCATCGTCGAAAGCGGCCTGCACCTGCTCGGGCGGCTGCACGTTCTGAATGGCCACCGTGCTGACCTGGATGCCGGTGTGATAGCGGTCCAGAATCTGCTGCATCAGGGACTGCACCTGCGTCGCCACATTGGTACGGCCTTCGTACAGCACGTAGTCCATGGGCTGCTTGCCCACGATCTCGCGCATGGACGTCTCGGCCGCCTGCCGCACCGCCTCGTCCGGATCGCGCGTACGGAAGAGGTAGTCGGGCGCGCCGTCGGCGCGCAGGCGATACTGCACCACGAACTGCATGTCGACGATGTTCTCGTCGGTCGTCAGCATCAATGCTTCGGGCAGCACCTTGTTGCGGGAACTGCCGCGAAAGCCGACTTCGAACGTGCGCAGCTGGGAGATGTTGACGATTTCCTGGTTCTGGAAGGGGTACGGCAGACGCCACTGGAAACCGGCCTGCGTGGTCTTGTGATACTTCCCGAATTGGGTGACGACCGCCACCTGGCCTTCCTGGACGATGTAGAAGCCGCTCGCCAGCCACAATCCGACCAGGATCAGAACGATCAGGCCGGCGCCGATACGCGCATGGCGCGGATTGGCCCCGCCTCCGCCACCGGTGTTGCCGCCATTGCGGCCGCCCTGATTGCCTTTGCGGCCCAGAAGCGCGGCGATGCGATTGTTGAAATCGCGCCAGACCTCGTCCAAGTCGGGCGGCCCGTCGCCGCCACCCTGGGGGCGCCGGGGAGGCTCCGACCCATTCTGGTTGCCGCGACCCCAGCCCGGGTCATTCAGATTGAACAGTTTGGATATTCGTCGCATTATTTCCCGCAATCTGACCAGCCTGTGCAATTGCCCCGCGCAACGCATCAAGACCGGCGCGCTCGGCGGCGCTTACAAACACCCGCGCAATCGTACCATGGGCGTTGTGCTCTACCCTGGGGGGTAGCCCGAGCAGGTCTATCTTGTTGTAGACCATGATTACAGGAATGTCCCCTGCCCCGATCTCGGCAAGGACTTTCTGGACTTCGAGGATCTGTTCATCGCGCTGCGGACTGGCGGCGTCCACGACGTGCAGCAGAAGATCGGCATGCACGGTTTCTTCCAGCGTCGCGCGGAAGGCGGCGATCAGCGTGGGCGGCAAATCGCGGATGAACCCCACCGTGTCGGACAAAACCACCGAACCCGCGCCTTCGATCCAGATGCGCCGCGTCGTCGTGTCGAGCGTGGCGAACAGCTGATTGGCGGCGTACGCGCCCGCGCGCGTCATGGCATTGAAGAGGCTGGACTTGCCGGCGTTGGTGTACCCGACCAGCGAGACGGACAGCGCGCCGCCGCGCGCACGCGAGCGGCGCTGCGTGACGCGTTGGCGTTCGACGCGATCCAGGCGCTCGCGCAACACTTTCACGCGCGAGCCGATCATGCGCCGGTCCATTTCCAACTGTGATTCGCCGGGACCGCGCATGCCGATACCGCCGCGCTGCCGCTCCAGGTGGGTCCACATGCGGGTCAGCCGCGTGGTCAGATGCTGAAGTTGCGCAAGCTCGACCTGCAGCTTGCCTTCATGGCTTTTGGCGCGCAGGGCGAAGATGTCGAGGATCAGGGCCACGCGGTCGACCACGCGCAGGTTGAATGCGCGTTCGAGGTTGCGTTGCTGGGCCGGCGAAAGCGGCTGGTCGAACAGGATGATGTCGGCGTCGTGCGCCTTGGCCACCGCGACGGCTTCTTCGACCTTGCCGGAGCCGATGAAGTATTTGGCGTCCGGCCGGTCGCGCCTGGCCAGCACGGTGTCCACGATTTCGGCGCCCGCGCCTTGCGCGAGCATGGCGAATTCCTGCGCATGCGCGTCGAAATCCGGGTTGCCCAGATCGACGCTAATGATCAGCGCCCGCATACGGCCTCCGGAAAGTGGCGGGAGCCGCAAGCGGCGTGCGCACAGTGAAAATGCCCGCCGACACGCTGGGTGCGACGGGCACAAGGATCGAAGTGGCCAACGAAGCGAGCAGGACCACGGGGATGACCGTTTGCGCCACCCCGCCACACGGGGTCGGAGTCGGCGCGACGGTCGAGCGGACAATTATTCAGAAGGGATTTCCACCTGGAAATTGACGGCGCGCGCGGGCACCACGGTTGAGATGGCATGCTTGTAGACCATTTGGGTCACGGTATTGCGCAGCAGCACGACGTACTGATCGAAAGACTCGATTTGCCCCTGAAGCTTGATCCCGTTGACGAGGTAGATGGACACCGGAACGTGGTCCTTACGCAGCGTATTCAAAAACGGATCTTGCAGAGTTTGCCCTTTATTGCTCATTGGCCAGGCTCCATTGTGTTGTTGTGATAGGTGGCAGACGCCGAAATCTGTACTCTACAGGGTTTTCCCGGGCGCTGCCACTGAATGATGTGACGCAACATGACACCAAAAGTTCACGCCAAAATCGTGCGCAGCGCGTGCACCAGCGTGTCGCATTCTGCGGCCGTGCCGATCGAAATCCGCAGGAATTGAGCGATGCGCGGATGGCTGAAATGACGAACGATGATGCCGCGCTCACGCAGCGCGGCGGCAAGTGCGGCGGCGTCCCGAGCAGGGTGCCGGACGAAGACGAAATTGGCAGCCGAAGGGAGTACTTCGAAGCGCATTTCGCGCAGCGCGGCAGTCAGCGCATCGCGCGTTTGCATGACAGCCGAACGGGTGAACTCGAAGTAAGCCGTATCCTCGATCGCCGCCGCGGCGCCGATGGCGGCAAGCCGGTCGACCGGATAGGAGTTGAAGCTGTTCTTTACGCGCTCCAGCCCTTCGATCAGCGCCGTGCTGCCGATGGCAAAACCCAGTCGCAGCCCCGCCAGCGAACGCGACTTGGACAAGGTCTGGATGACGAGCAGGTTGTCGTAGCGCGCAACCAGGGGAACCGCAGATTCCGCGCCGAAATCGACATAGGCTTCGTCGATGACCACGACCGCATCGGGGTTGCCCGCGACGATGCGTTCGATTTCTGCGCGCGATAGCGCCCGTCCGGTCGGCGCATTGGGATTGGGAAACAGGATCGGACCACCGGCAGTCCCTGCCGCAGGCAGATAGTCTTCGACATCGATACGGAAGTCGCTGGTCAGCGGCACCGTCTCGTAGCGCACGCCGTACAGCCCGCAATAGACGGGATAGAAGCTGTAGGTGATATCCGGGAAGCGCAAGGGGGCGTCGTGGTTCAGCAGGGCCTGGAAGGCAATCGCCAACACCTCGTCCGACCCATTGCCGACGAATACCTGAGGCAGCGATACGCCGAAGTGCCGCGCGATTGTCTGCCGCAATCGGTCGGAGCCCGGATCCGGGTATAGCCTGAGGGCATCGTCGCAGGCGTCGCGCAGGGCCGCGAGCACCTTTGGCGACGGGCCGAAGGGATTCTCGTTGGTATTGAGTTTGACCAGGTTCGCCATCTTGGGCTGCTCGCCCGGGACATAGGGGCTGAGCCCGGCGACGACGGGGCTCCAATAACGACTCATGCTCGTCCTTGCCTGCGGCGTCCGGCCGCGGTTGAGGGCTGTCAACGCTGCTATTTATCCTGCACGTACGGGTTGCGCGACGACTTGAACTCGATGCGCAGCGGCGTGCCCGCCAGATCGAACGCCGTCCGGAAACGCGTTTCCAGATAGCGGCGGTAGGCGTCGGGCACCGCGTCCAGCGCGTTGCCGTGGATGACGACCAGGGGCGGATTCTGGCCGCCCTGGTGCGCATAGCGCATCTTGGGCCGGAAGATGCCCTTGCGCGGTGGCGGCTGCTGTTCCACCGCTGCCTGCAGCTCGCGCGTCAGCTTGGGGGTGGACAGCTTGGCGAAGGCGGCGGCATGCGCGCTGTTGACCGATTTCAGCAGGTTCTTTACCCCACTGCCCTTCAGCGCGGAGATCGTATGCATGCGGGCAAACGACAGGAACCGCAGCTTGCGTTCGAATTCGCGCTGGATGCGCTCGCGCTGTTCGGCGTCCAGGCCGTCCCATTTGTTGATGGCGACCACCACCGCGCGCCCGGTCTCCAGCACGAAGCCGGCGATGTGGGCATCCTGCTCGGAGATCTCGGCCCGCGCGTCCAGCATCAGAAGCACGACGTTGCTGGCCTCGATGGCCTGCAAGGTCTTGATCACCGAAAACTTTTCGATTGCCTCGAACACCTTGCCGCGCTTGCGCAAGCCCGCGGTATCGATGAGCGTATAGCGCTTGCCGTCGCGCTCGAAATCGATCTCGATGGCGTCTCGCGTAGTGCCCGGCAGATCGAACGCGATGACGCGCTCCTCGCCGAGCAGGGTATTGATCAGGGTGGACTTGCCGACGTTGGGCCGCCCCACGATCGCCAATTTGATGCGGTGGTCCGGCGGCGGAGGCTGGAACTTGCCTTCGGAAGCCACGTCGGCGCCTTCCGCCGATTCGGCGTCTTCGTCATCCGCGGCTTGCGCGCCGTCCCCCGCCGCTTGGGGTTCCGGTTGCACCAGGCCTTCCAAGGCACGTTCGATCAGGTCCGCGATGCCATCGCCATGGGCGGCGGAAATCGGCCACGGCTGCCCCAATCCGAGTTCGTGGAAGTCCGTGGCGGCGGCCATGCCCATGCCTTCGGCCTTGTTGACCGCCAGCAGGACGCGTTGCTGGCCGGACCGGCGCAGCAGGTCGGCGATCTCGTGATCGTGGGCATTCACCCCCGCACGTCCGTCCACCAGGAAAATGACGACGTCCGACTCGGCGATGGCCTGCCGGGTCTGGCGCGCCATCTCGCGCAGGATGCCGTCCTTGGCCACCGGCTCGAAGCCGCCGGTGTCAATGACGATGAAGGGATAATCCCCCACCCTCCCCTCGCCGTAATGGCGATCGCGCGTCAGGCCGGAGTAATCGGCGACCAGCGCGGCGCGCGAACGCGTCAGGCGGTTGAAAAGGGTGGACTTCCCCACATTGGGACGTCCGACCAGGGCAACGACAGGCTTGAAAGACACAGGTAGAAGACGCGTAAGGTTCAGTTGGTTCCGATCATGACCAGATTGCCGTTTCCGGTCTGGACCAGCACGCCCTGGGAGGTAACTTGCAGCGGCGACACGATGGCGTCCCCACCCACGGACAGGCGCGCCAGCAGACGGCCGTCCTCGCGCGACAGGAAGTGCACATAGCCATCATAGTCGCCCACGGCCACGGCGGGTCCGATGGGAACGGGCGCGGTCAAATGCCGGTTGCGCAAGGCGTCCTGCTTCCACAGATTGGTGCCGTCGCGCAGACTGAAGGCAAACACGGTGCTGTGCTGGTCCGGGGCGTAGACGGCGGTTTCGTCCGCGCCCAGACCGACGGCGCTGGAGAAGTCCTTGGCCCAGACAGTACGCCCGCCCTGGGAGACGTCAAAGCATACGATGCGGCCCTGGTAGGCGACGGCGCACATCAGGGGGCCGATCAGGTGAGGCGCGCCCACCACGTCGTTCAGGCGCTCCAGGTCGCTCCCCCCTCTGGCGGTGGCGACGGTGCCTTCCCATTGGACATTGCCGCTATCGCCGTTGATCGCCATCATCTTGCCGCCCGGCAGGCCGGCGATGACGAGGCCTTCGGCCATGATCATCCGGGAACTCGTGCGCAGGGCGAGCGCGGGACCGGGGCGCTGCACGCTCCATACTCGGTCGCCGCTGCGCGCGTCGTAAGCGGTGATGCGGTAGTCGCCAGTACGGACGACGACCAGACCATGGCCGACCACGGGCGGCTGGTCGACCTCGCTGGTCGCGCGCACTTTCCAAATGAGCTTGCCGGTATCGTCGAACGCAATCACGTCGCCGCCTGCGCTGGCCACGACGGTGGTGACCCCATCGCTGCCGGCGCCCGCGCTGAGGTCGGTCTTGGCGTCGGTGCGCCAGAGCGCCCGGCCGCTCAGCAGATCGTATTTACCCACCGTGCCGTTGGGCGTGGCGGCGTAGACGGCTTCACCCACGACCGTGGGATAGAAGCCCAGACCGCTGCCGCTGCCGGCCGACACGGACCATACCTGACGCACCGACATGCCCGGTTTGTATTCGGTCAGCGGCGCCGGGTCGTAGCGCGTATCGTCTTTCGAGAAGATGGAGCAGGCGCCCAGAGCCAGCAACGTCGACATGCAGGCGGCCAGGACGACCGAACGGCGGAAAACAGACATGGACATCGGAATCAGGCTCCGCTCAAGGCATCGAGTTTCAAGCGAACAACGGGCGTCAGGGGATTGGCAGCGCCCAGACCATCGATCGCGCTCTGCCAGGCGGCGCGCGCTTCCTGGGTCTTGCCCTGGGCGGCCAGGATGTCGCCACGGCGGTCGGCGTACAGCGCGGCGAACGGCGGCGGCGGATCCTGCAGCTGCGCCAGCGCGGCGTCGTATTGCTTTTGATCCAGCAGCAGTCCGGCGAGCCTGAGTTTTGCGATGGGCTGCAAAGCCGTCTGCTTGCGCTGCCCCGCCAGCCATTCGAGCTGCTCGCGCGCACCTTGAAGGTCGTTCTGCGCTTGCAGCGCCTGCGCCGCGACCAGCACTCCGCGCGCGGCGTAGCCGGTATTGGGATAGTCCTCGCGCAGCGTGCCGGCGGCGGCCTTGATGCGCGCAACGGCGTCGGTCCCGCCGATGCGCGCCGCATCTTCCAGCGCTTCGAAATAGCCCATGGCCTGGCGGCTGACGTGCGACTGCCACGTCTGCCATCCGGCCCAGCCTCCCCAGCCGATGGCCGCCAGCGCGACCACGATGGTCACCAGCATGCCATAGCGCGCCCACCAGGCCTTCAATGCGTCGAGTTTTTCCTGTTCTTCGAGATCGTATGCCATGCTCACATGTCCTGCCGGACCCACAATTTCAAAACGGACGGCGGCCGCGGCATTCAGCCGCGCAGCGCCTCGGCGAGTTCGGCCAGCGGTACCTGCCGCTGGCCGCCATCGGCTTCGCCGCGCAGCGGCTTGACGCCCGCCGTACCGGCGGCCACTTCGTCGGCGCCAAGAATAACCGCAACTCGGGCGCCGCTGGCATCGGCACGCTTGAATTGCGACTTAAAGCTCGCCGCGCCGGCGTGGACGATAACGGAAAGTCCGGCATCGCGCAGTTGCTCGCCGACCCGGGCGGCCAGCCGCTGGGCTTCATCGCCCTGGTGGACGATGTAGACCTCGCATTCGGGCACGGGTTCGGCCGGGACAGTCTGTTCCCAGAGATCCAGCAGACGCTCCATGCCGATGGCGAACCCGACCGCGGGCGCCGGCTTTCCGCCGAGCAATTCGATCAGCCCGTCGTAGCGTCCGCCGCCGCATACCGTGCCCTGCGCGCCGAGACGGTCGGTTACCCACTCGAATACGGTCAGGTTGTAGTAGTCCAGGCCGCGGACCAGACGGGGATTGAGGCGGTAGGCAATGCCTGCGTCGTCCAGCCGGGCCCGCACGCCATCGAAGTGGGCGCGCGATTCCTCGCCCAGGAAATCGAACAGGCGCGGCGCGCTGTCCGCCATTGCCTGCATGGCAGGGTTCTTGGTGTCCAGCACGCGCAGCGGATTGCTGTACATGCGGCGCAGCCCGTCCTCGTCCAGCACGTCGCGATGGCGCTCGAGATGCTCGATCAGCGCGGCGCGGTGGGCGGCGCGTTCGGCAGGCTGTCCCAGCGAGTTCAGCTCCAGCCGCACGTCGGTCAGGCCGAGGCGCTTCCAGAGCCGCGCCAGCATGACGATGAGTTCGGCATCCACGTCCGGCCCGGCGAAACCGAGCGCTTCGACGTCGATCTGGTGAAACTGCCGATATCGGCCGCGCTGCGGCCTTTCATGGCGAAACACCGGCCCCATCGAATACACCCGATGTGGACGGTCGTAGAGCAGATTGTGCTCGATGCTGGCGCGCACGATGCCCGCGGTTATTTCCGGACGCATGGTGAGCGATTCGCCGTTCAGCGCGTCGGTGAAGGTGTACATCTCTTTTTCGACGATGTCCGTAACCTCGCCGATGCCGCGCGCGAACAGGCGCGTGTGTTCGAGCACGGGCGTGCGTACGTTGCGATAGCCGTATGCATGCAGCCAATCGCGCACGATTTCCTCGAATTGTTCCCAGCGGGCGCCGGCGCCGGGCAGGACATCGTTCATGCCGCGGATGGCGGCGACTTTCTGGAAAGCTTGCGTCATGTCGTGATGCGCGCCGCGATGCATGCGCGGCGTACGCCGTACCCTTCTTCTATTGTGAAACCGGCACGCCATAGCGGCGTGCGACGTAGTCTTCGACGATGGACTGGAACTCTTCGGCGATATGGTCGCCCTTGAGCGTCACGGTTCTTTCGCCGTCGATGAACACCGGCGCCGCGGGCACCTCGCCAGTTCCCGGCAGGCTGATGCCGATATCGGCATGCCGGCTTTCGCCGGGGCCGTTGACCACGCAACCCATGACGGCGACGTTCATCGTTTCGACGCCCGGATACCGCGTGCGCCAAACCGGCATCTGGCGGCGCAGATACCCCTGGATGCTATCGGCCAGTTCCTGGAAAACCGTGCTGCTGGTGCGCCCGCATCCCGGGCAGGCGACTACCATGGGCGTGAAGGCGCGCAGCCCCATGCTTTGCAGGATTTCCTGGGCCACGACGACTTC
Organism: Bordetella genomosp. 9; assembly: GCF_002119725.1. Classification (NCBI taxonomy): domain Bacteria; kingdom Pseudomonadati; phylum Pseudomonadota; class Betaproteobacteria; order Burkholderiales; family Alcaligenaceae; genus Bordetella; species Bordetella genomosp. 9. The sequence continues at coordinate 3,050,379 of NZ_CP021109.1, forward strand.
GCGCGTCCGATCGCCGCCGGGTTCCGGCGTGAGCGAGATGCGGATGGTGTCGCCGATGCCTTCCTGCAGCAGGACGGCCAGGGCCGCCGTCGATGCGACGATGCCCTTGCTTCCCATGCCGGCTTCGGTCAGCCCGAGATGCAGCGGATAGTCGCAGCGGGCTGCGAGGTCGCGATAGACGGCAATGAGGTCCTGCACATGGCTGACCTTGCAGGAAAGAATGATCTTGTCGCCTGCCAGACCAAGCTCTTCGGCCCGGCGCGCATTGCTGATGGCGGACACCACCAGGGCGTCGCGCATGACGGCCTGCGCTTCCCAGGGTTCGGCGCGACGGTTGTTTTCGTCCATCTTGCGCGCCATCAGCTCGTGGTCCAGGCTGCCCCAGTTCACGCCGATGCGTACGGGCTTGTCGTAGCGGCAGGCGACTTCGATCATCTGGGCGAAGTTGTCGTCACGCTTCTTGCCGCCGCCCATGTTGCCCGGGTTGATGCGGTACTTCGAAAGCGCCTGCGCGCATTCGGGGAATTGCGTCAACAGCTTGTGGCCGTTGTAGTGAAAGTCGCCCACCAGCGGGACGTCCACGCCCATGCGGTCGAGCTGCTCGCGGATGGCCGGCACTTCGCGCGCGGCCTCGGGCGTATTGACCGTGATGCGGACCATTTCCGAGCCCGCCTGCGCGAGCTCGCGGACCTGGATGGCGGTGGCGATGGCGTCGGCGGTGTCCGTATTGGTCATGGATTGCACGACCACGGGCGCGTCGCCGCCGATGGTGACGACCCGCCCGTTCCACTGCACCCGCACGGCGCGCGTAGGATGACGGGCCGCGGGGCCCACGGGGGGCGGCGCTTGATCCTGGCAGGGCGGTGTCGGTTCTTGCATGGCGAGAGGCGTCGAAGCGCGGTTGGACAAAACGGAAATTCGAGGCGGCGGGGCAGCCGTCAATGCCCGGAATGGGGCAGCAGGCCCGAGATCCAGTGACCGGGCAGCCAGCCTTGCCAGAAGCCGTAAACGGCGGCAGCCACGATGACCAGCAGGATCACGAGCCACCAGCCCCACGAGGAGGAACCGCGCTCTTCTTCCGCGGGCAGGGCGCCGCGCGGCGCGTGCAGGCCGCCCTGCGCCAGCCTTGCGGGCTGCGCCCCGCGCAAATGGGGGTCGAGCGACGCGACGATGGCTTCGGCGTCGGCGCCCAGCAGCCGCGCGTAGCTGCGCACCAGGCCGCGCAGGGAAATACCCGTGGGAAGGTCTTCCCAGCGTTCTTCTTCCAGCGCGGCGATCTGGCGCGGCGCAAACTTGATGCGGCCGGCCACTTCTTCCAGCGACCAGCCCTTGCTGATGCGCAGCGACCGCAGCGCGCCGCCCACCGCCTTTTCACCGGCGGTATCGGAGCCGGTTTGCGTGGCGGCGGGCGTGGCGGGAGTCTCTGTCATGCGTGCACCTGCTTGATCGGAATGGCCTTGCGCTGCTCGGCGATACGTTCGGTGATCCGGGTGCGGTCGCGCACCTCGCCGGCCAGCTGGCCGCAGGCGGCGTCGATATCGTCGCCGCGCGTCTTGCGCACGGTGGTGATGACGCCGGCATCCATCAGCCGCTGCGCGAAGATCCGGACACGGGCCGAGGGCGAGCGCTTCAGGCCGGATTGCGGGAAGGGATTGAACGGGATCAGGTTGATCTTGCACCGCACCTGGCGGGCGATGCCGACCAATTCCCGTGCATGTTCGTCGGAGTCGTTGACGCCGTCGAGCATGACGTATTCGAAAGTAATGAAGTCGCGGGGCGCGTACGCCAGGTAGCGATTGCAGGCCGCCAGCAGCTCGGCCAGCGGATACTTGCGGTTCAGCGGGACCAGGTGATCGCGTAAGGCGTCATTGGGCGCGTGCAGCGACACGGCCAGCGCCACGGGGCAATCCTGCGACAGGCGATCCATCATGGGCACGACGCCCGAGGTGGATACCGTGACGCGCCGGCGGGACAGCCCATAGGCATTGTCGTCCAGCATCAGCCGCAGCGACGTCAGCACCTGGTCGTAATTGAGCAGGGGCTCGCCCATGCCCATCATCACCACGTTGCTGACCACGCGGCTGTCCGGCTGCGCGCCGGCCTTTGCGGACGGCAGGCGGGCGCTGGCGAGATCGCCTTCGAGCACTTTGCGGGCCCACCACAGCTGCCCGATGATTTCGCTGGCGTGCAGATTGCGGTTGAAGCCTTGATGGCCGGTGGAGCAGAAACGGCAGGCCACGGTGCAGCCCGCCTGGCTGGAGATGCAAAGGGTGCCGCGGTCGTCTTCCGGGATGAAGACGGTTTCTATGGCGTTGCCCTGCCCCACGTCGAACAGCCACTTGCGCGTGCCGTCGGCGGATTTCTGCTCGGTGACCACGGGCAGCGCGCGGATTTCGCACTGGCCCGCCAATTGCGCGCGGAAATCCCGCGCGAGGTCCGTCATGGCGTCGAACGTGTCGGCGCCGCGCTGGTGGACCCAGCGCTGCAGTTGCCGGGCGCGGAAAGGCTTGCCGCCCCAGCGCTGCACCAGCGCGGTCAGCTCGGAACCGTCCAGGCCCAGCAGATTGACACGTTCGTCGGAATTCATGAGGCTCGCGCGGCGCTGCGATCAGCGGCTGTGGATGTTGATTTCGGGGAAGAAGAAGGCCACTTCCACCGCGGCGGTTTCAGGAGCGTCCGAACCGTGCACGGCATTGGCGTCGATGCTGTCGGCAAAGTCGGCGCGGATGGTGCCGGGAGCTGCCTTCTTCGGGTCGGTGGCGCCCATCAGGTCGCGGTTCTTCTGGATGGCGTTTTCGCCTTCCAGCACCTGCACGAACACCGGGCCGGAAACCATGAAATCGACCAGATCCTTGAAGAAGGGGCGATCCTTATGGACGGCGTAGAAACGCTCGGCGTCGGCGCGCGACAATTGCAGCATGCGCGCGGCAATCACCTTCAGGCCGGCCTGCTCGAAACGGGCCACGATCTGGCCGATAACATTCTTTGCCACGGCGTCGGGCTTGATGATCGAGAGGGTGCGTTCGATGGGCATGAAAACTCCAATAAAAACAGGGACTTCTACTAGGTTTACAGTAACCGGACATTCTAGCACGCCGCGATTGGCGTCTACATCTTAAAATTGCGGGTTTCCCCGGCGTAACCGCCCGGGGCCGCAGGGCCGCCTCCGGCGCCCGCAATCAGCTGGAATCGCGCAATGAACAAAGCCGCACCCCAAAACGAACCGCAGGAACTATCCAAGAGCTTCGAACCCGCCGAAATCGAGGCGCGCTGGTACGCCGAATGGGACCGGCGCGGCTATTTCAAGGCGGGCCGGCACGTGGAAGGCGGCGCGTCCTCGGGCAACTACACCATCCAGTTTCCCCCGCCCAATGTGACTGGGACATTGCACATGGGCCATGCGTTCAACCAGACCATCATGGATGGGCTGGCCCGCTACCACCGAATGTCGGGGGACGATACGGTGCTGATTCCGGGGACCGATCACGCCGGCATCGCCACGCAGATCGTCGTCCAGCGGCAGCTCGACGCCCAGCAGATTTCGCGCCACGACCTGGGGCGCGAAAAGTTCGTCGAAAAAGTCTGGGAATGGAAGCAGCAGTCGGGCAATACGATTACCGGCCAGGTCCGCCGGCTCGGCTCCTCGGCGGACTGGACGCGCGAGTACTTCACCATGGACGAGCGCATGTCGCGCGGCGTGGTGGAAACCTTCGTGCGGCTGTACCGCGAAGGCCTGATCTATCGCGGCAAGCGGCTGGTCAATTGGGACCCCAAGCTGCTCACCGCCGTGTCGGACCTGGAGGTCCAGTCCGAGGAAACGGACGGCTTCATGTGGCATATCGAGTACCCCTTCGTGGACGGACCGCAGACCATCGTGGACCGGGAAGGCAACACGGTGACGCTGCGCGGCATGACCATCGCCACAACCCGCCCGGAAACCATGCTGGCCGACGGCGCCCTGTGCGTGCACCCGGATGACGCGCGCTACAAGCATCTGGTGGGCAAGTACGTCGAGCTGCCGCTGTGCGACCGGAACATCCCGATCATCGCGGACGACTTCGTGGATCCGGACTTCGGCACGGGTTGCGTCAAGATCACCGGCGCGCACGATTTCAACGACTATGCCTGCGCGTTGCGGCACAACCTGCCGATGATCGTGATCTTCACGCCGGACGCGCACATCAACGAAAACGGCCCCGCCGCCTTCCGCGGCATGGAGCGCTACGAGGCGCGCAAGGCGGTGGTGCAGGCCCTGGAAGACCAGGGATACCTGGTGCGCGTGGAACCGCACAAGATGATGCAGCCCAAGGGCGACCGCACCGGTGTCGTGCTGGAACCCATGCTCACCGACCAGTGGTTCGTCGCGATGAGCAAGCCGGCGCCCGAAGGGACGCTGCATCCCGGCAAGAGCATCACCCAGGTGGCGCTCGAAGTCGTCGCCGACGGCCGCATCACTTTCCATCCCGAGAACTGGACCGCGGTCTACAACCAGTGGCTGGACAACATCCAGGACTGGTGCATTTCGCGCCAGCTGTGGTGGGGCCACCAGATTCCGGCATGGTATGCGCCGGACGGGCAGATCTTCGTGGCGCATGATGAAGCCGAAGCCATTGCACAGGCGCGTGCGGCAGGTGTGGAAGGTCCGCTGACCCGGGACCCGGACGTCCTGGACACCTGGTTCTCGTCGGCGCTCGTGCCGTTCACCACCCTTGGCTGGCCGGAAGAGACGCCGGATTTGTCGCGCTATCTGCCGTCCAGCGTGCTGGTCACCGGTTTCGACATCATTTTCTTCTGGGTCGCGCGCATGGTGATGATGACCACGCACTTGACCGGACAGATTCCGTTCCGGCACGTCTACGTGCACGGCCTGATCCGCGACGCCGACGGCCAGAAGATGAGCAAGTCCAAGGGCAACACCCTGGACCCGGTCGATCTGATCGACGGCGTCGACCTGGAAACGCTGGTGGCCAAGCGTACCTATGGCCTGATGAATCCGAAGCAGGCGGGGGCGATCGAGAAGGCCACGCGCAAACAGTATCCGGACGGCATTCCGGCCTTCGGCGCGGACGCGCTGCGCTTCACGATGGCGGCTTACGCCACGCTGGGGCGCAACATTAACTTCGACCTGAAGCGGTGCGAGGGCTATCGCAACTTCTGCAACAAGCTCTGGAACGCCACGCGTTTCGTGCTGATGAACACCGAGGGCCATGACGTCGGCACCGCGGCGAACCAGCAGCTGAGCTTCGTCGACCGCTGGATCATCAGCCAGCTGCAGGAGCTCGAAGCGGAAGTGGCGCGCGGTTTCGCGGACTACCGCTTCGACAATATCGCCAACGCGCTGTACCGCTTCATCTGGGACGAGTATTGCGACTGGTATGTCGAGCTGGCGAAGGTGCAGCTGCAGACTGGCACGCCCGCGCAGCAGGCCGGCACGCGAGCGACCCTGATCCGGGTGCTCGAAGCCGTGTTGCGCCTGGCGCATCCAATCATCCCGTTCATCACCGAAGAGCTGTGGCAGAAGGTGTCCGTGGTCGCCGGCAAGCGCGAGCCGGGCAAAGCGGACAGCGTCAGCGTGCAGCCCTACCCGCGGCCGAATCCTCAGGTCATCGACCGCGAAGCGGAGGCCGCCGTGGCCGAGCTGAAGGCGCAGGTGGAAGCAGTGCGCGCGCTGCGGGGCGAGATGAATCTATCGCCGGCCCAGAAGGTGCCGCTGATCGCCCAAGGGCCGGCGGCGCTGCTTGAGCGCAATGGCCCCTACCTGGCTGCGCTGGCCCGGCTGACGACCGTCGATGTGGTACAGACGCTGCCCGACATGGGCGCGCCCGTGCAGGTGGTCGGCGACGCGCGTCTGATGCTGCACGTCGAGATCGACGTCGAAGCCGAGCTTGCTCGACTGGACAAGGAGATCGCCCGCCTGGAAGGCGAAATCGCCAAGGCCAACGGCAAATTGTCTAACGCCAGCTTTGTGCAGCGCGCCCCTGCCGCGGTGGTCGAGCAGGAAAAAGCCCGTCTGGCGCAGTTCGGTGAGACGCTGGTCAAGGTTCGCGAGCAGCGGTCCAGATTGGCGGCCCGAGGCTGATCGCTTGGGATGGCCGGCGGCCGCCAGGCTGCCGGCGTCCGCTCAGTGGAGGTCTTGCAAGGACCGCAGGAAACGCTCGTCTTCGGCGGTCAGCCACCCTTGTTCCCGCGCGCGCTCGATAAGGTCCGGACGCCGGGCGGCCGTCAGCCGCAGGGATTGCTCCCGGCGCCAACGCGCAATGCGCGCATGATGGCCCGATAGCAGCGGCGCCGGCACGGCTTCGCCCGCGTAGACTTCCGGCCGGGTGTAGTGCGGGCTGTCCAGCAGGCCGGAAAGGGCGGGATTGAAGGAGTCCTGTATGGCGGACTCGTCATCGTTCAGCACGCCCGGCAACAGGCGGACGACCGCGTCGATGATCGCCATGGCGGCCAGCTCCCCGCCGGAGAGCACGAAGTCCCCCAATGAAATTTCGTCCGTGACATGGCGATCGATGAAGCGCTGGTCCACACCCTCGTAGCGCCCGCAAATCAGAATGGCGCCGGCCCCGCCGGCCATGGATTGGGCCAACGGTTGATCGAAGCGCCGGCCGGTGGGAGACAGCAGCACCACGGGCGCCGGCTCGGCCCGCGCCACCTGAGCCGCCTGCACGGCATCGGCCAATGGGGCAGCCATCATGACCATGCCCGGGCCGCCGCCATACGGGCGATCGTCCACGGTGCGATGCACGTCATGCGTAAAGTCGCGAGGATTCCAGGCATGGAGGGCCCAGCGGCCCTGGGTATGGGCGCGTCCGGTCACGCCAAGGTCCCTGACGATCCCGAACATCTCGGGGAACAGGGTCACGACGTCGAAACGCATCAGAAATCCAGCGGCCAGTCGCTGTCGATGCGGCGGCCGGCCAAATCAACCGCGCGGATGTGCGCCTGCACGAAGGGCACCAGGACCTCTACCGGGCGACCCTTGGCGTCCAGAACCGGCTCGGCTGGCGCGTCCGGGGCTGCCTGGCGTTGACGCAGGACTTTCAACACGGCATGTGCCCCGTTGTCGAGCACCTCGTCCACGACACCCAGCAAAGCCGGCTCGGCAACGTCCTGTCCATAAACGGCGCAGCCGATCAGGTCGACCCAGTAGTATTCGTCCTCTTCGGGCGCGGGGAATACGCTGCGGGACATGCTGACCCCCATGCCGCGCAGCGCGTCTGCCTGGTCGCGGTCGTCGATGCCGGCCAACTGGGCAACGATATGCGCGCCGTGCCGACGCGCGGCCTTGACGGCATAGGACTGCGGCGGATGCGGCTTGGCGATCGCCCCAGGCGCAGCGGCGCGCGTCAGCCACCACGTGCGCGCGGGCGCGGGCACGGAAGCGGAGACGACGGACAACAGCACGTCGGCGTCGGCCGAATGCGGCTGGATCTTGATCCAGCCTTTGACGCCATAGGCGGAGGCGACCCGACCCAGTTCGACCAGGTCATCGGGCGCCAGGGCTGGCGAGGCGGCGTGGCTCATGGCGCGGGACGGATCATGAAAACCCGGCATTAACAATGACGGCCCGCTCCAACTCGGGAACGGCCGCGGCGGGCGCCATCAACCAGTGCGAACACCGAGGCAACCGCCAACGAGACCGGGCGCAGTCTGCCGCGGATCGGCCTTGCGCCGACAGCGGCGGGCAGGATACCGGCTCGGTCAGGCCGAGGCGGACACTTTGGCCGAATAGTCCTTGACCAGGCGCGCCACGGCGGGCGACAGCTGAGCGCCGTTGCTCGTCCAGTACTGCACGCGGTCCAGGGCGATGCGCAGGTTTTCGGTACCTTCGCCGCCGACCGGGTTGTAGAAGCCGACGCGCTCGATGAAGCGGCCGTCACGACGATTGCGCGAATCCGTGGCAACCAGGTTGTAGAACGGACGCTTTTTCGAGCCGCCACGGGCCAGACGAATCACCACCATAGGTAATCCCTTGAATTAGTTGTGAAAAACAGTAGATTCTAGCATCGATACGGCCATAGCGGCAAATCGATGCGGCTTTGAATCCCGGATGTGGCGCGAGCGCCGCGCCGCGGGGTTTGGACCTCAGCGCCGGCGCAGGTAATGGATACCGCGCCCGCCTTCTTCCTTCTGAAGCACCAGGGCGTTGCCGGTCTGGCGGCAAAAGGCCTGGAAATCCCGAATGGCGTTGCGGTCCGTGGTGAGCACCTTCAGGACCTGCCCGCTTTCCAGCTGCGCCAATGCCTTCTTGGCGCGCAGGATCGGCAGTGGACATGCCAGGCCCGTCGCGTCGATTTCCATGTCGGCAGCCGGCGCCCCCTCGGCGCCGGACTGGTTTTCGGGCGTTTGCGTGCCGCCCCGGTCGGTGTCGCTCATCACAGCCGCTCGTCCACCCATTGGCGCACGCTGGCGATCGCCGCCGGCAGCGCGGTCACATTGTTTCCGCCGCCCATGGCCATATCGGGTCGGCCGCCGCCCTTGCCGCCGATCTGGCCCGACACGAAGCCCACCAGATCGCCCGCCTTGATGCGGTCGGTCAGCTCCGCGGTCACGCCCCCGACCACGCTGATCTTGCCATCGGCCGAACCGGCCAGAAGCACGACCGCGGGCTTGAGCTTGTCTTTGAGCTGGTCGACCATGCCGCGCAGCGCCTTGGGATCGGCTCCGTCGATGCCCGCCGCCAAGACCTTCACGCCCTTTACTTCCACCGTTTGGCGGGCCGCCAGGTCGTTGCCGGCGCTGGCCGCCAGCTTGCTGCGCGCCTGGTCCAGATCCTTCTCGAGCGCCTTCATCTGCTCCTGAATCTGGGCAATGCGGTCGGGCAGTTCCGGCGCCGGCGAACGCAAGGCGCTGGCGGCGCGGTTCAGCAGCGCAGTCTGCGCCTGCACCCATGCCAGCGTGTTGTCGCCCGTGATTGCCTCGACGCGACGCACGCCGGCAGCGACGCCGGACTCGGCAACGATTTTGAACATGCCGATGTCGCCGGTCCGCGTGACGTGCGTACCGCCGCAAAGCTCGCGGGAGAAACCGATATCGAGCACACGCACCGTATCGCCGTACTTTTCGCCGAACAGCGCCATCGCGCCGCCCTTGACGGCCTCGTCATACGGCAGCACGCGGGCCTGCGTCGGGTGGTTGGCCAGAATTTCGGCGTTGACAATGGCCTCGACCCGGGCGATCTGCTCCGGGGTCAATGGCGCATCGTGCGCAAAATCGAAGCGGGTCTTGTCGGGATCCACCAGGGAGCCGCGCTGCTGCACGTGCGAACCGAGCACTTCGCGCAGGGCCTTATGCATCAGGTGCGTTGCCGAATGATTGCGGACCGTCCGGGCGCGCCGCACCGCATCGACCCGCGCCAGTACCGTGTCTCCAACCGACAGCGTGCCGGATTCGAGCCGGCCGTGATGACCGAACACGCCGGCCTGGATTTTCTGGGTATCCGCCACGGCGAAACGCATACCGGCGGCCTCCAGCAGCCCGGTATCGCCGACCTGGCCGCCCGACTCCGCATAGAACGGGGTGGCATCCAGGACGACAACCGCGTCCTGCCCCGCCTGGATCCGATCCACCGCAGTGCCGTCCGCATACAGCGCCAGAACCCGGACGTCGTCCATTTCAATGCGCTCGTAGCCTTCGAAACGGGTTTCGGCGCCCTCGTATGAAAGCCCTTCGGCCATTTTGAACTTGCCCGCGGCGCGAGCCTGTTCGCGCTGGCGCGCCATGGCCGCGTCGAACCCGGCCAGGTCCACTTCCACGCCGCGCTCGCGGCAGATGTCCGCGGTCAGGTCAACCGGGAAACCATAGGTGTCGTAAAGCGTGAACAGGGTGGTGCCGTCGAGTTGCCCGCCCTTCGCCACGCCAGCCAGGGCGCCGTCCAGGATTTTCATCCCGTGCTCAAGGGTCTCGCCGAAGCGCTCTTCTTCCTGTTTGAGCACCTGGGCGACGCGGTCGGCGGCCTTGGCGAGTTCCGGATAGGCTTCGCCCATTTCGGCGACCAGATCCGGCACGAGCCGATGGAAGAACGGTTGGGTCTGACCCAACTTGTAGCCGTGACGCAGCGCGCGCCGCACGATGCGGCGCAGGACGTAGCCGCGGCCCTCGTTGCTGGGAATGACGCCGTCGACGATCAGGAATGAACAGGCCCGGATGTGGTCGGCGATGACCTTGAGCGAGTTGTCTCCCAGGTTCTGGCAACCCGTTTCGCGCGCCGCCGCCGCAATCAGCTTCTGGAAAAGGTCGATCTCGTAATTCGAGTGCACGCCCTGCAGGACGGCCGAGATGCGCTCCAGCCCCATGCCCGTATCGACGCAGGGCTTGGGCAGGCGCGACATATTGCCCGCGGCGTCCCGTTCAAACTGCATAAAGACCAGATTCCAGATCTCGATGTAGCGGTCGCCGTCCTCTTCCGGGGACCCCGGAGGGCCACCCCACACTTCGGGGCCATGGTCGTAGAAGATTTCCGAGCACGGGCCGCATGGGCCGGTTTCGGCCATCTGCCAGAAGTTGTCAGAGGCGTACCGGGCGCCCTTGTTATCGCCGATGCGCACGATGCGGTCTGCCGGAACGCCGACTTCCTTGGCCCAGATGTCATAGGCCTCATCATCCTCGTGATAGACCGTCACCCACAGTTTTTCCTGAGGCAGCTTGTACACCGTGGTCAGCAGCTCCCAGGCGTAATGGATGGCATCCCGCTTGAAGTAGTCGCCGAAGCTGAAATTGCCCAGCATCTCGAAGAAGGTGTGATGCCGGGCCGTGTAGCCCACGTTCTCCAGGTCGTTGTGCTTGCCCCCGGCCCGCACGCTGCGCTGGGCGGAAGTGGCGCGCGTATAGGCGCGCGTTTCCTTGCCGGTGAACACGTCCTTGAACTGGACCATTCCCGAGTTCGTGAAAAGCAGCGTCGGGTCGTTGCCTGGAACGAGCGACGACGAAGGGACGATGGTATGCCCCTTGGACTGGAAGAACTGCAGGAACTTCTGGCGGATCTCGGAGGATTTCATCGTGGATGAATCGGTCGGCATAAGGCGAATCTTCGATTATAGAGGGTTGCCGCTGTTTCAAGACGACAGCCGCCGGCCTGCCGGCAGGTCCCGCGCCCGTCAGGTCGGCGCGCTCTGGCGCCCTCAGGGCGGCGTGCTCCGGCGCCCTCAGGGTCCGGGACGTCCGATTCCTGGCGACTGCGTTCGGACGCAGACATAGCCTTCCGTCCAGCCGTGTGCCGTCCAATCGCCGACACCGCCCGACGATACGAGAACCGCGCGAAAGCCTGGCGGGCAATCGCACCGGCCGGTGAGCGGATTGGGCGCCCGGGAGCATCCCCCGCCACTGTTCCATGAGAAGGCGCCGCCGAATCCGCCGGCGCCCGACCATACGCCTGCGACGCAGTTCAGCAGCCGCCCTTCGCCATCGTGGGCCAGCAGGCCGTTTTCGGCACAGGCTTCGCCCGGTATCGCCGTGCCGCCAAGCTTGAGGTGGCCATCGGTTTCGAGCCGGCCCTTGGCCGATATCGCGCCCTGTGCCGACAGGTCGCCAAGAAAATCGGGATTGCGAGCGTCCCGCCGCTGGATGAAGCGGCTGCCGGCGGCGGCTTCCCGGCCCGCGCGCACGGCCACCGTGCCGACGGGGAGCGGCGCCATGCCGGGCGCCGGCGGATTGGGAAGATCGAAGCCGGCCCCGCGCAAACGGTGCGGCGCCAGCTGGGACACCGCCCCGCCGGCGCCGCCGCTGGCCAGCAGGATGCCGCCAATGCGCCCGAGATCCGGCTGTCCTGCCCGCAGCAGCGGCGCCGCGCTATAGGCAATGGCGTCCACGCGGCAGGCCTGCCCCGGACAGCCGCCTGCACGCCAAATGCGAACGATGGGGTGTATGGCCAAGGGGCCGCGCTCCGGAAATGCGCCATCCAGATGACCTTGCGCCTTGAGCTCCGCGACAGTCGGGGAGAAGGGATCCGCATACAGCGGACGTCCATGATCATCCGCCGGCGCGGCACCCTCGCCCAGGACAGCGCCGTGACGCGCCAGCAAGCCTTCCAGGCCCCGCTGCATGTCAATGAGCCATCGCCCGGCCGCCTGCTCGGACGCTTCATCGACCTGGTGGAGCAGCTTGTCCGCCGCCCAGACCACGAGCAGGCAGACCACCGCCATCGCGATCGCCAGCTCGATCAGGGCCACGCCAGCCTGGCGCCCGTTGCATGCGGACCATCCCGCCATTTGGCGCGGATGCGTGATGGCGCCGGAACGGCAATGGGACGCGATGGGCCTTTCACGGCAAGCCATGACAACCGACATGCGCCGCTGCCGTCAGCGTGTGGTGAAAACGAAGGTATTCACGTCTCCGCGCGCGCACTGGGCCTGCGCGAGCATGGCATCGTACGGCCGGGGCGGCGACGCAGTGCCATCCTTGACGAGGGTCGGCCCGCCCTCCCCTTCGACGGTGATGATTTCCGAAACACGCTGCATGACCGACGCCAGCCCGGGGCAGGCGGCATTATTGACATTGGTCAGCGTCAGCGAGAAACCAGACCCCGGGCCCGCCCCTCCGACGGAAGCCGCTGACAGTGAAATCGTGCCATGCCCGGCGGCGCCCTTGCCTCCCAGGCCGTGCGCCACGACGGCGGCCGCGTCGCTGCCGCGCACCGTGAAAACGCTGGAATCGCGCAAGGCGTTGGCCAGCATGCCGTCGTGCAGATGCAGGTACGGTGCGACGCCGCCTCCTTGCGCATTGGCTTTGGCGCGGGCGACGAAACGCTGCAGCTCCTCGCCGACCTTGGGGACCTTGTTTTCGATGACGTAGCTGCCGATCGCCGGAATGCCGATGATCGCGATCAGCAGGACGATGGCGGTGACGATCGAGACTTCGATGAGCGAGAAGCCTTGCTGGGAAAGACGGGTATCGGTCATGGCGGGTACGAATATGGGTAAGCGAGAGGAAGCGGCGAGTCCAGGATCCGCCGCGAAGGTGAGCAAGGATGGCGCAGCACGCATCGGCACGGCCTAGCCTGCGGCATAGATGTTGGTCAGGGCGCGCCGCAGGTCGTCGATGGCGGCGTAGTGCCACAAAGCGATCGCGATCACGGCGCTTACCGCGGCCAGCAGCATGGTCCAGCGCAGTGTGTGGGCGTCACGGCGGACATGGCCCAAGGCACGCTGGGCCACGCGCCCGGCAGCCCGCTCCAGACCGGCGGCCATGCCGTGGGCGGCGACCATGTCGCTCAGATACCACCACGTCCGCCTTTCGATCATGCCGGTATCGAAGCTGTCGGCCCCCACCATCCCGGCATCGATGCGGCGGATCATTTCCCGTATATGCCAGGACAGCCATGGGCCCGCCAGCGCCGCCTGCAAGGACAGCGCCTGCCGCAGCCGCATATCGACGCTGGCGCGCTGGCGCACCAGGACGGACAGCATGGCGAGGAAACGGATGGCGTTCACATCCCGGTATAGGCGCCAGATGAACCACCGGTCCAGACGTTGCCGCAAGGGGCCCGCAAGATTCGGCAGCGACCACAGCGCCAGCCACATCGTTCCGGCGGCAACGGCGGCCACCAGCGGCAAGACATGGTGCACCGCGGTCCCGAACGCGAACAGAGTGCGGGTAGATGACCCGTAATAGACGGGTGGAACGGCCTGAAACACCGTCTGTAAACGCGGAGCGGTGAAGTACGGCACCGCGCAGGCGACCCCGGCCGCGACAGCCAAGGCGATCATGCCCGCGGCCAAGGTTTCGCGGAAGATGCGCGTCGCATCGCCGGCCACCGTTGCGGCTCGGGCAAGGTCGCGCAAGGCCGCGGGCAGGGCCCCCACGCCCCCTGTCTGAGCAGCATGCAACAGCGCCAGCTCTTCGGCGGGCAGACAATCGGCCCATGCCATGGCGAGATCGCCGCCGCAGCCTTCCAGCGCGTCGGCCCACCGGCGGGCCAATCGTCCGCGCGGGGTTGCGCGCCCGAAACGGCGTGCGTCGTCCTCGAACAAATCCCGCAGGGTCTTGCGGCCCTGCAGCCCTTCCACCATGTCGGCCAGGTAGGCGTAGTAGTCGGCCCGGTCGCGGGAAAACACCATGGCGTCCCACCATCGCAGCAGCGCCCGGGTATCGGGAACGGCCGGCATGAAGCGGAGCAATCGGTGGAAGGACGTCCGGGCGCGCCGTTCACGCATGGACGCCCTCCTCCATCGCGCCGTGGCCCGCTCTGCGGGCGCGGGCATCCTCGCCGCGCACGGGATGCCGGCGCCCGCCCGCGTAAACCCGCATCCCGCTGCGCTGGCGCCCCCCTTCGCGCCGACGCTCCCGCTCCTGGTCAATGGCGGCGAACGATTGGAAGCGTGATTCGATTTCGCGGCGGTCGATGATGCCTGCCGCGGCCTTGTAAACCGCACATTCCAGTGCGCTTTTTCCTTCCATGTCCGGGCTATCGAAGGGCGCGCGCCGGCGTCCCCGCAGGTAGCGGCGCAGTCTTATCGTGTCGCGCGACCTGATGCAACGCAGGAGAATGTCGTCATTGCCGGGCTCGATCATCTCCGCGACGACCGTTCTGCCGCTGGTTCCGTTCAAATGGGGCAGGTCGTCATTGACGCAATGCGGGCACCCTGAGGCATTGCGCACGCGCAACACCTTGATCGGCAACGCGTACAAGGCGCTGAAGCGCTGCATCCAGGCGCTCCACCGCTCGCTGTTGTCGCCCTCCAGCAGGCTTTCGATGGGCAGGGCGCAGTGCGGGCACAGACGCGGCAGCAAGGCTTGGTAGACCAGCAGCTTCAGCACGCCGGGCGTGGCGAGAAAGTCGCGGGACACCCCGATGAAGTCCGAAGCGAGGCGTTCCGGAATCATCAAGGCGGATGCCGCGTGCGTGGTCGTATAAAGATTGACGCCGGAACTGGCGAGGTCCATGAAAGCCCTTCCCGTTTCGGCATCACGGATCTCTCCGATCAGCAGGTCGTTCATCGCCGAACGCTTCACCGTGCGGAGCTTGGCGTCGAACACGGTGGCCTGGCTGTCGTCGAGATTGCGCGCGATGGTGTTCTGCAGGGCGTTCCCGATGACGTACTCGACCGGATCTTCCAGCGTAATGACCTTGCGTCCTTCGGGCAGCGAGCGCATCAAGGTGGCGATCGTGGTCGATTTCCCCGAACCGACCACACCGGCGAGCACTATGGCCCCGCCGTCGCCGCAGCGCGCACGATTCAGCATATCGATCTGGTTGTCGAGATAGCCCAACTTTTCCAGCGACGCATCCTGAGGCAGTGCGTCCAAGCGCAATAGGCGCAGGCAGACCGAAGGCCCTTTGTCGGCAGCCAGGGACGCCCAGCGCAACATCACCGGCCGCCCATCGACGTCGATATGCAGTTGCCCCTGCTGCTCGAGCTGCGGATCGAAAACCGCGCCGTTGCCGCCGCGCACGTCCATCCATGCCACCGCAAGCATTTCCATCAAGGTGGCCGTGGGCATGTGGCGAAAACGGGCCGGTGCAACGTAGCGGCCGCAGATCGTATAGCGGATCTCGGACTCTGCCCGCTCGCGATGCACGTTCAAATGGACATCGCTGGCGCCGTTCCGGACGCCCCATGTGACGATCTCGCAGAAACCGGCCGCCAGGGCGGACTTGTGGCGGTCCGCCAGGACGCCGCGCCGGTCGCGCAGTCCTTCCAAGGTGAGTTGGCCGCGCGCCACGCTGAGCAGCAGCGGCGCGGGCAGCACGTAGCGGGATGGCTGGGCAAGACGCCGCCCCCGCCGCAACACCATGCGCTCGACTTCATCGACCGCATCGCCCGCCGCATAGTCGGCCAGGGCGAAGATGGCCACCGCGCCGTCCTGCAGCGCCACGGGACAGACGCGGCCCGCCAGCGCGGCAAGATCGAATTCCTGGCTGAGCGCACGGGCAAAAGCAGGCG
The DNA here is from genome assembly GCF_002119725.1 of Bordetella genomosp. 9. Taxonomy (NCBI): domain Bacteria; kingdom Pseudomonadati; phylum Pseudomonadota; class Betaproteobacteria; order Burkholderiales; family Alcaligenaceae; genus Bordetella; species Bordetella genomosp. 9. The sequence goes on from NZ_CP021109.1 coordinate 3,066,260, forward strand.
CGATGCGCGCAATGTCGTCTTGCGTGGCCAGCACGGGCAGGCCCGCGGGCATCGTGGCCGCTTGCCCCGGTTCGTCCGGCAACGCGAACGGGACGGCCCGCGGTGACGGCGCCAGGCCGGTGGGATTGCGTCGCAACAACATGTCGTTTCCTTATTCCACGCGCGTCAGGCAAACGCGCCGTTGATCACCCGTCCTGTCCAAACGGACGCAAGACCCTTCTATGGCGCGCAAGGCATAGGCGCCCGCGCCATCCGGCGCCTCGTCGGGCCACTTCTTGCCATGCCGATATCGCAGCCGCCGGCCGTTGTGCAGGATCTCGACATGCAAGCGCTTGCCCACGCCGTAGATGGCCGCGAGGTCGATGCGGCTGGCCGGCCCGTCGCCATCCGCGTCGCCCGATGCCGCTTTTCGCTCGCCGGCCGGTTCAGCCACCCCTGCGGTGCGCGCCCCGTTCGGCGCCGAAGCATCCAGCCGGATCTCGTTCATACGCTCACGGCGACGCTGCATGGCCAAGGCCGCACGGGTTTCGCGCCGAAGGAGTTCCTCGACCGCGCCGGCGTCCGGCCAAGCCGGCGGCGCCTCGGCATCCATCGGCTGCGACGTTGCGATCGTTGCGGCGGCGTCCGCAGCAGCCGCCACGGGCCTCTCCGACCCCACGCAAGGCAAAGCGATGGAGAGGAGCCCGAGACCTGCCAGCGCCCGTGCCATGTCGTGTCGGGCAGGCCTATTCCCGTTCATAGAGGACTCCTTGGAGCTGCGCCATCAGTGGACTGTGAGTGACATCCACGGGTCGGTCGGGGTGCACATCCAGCGTGACCTCGGTCCACGATGCCGCGCCGGGAGGATCAGCGATCAGCGCGAAGGATCGCAGCGGCCCGTGAAGGACAATGTCGCGCCGGTTCACGCGGGGCAGATCGGCGGGCGGCGGCAGCATGGCTCCGTGTGGATCGCGGGGCGCAACCACCGGCAGCGGCGCGGGGGCGCCCAGTGCGACACGGGCGAAGGCCGCGCGCACTGTCTGCAACAGGCTCGCGACCACCAGCTCGGTATGCCCGGCCGCCGGCACCGAATCCGGATGAAGCGGCGCCCCGTGGCCGGGCACCCGCCACGTAATTTCAGCTTCGTCCAGGGAGACAAACGCCGCGCGCGCCGGACTCGGCACTTGGTTCGCCAACGTTCGGTTGGTGGCCAGGGGGCCCGTCCTGGCATAGCGGGCGACGCAAGACCAGTCCATGGACTGCGGCCGGCATCGCGCCGAACGCAACGACCAGCCCTGCAGCCGGGTGGGCAAACGCCGCAGGGCGGCGAAGATCCGCGCGAGCTCGCGCGGATCGTGGACGCGTACGGCGCTGGCTGCCCGATCCACGGCATCGCGCCATGCCTGGGCCGCATCCGGGAGCGCGGCAGCAGGCGCCACATCCGCAACGCCGTTCCATGCGCGCCATGCGGGGGGAAGGGCGAGGGCAAGGATAATAAGCAAGGCAGCGCCTTGTATCGGTACGGGAACGTGACGCAACGGAATACCGACCCGCCACAGGGCCGCGGCAGGATCAAGCGCGGCGATAAGGTCTTCCACCGTCAGCGTTATTGCCTGGCGCGCCAGCCCAGGATGTACCGCATCGAGTTCGCCCAGCGCTGCACGGGCGGCCGCTTCATCTGTATGGACGGCATCGCCGCGCGCCATGACGGCGCCGTTGCGGGCGGCGGCCAGCCACATACGGCCGTCCGGCATGGGAAGCAGGCCAGCCACGGCCCCGTGAGAATGCAGGCGCGCGAATACCTGCGCGGCGGCATAGCAGGCGCCTACGCGGCCGCGTAGGCGCGCGCATCCCACCGCCGCGGCGCCCGTGCCCCCGTGGACGTAGTGCGTGGCGCGCGCTTCGCGCGCTTTGCGGCGCGCCAGGCGATCGACACGGCTGCCGATGACTGGCGACCAGTTGAGCGCGAATACCAGCGTCGCACCATCCCGTGCCGGAATGAGGACGTGACCGTCCATGGCTTGCAGATCGGCCATTGCTCAGAACCCCTCTTCCAGCTGCGCGGTGACGACGAGAATGGTGGTGGCTCGGCGCGTCGACGCCACGTCGCTTCCACCCAGCGCCAACGGTGCGCCGGCCGTCAGACGCCGGCGGTCGATTTCGTCTTCGCGCCGGTCGAAGCCGGAAATGATCATCGGCTGCCCGGCCCGCAGTTCGACCTGCTGGACCATTCCGTTGCCGTCGATGGTGATCTGCTGGATTTCGATGCGGTTGTCCGCCCGGCCGAAGGTCATGCTTTTCAAGGGCTGCGCGACCGTGTTGTCGTAGGCGATGGAAAGCAGTATTTGCCCGTCTTCCTGGGCGTCGGGCACCAGCGTGAGGAAGGAGCCGACGGTCTCCTGCTTCTGGTTGACCGAGACCGACGGAAGTATGGTGTCCAGCCGCCCCGAAGAGGCGCCCGCAAGGCCCGATGCGCCTTGCACCTGATCGACGTAGGAAAAGGTGGTGCGTACGGCGTGCGTGACGGGCCGGCGGTTGAGCGTCAGCACCGGCACGCTGGTGTGGCGAACCACCGTGCCGATTTCGCTCAAGGCATCGACGATGGCCTTGGTGCTGCCGAAGGGACCGCCCGTGACGCCCGCGCTCAGCGTGTTGGCCGAGACGCCGCCGCCAGCCGTCAACGCCGCGGACGCCGAGGCCCGGGCGCTTTGATAAAGCAGATTCCAATCGATGCCGGCACGGCTGCGGTCCTTGTTGACGACCGTGATCTCCTCGAAGACCAGGCGCACGCGGCGGGTGAGCGCCTTGTTTTCGCGGTCGAGGAATCGCGCCACGCGGTCGAGCGCGTCCCGCGTATCTGTGACCACGACGGAGCTGCCTGCCCCCGGCGCGATGGTGACCGTGCCAGCCCGCGTCAGGAAGGGCTCGATGCGCGCACGTACGGAAGCCATGGCATCGTGCTCGCCTGTCGACAGGGCCGTGTTGGACGTGTTTTCGAACCCTTCGGTGCCGGACTTGCCGGCGCGCCCCAGGCGCGCGTCGGCCCGGGCGTTCATGGTCAGCGCCCGCACGTCGAACACGCGCGTCTCGGTTCGATAGAACTCGATGGCGCCATCGCTGTAGCGCCAATAGACGCCCAGCCGCCACGCGATCGCATCCAGCACGTTGGGAAGGGGCTGGGCGCCCTCTGGCAGCGATGCGCGTCCCGGCAGTGCGACGCCCGGGCCGGAGACCGCCCCAAGCCGTGGCAGAAAGAGATCCGCAGGAAGCAACGCGTCCGGCCGCACCTTCACGCCAATGCCGGTGGCGCGCGCGATGCGGTCGGCCAATTCGGGGAGATCGGCTTTTCCGCCGGCGAACATCAGCGTCGTGTCGACGTTCCTGCGCAAGGCGGCGGGCAGCACGACTTCCCGGGCCAGCGGCCGCGCGCGTCCGGCAAGCCATGGTCTGCCCACGGTCTGCGCGGCCTGGCGCGTTCCAGGGTCGGACAGCGCGCTTGCGAATCGCGCCTGGGCCGCATCGGTTCGCGCTCTCGTGTGCTCGGTGCGGTCCTGGATGGCGGATATACGTTCGGCACTGATACACGCCGTGCAGAGCACGGCGATGGAAGACATGGCGATAGGCCGGACCGGCCGGATCACACCCTGCAATCGCCCGGCGCGAACGGCGCGCCTTGGGGCGAGGACTGGGCCGCCGCCGTGGCCGCCGGCAAGCCACCGCCGCAACCACGGTGCCCTTCGCTTGCAAACGATGGCGGCAGACGCCGAGGTGCAACGGCTGGCCGGAAACCATCGGCGCCTCACGATGCCGCTCCGGCACGCAGTGCGGTACGGTCGCAGGCTTCCGACAGCGGGACGACGCGCAGCACCTGGTTGGCATAGAAGCACGGCTGCAGCGGACGCTCGCCCAGCTCTGTCGCGGCGAGGAGTTCACGGACGGAGTGCTTGAAATCGTCGGAAAAAGCCGCGCTGCCCGAAAGCGGGATATCTACATCTACGGCCCAATGTTCAGGTTCGAACGTCCAGCCCGCCAAGCCAGCCCAACGCGAAAGCGCGCGCCGCATGTTCTCGTCCCCCGGGCCCGCACGATACGATTGGGTCGTGGCGGCGGGCGCCTGCCCGCGGGGTGTGGCGTTCCCTGCGCGGGGGTTCCGTACCCCTTCGGGCGTGTGCGCTGGCGGGTATGCCGCTGCCGTCGAGGCCGGGCTTCCTGAGTGCGCGGAGGCGGAGGATGCCGGCATGAAGGCGCCTGCGCGATGCTGCGCAAGGGCGGCATCCGCCTGCGAGCCCGCCGCGGAAACAAACCCGCCGTCCCCCCCGGCATCATGCGGACCGCGCCCCACATAATCCGCGCGCGCATGCAAGGCGCCGCCCCGCAGCACCAGCGCGGGCCATTTCCCTTTCACGACGACATAGGGCTGTCGCGACACAGACTCGGCGGGGAATTCCCTGCCCCCGTACTGCACGAATATCGCCGGCACCGGTCGCCCTGGCGGAAATTGCAGCCAGGTCTGCTGACCGTCGTCGAAAACCTGCAAGGGCGCCACGCGCCGGTCGCCGGAAAGCCGCCAATTGAAGTCGTGGCGCGCGCCCGGGGGCGCGCCCGCATGCCAATCGTTGGATAGGCCGCCCGGCAAAAACGACGGCCCGCAAGCCGATAGCCATGGCAGTATCAGTAGCGTCTTGAACAATCGATGCATGCCGGTCCCTGCGATGCGCGCCGCCATTGGCGCGACGACCACATGGTGGCCCAGGCAAAACGTTGCGCCAAGGCGCAAATCTACGCATGGATGTCCGCATCACTCGGCTGCCAGCGCAATCTGCCGGCGGCGGGCGCGACGAGCCGGGCAGGAGCGGCGTGAGACGCCAACGTGCCAGCGCCCCATGCCGCATCCGCCGCGACAGGCATCGAGGGAATAGAGGGGGAGGAAACCGAAGCGATCGCGCGCCGAGGCCACCCCGGCGCGCGATGCAGGATCAGCGCTGCTGCGCGATCGCGCGGGCTTGCGATACGGCGCTGGTCAGCGCCGCGACAGGCGGGGTCTTGCCATCGAGGGCTTGATCGAGTTCGCGGTTGAGAACCGGTTCGATGCGATCATAGTTGGCGACCCGGAAGCCGCGCGCGGTGGCAGGCGGCTGCGCGCGCATATTGGCAACGACCTCCTGGGCGCCCGGAATGTTCTTGTAGAACGAAACCTGGGCCGCACGGAAGGCCGCTTCCGTCAGCGGCAGATAACCGGTGGACTGGTGCCATTCCGCCGCAGTCACAGGCTTGGACAGCCACGCCAGGAATTCGGCGGTGGCCTTGTCCTGGGCTGCGGGATGGCCTTCCATCACCCACAGCGCGCTACCGCTGACGAAGGGTTTGCCCGGTTGCTTGGTCGCCTGCTCGTAGTACGGCAGGGGTGCAATGCCGAAGGAAAGCGACTTGGTGTTCAGCAAGCGTCCCAACACGCCGGAACTGGCCGTCAATACGCCGCATTGGCCCTTGGCGAAGGACTCGACCGGTTTGTCATCATTGCTATGCTGGGTCAGCAGAAGCGAACGCTTCCAGCTCGTCATGAGCGAGATGTGACGCATGTACAGCGTGTCGAATTCCAGCGAAGCGGGCGCCGCTTTGCCGCGCTGCGCCTCGATGCCATTGCCGTTGCTGGTGTAAAGCTGGTTGTTGATCGGCGCCAGGTTTTCCAGGTGGACCTCCACCTGGTCCGCCGAAGCATAGGGACATTCGACGTCGGCGCCGTCGCGCAGCTTAAGCAGTTCGCCCTGCAGATCGGCCCAGGTACGGGCAGGCGCATTCGGATTCAGCCCAGCCTTCTTGTACAACGCGGTGTTGTAGAACATGACGGGGATTTCCGCCATGTACGGGAAGGCCAGCAGCCTGCCGCGGGAATCGCGGGTAAAGCTGGTGGTGGATGGCAGGAACCAGGTGGCATCCTTGATCGGATACTTCGCCAGAAGCTCGTACAGCGGCTTGATGGACTTGTATTCCGCCACGACTTCAGGGGAATGGTTGTCCTGCAACTGGATCAGGTTCGGCGTCTTCTTCGACGCGACAGCAGACCGCGCCGCCTGCTGCAAGGCGACCGGCGAATCGAAATCGCGTAACGAAACTTCGACGTCGTTCTGTTCTTTGTTGTACTGCTTGACCAGCTTCTCGAATTCCGCCTTGTTGACGTCGGTAAGCGCGTGCCATACCTGGATCTGAACAGGCGCCGCATGCGCGACTCCCGCCGCCAGCATGGCGGCGCCGAAGATCCAGACGCGCCCGGAAGCGCGGATTGCGCGGGACAAGCCCGTTTCGTGCAATTTCTTCATAGGTCTACATGCCGAGGAAAGGAAACTCCGGTTCCGGCACGCGTCCGCTGAGCAGATCGGCCAGAGCCCGGCCCGAACCTACCCCCATCGTCCATCCGAGGGTCCCATGGCCTGTATTCAAATACAGGTTGGGAATCCGGGTACGGCCGATCAGGGGCACGTTCGACGGAGTGGACGGGCGCAAGCCCGACCAGTAGGTGACGTGCTCGAAATCGAGCGCGCCGGGGAAAAGGTCGCGCGCCAGGCGGGTCATGGCCTCGCAGCGCTGGGGATTCAATGCGCGGGAATACCCCGCGAGTTCGGCGGTACCCGCCATGCGCAGACGGTTGCCGAGGCGGGAAAACACCACCTTATGACTGCTGTCGGTCAGGCTGACCGTGGGCGCGGCCGCAGGATCCAGCACGGGGAACGTGGCCGAATAGCCCTTGGCGGGATAGACGTTGCACGGCACGCCGAGCGGCCGCACCAGCAGCGGCGTATAGCTGCCCATGGCCACGACATAGGCGTCCGCGGTGACCTGACCGTAGGCGCCGTCGGGGGTCAGCACCTCGACCCCATCGACGCGCCCGCCTGCCGATATCAGGCGGGTGACCTGGGTCGAATATTGGAACTCGACGCCGGCGTCGACGCAGCGCTGGGCGAGCGCGACCGTGAACAGATGCACGTCGCCGCTTTCGTCTTCGGGCGTGAAATCGCCCCCGACGATGCGGTGACGCTGCGGCGCCAAGGCCGGTTCCACCGCCACCACTTCATCCGCAGTCAGAATGCGCCGTTCCACACCGAAATCACGCATGACGCCGGCCGCCTTCTGAGACAGCTCGAACTCGTGCGAATCGCGATAGAAATTCAGAATGCCGCGCTCCAGGTGGTCGTACTGGATGCCAAGCTCGGTCCGCATGCCGCGCAGCGTGGCGCGGCTGTATTCGGCCATGCGGACCATTGCGCGGATGTTGGGCGCCAGCCGGCCGGGCAGGCATTCGCGCAGGAAGGCCAGACCCCAGGCCCATTGCCGCAGGTCCAGCTGCGGCCGGAAAAGCAGGGGCGCGTCCTCCCGGAAGAGCCACTTCAGGAGTTTCAGCGGCGCCTGAGGGTTGGCCCAGGGTTCGGCATACGAGACGGATATCTGTGCGCCATTGGCGAGACTGGTCTCCTGCGCGGGCCCGTTGCGTCGGTCGATGACCACGACGTCATGCCCCGATTGGCGCAACCACCACGCCGTCGAAACACCAATGATTCCAGCTCCCAATACCGCAATTTTCATTCGCGCCAAGCTCCTGGGTGCGTCCGGGCTGCCGTCAGCCGCGACCGCTGTACCCTCCGAAATCCTGGGATCGGAGTTTACCTTGCCGCCCGCCCCGTCACGCGGGGACCGGGTGTTGAAACAGGATCGTTACACCGAGCGCTGTAACCGCCGATGGCACACACGCGGCCGTCATACGGTTCCCCGGCGCCCCCGGTCACGGGGCGGCGCGAAGCCGGCCCCGGAAGCGCTCACTCGTGCGCCTTGACCAGATCCGCTTCCGAAGTAAAGGCGTCGGCGAAGAACGCGTCGGCCGGCAAGCCGCACTGGGCCGTGAATTCCCGGCGCGCGGCCTCCACCATGACGGGCGCACCGCACGCATAGACTTCGTGCCCGGACAGATCCGGCAGATCACGCATCACGGCCTCGTGGACGAAGCCGGTACGGCCGGTCCAGCCGTCCTCGGGCAGCCCATCGGAAATCACGGGAATGTACTGGAAGTCGGGCAGGGACGACGCCCAGGAGGCCGCCAGATCGTGCATGTACAGATCGCGCGGACGGCGGCCGCCCCAATAGAGCGCCACAGGCCGGCGGATCTGCTGGTGCGCCATGTGCTCGACGATGGCCTTGATCGGGGCGAAGCCCGTGCCGCTGGCGAGCAGGACGATGGGCTTGCCGCTGTCCTCGCGCAGGAAGAAAGAGCCGAACGGGCCTTCGATGCGCAGGATCTCCCTTTCCTTCATCTGCGTGGCCCCCGCGCCGAAGACGTGGTCGGTGAAGTAGCCGCCCGGCATGTGCCGGATATGCAATTCGAGCGGACTTCCGGCGTGGGGCGGCGTGGCCATGGAATAGCTGCGCCGGCGGCCTTCCTTCAGAATCAGCTCGATGTATTGCCCGGCGTAGAAGCGGAAAGTCTCGGACGCGGGCAACTGCAGCTTGATCACCGCGACGTCCGGGGCCACGCGTTCGATCGTCTGCACGCGCGCCGGCAGCTTGCGGATCTGGATGTCGCTGGCCAGCCGGACTTCCGCCGACTCGACCACCATGTCAGTCGAGGGGCGGGCCTGGCACAACAGCGTATAACCGGCGGCCATTTCCTCCGGCGCGAGCACCTGCGCGGGATAGGGTCCGGCGTCGTATTCGCCGCTGACCACCTTGCCCTTGCAGGTGGAGCACGCACCGCTGCGACAGCTGTAAGGCAGGACGATGCCGGCGGCGAGCGCCGCATCCAGCACCGTCTGCCCGGCTTCGACATTGAACTGATGTTGACTCGGTGTGATGGTGACCTGAAAACTCATGGCGCGAGGCGAACCGGCGGTAAAGGGATGGAATCGGACATTCTATAATTTTTGCCGGTCCGGGACAGGCGCACCCGGCCGGCCCCATACCTTGCGCCGGAATTGTTTCCATGACGTGGGTCATCCTGTTGCTCGCCGGGCTGTGTGAAGTCGTCTGGGCCGTCGGCCTCAAATATACCGAAGGCTTTACCCGCATCATGCCGTCCGTCATTACCGTCGTCGGCATGATCGCCAGCGTATGGCTGCTCGCCATCGCGATGCGCACGCTCCCCTTGGGGACGGCCTACGCGGTGTGGGTTGGCATCGGGACCATCGGCGCGTTCGTGGCCGGCGTGGTGCTGTTTGGCGAAGGCCTGGGCTGGCTGCGGATAGCCAGCGTGGCCCTCATCGTCACGGGCCTGGTCGGCCTGAAGCTGTCCTCGGCCTAGCCCGCCTTCTTATTCCCGTCAGAACGCCCACTCCAGCGTGACCGGGTCGCCAACGCGCAGGCGCGCACCGGCGCCGGCATGAACGATTGCGTTCTGGCCGAACACGACGCCGATGTCCGCGCTGCGTGTCGCAGTCAGGGTCAGGCCCGGCTCGTCGCCGCGCTCGCCGCTTTCCTGGTCGACGTCCGGAATCCCGCAACGCGTGCATGGCTTGACCAGGGCCAGCCGAACGCCCTCGCCGCAGGTCAGCAGGGCCAGATGGTCTTCCTCGTAGGCGCCCAGGTCATCGCCATCCAGCACGATATTCGGCCGGAAGCGGTCCATCGACACGGGCGCCCGGCCCTTGGCCCCAAGGACGCGGTTCAATTCATTCAGGGATGCCTGGTTCGCGACCAGGATGGGGAAACCGTCCGCGAAACCGAACAGATGGTCGCCCTCGAAGCCCGCAGACAACGTGGGGTTGGCCTCGCGCCAGCGTCCTACCCAGTCGCGGCTCGTGGCGCGGTTCGCCGTCTGGACATCCACCCATAACAAGCGGCAGGGGATGCCCAGGTAGCGGCTGAACCATTGCGCAGCATCCTCGCTTTCGGCCTGCGCGGTGAAGGTATCGCGCCACACGGTGACGGACTCCGGACATTGCGACCGCTGCGAGCCGTCCAGAGGCACCTCGAGCAAGGGCATGCCGGGCGCCCGCAATTGCAGATGCGTGTCTGTCAGCGCGGTGCGGACGAGCGCCATGCGGGGGTGCTGCCGTTGTGTCAGGAACTGGCCGCCGGACACAACCAGCCACTGGCGATCGAAGGCCAGGCCGGCTGTCGTGATGGGCGCGGCGTCGAGCCCGATGCCCGCACAGGATTTGACCGGGTAAATATGCAGACTGCGAATCGAAAGGGGCATGGCGGACTTGGGCAGGATCTGAAACCTGCGCAAGCATAGCAACAATCCGCCATGCGGCGCGCCGGCTGCGCGGCCGCCGCCATGCGCGGCGAACAGACCGCGATCGCCGCCGCGATCAGCCGACCAGCCGCAACGCGTCCAGCGGGGTCAGGGCCTTGAAACTGGAGCGGGTGGCGATATGCTCCGGCCGCGGCGCCAACCCGTACTTCGGCGCGCCGAGCGCGTTCTCCACGCTGTTGTAGACCATGAACACATTGGCCCGCGGCCAGGGGGAGATATTGCTGTTCGAGCCGTGCATCGTGTTGCAGTCGAAGAACACCACCGAACCCGCCTTGGCCGTCATCGCGCGGATTCCGCCCTGCTCCACCAGCATCTGCAGGCTGACCGGATCCGGCACGCCATACTCCTGCTTTTTCAGCGACTGCTTGTAGTGTTCCTGCGGCGTCTGGCCGACGCACGAGACGAACTGGCGATGCGATCCCGGCACAAGCATGAGAGGCCCGTTGCACACATTGTTGTCGGTCAGCAGGACCGAGCAGCTCAAAGCGCGCATGGCGGGCATGCCGTCTTCGACGTGCCAGGTTTCAAAGTCGGAGTGCCAATAGAACTCCTTGCCTTTGAAGCCAGGCTTCATATTCGCGCGGGACTGGTGGATATAGACTTCGGAGCCCAGGATCTGCCGCGCCACATTGATCAGCCGCGGGTCCCGGGCCAGGCGCGACATCATCGGGCTAAACTGGTGCACCATGAAGATCGAGCGCACGGCATTGCTGCCCGGTTCCGTGATCGCTTCCTCGCGGCGGATGATGGCCGGGTCGCGCGCCATGCGCGAGACCTCGGCGATCAGCGCCTGCACCTCATTTTCCGGCAGCAGGTCTTCAAGCAATAGAAATCCGTCACGCTCGTAGGACTGCAACTGTTCGCCCGGCAGTGCCTGCGCATAGCGGCCTTCGCCGTACACGACGGGATCCTGGCGCGTGATGATGGCGGCGCTGCGGTCCGTACGCGAGGCGTACGGATCCTTGGCGGTTGAAATCATGTCGTTCCTCCTCGATCAGGCCGCGTCCTGTTCGGGCAGCGGGTACACGCCATTCTTGTCATGCACTTCCTGCCCCGTCAGCGGCGGATTGAAGACGCAGATGACGCGCAGCGGCTTTTCGCCCCCGCACAGCCAGTGCTCGTCGTGTTCGTTCAGCGCATACACCACGCCCGGGCCCAGCTCGTAGCGCTTGCCGTCGGCGATGGTTTCAAGCGAACCGTCGCCTTCGATGCACCACACGGCTTCCAAGTGATTCTTGTAGTGGATGTGCGTGCGGGTGTGCGGGAAGATCGTGGTTTCGTGAAAGGAAAAGCCCATCCCGTCCTGCTTCAGGAGCACCCGGCGGCTCATCCAGGTATCGGTGCGCACCTCGTCCTTGGTGCCGATTACGTCCTTGACATTGCGTACGATCATTAGCGTTTTCCTCCGAATTTCAGGATGCGGGCGGATTGCCCGGCTTCGGCGAGCACGTCTGCCACGCTCGCTTCGATGGCATCGAGTCCGCGCTTGAGCAGGTCGTCCTCGATGGTCAGGGCGGGCAGGACCTTCAGCACTTCGTCGTGCGCGCCCGACGTTTCGATGACCACGCCCCGTTCGAACGCCTTGCGGGCAATCCGGTTCGCCAGCTCAGGCTGGGCCGCGGTAACGAGGCCCTGAATCAAGCCGCGTCCACGCACTGCCAGGCCGCTGCCCGGATAGCTGTGCGCGAGGTTCTCCAGCCAATCGCGCACCAGCCGTTCCTTGCGCTGGATTTCACGGGAGAACGCGTCGTCCGCCCAATAGGTGTCGAGCGCCGCGGCCGCCGTGACGAACGCGAGGTTGTTGCCGCGGAAGGTGCCGCTGTGCGCGCCGGGCTTCCATACGTCCAGTTCCGGCTTCATGAGCACCAGCGACATCGGCAGGCCGAAGCCCGACAGCGATTTCGACAGCGTGATGATGTCCGGGTGGATGCCCGCGGTCTCGAAGCTGAAGAACGTTCCCGTGCGGCCGCATCCCACCTGGATGTCATCGACGATAAGCAGCATGTCGTGCCGGCGGCAGACCTTTTCCAGTTCCTGCAGCCAGCGCAGCGTCGCGACGTTCACGCCGCCCTCGCCCTGTACCGTCTCGACGATGACCGCGGCGGGCTTGTCCATGCCGCTGCTCGGATCATCCAGCATGCGCTCCAGGTAGGCCATGGTGTCGACGTCCGGGCCGAAGTACCCGTCGTACGGCACGAAGGTCGTATTGCCAAGCGCGTAGCCGGCCGCGTCGCGGAACTTGGCGTTGGCGGTGGCCTGCAGTGATCCGCCGCTGACACCGTGGAAGGCATGCGTAAACGAGATGATGTTGGAGCGTCCCTTGACCTGCCGGGCGATCTTCAGCGCCGCTTCAACCGCGTTGGTGCCGGTGGGTCCCGTGAACTGCAGGGTGTACCGCCACTTGCGCGGCGCCAGCAGCACCTTGTCCACCGTTTCCAGGAACTGCTTCTTCGCGCTGGTGGCCATATCGAGTCCGTGAACCACGCCGTCGGAATCCAGGTATTCCATCAGCCGCGCCTTGAACAGCGGGTTGTTGTGGCCATAGTTCAGCGTGCCGGCGCCGCTGAAGAAATCGATGTATTCCGTGCCTTCCTCATCGATCAGCATCGAGCCGCGGGCCTGATTGAAAATCACGGGAAAGGAGCGGATGTAGCCGCGGACTTCCGACTCCATGCGATCGAAGATTTTCAGGTCCATATCGTGGTCTCCTAAAGCTAGGTGGACACCGGGGCGCCGCGGCGATGAACCGCGCAATGTCCCGGCGCAAAGGGGAGGCTGACGAGGCGTCAGAACGGAATCGAGGCGAATGGCCCGATCCGCAGAAGCATCTCGTCGTCGTGGTCGGCATGCCCGAACAGCTGCTTGCCGAAGAAGGGTTGCTCGGCGATGTGAGCGCCGAGATCGGCGGCCAGGCCGATGAAGGTCTGGCGAGAGGCCCGGTTGTCGGGCCCAACCGTGGTTTCGAGGTTCCGTACGCCCGCCAGCACGGGCCGGCGAAGCAGTTCATGGAGCATGTGACGCGCCAGCCGCTGGCCGCGGGCCCTGCCATGCACAGCCACCTGCCACACGAACACGCAGTCCGGCCGGCCAGGGGGAACGTACGCGGATACGAAGCCGTCGATGCTGCCGCCGGCACTCTCGGCCACCACGCAGGTGTCGCGGAAGTGCTCGCACAGCAATAGATAGGCGTAGGTGGAATTCAGATCCAGCGGCGGGCATTCGCCGACCAGGCGATGGACCGCGGCGCCGTCGGCCAGGCGCGGCGCGCGCAACAGATGACGGGATGGAGAATCGTGCGACGTGGACGTTTGCGCGGCCGGCGCGATGCCGGCGCGGTTGATGGCCCCACCCGTCATACCACCAGGCCCGATTCCGGCGCGGGGCCGCCCGTCGGCACGTCGAGAATGGGGGAAGCCGCGTCATGCGCGTCCACCGGCGCGGCCTGGCCGCCCTGCTCCATCAGGGCCACGATGCGTTCGAGCGACAGCGTGATGGTCGCCTGCTCGAGTTCCGGCAAGGCGTTCAGCGCGTCGGCCAGGTGTTTCTGCAAAGGCGACGGCGCCTGCTGCGCCAGCTCGATGCCGGCTCCGGTGGCGGTGACGAAGACAGTGCGGCGGTCTTCGCGGCCGCGCTCGCGGCGGACCAGGCCTTTGTCTTCCAGGCGATCCAGGATACCCACCACGGTGCTCGGGCTGACATGAATTTCCCGGCTGATGGCGGTGGACGTGATGGGTCCGAGCGCGATCACGGTGCGCAAACACATGAGCTGCGGCGCGGTGATGTGGCTGACGGCCGCCAACTGCCGCGAATGCAGGGCGATCGAACGCGTGATGCGGCGCAGAGCGCGCAGGATCCGCAGGTCGTACTGCTGGGAAGCCGCCGCGGGCGCGCCGGCTTGCGCCTGGTCGCGTGCGTGTTCGGGGGCGGGTGGCATACGTTCCGGCATGGCTGTGGTAGACCGATTCGAGTGAAATGACTTCGAGCGAAGTAAATGCTGCTGAAGTAAAAGCAACACCAATAAATGCTGTTGAAGTCACTTCTAGTGAATTAATTTGAGTACGAATTATATCGGCAGAAGCGGAGCATGGGAACCCCGCAAAAGAAAAACGGCCCGGGAGTCACTCCCGGGCCGCGGCCAGAACGTGGGGTCGGCGCGTCAGGCCGGCGAGCGCTAAAGCACGGGCGACAACACAGGCTGCTTGGGCCGTACATCGAGCTGCCGCCCCTTGCGGGCGCGCTTTCCGACATAGGCGCCGAGGTCGGCGGGCTTGAGAATGTCTTCTACCGTCTTGTTCCGGTAGATACCTGTGGCGCGCAAACCGCCGGCGCCAATGGGCACCACCTGGGACAGGGCATCGTTGCCATCCAGCCCCATCAGGGTGGTGCCCCGGCCGCCGCCGGACAGCACCTTCACCTCGTCCAAGCCGAACACCAGGAATTTCCCTTTGGAAGACAGTAGGGCCAGCTGTTGCGCGCCTTCGAAAACCGGCACGGGCCGCAACAACGCGTCGCCCTCTTCCAGGGTCACGAACTGCTTGCCGCCGCGCTGGCGAGTGGCCATGTCGGCCAGCCGGGCGATGAAGCCGTACCCGCGCTGTGTCGCGAAGAGCCAGCGCGTATCCGCGGACGCCGCGATCATATGCACGATGCGCGTGCCGGACGCCAGGTCGATCATGGTGGTGATGGGCTGGCCATCGCCGCGCGCGGACGGCAGACTCGCCACCGCCACCGAGTAGGCGCGGCCGTTGTCGCCCAGCGCAATCAAGGTGTCCGTGGTGCGACATTCGAAGGCGCCGTACAGATCGTCGCCCTGCTTGAAGCCGAATTGCGTGGCGTCGTGGCCGTGCCCCTGGCGGGCGCGCAACCAGCCCTTTTGCGAAACGATGACCGTGACGGGCTCGTCCACCACCCGGGTTTCGAGCACTGCGCGTTCGGCCTCTTCGATCAGCGTGCGGCGCTCGTCGCCATACTGCTTGGCGTCCGCCTCGATTTCCCGCACGATGAGCCGCTTCAGCGACGAGGGATTGTCCAGCAGTTCCTGCAATTTGGCCTGCTCATCGCGCTTGCTGGAAAGCTCCTGTTCGACCTTGATGCCATCCAGGCGCGCCAGTTGTCGCAGGCGCATCTCCAGGATGTCCTCGGCCTGGCGCTCGGTGAGGTTGAAGCGCTCCATCAGCGCGGCGCGCGGCTCTTCGGACTCCCGTATGGTCTGGATAACCTCGTCGACATGCAGATAGACCACCATGCGCCCTTCCAGCACATGGATGCGGTCGATCACCTTGTCCAGGCGATGGCGGGTGCGCCGCGTGACCGTATCGGTGCGGAAGACCAGCCATTCCAGCAGGATTTCGCGCAGGGGTTTCTGGCGCGGACGGCCGTCCGTGCCGATGCATACCAGATTGACCGGCACGCTGTTTTCCATGCTGGTCTGGGCCAACAAGGTATTCACGAACTCGTTGCGATCCACGCGCGACGTTTTCGGTTCGAAGACCAGGCGTACCGCCGCGTCCTTGCCCGATTCGTCGCGCACCGCGTCCAGCAGCCCCAGCATCTGGGCCTTGGCCTGCTGCTGCTCCGCGGTCAGCGCCTTCTTGCCGGCCTTGACCTTGGGATTGGTGATCTCTTCGATTTCCTCCAGCACGCGTTGGCACGACGTGCCGGGCGGCAGTTCGGTGACGACCAGCTGCCATTGGCCGCGCGCCAGTTCCTCGAACTGCCAGCGCGCACGCGCCTTCAGCGAGCCCCGGCCCGAGTTGTAGATCTGCGCGATGTCCGCGGCCGGCGTGATGATTTGGCCGCCCCCGGCAAAGTCGGGGCCGGGCACGAGGGCATACAGCTCTTCGTCCGGCAGACCGGGACGCTTGAGCAAGGCCACGCAGGCCTGCGCAATTTCACGCAGATTGTGCGACGGGATCTCCGTCGCCATCCCCACGGCGATGCCGGACGCGCCGTTCAGCAGCATCATCGGCAATCGCGCCGGCAACATCTGCGGTTCCTGCTGGCTGCCGTCGTAGTTCGGGATGAAGTCGACCGTGCCTTCTTCCAGTTCGTCCAGCAGCAGCCGGGCGATGGGCGTCAGCCGCGCTTCGGTGTAGCGCATGGCCGCCGCGTTGTCGCCGTCGCGGGAGCCGAAGTTGCCCTGGCCGTCGATCAAGGGATAACGCAGGCTGAAGTCCTGAGCCATGCGGACCATGGCGTCGTAGGCGGCCTGGTCGCCATGCGGGTGGTACTTGCCCAGCACGTCGCCCACGACGCGGGCGGATTTGACGGGCTTGGCCGTCGGTCCCAGGCCCATGGCCTGCATGGCGTAGAGAATGCGGCGCTGGACGGGCTTCTGCCCGTCGCCCACGTCGGGCAGCGCGCGCCCGCGCACCACGGATACGGCGTAGTCCAGATAGGCCTGCTCGGCGTAGCGGCCGAGGGTGATGGCGGCATCGCCCGATTCGGTATCGAAGAGGCCGGGTTGATTGCTGTCGGTCATGTTGTCGGAAGATTGGGAACCGCCCGGTGCGTCTGGCGCCGGGCGGTGTCAGCATCAGATGTCGAGTTCGGCGAGATTGCCCTTTTCTTCGAGCCAGGATCGGCGCTGCGCCGATTCGCCCTTGCCCATCAGCATGTCGAACACGCGCGTCGTTTCCTCGGCGCTGAGATCGCCGTAGCTCACGGGCAGCAGCCGCCGCGTATCGGGATTCATGGTGGTTTCCCAGAGCTGCTCCGGACTCATTTCGCCCAGGCCCTTGAACCGGCTGATGGTCCAGCTGCCCTCACGCAGACCTTCCTTGCGCAGCTTGTCCTGCACCGCCTCGAGTTCGCCGGCATCCAGACAATAGATCTTGCGCGGCGGCCGCTTGCCTTGGGCCGGCACGTCGACACGGAACAAGGGTGGGCGCGCCACATAGACCTTGCCGGCTTCCACCAGCTTGGGGAAGTGCTTGTAGAAAAGCGTCAGCAGCAGCACCTGGATGTGCGAACCGTCCACGTCGGCATCCGACAGGATGCAGATCCGGCCATAGCGCAGACCGGAAAGGTCGGGCGTATCGGCGGGCCCGTGCGGATCCACCCCGATGGCCACGGCGATGTCGTGGATCTCGTTGTTCGCGAACAGGCGGTCGCGTTCCACTTCCCAGGAGTTGAGCACCTTGCCGCGCAAGGGCAGGATGGCCTGGAATTCCTTGTCGCGCCCCATCTTTGCAGAGCCGCCGGCCGAATCGCCTTCCACCAGAAAGACCTCGGTGCGCGATGCGTCGCTGGATTCGCAATCGGTAAGCTTGCCGGGCAGAACCGCGACGCCGGAGCTTTTGCGCTTTTCCACCCGCTGGGCGGAACGCGCTCGCGCCTGCGCCTGGCGGATTGCCAGCTCCGCCAGCTTGCGGCCATATTCGACGTTGCTGTGCAGCCAGAGATCCAGGGCGCCGCGCGTGAAGCCGCCCACCAGGCGCACCGCGTCACGGCTGTTCAGCCTTTCCTTGATCTGGCCCTGGAATTGGGGATCGAGCACCTTGGCCGACAGCACGAAGCTGGCGCGCGCGAAAACGTCTTCCGGCAGCAGCTTCACGCCCTTCGGCAACAAGCCGTGCAGCTCGGCGAACCCCTTTACGGCATTGAAAAGCCCTTCGCGCAAACCGGATTCGTGCGTGCCCCCAGCCGGCGTAGGGATCAGGTTGACGTAGGATTCGCGCACTGCGTTGCCGTCTTCCGTCCAGGCGACCACCCATTGCGCGCCTTCCCCTTCGGCGAAGGTGTCGTGGTCCGCGCCGGCATACTGGCTTCCCTCGAACATCGGAATCATCAGTTCCGCGCCGTCCAGCGCCTCCGTCAGATACCCGCGCAGGCCGTCTTCGTAGAGCCACGATTTGGTGTCGCCGCTCTTTTCCACCGTCAGCGTGACGCGGGTACCGGGCAGCAGGACCGCCTTGCTGCGCAGCAGATGCGTCAATTCGGCCAGCGGGATATTGGGACTGTCGAAGTACTTGGGATCGGGCCAGACGCGCACGCGCGTCCCGGATTTCTTCCTGGGCACGCCGGTATAGGGCGCCAGGGGCTCGGCAACGTCGCCATCGCGGAACACCATGCGATGGACGCCGCCGTCGCGCCACACGATGACCTCCAGCCGGGATGCAAGGGCATTGGTGACGGAAACGCCCACGCCATGCAGGCCGCCGGAAAACGCATAGGCGCCGCCGCCCTGCTTGTCGAATTTGCCGCCAGCGTGCAGGCGCGTGAACACCAGCTCGACCACCGGCGCGTTTTCCTCGGGATGCACCCCAACCGGAATTCCGCGGCCTTCGTCTTCGACCGACACGCTGCCATCGGCGTGCAGGGTGACCTGGATATGCTTGCCATTGCCGGCCAGCGCCTCGTCCGCGGCGTTATCGATGACTTCCTGCACGATATGCAGCGGATTTTCGGTGCGGGTGTACATGCCCGGGCGCTGCCGCACGGGTTCCAGACCTTTCAGGACCCGGATGGACGCCTCTGTATAGCGTGGAGTGGCCAAGTTATCCCCAACCTCTGTGGAAAAAAACCGACATTCTAAGGAAAGAGCCAGCACTGGCGCGGCTCGAAGTAGGATGCGCACGCGCTGAGCAGCGCGGGGCGGCGACAGGACACGCGCCCGGGGACGCGTGCGGCGGAGACAGGGCCGCCGGCGATGAAGCCCCTGCCGCGAGGCTGGTTATCCTACACAAAAACCGGTGACGCCTGTTCGGATGGACAGTGGTATGCTTTAATCCTGCCAAACTCTAAGAACGGCGGGTCGAAGGATGCCTCCCCGCCGCAAAGCAACGAGAAAAGTCATGAGTGACCAAATCAAGCATGTCAGTGACGCCAGCTTCGACGCCGACGTTTTGAAGTCCGATCGCCCCGTGCTCGTGGACTACTGGGCCGAATGGTGCGGTCCCTGTAAGATGATCGCTCCGATTCTTGAGGAAGTGGCCAAGGAATACGCTGGCCGCGTCACTGTCGCCAAGCTCAATGTGGACGACAATGGCGAAACCGCCGCCAAGTACGGCATCCGCGGCATTCCCACCCTGATGCTCTTCAAGAACGGCCAGGCCGCCGCCACGAAAGTGGGTGCGCTTTCGAAATCCCAGCTCACGGCTTTTTTGGACAGCGCTTTGTAAACAAGCGTTGTCCCCCGCCCGCGCGGGCCCGTCCGTGGCCCGCCGCCATCCCTCTTCTCTTTACCTTCCCCCAATAATTTCAACGCAATGCACCTGAATGAACTAAAGGCGCAACACGTCTCCAAGTTGCTGGAACTTGCCGCCTCCCTGGAAATCGAGAACGCCAACCGCCTGCGCAAGCAGGAACTGATGTTCGCGATCATGAAGAAGCGCGCCAAGCAGGGCGAGCAGATCTTCGGCGACGGCGTGCTCGAAGTTCTGCCGGACGGCTTCGGTTTCCTGCGTTCGCCGGAAACCTCGTACCTGGCCAGCACTGACGACATCTATATTTCCCCTTCGCAGATTCGCCGGTTCAATCTGCACACCGGCGACTCGATCGAAGGCGAGGTGCGCACTCCGAAGGATGGCGAGCGTTATTTCGCGCTGGTGAAGGTGGACAAGGTCAACGGACTGCCGCCGGAAGCGATCAAGCATCGCATCATGTTCGAGAACCTGACGCCGCTGCATCCCAATCAGGCGATGCGTCTGGAACGGGACATCAAGAGCGAGGAGAACCTGACCGGCCGCATCCTGGACATCTTCGCGCCTATCGGCAAGGGCCAGCGGGGCCTGATCGTGGCCAGCCCGAAGTCGGGCAAGACCGTGATGATGCAGCACATCGCGCACGCCATCACGACGAACTTCCCCGACGCGGTCATGATCGTGCTGCTCGTGGATGAGCGTCCCGAAGAAGTGACGGAAATGCAGCGCACTGTGCGCGGCGAGGTGGTGGCTTCCACCTTCGACGAGCCGGCCACGCGCCACGTCCAGGTCGCCGAAATGGTGATCGAAAAAGCCAAGCGTCTGGTCGAGCTGAAGAAGGACGTCGTGATCCTGCTGGATTCCATCACCCGCCTGGCGCGCGCCTACAACACCGTGGTGCCCGCATCGGGCAAGGTGCTGACCGGCGGCGTGGACGCCAACGCCCTGCAGCGTCCGAAGCGCTTCTTCGGCGCGGCTCGCAACGTCGAGGAAGGCGGTTCGCTGACCATCATCGGCACGGCGCTGATCGAAACCGGCAGCCGCATGGACGAAGTGATCTACGAAGAATTCAAGGGCACCGGCAACTCCGAAGTCCACCTGGAACGCCGCTTGGCGGAAAAGCGCGTCTACCCGTCCATCAATTTGAACAAATCGGGTACGCGCCGCGAGGAACTGCTGATCAAGCCCGAGCTGCTGCAAAAGGTCTGGGTGCTGCGCAAGTTCATCCACGACATGGACGAAATCCAGGCCATGGAATTCATCCTGGACAAGATGCGCGCCACGAAGACGAATGCCGAATTCTTCGACATGATGAAGAAGTAAAGCCCCCCCCGAAGCGCTTCGCGCTTCCCCCCAGGGGGGCGACGCTGGCGGACCGGCGGAGCCGGATCCGCTGCGTCCCCGGTCGGGCCCTGCTTCTTGCGGTGGGGAAGCTCCCGAAGCGCAAAGCGCTTCGCGCCTCCTTGTGGGCGCGGCGGAGGTCAGTGTTCGATGGGGTCCTTTGGGATTGCTGCCTCGGATTCGCCGCGCAGGGGGGCTTCGATGGGGGTGATTTTGGGGTCGCTCCAGGTTCCCGTCACGGCGTATTGCATTGTCATGGCTTTGGCCAGCGGTTGCTTCAGCAGCCATTGCGTGACAAAGGCGCCCAGGCCCAGCAGGGGGTTGACCGCCAGCGCGGTCAGGACGGCGGCGCCGCTGGCGTCCAGGTTTGGAATCACCACGGCTTTCAGATCCCAGGTTTCGTCGATGATGCTGGTGTTGCCCGACAGCACGATGGCCGCCACCGGGCCGTGGATTTTGTAGTCGTCGGTGCGGATCACGCCCTTCGATATGTCCAGGCGGGCACGCAGCGTATCGAAGGGGAAGCCGTCGCGGAACAGGTTGGCCGGATTTGTCTGCAGCTTGGCGAGCCTTTGCAGCGACTGCAGCGACAGCAGTTCCAGCAGGCGCGCGGTGCGTGAATTGACGTGGATCAGCCGGCCCTTGTCCATCTTGATCGACACGCGGCCGTCCAATCCCGCGACGCTGTGCGACCACGGCAGATCGTTCCACGTCAATTTGCCTTCGGCTGATCCTTCGCCGCCGGCCGCCGTATCCGGCCACCCCAGGCGGGTGAGCAGCTTGCCGAAGTCGTTCCACTGGGCCTTGGCGTCCACTGTCAGGCCGCGCTGCGGCCCGCTCAAGCGCCAGAATCCGGTCGCGTCCAGACTTTCGTCGCCGTTCGCGATGCGCAGCTTGTCCAGCCGCCAGCGCTGCCCGCGCTCCACGTTGGCGCCCAGGATTTGCAAGGATCCCAGCGTCTTGCCGTAGACCTTGAACACGTCGGCCTGAAGGTCGATGGCGGGGATGTCCTTCAGGTCGTCGCCCGAGGAATCATCTTCCGCGGCTTTCTCGCTGCCCTCCTCGCCCAGCGCCAGGTATTTGAAGCGCCCCGTCACCTGGCCCGCGATGGCGCCAGACGCTTCCTGCCACGTGACGGCGCCGGTGGCCTGCCGCGACGCGATATCGACCCGCCATTGCGCGGGCGCGGGGCGTACCGCGTAAAGCTTCAGATCGTTCAGCGTGATGCCCGCCACTCGCATGCGGGGCGTCTGCACGCTGACCTGGTCCGGAGGCGGCAACAGCGGCGTGGCGGCACGGGGAGCCCGCGCCTCGGGACGGCTTTCCGGCGGCGCCGAGGTCTCGAAACCGTCCGCCACATCCTGCCATGCATCCACGTCGATGTCCGGCAGGTTCAGCCTGATGCTCAAGCCCTGCTCCGGCAGGGTCGCCGGCGCATTGGCTCCCAGCGCGCCTCGTGCGAAGGTCCAGCGTTTTTCCGTTGGATCGCGCTCCAGCAACAGGTTGACGTTGTCCCCCAGGCTCGCTGTGAGCCAGCTTCGATCGCGGCTGCCGCGGTTCTGCGCGGGGCTCCACTGCACCTTCAGCGGCAGAACCGCGGCCGCGGGTTTGCCCACGGGCGCGGGCATATCGATGGCCATGCCGGCCAGGTCCGATTCCGCCGTTACGTCGATGCGGCCGCCGCGGAAGTAAAGCAGGCGCGCGCTCACGGCCGCACGGCCGGAGAACCGCGACATGGCCGGGGCTCGGACCAACTGCGCCAGGGCCGCGCCGCTCACCTGGCCTTCGAACCGCAGCCCGTTCCTGGCGTCCAGCAGGCTTCCGGAGATCTTCAGCGGACCGCCCAGAAATTGCGCCTGAACGTCGCGCGCTCGCATGTCCTGCTCCGTGAATTCCAGCATGCCGCGCAGCCGCGTCAGCGGAGGCAGCTGCGGCATCAGCGTGAATTCGTTGTCCTTGAAGGACAGCGATCCCTCCACGCGGGTGTCGTCCGTGTGCAGCAGCGGCACACGCAATGCCAGCGCCAGTTGCCATTCTCCGCTGCCACGCGCCTGGGCCAGGCGGTTTTCCAGCATCGCGCCCAGCGGGGACGTTTCGGCGACGGAAAGGAACGCCTGCACCGGCCCGGCCGTTTCGCCTTCCAGATAAAGCTCGGCGTTGTGCTCCATATCGGGAATCGAGGCTTTGATGGCGCCCAGCCGCAGCGGCGCGTCCTGTACCGATGCGGGGCGCAGTATGCCGCCGGGCTGGCCCTGCAGGCTCAATGCCGCGCCATCGATTGCGAAGCTGCCGTCCAGGCCGAGAATGGCAGGCCATCCCTTGCGGCTGCCGGTGGCAGGCGCGTAGTCGACGGTCGCCCCGACGAACCGCCCGCCAATATGAAAGCGCCCCTGCTGCCCCGGCTGTGAATAGGGAAAGTCGGCCAGGTCGCCCTGCAGGGCCACGGCGGCGTCCCGCACCACGCCGGCCCGCAGGCCGCGCGCCATCCATTCGCGCGCCGCATCGGAAACCTCCATGGGCAGATAGCGGTGTATGGCCTGCATGGTGGCGCGCCGCAGTGTGCCGCGCAGCTCGGCGGTGCCGGCTGCCGTTTTGCCGCGCGCCTGCCAACTGCCTTGCAGCCGGGCGTCCAGATCATCATTGGCAAGCTGCACGTCGCGCAGCTCCAAAGCCAGGGCGCCGTCCACGCCGCGCCGCACCGTGGCGTCCAGCTGGGCCGTATCCAGGCGCAGCCGGGGCTGCTCGAAAACCCCGGGAAGCATCGCGTGAACATCGCTGGCCTGCCCGCGCAGCGTCACCCCGGCATTGGCGCCGGGACTGCGCGCCAGCACCGGCGCGGCGCCGGCCTGCGCCAGGTCGCCGGGCAGCCCTTCCAGGCGCGCCCGCACCTGTCCCAACGATGCGGAAACACCGTCCTGCCAGCGCCAGCCCAGCTGGCGGCCCACAAGGTCTATCGTGACGGTGCCCAGATGGGCGCCGGGGATCTGCAACCAGGCCCTTGCCGCCATCCGCCCCTGCAGGGCGGGCACATCGGCCCACGGCCGCCACGCGGCCGGCTCGCCGTCCGCGAGCTCCGCGTAAAGTTGACCGTGCCAGCCGCTCATGGCCCAGCGATGGCCGCTGAACAGCGAACGGTCCAGTTCGCCGCGCAGCACCAGCCCGGCCGCCAACTCGGCGGGTGGCCGCGCCTGCAGGGAAAAGCGATGCGACAACGCGCCGTTGAGCATCACGAAGTTGGCGTCTTCCAGCTTCAATTCCGGCGCGCCCCGCGCTTCGTCCAGCCAGCGCAGGGTGACGTGGCGCAATACGATTTCGCGCTGACGTGCGAGCCAACGCAGGGCAAGATTTCCTTGCGCATCGTCGTGCTCCCGAGCCTGCAGATCGATGGATCGGCCCGCCACCCACAAGCGGTCTTCCTTGTCGCGGCGCAGGGTCAGGTCCAGGCCTTCCGACTGCAGCAAAACGAAGCGCGGTTCCAGGTTCAGGATGCTGCGCCAGGCCACCACTGCGTGGACGGCCGGCATGCTCAGCACCGGCGCGCCCTGCCCGTCCGCGATCTCCACGCCCTTCAGGGCCAGGCGCGGATTCAGGCCGCTCCAATCGGCCGCGATGTGGGCGATGCGGATGGGCGCGCCGAGCGCCTGGCTGGCATACTGCTCGATCTGGGGCCGCCACTGGTCGATGCGCGGCAGCACGAAATATCGCAGCCCCAGCAAACCGAGCGCCGCGGCAATGTATGCGATCCAGATTGTCCAGAGCAGGCCGCGCAGGAGTTTGAGGGGAAAACGCACGTTTGCTTAACGGGGAATGAGGTCTTGCAGTATCGTCCCCCTTATACCCCAAATGACTCATGGCGTCTGCGTAACTTTTATCCGTCTATGTCGACCCCTCCCGCTTCGCCGTCCACATTCCCGAACCCGTCGCGCCCGGCATCGCCCGCCGCCGCGCCATGCCGTCCCGCCGCATGCGATGCCGCGGCGGCGCCGCCGGCGTTCGACACCGCGCTCGCCTGGTCCGGCCACCTTCGGCGCACCCTGGACGCGCGTCCGGACCTGCACGATTGGCTGCGCCAGGAAGGGACCGCGCAACCGGTGACGGCGGCCGTACTGGCAGGCTGGCGCGATGCGCTGGCCGGCGCCGACGGCGCCACGGCGCTGCCGGTCGCGGACTGCCGCGCGGTGCTGCGACGCCTGCGCGAGCGCGTGTTCTGTGCGCTGATGGTGCGGGACCTTGCCGGCGTCGCCAGCCTCGAAGAAGTGGTAGGAGCCATGACCGCGCTGGCCGACCTGGCCGTGTGCGAAGCCTACCGCAGCGTGGCCACCGAGCTGGCGGCGGTGCATGGCACGCCGATCGATCCCGTGACCGGCGCCCCGCAGGAGATGCTGATCATGGGCATGGGCAAGCTGGGCGGACAGGAATTGAACGTGTCCTCGGACATCGACCTGGTCATGCTTTATGGCGAGGAAGGCGAAACGCCCGGGCCGCGGCGCCTGAGCAACCACGAGTTCTACGGGCGTCTGACGCAGCGCATGATGCCCGTGCTTTCCGAACGCGATGCCAACGGCCACGTATTCCGCACGGATCTGCGCCTGCGGCCCGATGGCGACGGCGGCCCGCTTGCATGGAGCCTGGACGCGTTCGAACACTATCTGGTGGGCCAGGGACGGGAATGGGAGCGCTATGCGTGGCTGAAGGCGCGCCCGCTGCCGGCACGGGCGTTCGCCGGCAGCGATCCCGAGACGCATCTGCGCCAGATGGAAAGCCTGCGCCAGCCATTCGTCTACCGGAAGTACTTCGACTTCGATGCGCTGGCGGCGCTGCGCGCGTTGCGCGAACGCATCCGTCTGGACTGGGAACGCCGCGCACTGGCGCGCAACGGGATGGACAGCACGCTGAACATCAAGCTGGGCGAAGGCGGCATCCGGGAAATCGAGTTCATCGTCCAGCTGTCGCAATTGATCCGGGGCGGCCGCATGCCGGCCCTGCAAGTGCGCGGCCTGCTTCCGGCCCTGCATGCCGAGCGCGACGCCGGGCTCATACCGGCCGGAGACGCCGCCCGCCTCGAAGCCGCCTATCGGTTCCTGCGCCGGGTGGAGCATGCGCTGCAGTACCGCGAAGACGAGCAGACGCATCTGCTGCCGGCCGACCCCGCGCAACGCGCCGCGCTGGCGGCCGCACTCGGCATGCCGCCGGAGGCTTTCGAACGTACGCTCTCGGAGCACCGCGAATTCGTCGAGGCCACCTTTCGCGACGCCTTCCGCCTCGCCGGCATGGGTGACGGCGAATCCGCGGCGCGCGAAGGCGATGCTGCGGCAGGCGGCGACGCCGCCGGTTCGCGCGCGGGACCAGGCGGCGCGCACCCCGCCGGCTCCGCCGGTCACATGACCGGCGCTGGTGGCGGGGCAACGTCCCATGGGGGCGGCGCGGGCGCAGCCAGCGCGGATACCGATCTGGAGACCCTGCTCACCGACGACATCCACGCGCTGTTCGGCGCAGATGCGCCCGAATTGGCGGGCCGCGCCCGTTCGCTTCTGTCGAGTCCGCGCCTGCGTACCCTGCCTCAGGCCAGCCGGCGGCGCGTCGATACGCTTCTGCCCATGGTGGTTCGTACCGCCGCCCGCACCCCGGCGCCAGCGGCGGCGGCCGTCCGCCTGTTCGACCTGATCGAGGCAATCGCGCAGCGCAGCGCCTATCTGGCGCTGCTGGCAGAGTACCCGGACACCCTGGCCCGCATCGCACGCATGATGGCCGCCAGCCCCTGGGCCGCGCAATACCTGACCCAGCACCCGCTGCTGCTGGACAGCCTGATCGACTGGCGCACGCTGTTCGAACCGCTGGACTTCGCCGCGATGGCGCGTCATCTGGCCGCGGACCTGGATGCCTGCAAACTGCCGGACGGCAGTCCCGACGTCGAGCGCCAGATGAACCTGATGCGCGATGTTCAGCGCCAGGCCAGTTTCCAGTTGCTGGCGCAGGACCTGGAAGGCGAGCTGACGGTGGAAAAGCTGGCCGACCAGCTTTCCGCCCTGGCCGACATGCTGCTGGCCGAGACGCTGCGCCGGGTCTGGCCGCTGGTGAACAAGGGCGACGGCACGGCGCCGCGCTTCGCCGTCATCGCGTACGGCAAGCTGGGCGGCAAGGAACTGGGCTACGCGTCGGATCTGGACCTGGTCTTCCTGTACGACGACCCGCGCGAGGATGCGCCGGAGCTTTACGCCAAACTGGGACGCCGCATGGCCTCGTGGCTTTCGACCATGACCTCGTCCGGCCGGCTGTACGAGATCGATCTGCGGCTGCGCCCGGATGGCGAAGCGGGTTTGCTGGCCGCGTCCGTGGACGGGTTCGCGGAATACCAGCGCAAGCACGCCTGGCCTTGGGAACACCAGGCCCTGACGCGGGCCCGCTTCGCCGCCGGCGACCCCGCGGTGGGCGAACGCTTCGAAGCCGTGCGGCGGGAAATACTGCTGCGTCCGCGCGATGCGGCGGAACTGCGCCGGGAAGTGCTGGCGATGCGCGACAAAATCAGCGCCGGCCATCCCAACCGCACCGGCAAGTTCGATTTGAAGCACGACCGCGGCGGCATGGTGGACGTGGAGTTCGTGACGCAATATCTGGTGCTGTCACAGGCGGCGGCGCATCCCGCCCTGCTGGACAACCTGGGCAACATCGCCCTGCTGGGCATCGCCGCGCGCGAGGGTCTGATCGATGCCGGCGCGGCAAGTCGCGCCGCGGATGCCTATCGCACCCTGCGCCGGACGCAGCACAAGCTGCGCCTGCAGGGCCAGGAAAAACCGCGCGTGGACCCGGATGCGCTGGCGCAGGAACGCGAAGCGGTGCGCGCGTTGTGGGACGCGGTGCTGGGCGGTTGACACGGGACCGCCGCCCGGCGGCCGGTTTCGGCGCGCCGCCCGGGAACGGCGCATGCCGACGCGGCAATATAATGTTCGCAACCGGCCGTCCGATCATCCTTATCGGTCAACCGCGCCGCCAGGCCGCGCAAGGCCGGCCGCCGATCCTTCATCCCCGCTTTTGCCGTACCGCCATGTCCGAATTCGTCCGCCCCAAGCTGGAACTGCCCGAAGGCCGCCGCAAAGTGCTGCTGCACTCGTGCTGCGCGCCGTGTTCGGGCGAGGTGATGGAAGCCATGCATGCTTCCGGCATCGATTACTCGATCTATTTCTACAACCCGAACATCCATCCGGTGAAGGAATACGAGATCCGCAAGCAGGAGAACATCCGCTTTGCGGAGAAGCACGGCATCGAATTCATCGATGCCGACTACGACATGGACAACTGGTTCGAGCGGGTCAAGGGCATGGAGAATGAGCCCGAACGCGGCATCCGTTGCACCGCCTGTTTCGACATGCGCTTCGAGCGTACGGCGCTGTACGCGCACGAACACGGTTTCGACACCATCACCAGCTCGCTCGGAATCTCGCGCTGGAAGGACATGAACCAGATCAACGGATGCGGCGTGCGGGCGGCCGCACGGTATCCCGATCTGATCTACTGGACATACAACTGGCGCAAGGGCGGCGGCTCCCAGCGCATGATCGAGATCAGCAAGCGCGAGAACTTCTACCAGCAGGAGTACTGCGGCTGCGTGTATTCCCTGCGCGATACCAATCGCCATCGCCGGGCCCAGGGGCGCGACCGCATCCATATCGGCGTGAAGTTCTACGGCAGGGAAGGCTTGATCAACGACGAATCGCTGAGCGACGCCGACGCCGCCGGCAATCGCTGATTCCCCATTCCGGCCTTGGGACGCCCCCGCCCATACAGCGGGGGCGTCTTTTTTCAAGCCGCGTTTTCCGCAGGACCGCCGCCGGACGCGCGAGCGTACACTTGCTGCTCATTGTTGCCACGCCACCCCGCATCACGAGGAAACCATGAACGGCGCCGAGAGTCTGGTCCATACGCTGTTGAAAAGCGGCATCGACACCTGCTTTGCCAACCCGGGCACGAGCGAAATGCATTTCGTCTCGGCGCTGGACCGGATTCCGGGCATGCGTTGCGTGCTCGCGCTGGCCGAAGGCGTGGTCACGGGCGCCGCCGACGGATACGCGCGCATGGCGGACAAGCCGGCCGCGACGCTGCTGCATTGCGGCCCCGGTCTGGCCAACGGGCTGGCGAACCTGCACAACGCGCGGCGCGCCAATTCTGCCATCGTCAATATCGTGGGCGACCAGGCCACCCATCATCGTCCGCTCGACGCGCCGCTGACGGCCGATACCGAAGGCTGGGCGCGGCCCGTCTCGGCATGGACCCGCACGGCCACCGATGCCGCCACCATCGGCCGCGATGCGGCCGTGGCCGTCCAGGCGGCGCGTACGGCGCCGGGCCAGATCGCCACGCTGATCGCCCCGTCCGATACGTGCTGGAATCCGGGCGGGATCGTGGCCGAACCGCTGGCACCGCCCGCGCCGGGACGGGTCGACGAAAGCGCAGTCGCCGCCATTGCACGCGTGCTGCGCGCCGGTGAACCGGCGGTACTGTTCGTCGGCAACGCGGCCTTGCGCGAAGCGCCGTTGGCGGCGGCCGGACGCATCGCCCACAAGACCGGCGCGCGCGTCTTCGCGCCGACTTCGAACCGGCGCGTGGAGCGCGGCGCCGGCCGTTATCCGGTCACGCGTCTGCCCTATGCGGTGGAGCCGGCGGTCGCCGCGCTGAAAGGCACGAAGCACCTGATTCTGGTCGGTGCGAAAGCGCCAGTCGCCTTTTTCGCCTACCCCGACAAGCCGTCCGTCATGTACCCATCGGACTGCCAGATCCATGTGCTGGCGCGCGAGGAACAGGACCCGCTGGACGCGCTGTCCCGCCTGGCGGAGGCGCTGGGGGCCACCGAGGACGCGCCGGTCGCGCAGCGCGTGGCCACCGAACCGGCCCGTGGCGCCGTTACGTCGGAGGCCGTCGCGCAGACCGTATCGGCGCTGCTGCCGGAGCATGCCGTGATCGTCGATGAAGGCGTGAGCTTCGGACGCGCCTTTTTTCCAGGCACGACCAACACCGTGCCGCACGACTGGCTGCAGATATCGGGCGGCGCCATCGGCAACGGCCTGCCGCTGGCCACCGGCGCGGCGATCGGCGCGCCGGGACGGCGCATCGTTTCCCTGCAGGCCGACGGCTCGGCCATGTACACCTTGCAAGCGCTATGGACGCAGGCCCGCGAAGGACTGGACGTGACCACGGTGATCCTGGCCAATCGCAAATACGCCATCCTGCTGGGCGAACTGCAGGGCGTGGGCGCAGCCGCCGGACAGACCGCCCTGGACATGCTGGACCTGACGCGCCCGACGCTGGACTGGGTGAAGATGGCCAACGGCATGGGCGTCGAGGCCGCACAGGCGGACACCATGGAGAAGTTCGCCGACCTGTTCGCCACCGCGAATCGCCGCAAGGGTCCTTTCCTGATCGAACTGGTCATCTGACCAGCCGCGCCCATTCCGGGACCGTGCGGAAGCATGCGTCCGGAACCATCCCCGCGAATGAAAAAGCGGGGGCTGCCGCCCCAAGACAGCAGCCCCCGCCGTCGCCTCCGCTTCCAACGAAGGCGTCCGCCTTACTGCAGCGTGCGCTCGAACACCAGCTTGCCGTCGCGCAGATCCACCGGCACCACATCGCGCGGCCCGAAGCGGCCTTCGAGTATCAGCTTGGCCACCGGGTTCTCGATCTGCTGCTGGATGGCCCGCTTCAGCGGACGCGCGCCGAACACCGGATCGAAGCCGACGCGCGCGATCTCCGCCAGCGCCGCATCCGAGACTTCCAGACGCATTTCCTGCTTCTCCAGCCGCTCGGCCAGCCGCTTGAGCTGGATGCGCGCGATCGATTCGATGTGCTGCGATTCCAGCCCGTGGAACACCACCACTTCGTCGATACGGTTCAAAAACTCCGGGCGGAAGGCCTGCTTCAACTCGTCCCACACGACTTCCTTCACCACCTCGTACGGCTTGCCCGCCATGGTCTGGATATGCTGGGAGCCCAGGTTGGACGTCATCACGATGACCGTGTTGCGGAAATCCACCGTGCGGCCCTGCCCGTCCGTCAGGCGTCCGTCGTCCAGCACCTGCAGCAGCACGTTGAACACGTCGGGGTGCGCCTTCTCGATTTCATCGAGCAGGACCACGCTGTAGGGCTTGCGCCGCACGGCTTCGGTCAGGTAACCGCCTTCCTCGTAACCCACGTATCCCGGCGGGGCGCCGATCAGGCGGGCCACGGAATGCTTCTCCATGAACTCGCTCATGTCGATGCGGATCATGTGTTCTTCCGAATCGAACAGGAAGTCCGCCAGTGCACGGGTCAGCTCCGTCTTGCCGACGCCCGTGGGCCCCAGGAACAGGAACGAGCCATAGGGCCGCGAGGGATCGGAAAGCCCCGCGCGCGACCGCCGGATGGCGTCGGAAACCAGGCGCACGGCCTCATCCTGCCCCACCACGCGGCGATGCAGGAATTCCTCCATGTGCAGCAGCTTCTCGCGCTCGCCCTGCATCATCTTGGACACGGGAATACCGGTGGCGCGGGAGACGACTTCGGCGATTTCCTCTGCGCCCACCTGGGTGCGCAGCAGCCGCGGACGGTCGCCGCTTTCGGCCTGTTCCGCGCCCTTTTCAGCGGTGCGCAGGCGCGCTTCCAGCTCCGGCAGGCGGCCGTACTGCAACTCGGCCAGCTTGTCGAACTGGCCCTTGCGCTGCAGCTCGGCCATCTCGGCGCGCACCTGGTCGATTTCTTCCTTGATGGCCTGGCTGCCCTGCACGGCGGCCTTTTCCGCCTTCCAGATTTCCTCGTAGTCGTTGTACTCGCGCTGCAGCTTTTCGAGTTCGTCCTCGATCACGCCGAGCCGGCGCTTGGACGCCTCGTCGGATTCCTTCTTCACCGCTTCGCGCTCGATCTTCAACTGGATGATGCGCCGGTCCAGGCGGTCCATCACCTCGGGCTTGGAATCGATTTCCATGCGGATGCGCGCGGCCGCCTCGTCGATGAGGTCGATCGCTTTGTCCGGCAGGAAGCGGTCGGTGATGTAGCGGTGCGACAGCTCGGCGGCGGCCACGATGGCCGGGTCGGTAATCTCCACGCCGTGGTGCAATTCATAGCGCTCCTGCAAGCCGCGCAGGATGGCAATGGTGGACTCCACATCGGGCTCGTCCACCAGCACCTTCTGGAAACGGCGCTCCAGGGCGGCATCCTTCTCGATGTACTTGCGGTACTCGTCCAGCGTGGTGGCGCCGATGCAGTGGAGCTCGCCGCGCGCCAGCGCGGGCTTGAGCATATTGCCCGCGTCGATCGCCCCTTCGGCCTTGCCCGCGCCCACCATGGTGTGCAATTCGTCGATGAAGACGATGTTGCTGCCATCGTCCTGGGCCAGCTCCTTCAGCACGGCTTTGAGCCGTTCCTCGAACTCACCGCGGAACTTGGCGCCAGCCAGCAGCGCGGCCATATCCAGCGACAGGACGCGCTTGCCGCGCAGCGACTCCGGCACTTCGTCGTTGACGATGCGCTGCGCCAGTCCTTCCACGATGGCGGTCTTGCCCACGCCCGGTTCCCCGATCAGGACGGGATTGTTCTTGGTGCGGCGCTGCAGGATCTGGATGGTCCGGCGGATTTCGTCGTCGCGCCCGATGACCGGGTCGAGCTTGCCCTGGCGGGCGCGCTCGGTCAGGTCCAGGGTGTACTTCGACAGCGCCTGGCGGTTCGATTCGTCTTCCGCGCCCTGCACCGCCTCGCCGCCGCGCACGGCGTCGATGGCGGCTTCCAGTGCCTTTTTCTGCAAGCCGGCATCGCGCAGGATGCGGCCGGCATCGCCCTTGTCGTCGGCCAGGGCCAGCAGGAAGAGTTCGCTGGCGATATAGGTGTCGCCCCGGCGCGACGCCTCCTTGTCGGTGCGCGTCAGGACGTTCTGCAGATCGCGGCTGATCTGCACGTTGCTTTCGCCCTGCACCTGCGGCAGGGACTTCAACGCCGTGTCGATGGCCGATGGCAGCCGGTTGACGGCGACGCCGGCGCGCGCCAGAAGGCTGGACGCGCCGCTGTCCGGATCGGAGATCAGCGCGGAAAGAACGTGCAGGGGCTCGATGTACGGATGGTCGTTTCGCGCGGCCAGGCTCTGCGCATCAGCCAAGGCCTGCTGGAACTTGGTGGTGAGCTTGTCGAATCGCATAATGGGTCGGTTTGTAGGGTTGGAGCCTTGGCCACCTGGCCGGCTCGATGTCCCTCAAATGCGGCCGCTCACCGGATTTTCAATACCCCTGCGCATGCAGGGGTATTGGGCATCGCTTCAGACTTCTTCGTACAGGGGCAGCGTCAGGAACTCGGCGAAGGCGTCCTGCGTGCTCATCGTTTCGAAGATTTCGGCGGCACGGTCGTACGCCTTGCTGGGCCCGGCCACCTCGTGCACCTTGGCCAGCTCTTCGGGAATCAGGGCGCGCACCAGGTCCGCCGTCACTTTGCGGCCGTCTTCCAGCACGCCCTTGGGCGAGCGGATCCACTGCCAGACCTGGGACCGGGAAATCTCCGCGGTGGCCGCGTCCTCCATCAGATTGTGAATGGGAACGCAGCCGTTGCCGTCCAGCCATGATCCCAGGTAGTGGATGCCCACGTTGATATTCATGCGCAGACCCGTTTCGGTGATCGGCGCCTCCGGCTGGAAGTTCAACAGGTCCGCCGCGGCGACCTGCACGTCCGGACGCTGCTTGCCGATCTGGTTGGGCGCGTCGCCGAGCACCTTGACGAACTCCTCCATGGCGACGGAAACCAGGCCAGGGTGGGCCACCCAGCCGCCGTCGTAGCCGTCCGTGGCGTCGCGCGCCTTGTCGGCGCGGATGCCCGCCATGGCCTGCTCGTTCTTAACCGGATCGCTCTTGATCGGGATCAGCGCGCTCATGCCGCCGATGGCCGGGGCGTTGCGGCGGTGGCAGGTCTTGAGCAGCAACAGCGCGTACGCCCGCATGAAAGGCGATGTCATCGTGACGCGGGCGCGATCGGCCAGGCAGAAGTCGCGCTCCACCTTGAACTTCTTGATGCAGCTGAAGATGTAGTCCCAGCGGCCGGCATTCAGGCCGGCGCTATGCTCGCGCAGCTCGTACAGGATTTCGTCCATCTCGAAGGCCGCCAGGATGGTTTCGACCAGCACGGTGGCCTTGATGGTGCCCTGCGGGATTCCCAGCGCCTTTTGCGTGTGGACGAAAATGTCGTTCCACAGACGCGCCTCCAGATGGCTTTCCATCTTGGGCAGGTAGAAGTAGGGGCCGCTGCCGCGCGCCAGCAGCTCCTTCGCGTTGTGGAAGAAGTACAGCGCGAAGTCGAAGATGCCGCCGGACACCCGCTTGCCGTCGACCGTGACGTGCTTTTCATCCAGGTGCCAGCCGCGCGGGCGCACCAGCAGCACGGCCGTTTTTTCGTTCAACTGGTAGGTCTTGCCGCCCTGCTCCAGCCGGATCGTTCGCCGCACCGCATCCATCAGGTTGATCTGGCCGGCGATCTGGTTGCGCCAGTTCGGGGTGTTCGAATCCTCGAAGTCCGTCATGTAGCTGTCGGCGCCCGAATTCAGGGCGTTGATGACCATCTTGCGGTCCACCGGGCCAGTGATCTCGACCCGGCGGCACTGCAGGTCCGCCGGCAGCGGTGCGATGGTCCAGTCACCCTCGCGGATATGGCGGGTTTCGGGCAGAAAATCCGGCTTCTCGCCGGTGTCCAGACGCTTGGCGCGCGCAGCCCGGGCCGCCAGCAGCTCTTGCCGACGCGCTTCGAAGGTGCGATGCAGGTCGGCCACCAGGGCCAGGGCGTCGTGCGTCAGCACGGTTTCGAACCCAGGCTCGATGGGTGCGTCGATGGCGACGCCGGCGGGCAGAGTGAGGCTCATGGATGTCTCCGGAAAAAAACCTGTGAGCGCCAGTGTACGGAGAGGAGTTTGAATAAAAAAGGATATAAAAGTAGATTCATCTTTTATTTTTTATAAAAGCTGCAGTCCGCCCCAGGGGTTGGCCAGTTCGCCGGCGGTTGCGCCGGCGCCTGACCGGCGCCGCGGCGGTGCGCCCTGACATGGACCGGTTCAAGCAACTTCAAACCTTCGTCGACGTCGCGAGCCTGGGCAGCCTGTCGGCGGCAGCCCGCGCCGAAGGCGTCGCGCCCGCCATGATCGGCCGGCGGATCGACGCCCTCGAGTCCCGGCTGGGCGTGAAGCTATTGGTGCGGTCGACCCGCCGCATTTCCCTGACGGCCGAGGGCAGCGCCCTGCTCGAGGACGCCCAGCGCATCCTGCGCGACCTGAACGAATCGGAAAGCCTGGTCGCCCAGGGCAGCGCGCGTCCCACCGGCCTGCTCCGCGTCACCGCCCCGGCCGGGTTCGGGCGCCGCCACGTCGCCCCCCTGCTGCCCGGCTACGCCGAGCGCTATCCGGACGTCGGCGTCACCCTGGACCTCAGCGACCGCCTGGCCGACCTGATAGAGGAGCGCTACGACTGCGCCGTGCGCATCGGCGACCTGGGCAATTCCGGCATGGTGGCCGTGCGCCTGGCCGACAATCAGCGCGTCGTGGTGGCCGCTCCTGCCTATTTGCGCCGTCACGGCACGCCGCGCGTACCGGCGGACCTGGCGAACCACCATTGCCTGTCTTTCGGAAGCCAGGGCAACCAGCCGCGCGGATGGCTGTTCCGGGTGAACGGCCAGGTCGCGGCCTATCGCGTGTCGGGCCGGCTGGAATGCAGCGACGGCAGCGTGCTGCATCAGTGGACGCTGGCCGGATGCGGGCTGGCCTGGCGGTCGATGTGGGAGGTCCGGCAGGATCTGGAAAGCGGGCGCCTGGAGACGGTGCTGGACGAGTACCGCGCCCCACCCAATGGCATATACGCGGTCCTGCCCGAACGCAAGCACATCCCGGCGCGCGTGCGGGCCTTCGTGGACATGCTGCGCGAAGCCTACGCCGACCCTGCGTACTGGGCCGCGCCCGCAATCGCGTGACCCTCGTTCAGCGGATTGCCACGCATGCCGCCCTACAATCCCCGGCATATCCGCCGACACTCCCCATCAACCACGCCGTCCGCAGTCATGCGCCTGTTCTTTTGCCTTCTGCTCGCGCTCTGCGCGGCCGCGCCGGTCCGGGCGCAGGACACGAACGGTCCCCCGCGCATCGGCGCGCCGCCGTGGCAAGC
Source organism: Bordetella genomosp. 9 (assembly GCF_002119725.1). Lineage (NCBI taxonomy): Bacteria > Pseudomonadati > Pseudomonadota > Betaproteobacteria > Burkholderiales > Alcaligenaceae > Bordetella > Bordetella genomosp. 9. Next base: position 3,102,103 of record NZ_CP021109.1, read on the forward strand.
CCTGCAATTGGGCCCATCCGCGCGCCCATACCCCTTCCCGGTCTACGCCAGCCGCGCATTGACCGCCGGCAAACTGAAGGACATCCGGCATGTCGTCGTCATCGTGCATGGGACGCAGCGAGATGCCGACCGCTATTACGAAACGGCGGCAGGGCTGCTATGGCTGACCCCCGCTGCGCTGGGCGATACGCTGGTCATGGCGCCCAAGTTTCCCGGCACTCTGGATCGCGGCTTCGAACAGATGCCGGCGTGGTACCGCCAGCGCTGGATTTCCGGCGGCGAAAGCGTGAAGGCGCCGGGACGCGCGGCCCCCATCGGATCGTTCGATGTCCTTACCGACCTGCTGCACTGGCTGACGGACCGCCGCATGATGCCGGAGCTGCGCGATATCGTGCTGGCCGGGCACTCCGCGGGCGGGCAGATGATCCAGCGCTACGCCGTCCTGAACGACATCGACGAAAGCCTGGCCGGGCGGGGCGTGACCCTGCGCTACGTCATCGCCAACCCCTCTTCCTACCTTTACTTCACAAAGGACCGGCCGCGGGCGGGTGGCGGCTTCGGTCCCTACAATCCCGGCCTGTGTCCCGACTTCAATGATTACCGCTACGGGCTGGATCGCTTGCCGCAGGAATGGCGCATAAAGAATCCGGCCCGGCTCGCGTCCCGCTACGCCGGCCGAAACGTCACCTATCTGTTGGGCGATGCGGACACCGACCCCGAAACCCGCTCGCTGGACAAGCACTGCGCGGCGGAGGCGCAGGGCGCCACGCGGCTGGCCCGTGGACGCGCCTACCTGCGTTACGAAGCCTGGCTGCCGGACCTGGCTCACAACCGGCACGACGCGCACGAAGTCGTGGGCATCGGGCATAGCGAGGGCGGCATTTTCGGCTCGGTATGCGGCGCGCGCGCCCTGCTCGGCCCGCGGGCGGTGCCGCCGCCCGGCGCCGCGGCGTGCGTCGCGCCGCGGCTCGATACGGCGCGCTGAGCCGCCCGCCGCCCGCGCCGCCGGCAAGGCGGCCATGATGTTGCGGCCCTGCCGGCGCCAGGGGGAGTGACAGCGCCGGCGCCGCCGTGCAGATAGCCGGGGGCCTGCCGCCGCTGTTATCGTATCGGCTTCGTCAGACCGCCCGGGGCGCCAGCGCCGGACTCCTAAGCAGGTTCATCATCATGTCGCTCGAAGAACACTACACCGCCATCCTGAAACAACTGGGCGAGGACCCGACTCGGGAAGGCTTGCGCGACACGCCCTTGCGGGCCGCCAAGGCCATGCGGTATTTGTGCCGGGGCTACGAACAGAATCTGGAGGAGATCGTCAACGGCGCGCTGTTCACGTCCGACACCAAGGAAATCGTCCTGGTCAAGAATATCGAGCTGTATTCGCTCTGCGAGCACCACATCCTGCCCTTCATCGGCAAGGCGCACGTGGCCTACCTGCCCAATGGCAAAGTGCTCGGATTGTCCAAAGTGGCGCGCATCGTCGATATGTACGCCCGGCGCCTGCAGATCCAGGAGAATCTCAGCCGGCAGATCGCCGAAGCCATTCAGTCCGTCACGGGTGCGGCAGGCGTGGCGGTCGTCATCGAGGCGCAGCACATGTGCATGATGATGCGGGGCGTCGAAAAACAGAACTCGTCCATGGTGACGTCGGTCATGCTGGGCGAGTTCCACGAAAACGCCGCCACACGGGCGGAGTTCATGAACCTGATCCGCTAAGGCATGCCAGGGCGGCGCGGCGGGCGTTGCCGCCCGTCCTCCAGACCCGGCCCCGGGCCGGGCGCACCTGCTACCGCAACGTGAAGCTGGCCTGCTTGACGTCCTGCGAGTCCAGCCCGACGTACACGTTGAACAGGCCCGGCTCGGCGCCGTAGCGCAGTTGCGCATTGAAGAAGCTCAGGTCGTTTTCGTCGATATCGAATACCACCTTGCGCGACTCCCCCGCCTTCAGCGCAATCTTCTGGAAGTGCTTGAGCTCCTTTACGGGGCGGCTGATGGAAGCGACAGGGTCCTGGATGTAAAGCTGCACCACGGTGGCGCCATCGCGGTCCCCGGTGTTGCGCACGGTCACGCTGGCCTGCACCTTGCCGCCGCGCGGCATGGTGGGCGCGGACAGCGTCACGTCCGACACGCTGAAAGTCGTATAGCTGAGGCCGTAGCCGAATGGGAAGAGCGGTCCGTTCGGCGCGTCGAAATAGCGCGACGTGTATTTGTCGGGATGTTCCGGGTCGAAGGGCCGCCCGGTGTTCAGATGGTTGTAGTAAAGCGGGATCTGCCCCACGGAACGCGGAAAGGTCATGGGCAGCTTGCCGGACGGGTTGTAGTCGCCGAAAAGCACGTCGGCGATGGCGTTGCCGCCTTCCGTTCCGGCGAACCAGGTTTCCAGCATGGCGTCCGCATTTTCGTTTTCCCAGACCAGCGAAAGCGGCCGGCCGTTCATCAGCACCACGACCAGCGGTTTGCCCGCGGCCTTCAGGGCCTTCAACAAGCGCGCCTGGCTTTCGGGGATGACGATATCCGTCCGGCTGGACGCCTCGTGCGCCATGCCCTGCGATTCGCCCACCACGGCCACGACCACGTCGGCCTGGCGCGCCGCCTGCACCGCTTCCTCGATCAGCTGCTGCGGGGGCCGGGGATCGACCTCGACGTCCTGCTCGTACAGGTTCAGGTATTTGACGATTTCCGGATCGTCGGTGACGTTCGCCCCCTTGGCATAAAGCAGGCTGGCCTTGCCGGCGACCGCATCGGCGATGCCCTGGTAGACCGACACGGCCTGCTCCGGCCGTCCCGCCGCCGACCAGTTGCCCATGACGTCGCGCTGGCTCTTGGCGAGCGGCCCGACCACCGCGATGGCGCCCTGCTTCTTCAACGGCAGCACCTTCCCCTCGTTCTTCAGCAGGACCAGGCTTTCGCGCGCAACCTCGCGGGCATCGGCGCGATGCAGGCGGCTTTCGGCATTGACGTCCGGCGGATCGTTTTCCGGCGGACCGATATGGCGATACGCATCGCGGAACAGGCCCAGGTCGTACTTGACGCGCAGCACATCCCGCGCGGCGCGATCGATGTCCGCGACAGATATGCGCCCTTCGTCCAGCAGCGGACGCAGGTTTTCGCCGTAGATGCTGTCGCTCATGCTCATGTCGGCGCCCGCCGTGATCGCGAGCCTGGCCGCGTCGCGGCCGTCCGCCGCCACGCCGTGCCTGATCATTTCCAGGATGGCGCCGTGATCGCTGATGGTGATGCCCTTGAAGCCCCACTGCTTGCGCAACACGTCCTGCAGCAGCCACTTGTCCGCTGTCGCCGGCACGCCGTTCAACGCGTTCAGCGCGATCATGACGCCCGCCGCGCCCGCGTCCAGGGCGGCCTTGTAAGGCGGCAGATAATCCTGGTACAGGCGCTGCAGACTCATGTCCACACTGTTGTAGTCGCGGCCGCCTTCGATGGCGCCATAGGCGGCGAAGTGCTTGACCACCGCCAGGATGCTCCCCGGCGCGGTCGGATCATCGCCTTGATAGGCCTTGACCAGTTCGGCGCCCATGCGCGAGGTCAGGTAGGTGTCTTCGCCGAAGCCCTCCGAATTGCGGCCCCAGCGCGGATCGCGCGAGATATCGACCATGGGCGACCAGGTCACGTCCAGGCCGTCGGCGCTGGCTTCGATGGCGGAAATGCGCCCCACTTTGCGGATGGCGTCCAGGTTCCAGGTGGAGGCCAGGCCAAGGCCGATGGGGAAGATCGTACGCTGGCCATGGATCACGTCATAGGCGAAGAACAGGGGTATCTTCAGGCGGCTTTGCATGGCCGCGTCCTGCAGCACGCGGATGTCCTTGGGTGTGACCGTATTGAAGATGGCGCCCACCTTGCCGTCGCGGATCTCGGCGATGAGGCGCGGCTTGTCGGGGTTCGCGCCGGCGGGCACGCTCAGCAAGCGGAGCTGGCCGATTTTTTCGTCGACCGTCATGCGCTTCATCAGGTCGTCGATGAACGCTTCCCTTTCGGCATGTTCGCGCATCAACGTCGGCGGCGCCGCGGGAGCGCCCGTTTGGCCGAATGCCGGGGCGCCGGCCAGCGCGATCAGCAAGGGAAACGTCAAACGGAGCTTTTTCATGCGCATGCGTGGGGCCTCTCGTCGATTGGAGGCGCAAGTTTGCCATAGGGAGAAGCCAGCGCCGCCGCGCGAGGCCGCAATCACCCGGCGCCGGGCCGGCCATGGGCCGGGCCGCCGCTACAGCCGCGACAGCGTCAAAGGATCGGCCTGGCCCTGGAAAAACCGGTCCAGGCATTCGCGGAAAATGGTTTCTTCCGGGGCGGCCCAGGTGAACAGCGTCAGGCAGGATCGGAACTTGACCGCGTCGGTGGGACCGAAGATGTCCGCGGCAGTGCCGGCCGGCGCCCGCGCCACCAGCGAGCAGGCGTGACGCAGGCGCTCGCCCAGGACAGGATGCCTCAAATACGCCCGCGCCTCGTCCAGGCATGAGATCCCGTAGCGGCGCGCCATCTCGCTGCGGCCCAGCCCCTGGATCTGCGGAAAAACGAACCACATCCAGTGGCTGCGTTTCCGGCCCTCGGCGAGCTCGCGGCAGACGGCGTCGAACACGGGATCCTGCGCCTGCACGAAGCGCTGCAGGCCATAAGGGTCGTTCAGCTCGCCGGTTTCCATGTCAGCTCCCATGCGCCGCTCAGCACATTGCGCAACCACAGCGTGCAGGCGAGCGTCTTGGAATCGGTGACTTCTCCATCGCGGCAGGCGGCATACAGGTCTTCGACCGCCATGGGATGCAGGTCGACGAACTCGTCGGCATCCGTGCGCGCCTGCCCGGCAACCAAGCCGCGCGCGAAGAAGATATGAATGATTTCCGTGGAATACGCGATGGCCACGTGCATGGCGCCCGCGTGCGCCCACTCGCCACCGTTGTAGCCGGTTTCCTCCAGCAGTTCACGCTGTCCGCATTCCAGCGGGTCTTCGCCCGGGTCCAGCTTGCCGGCCGGAAATTCCAGCATGACGCGGCCGATTGGATAGCGGTACTGCCGCACCATCAGGACGCGGCCGTCGTCCAGCATCGGCACGACCACAACAGCGCCGGGATGAACGATGTATTCGCGGGTCGAAGTATGCCCGTTGGGCAACAGCACGGTGTCGCGGCGCGCGCGCAGAAAGCTGCCCTCGAACAGGGTTTCCTGCTTGAGCGGTTTTTCAACGAGATGAGCGTCGGGTTGTGTATCCACGGATTCCATCCGGAGCGTAAAGGGTCCTTTAACTGTACCAGTTGCGAAAGATCGCCGGAGCGTATGATCGGAAGGCCCGCCTGCGCGGCGGGCAACGCGTATTGCGTGCCGCCGCACCGGCCCGACGGCCTTGCGGCTTGCGTCAAGCGCAGACGCCATATGACACGACAAGGAGGAGACATGACCACGGCACTCACCACCGCTACGGCAGCGCATGGCAGGCCCGGAAAGCATGACGCCGCGCCCGGCACGCGCCTCGGCAGGGACGACGCAACCCGGCGACCCGGAAACGGCCTCAAACGCACGCTCGCGGCACTGGTGGCGCTTGTCGCCAGCGCCACGATGGCGTCCCCCGCCACCGCGGCGTATCCCGACAAACCTGTCAAGGTCGTGGTGGCATTCACCGCCGGCGGCACCACGGATATCCTGACGCGCGCCATCGCCAACAAGCTGGCGGAGTCGCTCAAGCAGTCCTTCATCGTGGAAAACCGCCCCGGCGCGGGCGGCAACATCGGCACGGAATACGTGGTGCGCGCGCCGGCGGACGGCTATACCCTGCTGGCGGATTCGGTCGGCCCCATCGCCGTGAACAGCAGCCTGAACAAGCTCGACTACGATCCGCTGGCCGATCTGGTGCCCGTGGTGCAATTCGCCGACGTGCCCAACGTGCTGGTGGTGCCGCCGGAAGCGCCCGTGCACAACGTCGCGGAGTTCGTGTCCTACGCGAAGGCGCACTCCGGGAAACTGAATTACAGCTCGACGGGCATCGGCACGTCGTCGCACCTGGCCAGCTACCTGCTGATGCAGAAGATCGGCGTGCAGGCCACGCACATCCCGTACAAGGGTGCCGACGCGCTGAACGACCTGCTCAGCGGCAGGGTGCAGTTCATGTTCGCGACCATTCCCTCGGTGATCGGCCAGATCAAGGCGGGCAAGCTGCGCGCCATCGCGGTCAGCAGCCGCAACCGCTCAGCGTCCATGCCGGAAATCCCGACCATCGCGGAAAGCGGCTTTCCCGGTTTCGAGGCCGGATCCTGGTTCGGCATGTTCGCACCCAAGGGAACCCCGGCCGACATCGTGGCGACGCTGAACCGTGCGGTGAACGAGGCGCTGCCCAGCCTGAAGGACAAGATGACGGCCGAAGGCGCCGACCCTGTCGGCGGCACGCCGCAGGCCTTCGGCGAATTCACGCGCAGGGAGCAGCAGAAGTGGAGCGCGCTGGTCAAGCAAATGGGCGCCAAGGCGGAATAGGCCTTGAGGTGCCGGCCTTGAGGTGCCGGCCGCCGCGATGCGCGCCGCGGCGCCTGCTACGCCGGCCGTACGGCGTTTCGGCCGCTGCGCAGCCGCAGGCGCCATTCCAGCGCTTCGAACAGCACTTCGCTGACCAGCGCCATCGCGGCGGCCGGCAGCGCCCCCGCAAGCAGCATTTGGCGGTCGTTCAGGGCCAGGCCAGTGACAATCCGTTCACCGAAGCCGCCGGCGCCGATGAACGCCGCAATGGTGGCCGTGCCGATGGAGATCGAGGTCGCGGTGCGCACGCCCGCCACGATGGTGGCGCGGGCCAGCGGCAGCTCGATCAGCGTCATGCGCTGGGCCGCCGTCATACCGAGCGCGGTGGCTGCCATGCGCATGCCCGGCGACACTTCGTCCAGGCCCGCGCAGGTATTGCGCATGACGGGCAGCAGCGCATATAGCGTCAGCGCCGCCAGGGCGGGCACGGCGCCGATGCGTCCGGTGAGTGAAATCAACACGGCCAGCATGGCGAGCGACGGCACCGTCTGCAACAGACCGGTCATGCCCAGGACCACGGCACGCAGCCGCCTGCGCCCATAGACGATGACACCCGCCGGCACCGCCACGACCACGGCAATTGCCACAGCGATGGAAACCAGCAGCAGATGCTGCAGCGCCAGCCGCCCCAGGTCCGGCCCTGTCAATTTGCGCCAGAAACCGTAGGTTTCCCCTGTCTGGGCCAAGCCGCCGTTTTCCGGCTTGGCGCCGGGCGGCGCCGCCGCCGCGGCCAAGCGGTCGCGGGCAATGATGTCGAACGGCACGCCCTCCAGTTCCGCCCTGGCGTTCATGGCGATCATGGCCTGCTCGTCGATCGTCCCGGCGAGCTCGCGCATCGCCGCCCAGGCCTGCGGAAAGCGCTGCGGCACATCGAGCCGGTACAGCACCACCGCGTCATACCGGGGAAAGTAAGTGCGGTCGTCGGCCAGGGTGCGCAGCTTCAGCGCGTCGATCTTGGCATCGGTGGTGTAGATATCGATGACATCCACCTGCCCCTTCTGGATGGCGTCGTAGGCCAGGCCGTGGTCCAGGCCGGTGGGCTTCTGGGTCAGCCCATAGCGCGCCGCCAGCCCGCGCCAGCCATCGGCGCGCCCGATGAACTCGCTCGTCAGGCCAAGCCGCAGCTCCGGGTGGCGGGCCAGGTCGCTCAGGTTGCGAATACCCAGCCGCTCCGCATCCGCGGCGCGCATGGCCAGCGCGTACCCGTCGTTGAAGCCGAACGGAATATCCACGCCCAGCCCCAGTTCGCGCAGCGCGGGCCGCATTTCTTCCAGCGGCAGCGAACGGTCGCGCTTCAGGATCTCCAGGGCAATCGTGCCGGCGTACTCGGGATACAGGTCGATGCTGCCGGCCTGCAGCGCCTGATAAACGATGGCGGTATTGCCGAGCCCCTGGGATACCGCGGGCATTCGCCCCGTGCGCCGCTGCACCTGCTGGGCGAGCAGCTGCGCCAGGATGTACGACTCCGTGAACCGCTTGGACCCGATGCGGGGCAACTGTGAGTCGTTGGACGACGGCAAGACCGGCTCGGCGGCAGCGGCCCGCCCTGCCATCAGGAACCAGAACCCGAGCGCGGCAATCAATACCAGCCTGGATAAGCGAACGGCGCCGCGGCGCGCGGGCATCGGCGTACGGGTGGAAATCATCCGGATCGTGTGTCGTATGGCTTGGCGGCGAAGGGAACCGAAAAACGGGCGGGACGACGGGCGAAGCGCAACGCGCAATGGCCAATTGTGCCATCATGCCGCATGGCCGCTTCGTGCACGATCCCCCTCTTCCCGCTCGGCAATGCCCTGTTCCCGGACGGCATCATGCATCTGCGCGTGTTCGAGGTCCGCTACCTGGACATGATCAGGAAATGCATTGCCAACGGCAGTTCCTTCGGCGTCGTCCCCCTGCTGGCGGGCCGGGAGGTCCGCACGCCGCAGGGCCATGAAGTTCTGGCCGATGCGGGCACGCTCGCCCGCATCGTGGAATCCTCCGCGCCAATGCCCGGCCTGCTGCAGGTTGTGTGCCTCGGCACCCGCCGCTTTCGGCTCCTGTCGGCCCGCGAAGGGAAGTACGGCCTGTGGCAGGGCGAAGCGGAAATCCTGGACGATGACGAACCCGTTCCCATCCCAGCCCCGCTGCAAGCCGGCGCTGACGCGCTGGGCGCCCTTATCGCGGATCTGCAGCAGCGCGGCACGCCGCCCGCGCTGATGCCCCTGTCGCCGCCCTTCCGCCTGGACGAATGCGGCTGGGTGGCGGACCGCTGGAGCGAGCTGCTGCCGCTGTCCATGGCGGAAAAGGCGGAACTGCTTCTGATGCCCGACCCCGGTCAACGGCTGGCCCGCATACACGAAGCGCTCGCGCAGCGCGGGCTGTTGCCGGACCCGCCCGACGACGCGCAGGACCCGTAAAGGCCGCACGCCGCCGGCTGCATACGACGGCCCTACTTGATCGCCTGCGCGCCGGCGCGGGCCAGCGCTGCGGCGGCCTCTTCCTGCGCCTGCCGCGATTCTGCGGACTCCAGGGCGGGCACAATGCCGCTGCTTCCCTGCTGGCGTGGCTGCATCAGCAGCGCAACCAGGGCCGTCCATCCTGTCTGGTGTGAAGCCCCCAGGCCGCGGCCCGTGTCGCCATGAAAAAACTCATGGAAGAGCACGTAATCGCGCGACGCCGGGTCCGCCTGCAATTGGGCGTAGCCGGCCATGGACGGTCGTTCGCCATCGGCGTTCCTGAGAAACAGCGTCGTCACGCGTCCCGCCAGCGCTTCGGCGATCTCGCGCAGCGAATAACGGCGCCCGGAGCCCGTGGGGTATTCCACCCGGAAGTCTTCGCCGTAATACCGGTGGAACTCGTAGAGCGATTCGATCAGAAGATAGTTGACCGGCAGCCATACCGGCCCGCGCCAGTTGGAGTTGCCGCCAAAGACCCGCGATTCCGATTCGCCCGGCACATAGCGGATGGAAAAACTGTCTCCGTTGTGCCGCAGCACATAGGGATGCTCCCGATGGTAGCGCGACAGTCCCCGCACCCCATACGGCGACAGGAATTCGCTTTCATCCAGCGCCCGGCGCAGCAGCGCTTTCATGCGATGGCCGCGCAGCAGAGACAGCAGCGCGGCATTGCCCTTGCCCGGTTCGTTCCAGCGCGACACCAGCTTGGCCAGGTCCGGGCGGTGATGCAGGAACCAGCGCAGTCTTTCCTTGAAACCCGGCAGGCGGCCATGGACATGCTCTTCCAGCACGTGCACGGCGAACAGCGGGATCAGGCCGACGATGGAGCGTATGCGCATCGGCACGGCCCGTTGCCCGGGCAGGTGCAGGGCGTCGTAGAAAAATTCGTCTTCTTCGTCCCACAGGCCGGTTTCGCATTCATCCCCGCTGTTGACGGCTTCGGCGATGTACAGGAAGTGTTCGAAGAACTTCACCGCCATATCGACGAAAGCCCCATCCACCGTCGCCAGCTCCAGGGCGATGCGCATCATGTCCAGGGCGTAGGCGGCCATCCATGCCGTGCCGTCGGCCTGATCGATGTGTCCGCCCGTGGGCAAGGGCGCGGAGCGGTCGAAGATGCCGACGTTGTCCAGGCCCAGGAAGCCGCCCTGGAAGATGTTGCGCCCGTCGGCATCGCGCCGGTTGACCCACCAGCCGAAATTCAGCAGCAGCTTGTGGAAAACCAGCTTGAGGAATTCGTGGTCCGGTTCGCCGGTCCAGGCCCGGTCGATTTCGTAGACCCGCCATGCCGCCCAGGCATGCACGGGCGGATTGCCGTCGCCGAAAGCCCATTCATAAGCGGGCAATTGGCCGTTGGGGTGCTGATAGCGGTCCTTGACCAGCAGCAGCAACTGATTCTTGGCGAATGCCGGATCGACCAGGGCCAGCGCGGCAGCCTGGAAGGCCAGATCCCATGAGGCGTACCAGGGATACTCCCATTTGTCGGGCATGGAAACCACGTCCCCATTGCACAGGTGCCGCCAGTCCGCATTGCGGCCGCGGCGCCGCCGCCCAGGCGGCGCGGGCTGGGCCGCATCGCCGTCCAGCCAGCGGGTCACATCGAACTCGTAATACTGTTTGGACCAGAGCAGGCCGGCCAGCGCCTGGCGCTGTACCAGACGGGCGTCCGGATCCTCGATTTCCTGCTGCAGGCAAGCGTAGAAATCATCGGCTTCGGCCCGGCGCCGGGCAATCAGCGCATCGATGTCCAACGCCGCCGGATCGCGGCGCGCCTCGGGCCGGAACCGGAAGCTCATGACCCCACGCCCGCCCGGGCCCAGGTGCATGACGCTGTGCGCCGCCACCCGGGTGCCGGCGTCGCGCCGGATGGCATCGTCCCGCCCGTGCACGAGGTAATCGTTGATGCCGTCCTTGAATGGCCCGGCCCCTGGGTTGCCGAACAGGCGCTCGATGTTCGTTTCGTTCTCGCAGAACAGCCATTGCACCGGCGCGGCGGCAACAGCGCTGGCCACCATGGGCTCGTAGGCGGGATGACGCGCCAGTATCGCCTCGCCTTGCGGCTCGGCGGCCAGCCGCAGCGACGGCTTGGGCGACACGCCGTCCCATGACCAGGTGTTGCGCGCCCACAGCTGCGGCATGACGTGCAGGCTGGCGGCCTCGGCCGCGCGGTTCTCCACGGTAACGCGCATGACGATATCGTCCGGCGCTTGCTTGGCATATTCCACCGTCACGTCGAAATAACGCTGATCGTCGAACACGCCGGTATCGAGGATTTCGTATTCGGGTTGGTCCGTCCCGCGGCGTGCGTTCTCCGCCACCAGATCGTCATAAGGGAAGGCTGCGATCGGATAGCGGTAAAGCATCCGCATATAGGAGTGCGTCGGCGTGGCGTCGAGGTAAAAGTACAGTTCCTTGACGTCTTCGCCATGGTTGCCCTGGGCATTGGTCAGGCCGAACAGGCGTTCCTTGATGATGGGGTCCCGTCCGTTCCAAAGGGCCAGCCCCAGGCACCAGCGCAGCCGGTCGTCCCCGAACCCGGCCAGGCCGTCCTCGCCCCAGCGGTAGGCGCGGCTGCGCGCGTGGTCGTGCGGGAAGTAGTCCCACGCCGTGCCGTATTCGCTGTAGTCTTCGCGCACCGTTCCCCATTGGCGTTCGCTCAGGTACGGGCCCCAGCGCCGCCACGGCACCGAACCGGCTTCAAGCAGGCGCCGGCCTTCGGCGGTGTCGAACAACGGGCGGCTGCGCAGAGGCGGCATGGCACATCCTGGCGATGAAGGAACTTCGAATTTACCCCTTCGGCGCGGCCATCGTCGTGCCGGACTCGAGCATATCGATCATCCGCAGGCATTCGCCCAAGGACCAGGCCTGGAAGGGCGCGCCGCCGCAGCGCTGGGGCAGATCGCCGTCTGCCACTTCGGAAATGTGACCCAGGCCCGCCTCGTCCAGATTCCGCAGCAAAGGATCCAGCCAACGCGCGCGCGCCTCGCGCCGCGCCGCGCCGTCCAGGGCGCCCGCTTGCTGGCGCACCCGCAGCCAGGCTTGCACGAAGGGGCCGAGCAGCCACGGCCACGCCGTGCCCTGATGGTAGGCGCCGTCGCGCTGCGCGGGCGTGCCGCCATAGCGGCCGGCATAACCGGGCTCGCCCGGTGCGAGCGTGCGCAGCCCCAGCGGAGTGGAGAGTTCACGCTCCACTTGATCGACGACCGCCCGCGCCAGCGCGCCGTCGATCACCGGATGGGGCAGCCCGCCCACCGCGAAAATCTGGTTCGGGCGGATACGCCCGTCCACGCGGCCCGGCACGTGATCGACATCCACCACGTCGTACAGGCCGCTGCCGTCCGGCTTCGGGAAGCGGCGTGCAAACGCCGCCTGCGCACGGCCGGCCCTGGCGAGGCAGGCGGCATTCCATTCGCCGGCGATGCGCAATGCATTGATCCATAGCGCCTGCACCTCCACGGGCTTGCCGATACGCGGCGTGACCACCCAGTCGCCCAATTTGGCGTCCATCCAGGTCAGCTGCATGCCCGGACTGCCGGCGCGCAGCAAGCCGTCGTCATCGGCGGCGATGCCGTGCCGCGTGCCGCCCGCATAGCCCGCAACGATCCGGTCGATGGTTTCGCGCAAGGCCGCCACGGTGGCAGGGTCGCCATGACCGGCCGCCAGATAGTCATGGGCCGCGATCACGAACCAGAGAGACGCGTCCACCGCGTTGTAGGCGGGCTCGCCGCCATCGTCGGGAAAGCGGTTCGGCAGCATCCCGTCAGACAGATGGCGCGTCCATTCAAGCAGGATGGCGCGCGCCTCGTCCAGGCGGCCTGTGGTCAACAGCAGGCCCCGCATGGCGATGAAGGTATCGCGGCCCCAATCGGTAAACCAGGGATACCCGGCCACCAGCGTCAGGCCGCGCGCACGCGCCACGACATAGGCGTCGGCCGATCGCCGCAACCGGTCGGGAAAGGCGGCGCGGCGCTGCCGCTCCACTTGCGCCGAGCGCGCCGCGTGTTGCAGCACCGTGTCGGGCGTGGTCATGGCGGGCGAAGCGGACGGCCCTGCGGCGAGCAGCATGATTGCCGGGCTTGCATGCAGCGGAAAGGAAAACACGCCCGGCGTGGCCAGATCCTCGACGGCGTCCAGCCCCCTCTCCCGCTCGCGTATATAGAGGAAATTGCGATACCAGTCGGGCTCGTGCGTATAGCGGCCATTGCTGTGCGCGACAATGGCCGGCACATCCGTGTAAGGCTGCCACCGCACGCATTGGCCTTCTACCCGCGCCGTGAAATCGAACGCGGGATTTTCGTGATGCAGCGCGTGGTAGTCCCGTCCCGACAATAAGGGACGAACGTGCAGGATCACCTGGTCCGCCATGGCAGCGTCGGCGGTGAGCGGCCAGTCTCGCGCCTGCGCTGCCTCCGGCGCCTGCCGACCGTCCGGCGCGCCGGCTTCGTCCAGCGTCCACCGCAGAATCGTCCAGCGATCCGCCTTGGACACAAGGCACTCCATGCGCACGATCCTGCCATCCTTCAACCGCAGCCGCCATGTCGGCCAGGGGTCCGGATTGAACGACAGGCAGGGCGCGGCATCCGCTGGCGCCGTTACGTCGGGCACGTAGCGGTGCCGCGTCAGCGCCTGCCGGAACCCGGCCGTTTCGACCCAGGCCTGCATGCCGTTGGCCAGCACCATGCGACCCGCCGGCGGCCGCACGGCGGCCAGCAGCAGCGCATGGTAGCGGCGCGTAAGCAGACCGCTCGCCGAGCCGCTGGCGAAACCGCCGCAGCCATCGGCTTCCAGCCACTCCCGCTCGTCGGCATCGATATCGCGCGCGTCGCTCATGGGGACGTATTTCCTGTCAGTGGGGCGATGCCGCCTGGCGCCGTGATGGCCGCCAAACGGTGAGCCGCCTTCCGAGGCGTTGCGCGCCAACGACATCACGGCGCACCATAACGGGGTTTTTCGTGGGGCGCTTGCACCACGGGCCAGCGCGACGCCGATCATTTTCCACGCAATGCGCCGCGTGACAAATTCTTTGTTGTATCGGACCGGACACGATGCCTATCATGACTTCGCGCTGTTCACGTTCGCTGGAGTCCATGATGGGTACCCGCCGCCTTCCCTCGCTCCCTTTCCTTTCGGAATCCGACGCCGCCGCGCTCAAGCGCCGCGCCCGTACGGTCGCCCGTTTCGCCCAGCGCCGCATCATTGCGCCGGCCGGCGCGTTTCTTCTCGATTCCGTGCTGGGCCTGTCCGATTTCATCGACGACTTCGTGGACTCGCTGGAGGAGGCGCGCAAGGCGATGGTGAGCGCGCGCGAGCAACGCTATACGATTTCGGCACACCGCCGCTGACGGCCCAGGGCCGTTCAGCGCGGCGGAGGGGTCAGGCCGCCGCGGCAGGCGCGGTGGCGGGCGCCTCGCTAAGATCGTCCAGGAAGCGGTCCCGCCAGCGCGACAGATTGTTCTCAGTCAAACGAGCCAGCATGCCGCGATAGCGGTCGAGCCGCTCGGGCAAAGGCATCGTCAAGGCCCGGTCCAGCGTTTCGGCCATGCCATCGGCGTCATACGGATTCACCAGCAGCGCGCCATCGCCCAGTTCTTCCGCCGCCCCGGCGAATTCCGACAGCACCAGCACGCCGGGGTCTTCGGGGGGCTGGGCCGCCACATATTCCTTGGCTACCAGATTCATGCCGTCGCGCAACGGTGTCACATAGCCGACCTGGGAAGCGCGAAAGAGCGACATCAGCATCGACCGGTCATAGGACTTGTTGATGTATCGCAGGGGCGTCCACGCCAGGTCCGACCATCGGCCATTGATGCGGCCGGCGGCGCTTTCGAGCTGGCGGCGGATCTGCCGGTATTGCTCGACGTCGGAGCGCGACGGCGGTGCGATCTGCACGAAAGTCACCTGGCCCCGATGCGCCGGGGTCATTTCCAGCAGCCGTTCGAACGCGGTGAAGCGTTCGATCATTCCCTTGCTGTAGTCCAGGCGGTCCACGCTGACCATCAGGCGCCGTTGCTGCAAGCCCTGCTTCAGATTCGTGATCTGGCGGGAGCGGCTGTGCTTGAGCGACAACTGCTGGATCTCGTCCGGATAGATCCCGATCGGATACACGCCCACGCGTATGCAATGGCCGCCCACCTCGATGTGGTGGTCGCCGCGGCGTACGCCGCCCAGGCGCCGGCACACGTAGTCCACGAATGCGCGCCGGTCCGCATCCGTCTGGAAACCCACGAGATCGTAGGCGCACATCGCCTCCATCAGTTCGCGATGCGGCGGCACGGTGGTCATGACGGGCTCCACCGGGAAGGGAATGTGCAGGAAAAAACCAATGCGATTGCGGATGCCCGCCTGCCTGCAGGCGCGCGCGAAAGGCAGCAGGTGGTAGTCGTGCACCCACAGGCGGTCGTCGGGCTGGACCATCGGTTTCAGCCGGTCGACCAGCCATTGGTTCACCCTGCAATAGCCGGCATACTCGCGGCGGTCATAGCGGCTCAGGTCTGGCCGGTAGTGAAAAACCGGCCACAGCATCCCGTTGGAAAAACCCCGGTAATACTGGTCGTAGTCGGAGCGCGACAAGGCCACAGTGGCGTAGGTAATGTTGTCGCGCAGTTCACGTTGGACGGTGTCCGGCGACGTCGCCCCTTCGACGATATCGCCGTTCCACCCGAACCATACGCCGCCCGTCTGCTTCAAGGCGTCGAATACGCCTACCGCCAGGCCGCCGGCGGTGGGCTTGCCCTCCACAATGGGGGCGACCCGGTTGGATACAACGATCAGTCTGCTCATGGCGGACCTCCTTGCTCTTCTGGTTTCTTGTATTGTCAACAGGCCCGATCGGGGCGGGCCTCGATTCCAGGCCCCGTTTGCACGGCGCGCGAAGCGCACCCCGTCACAACAGCGCCAGCCAGCCCGCCAGCGCCGCGGGAGTCGGCAGCCGCCAATCGGCGATGCTGTCGCCCTCCCCTATCTTGATGGCGACGCCGCCCATCGCCTTGACGGCTTCGAAGCCGGCCTCGTCGGTCAGGTCGTCGCCAGCAAAAACCGGAATGCGCCCCGCGAAGGGCGGCATCCCCATCAACCGGCCGATCGCCGCGGCCTTGCTCGCCTGGCGCGGCTTGATCTCGACGACCATCTTGCCGGGCTGCAGGACGAAGCGGTCCGCATGCGGCTGCAACGCCATTTGCGCGGCGATCTTCACGTCCTGCTCCCGGTCGGGAGAATTGCGGTAGTGGACGGCAAGCGACAGCCCCTTGTGTTCGAGCTGGATGCCGGCCCAGCGGGCCACCAGCGGCGCCAGCGTCTGCGCCATCGCCTCGACGCCGGCGGTATCCACAGGCAGCGTATGCACGCGGCCGTCGGGTTCGCGCCATTGGGCGCCATGCAGGCCGGCCCCGCACAGAACCAGAGGGTGGATCAGGGTATCTATCTGGGACAGAGGGCGCCCCGATACAATCGCGACGGCGCCCTGCGTCAGGCCGTGCAGCCGTTCCAGGGTTTCGATCGTCGCCGCCGGAACGTGCGCCTGCTCAGGCGTAGCCGCGATCGGCGCCAGCGTTCCGTCCAGGTCAAACAACAAGGCATGCTTGCCGACGTTTTCGCTCGTGACCGGTAGAGATGTCCTTTGCACGTGATAACTCTCGCCTGCTCGTGGCAGGTTATGACCGTAACGTTATACCGCGCGTATGTAACCAAAAGCCGCTTCGGGACGTTACAAATGGAGAACAGAGTGCATCCGAGCGGCGGGAGCGCCGACACTTGAAGCCCGGAACTTAAAGTTTGCCGTCAGGCTCCAAGCGGTGAAGGAGAGACGCATGCGCATTCTTTTGGTGGAAGACGACAGAATGATCGGCGAAAGCGTATTCGACGGCCTGCGCGCCGAAAACTACGCCGTCGATTGGGAAAAGAGCGCCAAGGGCGCCGATCTGGCGCTGCGCACCGGCCCCTATGACCTCGTCCTGCTCGATCTTGGCTTGCCCGATGGCGATGGGCTGGGTCTGCTGCGCGACCTGCGCGCACGCCGCAACCGCACGCCCGTGCTGATCGCCACCGCGCGCGACGCCGTGGCAGACCGCATCGCCGGACTCGACGCAGGCGCCGACGACTATGTCATCAAGCCGTACGACATGGATGAACTGTTGGCGCGCATGCGCGCCTTGATCCGGCGCAGCGCCGGCCGCGCGGAACCGGTTTTCGAGCATGGCGGCGTCAGCATCGACCCGCAAGACCGGTCCGTGCGGGTGAATGGCGAGCCCGTCACGCTGACGGCGCGCGAATGGGCGGTGCTGGAGCCGCTGATCGCGCGGCCCGGGATGATTCTTTCGCGGGCCCAGCTCGAGGAAAAGCTGTACAGCTGGCAGGAAGAGATCAGCAGCAACGCCGTGGAGGTCTATATTCACGGCTTGCGCAAAAAACTCGGCCAACGCTTCATCCAGAATGTGCGCGGCGTCGGCTACGTCATTCCCAAAACATGAGAATCCCGCTTGGATCGTCACTTCGTGCCCGCCTGATTTTCTTCCTTTTTGCCTCCATTCTTCTGGCCGCGCTGGTGCAGGGCATCGTGGCGTACCGCAGCACGCTGCAGCAGACCGACGAAATCTTCGACGCGCAGTTGCAGCGCACGGCGGCATCGCTGACCGCGGGCGACGGTTTGCTGAGCGCCGTGCCGTCGGCGGGCGCGAATACCGCCGCGGCGGACGACTTCATCATCCAGATCTGGACCGCCGACGGATCGCGTCTATTCAAATCCGCCTCCGGCAAGCTTCTGCCCCAGCCGGTCGTGCTGGGTTTTTCCACGGTGAAGGTGGATGCGTCGACGTATCGCGTCTATACGCTGGCCACGCCGTTCCAGGTGACCCAGGTGGCGCAAGACGTGGCCGTGCGCCAGAAAACGGCGCGCGCCCTTGCGCTGCGCAGCGTGGGGCCGATCGCGGCAGCGGCGCCCTTGCTGATGGTCGTCGTATGGTGGGTGGTCAGCGCCTCGCTTCGGCCCGTACGGCGCACCCGCGACGAACTGGCCAAGCGCGAGCCCGAAACGCTTGCGCCCGTGGCTGAAACCGGCCTGCCCGACGAAATCCGCCCCCTCGTGCATGAACTGAATTTGCTGCTCGAACGCACGCGCGACGCCTTCGCGGCGCAAAAGCGCTTCGTCGGCGATGCGGCGCACGAACTGCGCTCGCCCCTGGCGGCGCTGCGCCTGCAATTGCAGGCGCTGCAGCGGCCGGGCGATGAAGCCGCGCGACGCGTGGCGGTGCAACGTCTGGCGGCCGGCATCGACCGCGCCTCGCGCCTGATCGAACAATTGCTGTCCATGGCCCGGCACGACGCGGCCGCGGCGCGCACGGTGCAGGGCCGGGTCGAATTGGTGCAACTGATGCGTCAGTCCATTTCGGACGTACTGCCGGATGCGAACGCCAAAGCCATGGACATCGGCATGGAGGGCGTGTCGCAGGCATGGGTGCGCGGCGATCCCGACGCGTTGTCGCTGCTTGCCCGCAACCTGCTGGACAACGCCATCAAGTACACGCCAGCCGAGGGGCGCATCGACGTGCGCATCGAGACCTATGCCGACTCCGTGACGCTGATCGTCGATGACAGCGGACCAGGCATCCCGCCTTCCGAAAGGCAACGGGTGTTCGACCGCTTTTACCGCGCGCAAAACCATGAAGCCGTGGGCAGCGGCTTGGGCCTGTCCATCGTGGAATCGGTGGCGCGCCGCCACAATGCCGCGGTCTTCCTGGAAGACGCGCCGACGCTGGGCGGCCTGCGGGCGCGCGTGCGCTTCCCGGCCGATGCCTGAGCGCGGCTGCAATTTCGGGGCGTCCTTAAGTTTCGCCTAAGTCTGCAGTTCCAAGATGGCGCCGTGTTCCAACACGCCTATCGAGGACTCGCTATGAAAAACGCCAAATTCACGCCTTCCCGCCTGGCCATGGCGCTGGTCGCCAGTGGCCTGATCGGCGCCACCGCCGCTTCCGCGGTTATCGATACTTCCCACGCCCAAAGCGCGCCGCCGGCCGCCGCCGTCGCGCCCGAACAGCCGATCGTCAGCGCCGCCGGCGTCCCGAATTTTGCGCAGATCGCGCGTCAGTACGGCCCCGCTGTCGTCAACATAAGCGTGAGCGGCACCAAGAAGGTGTCGCTCACCGAGGCAGATCCCTTCAGCCAGTTCTTCGGCTTTCCCGGCTTTCCCGGCATGCCCGGCCCGATGGGTCCCGGCATGACCCGCGAGGTGCCGGTGCGCGGCGAAGGGTCAGGCTTCATCATCAGCCCCGACGGCCTGATTCTGACCAATGCGCATGTCGTACAGGGCGCGAGCGAGGTCACCGTCAAGCTGACCGACCGGCGTGAGTACCAGGCCAAAGTCCTGGGCAGCGATCCCATGACCGACGTCGCCGTGATCAAAATCAGCGCCAATCATCTTCCCGTAGTGCGCATGGGTGACGTGAACGCCTTGCAGGTTGGCGATTGGGTCCTGGCGATCGGTTCGCCATACGGATTGGAGAACACGGCGACGGCGGGCATCGTCAGCGCCAAGGGCCGCTCGCTGCCGGACGACACGTCCGTGCCGTTCATCCAGACCGACGTTGCGGTCAATCCCGGAAACTCCGGCGGCCCCCTGTTCAACGCGCGTGGCGAAGTGGTCGGCATCAACTCGCAGATCTACACCCGCACGGGAGGCTATCAGGGCCTGTCCTTCGCCATCCCCATCAACGTGGCCCTGAAGATCAAGGACCAGATCGTCGAACATGGAAAAGTGCGGCACGCGATGCTGGGCGTAACGGCGCAGGAAGTGAACCAGCAACTGGCGAATTCCTTCAAGCTCGATACGCCGACGGGCGCCTTGATCGCGAGTGTCCAGAAAGGCAGCGCGGCGGACAAGGCGGGCCTGAAGTCGGGCGACATCATCCGCGCGATCGACGGCCGGCCCATCATTTCGTCCGGCGATCTGGCCTCCGCGATCAGCCTGGACAGCCCCGGCCAACGCATCACGCTGGACATCTGGCGCGATGGCAAACCGCAGCAGATCACCGCCACCCTGGGCACTTACAGCAAGGACGAGGTGGCGTCGGCGGACGCTGCGCAGGGCGAGCAGCACGGCAAGCTCGGCCTGGCCGTGCGGCCGCTGACGCCGGAAGAAAGCCGCCAGGCGGGAACGCAAGGCTTGCTGGTGGAGCAGGCGCAGGGCGCCGCTGCCAAGGCGGGCATCCAGCCTGGCGACATCATCCTGTCGGTGAACGGCGTGCCGACCACCACGGTGGACCAGGTGCGCAGCGCGGTGTCGAAAGCCGGCAAGACGGCGGCCCTGCTGGTCCAGCGCGGAAACGACAAGATCTTCGTGCCGGTCCAGATCGGTTGAGGCAGCTGAGCGCGTTTCTTGGTACCCTTCGGCGGGGCGCCATCGTGGCGTCCCCGCACGAGGAAACAGAAACCCGCTTCGCCAGTGCCCTTGCCATCGATCGCCCAACCCCCAGCTTTTTCCCGTGATCCCGCCGCCGGCGCCTTGGCCGCCCCGGCGACGAGCCTGTCCACCGGCGCAACGCGTCTGCGCCGCCTGATATGCCATGCCCTTTTGGTATTGTTGCTGGCAGCTTGCGCATCGTCACGGGTGCAACCGGGCTACTACCGCGTCGAATCGGGCGATACGCTCACACGCATCGCACGCGCGCACAACGAAAGCGTCGCCAACCTGATGCGGTGGAACAAGCTGGACAGCGCCGACCATCTGGAAGTGGGGCAGGTCCTGCGCGTTGAGCCGCCCGGGGGATCCGCCTCCCGGCGCAAGGCGTCATCCAGCGCCGGCGCGCGCAGCGGGACAGGCGGCAGCGCCGCCGCCCGCACCGAAAAACCCGCCCCCGCCGACACCACGCCGCTGAAAGGCATCGACCTGGTGTGGCCGGCGCAAGGCACGGTCGCGCAGCGATTCAACGGCGCTTCTTCACAAGGACTGCGTATCGTCAACGCCGCCGGCACGCCGGTGGTCGCTGCGGCCGCCGGGACGGTGGCCTACGCCAGCAACGGTCTGCGCGGATACGGCAACCTCATCATCGTGCGCCATGCCGGCAACTTCCTGACGATCTACGCGCACAACCGCAAATTGCTGGTCAGCCAGGGGCAGCGCGTGACCCAGGGGCAGAAAATCGCCGAGATGGGCAACAGCGACAGCAAACAAGTGGCGCTGTATTTCGAACTGCGCCAGGGCGGCAAACCGGTGGACCCGGCGCGCGCCCTGCCCCCACGCTGAAGTCCGGCGCCCGCGAGGCGTTCGCTTGCGGCCCTGCCGGCATAGTCGGCTGAGAACCTGAGCGAGGACGCGCCGGCGGCGCTGCCCGGCGCATCGGGATGAAACCCGGCCCGGCCGGCGCGTACGCCGCCCGGGATGTGCTACCTTGCACGCCTTCGCATTACCCGATTGCTTCGCGCCCGCTCGTCTTCATGGCCCTTATCCTGGCTCGCTTCCTTTACGGATTCTCCCTTTCCTGGATCGTTGTCGCGGTACTCATTGCCGCCACCCTGGTGTGCATACGCCTGGTCGGTATTGCCGTCGCGGCCTTCGATGACGAACGGCGGGGCAATATCGCGGGCGCCGTATGCGTTCTGGTCGTCATCATCGCCGCGCTGGGGCTGATGGGCTGGCTCGGACATCGACTGTACGACGCGCTGGGGGCGTCGGCGCTGGTAGGCGGAACGGCGCACTGGCTGGCGGGCGGGAACACGCTGTCGCCCGCCGCGATCTTCGGCGCCCTGGCGGGATTCGGGGCGCTGGCCGGCTTATGGGGATGGATCAACCGGCCGCCTCGCGACCCCGGCCAGGCCAAGGACGGGCCGCAAGCCAAGGGCCGGAAGGCTGCGGCGAAGGCCGAAAAAACGCCCGCGGGCAAGGCCGGCAAAGCCGCCGAAAAAAGCAGCCGCGCTGCATCGGCCGCCGCACCTCGGGGGGCGCGTATTCCGCAATTGGGCTGGCTGGCCTTGTTTCTGCTTCTGCTGGGCGGCGCCGTACTCGCCTTTGCCTACAGCGTCGAACCGCTTTCGCTGCCGCCGGACGCCAGTGCCGCCGCGGCGCGCATGTACCAGGAAATGGCGGCGCGCGCCCGCCCGGTGTATCTGGCGGCGACCGTCCTGCTGGGCACAGGCGCATTCCTGGCGCTCATCTGGTTCTTCTGGCGGCGCAGGACTGAAGACTGAGACGGACGCCGCAGTTTTTGATAACGATTCTTATTATAATGGCGGGCACCAACAATAACGGGACCTCACTTCCATGCCCGGCTCGCAAAAGTTCTGGTTCGTGTGGCGCGCGCCACTGATTCTGCTGGTGTTGACCGTATTCGGCCTGCTTGCCGCCCTGCTCGGCACGGAGATCTGGCATTGGGCTTCCTGGGCGGCGCTGATCATTCCCATCGCCGTCATCGCCTACTACGTCATGCGCCGCCCCGCCGGGGATTGACCTGCTGCGTCATGCAGCGCCCGGCCGCGCACTGATCGTCCTGCCTCTCGGCCTGCCCGCACGGCCGCCCGGCCGCTGATCGGCTGCGCCGCTTCCAGTGGCGGATCGCACCGGTCCGCGTCCGACCGCCTGCCCCCTTCCCGGCTGCCAGCATCCCGCCTGTGCGCGCCGGTCTCGCCGGATTCCGCCCTCTGCCGATCGCCGTTCAGGCGGTACGGGAAATGCTGCGCCCGCCCCGCGCCGCTCGCCGTGCCCGCCCTTGAAACGCCCTCGGGCGCCGCCATCTAGCCGGCATACCTTAGGCAAGAACCATGAGATCACGCGATTTGACGCCCTGGATGTGGAATGACGCCCTGTCCATGCTGGAACAGGCGGAACGTTTGCACCGGCAATTTTTTCGCGCCTGTGCGGCCGATCCGAATTGCTGGGAGCCTCCCATCGATGTGGTGGAAACGGCCGATGCGGTGATCGTGCACGTCGCATTGCCCGGCGTGCCTGCTTCGGCCGTCGCCGTGCGCTACGACCACGACGGCGTCACGGTCTCCGGAATGCGCCGCCTGCCCGCCTCGCGCGCGGCGCGCATCCACCGCGTCGAGATTCCCTACGGGCGATTCGAGCGACGGATCGTTTTGCCCCTGGCCGCGCTCGAGCCCAGTACGCCCGAGATGTCGGATGGTTGCCTCGTTTTGACGCTCAGGAAGCGAAAGGAAACGCCATGAAGCTTTGGCCTACCATGCAAGTGCGGACCGATGACAATCAAGCCCGCGCGGGCGGCAGCGCCGCGTCCGCGGGCGACCAGACCCAACGCCCCGTGAAACCGCTGCCGCAGGACGCGATGATCCTGATCCCTCTGCGCGACGCGGTGCTGTTTCCGGGCGTCCTTTCCCCCGTGACCGTGCGCCGTCCGGGGTCCGTGGCGGCGGCCCAGGAAGCGGTCAAGAGCGAAATGCCGGTCGGCTTCCTGCTCCAACGCGACGCCGCCAAAACCGACGTCGGGCCGGCCGACTTGTACTGGGTCGGCACGCAGGGCCCCATCGTGCGCTACATCACCGGGCAGGACGATTCGCACCACATCGTCGTGCAAGGCCAGTCGCGCTTCCGCGTTTTGGAGTTTCTGGAAGGCTGGCCATATATGGTGGCGCGCGTCGCCAAGGTCGAATCCGTGGAAAGCGACGATCCGCAGATCGAGGCGCGCTTCCTGCAACTGAAGGAACAGGCGGTGACCGCGATCGGCCTGCTGCCGCACGTGCCCGACGAACTGGCCGGCGTGGTTCAGGGCATCTCGTCGCCCGCGATCCTGGCCGACATGGTGGCGAACCTGATCGACGTGAAGGTGGAAGAAAAACAGGACATCCTGGAGACCTTCGACCTGGCGCGGCGGCTGGACAAAGTCATCGAGCTGCTTTCTGCGCGCGTCAACGTGCTCAAACTCAGCCGCGAGATCGGCGAAAAAACGCGCGCCCAATTCGACGAACGGCAGCGCGAGCACGTACTGCGCGAACAGCTGCGCCAGATCCAGAAAGAACTGGGCGAAGGCGACGATACGGCGGCCGAGGTCGAAGAGCTGAAGAACGCCATCGACAACGCCGGCATGCCGGAAGACGTTCTGGCGCACGCGCGCAAGGAATTGAAGCGGCTGCAGCGCATGAGCGAAGGCGGCGGCGAATACGCCATGCTGCGCACCTACCTGGAGTGGCTGACCGAGCTGCCCTGGAAACAGGAGCCGCAACCGCCGATCGATATCGCGCAGGCGCGCCGTATCCTGGACGAAGATCATTTCGGGCTGGAAAAGATCAAGCGCCGCATCCTGGAGTACCTGGCGGTGCGCAAGCTGAATCCGCAGGGCAAGAGTCCCGTCCTGTGCTTCGCCGGCCCGCCGGGCGTGGGCAAGACGTCGCTGGGCCAGTCGATCGCGCGGGCTACCGGGCGCGCATTCCAGCGCGTCGCGCTGGGCGGCGTGCACGACGAAGCCGAGATCCGTGGCCACCGGCGCACCTATTTGGGCGCGCTGCCGGGCAACATCATCCAGGCCATGCGCCGTGCGGGCACGAACAACGTCGTGCTGATGCTCGATGAGATCGACAAGCTGGGCGCCGGCGGTTTCCACGGCGACCCGGGCAGCGCGCTGCTGGAAGTGCTGGATCCGGAGCAGAACCACAAATTCCGCGACAACTATCTGGGCGTGGACTTCGACCTGTCGCATGTGATGTTCATCTGCACCGCGAACGTGCTGGATACGATCCCAGGCCCGCTGCGCGACCGCATGGAGATCATCCAGCTTCCCGGCTACACCGAGGAAGAGAAGATCCAGATCGCGCGGCGCTATCTGCTGCGGCGCCAGCTGGACGCCAACGGCTTGAAGCCCGAGCAGGCGAGCATTACCGAAGCTGCCCTGACCACGATCGTGCGCGATTACACGCGCGAGGCAGGCGTGCGCAATCTGGAACGCGAAATCGGCTCGGTCCTGCGCCACGCTGCCATGCAGATCGCCGAAGGTGAACGGGAAACGGTCACGGTCGACACGGGCGATCTGCAGGAGTCCCTGGGACCGCGCCGGTTCGAAAACGAAGTGGCGCTGCGCACGAGCGTGCCAGGGGTGGCGACCGGGCTGGCCTGGACGCCGGTGGGCGGCGATATCCTTTTCATCGAAGCCACCAAAGTACCCGGGAACGGACGGTTGATCCTGACTGGGCAGCTTGGCGATGTGATGAAAGAGTCGGCGCAGGCTGCCCTGACGCTGGCAAAGACGTGGAGCGGCGATTCGCTGGACAAGCTGGACATCCACGTCCACGTGCCGGCGGGCGCAACGCCCAAGGACGGCCCGAGCGCCGGCGTCGCGATGTTCGTCGCGCTGGCCTCGCTGCTGAAAGGCACGCCGGTGCGGTCGGATGTGGCGATGACAGGCGAGGTAAGCCTGCGCGGCCTGGTGCTGCCCATCGGCGGCGTCAAGGAAAAGACACTGGCCGCGCTTCGCGCCGGCATCACCACCGTAATGGTGCCCCGACGCAACGAGAAGGACCTGGAAGACGTGCCGAAGGAAGCGCGGGACAAGCTCAAGTTCGTTCTGCTCGACCGGGTGGAAGATGCGTTGGAATGCGCGTTGGAGACTGAGGCGATTCCTGCTGCGGTTTGATGGGGCGCGGGGGTTTTTGTTGATGTGGTGGTGGTTGTTGGGCCGTCCGGCGGGGTTGGCGGGTGCCCGGTCCGGCCCGATCGGCCGGTCCGGCGCCCTGCGCGCCGGACACCGCTGCGCTGGCCTCGTCCGGCGGCCGCTTGATGGTGTTGTTCTTGTGAATAGCCGTGCGGCACGCCTTCCTCCGGCGTCCGCTTGCTCGGCCTCAACGTGCCGGACCGGGCACCCGCCAACCCCGCCGGACTCCGGGATGTATTAACGGCCGGCATCTGGGGCGAGTTGGGTTCTTGCGCTTCGTGGGGCCCCGCGTTGGGGGAAGGGAAGAGGTTGCGGTGCCCGCGCATTGCGCCCGCCCTGCGCGGGCGCAATGCGCATACGCGGTGTTGGCTTGCGACGGATGGGATGAGGGGTCGAGTTCGGATTCGTGCTCAGCCCCGCGCACTGCACGAGGCGTAAGACCGAAGCGGCCGCGCAGGGCGGCCGCTTCGGTCGGGCACCATAAACTCTTCCACCCCACCCAGCGCGCGCCCACGAAGCGCAAGAACGCAGCTCGTCCCAGACGCCCGTGGTCAAGACATCCCGGAGTCCGGCGGGGTTGGCGTTTGCCGCGGCCGGCACGTTGAGGCCGAGCAAGCGGACGCCGTAGGAAGGCGTGCCGAGAAGCCGGTCACAAGCAAACCACCACCAAGCGGCCGCCGGACGAGGCCAGCGCAGCGGTGTCCGGCGCGCTGGGCGCCGGACCGGCCGATCGGGCCGGACGCGGCAAATGCCAACCCCGCCGGACGGCCAAAGAAAAACACAAACGCCCCCGCAGCTCAGGTCTTCAACCGATACCCCGTCTTGAAGATCCAATGCACACCCGCCATACAGAGGGCAAGAAACACCACGGTCATCCCCAGGCTCACCCCCACGCTGACATCCGCCACGCCGTAAAAACTCCACCGGAACCCGCTGACCAGATACACCACCGGATTGAACAGCGTCACCGCCCGCCAGAACTCCGGCAGCATATTGATCGAATAAAAACTTCCGCCCAGGAACGTCAACGGCGTCACCACCATCAGCGGAATCACCTGCAGCTTCTCAAAGCCGTCCGCCCAGATACCGATGATGAATCCGAACAGACTGAACGTCACCGACGTCAGCACCAGGAACCCCACCATCCATAGCGGATGCGCAATACCGAAAGGCACGAACAGCCGCGCCGTGGCCAGCATGATGAGCCCAAGGATGATCGACTTCGACGCCGCCGCGCCGACATAGCCAATCACGATTTCGACATAGGAAATCGGCGCCGAATGAATCTCGTAGATAGTGCCCGTGAAGCGCGGCATATAGATACCGAACGACGCATTTGAGATGCTTTGGGTGAGCAGCGCCAGCATGATCATCCCCGGCACGATGAAAGCGCCGTAGCTCACCCCGTCGATGTTCACCATGTGCGACCCTATCGCCGAGCCGAATACAACGAAATACAGGGAAGTCGATATCACGGGCGAAGCCACGCTCTGCATGAGCGTGCGCCACATGCGATGCATCTCGAACAGATAAATGGCGCGGATGGCATAGATGTTCATGGGTTGCGCCTCCTTCAGGACCGTGTGCTGACCAGACTGACGAAGATATCCTCCAGTGAACTTTCGGAGGACCGCAAATCGATGAACTCGATTCCCGCTTCGTCCAGCTTGCGCAGCAGTGTCGCGATATCGAGCGCGCCGGCCTGGTTCTCGTAGGTATAGACCAGCTCGTGGCCCTCCCCGGTCAGCTCGAGCTGATAACCGCTCAGCGCCTGCGGCAACGCGGGCAGCGCGGTTTTCAGCGTCAACGTCAGCTGCCGCTTGCCCAGTTTTTTCATCAGAGCGTCCTTCTCGTCGACCAGAATGATCTCGCCTTTGCGGATCACCCCGACACGGTCGGCCATCTCCTGCGCTTCCTCGATGTAATGGGTCGTCAGGATAATCGTCACGCCCTGGTCGCGCAGGCGGCGCACCATTTCCCACATCCCGCGGCGCAGCTCCACGTCCACGCCCGCCGTCGGTTCGTCCAGGAAAAGGATCGCGGGCTCGTGCGACAACGCCTTCGCGATCATCACACGCCGTTTCATGCCGCCGGACAGCGCCATGATCCGCGTGTCCTTCTTGTCCCACAGGGAAAGATCGCGCAGTACGCGTTCGATATGCGCCGGGTTGGCCGGCTTGCCGAACAGGCCGCGGCTGAACGTCACCGTGCTCCAGACGCTCTCGAAGGCGTCCGTGTTCAGCTCCTGCGGCACCAAGCCGATCCGTGCCCGCGCGGCCCGGTACTCCTTGATGATGTCGTGACCGTCCGCCAGCACCATGCCTTCGGTGGGATTCACGATGCCGCAAATGATGCTGATCAGTGTCGTTTTGCCGGCCCCGTTCGGTCCCAGCAAGGCGAAGATTTCGCCGCGCCGGATGTCGAGATCGATGTTCCTCAAGGCCTGGAATCCGGACTTGTACGTCTTGGACAGGCCTTTGACTGAAATGATGGGATCCACGCCGTCCCTCGCCTTATTGAACTGCGGAGATTCTACCCGCGCCCCGGCGGGCGAATGGACTTGCGCGGTTCGACATATCCCTTCGGGCGCGCCGAACAATTCCCTAAAATACGGTTTTATGCCTTTGCGCTTCACGCCATGAGTCTCGCCGACGCGCCCCTGGGCCACGATGTGCCCTACCCCGATCAATACGACGCCTCGCTGCTGTTTCCCATCGAGCGCGCCGCCAACCGCGCGGCACTCGGCGTCTCGGCGCCCTTGCCCTTCGTGGGCGATGACATCTGGAACGCCTATGAGCTTTCCTGGCTGGACGCGCGCGGCAAACCGCAGGTCGCCATCGGCCGCTTTACCGTGCCCGCCGACACGCCGCGCATCGTGGAATCGAAGTCGTTCAAGCTGTACCTGAACTCGCTGAACCAGACTCGCCTGCCCGATGCCGCGGCCTACGCCGAAAGGGTCGAGCGGGACGTGAGCGCGGCCGCGGGCGGCCCAGTGCGGCTGACGCTGATTCCGCCGGACCGCTTCGGGCAAGCCCGCATCTCAGAGCTCGAAGGCGAATTGCTGGATGGCCAGGACATCGAAATCCGGCACTACACGCCCGCGCCCGAACTCCTGCGCTGCGAGACCGGCGCCCCCATCGTCGAGGAAACGCTGCGTTCGGATCTGCTGAAGTCGAACTGCCCGGTCACGAACCAGCCCGATTGGGGAAGCGTCCAGATACGTTATCGCGGACCCAAGCTGGATCGCGCCGCACTGCTGGCCTACATCGTTTCGTTCCGCCAGCATGCCGAATTCCACGAACACTGCGTGGAGCGGATTTTCATGGATGTGATGGCGGCCTGCCAGCCGCAGGCGCTGTCGGTCTATGCGCGGTACACGCGGCGCGGCGGGCTGGACATCAATCCGTGGCGGGCGACGCCCGGCATGCCGGCTCCCGACCTGACAATGCGCACGGCCCGCCAGTAAGGCCCGTACCACGCCACCAAGTGGGGCCTGATGGGGCTGTCGCATGCGCTGCACGCCGGGGCCCAGGCGCGGCCGGCGCTGCCGCTACAGGCTTTTTTCCCGGATGGCCGGCCAGGCGCGCTGCAGGTAATACAGCATGGACCAAACGGTAAGCACGGCGGCCACCAGGATCAGGATATCGCCCACCACGCGCGTGCTCACGCCGTAAACAGGCTGGTGATATAGCAGGCAGGGGATCGCCACCATCTGCGCAGCGGTCTTGAACTTGCCCAGGCGATGCACCGCCACGCTGGCGCTGGCGCCGATCTTGGCCATCCACTCGCGCAGGGCCGAGATCGTGATCTCGCGGCCAATGATGATCAGGGAAACGAAGGCATCCACCCGGCCCAGGTCCAGCAGCACGAGCAGCGCCGCGCTGACCATCAGTTTGTCCGCCACCGGGTCCAGAAACGCGCCGAACGCCGATGTCTGGTTCCACCTGCGAGCGAGCCAGCCGTCGAACCAGTCCGTCAGCGCGGCGACGATAAAAGCCACGGCAGCCAGCATGTCACGGCTCGATTCGTCCAGCCAGTCAGCCGGCAGATAGAACAGGCCGACCACCAGCGGAATCATGGCGATACGCAGCCACGTCAGGATGATGGGGATGTTTATGGGCATGATGAGCCGTATGCTACATCAAGAGTGTAGTGAACCCACCCCCGAAGCGCTGACGCGCTTCCCCCTTGAGGGGGCGACGCTGGCGGACCGGCGGAGCCGGATCCGCGGCGTCCCCGGTCCGATCGACTTCGAATAATGCGGCGTTGATTGAGGGCCGGTCAGGGACTTCTGTAGATGCGGCGTTGATCGACGGGACCCTTCAATGCAGGGCGTCGTAGATGCGTTCGGCGAGTTCCTGTGAGATGCCTTCCACCGAGGCCAGGTCTTCGATGCTGGCGCGGGAGACGCCGGAGAAGCCGCCGAAACGGGCCAGGAGCCTTTGCCGGCGGCGGGCTCCTACGCCTTCGATTTCTTCCAGGCGCGAGACGTTGCGGGCCTTGGCGCGGCGGGCGCGCATGCCGGTGATGGCGAAACGGTGCGCTTCGTCGCGGATCTGGGCGATCAGCATGAGCGCTGCGGACTCGGGGCCCAGCGCGATCGGCGGACGGCCGTCGGCGAAGATGAGCGTCTCCAGGCCCACCTTGCGGCCCTCGCCCTTCGCCACGCCAACCAGGACATGGACGTCCAGCCCCAGTTCCGCGAACACCTGGCGCGCGATTTCCACTTGGCCCTTGCCGCCGTCGATCAACACCAGTCCCGGCAGCGGTGCTTCCCCATCGGCCACCTTTGCGAAGCGGCGCGTCAGCACCTGCCGCATCGCCGCGTAGTCGTCGCCCGGCGTGATGCCGGCGATGTTGTAGCGCCGGTACAGCGAAGGCTGCATTTCGTGATGCTCGAAAACCACGCAGGATGCCTGCGTCGCCTCGCCAGCGGTATGGCTGATATCGAAGCATTCGATATGCAGGCTGTCCAGGGCTGCCTCGTCGGTTTCCATGTCCAGCGCTTCGGCCAGCGCCAGCGTGCGCGCGGCGCGCGCGCCCGACTCCGTGAGCGCGCGAGCCAGCGCCATCTCGGCGTTCCGAGCGGCCTGCTCGAGCCACGAGCGGCGCACGCCTTGCGGCCGGATCAGGACGCGCGCGCGGGTGCCGCTCTGTTCGGCGAGCAGGCTCATGAGTTCGGCGTCCGGCAAGGCATGCGAGCACACCAGGGTCGGCGGCAGCGGGTTGTCCGTGTAGTGCTGCCCGATGAAGGCTTCCAGTACGTCGGGGGCCGACTCGCCATCCGCATGGGTCGGGAAAAACGCCTTGTCGCCCAGGTGACGGCCGCCGCGCACCATCGCCAGGTTGACGCAAACACGGCCGCCGGCGATGGCTACCGCGATGATGTCGCAGTCCTCTCCGCCAATGTCCTCCATCGTCTGCTGGTGCAGCACGCGGGCGAGCGACCCCATCTGGTCGCGCAGTACCGCTGCCTGTTCGAACTGCAGCGCTTCGGAGGCCCGCAGCATCCGGGTCTCGATATCTTCCATCACTTCCTTGGCCTGGCCGTTCAGGAAGCGCCCGGCGCGCGCCACGTCGGCGGCGTACTCCTCCGCTGAAACCGCTCCCACGCAGGGCGCCGAACAGCGGCCGATCTGGTGCAGCAGACAGGGCCGCGAGCGGTTGGCGAAGACGGTGTCTTCGCAGGTGCGCAGACGGAATACCTTTTGCAGGATCTGGATAGTCTCGCGCACCGCCCAGGCATTGGGAAAGGGGCCGAAGAACTGCCCCGGCTTGTTCGTCGATCCCCGGTAATACGCGATACGCGGCCATTCATGCGCGGTGATCAGCAGATACGGATACGACTTGTCATCCCGGAACAGGATGTTGTAGCGCGGCCGCAGGCTCTTGATCAGGTTGTTTTCCAGGATCAGCGCCTCGGCCTCGGACCGCGTGACGGTGACCTCCACCTGCGCGACCTTGGCGACCATTTGCGCAATGCGCGGACTGGTCAGCGTTTTCTGGAAGTACGAGGAGACGCGCTTTTTCAGGTCGCGCGCCTTGCCCACATACATGACCTCGCCATTCGCATCGATATGCCGGTAGACGCCCGGCAGATGCGGCAGGTCAGCCAGAAACGATTTGAGATTGAAGTCGTCGGGCATGCTGATAACGGCTGTCGGCTTGCAAGGCGTCCCAGTCGGGCGCCGTAAAGCGCGGCATCAAGCGGCGGATACGTTCGATGGATTCCGGCTGCGGCGTGTGGTCGAGACGCGCCAGCAAGTCGTCGGCCAGGTCGGGCCGGTTGCAGACCAGGACCATATCGCACCCCGCCTGCAACGCGGCCTGGGCGCGGGCCAGGATATCGCCCGCCACCGAGGCGCCTTCCATGGTGAGGTCGTCGGAGAACACCACGCCATCGTAGCCCATGCGGCCGCGCAGGATGTCCTGGACCCAGCGGCGCGAAAATCCGGCGGGCCGGTCGTCCACCTTGGGATAGATGACGTGCGCCGGCATCACGGAAGCCAGCACATTATCGCCGAGCCAGCCGTACGGCGCCGCATCCTCGCGCAGGATGCGCTCCAGCGGGCGGGGGTCCACCGGGATCTCGTGGTGCGAGTCCGCTCCCACAAAGCCATGCCCGGGAAAATGCTTGCCGCAGGCCGCCATGCCGGCCAGGGCCAGGCCCTGGATGAGCGCGCGCGACAACATGGCGACGACGCGAGGATCGCGATGGAAGGCGCGATCGCCGATGACCTTGCTGACACCGTAATCCAGATCGAGCACAGGCGTGAAACTCATGTCCACGCCGCAGGCGCGCAGCTCTGCCGCCAGCACATAGCCGGTTTCCGTGGACAGCCGCATGGCGTGCAGCGGATCGCGGTCCCAAGCCTCGCCCAGCCGACGCATGGGCGGCAAGGCCGTGAAACCGTCGCTGCGGAAACGCTGGACGCGGCCTCCTTCGTGATCGACGGCGATCAGCAAGGGCTCTTCACGGACCTTGTGTATACGGGCGGTGAGCTCGCACAAGGCGTCGCGGTCCTGGAAATTGCGGGCAAACAGGATCACGCCGCCCACCAGGGGGTGGCGCAGGCGCTTTTTTTCTTCTTTCGTCAGCGTGGGACCGGCGACGTCGACCATGACGGGACCGGGCGGAAGCAGCTTCTTCTTTTTGCTGGGCATGGGGACCTTTCTTCTGGAAAACGGCGCCGCGCGGGCATGGCCGGGCGCCGGCGGGTTCAGGGCGACTTGCGCTCCACGATCACATAAGCGGCGGCCATATCGGTTTCATCGGTCAAGGATACGTGCGCCGCGCCGAAGCGGGACGCGTACCAGGCCTGCAGGGCCGGCGCGAGCACCAGCACCGGACGGCCGCCGGGTGCATTCAGCGTCTGCACCCGCCGCCACGCCATGGGCATGTGCATGCCCAGGCCGATGGCCTTCGAGAAGGCTTCCTTCGCGGCGAAGCGCGTTGCCAGGAAACGTACGCCGCGGCGGGGATCGCGCGCGCGGCGCGCGTGGAACTTGAGCAGTTCGTCGGCTCCCAGCACTTTTTCGGCGAAGCGATCGCCATGCCGCAACAGGGCTCGCTCGATCCGGTCGATACGGATGAGGTCGACGCCGATACCGGCAATGGCCGATGACGGCCCGGGAACGTTGAAGGCTGACGAGACCGACATGGAATCGATGCGCCGCTAGCCTTTGTTGCTGCCGGCGGGCGTGCGCGCGGCGACCATCAGCGCCTTCATGTCGCGGACCGCCTTTTCCCAGCCATCGAACACGGCGCGCGCCACGATAGCGTGGCCAATGTTCAACTCCGCGATGCCGTCCAGGGCGGCGATGGGTTGCACGTTTTCATAGTGCAGGCCGTGGCCCGCATTGACCTGCAGCCCCTGGCGCAGGCCCTCGGCAACCGCCAGCCGGATTCGCTCCAATTCAGCCTGCGCGGCCGCGCCTTCGGCTTCGGCATAGGCGCCGGTATGCAGCTCGATCACCCGTGCGCCCGTGCGCGCCGCCGCGGCGATCTGCACGGGATCGGGATCGATGAACAGCGACACGCGAATGCCGGCCTCGTGCAGCTGCTTGACCGCATCGGTGACCGCGGCAAGCGCGCCCGCGACTTCCAGCCCCCCTTCCGTGGTCAGCTCCTGGCGCTTCTCCGGGACCAGGCAGACATCGTGCGGGCGGACGTCGCAAGCAATGTCCAGCATTTCCTTGGTGACGGCGCACTCCAGGTTCATGCGGGTACGCAGCAACGGACGCAGGCGGCGCACGTCGGCATCCTGAATGTGCCGGCGATCCTCGCGCAAATGCAGGGTGATCAGATCGGCGCCCGCGTCTTCCGCGCGCAGCGCCGCCTCGATGGGGTCGGGATATTGGGTATGCCGTTGCTGACGCAGCGTGGCTACGTGATCGATGTTTACGCCTAGGTCTATCATGGGCTCGCGGTGTGGTCTGGCGAATCCGGCCCAGGGTCCGCAAGGGGCGGCCGGAAACGTACAGAACGATATTACCGCGCCTGTCTGCCCCCAGGCCGGCGAACCGGCCAGTCCCGTCCCGCATGAGGGCATGAACGGACTGCGTTCCCAGTCTTTGACCGGGCTGCCCTCCTAGTCTTCCGTGGTCAGCTCGCCGACGAACACATAGCCCATGCCATGCACCGTATGCAACGGCAGCCGTTCGCCACTGTCGTGGACCTTCTTGCGCAACCGGCTGATGGCCACGTTGACTGAGCGCAGGTTGGTGGCTGTCATGAATCCGCGCATCGCGGCGCGCGACAGTTCCCGCTTAGGGCTGTCCAGGAGGCAGGCAAAGCACGCGCGTTCGGTGCCCGTCAGGTGGATGCGGCGGCCGCCCGGCGTCACCAGCAGCCATCCCTGGTACATGATGCGCCAGGGCTCCCGTTGCGCCGGCGTCCGATTGATGGCGGCCGGCGCCGGCGTGACGCCGGGCGCCGAAAGGCTGCGCAACGCATAGGCCATGCCGCCCGCCGCCCCCGCGCCCAGTCCCGCACCGATATCGGTGGCGCCCACCAGGCCGACAGCGCCTGCGGCGGGCGGGCAGCCCAACGCGCCGGATGCGGCCGCCGGCGCCGCCACCCGGCCGCCCGGACGGCCGGATTGCGGCGCCGCGCCACGCGCCGCCACGGCGGCAGTGTCAAAACTTTCTTCGGCCCGTCCCGCCGCGCGGCGCCGCACGCGCGCGGCGCGCCGCGCCTGGGCACGCAGCAGCGCGGCCAGTTCGTGGGCTTCGTAGCGGCGGTCCAGACACATGTGCGCGCCAGCGTGCAAGGCGTTCAGCCGTGTCTGCGGCGGCGCCTCCGGAGCCTGGACCAGGATGCCGGCCGCATATTGCTCGCTCAGGCGCGGCAGGACCGCGTCCACCATCTGCGAAACGGGCGCGCTCTCGCCGACCAGGATCAGGTCGGGATCGCGCAGGTCCATCCACTGGAACAGACTGGCTGCGTCACGGCAGCCATGGACCTGGAATCCCAGGCGGACGAGCATGTGCACCGTCCGATTGCGGGTTTCATCGTCCGGTTCCCAAAGGGCCAGCGAGAGGGGGACAGGGTCGGAGGTAACGGAGGGGACGTTGCAATGTTCCATGACGTTCCACGAGGTTGCGAAGGATGATCGAGGTGCAGCGGAAGCTACCATCGTGATTCCGTACGCACGATGGGCGGCACATCAATTCGGACCTTTTCGCAGGTTCTTACTGCTTTCCGTGGTCGCGATGAACGTCGTGGGTGATGAAATGCTGCCCCTCGCCGGGCAGATCGAGCACGCCGGGACGCGCAAGCGTTGCCCGGATGTCCGCCAGGCCGGACGCCCAGTGGTCGCGCATGGCCTCCGTGCCGAACTCGTAGTCCTTGGAATGGCCCTCGTAGTGCTTCGAGGCGTAGATCAGGTTGACCACATTGATCGCCGGGATGACCGCGTGGCGGCGGATGGCTGCCAACTCGGGCGCATCGCGCTTGTCCTTGGGCAGCATGGCAAGCACCCGCTGCAGGTCTTCGCGCAAGGCCACGTTGCGCTTGAGGCTATCCAGCACATAGCGGGTGCGGCTGGAGTACTGGATGTCCTTCTGCCGGGCGACGACTTCTTCGATATTCGTCGGCAACGGCCCGCGCGCGGCCCAAAGGTCGACCTGGAACGCGAGTGTATCGCGCATGGGGCTGGCCGACAGTACCTGGTACAGCGGCGTATTCGAAACCACGCCGCCATCCCAGTAGTATTCGCCGTCGATCTCCACCGCGGGAAAGCCCGGCGGCAAGGCGCCGGACGCCATGATGTGCTGGGGGGTCAACTCGACCTGCGTGCTGTCGAAGTAGGCAAAGTTTCCCGTGCGGACATTGACCGCGCCGACGCTTGCGCGCACGGTCCCGCTATTGAGCAGCTTGAAATCGACGTAGGTGCGCAAGGTTTCCAGCAGTGGCGACGTATCGTAGAAGCTGGTGGCGGCGAGCCCCTGCTGCCAGAACGGGGGCGGCACGCGCGGCTTGAAGAAACCCGGCTGGCCATGCAACAGCGCGGTGGCGGCGGCGACCCTGCCGTTCGTGGCTGGCGTACCGAAACCGAAGGGGATGCCCTGGAACAGCTGCGCCCACCAGTCGCCCCACGGCAGCAGCTCGTATCCGTACGGCCTGCAGATGGCCTCCCAGAAGCCCCGCAGGCGTTCGACGCGCTCATCGGGCGGCGAGCCGGCGATGATGGCGGCATTGATGGCGCCGATCGAGATGCCGGCCACCCAATCCGGACGCAATCCGTGTTCGTGCAGGCCTTCATACACGCCAGCCTGATAGGAACCGAGGGCGCCGCCGCCCTGCAGCACCAGGGCGACGGTTTCATAGGCGCAGCGACGGCCGGCCGCCCGATGCACGGATCAGCCCAGGAGCAGGGCGTCGTCGGCCAGCTTCTCGCCGCGTACGCGTTCGAACATGGCCAGCAGGTCCGGCACCGTCATGCCCTTGCGCTCCTCGCCCGATACATCGAGCACGACCTGCCCCTGGTGCAGCATGACCGTGCGGTCGCCGACGTCCAGGGCCTGACGCATGCTGTGCGTGACCATCAGCGTAGTGAGCTTGCTTTCGGCGACGATGCGGGTCGTGAGCGCCAGCACGAAATCCGCGGTGCGCGGATCCAGCGCGGCGGTATGCTCGTCCAACAGCAGCAGACGGGACGGTTGCAAGGCCGCCATGAGCAGGCTTACGGCCTGACGCTGCCCGCCGGACAGCAGCCCGATCCGGTCGCCAAGCCGGTTTTCCAGACCGAGCCCCAGTGTGGCGAGACGCTCGCGGAAGGTTTCCCGCATCGCCGGTTTGACTGCCCGGCCGACGCCGCGGCGCGCGCCGCGCGCCTGCGCCAGCGCCATGTTTTCTTCGATGGTCAGGTCTTCGCAGGTGCCCGCCATCGGGTCCTGGAACACCCGCGCGACATACTCGGCGCGGCGCCAGGAAGCTTGCCGGGTCATATCCACGCCGTCGATTTCGATACGCCCGCTGTCCACCGGCTGATCGCCCGAGATCGCATTCAGGAATGTCGATTTGCCCGCGCCATTCGACCCGATGACCGTGACGAACTGGCCCGTGGGGATGTGCAGGGACAAGCCGCGCAAAGCCCGGGTTTCGATGGGCGTGCCGGGGTTGAAAGTAATGTGCAGGTCATGTGCGCTCAGCATGTCACCCTCCCTTCAGCACGCGGCGACGGCGCAGGCGCGGGATGACCAGCGCGATGGTCACCAGCACCGCCGTCACCAGGTTCAGATCCTGCGCCTGCAATCCGATGAAGTCGGAGTTCAAGGCGAGCGTGACGAAGAAGCGGTAAACAATGGCGCCGAGAATGACGGCCAGGGTGGCCCACGCCATGCGGCGCGCGGGCAACAGGCTCTCGCCGACGATCACGGCCGCCAGGCCGATGACGATCGTGCCCAGGCCCATGGAAATATCCGCCCCGCCTTGCGCCTGGGCGAACAGCGCCCCGGCCAGCGCCACGAGCGCATTCGACAACGCCATGCCGCCCAGGATCAGGCGGCCGGTGTTCACGCCTTGCGCACGCGCCATGCGGGGATTGGCCCCGGTCGCCCGCAGGGCCAGTCCCTGCTCGGTGGACAGGAACCAATCGAGCAGCAGCTTGCAGACGATCACGACCACCAGCAGGATCGCCGGGCGCGCGACGTAATCGCTCAGCCAGGCGGGCTGAAGCAGGGTGAATACGGTGGGTTCGGTGATCAGCGGCACGTTGGGCCTGCCCATGACGCGCAGGTTCACCGAATACAGCGCGATCATGACCAGGATGCTGGCCAGCAGATCCATGATGCGCAGCTTGACGTTGAGCCAGCCGGTCACCCAGCCCGCCGCCGCGCCGGCGGCGACGGCGCAGGCGGTGGCGGCGAACGGGTTCACGCCCAGGGAAATCATGGTGGCGGCCACCGCCGCCCCAAGGGGAAAACTGCCGTCGACGGTAAGGTCGGGAAAGCGCAGCAGCCGGAAAGAAATCAGGACGCCCAAGGCGACCAGGCTGAAGACCAGCCCGACCTCCAAGGCGCCCAGCAATGAGAAAAGGGACATCTTGGTGTTTTTTGTTTTTTACTTGATGACCTGGGCGGCCGACTTGATGATGTCTTCGGACAAGGTCACGCCCTGAGCCTGGGCCGCGCCGGGGTTCACGAAGAGCTGCACCTTGTTAACGGTGGCCGAGGCAATGGCGCCGGGCTTCTCGCCCTTGAGGATGCGGGCCACGACGTCGCCGACCTGCCGGCCGAGCTGGTAGTAGTCCACGCCCTGGGCGGCGATCGCGCCTCGCTTGACGCTGTCGTTGTCGGCCGCGATCAGCGGGATTTTGGCATCGTTGCCGACTTTCACCAGCGATTCGTAGGCGGCCACGACGTTGTTGTCCGTACTGGTGTAGATGACGTCGGCCTTGCCGATCAGGCTGCGCGCGGCGGCGGCCACGTCAACCGTGCGCGGCGCGGCCGCTTCGACCAGGCTCATGCCGGACTTCGGCAGCAGGTCCTGCATCTGCTTGACCACCACCACCGAATTTGCTTCGCCCGGGTTGTACACGATGCCGACGCGCTTGGCGTTGGGCACGATCTTGCGGATCAGGGCGACCTGGCGATCCAGTTCCAGGGCATCGGAGATACCGGTCACGTTGGAACCGGACGGCTCCATGGAAGGCACCAGCTGCGCGGCCACGGGGTCCGTGACCGCCGCATAGACAACGGGGATATCCTTGGTCGCCGAGACGACCGCCTGCGCCGCCGGCGTGGCGATGGCGACGATGGCGTCGGGCCGGTCGCCCACGAACTTGCGGGCGATCTGCGCCGCCGTGCCGGTGTTGCCCTGCGCGCTCTGGTACTGCCACTTCAGATTCTTCGCGGCATCGAACCCCTTGGCCTTGAGCTCTTCCTTGACCCCGTCACGGACCGCGTCCAGCGCCGGGTGTTCGACGATGGCGATGACGGCCACCGACTTCTGTCCCGCCGGCGCGGCATGCGCGTCGCCGCCCATGTGCAATGCGGCCGCCAGCGCCACGGCGGCGGCCGCGCCTGCGGCGAATATCTTTGTAGACATAAAAAGGCTCCTCGACCTTGGAAAGTGCCGGTACGAACGTGGCAAACGGACGGCGGCCCGCATGGCCGCCGCCGTCCGTCTCACAAAAGTGCATAGTCTAACTTGGCCGCATGGAAGGGCAGGCGCGGGAAATCCCTGAAGGCCGCCGGGCCGGCGAAGCGTGGTATCGCGCCGACTATTGGCCGATATACTTGGTTGAAACAGGCGCGACCGCAAGAAGAAAAATCCGAAAATGCCGTGGCGCCTCGTCAGACAGGGGCTTACAACCTTCCGATGGGAGCGACTGACCATGCAACAACGTCAACTTGGCCGTTCCGGCCTGACCGTGCCTCCCCTGGCCTTCGGCGGCAACGTCTTCGGCTGGACGGTGGGCGAAGCCGATGCCTTTTCCCTGCTCGATGCCATGGTCGATGCCGGCCTCAACTTCATCGATACGGCCGACGTGTATTCGCGCTGGGCGCCGGGCAACCGCGGCGGGGAATCGGAGGTCATCATCGGAAAATGGCTGGCCCGGTCCGGCAAGCGCGACAAGGTCATCATCGCGACCAAGGTCGGCATGGAAATGGGTCCGGGCGCACAGGGGCTGTCGCCAGCGTACATCGCGCGGGCGCTGGACGACTCGCTCACGCGGCTGCAGACAGACTATATCGACCTGTACCAATCGCATCGAGACGACCCGGATACGCCGCTGGCCGACACGCTGTCGGCGTATGGCAAGCTGCGCGACCAGGGGAAGATACGGGCCATTGGGGCGTCCAACTACACCGCCGCCCGGCTGTCCGAAGCGCTGATCGTCAGCGAGCGCAACGGCCTGCCGCGCTACGAGTCCATCCAGCCCGAGTACAACCTGTACGCGCGCGAGCCCTACGAAAGCGGCCTGCAGGGCGTGGTCACCGCCCAGGGCCTGGGCACCATCAATTACTACGCGTTGGCAAGCGGCTTTCTGACGGGCAAATACCGCACGCCGGCCGACGCGGGCAAGAGCGTGCGCGGCAAGAAGATCGTGGAGTCCTATCTGAACCCGCGCGGGCAGCGCATCCTGGCCGCGCTCGACGAGGCGGTGGAGGCCACCGGCGCGACGCACACGCAGGTGGCCCTGGCATGGACCATGGCGCAGCCGGGAATCACGGCGCCGATCGCCAGCGCCACCTCGCTGGCCCAGCTGGACGATCTGGTGAAGGCGGCATACCTGAGCCTGCCGCCCGAGGTCCTGCGCAAGCTGGATGAAGCCAGCGCCTGGCGCTGATGGCCCGGACGCGGGCCGGCATCAATCCAGGCTGACGCCGGAATCCTTCACCACCTTGCCCCAGCGGGCGATTTCGTCATCGACGAATTTGCCGAAGGCGGGGCCGCTCAGGTGGGGAATGGCCGAACCGTTGCTCGCCCACTGCTCCTTGAGCTTCGGCGTATTCAACGCGATTTCGACTTCCCGGATCATGCGGTCTACGGCCGCTTTCGGCGTGCCCGCCGGCGCCCACAGCGCATACCACGTCGACACTTCGTAGTTCATCACCCCGGCCTCCGCCGCCGTGGGGATATCCGGGAAGCTGGGCGAACGCTGGGGCGCCGCCACGGCGAGCGGCTTGATGCTTCCGGCGCGAATATGCCCCGACGACGATCCCAGCCCGTCGAATGCCAGGTCCACCTGCCCGCCGATCAGCGCCGACAACATCGGGCCCGCGCCCTGGTAAGGCACGTCCACCAGCTTGATGCCGGTCTGCATGGCGAACAGTTCGCCAGCCAGGTGGTGCGTGCTGCCCTTGCCCGCCGTGCCGTAGTTGATCTGCCCGGGCCGGGCCTTGGCGTAGGCAATGAACTCCTGCAGCGTCTTGACCGGAAGCTTGGACGCATTGATCACCACCACCTGGGGCGGCTGCGCCAGCAGGGCAACCGGAATGAAGTCCTTCTGGATGTCGTAGCTGAGCTGCTTGTACAAGGCCGGCGCCACGGCGTGATGGGCTCCCCCCATGAAGAAGGTATAGCCGTCGGGCCGCGCCTTGGCGGCCACGCCGGCGCCGACGGTGCCGCCGGCGCCCCCCTTGTTGTCGATGACGACAGTCTGGCCCAACTGCGTGCCAAGCTGCTGGGCCAACGGCCTGGCAAAGGTGTCCGTCCCGCCTCCCGCCGGGAAGGGCACGATGATGGTCACGGGCCGCTCGGGCCACTCGGCCCGGGCGGGCGCGGCCAGGGCAAACAGGAACGATGCGGCGGCCAGGGCCGCCGATATGCCTCGGTAAATCATGGTCTTCTCCTCCTTGGTGCTGCGTAGGATGGGTGATGCCCATCGGTCGGGGCGGCGCGCGGTGCGGCCGCTTTTTTGAATCCTTACGCACTGCGGTGTGGAATCGTGGCGGGTGGCAGACCTCCTTAAACAAGTGAAGCGGCGCGGCGTCAGATGGCCGCGTAGGTATCGCGCAATACGTTTTTCTGCACCTTGCCCATCGTGTTGCGCGGCAGCTGCTCGGCAACGTGGATGCGCTTGGGCACCTTGAAGTTGGCGATGCGCGTTTTCAGTTCGTTCTGCATGGCCGCCGTGTCGAGCACGGCGCCGCCGCGCGGCACGACGATGGCCACCACGGCCTCCCCGAAGTCGGGGTGCGGCACGCCGATCACCGCCGACTCTTCCACGCCGGGCATGTCGTCGATCACCGACTCGATTTCCTTGGGATAGACGTTGTAGCCGCCGGAGATGATCAGGTCCTTGCTGCGGCCGACGATGCTCAGGTAATCCACCGGCACGGGCTGCCCGTTGGCGTCCCCGCCCCAGCGCCCGACATCGCCGGTCTTGAACCAGCCGTCTTCCGTGAATTCTTCACGCGTTTTCTCCGGCATGCGCCAATAGCCCGGGAAAACATTGGGCCCGCGCACCTGGATGTTGCCGATCTCGCCTGGCGGCAAGCGCTTGCCCGTGTCGTCCACGACCCGCACGTCAACGCCGGGCAGCGGCTTGCCGACGGTGCCGCCGACGCGCGGTCCGTCCATGGGATCGTAGGGATTGGACGTCAGCATGACGGTTTCGCTCATCCCGTAGCGTTCCAGGATGGTGTGTCCGGTGCGCTCCTGGAAGGCGGTGAAGGTTTCGGTCAATAGCGGCGCGGAACCAGAAATGAACAGCCGCATGCGTGCGCAGACTTCGCGGCCGAAGCGCGGGTCCGCCAGCAGCCGGACGTAATAGGTGGGAACGCCCATCATCACCGTGCTTTGCGGCAGGTACCGCAATGCCAGCTCCACGTCCAGCTTGGGCAGCCAGATCATGCGTGCGCCCGCCAGCAATGCGCCGTGCGAGGCGACGAACAGCCCGTGCACGTGGAAGATCGGCAGCATGTGCAGCAACACGTCGTCATCGCGCCAGCCCCAGTACGCGTGCAGCACCTTGGCGTTGGAAGCGAGATTGCCATGCGTGAGCATCGCCCCTTTGCTGCGCCCGGTGGTGCCCGAGGTGTACAGGATCGCCGCCAGATCGTCGGCGCGGCGCGTCACCGTTCTGAACGTGCGCGGCAGCTTGCCGGCGGCATCGAGCAGCGAGCCGGTGCGGTCGTCGTCCAGCGTGTAGACGTGGGGCACGCCGGCCTTGTCGGCCAGGCGCTGGACCCACGGCAGGTTCGCGCTGGCGCACACCACCACGGACGGCTCGGCATTGCCCAGGAAGTAATCGATTTCCGCTTCCCGGTACGCCGTGTTCAGCGGCAGGTAGACGAGCCCGGCACGCAGCGTGGCGAGATAGAGAAGCAGCGCCTCCGGGGACTTCTCCACCTGCACCGCCACGCGCGCATCCTTGGGCAGGCGCAGCGATTTGAGCAGGTTCGCCAGGCAGGCGCTGGCCTGATCGATATCCTCCCACGTATAGCGCAGCGTCGGCGTCTCGATGGCGATGCGGCTGCGGTCGCGCGGGAAGCCGGCTTCCAGAACCGAGTACAGATTGGCATTGCTCACGCTGTTCAGTCTCCTGTGAATGTCGGCGCTTCGCCCGCCAGGAAGGCTCGCACGCCCTCCCGGTGGTCGCGGCTCTCGGCGTAAGAAAAGAAAGCTTGGTATTCGTCCTCGCGCAACGGTTCGCCGGTGGACAGGCGGGCTGCGATGCGCTTGTTCAAGCGCGCGGCCAGCGGCGCGCCGGCCATGATGCGCTGCGTGCAGCAACGGACTTCCTCGTCCAGGCCGGCATCATCGACCACCCGGTTCAGCAAACCCTTGTCGCGCGCCTGCGCCGCGTCCAGGATGCGGCCTTCCAGCAGCAACTCCATTGCGGTGGCCCGGCCCGCCAGCCGCAGCAGGCCCGCCATTTCGTCGGGCGCCATGGGAAAGCCCAGCCGATTGATCGGCACGCCCAGGCGCGCGGAACGGCCGGCAATGCGCAGGTCGCAGAGGCTGGCGATTTCGAGGCCGCCGCCCACGCAGACGCCATCGATGCGGGCCACGACGGGGTGCGGGCATCGTTCGATCGCGCGCAGGGCCGGCGCAAGGATCTGGCGGTGGTAATGCATCACCCCGGCCCCATCGGCGCGCCAATGCGGAAACTCCCGGATATCCGCGCCCGCGGCGAAATGGCCGCCCTCGCCGCCGATCACCACGCAACGCACGGTATCGTCGGCCGCCAGTTGCTCGAACACCGCTGTCAGCTCGCGCCACATGGCTACGGTGATGGCGTTCATGCGGCCGGGATGGGACAACACGACGCGCGCAAGCCCGCCGTCGCGGCGGCACCGCACGCGGCCGGCTTCGCTCCGGTCCTGGCCGCTGTCCGGGGAGCAGGTGTCGGCGGATTGCATGCGGCCCTACCCCATCCGCGCAATGGCGCGGCTCACCGCCGGCTTACCGGCATTCAGACGGCCCAGATTGTCGTCCAGGGCGTCCAGCTCGTACAGGTAATTCA
Organism: Bordetella genomosp. 9; assembly: GCF_002119725.1. NCBI lineage: Bacteria > Pseudomonadati > Pseudomonadota > Betaproteobacteria > Burkholderiales > Alcaligenaceae > Bordetella > Bordetella genomosp. 9. The sequence continues at coordinate 3,146,053 of NZ_CP021109.1, forward strand.
CCATCAGGCCTGCCGATTGGGCGAGGCCTTTGGCCGAGCGGTCCGCCGCCCAATTGATGCGTTCGATCCGCGCGCCGTTGCCCAGATGGAAGCGCGCCACAGGGTCCAGCGGCGCACCGGATTTCATGATTTGCAGATAAGCCGCCGCCAGCCGCATTCCAGCCCGCTGCACGACCTCGTTCTGCGCGGCGCCCGCCGCGGCGCGCCGCAGGCGCGCCAGCCAGCGCTGGCCGTCCGGCACCCCGCGGCGCGAACGCTCCCGCGTGCGTTCGCGCACGATCGCCTCGACTTCGTCGCTGCTCAACCTGCCCAGCCAGTCGGCCAGACCCGGGATGGGCGACAAGGTGGCGAACGATTTCAGCTTGGGCAATTCCTCCAGCAATTGATCGATGACGCGTTTGAGCAGGAAATTCCCGAAGCTGATGCCGCGCAGTCCCGGTTGCGTATTGGAGATGGAATAGAAAATCGCCCAACGCGCCTTGTCCAGGTTTTGCGGCGGCAGATGGGGGTCCAGCAGCGCCTGCACGTTGTCCGCCATCTGCGGCGCAAATGCAACCTCGACGAAGATCAGGGGAATGTCGGGCATCTGCGGATGGAAGAAGGCATAGCAGCGCCGGTCCTGGGCGACGCGATGCTTCAGATCGTCCCAGGACTGGATCTCGTGCACCGCTTCGTACACGATGAGCTTTTCCAGCAGGGACGCAGGCGAATCCCAGGTCAGCCTGCGCAGATCCAAAAGGCCGACGTCGAACCAGGCGGACAGCAGGCCTTCCAGCGCCCGGTCCAGCGGCTGCAGCCCGGCCACCTGCTTGCGCCAGCGCAGCATGTCGGCGCGCAGCGCCACCAGGAAACGCAGGCCGTCGGGCTGGTTGTTGAAGCGGCGGAACAAACGGCCGTTGGCCTCGTCCGGGGATTCCTGTGCGGCGCTTGCCGCGGCCAGCAGGCCCAGCATGGCGCGGCGCGCTTTGCCTTCCGCGGCGGCATATGCGCCGCACCACGCATGCGCCAGCCGGTTCGCCGCCACGTCGGTCAGGCGCGGCCCGAACAAGGGCCGCAGCGAGGCTTCGTCTGGAAAACGGTCCCTTTCCCACAGCCGGCCCAGCCGCGCCATCAGCCCGGCTTCGGTTTCGGGGCCATCGCCGTCGGCATCGATCGTCGCGGGGTTGGCGAGTTCGCGGCGGGCCATGGACTTCTCAGGCAAGCGCGCGGCGCGCGCGGGGACGAGCGTGTCGGGGACGGTCATGAGCGAGCTCCTTGGCGGTGGTCAAGGAAGGCGCGGACGCCGCGCCCACCATGGAATCTGCCGGCGCATGAAGCGGTGCGGGGACCGGCACGGACGGCGCCGGCGCAGCCACCGTTTCATGCCGCCCGGCTTCCGGGTCCTGCAGGGCGTGCAGCGCATCGAGCTGACGCAGCAGATGCGCGCGGGCCAGCCGATCGGCCGCCTCGGCGTCGCCTTCGCATATCGCGGCGAAGATGGCCATGTGTTCGGCGCAGGACGCCTGCATGCGGCCCGGCAGCGTGAGACTTTTGTGGCGGGACAGGCTCAGGACCTTCCGCAGATTGCCGATGGTTTCGGACAGCCAGCGGTTGTCGGCGAGCGCCTGGATGGCCTCATGGATGACATAGTTGGCCTCGTAGTAGGCATCCACGTCGCCCGCGGCGGCATGCGATTGCAGGGTATCGTGAAGCGCGCGCAAACGGCGGATGTCACTCGCCCCGGCCTTGCGCGCCGCCTCGTAGGCGCAGCGGCCTTCCAGCATGGCCATCAGCGGAAAGATGTCGTCCAGATCCCGCATGGACAGTTCGTTGACGAAGCATCCGCGCCTCGGCTCCAGGCGCACCAGTCCCTCGCTCGCCAGCAATTTCAATGCTTCGCGCAATGGCGTCCTGGATATGCCCAGTTCGGCGGCGATGCGAAGCTCGTCGATCCATTGCCCGCCGGCCAGCGTGCCGGAGCGGATCATCGCGCGCAGCCGTTCCGCGGCTTCCAGGTAGAGCGCCTGGCGGACGATGGGTTGCGGCTTATCGACGGCAGCCTTCATGCGGACGCTCGAGCAGTGGGAGACGCGGGCGGCTCGCCAAATGAGCCGGACGGAATTCAACGGGGTGCCGCTCAGGCCGTAATTCATAATTACGGTAAGACGAATCTTACTCTTCGAGGGACAACCGGCAAGCCCTGCCGGACTCAGGCAAACCCTATCCCGGAGCGCCGGCTTGTTGCGCTTGCAAGGCGCGGCGGGCTGCAAGCGACCGTTTCGCGATCGCCCTCCTTGACCGGCGAGCCGCGGTGCGGTCGGCCCGGCCCCGCCTTCACTTCAATACGTCAGCCGTCCCCCGCGAGCCTGTCCTGCCAGCGACCGCGCCCAGCGGCGCGCCGGCAGACGATACGTCGCCTCCACCACCGCTGCGCGCTCGAGCAGCGCTTCGACCGGGACGTCCATGGGCGGCCCGGAGAACGCGAGCACGATGCGGTTGCCCGCATCGATTTCGGGCAGCAGCGCGAGCCGGCCATCAAAGGCTTCGGCCAGGTTTTCGATGTTGCGGGGGAAGCTTGCGTGTTCGCCAAACAGGTTGACGGCCAGCACGCCGGTATCCCCCAGGACGCGCCGGCAGTCCCGGTAGAAACGCACGGAGTCGCGCACCGGGCCTCGCGCCTGCGCGTCGTACAGGTCCACCATCAGGATCGGACAGCGGCCGGCATTCGCGGGATCGGAGACCCACGCGCCAGCGTCGGCCTCTTCCACCGTCAGCCGGGACGGGCCGGGCAGCCGGAAGAAGGCATGGCATATCGCGGTCACCCGCGGGTTCCATTCCACGGCCACCACGCTGCTGCGCGTGTGCTTCACACAGAATCGCGCCAGTGAACCGGCGCCCAGGCCGAGGAGCCCGATGGCGCCCTCGCGCGGCGGCTCCATGAACAGCAGCCAGGCCATCATCTGGCCGGTGTATTCCAGCACCAGTTCGGCGGGATCCGCGATGCGCATGGCGCCCTGGATCCACGGGCTGTCGAAATGCAGGTAGCGAACGCCGTCCGACTCGGAAAGCGTGGGGATGTCCTGGACGGACGGCGTGGCGCGTGGCGGCATGCTGGCGGTCAGATCCTCTCGAAAATGGCGGCGATGCCCTGGCCGCCGCCGATGCACATCGTCACCAGGGCATAGCGGCCATTGATGCGTTGCAGTTCGTACAGCGCCTTGACCGTAATGATCGCGCCGGTCGCTCCAATCGGATGGCCCAGCGAAATGCCGCTGCCGTTCGGATTGACCTTGGCGGGATCCAGGCCCAATTGCCGGGTCACCGCGCAGGCCTGCGCCGCGAAGGCCTCGTTGGCTTCGACGACGTCGAGCTGATCCACCGTCAATCCGGCCCGCTCCAACGCGGCCTGCGTCGCGGGGACCGGCCCGATGCCCATGTAGGCGGGGTCGACCCCCGCGTGCCCGTACGCGACCAGCCGCGCCAACGGCTTGACGTTGCGCCTGGCGGCGGCATCGGCACTCATCAGCACGACCGCCGCCGCACCGTCGTTGATGCCGCTGGCGTTGCCGGCGGTGACGGTGCCGTTTTCCTTCTGGAACACGGGCTTCAGCTTGCCCAACGCTTCCGGATCGACGTCGCGCCGCACGTGTTCGTCGACCTCGAAGCGGACCTCTCCCTTGCGGGTCTTGATGACCACGGGCACGATCTGCTCCTTGAAGCGTCCCGCGTCGATGGCCGCGGCGGCGCGGCGATGCGATTCCAGCGCCAGCGCATCCTGGTCGGCGCGGCTGATCTCGTAGCGGGCCGCCACGTTTTCCGCCGTGATGCCCATGTGCACGCGGTCGAAGGGGTCCGTCAGCGCGCCCACCATCATGTCGGACATGGTGGTATCGCCCATGCGCGCGCCCCAGCGCTGCGCCGGGGAAATGTACGGGCCGCGGCTCATGTTCTCCGCGCCCGCGCCCACGGCGATTTCGGCGTCGCCCAGCATGACGCTCTGCGCGGCGGAAACGATGGCCTGCAGGCCGGATCCGCACAGGCGGTTGACGTTGAACGCCGGCGTTTCCTCGCCGATGCCGGCGTTCAGGGCGGCCACGCGCGACAGATACATGTCCCGCGTTTCGGTATTGATGACGTGGCCGACCGCGACGTGGCCCACCTCCGCGCCGTCCACCCCGGCGCGCGCCAGCGCCTCGCGAATCGCCGTGCTGCCCAGGTCGATGGGCGGCACGTCCTTGAGGGCGCCGCCAAAGGTGCCCACCGCGGTTCGAGCGCCGGACGCAATGATCACTTCTTTCATGATGGGTCTCCTGTAAAGGCCGGTGCGCTTGGCGGCGCGGGCGCCGCCCTGCAATGCGCGTTGTGGGATGGTCCCGTTGCGGGCGCGACGGCGCGCCGGCCTAACGGCCGGCCGCCTTCGCGCTCACTCCATTGGCCATCCCCATGTCGGTATTGGGTACATCATCCAGCAGTACGCGCACGTCCTCGCCCGACACGCCCAGGGACTCGCGGGCCGCGGCGTTCAGGGCCGCGTACAGCGCGTTCTTCTGGGATTCCGTACGGCCGGCGATCAAATGCACGTGGAACACGACGGAGTGCCGGCCCGCTTCGCCACCGACCATGATGTGCTCGGGCGCGATCTCGTGCAGCATGATCCGCACGCTGCGCAGCGGCGCGTCCAGGCTGCTCACGACGGCCTCGGTCGACGTGCGCAGCAGGGCGGTTTTTCTGTCGGCTGACCAGCCTGCCACGACATGGACGTGAAGTATGGGCATGGGATTTCCGGGAGGATCGGGGAAGAAAGAACGCCGCCCCGAAAGGCGGCGTTCCGCATGATGCCGGATACGCTTTCCGTATGGTAATACGGGTACGGGCGGCGAGTTCAGGCGGGGGTCGCGGCGTAGACGTAATCCCGGCGCCAGGGATAGGAAAGATCGGCCGGATGGTCCAGTTCGTCGGAACGGCCCGTGGCCAGCGTCTGGCCGAGCACCTGGTGCAGCGCGATCCAGCCATGCTCGAAGGCCATGGCGCAGCCCGCCAGGTACAGGCGATACGCGCGCAGCGATTTCGCGCCCTGCTCGCCCTGCAGGATTCTGGCGGCCTCGTCCAGGCGGCTTTCCAACGCATCGCTCCAGGCCCAGAGGGTGCGCGCATAGTGCGGGCGCAAATTTTCCACGTCCACGGCTTCCAGGCCGCCTTCGCCCATGGCTTCCATGACGCGGCTGATGTGGGTCAGCTCGCCGCCCGGGAAGATGTATTTCTCGATGAATTCGCCCATGCCGCTGCCCAGCTGGGCATTGTGCACGCCGCCTGCCGTGATGCCGTGGTTCATGACCAGGCCGCCCGGACGCAGCAGCCGCCGCAGCTTGGCGAAATAGGCCGGCAATTGCGCGCGCCCGACGTGCTCGAACATGCCGACCGAGGCGATCTTGTCATAGGGACGCAGCTCGTCCAGCCTGCGGTAATCCAGCAGCTCCATCCGCACGCGGCCGACCAGCCCTTTTTCCTCGATCAGGCGATTCACGTGTGCATGCTGGTTGCGCGACAGCGTGATGCCCGTCGCATCCACGCCATAGTTTTCGGCCGCCCACAGCAGCAGGCCGCCCCAGCCTGCGCCCACGTCCAGGAAGCGTTCGCCCGGCGCCAGGCGCAGCTTGCGGCAGATGTGGTCGAGCTTGGCTTCCTGCGCCTGGGCCAGCGTCATGTCGGGCGTGCGGTAGTAGGCGCAGGAATACACGCGGCGCGGGTCCAGCCACAGCGCGTAGAAATCGTCCGAAAGGTCGTAGTGGAATTCGATCTGTTTGGCGTCGCGCTCCACCGAATGCCGCTGCACCGACACCATGCGGCGCATCAGCCTGGTGAACCAGCCGTCGGGGGCGCCGTCCACGGGCGACTTGGGCAGCAGGTCCGCGGCGGCGCGCATGACGTCGTGCATGTTGCCTTCGATGTCGACCAGGCCTTCCACATAATCCTGCCCCAGCACGCCCACCTCGCCCGCGGCCAAGTGAGCCAGGGCAGCCTTGCTGCGCACGGTGAATTTCACCTTGGGGTTCGACGCGCCCAGCGTGGCGCCATCCGGCATTTCCAGTTGAACCGGGATCGAAACGGATTGCAGCTTACGTTCCACCGCAGACAACACAGGATTCACGACAGTCAACCTCGGAAGAAATAACCTGCGGACTTTATCGGAATTTGTTTCCGATTTGAACCTTGGCAGCGCATGTTACATTCGCCTTCGCGCATTAACCCTGCGCAACCTCCGCCATTCAGGCAAACGTCATCCAATGTCCCCTTCCCTACCGAAACGCGGTCTGCCAGGCTGGCTCATTCTCATGGGCGCTCTGACCGCGATAGGCCCGTTTTCGATCGATCTCTATCTGCCCGCCTTTCCCGCCATCGCAGCCGGCCTCAATGTCGGTCAGGGCGATGTGGAGCGCACCATGGCCGCGTATCTGATCGGCCTGTCGGCCGCGCAGATCTTCTACGGCCCGCTGGCCGATCGCTACGGACGCAAGCCGCCGCTGCTGGTGGGCCTGTCCCTCTACGTCGTCGCATCGCTGGGATGCGCCCTGGCGGTGGACATCCATAGCCTGACGGTATGGCGCGCGGTGCAGGCCCTGGGCGGCGCCGCCGGCGTCGTCATTCCGCGTGCCGTCATCCGGGACCACTACGAGACGCAGGACGCCGCGCGCGCAATGTCCCTGCTGCTGCTCATCATGGGGCTGGCGCCCATCCTCGCGCCGTTGATCGGCGGGCAGCTGCTCTTGATCACGGGCTGGCGCGGCATTTTCGGCCTGATGCTGGCCGCCGGCGTCGCGCTCATGGCGGCCATGCTTTTCATCATGAAGGAATCGCTGACGCCCGAACGGGTGGTGCGCCTGCACTGGCGCACGATCGCCGGCAATTACCGCGACCTGCTGCGCCACCGCGGCTTCATGGCGCACAGCCTGGCCGGCGGATTCGGGCAGGCGGGCATGTTCGCCTACATCGTCGGTTCGCCGCGCGTCTTCATCGACCTGTACGGCGTGGACCCGCAACACTACGGCCTGCTGTTCGGATTGAATGCCGCCGGGCTGATCGGCGGCTCGCAGGTCAGCGCGCGCCTGCTGCGCCGTCACACGCCCCGGACGCTGCAACGGCGCGCCTTGAATACGCTGGCCGCGGCGAGCCTGGTCGCGGTGCTGCTCACGCTGGCGGGCTGGATGACCCTGCCGCTGCTGATGGTGTGCCTGATCGGCTACATGACGAGCCAGGGCTTCGTGAACCCGAATTCCGCCGCCTTGGCGCTGTCCGAGCAAGGCCGCCGCCTGGGCGTGGCGTCGGCGCTGCTGGGAACCCTGCAGCTGTCGTGCGGCGCATTGGCGGGCTTCTGCGTCAGCCTGTGGCAAAGCGACAGCGCCCTGCCCCTGACCGCCGTGCTGGCGGCCTGTGCCTGTCTGTCCTGGCTATCCGGACGAGCCGCCCGCGCTGCCACTTGACCTGACAGTTGCATTCATAGTAGTATCGCAGGCTTACGTGTTTCCGGCGGAAGGCAATCGCGTCCACGGATCCACGTACACCAACGAAACCCAAACGATTACCCGTGCCAGCTACTATGCTTTGTAGCCGGGCACTTCCACCCCGCCGATGCGTAGTCGAAGGGGCGGCGGGCACAAGCACTGGTTTCCGGCGCAGGCATTGCCAGGCAATGCGTTACGCCCGGAACCACATCCGTGAAATACGGGATGGCCGGCAGGGCGCCGGCGGCTGAGCTCCCGTCTTTCGAACCATACGCGGCGAGCATTGAATCAAAGGTGCAATCATGGCACGCGTATGCCAAGTGACGGGCAAGCGCCCGATGGTGGGCAACAACGTTTCCCACGCCAACAACAAGACCAAGCGTCGTTTCCTGCCCAATCTGCAATCGCGCCGTTTCTGGGTCGAAAGCGAAAACCGCTGGATCACCCTGCGTGTCAGCACGAAGGCGCTGCGCACCATCGACAAGAAGGGCATTGAAGCCGTTCTGGCCGAATTGCGCGCCCGCGGCGAAGCCATCTAAGCCGCCCCCGCCCTCACACTATCCAGGAGTACGACATGGCAGCCAAAGGCAACCGCGAAAAGATCAAGCTGGAGTCCACCGCCGGCACGGGTCACTTCTACACCACGACCAAGAACAAGCGCACGATGCCGGAAAAGATGCTGATCAAGAAGTTTGATCCGGTCGCGCGCAAGCACGTCGAATACAAGGAAACCAAGCTCAAGTGATCGGTTCAGCCGCATCGCTGGCCGAGTGCGCCGACGCCACGCGAACCTGCACGCGAGCGCCCGCATGAATTCGAGCCTGCTTGAAGAAAAACCGACAGCGATGTCGGTTTTTTTTCGTCTCGCAGCCCGGCTGCCTTTCGGGCAGACGTCCATCCGTCGCGATGCCGCCGGCCCTCGTCCATCCGGTCCGCATGGGCTTGGCCTGTTTGCGCCGGCCATCCTGCTGGTTGCGATGCTCGCGTGCGTGGCGCTCCCGGCATATGCCCAAGCCGGGGCCGCCGCGGCGGCCGAGACCCGTCGCACGCAGAAAAGCCTGGACGAAAAACCGCTGACGGTCGGCGAAATCAATACCTACAGGGCGCTGCCGGGATTCGCCGAGCCCTATCGGCGCGGCTGGGCGCTGGCGCTGGCGCAAATCAATGCCGAAGGGGGCGTACTGGGCCGCAAGCTGGCCGTCGTTTCGCGCGACGACCGTGGACAGCCCGATGAGGCGGTGCGCGCCGCCCAGGCGCTGGTGGCACGGCATGGGGCCGTGGCATTGTTCGGCAGCTACTCGTCCGAAGTGGCCATGGCCCTTTCCCGTTATGCGTTGGATGCCAAGGTACTGTACCTGGCCGTCGCGCCGCTGACCCAGCGCCTGACATGGCAGGAGGGCAACCGCTACACGTTCCGCCTGCGTCCCGCTGCTTGGATGCAGGCCGCCGCCGTCGCGCCGAAGGCGCTGGGCCTGCGCAGGCTGCGCTGGGCCGTGATTCGCCAGGACACCGAGTCGGATCGGGCCACGGCGGAGGCCTTCAAAGGCTTGATGCGGACCTTCCAGTCGAAAACGGAATTCGTCGCCGAGCAGGCCGTGGCGCCGCAGACGGCCGATGCGCGCGCCGCGGTGCAGGCGCTGGCCGCCGCCAAGCCGGATGCCCTGTTCACCATGCTCGAAGGCAAGCAGCTGGCGGCATTTCTGCGCGCCGCACAAACGCAGAATCTGTTCGACGGGATGGCGGTCGTGTCGCTCTTCATGGGAGACCCGGAAAACCTGGCGGCCATCGACACGCCGGTGCCGGATGGCTGGATCATCACGGGTTATCCGCGCGACGCCATCGACACCCCCGAACATACCGCCTTCGTGCAGGCCTATCGCGATCGTTATGGCGAACCGCCCGGCGCCGCCTCGGTGCTGGGCTACGTGGCCCTGCGCTCCATCGCCGAGGGCCTCAGACAGGCTGGGACGGCCGACCGCGAGGCCCTGGTTTCGGCGTTCCCGCGCCTGAAAGTGCCCACGCCTTTCGGCGCCATCGAATACCGCAACCTGGATCATCAATCGACGCTGGGGACCTATCTGGGCTACACCGGCCACGGCGGCGGGCAGCTCGGGATGGAGCGTTTCGTCTACGCCAGCGGCACGCGTCTGCAGCCGCTGGACGAACAGATCCGCAGGCTGCGCGACACGGCAACGAAATCGCCGTCCGGAAATCGGGATGCGGCAGCGGAGACGCACGGCCCAAGGCGCAACGGGACGGTTGCAGAATCGAACGGCGCCGCTGGCCGCGCCAGTGAATCTTCTGCGGGCGCGAACGATGCGGGCGGACGTGCGAATGACGCGGCCGGCGGCGCGAATGAGGCGGCACACTCGGCGCCGGCATCTGCAACCGCGGGACACCGCGTTCCCGCCGCGCTGCCGGCGAAGCAGCCGGATACGGCGCTGACCGCACGGTTGCGCGCGGCGCGCCCCGCCGGCGAAGACCGCAAAGGCGATCGGGACGCCGCCCTCCCGGGACAGGGCGTTCCTGCCCGGCCTGCAGCCATCGAGGCCAAGGATGGGAGCCGCGGTCCGGTCGAGCCGCATGGCACAGCGGCCGGCCAGACGGCGGCGCCGGGGCCCCGCATCAATGCTGTCCGGCCGGACGTGGATACGCGGACCGATGCCGTGCCGGTCTGGCCCGACCCGGTCAACCCAGGGCATCCGCCGGCGCCGGATCTTGCCCGCTAAGCGCCGCCCGGCTCGGGCCCATGCGGTCAGATGGCGGCGCCGCGCACGCGCCCGGGGCGCAACGCCGGGCAACGCTCAGGGCAGCAGGCGCTTGCCGTCCTCCAGGCGCGGCAGCCGCGACAGGTTTTCAGCGCGCAGCGATTCCGGCAGCAACGCCGCCGGCAGACTCTGATAGCTGACGGGGCGCAGGAAGCGGCGGATCGCCAGCGTCCCCACCGACGTGAAGCGGCTATCCGACGTTGCGGGGAACGGGCCGCCGTGGACCATGGCGTGCGCGACTTCGACGCCGGTCGGCCAGCCGTTGGCCAGGATGCGCCCGGCCTTGCGCTCCAGCACCGGGACCAGCCCCCGCGCCAGCTCGTAATCCGACTCTTCCAGGTGCAGGGTGACGGTCAGCTGGCCTTCGACGCTTTCCGCGACCTGCCGCATTTCCTCGATGCTCTTGCAACGTACGACCAGGCTGGACGCGCCGAATATCTCATGCTGCAGGGCTTCCTGCGCCAGGAAGTTGCTGACCGAGGTGGAGAAGATCGCCGCCCGTCCCCGGTTCGGCCCCTCTCCCACCGTACCGCGGGCGCACACCTGCACGCCGTCGGCCTTCTCCAGGGCCTGAACCCCTTTTTCGTAGGCGCCGTATATGCCGGGCGTCAACATGGCGCCTGGCACGTAGGCGGACAACGCGCTATCCGCCGCCTTCAGGAAGCGGTCCAGGTCCGGGCTCTCCAGGGCCACGACGATGCCTGGGTTGGTGCAGAACTGGCCCGCGCCCATCGTCAGCGAACCGACAAAGGCCTTGCCCAGCTCTTCCGCGCGAGCGGCCAGGGCGGCCGGGAACAGAAAGACCGGATTGATGCTGCTCATTTCCGCGAAAACCGGAATCGGTTCGCGACGCTTGGACGCAATGTCCACCAGCGCCAGTCCGCCCACCCGCGAGCCGGTAAAACCGACGGCCTTGATGCGCGCGTCCTGCACGAGCGCGGCGCCGGTTTCGACGCCGCCCAGCAACAGGGAAAACACGCCGTCCGGCATGCCGCATTCACGCGCCGCGGACTGGATCGCCCGGCCCACCAGCTCGCCCGTGCCGGGGTGGGCGGGATGCCCCTTCACCACTACCGGGCAGCCTGCCGCCAGCGCGGACGCGGTATCGCCCCCTGCCACCGAGAACGCCAGCGGGAAATTGCTCGCGCCAAATACGGCGACCGGACCCAGCGCGACGTTGCGCAACCGCAGATCGGGCCGCGGCAGGGGCTGGCGATCCGGCATGGCGGGATCGATGCGCACGTCCAGGAATTCGCCGGCACGCACCACCTGCGCGAAGAGCCGCAGCTGGCCGACGGTGCGGGCGCGCTCGCCCTCGATGCGGCCCGCCGGCAACGCGGTTTCGGCGACGGCGCGATCGATCAGCGCCTGACCCAGGTCCATGATGCGATCGCCGATGGTCTCCAGGAATCTGGCCCGCGCTTCCAGCGACGTCTCTCGGTATGCGTCAAAGGCGGCCCAGGCCGCCACGCACGCCTGCTCCACTTCCGCCGGACCGGCGACCGCGAAGTCCGGCGACAGTGTTTCGCCCGTCGCCGGATTCACCGCCTTCAGACTGCGCTGGCCGTTATCGATGGCGCGTTGGCCGATCAGGATCTCTCCGGTAATCGCTGTACTCACACTCTCTCTCCTATGATCCCTGGGACGTTCGCCGCGCCGCTACGGCATGCCGGCGGCTCGCGGCGGCGATGCGTCGCTGAATCGTCGATGATAACGCTACCGTGCTTCGCGTTTGCCACGCTTCGGTCTTGTGGTCCGCTCCGCCACCTGCGATCGGCCAAAGCGCCCTCCATACGGATCGCAGTTTTGTATGCAAAAATATATATAAATTGGACGCCATAACGCTGGCAGGCGCCGCAGCGGGCGAAGATAACCGGACGCCATCGATCGGCGAGCCATCGCGCCGCCGAAGGAGACATACATGAAGCGATTTTCCCGGACTCGCCGCCACTGGCTGGCAGCGGCTTGCTGCGCCGCCGCCCTCGGCCTGCCCCTCGCGGCCGCCGCCTACCCCGATAAAACGGTCCGCATCATCGTGCCCTACGCGCCGGGCGGCTCCGGCGACGTATTCGCGAGACTGATCGCCGAGCGGCTGACCGCACGCCTAGGACAAACCTTCATCGTGGAAAACCGCCCCGGCGCCAGCGGCGCCATCGGCGCCCGCTACGTGGCCGACGCCCCCGCCGATGGCAGTGTGCTGCTGCTCGGGCAGACCGGCGAAATCGTGGTCACACCGCTCTTGTCGCGCACGCTCAACTACAAACCGGAAAACCTGGTCCCCATCGTCCTGGTGGGCGACTCGCCGCTGGTGTTGTCCGCCCATCCCTCGGCCCCCTTCAATACGGTGCAGGAAATGGTCGCCCAGAGCAAACAGCGCAGCCAAGGGTTCAACTACGCGTCTTCCGGCACGGGCACCCCGGGCCATCTCGCCGCCGCCGCGCTGGCCCTGAAGACCGGCGCCAAGCTGACCCACGTGCCTTACAAGGGCGGTGGCGCCGCCTTGAGCGATCTGCTCGGCAACCATGTGGACATGTTCTTTTCCGGCGCCCCGGGCGTGCTGCCGCACTTCAAGAGCGGCACGCTCAAGCCCATCGCCGTTTCCACGCTGGAGCGCTCGCCCGCGCTGCCCCAGGTCCCCACCGTGGCGGAGTCGGGGCTGCCCGGATTCTCTTTCAGCCTGTGGGGCGGCCTGTTCGCGCCGCGCGGCACCCCCGCGGAAGTGATCGACGCGCTGAATCGCGAAGTCAACGCCATCCTGGCGGACGGCGAAACGCGCGGCCGGCTGGAGGCCGAAGGCGCGGTCGTCAAACAGAACAGCGTGGAGCAGTTCACGCAATTCCTGGGCGCCGAGCGCGCCCGCTACCAGGAAATCATCAAGGAAACCGGCGTCCGGCTGGATTGAGCCTGCCAACCTGCCGCGGAGACGATGCGATGACCCCTTCCCGCCTTCCTGCCTGGGACTGCCATACCCACGTTTTCGACGACCCGGGCCGCCGGCCAACGGTCCCGGGCGCGGGGTACGTTCCGCCCGTCCGGACATTCGAAGACCTGGCCCGCACAGGCGCGCCGCACGGCATCGATCGCTTCGTGCTCGTGCAGCCCAGCGTATACGGGCACGACAACGGCCTGCTGCTGGAAGCCCTGCGGCACGCAGCGGGTCGCGCGCGCGGCGTGCTGGTCGTCCCGGACGATGCCACGGAAGCCCAGTTGGCCGCCTGGCGCGAACAAGGCGCGCGCGGCATGCGGTTCAACGCGGTGTCGGGGGGCGGCAATGGCATGAAAGGCTATCGCGCGATTGCGCCCAGGCTGCGCGCCGCGGGCTGGCATGCCCAATTCTTCGTCGCGCCGGAATCGTTGAAGGATCTGCTCGACATCGTCGCGCATGACGGTCCCGACATGGTGGTGGACCATCTTGGAGGCGCCGCCGATGGACCGGCCTTCGAAGCCGCGCGCGATACCCTGTTCCGCCTTCTTGACAGCGGCCGGGTCTGGGTCAAGGCCTCGGGCTTCTACCGCTACGGCTATCCCCAGGCCGATTGGCCCGAGCACTTCGGCGAACTGCTGCGCGAATTGACTCGGCGTTATCCCGACCGGATCGTATGGGCCTCGGATTGGCCGCACACATGGTTCTTCGAGCCCGCCCATGGGCAACCCATGGCTTACGGCGAACTGTTGAAACTGGTTCGCGACGCGGTCGGCGACACCGCTTGCGAACGGATCCTGCGCGAAAACCCGCGCCCCCTGTACGACTGAAGCGCGGCCTGCCGGTGCCAGCGCCTGTCGACGCTAGGCGTCGCGCGACTGCTTGGCGCGCAGGATCTTCAACCGCTCCAGCAAGGCGTTGCGGATGTGTTCGCGCGCCGCTTGTTCCGCGCGGGCGGGATCGCCGTCGCGAATGGCTTCGAAGATGGCCTGATGCTCGCCGTGAGCGGCTTCCGGACGGCCCGGCATTTCCAGCGTGCTGCGCCCGAGCAGATAGGTGGAATCGGTCAGCGACTGCAGGGCCCGGATCAGGAACTTGTTGTGCGCGGCGCCATAGATGGACTGATGGAACGCCAGGTTGGCGGCGACGGGATCGCCGCCCTGCCTCCCTTCCTGGAGGATGTGCGCCATATTGTCGATCTCGGCCTCGCTGGCGTGCTTGGCCGCGAACCGGGCGGCACCGCCCTCGAGCAGTTCGCGCATGGCATAGAGCTCGGTCACGGATTGCTGGTCCAACGACGTTACGACCAGGCCGCGCCGCGGCTCGTGAGTGACCAGCCCCTCGTCCTCCAGGCGCTTGAGGGCCTCGCGCACGGGCGTGCGCCCCAGGTTCAACAATTCGGCGACCTCGATTTCGCGCAGGCGGTCGCTCGCGCCGAAAAACCCCATCAGGATGCGCTTCTTCAACTCCTGATAGGCGAGATTGGCTTGTGTGTTCTGCTTGGCTATCGGCATGTCGGGGGCAGGTCGCCGTGCAAAGTCGGGAGATTTTCCATGGCGCGGATATTAAATCGCGCCAGGGCGGTATGCCAGCGGCCCGCCCTGAGCGCCGTCCCCCATGCCGGGACCCGGCTCCGCCCACGCTCTCCCGCAGGCATACGCGTGGCGCGGGCGCCCCGGGGCCGTGACCGCAACGGATTGCGTCGGCGTGCGTTGTCCGCGCCAGGACGAACGGTGTGCCCGGGTACACGGATTGCCGCCTTGCGGCAGTCATCAACTCGAGCGGGCATGCGCCCGGACAACCACCGTGGAAAACTGGAAGGTCACGCAAATCGAACTGGTCCAGCGCGAAATTGGACAACCGGACCGCCAGGCCGCTCTGGCCTGCGAAAGCGTATCCTGGCAGCCGCCCAGCGACATTCCGCCGTCGCGGGACGACGGCACGGAATCCGGCTACCTGATCGTGCGCGGCATCGACGTGCCGCGCCTGGCGGACATTTCATGGGTTCCGACCCACGTCCGCTTCAATGCCGAAGGCTATATGGAAGCACGCGAATTCGCGGTAACGGGATGGGAGGCCGATCCGGGATCGCGGACGCTGAAGCTTCCCATACCTTGATTGCGCACGGCGCCCTGCCAGCGCCGCGCCATGTGCTTGGGCCGCGCCCTCGGGCGCGCCCTGTTGGAGGTGTCAGCGGTCCTCGCCCTGTTCGGCCGTTGCCGCTGCGCTTTCGCCAGCACGTTGCGCATTGCGCGCCGCATGGCGTTTCGTCGCGGCGGCGCGCGCCTCTTGTGACGTGAAGCGGTGCGCCTTGCCTAGCCTATGTGCGGCCCGGCCTCCCTGCGCCGCGATCTCGCGCTGGAACTCCGGCCCCATCGCGGCGAAACCGCGCGGCTTACGCTTGTCCTTCTGGTCCTGGTTGTCGGTCATGTCGGCCCCCTGTCGGTAATGGGTAATCAATGGTTTGGATCGGGCGCGGCGTCGCAACGCACGTGCCCGTTGCGCGTCCCGCCATCGGCGGGGCATGGCAGCAGGCCTGCACAGCAATGATCAGCACTGCTTACCGCGCGTTGTAGAAGGTGCCGCCAGGGCCCGCGCGCATCCAAGGAAACGCACGGGGCGCCACGTTGGCACGGCGTCGTCGGGCCCGTTTCAGGCCAGGTTTTCGTCGCGCGTGCTGTTATGATCCCGCAGCCATGACACACCCTGCCTCGCATTCACCGCTGACGCCGCGCATCGTGCTTCTGATGTCGGTCGCCACCGGCCTGATCGTTGCCAGCAACTACTACGCCCAGCCGCTGCTTCACATCATCGGGCTCGAATTCGGTCTTTCCACCAGCGCCGCCGGCGCGATCAATACCACCGCGCAATTGAGCTACGCAGCAGGCCTGCTGTTCCTGGTGCCCCTCGGAGACCTGTTCGAGCGGCGCGCGCTGATCGTCGGCATGACGCTATGTTCCGCCGCGGGCGTCGCCCTGGTCGCGCTCGCACCCAATGTGGGCATCGTGCTGGCCGGTACCGCGCTGGCCGGCCTGACCGCGGTGTGCGCGCAGATCATGGTGCCGTTCGCGGCCACGCTGGCCGCGGCCCATGAGCGCGGCCGCGTGGTGGGCACCATCATGAGCGGCCTGCTGCTTGGCATTCTCCTGGCCCGCACCGCCGCGGGCGCGCTGGCCGGCATCGGCGACTGGCGCACTGTCTACTGGGTCGCCGCCGTGCTGCTGGTGGGGCTTGCCGCCGCGCTCTGGCGGGCGCTCCCGCGCCATCCGGGCCATACCGTCATGGGCTATGGCGCGCTGCTTCGTTCGATCGCCACGCTCATGGTCGAAGAACCTTTGTTTCGCGCGCGCAGCCTGATCGGCGCGCTCGTCTTCGCACAGTTCAGCGTACTGTGGACATCGCTGACCTTTCTGCTGGCCAATCCCCCGTACCGCTATTCCGAGGCTGCAATCGGCCTGTTCGGCCTGGCGGGCGCGGCCGGGGCCATCGCGGCCAAGCGTTTCGGCCGGCTGGCCGACCGCGGCTACATCAACCGCTGCACCCGGGCAGGGTTGTGGCTGCTGCTCGGGTCCTGGGCGGTCCTGGCGCTGGGCGGCATGTCGCTGACCGCCCTGCTGGCCGGCATCGTGGTGCTGGACCTGGCCGCGCAGGGCCTGCAGGTCACCAACCAGAGCTGCATCTACCGCCTGCGTCCGGACGCCCGCAGCCGGCTTACCGCCGGCTATATGACCGCCTATTTCCTGGGCGGGGCCTTCGGCTCGTCGGCATCCGCCTTCGCCTACGCCCACGCCGGCTGGCAGGGCGTGATCCTGCTTGGCGCGGGTCTGGGGGTGCTGTCGCTGTCGTACGGCACGCTGGCGCCGGCCGCCCGCGTGGCGGAAAACGGCGCCGCCCCGACGCACGCATAGCAAGAATCTATAATCCCGAGCTTCGACCGTCCGCCGCCAGCGCCGCGGACCGGCCCCCCATTTGTCATCGACCCCATCCAGCCCATGCAGGAACGCTACACCCCCAACGCCGTCGAAGCCGCCGCCCAACAGGCCTGGCGCGAGCGCGACGCCTACCGCGTCAGCGAGCACGCCCTCAACGCCAGCGGGGCCGAAAAGCCCAAGTTCTACGCGTGTTCCATGCTGCCCTACCCCAGCGGCAAGCTGCACATGGGCCATGTCCGCAACTACACCATCAACGACATGATGGCGCGGCAGCTGCGCATGCGCGGCTACAACGTGCTGATGCCCATGGGATGGGACGCCTTCGGCATGCCGGCCGAGAACGCCGCCATCAAGTCCAAGGTGCCGCCGGCCAAATGGACCTACGACAACATCGCCTACATGAAGAAGCAGATGCAGGCGATGGGTCTGGCGATCGACTGGTCCCGCGAAATGAGCGCCTGCGACCCGGCGTACTACAAATGGAACCAGTGGCTGTTCCTGAAGATGCTGGAAAAGGGCATCGCTTACCGTAAAACGCAGGTGGTGAACTGGGACCCGGTGGACCAGACCGTGCTCGCCAACGAACAGGTGATCGACGGCCGCGGCTGGCGGTCCGGCGCCCTGGTCGAAAAACGCGAGATCCCGGGCTACTACCTGCGCATCACCGACTATGCGGAGGAACTGCTGGAGCAGGTCAGGACCGGCCTGCCCGGCTGGCCCGAGCGCGTGCGGCTGATGCAGGAAAACTGGATCGGCAAGAGCGAAGGCGTGCGCTTTGCGTTCCCGCACGATATCCGGGACGAGACCGGCCAGCTGGTGCAGGACGGCAAGCTTTTCGTCTTTACGACGCGCGCCGACACTATCATGGGCGTCACTTTCTGCGCCGTCGCCCCGGAACATCCGCTGGCCACCCTGGCTGCCCGCGGCAACCCCGAGCTGGCCAGCTTCATCGAGCGCTGCAAGCTCGGCGGCACCACCGAGGCGGAACTGGCGACACGCGAAAAAGAAGGCTTGCGCACCGGGCTTAGCGTGACGCACCCGCTGACGGGGCAACCGGTGGAAGTCTGGGTCGGCAACTACGTCCTCATGAGCTACGGCGACGGCGCCGTCATGGGCGTGCCCGCCCATGACGAACGCGATTTCGCGTTCGCTCGCAAGTACGGCCTGGAAATCCGCCAAGTGGTCGATGTCGACGGCAAGACCTATTCCACCGACGCATGGCAGGAATGGTACGCCGACAAGCAGAACGGCCGGCTGATCCGCTCCGGCAAGTACGACGGCCTGTCCAGCAGGGATGCCGTGGACGCCATTGCCGCCGACCTGGCCGGCCTGGGCCTGGGCGAAAAGCAAACCACCTACCGGTTGCGCGACTGGGGCATCTCGCGCCAGCGCTACTGGGGCACGCCCATCCCCATCATCCATTGCGCGGACTGCGGCCCGGTCCCGGTGCCGGAAAAGGACCTGCCGGTGGTGCTGCCCGAGGACCTGATCCCCGATGGCTCCGGCAACCCGCTGGCCAAGCACGAGCCCTTCCTGTCCTGCTCGTGCCCGAAATGCGGCAAGCCCGCGCGGCGCGAGACGGACACCATGGACACGTTCGTGGACTCCGCCTGGTATTTCATGCGCTACACCTCGCCGGGCAACGACAATGCCATGGTGGACGCCCGCAACGATTACTGGATGCCGATGGACCAGTACATCGGCGGCATCGAGCACGCCGTGCTGCACCTGCTGTACGCGCGCTTCTGGACCAAAGTCATGCGCGACCTGGGCCTGGTGAAGTTCGACGAACCCTTCACCCGCCTGCTGTGCCAGGGCATGGTGCTGAACCACATCTACTCGCGCAAGACGGAACACGGCGGCATCGAATACTTCTGGCCCGACGAAGTCGAGAACGTCTACGACGCCAAGGGCGCGATCATCGGCGCACGCCGCAAGTCCGACGGCTCCGAGATCACCTACGGCGGCGTCGGCACCATGTCGAAATCGAAGAACAACGGCGTCGATCCGCAGTCGCTCATCGACACGCTGGGCGCCGACACGGCCCGCCTGTTCGTGATGTTCGCCAGCCCCCCGGAGCAGACCCTGGAGTGGTCCGACTCCGGCGTCGAGGGCGCCAACCGTTTCCTGCGCCGCCTGTGGTCCTATGCCTGGACCCATCGGGATGCCGTGCAGGCGGGGTTGGCCGCCAAGGACATCGACTGGCGCGCGGCGCCGGCGTCCGCCAAGGATTTGCGGCGTGAAATCCACACGCTGCTGAAGCAGGCCGACTACGATTACGAGCGCATCCAGTACAACACGGTGGTGTCGGCCTGCATGAAGATGCTCAATGCCATCGAAGGCGCGGCCCTGCCGGAAGGCGACCCGGCGGCCCTTGCGGCCCGCGCGGAAGCCGTCGGCGTGCTGCTGCGGGTGCTCTATCCGGTGGTGCCGCACATCACATGGCAGCTTTGGAGCGATCTGGGCTACGCCGGCCTTTATGGCGACCTGCTGGACGCGCCGTGGCCGCAGGTCGACGAGGCGGCGCTCATCGCCGACGAGATCGAGCTGATGCTGCAGGTCAACGGCAAGCTGCGCGGCGCGTTGCGCGTGCCGGCGCAGGCGCCGCGCGAAGCGATCGAAGCGCAGGCCGCGGCGCATGAGGCGGTCGCGCGCTTCCTGGAAGGCCGGCCCCCGAAACGCGTTATCGTGGTGCCCGGCAAACTGGTCAACGTCGTAGGCTAATGAGGTTCCGCATGCATTTCGCCAGGCAAGTCATCCGTACCCGGTCGGTGCAGCGACGTATCGGCGGCTGGCCGCTGCGCGCCGCCGGGTTGGCGCTGCTCATGATGCTGGCGGCCTGCGGCTTCCAGATGCGCGGCACCACGCCGCTGCCCTTCGACACGCTTTACGTCGGCATCCCGGAAAACAGCCGCTTCGGCGCCGAAGTGCGACGGGCCATCAAGGCCGCTTCGCCGGACACCAGAATCGTCGAGAACCCGAAGCAGGCTGAAGCGCTGTTGCAGCAGATCGCCAATTCGCGCTCCATGCGCGAGGTATCGCTCAACGCGCAGGGCCGTGTCGAAGAATACGAGCTTGCCCTGATCTTCGGTTTTCGCGTGATCGACGCAAAAGGCCGGCCGCTATTGCCCGACACCACGCTCGAGGCCTACCGCGAAATGCCGTACAACGATCAATTCGTGCAGGCCAACCAGGGCCAGGCGGAAACGCTGTTCCGCAGCATGGAGCAGAGCCTCGTCAGCCGCATCGTGCGCCGCCTGACGGCGCCCGAGGTGCGTGTAGCTGCGGAAAAAGCGGCGCAGCAGAAGCCGGGCGACGAAGAAGGTCCGGTGTACGACGTCAATGCGCCGAAGCCGGCGCAGGTGCCGGAACCCTGGCGCACGCCCAACATCACCAACGGGCCGCCCGGCCTGGAAAACTACTAGGCCGCGGGGGCATACCCGATGGCGCAGTCATTGGACGCCGACCGCTTCGCCGAACACCTGCGGCGCGCGGGCGGCCGTCTGGCGCCGCTGTACGCCATCAGCGGCGACGAACCCTTGCTGGTCACCGAAGCCATGGACGCCCTGCGAGCGGCCGCCCGCGCGGCCGGCTATACCGAGCGCACATCCATGGTGATGGACGCGCGCAGCGATTGGAGCGCCGTCTTCGCGGCCACGCAGACGGTGTCGCTGTTCGGCGACCGCCGGCTGCTGGAACTGAAGATCCCCACGGGCAAACCGGGCAAGACCGGCGCCGATACCCTGATCAAGCTTGCCGAGCAGGCCGATGGCGCCGGCGACCCGGACACCCTCATCGTGGTGGGGCTGCCCCGCCTGGACAAGGCCACCCGGGACAGCAAATGGGCGGCCGCGCTCGCCCGCGGCATCATGGTCGACATCCCGACGATCGAACGCGGGCGCCTGCCGGCATGGATCGGCGAACGTCTGGCGCGCCAGAACCAGCGCGCCGATGCCGCGACGCTGCAATGGATGGCGGACAAGGTCGAGGGCAATCTGCTGGCGGCGCACCAGGAAATCCAGAAGCTGGGCCTGCTTTACCCGGAAGGCCCGCTGGAAGCCGAAGCGGTGGAGCGCGCCGTATTGAACGTGGCCCGCTATGACGTCTTCGGATTGCGCGATGCCATGCTTGCGGGCGACGTCGCCCGCACGGTGCGGATGCTGGACGGCCTGCGGGCGGAAGGCGAAGCCCTGCCCCTGGTCCTGTGGGCGGTCGGCGAGGAAATCCGCATCCTGGCGCGCGTTGCGCAGGCGCGCGCCGGCGGCCAGGATGCCGGCGCGATGATGCGCCGCCTGCGCATCTTCGGCGCGCACGAAAGACTCGCGATGCAGGCCCTGTCGCGGGTACCTCCCCGCGCGTGGCCGGCGGCGGTGCAGCACGCGCATGACGTCGACCGCATCATCAAGGGCTTGCCGGTGCCCGGCCGTCTCGCCGACCCCTGGGAAGAGATGACGCGGCTGGCGCTGCGCGTGGCCGCCGCAGGCCGCCGCGAGGCATGAGCGCAGGGCAACAGATACACTAGCGCTTCGCGTCCCCGCCGGGACCAACCCATACGGGCAGACCGCCACATTGCTACGAAAACACGGATGACGCTTGCCAGGCCGGCGCCGTCCCCTCATCACTGATTGCCATGTCCACGCAGACCGTCGAACAAGCCATGCTCGCGCTGGGCGAGAACGCCCGCCGCGCCGCGCGCGAAATGATGCGCGCCACGGGCGCCGCGAAAGCCCGCGCCCTGACAGCGATGGCAGAAGCGATCGCGGAAAACCGCGACACGCTCAAAGCCGCCAATGAACAGGATCTGGAGGCCGCCCGCGCGAATGGACTGAGCCCGGCGCTGCTCGATCGGCTGACGCTGTCCGAGCGCACGCTGACGCTGATGGCCGAGGGTCTGCGACAGGTCGCCGCCCTGCCCGATCCGGTAGGCAGCATCGGTCCCACCACGGTGCGCCCGAACGGCATGCGCGTGGCGCAAATGCGGGTGCCGCTGGGCGTTATCGGCATCATCTACGAATCCCGTCCCAACGTAACCATCGACGCGGCGGCCCTGTGCCTGAAGTCCGGCAACGCCGCCATCCTGCGCGGCGGCAGCGAAGCGCTGCGCTCCAACCTGGCGCTGGCCCGCATCGTCCGGCAGGGGCTGGAAACGGCCGGCCTGCCGGAGCACGCCGTGCAGGTGGTCGACACCGCCGACCGTGCCGCCGTGGGCAAGCTCATCACCATGACCGAATACATCGACGTCATCGTGCCGCGCGGCGGAAAAAGCTTGATCCAGCGTATGAGCGCCGAGGCTCGCGTTCCGCTGATCAAGCACCTTGACGGCAACTGCCACGTCTACATCGACGCGGACGCGGACCCCGAAAAGGCCCATGCCATTGCATTCAACGCGAAGACGTATCGCTATGGCGTGTGCGGATCGATGGAAACGATGCTGGTGCACGAAGGCATCGCGAACGCCGTGCTGCCCCGCCTTGCAGAGGCGCTGATCGCGCATGGCGTCGAACTGCGCGGCTGCCCGCGCACGCAGGCGCTGGTGCCGGCCGCGCGCCCGGCCACGGACGCGGACTGGGCCGAGGAATACCTGGGGCCCATCCTGGCGGTGCGCATCGTCGATACCCTGGATGACGCCATCGCCCACATCGCGCGCTGGGGCTCGGGCCACACCGATGCCATCGTCACGGAAAACCTGGGTGCGGCCCAGCGATTCCAGCGCGAGGTCGACTCCAGCTCCGTCTATGTCAATCTGCCCACCGTGTTCGCCGACGGTTATGAATATGGACTGGGCTCGGAGATCGGCATCTCCACGAACCGCCTGCATGCCCGCGGCCCCGTGGGGCTCGAAGGCTTGACCACGTACAAGTGGGTACTGACCGGCGAAGGGCAATTGCGCGGTTGAGCGGCAGGGCCGGACGCGGACAAGCACGAGCCGGCGGCGGCCGGCGCGCTGGCGGACATGAAACCGTCCTGGCGCCGCGCGCGCCGGATGCCAGCGGGATGCGGCCGCTACAATGCCCCTTTTTCCGAAGGTGGCGGCCCATGCTCTGGATCAAGACCCTGCACATCGTTTTCATCGCATCCTGGTTCGCCGGACTGTTCTACCTGCCGCGCATCTACGTCAACCTTGCTCAGCACGACGAAGCCGCGGCGCGCACGGTCCTGCTCGGCATGGCGCGGCGGTTGTTCCGTTTCACCACCCTGCTCGCGGTGGTCGCGGTGATATTCGGTCTGTGGCTCTACATCGGTTATGGCATCGGCATGGGCCCGGGCAATGGGTGGATGCACGCCAAGCTGTTCTTCGTGCTCCTGATCATCGGCTACCATCACGCCTGCGGCGTCATGCTGCGCAAGTTCGAGCAGGGCCGCAATACCCGCTCCCATACTTTCTATCGTTGGTTCAACGAAATCCCGGTGCTGCTGCTCTTCATCGTCGTGGCGCTCGTGGTCGTCAAGCCTTTCTAGCCATCCCCCATCCGCCCCATGTCCGCTGACGATTCCGAACGCCCGCGTAAAACGCTCACCCTCGCCCGGCGACCCGACGATGCCGCCCGGCGCCAGGAAGCCGACAAGCGCAAGCGCGCCGGCGGCCGCGCCCGCCACGTTGCGCAGCAGGAAAAGCAGCGCGACAAAGCGGCCCGCCTGGACACGGCACCCGCCCCCCCGGCGGCTGGCCCGGGCGATCCACCAGCGCGCGACAAGCGCGATGAGCGTCGTTCATCCCGATCCGGCCCCGCACGTCCGCATCGAAGCGACACCGCATCTGCGCCGTCTCCTGCGAACAATGAGGACGCCAACGCCCGTTTCGCGCAGCGCCCGGAGCGCGCGCCTCGGCGTGCCCGGGGCAGCGCGTCTCGCGACGGAGAACGCTTCCAGGTGTTCGCGCCCTGCCCCCAGGGGCTGGAAGAAGCCCTGACCGTCGAACTGCGCGCCCTCGGTTATGACGACGCGCGCGCGGGCCGCGCAGGGGCGCACTTCAGCGCCGATTGGGCCGGCGTACAACGGGCCAACCTCTATTCGCGGCTGGCCACCCGTATCCTGGTTCAGGTTGCCCAGGCGCCGGTTCAAACGGAAGACGATCTGCTGGACCTCGCTTACGCTACCCCCTGGGAACGCTGGTTCGGCGCCGAGCGCACGCTGCGGGTGGATACCTCGGCGATCAAAAGCCCCATGCGCAGCCTGCAATACTGCAACCTGCGCGTGAAGGACGGCATCTGCGACCGGCTGATGGACCGCGAAGGCGCGCGCCCCGATATCGACACCGTCCGCCCGGACGCGCGCGTACACGCCTTCCTGACCGTCGACACGGCGACGCTATACCTGGATACCAGCGGGGAGTCGCTGTTCAAGCGCGGCTGGCGGCTGGACAAGGGTGAAGCGCCGCTGCGCGAGAACCTGGCAGCGGGCATGCTGGCCCTGGCCGATTGGGATCCCGGCGCGCCCTTGCTGGACCCCTTCTGCGGCAGCGGCACGATTTTGATCGAGGCCGCATGGATTGCGCTGGGCGTGCCGCCCGGGATCGCGCGTCCCTTTTCTTTCGAGCGCCTGCGCGACCACGACGCGCGCCGGTGGCAGGACATCAAGGAGGACGCGCGCGCACATATTGCGCCGCGCCTGGAAACGCCTTTGTTCGGCTATGACATCGATCCGCAGGCGATCGAGCACGCCCGGCGCAACGCCGAGCGCGCCTGGTTGACCGAAGACGCCATCCGTTTCGAAGTCGGCGATGCGCGCACGCTTGCCGCGCCGGCGGACACCGGATGGATCGTCACCAATCCCCCCTATGGCGAGCGACTGCAGTCCGGGCACGATGAAAGCTTGTGGCGCGACTGGGCCGCGTGCCTGAAACGCAATTTTGCCGGCTGGCAGGTGCACGCGATTTCCAGCGACATGACGCTGCCGCAGCAGATGCGCTTGAAGCCGCTGCGCAGGATCCCCCTGCACAACGGGCCGCTCGATTGCCGGCTGTTCGGATTCGAATTGGTGAGCGCCAGCTATCGGGACAAGCGCAGCCCGGCCTCCTGACCCAGGGCGCCCCCGGCCATGGCTGCCGCGACACGATCGCGCAATGCCGCGAACGCCGCTTCGCGCGCCAGGTACAGCGCCTGCGCCTGCGCCAGCGTGACCGGCGCGAAACGCACCGTGTCGCCCGGCATCGCTTGTGCAAGCAGCGGCAGATCGACGCTGGCCACATACGCGATCTTGGGATAGCCGCCGGCGCTCTGCCGGTCCGCCATCAGTACGATGGGATTGCCATCGGGCGGCACCTGCACCGTCCCGAACGATACCGCCTCCGATATCATCTCCAGCGGCTGGGCCAGCGCCAGGCGCGGCCCTTCCAGCCGATACCCCATCCGGTCCGACTGCGCCGCAATCCGGAAGTCCCCGCCGTAAAACGACGTGCGCGCCTCGGCGGTGAAAGCTTCCCATTGCGGGCCCGGCATCGCACGCAGAACGTCCAGCCCGCCCTCGCGCTCCGGCAGTTCGAGCTGCGCCGCGCTGACAAAAGGCAGCCCGCACTGCACCAGCAGCCGTCTGGCGTTCGGGTAGCCGAAGTCGGCATCCCGCAAAGGGAGGCGATCGCCGGCGGCCAGCGCGCGCCCCTGGAAGCCGCCGTATCCGCCCCGCACGAAGGTGCTGGCGCTGCCCATCACCGGCGGCGCATCGAATCCGCCGCGCACGGCGAGATAAGCGCGGGCGCCACGCCGCCGTTCGCCGAATTGCAGCGTGGCGCCCGCGCGCACCAGCAAGGGCTGATGCAAGGGCGCCGGCAAGCCATCCACCGTCGCCCCCATGTCGGCCCCCGCCAGGGCGATCAGGCGCTCGCCCGTGAATCGGAGCGCCGGTCCCGTCAGCGTGCATTCCAGGGTGGGGGCGCCTTCGGCATTGCCCACCAGGATGTTGGCCACGCGGTGCGCCCACTCGTCC
This sequence comes from Bordetella genomosp. 9, assembly GCF_002119725.1. Lineage (NCBI taxonomy): Bacteria > Pseudomonadati > Pseudomonadota > Betaproteobacteria > Burkholderiales > Alcaligenaceae > Bordetella > Bordetella genomosp. 9. The sequence goes on from NZ_CP021109.1 coordinate 3,172,076, forward strand.
ATCACGCCGTTGACCGGGACGCCGTAGCGCTGATGTCCATAGCGGCCAAGATCCTGCAGCAGCGACCAGGCGCCGGGCTTCAGGACGACACAGGCGTGCCGGACGGGTTCGCGTTTTCGCTGCATGGTGCGCCTAGCCCGCCTGCTCAATGCGAGCGAATTCAGCCGGCGACACAGGGACGAAGCGCAGGCGATCGCCCAGCTGCAACCGCACCGGCGGGTCCTGCAGCAGATCGAACAGGCGCCACGGCGTGCGGGCGATCAGGTTCCAGCCACCCGGCATGGCAAGCGGATAGATCATCGACAATCCGTTGGCGATCGCCACCGATCCCGGCGGCACTTCCGTACGAGGGGTGGGCCGGCGCGGCACCGACAGGCCGGGGTCCAGGCCGCCCGCGAAGGGACATCCCGGCGCGAAGAAAAACGTGTACACCACGAGCGGCGACTCGACGTGGCGGCGAATGACCTCCTGCGGCGACAGGCCGCAACGGGCGGCGACCTGTTCCAGGTCCGGCCCGTACTCGCCGCCGTAGCAGGCCGGAACCTCGACCACCCGCCCGCCGATGTCGATGGCCGGGATACCTCGGCGCAAGCGCGCTTCAAGCTGGGCGGCAAGCCGCTCGTAGGGAGAGCTGCCGTCCGGCGCGGGCGTGGGGACATAGTGCAGCGCGACGGTCGTAAAAGCCGGCACGACGTCTATGACGCCTTCCAGCGGATCGCTCAGCAGATTTGCCGCCAGCGCCAGAACCCGCCGGTTCGCCTGCGCGTCCACCGTGTCCGCAAGACGGACCAGCAGGCACCGGTCACCCACCGGCGCAATGCGCCAGGGGGCGGGAAGCGAGGGAGCCGGGGTGTCCATGCGGAAATTGTAGCGGCGAGCGGCCCCATGCGGCCCCGTTTTATGCCCCGCTTGCCGGAGGGCTGCATGGGCCATCCGTAGGATGTGGTTTTTTCACGACTTGCTCACGCTAGGGTTAACCCCTATAATCCGGGTTATCCCCTAGAGCGTGCGCAGCAAGTAGTACCAGACGGATGGAACGCGCCGCTTGCTTTTGGCACTCAGGATATTATCGTGAACGAACGTGAACCGCTGCGCCTGACCGACGAACTGGAACGCGAATTGATGCGTCAGGCCATTGAAGAACAATTCCGCCCGCGCCCGTTCCGCGCGCTGGCAAAGATGATCACCAAACTCGCCCGCTCCCTGCGCGCGTCGGCATCGCGCCCCAACGGCGAAGCCGTCCGCGCCTGATAGAGCAGGCAAGCCGCGCCAGGCATCCTGACGCAAATTTGGTTTAGTTCCCCTTGGGGGCTGCACAAGCCCCTTTTAAAACCCGCCTTCGGGCGGGCTTTTTTTTGCCTGGATTTCCGGCGTCCGGTCCGGCGTCGGACCAGCCCGCCTGCATCGCGTCACGGTAGCGGATAATACGGCGCTATGACCGACCTGTCCGCCCCCCCCGCCCCGCCGCGCTTGCGCCGTTTCGCCTGCATGATGTACGAGGCCGTGCTGCTGTTCGGCGTGGTTTTTCTCGCGGGCTACCTGTTCGACACGCTGACGCAGAGCCGCAACGCGCTGATGCTCCGTCACGCCCGGCAGACATGGCTGTTCCTCGCCGTGGGCGCGTATTTCGTCCTGTGCTGGCGACGCTCGGGCCAGACGCTTCCCATGAAGACCTGGCATATCCGGCTGGTGGACCGCAATGGCGGCGCGCCCGGATTGCCGCGGCTGGTGCTGCGCTACGTGCTGTCCTGGATATTGCCCCTGGCCGCCGCCGGCCTGATCTGGGGGCTTGCGTTCTTGTCGCACTGGCCGGCCACGCTGATGTTCATCGTGGCGGCGCCCTTCGCGATCTTCGCCGGTTCATGGCTGGATCCCCAGGGCCAGTTCCTGCACGATCGCTGGGCCGGTACGCGCTTGATCAGTGTCGCCCGCACAGTGCCTCGCTAGGCGCTGCGTCCGATGTAGCGGCCGCCGCGGGCCCCGGTCGGCGTGCCGTGGGCGACGGTCATCCGCCCGCCCAGCAAGACGTACTCGATACCCAGGGGCGCGCCCTCCGGCGCATCGAAAGTCGCCGTGTCGGCGATGCGCGCGGCGTCGAAAACGACGATATCGGCGATGTTCCCCGCCCTGAGGACACCGCGCCCGCTCAAGCCGAACTTCGCGGCGGTCAGGCCGGTCATCTTGTACACCGCGGCCTCAAGGCTGAACAAGCCGACGTCCCGCGCATAATGGCCCAGCACGCGGGGAAAGGTGCCCCACAGCCGGGGATGCGGCCGGATATCCTTGGGCAGCCCATCCGAGCCCACCATTGTCTCTGGCCAGCTCAGGATGCGCCGGACATCGCCTTCGTCCATGATGAAGTACACCGCGCCTGCCGGCAGCAGACGCTCCGCGGCCTCGCGCGCGCTGCAGCCCCACTCGCGCGCCAGCTCGCGCAGGTCGCGCCCGCTGGCTTCGGGGTGCGGTGCCGACCACGCCACCATGATGCGGTCGCAGATCTCCACGCGTTCCGGCCGGAGCATGGTGCTCGAGGCGGCATAGGGGTAGCAGTCCGCACATAGCGGCTGACGCGCCGCCGCTTGGGCCAGCACCGCCAGCGTCTCTTCCGAACGGCCGTGGTTGCGCGTACCGACAAGCTTGTGGTGTGAAAAGATGATGGGAGCCTGCAGGGCCGCGCCGATGCGCAGCGACTCTTCGATGGCCTCGAGGATCTCGTCGCCTTCGTCGCGCAGATGCGTCGCGTACACCCCGCCCAGCTCGCGCAGCGGCGTGCCGATCTCGATGATTTCCTCGGCGGGCGCGTGGGCGGCCGGCGGATAGAAGGTGCCGGTAGACATCCCGATCGCCCCTGCCCGCAAGCCATCGGCCAGGTCGGCGCGCATGGCGGCGATCTCCGCCCGCGTCGCCGCGCGCTGAAGATCGGCCATGTGGCGCACGCGCAATGTGGAGTGGCCGATCATGGCGGCCACATTGACGGCAGGGTCGGCCGCGTCCACGGCGGCCCGATACGTTGCAAAGTCGCGGTAGTGGTATGCGTCTCCGAGCAGGTCGAGCGGCGCGGGTGGCCGTTCCCGCGTGACCAGGGGCGCCAGGCTCAGGCCGCAGTTGCCGTTGACCACCGTCGTCACGCCTTGCAGCACCTTGAACGCCATGTCCGGCGTTTCGATGACGGCGTAGTCGTCGTGCGCATGGCTGTCGATGAAGCCAGGGGCAACGATCAGGCCCTGCGCGTCGATGGTATGACGGGCGTCGGCGTCGCGCAGGTCTCCCATGGCGGCGATGCGGCCATCCCGCAACGCCAGGTCTTCCTGGCGGCGCGGCGCGCCGGTGCCGTCGACGACGGCGCCGCCGCGAATGAGAACGTCATAGCGATTGGAATCGGGCATGGCGGGAACGGGAAATTCGGATAACCGGGCAATGGAGCGGCCGGCCCCAGGCGCGGCAATCCATCAGTCGACGCGGGCATTGGCCTGGCGGACCAGCTTGCCCCATTTGCCGGTTTCCCGGTTCATCAAGTCGCGGAATGACTGCGGCGTGCCGCCGATGGGCTCGAACGCCAGCTCGGACAGTTTGCGCCGCACGTTCTCGTCGGACAGCATGGCGTTGAATTCGCGATTCAGGCGATCCACGATGGGTTGCGGCGTGCCCGCCGGCGCCACGAAACCGCCCCAGGCCTGCAGTTCATAATCCTTCACTCCTGCCTCCTGCATGGTGGGCACGTCCGGGGCCAGCGGGCTGCGGGCCGGGGCGGTGACGGCCAACGCCCGCACCAGGCCGGCATTCACGCTCGGCAGGATGGAAGGCAGGTTGTCGAACATGAATTGCACGTTTCCGCCAATCAGATCCTGGATCGCCTGGGGACTGCCGCGATACGGCACATGCACCACATTCAGCTGCTCGGTAACCTTGAACAGCTCGCCGCCAAGATGGCTGGTGCTCCCGTTGCCCGCGGACCCCATCGTTATGCTGCCGGGCCGGGATTTGGCGTAGGCCACCAGCTCGCTCACGCTCTTGACCGGCAGATCCTTGTTCACCACCAGAAGGTTCGCCGTCGTGACGGCGGCGACGATGGGGGCCAATTCCCGGTCCGGGTCGTAAGGCAGGCTGGAGAAAAGCGAGCGGTTGATCGCCAGCGTCGCGATGTTGCCGTACCCGATGGTGTACCCGTTCGGCTCGGCGCGCGCTACGGCCTGCATGCCGATGTTGCCGCCGGCGCCAGGCCGGTTTTCGACGACCACCGGCTGCCCGAGGCGCGCGGACAGCTCCGCGCCCAGATACCGGCACAGGATATCGGGCGAACCGCCCGCCGCGGAAGGCACGATCAAACGTATGGGCTGGTTGGGCCAGCTGTCTTTGGCATGCGAATTCGGACTGGCGAGCGCCGTCATCGCAATGACGGCGGAAACCAGGGTGCGCAGTGTGGCGCGCCGGCGCATAATCATGGATCTTCCCCTTTTTTTCGCGCGGTTTCGGTCAACACGGGCGGCCATTTCGTCGCCCTTCGCGCCATTATGGGCGCCCGGACAGGCGTAGCGGGAGCGAATTTTTAGACCGGAAAGTATTCCATTCCTTCATACCTGTACTTCGCATCGCACCGGCGCATGAAGCACCCCAACGGCAAGTCGATCCCATCGGTGACCAATCTGACGGCCTTCGAGGCGGTCGCGGCCGCCGGGACCATCACCGCGGCGGCAACGGCGCTATCGCTCACGCAAAGCGCCGTGAGCAAACAGATCGCCGAGCTGCAATCCTTTCTGGGGATACGGCTGTTCGAGCGCAGCGAAGGGCGTTTGCGCCCGACGCCGGCCGGCGCGCTTTACCTGCAGCGGGTCCGCCCGGCGCTGGCCGAACTGGAGGAAGCGACACTGGAGGCGCAGGCCTCCGCGGCGTCGCGGGGGGTAGGCGGGCACCTGAATCTTTCCGTACCCGCGACCTTCGGCGCCATGTGGCTGCTGCCCCGGCTTTCGAGTTTCGCGCTGGAGCACCCGCAGATCGTGGTCAATTTGTCCACCAAGATCGGCCCTGTGCCGCTCCCTTCCCCCACCTTGGACGCGGCCATCATGTATGTCGCGGGCGCACGCGACGAAGCCTTGTCGTACCAGGCGGCCTGGCCGTTGCGTGTGCACCCGGTCTGCAGTCCCCGGCTGGGCGGCGCGCGGGACGGCGCCGCCACCCTGCTCAAGCGCGAACCCCTGTTGCACCAGACCTCTACCCCGGACGCCTGGCTGCGTTACTGCCGGGAGCGCTGGGCGGGAAAGATCACCCCGCGGGCAGGCCCACGCTATGCGCTGCTCAGCATGGGCCTGCAGGCGGCGTCGGCGGGGTTGGGCATCGCCCTGCTGCCGGATTACGTGATCGCCGACGCCGTCTCGCGCAAGGACCTGCGCGTGCTGGACGACAGCCCCTTCCAACTGGGCGGCGCATACATGTTCGTATGTCCGAAGCAGAACCGCCAATCGCCAGCGATCGCCGCGTTCTCTGCGTGGCTGGCGCGCCAGGCATGATCCGGGCGGCCCGCCGCGCACTGACGAGGGCCGCAAGCCCGATGTCATGAAACCGCCATCCCTTCTTCATATTCGCGTCATCGGGCGGTGATTTCATGCCTGCATGAAAGCGCGAACCGAGGGATACGTGAACGAAATTCGCCCGACGCATTGGCGCACTGTGTGGATTTCCGACCTGCACCTCGGAACGACCGGATGCAAGGCCGAATTCCTGCTCGATTTCCTGGACCATAACGAAGCGGAAACGCTTTACCTCATCGGCGACATCGTGGACGGATGGCAATTGCGCAAGCATTGGCATTGGCCGCGCGCCCACAATGACGTCATCCAGCGCATCCTGCGCAAGGCCCGTGAAGGCACGCGTGTGGTGTTCGTGCCGGGCAACCATGATGAATTCGCGCGCGAGTTTGTGGGGTATGCCTTCGGCGATATCGAGATCGTGGACGAAGACGTCCACCACACCGCCGACGGCCGGCGCCTGCTGGTGCTGCATGGCGACCAGTTCGACGGGGTGATCCAGCACAGCAAATGGCTGGCGCACCTGGGCGACAGCCTGTACCAGTTCGCCCTGTGGCTGAACCACTATTTCAACCGGATGCGCCATCGCATGGGCCTGCACTACTGGTCCCTTTCCCAATACCTGAAGCACAAGGTCAAGAACGCGGTGGCTTTCATCACGGACTTCGAGCACGCCCTGGCCGGCGAAGCGCGCCGGCGCGGCCTGGATGGCGTGGTGTGCGGCCATATCCACAAGGCGGAGATGCGCGACATCGACGGCGTGCTGTACTGCAACGATGGCGATTGGGTCGAAAGCCTGTCCGCCCTGGCGGAAGATCATGCCGGTCGTCTCCAGCTGATCGACTGGGCGGCCGTCCTGGCGGAACGCGCAGCCGAGGCCCCGCCAGCACGGGCGCCCCGCCCCGTGTCGCTGCCCGCGCTGCCGTCGGCCTTGCGGCGCCAAGGAAAGCATTCCTAGGCGCACACGGGCGAAGATGCGGGGAACATCGGTAATAACCCTAGGCCTGGGGAACCGGGTCACGCCAATGTTGCAGTTCGTGGCCCTCTAGGTCATGCTTGCGTCTGGGGCAATCCGGCCCTAAAAGCAATGCCGACGAGTCCCATCGTTGTAACCGCTCACAACAGGGCCATGAACGATCAATACCAGGCGCTTTACGACTCCTTCCGCTGGCTCGTACCTACCCAATTCAATATTGCGGACGTCTGCTGTCACCGCTGGGCGGAAAGCACCGTGGACGCCCGGCGTATTGCTATTTATTACGAAGATGAGGCGGGCAACCGGGAAGTCTGGACCTATGGGCGCCTGGCGGAAGCCGCGAACCAGCTTGCCAACGGTCTGGTGCGGATGGGCGTGGGCAAGGGGGATCGGGTAGCTGTTGTTTTGGGACAACGCCCGGAGACCGTGGTGGTCCACATGGCCACCTATAGCGTTGGCGCCATCATCGTCCCGCTGTCCGGCCTGTTCGGGCCGGAAGCGCTGGAGCAGCGCCTGCGGGACTCCGAGGCCCGCGTGGCCGTCGTGGATGCCGCGTCCAGCGCCAACCTGCTGTCGATCAGCGAGCAATGCCCGGCGCTGCACCAGATCATCGGCATCGGGTTCGCCGACGAGCGCGTCCTGCCCTGGCGCAGCCTGCTGGCGCGCCAGCCCGGCGAGTTCAAACGGGTATCCACGCTTGCCACCGACCCCGCCATCCTGCTCTATACCTCGGGCACCACGGGCGCGCCCAAGGGGGCGCTGCTGCCGCATTCGGTGTTGATCGGCAACCTGCCCGGTTTCGTCGCCTCCCAGGACTGGTTCCCCAAGCCGGGCGATGTGTTCTGGTCGCCGGCCGATTGGGCCTGGACGGGCGGCATGATGGACGCCCTGCTGCCCACGCTGTATTTCGGCCATCCCATCGTCGGGACGCGCGGCAGGTTTTCGCCGGAGCGCGCCTTCGAACTGATGGAACGCTACCAGGTCACGAATACCTTCCTGTTCCCCACCGCGCTGAAGGCGATGATGAAGACCGTGCCGGCGCCGCGCGAACGCTACAAGCTGGCCTTGCGGGCGATCATGAGCGCCGGCGAGAGCGTGGGCGAGACGGTATTCGAATGGTGCAGGTCGGCGCTGGGCATTACGCCCAACGAGATGTTCGGCCAAACGGAAATGAACTACCTGGTCGGCAACAGCCAGGCGCGCTGGCCCGCCAAGCCTGGCAGCATGGGGCGTCCCTACCCGGGTCATCGGGTCGCCGTCATCGACGAAGAGGGCAACCCGGTGAAGCCGGGCGAAATCGGCGAAATCGCGCTGAACCGCTACGACATCCACGGCCACCCCGATCCGATCCTGTTCCTCCAGTACTGGCGCAACCCCATTGCCACGGAAGGGAAGTTCACTGGCGACTGGTGCCGGTCGGGGGACCTGGCCCGGGTCGATGAAGACGGATATCTCTGGTATGCCGGCCGCAGCGACGATGTTTTCAAATCGGCGGGCTACCGCATCGGCCCGGGAGAAATCGAAAGCTGCCTGCTGGCTCATCCCGCGGTCGCCAACGCCGCGGTGGTCCCCAAGCCCGATGCCGAGCGGGGCGCACTGGTCAAGGCCTACGTCGTGCTGACCGCGGAATTCGCGGACCAGCCGCGCGACGCACTGGTTCAGGCCCTGCAGGACCAGGTGCGCGAACGCCTGGCGCCGTACGAGTACCCCAAGGAGATCGAGTTCGTCGACGAGCTCCCCATGACGACGACGGGCAAGGTGCAACGGCGGATCCTGCGGCAACGGGAAGAAGAGAGGTGGGCCCACCCCCGAAGCGCTAGCGCGCTTCCCCCTCGAGGGGGCGACGCTGGCGGACCGGCGGAGCCGGATCCGCGGCGTCCTGGATAGCCCACCCCCGAAGCGCTGAGGCGCTTCCCCCTCGAGGGGGCGACGCTGGCGGACCGGCGGAGCCGGATCCGCGGCGTCCTGGATAACCCACCCCCGAAGCGCTAGCGCGCTTCCCCCTCGAGGGGGCGACGCTGGCGGACCGGCGGAGCCGGATCCGCGGCGTCCTGGATAGCCCACCCCCGAAGCGCTGACGCGCTTCCCCCTCGAGGGGGCGACGCTGGCGGACCGGCGGAGCCGGATCCGCGGCGTCCTGGATCAGGGGAGCCAGTTGTGGGGGTTGGTTTCGGGCGGCGCTGGGAGGGGTGTGGCGTCGTGGTTTGTGACACGGAGGGAGACGGACATGGCCATTTATGAACTGGACGGCGTTGCGCCGCGTATCGACGCCAGCGCCTATATCGCCGACAGCGCCGACATCATCGGCGATGTGACGCTGGAAGCGGAGGTCAGCATTTGGCCGCAGGTGACCATACGGGGCGACAACGCGCCTATCGTGATTCGCGCGGGCAGCAATATCCAGGAATCGTCCGTGCTGCATGTGGATCATGGGCACGGGCTGATCGTGGAGTCGGATGTGACGGTGGGGCACCAGGCCATGCTGCACGGCTGCACGATACGGGAAGGCGCGCTGGTCGGCATCCAGGCCATCGTGCTGAACGATGCCGTGGTGGGCCGCAACTGTCTGATCGGCGCGGGGGCCATCATCCCCGAGGGCCGGGTGATCCCCGACAACAGCCTCGTCATCGGCATTGGCAAGGTGGTGCGCGAGCTCAGCGCCGAAGAGATCGAGCAGATGCACAAGAATACCCATGGCTACGTCATGCGTGGCCAGCAGTACAAACGGGTGCTCAAGCGCATCGGCTGAAGCGGCGGCAGGCGGCGAATCGGCTAACATGGCCGCATGACCGATCTCCTTAAGAAATACCTGTTTGAAGACCGCACGGTGCGGGTGCAGGCGGTGCGTCTGCACGAAACCTGGCGCGAAGCGCAAGTCAACCACGACTACCCGCCCGCGGTGAAACGCCTGCTTGGCGAACTGATCGCAGCCGCCACGCTGCTGGCCGCAAACCTCAAATTCGAAGGTTCCCTCGTGATGCAGGTCCAGGGCGATGGCCCCATCGCCCTGCTCGTGGTCGAATGCCGCGCCGATCTGAGCCTGCGCGCGACGGTGAAGCTGCGGCAGGATCGTGTCGTGCCCGATACCGGCACGATGCAGACGCTTATGAACCCGGGCGGCAACGGCCGCTTCATCGTCGTGCTGGATCCGCAGCGCAAGGCGCCGGGGCAGCAGCCCTATCAAGGCATCGTGCCCATCGTCGGGGAAACGGTGGCGGACGCGCTAAGCCACTATATGCAGCAATCCGAACAGCTCGACACGCGGCTATGGCTGGCCGCGGACGACAGCCATGTGGCAGGCCTGCTGCTGCAGCGGTTGCCCGACCAGGGCGGCGCGGCGGTGCATCCCGGCGACCCGCAGGAAAGCTGGAATCGCGCGGTGCACCTGACCGAAACGCTGCAGGCCGACGAGCTGCGCGAAACGGACATCGACACGCTGATCCATCGGCTGTATTGGGAAGAAACTTTGATCGCTTTCGAGCCCGCGCAGGTGCGCTGGCACTGCCCGTGCAATCGCAACAAGGTGTCGGACATGCTGCGCATGCTGGGGCGGGAGGAAATCGAGGAAATCCTGGCCGAGCGGGGCAAGGTGGAGGTGGCCTGCGATTTCTGCGGCAAGCCTTATGCGTTCGATGCGGTGGACTGCGCCGGGCTTTTTTCCGGACCGCAGACCTTGCCGGAGCAGGATCCGCCAACCGTGCATTGATGGCCGACGGCGCGACGCGGTCTTGCACGGCGGCGCCGTCGGCTTGTTCCTGAACCGCCCGCCCCGCCTGGGATGACGGCTTCGTCACACGTAGTTGTCACAATCGACGGGTGAGCGGGCGGGGCGCACACTGCGGCATGTGCCCATCGTTTCACTGCGGCGCGGGGGGGTCGTCCCGCGCGCCCCAGGCGCCGGAAGCGCCCCCAGCAGGCCAAGCAGGCCAAGCGGCCCAGGCGCCCCAGGCGCCCGGCAAGCCACCGCGGGGGCAGGGCTGCGTGCGCTGTCGCCGCATTCCATGCCGCCAGCGGGGCGCGGCCCTGGCGGAATTCGCGCTGGCTGCCGTACCGCTGTTGTTCCTGGGCTTTCTTTCGGTGGAAGCGGCGCGCTGGCATGCGACGCGGCAGATGCTTTATGTGGCGCTGCTGGATGCGGCGCGAGCCGGCGCCACCTCGCATGCACGCCCCGACGTCATAGAGCGGCGTTTCGAGCACGCCTTGCTGCCGCTGTTCCATCCGGCAGGCGCGCATGGCGGCGCAGCCGCCAGGATGCGCGCCGCCTTCGCGGACATTACGCGGCAGGCCGGTGTGCTGCCTTGGCGCATCGACGTGCTTTCCCCCTCCCCCGCGGCGTTCGCCGATTTTGCCGATAGCGGGTTGCGCGTCCCGGGCGCGTCGGCCCTGCGCGCCATTCGCAATGACTACCAGGCGGAACAGCATGCGCGTCGCCGCGGCCAAGGCTGGACAGACGGGCGCGGGCCGAGATCGCGGCAAACCATCTTCGATGCGAATACGCTGCGGCTTCGGCTTCACTATGTGCATCCGCCCCTGATGCCCGGTATGCGCGCGTTGCTGCGCGCAATAGGAACGCAGCGCCAAACGTCCGGCCAGGGGCCCGAGGCGCATCGAAACGCGGCGGCGGCGCGCGCCGGCATGCTCGTGGTCGCCATGGAGCTTTCCCTCCCCATGCAATCCCATCCCGTGCAATGGCGCGCGACGGCGACGGCCCGCCATCAGCCTCCCCCAAAATCCGGAACCGCACAGCCGAACGGGCGCATCCGCGATGGCGCGCGCCTGCCGCATTGGGCCGACGAAGCGGGCGACGCTGCCGGACCCTTCTGGATCCCTGGGCACGCAGCGAATCGTCCTTTGCGCGAGACGGCGGCGCAAAGCGGACGCCCGAGTCTGGCAAAACGGAACGGCGCGATTGCGACGCTCGCGCCACGCGAGCCCGCGCTTGCCGATGCGCAAGCGGCGGACTCAAGTGGAATGACCGATCAGGACGCCGAAGCCTGTGGCGTCATCCTGTGCTGCCAGGACAAATCCACAGGTTGAATACCCGGATCCGGCGGCGGTTCTTCAGCGCCGCGGGGCGCCGGCCGGCCCAGGCGTGGAAACGGCCGTCGCATTCCTGACCGCCCCAGCGGATTGCGCGTTCGGCGGCGGGTTCTCGCCCTTGGGCACGATCTGCACGAATACCTCGCCGTCCTTCATCATGCCGAGTTCGCTGCGCGCCCGTTCCTCGATGGCGCCGGTGCCGGTCTGCAAATCGCGCACTTCGGCATCCAGCGCGGCATTGCGCGCGCGCATGCCTTCATTCACCGCGCGTTGGGCGGCTACTTGCTTCTGGAGATCCCAAACCTTGAACCACCCGCCCTTGCCGAACCACAAGGGATACTGGATCAGGCAGACCAGAGCGAGCAGAACGAGAAACAGCAGGCGCATGCGGCAGATGTCCCTGGGATAGGCGCGACGGCGCGGAGCGCCGTCGCATGCGCCAGCGCTAGCGCAGGTTGTAGAAGGCTTCCAGGCCGGGGTAGGAAGCCACTTCCGCCAGTTCTTCCTCGATGCGGAGCAACTGGTTGTACTTCGCCATGCGATCGGAACGCGACAGCGAGCCGGTCTTGATCTGCATGGCGTTGGTCGCGACAGCGATATCGGCGATCGTCGAGTCCTCGGTTTCGCCCGAACGGTGCGACACGACCGCGGTGTAGCCCGCGCGCTTGGCCATTTCGATGGCGGCGAAGGTTTCGGTCAGCGTGCCGATCTGGTTGATCTTGATCAGGATCGAGTTGGCGATGCCCTTGGAAATGCCTTCCTTGAGGATGCGCGTGTTGGTGACGAACAGGTCGTCGCCCACCAGCTGCACCTTCTTGCCGAGCTGGTCGGTCAGCAGCTTCCAGCCTTCCCAATCGTTTTCGGCCATGCCGTCTTCGATCGAGATGATGGGGTACTTGTCGCACCACGTGGCCAGCAGGTTCGCGAATTCCTGGGAGCTGAGCGAAATGCCGCCCTCGCCTTCCAGGGTGTACTTGCCGTCGCGGAAGAATTCGGAGCTGGCGCAGTCCAGGCCCAGGGCGATCTGGGTGCCCGGCTCGTAGCCGGCTTCGCCGATGGCCTTCAGGATCAGCTGGATCGCCGCTTCATGGTTTGCGACGTTGGGCGCGAAACCGCCCTCGTCGCCCACTGCCGTGGACATGCCTTGCGCGTTGATCAGTTTCTTCAGCGCATGGAAGACCTCCGCGCCCCAGCGCAGGGCTTCGCGGAAGCTCGATGCGCCCACCGGCAGGATCATGAACTCCTGCAGGTCCAGCGTGTTGTTCGCATGGGCGCCGCCGTTGATGACGTTCATCATCGGCACGGGCATGCTCATGGGACCGCTGCCGCCGAAATAGCGGTACAGCGACAGGCCGGACTCGTCGGCGGCCGCCCGGGCCACGGCCATGCTGGCCGCCAGGATGGCGTTGGCGCCCAGGCGCTCCTTGCTTTCGGTGCCGTCCAATTCGATCAGGGTGCGGTCGACGAAGGTCTGTTCCTGCGCGTCCAGCCCCATCAGGGCTTCGGAGATTTCGGTGTTCAGGTTTTCCACCGCGCGCAGCACGCCCTTGCCCAGGTAGCGGCCCTTGTCGCCGTCGCGCAGTTCGATGGCTTCCCGCGTACCCGTGGACGCGCCGGACGGAACCGCCGCGCGCCCCATGGCGCCGGATTCCAGCAGCACATCGCACTCAACGGTCGGGTTGCCGCGCGAATCGAGGATCTCGCGTCCGATGATGTCGACAATTGCACTCATGGTCGTTGTTTCCTTAGAGAGTTGGTCCACCCCCGAGGCGCTGCGCGCCTTCCCTCAAGGGGCGACGCCGGCGGACCGGCGGAGCCGGATCCGTGGCGTCCCGGATGGGGGAGAGGACAGCGCTGGCGCCTGCGGTCGGGTGCTGGGGGGCATGCTACTAGAGGGCCGTGCTCGGTGGGCGGATTACTGGAAATTTTCTTCGATGAAGCTGCCGGCCTTCACCACGCGGTCCAGGGCGAGCAGGGATTCGAGCAGTTCGGCCATGCGGTCCAGCGGAACGGCGTTGGGGCCGTCCGACATTGCGCAGGCCGGGTTGGGATGGGTTTCCATGAACAGGCCCGCCACGCCCACGGCAACGGCTGCGCGCGCGAGCACCGGTACGAATTCGCGCTGGCCGCCGGACGACGTGCCCTGCCCGCCGGGCAGCTGCACGGAGTGTGTGGCATCGAAGACGACCGGGCAATCGGTCTCACGCATGATCGCCAGCGAACGCATATCCGACACGAGATTGTTGTAGCCGAAGGACGCGCCGCGCTCGCAGACCATGATGGTGTTGCCGTCGCCGCCAGCTTCGATGGCGGCGTCGCGCGCCTTCAGCGCCACCTGCTTCATGTCGTGCGGCGCCAGGAACTGGCCTTTTTTGATATTCACCGGCTTGAGCGTGGCCGCACAGGCCCGGATGAAGTCCGTCTGGCGGCACAGAAAGGCCGGCGTCTGCAGGACGTCCACCACCGCCGCCACTTCATCGACCTGCGGCGTGTCGTGAACGTCGGTCAGCACCGGCACGCCCAGCTGGGCGCGCACGTCGGCAAGTATCTTCAGCCCCTCCTGCATGCCCGGGCCGCGATAGGACTTGCCGGAACTGCGGTTGGCCTTGTCGAAGGAGCTTTTGTAGATGAACGGGATGCCCAGTTTGCCGGTGATCTCTTTCAGCTTGCCGGCGGTTTCGAAGGCCAGCTCGCGGGACTCGATCACGCAGGGACCGGCGATCAGGAAAAAAGGTTGCCGCAATCCGGCTTCGAAACCGCAAAGCTTCATCATGACTCCTTGCCGCGCCGGGCCTGACGCTCGATGGCGGCCTGGATATAGCTGGAGAACAGCGGGTGCCCGTCGCGTGGCGTGGACGTGAATTCCGGGTGGAATTGCACGCCGACGAACCAGGGGTGCGACGGCAGCTCCATCATTTCCGGCAGGTTTTCGGTGGGGGTGCGCGCGCTGATCACCATGCCGGCGTCTTCCAGGCGCGGCACGTAGACGTTGTTCACCTCGTAACGGTGGCGATGGCGCTCGTTGACTTCAGGGCCGTAGATCTGCGCGGCGCGGGTGCCGGGCTTGACCGGGCAGCGCTGCGCGCCCTTGCGCATGGTGCCGCCCAGGTCGGAATTGGCGTCGCGCTTCTCGACGCGGCCTTCGCGGTCCATCCACTCGGTGATCAGGGCCACCACGGGATGCGGCGCGGCGGGATCGAATTCGGTGCTGTTGGCGCCGCCCAGGCCGGCCACATGCCGGGCGAATTCGATGACCGCCAGTTGCATGCCCAGGCAGATGCCCAGATACGGGATGCCGTTTTCGCGCGCATAGCGGATGGCGGCGATCTTGCCTTCGGTGCCGCGCTTGCCGAAGCCGCCGGGCACCAGAATGGCGTCCAGGTGCCTGAGGCCGTCGGTGCCGTTTGCTTCCAGGTCTTCCGAATCGATGTATTCGATGTTGACCCGGGAGCGGGTGTGAATGCCGGCATGCACCAGCGCTTCGGTCAGGGACTTATACGACTCGGTCAGGTCGACGTACTTGCCGACCATACCGATGGTGACCTCGTGTTGCGGATGCTCCAGGGCTTCCACCAGATCGTCCCACATGGACAGGTCGGCGGGCGGCGGCGTCAGGCCCAGGGCGTCGCATACCAGGTTGTCCAGCCCCTGCTTGTGCAGCATGGCCGGGATTTTGTAGATGGAATCGGCGTCCCAGACCGAAATGACCGCGTCCAGGGGAACGTTGGAAAACAGCGAAATCTTGGCGCGTTCGTCGTCCGGAATGGGGCGGTCGGCTCGGCACAGCAGCGCGTGCGGATAGATACCGATTTCGCGCAGCTTCTGCACCGAGTGCTGGGTCGGCTTGGTCTTCAGTTCCCCGGCCGAGGCGATGAAGGGCACCAGGGTCAGGTGGATGAAGACGGCGTTGTTGCGGCCCAGGCGCAAGCTCATCTGCCGCGCGGCCTCCAGGAAAGGCAGCGACTCGATGTCGCCCACCGTACCGCCGATCTCGACGATGGCCACATCCGTGTTGCCATCCCAGCCGGCTTCCGCGCCGCGCGCAATGAAGTCCTGGATTTCGTTGGTGATGTGCGGAATCACCTGCACCGTCTTGCCCAGATAGTCGCCGCGGCGTTCCTTGCGCAGAACCGACTCGTAGATCTGGCCGGTGGTGAAATTGTTCACCTTGCGCATCTTGGTGGAAATGAAACGCTCGTAGTGACCCAGGTCGAGGTCGGTCTCGGCGCCGTCTTCCGTGACGAAAACTTCGCCATGCTGGAAGGGGCTCATCGTGCCGGGGTCGACGTTGATGTAGGGATCGAGCTTGAGCAGGGTGACTTGCAGACCGCGCGATTCGAGGATCGCGCCGAGGGACGCGGCGGCGATGCCTTTCCCCAGGGAGGACACCACGCCACCGGTGACAAAAACGTATTTGGTCATCGTGTAGAGCGCCCGGGGCCGCCGGGCGCGTGCGGGAAATTTGGATTATAGCCAACCGTTCGGCGATTCCCGCCATTTCCCCCGGCGTCGCGAAGTAACAACGCCGCACAACAACGCCGCGCGCGCGCGCGGGCGGGTCCGATGGTTGCTTGCACGACCGGGCCGAGTGCGTGCACCGGCGGAACCGGCCGGCCACACGCGCGCCCTTCCCTCCCCGACCGAAATCTGGAGTTTCGCCATGACGGATTCGCAACGCCCGACCCCGCCCTTCACCGACCAGCAACAGGACCAGACGCCGGGGCAGACCGCGCCCATGTCGCCGCAGCCCGACCACGGCGAGCAGTCCTACCGCGGCTCCGGCCGCCTGTCCGGCAAGGCGGCCATCATTACCGGCGGCGATAGCGGCATCGGCCGCGCCGTGGCCATCGCCTACGCCCGCGAAGGCGCGGATGTGCTCATCGCTTATCTGAACGAACACGACGACGCCAGGGAAACCGCCCGCTGGGTGGAAGAAGCGGGCCGCAAGGCCGTGCTGCTGCCCGGCGACATCACCGACCCCGCGCACTGCGAGCAGATCGTCGAGCGGGCGGTGCAGGAGTTCGGGCGCCTGGACGTGCTGGTGAACAATGCCGCCTACCAGATGACCTATCCCTCACTGGAGGACATCAGCGACGAGGAATGGAACAAGACCTTCGATACGAATATCGGGGCGATGTTCCGGATCACTCGCGCGGCAGTCAGGCATATGAAGCCCGGCGCGTCCATCATCAACACGACGTCGATCAATGCGGACCATCCCAATCCCGGCCTGATCGCGTATGCCGCCACCAAGGGCGCGATCCAGAATTTCACGGGCGGCCTGGCGCAACTGCTCGCCGAAAAAGGCATCCGGGCCAACTGCGTGGCGCCCGGGCCGATCTGGACGCCGCTGATCCCGTCCACCATGCCCCCGGAAAAGGTGGAGCAGTTCGGCAAGCAGGTCCCCATGAAGCGCCCGGGCCAGCCGGCCGAACTGGCGGCTCCCTACGTGATGCTCGCCTCGGACGAGGCCAGCTATATCTCCGGCGCCACCATTGCCGTGACGGGCGGCTCGCCCATTATCTGATCCGGGCCGGCGCGGACCCCAGCGCGGCCGGGATCCGCCGTGCCGCCCGGCACGGCGCCCGCCCGGCAGCGTCAGTACCAGCCTGAGGCGCTATCGCGCGGCCAGCGGTTCCGTGCGAGCCAGGAGCCAGTTGCGCGCGTCGCCCTGGACGTGGGGGAGCAGCCGTTCGCGAACCTCGGCGTGATAGGCGTCCAGCCAAGCAATCTCGTCGGGCCGCAGCAGATCCGGCTGGACGCACGCCGTGTCGATGGGACACAGCGTCAGGGTTTCGAAGGCCAGGAATTCGCCCAGCTCCGTCGTCTGCCAGGGACGGTTGCAGACCAGGTTCTCGATGCGCACGCCCCAGCGCCCGGGCCTGTAGATGCCCGGCTCGTTCGAGGTGATCATGCAGGGCTCCATGGCGGTGTGCGGGGTGGCCTGCGCCCGATAGGCGATGACCTGCGGCCCTTCATGTACGTTCATGAAATACCCGACGCCATGGCCCGTTCCATGGCCGTATTCCGCGCCGCCCTCCCAGATCGGTGCGCGCGCGATGGCGTCCAGCATGGGCGCCGGGATGCCGCGCGGAAAGCGGGCGCGCGACAGCGCGATCATGCCCTTGAGCACCAGCGTGAAGTCGCGCTTCTGCTCGGCCGAAGGCGTACCCACCGCCACCACGCGCGTGATGTCCGTGGTGCCGCCTTCGTATTGGCCGCCGGAGTCGATCAACAGCAGCCCATCGCCTTCGATGACCGCATGCGAAGCGGCCGTGGCGCGATAGTGCGGCATGGCGCCGTTGGCGTTGAAGGCCGCGATGGTGCCGAAGCTCAGCGAGACGAAGCCCGGCCGCCGGGCGCGCGCGGCAGACAGTTTTTCGTCGATGGTCAGTTCGGTGATGCGTTCCCGTCCCAGCGCGGCTTCGAACCAGGCGAAGAACTCGCACAGCGCGGCGCCATCCTGCTCCATGACGGCGCGCACGTGCGCCAGCTCGTCGTCGCGTTTGCGGGATTTCGCCAGTGTGCTGGGATTGATGGCCTCCACCCGCCGAGCCTTTTCCGGCAGCGCGCCTTGCACGCCAACCGTGACGCGTTGCGGGTCCAGCAGGACGACGCTGTCAGCGGGCAGGGCCGACAGGACCGTCGCGCAGCGCGCATACGGCTGGACCACCACGCCGTCGGCCGCCAGCGTGTCGCGCAAGGCGGCGTCGATCTTGCCTTCGGCCACGAAAAGCTCGGCACGGTCCGCGAGCACCAGGGCGTGCGCAACGAAGACGGGGTTGTAGTCGACGTCGGCGCCCCGCAGGTTGAACAGCCAGGCGATATCGTCCAAGGTGCTGATCAGGTGCGCGGTAGCGCCCTTCTCCCGCATCGCCTCGCGCACGCCGGCCAGCTTGTCGGCGCGCGGCACGCAGGCGTAAGGCGCGCGATGCTCGCGCACCGGCGCGGCGGGCAGACCCGGCCGGTCCGGCCAGATGTCGGCGAGCAGATCGTGCGCGGTGTCCAGCGCCGCCTTGGCGGGCTCGAGCGCCGCGGACAGCGCACGATGTCCCGCCAGGGAAAGCACCTGCCCGTCCACGCCGACACGGCCGCCGGCCGGGACATTCGCGCCCAGCCAATCGACATGGGAAGGCACGCCCGGTTCGCCGAGCCTCATCAGGGCGATACAGGTGCCGGCCAGCTGCGCCTGGGCCTGCACCCAGTAGCGGCTGTCCACCCCCAGGCCCGCGAAATCGGCCGTGACCACCAGCGTGCCGACCGACCCCGTGAATCCCGACAGCCATTGGCGGCCCTGCCAGCGCCCCGGCAGGTACTCCGACAGATGAGGGTCGGCGGAAGGGACGATATAGGCGGACATTCCGCGCGCAGCCATGGCCTGGCGCAGCGCGGCGATACGGGCGTCGGTATTCGACATGGAGATCCTTGCGCGTGCAGTGTGATCGGGCGCCGGGACCGTCCGGGAAACAGGCCTAGCGCAGCATGAACGACATGGCGGCCAGGCTGTTCAGCACGCGGACGGCGTCGCGCATGCTGCCCGCCGTGAAGCGGACCGTGACGCCGTCCACGCGCTCCAGCGCGGGCCAGGTGCAGAACAATTCCGCCAGGGCGGGTCCTTGCGTCTGCAGGACGCATTCTATAGGCGGTTCGATGCGCCAGGGTTTGAGCTGTCCGATATGGGCAACCGCTTCGCGCGCGGCTTCCCGGATGGCGGCGCGCGAAGCTGCCGGCGACAGCGAGATGCCGCTGCTGCGCCCGGTTGCCACCTTGGTCTGAACCCAGCGCGCACCGGGAAACAGCTCGCGCGTTTCGCCGATGAAGACGTCGTCGCCGCTGGCCAGCGCCACCGGCACGCCTAGCTCGCCCGCCAGCGCGCCGTAGATTCCGGCTTCCCCCAATTCCATGCCGTTGATGCAAACCTTGGCGAAGGCAAAACTGTTGATTGTGTGGGCGAGCACGCCACGCCCCTGGGAGCGGGAGTGGTAGCCGATCAGGAACACGGCGTCGCAGGCTTCCTCCAGCCCGCCCATCATGCCCAGGTAGCGCGGCTTGCCCATGACCAGGCGCGCGCGCTCGTCGATGCCGTCGGGCAGGAGGTTGCGGTAGCCGCCGTGCGAGTCGTTGACCAGCACGTCGTCGGCGCCGCCATCGAAGGCCCCGGCGACGGCCGCATTCGCCTCGCCGGTCATCCACGCGCGGGCGCGCTCGTATTCCGGATTGCCGGCGGTGACTTGCTGGGAATGGAAGACGCCGGCGACGCCTTCGATATCGGTGGAGACGAGAATGCGCATGGGATCGTACCGTTGAAAAACAATGATCGCGCCGGGCGAACGGACGGCGCGGAAATCAGCGCGGCGCGCTGGCGAAAACCGGTGCCGCCGCCCTCAGGCCCCCTGCTCCAGCCAGCGCCGCCACTGGGGAATCGCTTCGCGGATCGACCGGCGCACGTGTCCGTCGCGCCCGGTCACCGTTTCCGCGCGCCAAAGCGCGTGCACGATGGCCTGCTCGATGGCGTCCGCGGCCGCTTCGAACAGCGGATCCAGTCGGGTTTCATGCAGCATGGGTTGGGTGGGCATCGGGCGGTCGGGCAGATGCGGCACGGTATAGGCGGTGGAGAACGCCAGGGCGATATCGCCGCTGCCGTGGCCGAACACCGAACCGGTACGCGCCAGTCCCGCACCCGCTCGCAAGGACAGGCGCCGCAGCTGGCGCGCGTCCAACGGCGCATCGGTGGCCAGGAGCAGGATGATCGAGCCCTTCTCGGGCGCGTCGTTGGATGCCTGCGCCTGCGCGGCCAGCCATCGGCCGAAGGGCCGGCCCGCGACCGTCAACAGCGGCTGGCGTCCGAAGTTGGCCAGCACCAGCGCGCCCACCGTCCAGCAGCGGCCGTCGAGCGGCCGGGACAGGCGCGAGGCCGAGCCGATACCGCCCTTGAAAGCGAAGCAGGACATGCCGCGCCCCGCCCCGACCGCGCCCTGCTCGAATCCGGCATCCGCGCACGCGCAGGCAGCCAGATAATCCGCGCCGCGCACCGACATCGCCTGGATGTCGTTCAGATAACCATCATTGCACTCGAAAACCAGCGGGTTCACCGTAGGCAGTTCGCGGCCGATCTCCGGATTGGCGGCGACCGCCTGCCGTATCTGGGCCTCGGCCACGGCGCCGACCGAAAAGGTATTGGTCAGCGCGATCGGCGTTTCGAGCACGCCCAGCTCTTCCACCTGCAACAGCCCCACGCTTTTGCCGAAACCGTTGAGCACGGAGACCGCGGCGGGGACCTTGTCGCGATAAACGTCGCCTGGATGCGGGCGCACGACGGTCACGCCGGTCTGGACCGGGCCGCGCGAGAGCGTGACGTGGCCGACCGTCACGCCCGCCACGTCGCTGATCGCGTCGCGCGGGCCGGCGGCCAGGGTCCCAATGCGGGGCGCGTCCGACGCGATTGCGTTCGAGCCGTCCATCATCACCGCCGATCGATCTTTGGATCGAGCGCGTCGCGCAAACCGTCGCCCAGCAGATTGAACGCCAGCACGGTCAGGAAAATCGCCAGCGCCGGGAAGATGGCGATGTGCGGCGACGTCACCATGTCGGCGCGCGCCTCGTTGAGCATCGCACCCCATTCCGGGGTGGGCGGCTGCGCGCCCATGCCCAGGAAGGACAGGCTGGCCGCGGTGATGATCGAAGTGCCGATGCGCATCGTGCCATACACCACGATGGGCGAGATCGTGCCGGGCAGGATATGGCGCATGATGATCGTCCAATCCGATGCGCCGATGCTGCGCACGGCCTCGACATACGTCATGTGCTTGATCGACAGGGTGTTGCCGCGCACCAGGCGCGCGAACGCGGGCACGCTGAACACGGCCACGGCGACGACCACATTGACCATGCTCGAGCCCAGGATGGCGACCACGCCGATGGCCAGCAGCATGCCAGGGAAGGCCAGCAGCACGTCGGAAATCCGCATGCTGATGCGTTCCCACCAGCCTTCGTAGTAGCCGGCCATCAGACCCAGGAAGGTGCCGACGATGGCGCCCAGGGCCACCGAGACGAAGCCGGTGACCAGCGAGATGCGCGCGCCCATGACGATGCGGCTGAAGATATCGCGGCCCAGCGCGTCCACGCCCAGCCAGTGCACCAGCGAGGGGCCGGCGTTCAGGTTGTCGTAGTCGAAATAGTTTTCCGGATCGAAGGGCACGATCCAGGGCGCGAAGACGGCGACCAGCACCAGCAGCAGGACGAAGACGCCGGCGGCGACGCCCAGGTGCTGCTTCTTGAACTTGCGCCAGAACTCGCTGAACGGCGTACGGACGTCGCCCGCGGCGGCGGGCGCGGCAGCCGTGGCGGCGGCCGCGGCGGTGGTGGCGGTGTTATCGAGTTGCGTCATGTCCGCCTCACTTGTACCGGATGCTGGGGTTGATCACGCCATACAGCACGTCCACCACCAGGTTAATCAGAATGAATTCCAGGGAAAACAGCAGCACCAGGCCTTGGATGA
Source organism: Bordetella genomosp. 9 (assembly GCF_002119725.1). Lineage (NCBI taxonomy): Bacteria > Pseudomonadati > Pseudomonadota > Betaproteobacteria > Burkholderiales > Alcaligenaceae > Bordetella > Bordetella genomosp. 9. The sequence continues at coordinate 3,194,112 of NZ_CP021109.1, forward strand.
CCGGGTAGTCGCGCTGCGTCACGGCGTCCACCAGCAGCGCGCCCAGGCCCGGCCAGCTGAACACGGTCTCCACGACGATGGAGCCGCCCAGGAGGAACCCGAACTGCAGGCCCATCATGGTGACCACGGGGATCAGCGCATTGCGCAGCGTGTGCTTGGCCACGACCACGGACTCGGCCAGGCCCTTGGCGCGCGCGGTGCGCACGAAATCTTCCTGGATCACTTCGACGAAAGAGGCGCGCGTGAAGCGGGCCATCACGGCGGCCACGGCGGCGCCCAGGGTGATCGAGGGCAGGATGTAGTGTTTCCAGCTGGACGCGCCGATGGTCGGCAGCCATCCCAGCTCCACCGAAAACACCTGCATCAGCATCATGCCCAGCGCGAAGGCCGGAAAAGAGATACCCGACACGGCCAGCGTCATGCCCAGGCGGTCCGGCCAGCGGTTGCGCCACACGGCCGAGGCGATGCCGATGACCATGCCGAACAGCACGGACCACACCATACTCGTCAGCGTCAGCAGCAATGTCGGCATAAAGCGGTCGGCGATCTCCGTGCTGACGGGACGCTTGCTGCGCAGGGACACGCCCAGGTCTCCGTGCAGCATATGCGTCGCGTACCGGACGAACTGCTGCGGCAGCGGCAGGTCCAGGCCCAGCTCCTGGCGCACCAGTTGGACCGTCTGTTCGTCGGCCTCCGGACCGGCCGCGAGCCGCGCGGGATCGCCCGGCAGCATGTGGACGAACATGAACACCACCGCGATGACCAGCAGCAGCGTGGGAATCATGCCCAGAAGGCGTTTGACGATATAGGTAAACATAAAAATTCCTGCGCGCGGATGCGCGGCGGCACCCGCGCGGACATGCGGTCAGGCCGGGCGGGTGCCGCCCGGCAGTCACGCTTACTGCTTCAGATCGATGTCGCCGAACCAGAAGCTGGTGTCGGGCATCACATACACGCCGCTCAGATTCTTCGACTTGACGTACACGTTGCCCTGGGTCACCAGGAACGCCCAGGGGGCATCGTTCCAGACGGTCAGCTGCGCGTCCTTGTACAGGGAGGCTTTTTCCTCCTTGTCGGTGGTGCTCAGCGCCTTCTTGATGTCCTCGTCAACCTTCGGGTTCGAGTAGTACGCCGTGTTGTTCAGCTGCGGCGGGAAGGCTTCGGTGGCCAGCAAGGGACGCAGGCCCCAGTCGGCTTCGCCGGTGGAAGACGACCAGCCCGTGTAGTACATGCGAACCTTGGCGTCCTCGGGCTTTTGCACCTGCTGCACGCGCTGCACGCGCTGGCCGGATTCCAGCACCTCGACCGACACCTTGATGCCGACCTGCGCCAGCTGCTGCTGCAGGAACTGGACGATCTTCTGCGACGTGCCGTCGTTATAGGCGGACCACAGCGTGCTTTCGAAACCGTTGGGATAGCCGGCTTCCTTCAGCAGTTCGCGCGCCTTCTTGGGATCGTAGGGCCAGCCCTTGTCGTCGATCTTGTAGGCATATTCCACGCCTTGCGGGATCACGCCGGTGGAAACGCTGGCATAGCCGGCGTACGCCACCTTGACCAGCGCCTGCTTGTTGATGGCGTAGTTGACGGCCTGACGCACCTTGGGATTGTCGAACGGCTTCTGCTTCACGTTCATGGACACGTAGCGCGCCATGATCGAGTTCTTGCGATCGACCACGTCGATCTTGTCGTTCTTCGAAAGCCCGGCGGCCTGCTCATACGGGACCGGGAAGGCGAACTGCGCTTCGCCGGTCTGCACCACGGCGGCACGGGTGTTGTTGTCCGTGACGGTGCGGAAGGTCAGCGTGTCGATCTTGGGGTAGCCCTTGCGCCAGTAGCCGTCGAACTTCTTCACCTTCAGGTACTCGGCCGGCTTCCACTCGACGAATTCGAAGGGACCCGTTCCAACGGGGTGGAAGCCGATGTCCTTGTTGCCCCACTTCTTGAGCGCGGCGGGCGAGATCATCATGGCGGCCGGGTGGGCCAGCGCATTGATGAAGGCGGAGAACGGGCGCTTCAGCGTGATGCGGACCGTGTAGGGGTCAACCACCTCGGTCTTCTCGACCTGGCTGAACTGGGTGTAGCGGGTCAGGCGGTTTTCCGGATTGGAAACGCGGTCGAAGTTGACCTTCACGGCCTCGGCGTTGAAGTCGGTGCCGTCCTGGAACTTGACGCCCTGGCGCAGCTTGATGGTGTAGACGAGGCCATCGTCGCTGACTTCGTAGCCGGTCGCCAGCACCGGCTGAATCTTCAGGTCCTTGTCGAACTCGAACAGGCCTTCGTAGTAGGCCTTGCCCGCCGCCTGGTTCAGCGTGCTGTTCGTGTTGTACGGATCGAGCGTTTCGAGCGCGATGGAAACGGCGAAGGTCACGTCCTTGCTGGCCTGGGCCAGCGGCGACGCGGCAATGCCGAACGCCAGCGCGGCGGCGGCCATGAGCCGGGTGGGGCGCAATGTTTTCATGTGATGCACTCCTGGTTCGAGTAGGAGGGTTGGCGGAAGAACAGCAGCAGCGATAAGCGGGTCGCCGGGACGCCTCAATAGGCGCCGCCGACGGGATGACGGGCCACGAAATGCCCGGGCCCCACCTCGACCAGCGGCGCGACGACGGGCTCGTCGCCAGGCTTGCGGATCGGGCTGGGAATTTCTTCGGTCAGCAGCGTGCGCTTCAGATGCCGGCGAGCCGGGTCGGCGATGGGCACCGCCGCCATCAGTTTCTTGGTGTACGGGTGCTGGGGATTCTCGAAAATCGCCCGGCGCGGACCGATCTCCACGATCTGGCCCAGGTACATGACGGCAACCCGGTGGCTGACGCGTTCGACCACGGCCATGTCGTGCGAAATGAACAGGAAGGCCACGCCCAGGTCGCGCTGCAGTTCGATCAGCAGATTCACGATCTGCGCCTGGATCGAGACGTCGAGCGCCGAGACGGATTCGTCGGCGATCACCACCTTGGGGTTCAGCGCCAGGGCGCGCGCGATGCAGATGCGCTGGCGCTGTCCGCCGGAGAACTCGTGCGGATAGCGCTGTGCCATCTCGGGCGGCAGGCCGACACGTTCGAGCAACTCCGCGACGCGGCGCTCGGCGGTCTTGCCCGACGCCACCCCGTGCACCAGCAGCGGCTCCATGATGGAAAAGCCGACGGTGACGCGCGGATCGAGCGAGGCGAACGGATCCTGGAACACGAATTGGATATCGCGCCGCAGCGCTTGCAGTTCGGCGCCTTTCAGCTTGCCGATGTCGCGGCCTTCGAGCAGGATTGTGCCGCCCTGGCTTTCGGTCAGGCGCAGCAGCGAGCGGCCGGTGGTCGATTTGCCGCAGCCCGATTCGCCGACCAGCGCCAGCGTTTCGCCCGGGTGCAGGTCGAAGCTGACCTTTTCCACGGCATGCACGCGGCCGCGCACGCGCCCGAGGATGCCGCCGCGCAGGTCGAAGCGGGTGACCAGGTCGCGCACGCGCAGGATCGGTTCGCTGTTGAGATACGGCGGCTGTTCGCCGTTGCCGGGCGCCGCGCCGTTGAACGCGGGCGAAGCCGCGCCCGCATCCTCGGCGGGCGCCGTGGCGATGGACCCCGGCGCGGCGTCCACGGCCGGCACGGCGGTCGCGGCGCCGGGACCGGCGGCCACGTTGGGAACGCCGCCGCTTGCGGGCGACGGCGCGTCTTCCATGCGGACGAGCTCGAAGCGCGCGGGCAGGTCCGTGCCCCGCATGGACCCCAGGCGCGGCACCGCCGACAGCAGCGCCTTGGTATAGCGGTGGCGCGGCGCCTCGAAGATCTGCGTCGATGCGCCCTCTTCCACCTTGTCGCCGCGATACATCACCAGCACGCGGTCGGCCACCTCGGCCACCACGCCCATGTCGTGCGTGATGAAGATCACGCCCATCTGCATCTCTTCCTGCAGGGCGCGGATCAGGCCCAGGATCTGGGCCTGGATGGTGACGTCCAGCGCGGTCGTCGGCTCATCGGCGATCAGCAGGGCCGGCTTGCAGGCCAGCGCCATCGCGATCATCACGCGCTGCCGCATCCCGCCCGACAACTGGTGGGGATAGCGGTCCATGATGGACCGCGCTTCCGGAATCCGCACCTGCTCCAGCATGCGCAGGGCTTCGGCCCGCGCGGCGGCGCCGTCCATGCCCTGGTGCAGCCGGATCGACTCGGCGATCTGGGCGCCGGCCGTGAAGACCGGATTGAGCGAGGTCATCGGCTCCTGGAAAATCATCGCCATGTCGGCGCCGCGCACGCCCCGCATATCGCGCTGGCTTGCGTTCGCAAGCTCGATGACCTGACCGTTGCGCCGGCGCAGCCGCAGGCTGCCGCTGGCGATGCGCCCGCCGCCATGCTCGACCAGGCGCATCAGCGCGAGCGAGGTCACGGATTTGCCCGAGCCCGACTCGCCTACGATGGCCAGGGTCTCGCCGCGGTCCACGTGAAAAGACAGATTGCGCACCGCTTCCACCGTACGTTCCGCGGTGGCGAAGCGCACGGTCAGGTCGTCGACCTGCGCCACGCGGTTTTCCGGCATCGCCACGCGCGTATCGCGCTGGCGCGTCGTCTGGTCGGCCATCGTGCTATCGGCCATCTCGATCCCCTTGCAAAACAATCACTACGCGCGTTGCCGTGCCGGCCATCATCGGTAGATGGCGGCCACCGGCGTTTCGCCGACGCGCGCATACCCACGGTACATACCTTCCGTGTTGAAGGTCAGGGAAACATTGCCCTTGGCGTCCACCGCGATCAGGCCGCCCTTGCCCCCGATGCGGGGCAGCTTGTCGTGCATAACGGAATGCGCGGCCTCTTCGAGCGACGCCCCCCGGTATTCCATTTGGGCCGCGACGTCGTACGCCGCGACCATGCGGATGAACATCTCGCCCGTGCCGGTGGTCGACACCGCGCACGTCGCATTCGACGCATAGCAGCCCGCGCCGATCAGCGGTGCGTCGCCCACCCGGCCGACCTGCTTGTTGGTGATGCCGCCGGTGGACGTCGCCGCGGCGACATTGCCCTGGGCATCCACCGCCACGGCGCCGACGGTGCCGAACTTGCGGTCGGCGTCGATTGGCTCCGCCGGCGGCTGGGCGCGCGCCACCATGGCCTGCCCGTCGTGATCCAGCACCGCCGCGCCCGGCTGCTCGCGCTGCACACGCAGCAGTTGCTCGTAGCGCGCCGGCGTCGAGAAGTACGACGGATCGACGATTTCCAGCCCTTCCTCGCGCGCAAAGGCCTCCGCGCCCGCGCCGACGAAGAACACGTGCTTGCTGTTTTCCATCACACGGCGCGCGGCCAGGATGGGATTGCGTACGCAATTGACGTTGGCGATGGCGCCCGAGCGCAGCGTGGCGCCGTCCATGATGGAGGCGTCCAGCTCGTGCGTGCCGGCGCTGGTGAACACCGCGCCGTGGCCCGCGTTGAACAAGGGGCAGTCTTCCAGGCGCCGCACCGCTTCGGTCACCGCATCGATCGCGCTGCCGCCGCCGGCCAGCACGGCTTGCGCGGCCGTCAGGATTTCGGTCAGGGCGTCCAGGTACTGGCGCTCCTGCTCCGGCGAAATCGCCGCGCGGGACATGGTCCCTGCGCCGCCATGAATGGCCACTACGGGTTGGATCATCGCTTGCGTTCTCCTGCTCCGTGGATCAGCCACGGCATAATGGATTGGGTCGCCCCCAGCGCGGCGGCGACCGAGTCTTTCGCCCGATACGCGACCGCCGCGGCCAGGCATTCGATCAGCCCCAGCGCGGCGGTTTCGGAATTCGCGAACAACTGCCGTTCTGCATGCGCGTACAGCACCACGGAGGCGGCCGGCGCCAGCGGCGAGGTCGGCTTGTCCGTCAGCACCAGCACGGGCACGCCCTTGTCGCGCGCGCCGTTGACCAGCGTCACGGTGTCGTTCAGGTAGCGCGGAAACCCGATGGCGATCAACAGATCGTCGGGCGTCATGCGCGAAATCTGCCGCGCCGCCTGCGAAACGCCGCCCAGCCCCGCCAGCGATTCGACGGACCGGCAATGCATGCACAGCGTGCGATGCAGCAGCCCCGCCAGGAAGCCGCTGGCCCCGAAACCGACGACGCATACCCGGTCCGCGCCCAGCACGGCGTCCACCGCGCGTTCGCACGCCGCGGCGTCCAGCGCCTGCAGCGTGCGTTCGGCGTTGCGGATGTCTTCCTGCAGGCAGGCGGTGAATATCTCAGCCGCGCTGGCCGGGTGCGCCAGCTGGGTGCGCAGCTTTTCCACGGGCGCCAGGGCGGATTCGAAGCCGCGCGCGAGTTCGGCCCGGAACTGCGCGTACCCGGGGAAACCCAGCGCACGGGCGAACCGGTTCGCCGTGGCCATGGAGACGCCGTTTGCCGAGGCAAACTCGTCGATCGTCATGGTCGCGGCGCGAAACTGGTGCGCCAGGACGTACTCCGCCAACCGATGCTGCGTCGGGCTGAGCGCGGGCTGCGCGCTCGCGATACGCTCGGCGATGGTTGGGCAAGGCTGGTTCATGGAGCGGGATACGGCGATCCGTTACGGCCGGACCACGCGAGGCCGGAAAACCGGCCGCGGCGCGCGGCGGCGGAACACGCGGAGAAGCTGAATGGACGTTGAAAGGCGTGAAATGTAAATTGATTTCCGCCGGTATTGTATAAGTGAAAGAAAATTTTCACACTCGGGATAACCCCGGGCGTGCGCAAGCCCCCTCTCTGGCGGTTCACCGGAGGGGCCGCGTTGGCTTTCCCCAGGGCTTTCCCCGGGGGCTTGCCCCCTCTTTCAGGTGGCGGATTTCGGGGCGGGAGGCAGATTGGCGCCTTTGCGGATGCGCGCCTCGAGGAAGAAATACAGCACCGCCGCGATGGCAAAAGGCCCAAGGTAATACACGGCGCGGTAGGTCAGCAGCGTGCCGAGGATCTCGTAGTGCTGCACCTGGCCGCTGAACATGGCGACGAAAACCGCTTCCACCACGCCCAGGCCTCCGGGAATGTGCGTCACCGCCCCCGCCACGCCGCTCAGCAGCAGCACGCCCAGCACGATGGGATAGGAAACATCGTGCCGCATCAGCACCCACACCACCGCGCCGATGGACATCCAGCAGGCGCTGCCCAGCACGCTTTGCGCGACGGCGACCTTGCCGGTGGGCAGGTAGATATCGTGCCCGCGCACCGTCCATGACCGGCGCCGCGAACACGCGCACAGCAGCACGTACGCCAGCGCCGCCGCCACCATGCCGATGCCGATGAGCCGCAACGCCCCCGCCCCGATGCGCCAGTCGTCAGGAATGGGCAGCACGCCCCAGGCGAACAAGGCCCCGGCCACCCAGAGATAGCCCAGCCAGTTCGTCGTCAGACTCAGGCCGACAATGCGCGTGATTTCCGCCGCGGCCAGGCCCAGCTTCAGGTACAGCCGGAACCGGAAGCCGACGCTGCCCACCAGCGATCCCATGTTCAGGTTGAACGCATAGGCGACGATGCCTACCGCCATCACGCGGAACGGCGGAATCTTGTGCCCCAGGTACGGGATGGCGAGCAGGTCGAAGCAGCTGTAGATCAGGTAGCTCAGGGCCGCCACGCCGCAGGCGCGCAGCAGCACGGGCCAGGTGTTGGCCCGGACCGCCTCGATGACCTTGTCCCATTCGACATTGCGCGCCTGGTCGACGAGCAGGCCGATGACCAGCAGCGCGAAGGCGGCAAAAAGGACCTTCCGCAACAGCGGCCATTTTTCCCGCAGCACGCGCCACGCGCCCCGGCGTCCCGCCGTCACGCCGCTAGGCTGTCCGCTGCTCATGCGTATCCTCCGGTGCGGATTCCAGCGGCGGGGGCGCGACCGTATAAAGCCGCGGTTTGTGTGCAGGCAACCAGCCGGTCCACGCCGGGAAACGGCGCAGGAAGTGGTACACCACCACGCCCCACAGCAGGCGCCGCAGCTTGCGGCTTCCCGGCGGCGCCGGCGCCGGCTCGTGGCAATGGTTGTCGATCAGCCATTGAAGGCGTTCTCGCAAGTTGGAGGCGAAGCCCGGGTCGCGGATCATCACGTTGGCTTCCAGGTTCAGCGCCAGGCTGAGCGGGTCCAGGTTGCTGGAGCCGACCGTGGCCCAGACATTGTCCACGCAGGCCACCTTGCCATGCAGCGGTCGCTCGCAATATTCGTAGATGCGCACGCCGGCCGCCGTCAAATGGTCATACAGCATGCCCGCCGCCACCTTGACGATGGGCATATCGGGCTCGCCCTGCAGGATCAGCCGCACCCGCACCCCGCGCCGCGCCGCGTTGCGCAGGTCGCGCAGCAGCCGGTAGCCCGGGAAGAAATACGCGTTGGCGATGGTGATTTCCTCGCGCGCCAGGCGGATGGCGGCGCGGTAATGCCGCTCGATGTCGGTGCGATGTTCCTGGTTGTCGCGCACCACGAGCATGGCTTCCGCTTCGCCGGCCTGCGGCAGCTCGTCCGGCCGCGCCGGACGCCGAGGCCACCAGCGGCGGCGGCGCCGCACCGGCTCGAGCGTGCGCCGAGCGAAGCGGTGGAGTTCCGCGACGATGGGCCCGCGCACCTCGACGGCGTAGTCCTGCTTGGCCTGCGGTCCGAAATCGCCCAGGTGATCGGCGGAGAAATTGATGCCGCCGATGAAGGCCAGTTGGCCGTCCACCACCACGATCTTGCGGTGCATGCGCCGGAATACGTTGGTGCGCATGCCAAAGACCCGCGCCCGCGGGTCGAACACGTGGATTTCCACGCCGGCCGAGGTCATGCCGCCCAGGAACTCGTCGGAAAGCCCTTCCGATCCGTAGCCGTCGATCAGCAGGCTGACCCGCGCGCCCCGGCGCGCGGCATCGATCAGTACCCGCCGCAGTTCCTGCCCGACCTTGTCGTCGAACAGGATGAAAGTTTCCACCAGCACTTCCGCCTTCGCCTTGGAGATCGCCTCGAATACGCGGGGGAAATAGGCTTCCCCGTTCTCCAGCAGCGTGAAGGCGTTGCCCGAGATCCAGCGGCCGCTCACCGCCCCGCTTTCGCGGCGCTGCAGGACGGCCTCGGGCTGCGACGAAACGGTTCCGTCCGCGGTCTGCGCGCGCGCGCTCATATCACCACCTCCGCGGCCAGCGGCGCGTGGTCCGACAGGTGGGCCCACGGCCGCGTCGCCAGCGCGAGGGGACGGAAGCGCATCATGTTGCGCACGTAGATGCGATCCAGCCGCAGCAAGGGCCAGCGCGCCGGAAAGGTGCGGGCCGCGACGCCCTGGGTCGCCACGAAGATTTCGCGCAGCCCCGCGCAGCGGCTCAGCTTGGCGTGTGCGCGCAGACGCCAATCGTTGAAATCGCCGGCGATCACCACCGGCTCGTCTTTGGGGATGTGGCGCTCGATGCGCTCGCACAGCAGATCCAGCTGCTTGGCGCGATGGCCCTCCTGCAGCCCCAGATGTACGCATATCGCATGCAGGGGCCCCTCGCGCTCCGGCGGCTGGATCACGCAATGGAGCAGGCCCCGCTTTTCATGATTGCCCACGGACACATCCATGTTTTCGTAGTGAACGATGGGAAATTTGGACAGCACCGCGTTGCCATGGTGGCCATGCGGATAGACCGCGTTGCGGCCATAGGCGAAATCGTTCCAGATGCTGTCGGCCAGGAATTCGTACTGGGAAGCTTCCGGCCAGCCTTTCAGCCGGGCGGCGTGCACCTTGTGCGCGCCCAACACTTCCTGCAGGAAGACCAGATCGGGCGCCACTGCCCGCACTGCATCGCGCAGCTCGGGCAGGATGAACTTGCGGTTGAAGAAGGTGAAGCCCTTGTGGGCGTTCACGGTCAGTACTTTCAGGGCAAGCGGCACGTTGGCGACAGGCATACCATCCCACATTCCAAATCAGTCCCCGCCGTAGGCAAAAACCGTGCCCAGCAGTTCCCGCGACCGCGCGGCCCTGCCGCGCCGATGCTGGGAAAAGCGCAAAAAAAAGCGGCCCTGCCGGGCCGCCTTCCGTACCGATGCCTGCCGGCCTCAGGCCGCCTGTTGCTTGACCGCGCTGACGTCCAGCGCGGCGCGCGTCTTGGCCTGGATTTCGTCCACCGTTACCCCCGGGGCCAGTTCGACCAGCTTCAGGCCATTGGGGCCGACTTCCATCACCCCGAGATCGGTGATGATCAGGTCCACCACGCCCACGCCCGTCAGGGGCAGCGTGCACTCGGGCAACAGCTTGATGTCCTCGGTGCCGTCCTTCTTGCGGGCCACGTGCTCCATCAGCACGACGACGCGGCCGACGCCGGCCACCAGGTCCATGGCGCCCCCCATGCCCTTGACCATTTTCCCCGGAATCATCCAGTTGGCCAGGTCGCCCTTTTCGGAGACCTGCATGGCGCCCAGGATGGCCAGGTTGATCTTGCCGCCCCGGATCATGCCGAAGGAATCGGCCGATGAAAAAATCGAGGAGCCGGGCAGCGTCGTCACGGTCTGCTTGCCCGCGTTGATGAGATCCGGATCCACCTCGTCGTCCGTCGGGAAAGGCCCGATACCGAGCAGCCCGTTCTCCGATTGCAGCCAGACCTCGACGCCCTTGGGCACATGGTTGGCGACCAGGGTCGGCAGGCCGATGCCCAGGTTGACGTAGAAGCCGTCCTTGAGTTCGCGCGCGGCGCGCGCGGCCATTTCATCACGAGTCCATGCCATGATCGTTTCTCCTCACGCGGGGCGGGTGGTGCGCTGCTCGATGCGCTTTTCGGGGTTGGCGTTGACGACGATCCGATGCACGAAGATGCCGGGCAGGTGCACCTGGTCCGGATCGATATCCCCGGTGTTCACCAGCTTCTCGACCTCCACGATCGTGACCTTGCCCGCCATGGCCACGTTGGGATTGAAGTTGCGCGCGGTCTTGCGAAAGATCAGGTTGCCCGTGCGGTCGGCGGCATAGGCCTTGACCAGCGAAACGTCCGGCACCAGGGAGCGTTCCATGATGTAGGTCTGACCGTCGAACTCGCGGGTTTCCTTGCCTTCCGCCACCAGCGTACCGACGCCGGTGCGCGTGAAGAAGGCGGGAATGCCGGCGCCGCCGGCGCGCAGCTTCTCGGCGAGCGTGCCCTGGGGCGTGAATTCCAGTTCGAGTTCGCCGGAAAGATATTGGCGCTCGAACTCCTTGTTCTCGCCGACGTACGAGGCGATCATCTTGCGGATCTGCCGGGTGGCGAGAAGCTGTCCCAGCCCGAATCCGTCCACGCCGGCGTTATTGCTGATGCAGGTCAGATTCTTGACGCCGGAATCGCGCAGCGCCGCGATCAACGCTTCCGGAATGCCGCAGAGGCCGAATCCTCCAACGGCGATCATTTGGCCGTCCTTGACGACACCGGCCAGCGCCTGCTCGGCGCTCGCGTAAACCTTGTCCATCGCTCCAGCTCCAGAATGTAGGGATTATTGTGTCCGCCCGCGCCCGGCAGGCGCGCGGGCGGCGCGCTTCGACGTTGTGCGTCGCTTCGACGCGATCGATTTTACGGGCAACGGCTGGATTGCGGCCATGCCTGCAATGGCCGCCCGCTCCCGCCACGCGCCCGCCGAAAATTCACGCTGGCGGCCGCATCACGCCCGCCAGCGCGGCCAGCACGCCGGACGGCCAGGGCGCGGACCGGTTGCCCAGGTAGTCCATCCAGACCAGGACGTTGCGCCCTTGCGCATAGGGTCCGCGCGCGTCGCCCGTTTTCTCCAGCGTCAATTCGAACTCCATGCTGGACCGGCCCACCCGCGTCAGGGTATGGGTCACCCGCACGGCCGCCGGATACGTGAGCGGCCGCAGGAAATCGCAGGAGGCATGGGCCAGGATGGGGCCGGCGTCCGCCGGCAGGCTCACGCCGGCCGCATACAGCAACTGCATGCGGGCTTCTTCCATGAGCCGGAAGTAAAGGGTGTTGTTCAGGTGGTTGAGGGCGTCGGAATCGCCCCAGCGCAGGGGCAGTTCGACAATGTGCGTGCTGCCCAGGGGCGGCGTGGCGGGGTCGGGAGCGGTCATGGAGAGCTGCAATACAATCCAGAGTTGATCCGAATGCTCGATCATACTTCCAGCCTATATCGCATCAGGGGACAAGGCGCATGTCAGAACGAGAATCGATGGAATACGACGTGGTGGTCGTCGGCGGCGGTCCCGCCGGCCTGGCCGCCGCCATCCGCCTGAAACAGCTGGCGGCCGACAAAAATCACGATCTGAGCGTCTGTGTGCTCGAGAAAGGCGCCGAACTGGGCGCCCACATTCTGTCGGGCGCCGTCATGGATCCACGCGCGCTGACCGAACTGATTCCGGACTGGAAGGAAAAGGGCGCCCCCTTGAACGTGCCGGTCACGCAGGACAAGTTTCTGTTTCTCAGCCGCACCGGGGCGCGGGCCACTCCGCATTTCCTGTTGCCGGACTGCTTCCGCAACGAGGGCAACTACATCGTGCGGCTGGGCGACGTGGTGCGCTGGCTAGGCGAACAGGCCGAAGCGATGGGCGTGGACATCTTCCCCGGCTTCGCCGCGGCGGGCATCCTTTACGACGAACAGGGCGCCGTCCGTGGCGTGGTCACCGGCGACATGGGCGTGGCGCGCGATGGCAGCCACACGGCCAATTACCAGCCCGGCATGGAGCTGCTGGCACGGTACACGTTGTTCGCCGAAGGTTCGCGCGGCCACCTGGGACGGCAGCTGATCGAACGCTTCCGCCTGGACGAAGGGCGCGACCCGCAAAGCTACGCCATCGGCATCAAGGAGATGTGGGAAGTCGATCCTTCCCAATCGCATCCGGGTTTGGTGGTCCACACGGCGGGCTGGCCGCTCGACGCCGACACCTATGGCGGCTCCTTCCTCTATCACCTGGACAACAACCTGGTTGCGGTCGGCCTGGTGGTGGGCCTGGACTACGCCAACCCCTGGCTGTCGCCTTTTGAAGAATTCCAGCGGTACAAGACCCACCCGGCCATCCGCGGCACCTTCGAAGGCGGCAAGCGTATCGCCTACGGCGCGCGGGCGCTGACCGCGGGCGGACTGCTGTCGCTGCCCAAACTGGTGTTTCCCGGCGGCGCCCTGATCGGCTGTGAAGCGGGTTTCCTCAACGCCTCGCGCATCAAGGGCAGCCATGCGGCCATCAAATCGGGCGCCATGGCGGCCGACGCGGCGTTCCAGGCGATCCTGGCAGGCCGGCGCCAGGATGCGCTCGACGCCTACCCGACCGCCTTCGAAGCCTCCTGGCTGCACGAGGAGCTGAAGAAGGCGCGCAACTTCAAACAGTGGTTCAAGAAGGGCCGCACGCTGGCCACCATCATGACCGGCATCGAACAGGGTCTGCTGAAGGGCAATGTCCCGTGGACGCTGCACCGGACCAAGCCGGACCATGCCTGTCTGCAGCCGGCCTCGCAATGCGCGCGCATCGACTATCCGAAACCGGACGGCAAGCTGACCTTCGATCGCCTGAGTTCGGTCTTCATCTCCAATACCAATCACGACGAAAACGAGCCGGTCCACCTGACGCTGAAAGACCCCACCGTGCCTGTCGCCGTGAACCTGTCCAGGTACGGCGGGCCCGAGGCGCGCTACTGTCCCGCGGCGGTGTACGAATTCGTCAAGGACGACCACGGCGCCGACAAACTGCAGATCAACGCGCAGAACTGCGTGCACTGCAAAACCTGCGACATCAAGGACCCCACGCAGAACATCGTTTGGGTGACGCCGCAGGGGGGCGAAGGCCCGGTTTACAACGGTATGTAGCATGGCCACCGGCGCGCTGCCCGCGGACGAAGAGCGCATCCTGCTGGTGGGCGGCGGCGACCTGAGCGGGCGCGTGGCGCAGCGGCTGGCCTTCCAGTGCCCGGCCGCGACGCTATGGGCGCTGCGCCGCAACCCGCCCTCCTCCGCCACGCCTGCCGCGCCTGCCACGCCTGCCGCGCCTGCCACGCCCGCCACGCCTGTTCGCTGGCTGGCCGCCGATGTCACAGAGCCCGCATCCCTGCGCGCCCTGCCTGACGGCATCACGCGCGTCGTTGTGGCGCTGACGCCCGGCCCCCGCGACGAAGCGGCCTACCGCGCCGTTTTCATCGATGGCCTGCGCAACGTGGTGCAAGCGCTGGATCGCGGCGCGCTGAGGCGCCTGGTGTTCGTATCGTCGTCCGCCGTCTACGGCGAACACGGCGGCGACTGGGTGGACGAGCGCACGCCGACTGCCCCGCTCGGCATGAACGGCGCAATCCTGCTGCAGGCGGAACAATGGCTGCTTGCACAGGACCTGCCCGGCACCTGTTTGCGGCTCTCTGGCCTGTACGGTCCCGGGCGGCTGCAACTGCTGGGCCGGCTGCGTACCGGCCGCGCGCGCGTGCCGCGCGATATTCCGCATTGGGCCAACCGCATGCATGCCGACGACGCCGCGTCGGCCATTGCCCACCTGCTGATGCTGCCGCACGCCGACCCCGTGTATATCGGCAGCGACGACACGCCCTTGCCCATCGATGTCCTGTATGACGACCTGGCGGCCCGCCTGGGTTGCGCGCCGCCCGCCCACGGACCCGCGCCCGAAGGCGTGGGCAGCAAACGGCTTTGCAACCGCCGGCTGCGCGCCACCGGCCTTGCGCTGGCATGGCCCGACGCCAGGCAGGGGTACGCCGCACTGATGTGAGCGGTGTTGCAAGAACCGCAACAACCTGCCGTCTTTTGTCCCCATCCCTGCGCCATCGGGCGTATCCTCCCAGGCCGGGGACGCGCGACCGCCCGAAGCACCGCAGTATGCCGCCGCACGCTGACATGACCGCTAACGGGGATCTCCATGCATAACCAGAATCAGGGCCCGCCGCCGACGGGGCTGCAAGTCGACCTGGCCCGGCGCATCGCCAACGACATCATCTGCCGCATTCACCAGGCCGGCACGCATCTGTCGGAAGTCTCGCTGGCCAGACGCTATCTGGTATCGCGCACGCCGGTGCGCGCGGCGCTCCGGTTGCTGGCCGCCGAGCGCTTCATCGAAGCGCGGCCCAATAGCGGCTACTTCGTTCCGGAGGTTCCCGGCTGTACCGAGCCGCCGAGTCTGCGCGCCCGCGGCATGACGGCCGACGAAATCTATCTGCGCATGATCGACGACCGTGCCGAGGGGCTGCTGCCGGACAGCTTCACGGACCGCGACCTGCAGCAGCGCTACGGCGTCACCCGCAGCGTATTGGCCAAGACGCTGGTGCGCATGAGCGCCGAAGCCATGATCGAAAAGCGCAAGGGTCACGGATGGCGCTTCACCCATGCCCTGGGCGAATGCGACGCCCGCCATGAAAGCTACCGCTTTCGGGCGACGGTGGAATGCGGCGCGCTCCTGGAGCCCGGATTCAAGGCGGTGAGCGCGGAATTGAAGCGCCTGCGGGCCGCACACGAAGAGCTGCTGCGCAACGGCGAAATCTCCGCGCAGGCGTTTTTCGCGCTGAACTCGGATTTCCACGAAACGCTGGCCCGCTTTTCAGGAAACCGGTTCTTCCTGCAAAGCATCCGTCAGCAGAACCATCTGCGCCGCATGGAGCAGCAAAGCGCCGCAATGCGGGCCGACACCCGGTTTCGCGAATCGGCCGCCGAACACCTGGCCATCATCCAGGCGTTGGAAGACGACGACCGCGAGTGGGCTGCGGCCCTCATGCGGCGGCATCTGCTGGAGGTATCCAAGCTGGGCTGAGCGCTGCGCTGTGCCTCTCAAGCCGCGCGGAAGTAGTCCTGTACGACGCGGATCACCTTGCCGATGTCCGCTTCCGAGACGTCAAGGTGGGTCACCAGGCGGGTCGGGCCGCCATAGACCGCGCTGAACAGGACGCCGTTGCTGGCGGCGTGGCGTGTCAAGGCCTCGCAATGACGCGGCGCGATTTCGACGAACACCATATTCGTGGACTGCCGCAGCACCGTCACGCCGTCGATGCCGCGCAGCCCCTGCGCCAGCCGTTCCGCATTGGCGTGGTCCTGTGCCAGGCGGTCCACATGATGCTCCAGCGCATAACGGCAGGCAGCCGCCAGAACGCCCGCCTGCCGCATGCCGCCGCCCAGCACCTTGCGCCACCTCGTGGCCGTGGCGATCAGCTCGCGGCTGCCGACCAGTACGGAGCCGACAGGCGCGCCCAGCCCCTTCGAAAAACAGATGGAAACCGAATCGAAGGGCGCGCACAGGGCCGCCACATCGCGCATCGAGGCGACGGCCGCGTTGAAAACGCGCGCGCCGTCCAGGTGCACGGACAGGCCGTGCTCGCGGGCGAGCGTCGCGGCCTGCTCGATGTAGTCCTGCGGAATGACCTGGCCATGAAAGGTGTTTTCCAGGGCAAGCAGCCGGGTGCGCGCGAAATGCGGATCCCCCTTCGGTTTGATCGCCGCGCGGATCTTTTCCAGCGGCAGGCTGCCGTCGGCGGCATGCTCGATGGGTTGCGGCTGGACGCTGCCCAATACCGCGGCGCCGCCGCCTTCGTACTTGTAGGTATGGGCGAGCTGGCCGGCCAGATACTCGTCGCCGCGGCCGCAATGCGCCATGATGGCCGCCAGATTGCTTTGGGTGCCGGACGGGAAGAACAGGCCCGCCTCCTTGCCCGCCCGCGCGGCGGCCTCGGCCTGCAGGGCCTGCACGCTGGGATCGTCCCCCATGACATCGTCGCCGACTTCCGCCTGGGCCATCGCGGCGCGCATGGCGGCCGTTGGCCGGGTGACGGTATCGCTGCGTAAATCGATCATGTCGTTTCCTTTTGCTTTCATGTGGTGGCGTGCCGCGGCCGCCCCGTCGCGCGCGCGACGATGGCCAGTCCGCACAGAATCAGGATCATGCCGAACGCCTCGACCGCGCCAGGGCGTTCGCCGAAAAGCAACCAGGCCAGCAATGCGGCAATGACCGGCGTGGCAAGGCTGGACAAGCCGGCGACGGACGCGGGCACCCGCCGCACGACGATGAGCCACAGCAGCCACCCCGCGGCCGACGCGGCCAGCACGATGTAAAGCATGCCCAGGGCGAGCTGCCAGTTCCACACCGTCGGGATTTGCGGCACCGCCAGCGCAACGGGGATCATGGCGGCGCCGCCCAGGAGCATCTGCCAGCCGGTAAAGGCGACGATGTCGGGCGTGTGGCGATTGAATCCCTTTTTCGCCAGGACGGTGCCCAGGCCCCAGCACAGCCCGCTGCCCAGCGCCAGCAACACGCTCCGGCTATCCCCGAGCCTGTGCCAAGGCTCGACCACGCATAGCAAGCCGAGCCCGGCCATTGCAATGCCGGCCCAATGGCGCGGCGACGGCTTTTCACCGAGCAACATCCAGCTGAACAGCACCACCCAGAACGGCATGGTGTAGGCCATGAGGGAAATCTTGGCGACGCCGCCATGCACCAGCGCGGTCTGCACCAGGCCCTGGAAGGCGGCGGTCTGCGTCAAACCCACAAGGATGGTCGTGCGCCAGGAAGGCATGGCCAGCGGCCGCCGCATCGCCAGCGCCACGGCCAGCAAAACGGCGCCTCCCGAGACGTAGCGCAACACGACAAAATCGAAGGGGCCGATGTACGGCACCACCATCTTCATCGCGATCCAGCTGCCCGCCCACATCATCACGGTGACGGCCATCAGGATCCATGCGCCGCCATCGACGGCGCCCCTTCGGCTTTCCATGTCTCCTCGCCAGGCCCTCGGGGCCGCGAAAAGGAGGCATTCTACTGCGCGGCCGGGCGCCGGCTGCGGCGCCGGCACCCGCTGCGCGCCGTGCCGTTCATCCGGCGTTCAACGCTGGACCGATGAACGGCGCAGGCTTGCGCCAGCCCCGCTTACACGGACTTGGCGAGCTGCTCCAGGATCTGCGGATTCTCCAAGGTGGAGACGTCCTGGGTGATTTCCTCGCCCTTGGCCACGACGCGCAGCAGGCGGCGCATGATCTTTCCGGAACGGGTCTTGGGCAGGTTGTCGCCGAACCGGATGTCCTTCGGCTTGGCGATCGGGCCGATTTCCTTGGCCACCCACTCCCGCAATTGCCGCGCGACTTCCGCCGCTTCGTCGCCTTCCGGACGCGTCCGTTTCAGCACGACGAAGGCCACCACCGCTTCGCCTGTCGTGTCGTCGGGACGGCCCACGACGGCGGCTTCCGCCACCATCGGATGCGCCACCAGCGCCGACTCCACTTCCATCGTGCCGAGCCGGTGGCCAGACACGTTCAGCACGTCGTCGATACGGCCCATGATCCAGAAATAGCCGTCCGCATCGCGCTGGGCGCCGTCGCCGGCCAGGTAGTAGCCGCGCAGCTCGGATGGGAAATAGCTTTTCTTGAAGCGTTCCGGATCGCCCCAGATATTGCGGATCATGGCTGGCCAGGGCTTCTTGATGACGAGGAATCCGCCGTTGCCCTGGTCGACATCGGCGCCGGTTTCATCGACGATGGCCGCGGCGATCCCAGGCAAGGGCAGCGTGCAGGAACCGGGCTTCGTCGGCGTGGCGCCAGGCAGCGGCGTAATCATGTGGCCGCCGGTCTCCGTCTGCCACCAGGTGTCCACGATGGGGCAGCGTTCCTGCCCGACATTCTTGTGGTACCACATCCAGGCCTCTGGATTGATCGGTTCGCCGACCGAGCCCAGGATGCGCAGGCTGCTCAGGTCGTAGCGCGTCGGATGGGTATCGGGATTGGCGTCCGCGGCCTTGATCAGCGAGCGGATCGCGGTGGGCGCCGTGTAGAAGGTCGTGACCTTGTGGCGCGCGATCATGTCCCAGAACCGGCCGGCATTGGGATACGTGGGCACGCCTTCGAAAACGATTTGCGTCAAGCCGGCCGACAGCGGCCCATAGACGATATAGGAATGCCCGGTGACCCAGCCCACGTCCGCCGTGCACCAATAGACGTCCTGCGGGCGCGCGTCGAAGGTCCACTTCACCGTCAGCAGCGACCACAGCAGATAACCCGCCGAAGCGTGCTGCACGCCTTTGGGTTTGCCGGTGGAGCCGGACGTGTACAGGATGAACAGCGGATGCTCGGCCTCGACCGGAACGGGCTCGCAGGTATCGGGCTGGTTGTCGGCGACCTCGTGCATCCACAGGTCGCGCTCGGCGTGCCAGTCGACCTTGCCGCCGGTACGTCGATAGACAATGACCTGGCGCACCGCGTCGCAGCCTCCCATGCCGAAGGCTTCCTCGACCGCCGGCTTGAGCGGGATCACCTTGCCGCCGCGCACCTGCTCGTCGGCCGTGATGACCAGCGACGCGCCGACATCGACAATGCGCTCCTGCAGGCTCTTGGCGGAGAACCCGCCGAACACCACCGAATGCGTGACGCCCAGCCGCGCGCAGGCCTGCATCGCCACGACGGCCTCGATGGACATCGGCATGTAGATGATCGCCCGATCGCCTTTCTTGTAGCCCAGCGATTTCAGGCCATTGGCGAACCGGCACACGCGCGTCAGCAATTGCGCATAGGTGATCTTGTCCACCTTGCCGTCGTCGCTTTCGAAAATGATGGCGACCTTCCCGCCATTGCCGTTCTCCACGTGCTTGTCCAGGCAGTTCGCCGACACATTGAGTTCGCCGTCCGCGAACCAGCGGTAGAACGGCGGGTTGCTGTCGTCAAGGACTTGCGTGAACGGCTTGGTCCACACCAGGTTTTCACGCGCATGGCGGCCCCAGAAGCCGTCGGCGTCCTGCTCGGCCTCCAGGCAAAGCTTTTTATAGGCGTCCATGCTCGGGATGGCCGCCCCTTCCGACGCGCTGGGCGGCGGCGGGAAAACGCGGTTTTCAACCAGCACGGATTCGATGGCGTTGGGCATGATGGTCTCCTGAAGACGGTGCTTGTGGCTGTTGTTCTGTGCTGCCTCGTCGGCGATGCCTGAGCGGCATCGGGGCCGCGCGGCTCGCACTTTTTGCATAGGTTCGGCGCGGACGCCGGCACAAGCAGAAAGAATAGCAGCAGCGCAGGCGATGCGCCCGCGGCACGCGGGGCGAGCCGCGTAGCGGCATCCCGGGCTCAGGGGAAACCCTGAAATACACCGCGTCCGCTGCGGCGCGGGCGCACGGCCAAGCGTCCGCTATACCGTGTCCTTCAGCTGGAATCCGTGCTTCAGGGGATCGCGATCATCGATGAAGATGGTGTTCAAGCCCGTCATGCGCGCCCATCCTTCGATCGAAGGGATGATGGCGTCCAGCTCGCCGACCCGGGTGCGGGCCTCGACGCGGCCGCGGAACAGCGTGCCGATAATGCTTTCATGCACGAAGGTATCGCCCACGTCCAGCTTGCCCTGCGCCGCCAATTGCGCCATGCGCGCGGACGTGCCGGTGCCGCAGGGCGATCGGTCGATTGCCTTGTCGCCATAGAACACGGCATTGCGCGCGTGCGCATCGGGATGCCGGGCCGAGCCGGTCCACAGCACGTGCGACAGGCCCTTGATGGCCGGGTTTTCGGGATGGACGAATTCGTACTTCGCGCCGAAGGCCTGCCGCAGCCGCGGGCTCCAGCGCAGCAGATCCGAAGGCTGCACGTGTTCCAGGCCGGCGAAGGCGCGCTGCGGCGACACGATGGCGTAGAAGTTGCCGCCGTAGGCCACGTCGGCCGTCACCAGTCCCAGCCCTTCCACCTCGGCTTCCAGGCCGGACGCGTACAAAAAGGACGGAACATTGGTGATGCGCACGCTGTTGACGTAGCCGCCCTCCTGCTCGTAGCGCGCCTCGACCACGCCCGCCGGCGTATCGATGCGCAGCACCCCGGGCTCGCGCGGCGTCACCAGGCCGCGTTCCAGGGCCATCGTCACCGTGCCGATGGTGCCGTGCCCGCACATCGGCAGGCAGCCCGACGTTTCGATGAAAAGAAACGCGATATCGCAATCGGGGCGCGTCGGCGGGTACAGGATCGCCCCGGACATCATGTCGTGGCCGCGGGGCTCGAACATCAGGCCGGTTCGGATCCAGTCGTACTCGCGCAGGAAGTGCGCCCGCTTTTCCACCATATTGGCGCCTTGGAGCGCGGGCGCGCCGCCAGCCACTACGCGCACGGGATTGCCGCAAGTGTGGCCGTCCACGCAAAAGAAAGTATGCGAAGTCATGGGATTGGGATGCCATGGAAGGAAGGTCGGCGGCGGTGCGGCACCATGCCGCGCCCGGCTTCCCGGGCGCCGTCGCGGCCCATGATAGCGTCAAACCGGCGCTGGCGGCGTCAGGTCCGGATGCCCGCTGGCGCGCCGCCGCCGGGCTCGGAAGCGCCTTCCCCCGCGATGCGCTCGTCCGCGCCGCGCGCCATGTCGACCCGCGTCAGCAGCGCCAGCCCGCCGATGAAGAACAGGCCGGTCACGAGAATGGCCAGGCGGTGGTTGCCATGCGTCAGCCAGGTCACCAGGCCGTATGTCAGCGGCCCCACCACGGCCGCCAGCTGCACGGCGAAGGTCCACAGCGCGAAAAATTCCGCCAGCCGCTTGCGCGGCGCCAGCGCCCCCACCATGGCCCGGCCCGCGCTCTGGCTGGTGCCCATGCACAGGCCCGCCAGTCCGGCAGCGATCCAGAACACGCCGACCGTCACCGCGGCATAGGCGATCAGCACCATGGCGATCCAGCCGCACAGGGTCATGGCCAGCGCCCGCTTGTGCCCGATACGGTCCTGCAGATACCCGAACAGGAAGGCGCCGGCCGCCGCCGCGATGTTCACCACGAACACCAGCAGCATGATCTGCGCCATCTGGAAACCCATGGCCTGCTCGGCGTACACGGCCGCCAGCGTAATCACGACAGCGATGCCGGCTTGATAGCATGCCACGCATATCAGCAAGCGCCGGAACTGGCGATGATGCCGGCCCGTATCGCGCCAGGCGCGCTTCAGCTGCCCCAGCATATCGGGCGTGACGCCGGCCCGCCCGCGGGGCGCCGCGCGTTCGCGCAGCCACAGGAAGGAAGGCAGCGCCGACAGTGCAAAGACGACGCAGGTGGCCACCACGACCCAGGGCACGAACTGCGCGGCCGTTTCGCCGCGCGACTGCGCCTGCGACACGATCAGCAGCGACAGTCCCAGGCTTAGCATGCCGCCGCAGTAACCGAAGCTCCAGCCCCAGCCCGATACGCGGCCCAGCGCCTGCGGGCGGGCGAGTTCCGGCAGGAAGGACGCCACGGACGACTCGCCGATGCAATAGAAGTAGTTGGACACCGCGATGCCGGCAAGCGCCAGCCACACATCGCCGGGCCCGGCCTGCGACAGCGTGAGCGTCGCCAGAATGCACCCGACCGTGCTGGCGAACAGCAGCTTGCGTTTGGCCGCCCGTGCGTCGGCGCGCGCGCCCAGCGCCGGCATGGTCAGCATGGTCGCCAGGTAGGAAACCGAAAGCGCACAGGTCCAGGCCAGTGTCGCCCAATGTGCGCCGCCGCCCACCACGCCCACGAAGTAGGCGCTGAACACCGTGGTCAGAATAACCGTGGTATAGCCCGAGTTGGCAAAGTCGTACATCGCCCAGGACCATACCTCCCGGCGCGTCACGCCGGGGTTCAGACTGCCGGCCAGCGAGGCCGCGGGCGTGGATGCCGCCTGCGCCGCCATGGATGGAGCGGCGCCCCGCGGATCACGCGGCGATGGCGGCCGCCCCGGCGTCATAGGCCCAGTGCCGCGATGCCCGCCCGCGCGGTTTCGGCGTCTTCGGTGGACTTCACGCCGGAAACGCCCACCGCGCCTATCACCTCGCCATCGACGACGATGGGCACGCCGCCTTCCAGCATGCCCGTCAGGGTCGGCGCTGACAGGAACGCATGGCGGCCGTTGTTGATGATTTCCTCGTACACGCGCGATTCGCGCCGGCCCAGAGCGGCGGTCTGCGCCTTGGCCGGGGCGATGTGCGCGCTGACCGGCGCCGCGCCGTCCAGGCGCAGCATGCCGAGCAGATGCCCGCCATCGTCGGCCACGGCGATCGTCACCGCCCACTTGTTTTTCACGGCATGGGCTTCGGCGGCCGCCAGGATCTTCTTGACGTCTTCGGCGGTAAGGACGGACTTCTGCTTCATGTCAGGGATTCCTTGATTTGTTCCAATGCGCTGGGATCTTCGATGGTCGGCAGGTCGCCCGGGTCCCGACCTTCGCATACCGCGACGATGGCCCGCCTGAGGACCTTGCCGGAACGCGTCTTGGGCAAGGCGGCAACGAAGCGGACACGCGCGGGCCGCGCGATCGCGCCCAGCCGGTCTTCGACCACGCGCATCATATCGCCTTCCAGCGCCGCGGCATCCCCGGGCGCGCAGGGCTCCTTCAATACCGCGAATGCCTGCGCCACCTGTCCCTTGACGGGATCGGCCACCCCCACCACCGCGCATTCGGCCACCTTGGGATGAGCGCTGAGCGATTCCTCGATCTCCCGTGTGCCGAGGCGATGCCCGGCCACGTTGATGACGTCGTCGGTGCGGCCCAGGATGGTCCAGTACCCGTCCTCGTCGACCATGCCCCAGTCGAAAGTCGAATACACCTGGCGGCCCGGTATGGATTCGAAATAGGTGCGGACGAAGCGCTCGTCATCGCCCCAGATCGTCGACATGGCGCCGGGCGGCAGCGGCGGGACGATCGCCACGACGCCCTTGTTGCCGGGCGGCAGGTCTTCGCCGGTTGCCTCGCTGACGACGCGCACGTCGAACCCATAGCAGGGAAACGAAGGGCTGCCGAACCGCGTCGGCACCCGTTCCACGCCGGGCTGCGCCGACAGGATGGGCCAGCCGCTTTCGGTCTGCCAGTAGTTGTCGATGATCGGCTTGCACAGGCCCTCGGAGATCCACGAGGCGGTGGGCTCGTCCAGCGGTTCGCCCGCCAGGTACACCGCCCGCAGCGACGACAGATCGTGCCGGCGCAGGAGTTCCGGCGCCTGACGCTTGAGGACGCGTACCGCGGTGGGCGCGGAAAACAGTGTGTTGACCCGGAAGCGCTCGATCAGCTTCCAGAGGATCGCGCCGTCGGGCCGGATCGGCGTGCCCTCGTACAGCACCGTGGTCTGCCCGCCGATGAGCGGCCCATAGACAATATAGGAATGTCCCACGACCCAGCCGATGTCGCTGGTGCAGAAAAAAGTCTCGCCGGGCTTGCCGTCGAAGATGTATTCCATCGACGCGGCCAGCGCCACGGCATAGCCGCCCGTGTCCCGCTGCACGCCCTTGGGTTTCCCCGTCGTCCCGGACGTATAGAGGATGTAGCTGGGATCGCCGGACTCCACCCATGCCACGGGCACCCGCGCACCGAAATGCCGTTGCCGCAGGGCCGCGTAGTCGTGGTCGCGCGGGCCGCGCTCCACGCCCGCAAGGCCGCGATCCAGCAGGATGACCGCGTCGGGCTGGGCCTGGCTCATGGCCAGCGCCTTGTCCAGCAGCGGCTTGTACGGCACCACGCGGCCTGCGCGCGAGCCCGCATCGGCGGAAACGATGACCTTGGGCCGCGCGTCATCGATGCGCTGCGCCAGGTTGTGCGAGGCAAATCCGCCGAATACCACCGAGTGGATCGCGCCCAGCCTCGCGCACGCCAGGATGGCGAAGACCGCCTCCGGAACCATTGGCATGTAGATGAGGACACGGTCGCCCTGGCCGACGCCATGCTCGCGCAGCATGGCGGCCGCCGCATTGACCTCATCGAAAAGCTCCGCGTGCGTATATATCCGCTCCTGATCGACCTCGGTGGATACCCAGATCAGCGCCTGTCTATCGGCCTGTTGGGGGAGCCAGCGGTCCACCGCGTTGAAACACAGGTTGGTTCGCCCGCCGACAAACCAGCGCGCGAAAGGCGGCCGGCTGTAATCGAGGATCTGCTCTGGCGGCGTCTCCCAATGGATCCGCCCGGATTCCCGGCGCCAAAATGTTTCAGGATGTTGAATGGACGAGTCATGGAAAACCCGGGTTTTGTGCATCGCTGTCTCCTGTTATCTTCGTAATGTTGCAGATTCTGACGAAGCTTACGACTTGTCCGAATCTGTCCGGCGGAATGTCGTCACGCAGCGTCCGTGCGGCGCGCGTGCCTCCGTCTCCAAGCTGCATGGCTTCTTTGCTCTTTTCGGCATTTTTTCCGGCCGATTCTATCCATCTTATGCAGTGTGCCGGCATTTGAGCCGGTTGAGATACGGCGTATACGCATGTCCTTGGACGCGTGTACGCAGCGTTGATAGAATCGCCCCCAAAATTTCCAAACGGCGGTCGTCCGTCGTCTTCCAGGCGCGTCCCCGCGCGCCTTCAAGCGAACAATGCACCGATACGACAACCGCGAACATCCCCTCCATCGATTCCTGACGCGCCAAGGGCGCCTTCTCCGTTTCGGCCTTGTCATGGCCGGCCTGGCCATACTCGCCGGCTGCGCCAATACCACCCCTCCCCGCGATACCGCCTACACCGGCTTCGACCAGGAAGGCTACGAATCGGCCTGGGCCATCAATAACGACGATCCCATCGGCATGCTGCTCGCGCAAAAGCTGCGGCGCGGCGGCCGTACGGCAAGCTATCCCAAAGCGCCGGCCGGGGACAATACCCTGCTGGCCGGCGAAGCATTGAACTATCTGGGCATCCGCTACCGTTATGGCGGCGACTCCCCCGATACCGGTTTCGATTGCAGCGGCCTGGTCGGCTATGTCGCGGAACAATCCCTGGGCCTGAAACTGCCCCGCAATGCCGCGGACATGTCGCGGCTGGGGACCCCCATCGCCCGTGACGACCTTCAGGTCGGAGACCTGGTGTTCTTCAACACGATGGGACGCCGCTTCTCGCATGTAGGCATCTACCTCGGCGAAGACCGCTTCGTCCATTCGCCCAGCGCGGGCGGCGTCGTGCGCATCGAACGCATGGACATGGCGTACTGGAGCAAGCGCTACAACGGCGCACGCCGCATCGACACCACGCTGGTGGCCTCGGCCCGGGTGCAGAATTAGGTCCGGAAGTTCCAACGGGCCTTGGCGCCCGCCTCCCAGAAAACAGCGCCGGCGGCGCTGTTTTTTTTCGTCTTGGGGCGGCGGCTCGCCCCTTCGGCTATACCCGCCTGAGCCTCGATAGTGAAATTAAATGAGAATTCATCTCATTTACTTGCCGCGCAAAACAAGAATCATTATCATCAACACCACGATCAACGACGCAATGAGGTATGTCATGGCGACGGCACTGAGCGCAGTGGTAGTTGGAGCGGACCGGCTGGGGAATATTCCGGATCTGCTCAAAGGACACAATATCGCGATCACGCATCACATCAGCGGCCGCGATCCCTCGCACCAGAAGCGGGGTCTGCAGTTGCCGACCGGCACGCAGCTGGTGATTCTTCTGACGGATTTCCTGGGCCACAACGTCATGAAGACGTTCCGCCAGTCGGCGCAGCGATCGGGCATACGCGTGGTCGCCTGCCGGCGTTCCGTTTGCAGCATGCAGCAGGCGCTGGCGCAATGCGGTCTGTGTGGACGCGGGACGGCGTGAAGCCGCCCCGCCTGGGGGCTCTACTCCTGCGTTCCCTGCACCGCTTCCGCCACGACCTGGCGGGTCAACGCCGGCGCCAGCATTTCAATGAAGGTGTAGACGTAGTCGCGCAGGAAGACGCCGGCCTTGATGCCGACGCGCGTCGTATGCGTACCGAACAAGTGCCCCACCGGCAGACCGACGAGACCGCTGTCGCGCCGCGGGTCGTATGCCACCCCGGCGATGATGCCGATGCCCAGCCCCACGTCGACATACGTCTTGATCACGTCCGCGTCGATGGCCTCCAGCACGATGTCCGGATGCACGTTTTGCGAGGCGAACACCTCGTCTATGGTGGTGCGGCCGGTGAACGCGCGGTCATAGGTCACGATGGGGTACGCCGCCAATTGGGCAAGTGTCAGGCGCTTCGCCTCGCTGGAGGTCAGTTCCGCCAGCGGATGGTCCGGCCGCACCACGACGGTGTGCTCCCAGGTGTAGCAAGGCAGCGTCGCCAACCCTGGCGTCAAGGCCAGGGACTCGGTGGCGATGGCCAGATCGGCCTGCTCGTGCAACACCATTTCCGCCAGCTGGGCGGGACTGCCTTCCGCCAGCGACAGGTGCACCTTGGGAAACTGGCGCCGGAATGCCGGGATGACCCTGGGCAACAGGTAACGCGCCTGCGTGTGCGTGCAGGCGATGATCAATCCCCCTTCGTCGCGGCGGGCGAACTCGTCGCTGACCTTCTTCAGGTTGTCGACCTCGCGCATGATGCGGTCGATCACCTGCGATACCGCCAGTCCCGGCTTGGTCAGCCCTTTGATGCGCTTGCCGTGCCGCTCGAAAATCTTCACCCCGAGCTCGTCCTCGAACTCGATGATGGCCTTGGACACCCCGGGCTGCGAGGTGTACAGCATCCGTGCAGCTTCCGTCAGGTTGAAATCCCGGCGTATGGTTTCGCGGACGAAGCGGAACTGTTGAAGATTCATGAAGTGGGTCCTTGGTGCGGGACCCAATTATAAGTAATAAAGAAACATACTTAAATTACTTTTTCGTCTATGCTTCTGCCCGGCCGTGGGGCGGCGTAGCGGAGTGCGGTCTGAAGTTAAGACGCACCTACGACAACCGATTTTTCCCTGACAAAGAATCTTCACCGGGGTTGCCAGTTCGCCAGGGCCGGCTGGCGCGGCAGCCGCATCCGGTCGCAAAGATCCAGCTCGCGGCCTACCGTGGCCGGAAAAACCGGAAGTTTCCCAACTTGGATACAAACGCTACTTCGGAAGATCCGCGCCGGCGTTATGCAGAAGGATCGGAGTTCATCTCCAGCGGAGTTGAACTGCATCATGACCAAATTGGGCTGGACTGGCGACCCCATAGATACGGTTTGGGAAGCGAACCATGTCTTCCAGGTTGCAGCGTCTGCCGCAAGCCTAGAGGAAGAGCGCCCTGGAGCCTAGTGACCGAGGCTGCTCCGCGTATTAAAACCAAAATGCAGGCCGCAGAAGAAGCCCAGGAACGTTTGGCCAAGATGAGGCAGGAGACCCGATATAAGAGTCTTGAATAGCTTGGCCTGCGAGATACGTCGGATAGAAGTCGCTCGCTAGGGGCGGCGCCCTGCCGAAACAAGGCAGGCCAATGGACACGCTAAGGCGGCCACGGGAGACAACGACCGGCAGATTTCGACCCGCAACAGTCATTGTTGGCCTTAGGAAATGGACGCTCAAGGACGTTTGAACTCAACCAAGTCCGGGGCTTTTCGGGCAGGTCCGTTGGGATGACGGGTTGGGCGTCGCCTCACCGGCTCCGTCTGACTCAGACTAGTAGAGAGACGTGCGTGAAGGGCCTCACACTTCTTCGTGTTCTTGAACAAAACAGCAAGATAGCAATCGCTTCCATGAATCTCTTCGACTAGTACTTTAAGGGTCGCATGGATCTTGGCGACACGTGCCGCAGTGAATGGGCCTTTTGTAGTGAGCAGCACATGTTCGATGAACCGATTGCCGTGCACTGCCAGTTGTGCATCGCGCCCTTCGAGGGTTGCTGCAAAGCTTGAAACAGCAGCAGAGGCGGCACGCCACTTCTGCACCAACTCCCAGGCCGCTCTGCCTTCTATGGGTTTGTCAAACAGCTTCTGGTAGTAGGCATTTGGATCAGTTAAGGAGCCTGCATTTCGCTTTGCGATGGTTACGCTCGCCATACTGCCGCTAGAGATGGCCAATGCCATTGCGAGCTCTTGGACTTCTAGGCCACGCGTCGGATCTGCGACTCGCTCACCTCTGCGATAGCAGTACTGGATTCCGAGCTTTTTCAACGACTCGGCTATACCGTCCTGTCTTGAATCGAGTGCCAAGAAGTCTTTGGCCTCGACGCGATTCTGAGTGTTTGTGGCTGTTGTTATGCGGTTCGCGATGTCAATCGGCGCATGTTCGAGCGAGATTACCTTGACTTGAACGTAGGCGTGTCTCACGGCTTTCGGATTTTTTGAGTAGGCCTTAGCGATTGAACCAGTGGTTTGCGCGCCATTCACAATCTTCAGGTTGCCCACTTTCCAGTACGCGCTTTCCTTCTGGTCCCCAAGACTGATTGGCTTGCGAATCACTTCATCTGCAATGGCTGTGATGCCGTTGTTCAAATACCAAAATTCTGCCGGGTTGGTAAGCAATGCCGATTCAATCTGGACATTGATGTCGCTCTCGGACAGGGTGTTACGGATATTCTCGGAGAACAGAAGATCCTCGTGACCCAAATACCACTCAGCAACATCAGCACATGAAACCTTGCCGTAGATGGCATAGTAAGGCTCCTTTTGCTCGCCCCATTGAAGGAGGTTTAGTTCTACATCCGATTTCGCGCCCGATTTGACGGTCTTTATTGTGCGCAAAAGCCGTTTCAAATCGAAAGGTCGAAATGTGACAACTTCCTGTGACTCGGAGTTGTTTTCGTCGAGAAATTCTTTGACGATTGCTTGGCACTCGGTGCTTATAGAGTTGTCGCTGTTATACGCAGCAACCATCACGATTTCTGGGTCGTTCCGAATGGCCTTTGAGATCTCGTCGGCGATGGCTTGGACCCGCTGATTGAATTTTTTCCAGTCCTCATTCAATAGGTCATAGACGCCTGCAATGAATTTGCGAAGGTCACCCGTGTCAATCGTACTGGTACCTTTGGTGGACCACTTGGCTTGAACGATGTAGAGCTTATTGCGAGGGCCGTCGTACAAAACACCATCGATTCCGTTGTCGCGCGTGCCATCTACGATGTACTTCGCTACCTGAGCATATGGAACTCCGGCAAGTCCTGCAAGGCAGATTGCAGCAATGCCTCTAGAGAGCAGCTTTGATTCGTCTGACTTTGCGTCAGCAAGATACAGATGCTCCCTGACAATCGATTCAATGTGGTTTTTTACGCGGTTCGAAAGGATGATGCTCATAGTTGGAAAGGGGTAGGCAAGGTGTGGTGATTGACGCCCAACAGCGTCTGAAATGAACAATCTCGCGCGGCTTTTCGCGGGAGGTCCCCTCGATTGATGCGTTGTACGTCGTGAAGCTAGAGAATGAAAGTTCTCACCAGAATCTCACCGTCTTTTGACTTCCGCTCACCATCCAAGTCGTTTTTCATGCCTGGCGAGTTCGTAATTAGATTGTCTGGGTCATAGACGACGCACCAGAGCGTCTTGCAGTGTGGGTGTATTCGGTAGTGTTCGATGTCGATGATCAACTCATCACCGATTCGTTTCGCGTGGGCGCGGTCGCGAACGATCTTGGTTTCGATCACCAACTCATGCGCTGGCAAGAGGAAGTCCATCCGAGTGCTCGACCCGGCATAACTTGGGGTGAACTCCTCGGGTCTAATGTCGTTGATCCAAGGACGAAGGAGAGCGTGCAAGAGGTCCTGCACGTCGTATTCGTTCCGGAAATACAACGACTGAGAACCTTTGCGACGGTGGGTTAATGGGTGCATTGCCCTACGTAGGCCGCGAACGACCACCTCGAGCAACTGTTCTACTTTTTCAGGCCTACTTGGCTGCGATATACACCTTGCTCGCTCGGGGCTTGGTTCTTCGTCTGGCCGCTCGCCTTGTGGAAGGACTCTTCCGAAGCGAAAGTATCGCAGCCCGTTTTGTTCAAGGATCGCTTCAACTCTTGCACGCTTTGCGCGCCACTCTGGCAATTTTTGGGGATCTGCTGGCGCCAAGTCCATAAACTCCTCCAGCAAATTTCCAAGTACAGCAATGCCGTCTACGTTGGGGTCTTCGCCGCATCTAAACAACCATGTCTTCCATTTCGACCCGTGTGACAGTCCTGGCGGCTCCCCCGGTGCGCCTGCCGAAATAAAAAGTTCGTCAAGCGTGGCGTGCGACCCTGTGCTCGCGAGTACGTCGCCAACTACGGCACACAGGGACTTAGATAGCCGCATCGCGCGATCCTCTCCATGAGGCCAAGCTGTTACTCACGAGCAAAAACGCCCGGGCCATTGCTAATGAAACGGACACCATTGGATCACCGGTAAGATTTTGAATGACATGGAGATTATCCGATACCAGCCTCCTTATCAATCATACGGAGCGACGCGACGCCTGCTCTATGGGGCCTTCTTTAGGCGACGGCTTTTGACCGACAGAAGACGCCGACGGATACGCTCGCAGCTCCAAATTGGTTGTCGCGCTTTTTCTACTTCGTGGATTCGTATGGCCGCGGAACCCCAAGTTAGGTGAACATCGACACCAGAATAGCGGTCCAACGACGTTCGTTGTCCCAAACCCCGACAATGCCTACATAACGGCTTCTCGCAGCGTCGAAGGCGCCACCTGGCAGCATCGCCCCACTGCCGCACCAACTAGCGGCCTGCGGCTCACATTGTGGGCCCTCACACTTGCACATCTCATTAGACCCCAGGGCTCGCTCCCCGTGCTGGAGTCCCGTTCCGGCCCAGTCAGGGCCGCCAAGCAGCAAGACAGGGCAATATCCCTTGCACGCTCTCTAGTGGGCAGCATGCATGCCGGGGCTACCGATCAGTTAGTTTTTTTGCAATACGCCAGGCAAATTCTTTCTGGCAACACAGGAGCCAGTGGGCCCTCTCTCAGTTAAAACTTCTTTGTCACCGTTTGCTGAGGCCCAATCTAGCGCCACTCGTGTCAGGTAACGTTTTGGTTGTCAGACCACAGAAGTGCCGCTTGCCTTCCGCCTGCTGTATGCAGTAACACACCCACATTAAACAGTGCCGGAGGCGCCCATGACTATCACGACCTTATCCAGCCGGGAGTTGAACCAGGACGTGACGCGAGCAAAGAAGGCCGCCAAGAGCGGTCCGGTTTTCATCACGGAGCGCGGCAAGCCTGCGCATGTGCTATTGAGCTTCGAAGACTATCAAAGGCTAACGAAACAGCGGCGCAACATTGCCGACGCGCTGGCGATGCCGGACGTTGCAGAAATCGAGTTCGAGCCGCCGCGCGTGACGGTTGGAACGCGGTCGGCTGATCTCTCATGATGTACGTGCTCGATACGAACGTACTGTCGGAACTGCGCAAGGTACGGTTTGGCAAGGCCGACGCGAATGTGGCGGCATGGACGGAAAGCGTCGATGCCGCCGACCTTTTCGTATCGCCCATCACCATCATGGAGCTGGAGCTTGGCGTTCTGTCGATTGAACGCAAGGATGCTGCCCAGGGGGCCTTGCTGCGCGCGTGGCTGGAGCAGCACGTACTGCCCGAGTTCTCCGGACGGACGTTGCCTATCGATACCGCTGTAGCGCAGCGGTGCGGCCCGCTCAGGCGGCGGCGCCGTGCTGCCCCACGCGGCGCTCGAGGAACTCGATCAGCGCCTGAACCCGGCCGGTGCGGCCATTGCGCGTGGGAACCAGCAGCGTGATGGGCGCGTTGTCGAACTGCCAATCTGCCATCACACGCACCAGCTTTCCTTGTGCGACGGCCTCCGCCGCGTCCCATTCGGAGCGCAGCACCAAGCCCAAGCCTTCCTCGGCCCATTGCCGCGCGACTGCGCCATCGTTCGTGGAGTAAGCGGGCGTGATGCGCACGGTTTCCGGCGGGCCGCTTGCCCTGCCGGACGAGCGGCTGCGCCGGCGGACGCGCCACAAGGTTACGTCTTCGTTGTTCTCGCGGATGCAGATGCAGCTGTGCTTCGCCACGTCGCGCGGCGTGCGGGGAACGCCATGCGCGTGCAGGTACATCGGGCTGGCGCATAGCCAGCGCTCGTTGGATGCCAGGGTGCGCGCGATCCACGAGGAATCGCGCACGGCGCCGATATGGATAATGGCATCCGCGTCATGCCTGTCCGGCCACGGCGTTTCGTAGAGATCCAACTGCACGCGCAGGCCGGGATGGGCGCGCGCGAATTCGGCCACCAGGGGTGAGACGTGGCGCCGGCCATAGCCGAAAGGCGCCGAAATGCGCAGCAGGCCGGTGAGCTGCCGCGCGTCGGCCTGCAGGGACTCGCACAGGCTATCGAGCTGGCCCAGCAGCGCTGTCGCGTCGCGCGCGAAGCGTTCGCCCTCCGCCGTCAGGCTCAGCCGCCGGGCCGTGCGGGTCGCCAGTGACAGGCCCAGGCGGGCTTCGAGTTTACGCAGCCGGATCGAGAGCGCGGACGGCGTCACATCGAGCGCACGCGCCGCCGCGCTGAGCGATTCCTCGCGCAGCAAGGTCGCGGCGAGCTGCAGGTCTTCGATCTGGACCATTAAATTGCGCTTAACGAATGTTGTCAGTCCATTAAAACACGGCATGGTCTTGGGCCGGTAGAGTGCAGGTCATGGAACCGACATCCACTTCTGCCTCCGTCTACCCGCGCGCGGTCTTGTTCGATCTGTTGACCGCATTGCTGGACTCCTGGACCGTGTGGAACGCCGCGGCCGCCTCGGAGGAAAAAGGCCGCGCCTGGCGCGCCCGCTATCTTCAATTGACGTACGGCTGCGGCGCTTACCAGCCTTATGAAGACCTCGTGCGCAAGGCCGCCCGGGATACCGGTCTCCCCGACTCCGCACCGATGGCGCTGGAGGACCACTGGGATCAGTTGCCGCCCTGGGACGGCGCCCGTGAACTGCTGGGGGCGCTGCGTTCGCATTGCAAGCTGGCCGTGGTGACCAACTGCTCCAGGCGGCTGGGGATGCGCGCTGCTGCGCTGATGGGCATACCCTGGGATGTCGTGGTCACGTCCGAGGAAGCCGGCTACTACAAGCCCGATCCTCGGCCCTACCGGATGGCGCTCGAACGCCTGGGGGTCGATGCGCGCGACGCGGCCTTCGTCGCGGGATCGGGCTACGACATGTTCGGCACGGCGGCGGTGGGCTTGCGCACCTTCTGGCACAACCGCGTCGGCTTGGCGCTGCCGGCCGGCGCCGCCGCGCCGGAAGTGCAGGCGGCGACCCTGCAACCCGCCCTGCCCTGGCTGCAATCCTTCAACGCCGGCGCGCCGGCGCCACGATAAACGGGGCTCCACGATGCCTGCCCGCTGTCGCGGCCTGCGCGACGATGTGCCCCGGCTGAAAACCAAGGTCGGAACGCTGGACTGACGCGGGTGGCTACGCAAAGGCAAACGCTGGACGCGCAACGACACTACTTATGCTGCACCAACACACCATGACAACCTCGCTGTACACCATCGATACGCCCGCCGCCGTGATCGACCTGCCCCGCATGATGAGGAACATCGCGCGCATGCAGGGCCGCATGAACGATCTGGGGGTCGCCTTTCGCCCTCATGTGAAAACCAGCAAGTGCGAGCAGGTCGTGCGGGCGCAACTGAACGCGGGCGCCCAGGGCATCACCGTGTCCACTCTGAAAGAAGCGGATCGCTTCTTCGCGAACGGAATCACCGACATCCTTTACGCGGTCGGGATGGCGGCCCATCGGCTGCCGCAAGCGCTGGCGCTGCGCCGTCGCGGATGCGCGCTGACCATCGTCACCGACAGCGTGGCATCGGCACTCGAAATCGCCGAATTCGGGCGCAATCACGACGAGCGCTTTCCGGTGCTTATCGAAGTCGACACCGACGGCCATCGCTCCGGCCTGGATCCGCACGGCGACGAGCTGCTCCAGGTGGCCACGGTGCTGCACGAAGGCGGCATGTCTCTGCGGGGCGTCATGACGCATGCCGGGTCCAGCTATGAATTGAACACGCCGGATGCGCTGCGGGCCCTGGCGGAACAGGAACGCGCGGAATGCGTGAAAGCTGCGGAGCGCCTGCGCGCCGCCGGGTTTCCCTGCCCGGTGGTCAGCGTGGGATCCACGCCGACGGCGCTCAGCGCGGCTGACCTGCGCGGCGTTACCGAAGTGCGCGCCGGCGTCTATGTGTTCTTCGACCTGGTCATGCACAACGTGGGCGTGTGCGGCCTGGACGACATTGCCTTGAGCGTCCTTACCACGGTGATCGGCCATCAGCGCGAGAAAGGCTGGGCCATCGTGGATGCCGGCTGGATGGCCATGAGCCGGGACGTCGGCACTTCCAAGCAGCAACGGGACTACAAGTACGGACAGGTCTGCACGATAGACGGCACGCCCATGGCCGGCTGCCTGCTGGGCAGCGCCAACCAGGAGCACGGCATCATCGTATGCGAAGCAGACATGGGCGGCGATATCGTGGCGCGCTTGCCCATCGGAACGCGCCTTCGCATCCTGCCCAACCACGCCTGCGCCACGGGCGCGCAGTTCGAGCATTACCTGGCGCTGCAGGCCGATGGAACCCTGCAGGAATGGGGCCGCTTCCATGGCTGGTGAACCTGCCGTGCTGCCGGTCCCCGTCGAAGGCCTTGCCGCGCCAGGCGGACACTACAGCCATGCCGTCGTGGCCGCTTCGGCCTGAAGGCAGAGGTTGAAGCGGTCGCGGCGCTTTGACGCCTCGGCGCCGCAGGCGATGGCCGCGCGGTTTATATAGCCGCGCGGCAGCGGGCCGGTGGCCCGCTCAAGCTCATGCGTTCAACGCATCGTGATGGTGGTATTCACCGTTCTGCCGTGCGCCGCCCAGCGCGCGGTAACCGTCTTGGTCTGCGTCCAGAACTGCACCGCCTGCTTGCCGTTCGGCCCCAGATCGCCCAGCTTGGACCCGCGCGAGCCGGTGAAGCTGAACCACGCCACCGGAACCGGGATGGGAATGTTGATGCCCACCTGGCCCACGTCGATGTTGTTCTGGAAATAGCGCGCCGCCCCGCCATCCTGGGTGAACAGCGCCACGCCGTTGCCGTTGGGATTGGCGTTGATGAACGCCACGGCGTCTTCCAGGGTATCCACGCCGACCACGCACAGCACCGGGCCGAAGATCTCTTCCGTGTAGATCTTCATATTGCCCCGCACACCGGCGAATACGGTGGGCCCGACGAAATTGCCGTTCTCGAAGCCGGCCACCCGAATACCCCGGCCGTCAAGCAGCAGTTCGGCGCCCTCTTCCACGCCGTGCTGGATCAAGCTCTCGACCCGCTCCTTCGCGGCGGTCGACACCAAGGGGCCCAGATCCGCTTCGCGATCGGTGCCGGCATTGACCTTGAGTTTCTTGGCACGGGCCACGAACTCAGGCAACCATTCCTGCGCCTTGCCGACCAGGACGGCCACGGACGTCGCCATGCAGCGCTGCCCGGCGGCCCCGAAAGCCGCCCCGAGCAGTTGGTTCAGGGCGACTTCGGGATCCGCGTCGGGCAGGATCACGCAATGGTTCTTCGCGCCCATCATCGCCTGGCAACGCTTGCCCGCTTGCGAGGCGCGGCGATAAATCTCGGTACCGACCCGCGTCGACCCGATGAACGACACCGCCTTGATATCGGGGTGTTCGCACAACGCGTTGGCGGTTTCCGCCCCGCCATGGACGACGTTAAGCACGCCGGGCGGCAAGCCGGCCTGCAGCGCGAGTTCCGCCAGGAAGAAGGCCGAGGACGGGTCCTGCTCGGACGGCTTCAGGATGAAGGTGTTGCCGCACGCCACCGCAATGGGGAACATGAAGCACGGCAGCATGACGGGGAAGTTGAACGCCGTGATGCCGGCGCATACGCCCAAGGGTTGGATCAACGTATAGACATCGATGCCCGAGGCCGCGTTTTCCGCGTATTCCCCCAGCTGCAGACTCGCGATGGCGCAGGCGTGCTCCACGACTTCCAGCCCCCGCCCGACTTCGCCTTCGGCGTCCGGAAGCGTCTTGCCGTGTTCGCGGGTGATCATTTCGGCAAGCTTGCCGGTGTTCTCGCGCATCAACTGCTGCAGCTTCAGCATGACGCGCATGCGAGTGGCCTGCCCGCTGTTGCGCCAGCTCTGAAACGCCTCCTTGGCGTTGGCCACCGCGCGGTCCAGTTCTTCCCGGGTGGCGTAAGGCACCTGGGCCACGACTTCCTGCGTCGCGGGGTTGACGACATCGCGCCATTGAGTCGTTTGCGACGACACGCGTTCGCCGCCGATCAGCAGCGGGATGCGCGGGATCTCTTTCATGGTCTCCTCCTTCCTTGTGGGAATCGCGGCGCGGAGGTCCGGCCGGGGTGCGGCTCGGCTCCGTGCGTCATCGAGCCAGTGTAGAGGTGAGCATGGCGCACGGCAATAGAGCCGGGGAGGGGTTGGTCCACCCCCGAGGCGCTTCGCGCCTCCCCCTCAAGGGGGCGACGCTGGCGGACCGGCGGAGCCGGATCCGCGGCGTCCCCGGTCGTCGGCACACGTTTTCATGGGTAAGCCGGGAGGATAGGCTCACCCCCGAAGCGCTAGCGCGCTTCCCCCTCGCGGGGTCAGGCCGAGGCCTTGGCGGGGGGGTTGCCGGGGTTGTTGCGCGGGGCTTTTACGCGCAGGCGGCGCATGAAGAGGTAGGCGGCGAACGCCAGCACGATGGCGTGGATCAGCCACCAGCCGATGCCGAAGGGCACGCGGCCGTCGCTGATCCAGGCCCTGAACAGGTTGATGAGGTTCATGTAAAGCATGGCGACCAGGCCGGCGATCAACAGGTCTCCCGAGCGCCCCAGGCGAGGATTCACCGCCCCCAACGGGATGGCCATGATGGCCAGGTTCAGCGCCGCCAGCGGCAGCGCGATCCGCCACATCACCTGCGACCAGGCGCTTTGGGTGTTGTCGGCCATCAGCTGAAAGGTGCTGCGCGCCTTGCTGGAACGCTCTGCCGCGGCGCGGGCCTCGGCGGCGGGATCGGCGGTGGACTTGCTTTCCAGGCGCACGCCGTAATGGCCGAAATTGACCATGCGGAATTCGGCAGTGCCGGGTTTCAAGTCGTAGCGGTGACCGGCGTTCAGGACCAGGAAGCGGTCGCCATTGGGCATGGTTTCGGTACGCGCGCTGGCGGCGGTCAGGACGCTCAGCCATTCCGGGTCGATGACGCGCACGAAAACGTGGCCCAGCTCGTCGCCCGGCGAGGTCGGCTCCTCGGCGAAGAAGACGCGTGCGCCATCCTGCGATTCGCCGAATTGGCCCGCGGTGACTTTGGACAGATCGGAGCGCTGCTCGAAGCGCTGGCGGTATTCGCCGATCTGCCGGTACGCCCACGGCGACGCGACCAGCGTCAGCACGGCCACCATAATGGCGACCGGCACGGCCACGCGCAACACCGGCCGGAGCCAATCGGCCAGCGACAGGCCGCTGGCAAACCACACCACCATTTCGGATTCGCGGTAATTGCGCGTGACCGTGGTCAGCACCGCGATGAACAACGCCACGGTGAGAATGGTGGGCAATGCCGTGATAGTGGAGAACGCGGCGAGACCCAGAACCACGTCGGGACCGATCGTGCCGCCGGCCGCTTCGCCAAGCAGCCGCACCAGCAGCACACTGAGCCAGACCACCACCAGCGTGGAAAAGACAACGCCGGCGTGACTCGTGATCTCGCTGACGACGGAGCGTTTGAATAGAGACATGTAAAAATATGCGGGATAATCGGCCACGTTCATCGACGGCAGCCATCGGCCGTGATCACTGTCCGGACGCCGGACATCCTGCCGACGACGGGCCGCGCATCGACAAAAACCCATCGACGCACTTACGACGCATACGGGAACGCCTTCAATGCCAATGGAATTTAGCACACACAGCACCGCCTCCCTGCACCAGGTCAAGACCGCCGCATTGGCGGTCGGCGTATTTTCCGAAGGCGTGCTGACGCCGGCCGCGGACATCATCGACCGGGCCAGCAATGGCGCATTGCGTACCGTCGTCAAAACCGAGTTCCGCGGCCGCCAGGGCGCCACGCTGGTGCTGCGTGCGCTGCCGGGCGTGACCGCGCAGCGTGTGGTGCTGGTCGGCCTTGGCAAACAAGAGGAATACTCGGCGCGCGCCTACGCCGCGGCGGAACAGGCTTTCGCCGCCTACTGCGCCGGCGCCCAATTGACGGAAGGCGCCTCCGCCCTGCTTGCGGTGCCCCTGGAGGGCACGGAAATCCGCACCCGTGCCCGCCTGGCTGCCATCGCCGCCGGCAACGCCGTGTATTACTACGACGAGAGCTTCGGCAAACCGGACCGCGACGCGCGTCCCAAGCTGCGCAAGATCGTGCATTGCATCGACCGCAGCGACGCCACTCAGGCCCAGGCCGGGCTGCGCGAAGGCAATGCCATCGCCAACGGCATGGAACTGGCCAAGACGCTCGGCAACATGCCCGGCAACCTTTGCACGCCCACCTATCTCGGCGAGACCGCGAAGAAACTGGCGCGCACCTTCAAGTCGCTGAAGGTCGAAGTCATGGACCGCAAGCAGATCGAAGCGCTGGGCATGGGCGCTTTCCTGTCCGTCGCCCGCGGCTCGGACGAGCCGCCCCGCTTCATCGTGCTGCGCCACGCCGGCAAGCCGGCGGGAACGCGCAAGTCCGTCAAGGACAGCAGCGGTCCGATCGTGCTGGTGGGCAAGGGCATCACCTTCGATTCGGGGGGCATCTCCATCAAGCCGGCCGCGACCATGGACGAGATGAAGTTCGACATGTGCGGCGCGGCCAGCGTGCTGGGCACCTTCCGGGCCCTGGCGGAACTGGAGCTTCCCATCGACGTGGTCGGCTTGATCCCTACCTGCGAGAACATGCCCAGCGGCAAGGCCAACAAGCCAGGCGACGTCGTGACCAGCATGTCCGGCCAGACCATCGAAATCCTGAACACCGATGCCGAAGGCCGGCTGATCCTGTGCGACGCCCTTACCTACGCGGAACGCTTCAAGCCGTCCGCCGTGGTCGATATCGCCACGCTGACCGGCGCGTGCGTGGTCGCGCTGGGCAACGTCAACACCGGCCTGTTCGCCAAGGACGACGCGCTCGCCGACGCCCTGCTGCGGGCGGGCCGCGAGTCGCTGGACACCGCGTGGCGCATGCCGCTGGACGACGCCTACCAGGAGCAGTTGAAATCCAATTTCGCAGACGTCGCCAACATTGGCGGCCCGCCGGCCGGCGCCGTCACGGCTGCATGCTTCCTGTCGCGCTTTGCCAAGGCGTACCGCTGGGCGCACCTGGACATCGCCGGCACGGCATGGCGCGGCGGCAAGGAAAAGGGGTCTACGGGACGCCCCGTACCGCTGTTGATGCAGTTCCTGCTCAATCAGCTCTGATCCGGCACAACGCAACGGCAGGCAAGATGGCTCGTATCGACTTCGCCTTCGGCGCGCCGGACCGCCTGCGCATGGCCTGCCAGGTGGCGCGCAAGCAATACCTGGCGGGCCAGCCCCTGGTGGTCTATTGCGCCGACGCCGTCCGGCTCAATGCCTTCGACCGGCTGTTGTGGGCCTTCGACGATATCTCCTTCGTGCCTCACGTCCTGGCCACCGATCCGCTGGCGGCCGACACCCCGGTGGTGCTGACGGCTGCCGATCCCGGCCCGCTGGCGACGGCGCCGTCCCCGGATCGGCCCGCGCCCTGGCTGCTGAACCTGGACGATGCCTGCCCGCCCAATTACCGGGCATTCGCGCGCATACTGGAAATCGTCTCCGCCGAGGGCGACGACCGGCCGGCCGCCCGCCAGCGCTGGCGGGCCTATCAGGCCGACGGGGAATCGCCCCACAGCCACGCTGTAGGCGCCAAGGCGGCGGACGCTTGAGCCGCGGCTCAGGAGCAACCATGGACTATCGCGATAACGATCCCGCCATTCCCACGTTGACGCACAAGCTGGATGCGATCAACGAACCGCCAGTCCTGACCGACGTGGTGTCGCGTCCGGCCGCGCCCTTGCCGCCCGATCCGGTGTTGCGGGCCGCGCTGCAGGCAGAACTGGAGCACACTGTCCAACAGGCGCTGGACCAGGCCATGACGCACGTCCGGGCATCGCTGGAAGCCGAGCTTCCAGCCTTGGTGGAACGTGTCGTCAACCGGCTCCGGCCGGGGTGACCCCCGACGTCAAAAACCTGCGAATCTGCTTTGTCCCCCTATGCGCGGCATGGCGTGTGCGTTAATCTTTGCGCACCTGCATTAATTTTCAGGGAACTGTCAGGCCAATGGCGCGTCAAAGCACCATAGCCATTCCCTCATGGCCCCTATCAGGAGCTCGAAACATGAACGACTATCGTCCTTCCCCCTTCAACCGCACGGGCGCGTACGCCGGCGTGCCGGGCGAAGTGGTCCGGAATCGCGTCCTGCGCAATACCTATTGGCTGCTCGCCCTGTCGCTGATCCCGACCGTACTGGGCGCGGCGGTGGGTCTTTATACCGGCTTGAACCGCGTCATGGGCGCGAGCCCCGGCATGTCGGCCATCATTTTCCTGCTGGGCGCCTTCGGCTTGATGTTCGCCATCGAGCGCAACAAGGACTCCAGCCTGGGGGTGGCGCTGCTGCTGGCCTTCACGTTCTTCATGGGCGTCATGCTGTCGCGTCTGCTGGGCTTCGTCATGGGCCTGGGCAACGGCGCGCAGCTGATCATGCTGGCCTTCGGCGGTACCGCGGTGGTGTTCGGCGCCATGGCGACCATGGCGACCACCATCAAGCGCGACCTGTCGAACATGCAGAAGTGGCTGTTCACCGGCGCCATCGTGATCCTGGTGGCGGCCTTGGCCAATATCTTCCTGCAGCTGCCCGCCCTGATGCTGACCATCTCGGTGCTGGCCATCGTCATTTTCTCCGCCTTCATGCTGGTTGACCTGCAGCGCGTGGTCAACGGCGGCGAAACGAACTATGTGTCCGCCACGCTGGCCATCTACCTGGATGTGTACAACGTGTTCTCGAACCTGCTGGTCTTGCTCAGCGCTTTCAGCGGCGGCAATCGCAATTGATCTGCGGCCGGCGCCAC
This sequence comes from Bordetella genomosp. 9, assembly GCF_002119725.1. Taxonomy (NCBI): domain Bacteria; kingdom Pseudomonadati; phylum Pseudomonadota; class Betaproteobacteria; order Burkholderiales; family Alcaligenaceae; genus Bordetella; species Bordetella genomosp. 9. The sequence goes on from NZ_CP021109.1 coordinate 3,235,564, forward strand.
CCGCCGGCCATCCGCCACCATGCACTGGGCTCGCGATCGCGGGCCCTTTCTTTTCGCGCAGCACCGCCGGAAGCCGCCGGGCCGATGCTCATGCGGCGCCCGCAAGCGGCAACCGGCTTTTTCTCAAGGGTGACGCCTATGCCGACACGCCGACGCTTCCTGAAGCACACGCCCCTCGCCGCCCTCGCCTCTCTTGCCCCCGCGTGGGCGATCGATGCGGCGTTGTCCGCCCGGGCCGCGCAGCCCGCCTCATCGGCAAACGGCGGTGCGGCGGGCGCCGCCGCGCCGGCCGCAACTGCGGCGATGCACCGGCGCACCATCCCTTCCACCGGGGAAACCTTGCCGGTTATCGGCCTGGGGACGGCCAGCACCTTCGATGTATCGCCGCAGGACTCCCAGGCGCTGGCGCCGCTGGCGGAAGTCGTCCGCCAACTGCTGGCGTCGGCGGGCAAGAACGCCGTCATCGACACGGCGCCCAGCTATGGCGAGTCGGAGGCCGTCACCGGCGCGCTGCTGGCGCGCGAGGGCGCGCGCGATCGGGTCTTTCTCGCAACCAAGATAGGGGCGACCGGCCGCGACGAGGGCATCCGCCAGGTGCGCGAATCGCAGGCCGCGCTTCGCACGCCCAGGCTGGATCTGATACAGGTGCACAACCTTATCGATACCGCCACGCAACTGCAGCTGCTGCGCGAATTGAAGCAGCAGGGCGTGACGCGCTATATCGGCATCACGCACTACACCGCGTCCGCCCACGACGACCTGACCCGGCTGGTGGAACGGGAAAAGCCGGATTTCGTCCAAATCGACCTGTCCGTGACCGCGCGCGGCGCCGAAAAGCGCCTGTTGCCGGCGTGCCAGGCGCATGGCGTGGCGGTGCTGATCAACCGGCCTTTCCAGGACGGCTCCCTCTTCCGCCATGTGCGTGGCAAGCCGCTGCCGGCATGGGCCCAGGAGATCGACTGCACATCCTGGGCACAACTGTTCTTGAAGTTTGTCGCCGGCCATCCCGCAGTGACATCGGTCATTCCCGCCACGTCCAAGCCCGCCAACGCGCGCGACAACCTGCTGGCCGGGTTCGGCCGCCTGCCGGACGGCCCCATGCGCGAGCGCATCGCGGCCCTGTTCTCCTAACCGAACATGGCCGACATGCCGACCCGCAGCGAAGCGCAGGACGGGGCGACCGGGAGCGTGCGCCGCGTCTTCAATGTCCATCCCGGCGAAGGACAAGCGGCGGTCTGCGGCTTCGCTTTTTTCTTCTGCCTGTTCACGGGCTATTTCATGCTCCGCCCGATACGGGAAACCCTGGGCATCGCGGCCGGCGTGGACAAGCTGCAGTGGCTGTTCACGGCGACGTTCATCGTGATGCTGGCCGCGGTGCCCTGCTTCGGCTGGTTGGCGCGGCGGGTGCCGCGCGCGCATTTCGTCACGTGGAGCTATAGCTTTTTTGCCGCTACGCTGGCCGGTTTCTCCGCGTGGCTGTACTTGCAGCCCGGCAATCTGTGGGCCGCCCGCGCGTTCTACGTCTGGCTTTCCGTCTTCAACCTGTTCGTGGTCTCGGTCGCCTGGAGCTTGATGGCGGACGTTTTTCGCACGGACCAGGCGAAACGGCTGTTCGCGTTCATTGCCGCCGGCGCCAGCACGGGCGGCCTGGCGGGCCCGGTCCTGGGCGCCGCCTTGGCAGGCGTTCTGGGCCCGCCCGGCCTGATTCTCCTTTCGGCGGTATTTCTGGGGGTGACGCTGCCCATGAAGTCCTGGCTGATGCGATGGCGGGCCGCCGGCGGCGCCGGCATGCAAGACCCTGCATCCGTTCAGGCACAAGAGCCCCCCGCCGACCCCGCGCGTGCGGCCGATGCCGCCGCATCGCCTTCCCGGCCCATCGGCGGCGGCATTCTCGCCGGCGCCACGCGCACCTTCACGTCGCCTTTGCTGGCCGGCATGGCCGCTTTCGTCATTCTGCTCGCCACCGCCAGCACCTTCCTGTACATGGAGCAGGCCCGGCTGGTGGCTGACGCCTTTTCATCCGCGGCCGAGCGGATCCGCGTCTTCAGCGCATTGGATTTTGCGGTTCAAGCCCTTTCAATGGCGGCGCAGCTTTTTCTGACCGGCCGGCTGGCGCAGAAACTTGGCGTGACGTTTCTCCTGACGATCGTGCCGGTGCTCGTTTGCGCGGGTTTCCTGGTCCTGGCGGTTGCGCCGGTGTTCACGGTGCTCGCCGCGGTGATGGTGCTGCGACGCGTGGGCGAATACGCGCTGGTGCGGCCGGGGCGCGAAATGGTGTTCACCACCGTGGATGCGGAAGCCAAGTACAAGGCCAAGAATTTCATCGATACGGTGGTGTATCGGGCCGGCGATGCAGCCAGCGCATGGGTGAAGACCGCCGTAGACGCCATCGGCCAGGGCGCCACGCTGGTGGCCCTGGTGGGCGCCGGCTGCGCGGCCGTCTGGGCGGCCTGCGGCTACCTGCTCGGCAGGCGCGCGGACAAGCGCCGCGTCTGAAGGTCCAGCAGCACGCGCCGCGTCGCCAGCGGCCGGCCCGCCAGGTTTTCGTCCAGACGCTCGCGCAGATCCGCCCGCAGACGCGGTTCGATCGCAGGGTCGTCGAAGTCCGGCGTGGCCTCATCCACGCCGTAACCGGTCTCGCGCAGCAGCGTCCATTCGAAGCGCCGCAATGCGCCCGCCGCGCGCGTGCCGGCCGCCAGCTGCATCAACGCGGTATCGTACGCGTCGTACAGAACGGGGTGCGCGTCCTCGCGGGGCAGCAACCGCAGCAGCAGTTCGTTCATGTACCACGCGGACATCAGCGCCCCGCCGGCCAGCGGACGGATCCCCGCCACCTCGGCGCGCGTCAGCGTTTTCACTTCGCCCGCTCCGCTCCAGGACAGCGCCAGGGGCTGGAACGCCGAAAGTACGGGACGCAGTGCGGAATACGGCCGCTTGGCGCCCTTGGCCACCAGCGCCACGCAGCCGTGCTCCCGGGAAAAAGCCTGGACGATCAGCGATGTTTCCCGCCAGGGCGTCGCGTGCAGCATGTAGGCGGGGCTGTCCTGTACACGCGTGCCGCGCTTAGTCATAGCCCAGCGTGCCGCGCTTACTCATAGCCCAGATCGCGCAGCGCCTCTTCCCGATCGGACCAGCCCTTGCGGACCTTGATGTAGATCTCCAGGTGCACGGACTTTTCCAGCATCCTGGCGATCTCCAGCCGGGCCTCGGTGGCGATGCGCTTCATGTGCTGCCCGCCGGCGCCCAGAAGGATGGGCTTGTGGCTGTCGCGCTCGACGACGATGCACGCCGCCACCCGGGCGCCCTTTTCGTTTTCCTCCCACTGCTCGATGACGACGGTGCAGCCATACGGCAGCTCGTCGCCGACCAGCCGGAAGATTTTTTCGCGTATCAATTCGGCGGCGATGAAACGCATGGGCCGGTCGGTCAGGGTATCCGGCTCGAACATATGCTCGCCTTCCGGCAGCCGCCGGGCGATTTCGTCCAGCAGCTCGTCCAGCTGGCGGTTGCGGGCGGCGCTGATGGGCACGACCGCGCCATATTCATGCAGCGAGGTCAGCTTGGCGACGTAAGGAAAAAGCGAATTGCGGTCTTTCAGCGCGTCGACCTTGTTGACCGCGAGGATGGCCCGTTCGCCGGACGGCAACAGCGGCAGCAGCTTGGCGTCGCCTTCCGACCACTTTCCGGCTTCAACCACGTGCACGACGACGTCCACATCGGCCAGCGCCTGCGTGACCACCCGATTCATCATGCGGTTCATGGCCCCGCCGTGCCGCGTCTGGAAACCCGGCGTGTCGACGAAGACAAACTGGTCCGGGCCGCGGGTGAGCACGCCGTGGATGCGGTGCCGCGTCGTCTGCGCCTTGCGCGAGACGATGGATACCTTGCCGCCGACGAGCGCGTTGTTAAGCGTCGACTTGCCGACGTTGGGACGCCCCACGATGGCTACGAATCCGCAGCGGGTTTTGGCTTCAGTCATTTGATCTCTTGGGCAACGGCGACCGGCAGGGACAGCTGCGCCGTCTTGCGGGCGCGGGGCGCGCGGCGCGCCGTTTTGGCCGGACTGGCGGCCTGGGCCGCTTCGAGGGCGAGCTTGGCGGCCGATTGTTCCGCCGCCCGGCGGCTGGCGCCGGCAGCGGTCACTTTGATATCCAATGGCGCGATGGCGCACTCCACTTCGAATTGCTGGCTGTGCGCCGCGCCATGCGTCGCAATCACCGTATAGACGGGCAAGGCCATCTTGCGGCCCTGCAGGAACTCCTGGAGGAGCGTCTTCGCATCCTTGCCCAAGGTCTTGGGATCGACGGTGGCCAGCACTGGCTGGTATTGGCGCGCGATCACGCGCCGCGCCGCATCGAAGCCGCCGTCCAGGAACACCGCCCCGAATATGGCCTCCAGCGTATCCGCCAGGATGGAGGGCCGGCGAAAACCGCCGCTCTTGAGTTCGCCTTCGCCAAGGCGCAGGTCCTGCGCGAGGTCCAGCTTCTGTGCAATGTCGGCCAGCGACGCCTGCTTGACGAGGTTCGCCCGCAACCGGGACAAGTCGCCTTCGTCGATCTTGCTGAAACGGTCGAACAGCATGGAGGCCACCACGAAGTTCAAGACCGCATCGCCCAGGAACTCCAGCCGCTCGTTATGCCGCGCCCCATGGCTGCGATGCGTCAGCGCCTGCTCCAGAAGAGCGGCATCGCGGAAACGATGATCCAGGCGATTTTGTAGCGCGTCGAGCGACATGTCAGTTATCCGGGAAGCTGCACACTACCCACGTACGGAGCGCTTCAGGGGTGGGCATTACTCAAACCGTCCGATCCGGCTTAGATCAGAGAAATTCATCCAGATGAAGAACGCCTTGCCCACGATATTACCGTCCGGAACGAAACCCCAGTAGCGGCTGTCCGCGCTGTTGTCGCGGTTATCCCCCATCGCGAAGTACTCACCGGGCGGCACCTTGCAGCGCACCCCGTTGCGGCTGTACTGGCAGTTTTCGATGTGCGGGAACTGCCAGATCGGCCCGTATTCCTGGTATTTTCCTTCATCCAGCAGAATATCGTGGCTAACATCGCCCAATTTCTCTTTATAGCGCGCGATATACTGCACCCGGTCCGGCTCGAAGTAGTTGCCGTCCCGCGTATGAGGCACCTCCTTGCCGTTTACATATAGTTTCTTGTCCAGGTAGGCCACCTCGTCGCCGGGCAACCCGACCACGCGCTTGATGTAATCGACATCCGGGTCGACCGGGTAGCGGAAAACGATGACGTCGCCCCGTTCCAGCTTGCCGGTATCCAGGATCTTCTTGTCCAGGATCGGCAGCCGGATGCCGCGGCTGAACTTGTTCACCAGTATCAGGTCGCCCGATTCCAGCGTGGGAAGCATCGAACCCGACGGAATGCGGAAAGGCTCGACGACGAACGAGCGCAGCACGAACACGAACAGGATGACCGGGAAGAAACTGACCGCATACTCGACCCACCATGGCGCGCGCGAGGCCGACTCCGCCGCTTCGCGCCGCAGGCGCTCGGCCTCGGCCGGGTCGCCGACGACTGCCGGATCGAAGCGCGCAGCCGCCTCCTCGCCCTTGCGCCGCCGCGCCTTGCGAAGCACCGCGACGTCCAGCAACCAGACGACGCCGGTGACAACCAGCAGGATGAACAGAATCAGCGCAAAGTTCCAGCTCATTTGATCCTTCTCAGTTATTCACGGGTCGCGCCACCCGCGTCATTTATTTGTCTTCAACCTGCAGGATCGCCAGGAAGGCTTCCTGTGGAATTTCGACGCTGCCGACTTGCTTCATGCGTTTCTTGCCGGCCTTCTGCTTTTCCAGCAGCTTCTTTTTGCGCGTGATGTCGCCGCCATAGCACTTGGCAAGCACGTTCTTGCGCAAGGCCTTGACGTTTTCCCGGGCGATCACTTCCGCGCCGATCGCGGCCTGGATGGCAACATCGAACATCTGGCGCGGGATCAGCCCGCGCATGCGGCTCACGACCTCGCGCGCCCGATATCGTGCATTGCTGCGATGGACGATCATGGACAAGGCATCGACCTTGTCGCCGTTGATCAACAGATCGACCCGCACCACGTCGGCCGACCGGTATTCCAGGAACTCATAATCCATGGACGCATAACCGCGCGACACGGATTTCAGTTTGTCGAAGAAATCAAGGACGATTTCCGCCAGCGGAATTTCGTACACCAAATGCACCTGCCGGCCGTGATAGCTCATATTGACCTGCACGCCGCGTTTGTTGTTGCACAGCGTCATCACCGGGCCGACATATTCCTGCGGCATGAACAACGTCACTTTGACGATGGGCTCGCGGATATCCGCGATTTTGCCCACTTCCGGCATGCGTGACGGGCTTTCGATGCTAAGGACCTGGCCGTCGCGCTGTTCGACCTCATAAACCACCGAAGGGGCGGTGGTAATGATGTCCATGTCGAATTCGCGCTCCAGGCGTTCCTGCACGATCTCCATGTGCAGCAGCCCCAGGAAACCGCAACGGAATCCAAAACCCAGCGCCTGCGAGACCTCGGGTTCGAACATCAGCGCGGCGTCGTTCAGCTTGAGTTTTTCAAGCGAGTCGCGCAACTGGTCATACTCGCTGCTTTCCACCGGGTACAACCCGGCAAACACCTGCGGCTTGACTTCCTTGAACCCGGGCAGCGGCGCGGCCGCGGGCTGGCCCGCCAGCGTTACGGTATCGCCCACCTTGGCGTGCGCCAGCTCCTTGATGCCGGCGATCACGAAACCCACCTCGCCGGCGCTTAGCATGGTGCGCTGCACGGACTTGGGGGTAAAAACGCCGACCTGCTCGCACAAATGCGTGGCACCGGACGCCATCAGCAGGATCTTGTCCTTGGGCCGCAAGACGCCGTTGACGATGCGCACCAGCATCACCACGCCGACATAGTTATCGAACCACGAGTCGACGATCAGCGCCTGCAGCGGCTGGTCGGGGCTGCCCTTGGGGGGCGGCACCTTGCTGACGATCGATTCCAGGATGTCGTCGATCCCCATCCCGGTCTTGGCGCTGGCCGCGATGGCCTCGGACGCGTCGATGCCGATCACGTCCTCGATTTCCTGGCGCGCGCCCTCGGGATCGGCCTGCGGCAAATCCATCTTGTTCAAGACCGGCACCACTTCGACGCCAAGTTCTATGGCCGTATAGCAGTTCGCGACGGTCTGCGCCTCTACCCCTTGCGAGGCATCGACCACCAGCAGCGCGCCCTCGCAAGCCGACAGCGAGCGGCTGACCTCGTAGGAAAAGTCGACGTGCCCCGGGGTGTCGATGAGGTTCAGGTTGTACACCTGCCCGTCGCGCGCCTGGTATTGCAGCGCCGCCGTCTGCGCCTTGATGGTGATCCCGCGCTCGCGCTCGATGTCCATCGAATCGAGCACCTGCGCCGACATTTCCCGGTCCTGCAACCCTCCGCAGCGCTGGATCAGACGGTCGGCCAGCGTCGATTTGCCGTGATCGATGTGGGCGATGATCGAAAAATTGCGGATATGCTGCATGGATGTCGGGAAGGAAGGAGTCAGGTGCACCAATAAGGAGGGGGCGCCAAGCGCCCCCTCCTTGCGGCAACCAGCGATTTTAGCCGGTCTTGGACCTACTTGCCGGGCTGGATGACCACCCACTGCGTCTGGTCGCCCCGCCGCACCAGCAACGGGATGGGCTTGCTCTTGTCGGCCTTGCCGGCTGCCTGCACGTACTGGTCCGGACCGGTGATATCGGTATCGCCGAGCGCGAGCACGATGTCGCCTTCCTGGATGCCGGCCTGCGCTGCCTGGCCGTCGGCGGAACGGACCATGACGCCGCCCTTGATCTTCAGCTTGGATTGCGTGGCGGTGGGGACGGGGACCACGGTCAGACCCAGTGCGCTGGAGGACGCCGGCTCCTTCTGCGGCGGGGATTTTTCCGTCGCCGGGGCCTTGGGCTGGGGCAGCTCGGCCACCTTCACGCTGAGCGTGACGTTCCTGCCCTTGCGCCAGACCTGCAGCGGGGCCACGGTGCCGGGCTTGGTCTCGCCGACCATGCGGGGCAGGTCCGACCAGCGGGCAATCGGCTTGTTGTTGAAGCGCAGGATGACGTCGCCCGGCTGCACGCCCGCCGCGTCGGCGGGGCTGTCGGCCTCGACGCTGCTCACCAGGGCGCCTTCCGCCCGGCTCAGCCCCAGCGCCGTGGCGACCTCGTTGGTCACCTCGCCAATTTGCACGCCGATACGGCCGCGCGTCACCTTGCCCGTGGCGCGCAATTCCTCGACCACGCGCATCACTTCATCGATCGGGATGGCCAGGGAAATCCCCATGAACCCGCCGCTGCGGGACACGATCTGCGAGTTGATGCCGATGACCTCGCCGGACAGGTTGAGCAGCGGGCCGCCGGAGTTGCCCGGGTTCACCGCCACATCGGTCTGGATGAAGGGCAGGTAGTCGCCGGTGTCGCGATTGATGGCGCTGACGATACCGGCCGTGACGGTGGAATCCAGGCCGAATGGCGAACCGATGGCGAGCACCCACTGGCCTTTCTTGATCTTGCTGTCGTCGCCAATGGGCAGGAACGGCATGTCCTTGGCATCGATTTTCAGAAGCGCGATGTCGGTACGCTCGTCGGTGCCGATGACCTTGGCCTTGAATTCGCGGCCGTCGGTCAGCGTCACGAAGATATCGGTCGCATCGCTGACGACGTGGTTATTGGTCAGGATGTACCCGTCGGCCGAGATGAAGAAGCCGGATCCGACGCCGCGCGGAACGGTGCGTTCCTGCGGCTGCTGGGGCTGGGGCTGGCGGTCGCGCGGGCGGCCGGGCAGCTCGGGCATGCCCGGCGGCTGGAAGTCGGGCCCGAAGAAAAAGCGGAACAGGTCATAAGGATCCTGAGGTCCGCTGCGTACGGGCACGGTGGCCGTCGTGCGGATGTTGACCACGGCAGGATCGGCCTTTTCCACGATGGCGCTGAAATCCGGAACCATCATGGTGGGCGCGGCCGTCCCGGTCGGCGCGGCGTGGGCCGCGCCGCCGAGGGCGACGCCGACGGCCAGGAATACACCGGCGGCGAATTTCGACACGGTAGACAGATTCATTCGATACTCCGCGCAAGCCCCTATGGGGCGTCTGCTGTTTATTTGGGCGCCTGGACCGGCGGAACGTACTCGGTGGCCTTGGCCAGCCGTTCCAGGGTCGGAGCCGGCACCTCCCCGAGCACGGTCACCCAAAAGTCCGCAACCCGCATGCCGTAGACATTGACCGGGCCGCGCCGGTACGCGCCCTGCGCCTGGCGCCGATTGCGCTTTTTATCATACGGTTCGATGAAGACAGAGATCGCGGCCAAGCCGTCGGAGAGCACCAGCTGGCTGACGGGCTCGCCGTGCGTCATGGTGCGCGCCACTTGCGACACCGGCGCGAAACCCGGCGGGAACGGGATGCGCCATCCCTGCGCCGCCAGGTCCACCGGCTGCATGGCGCCCTGCTGCACCTTCCAGTCCTTGGTGCTCCAGCGCGACTCCAGCTGCTGCGGATCGACCGCAGGGCCCAGGCGCAGGGCCGTGAACGCCACCTGTTCCACCACCGTCGCGGCGTTGGACAGCGTCTGCGCCTTCAGCAGCAAGTCGTTTTCGGTGTCCGCGCACAGGCGGTAGCCGTAGCGGTCCTTGTCCAGGGGTTCGATGGTAATGATGCGGCATTCGCGCCCAGCAACCCGGTGCGGCGCCGCCTGCATCAGCACCCGGTAGTGCTTGGTCACCGCCGCCGGGGCGCCCACCAGAAGCCCCGGAAACTGATCGGAGCGCTTGTGCTGAATCAACACGGTCTTGCGCGCCGGCACCAGGCACTGGATGTCGTCGTTGTGGCGCAGATACTCACGGGGCTGGCCGTCCAGCACCTCGATGCGTTCGCGTTCCCCGCTGCCATCCACCACATGGACGATGCGCGAGGACTGGATGGTTTCACCTTGCTGGTAGGTAAAAATGCCCGCATAGTCCAGCTTGCCGGCCGCGTCCTGGATGCGGCCCAGGAGCGCCTGGGCTTCCGGCTCCGGGACGGGCACCGGCACGCTGGCATGAGCGGGACCGGGCTGGGCGTGCGCCAGGCCCGTGCCGACGGCGATCACGAGCGCGGCCGCGGCGGTCAGCGATGCCGCGCCGCGGCCTGCTCTTGCACACGCGGCCGCCACCGGACCGGCAAATGGCAACCACCGCAACGGCTGGACGACGGCCGGCGCAAACGTCATCAGCGGCCCGCTCCGATATCGAAAGACACCTGGCGGATGGCCGAAGGGCCGGCCAGCTGGCGATGGGCTTCCAGATAGTCGCTGAGACTGGGATCGTCGGCCGCCGACGTACTGGCATCGGCGATCACGCGCGTATCGGCCGTGGGTGCGTCGCTGGTGCCGGCCATGAAAGGCTGGGCTACCCAGGCGACCGAAGCCACGGCCGCGGCCACGGCAAAGCCGGACAGGCCGAAGCGCCACGCCGGACGCATCGCGCGGCGCCGGCGCGGAGCGACGATGGGCAACTCATTGGCCAACGCGGCGGACAACCGCGATTGAAAGGCCTGCGACGGCCGGATGGACAGCTCAGAATTGCGCAGCACGTCCCCGATCAGGTGATAGGTATCCCAGGTTTCCTTGCCCTCGGCCACTTCCAGGCCGTCCAGCCATTCCTCGGTTCCCTCGCCGTCCATCCACGCCGACACCGATTCTTCCCAGCTGGTGTCTTCGGCGCGCGCGGTAGCAGACGATGTTTGCATGACTCCAGCTCCTTACCAACGGCGATCGGCATCGTTGCCGAGCAGCGGCCGCAGGCGTGCGGCGACGGCCTCGCGGGCCCGGAAGATGCGCGACCGCACCGTACCGATGGGGCAACCCATGCTCTGCGCGATGTCTTCGTAACTCATACCTTCGATTTCCCGGAGGACGATAGCCGTACGTAATTCCTCGGGCAAGTCCTGAATGGCCGCATTGACGGTTTCCGCGATTTCGCGGCTGGCCACCATGGATTCCGGGGTACTGATATCGCTTAGGTTGTCCGTTTCGTTAAAAGTTTCACCGTCCTCATTTTCGACGGCGTTCGGCGCGCTGGGCCTGCGTCCCGACGACGCCAGCCAGTTGCGGGCCGTATTGATGGCGATACGGTACAGCCAGGTATAGAACGCGCTTTCGCCGCGGAATTGCGGCAGCGCACGATAGGCCTTGATGAAGGCCTCCTGCGCGACGTCTTCGATTTCGGCGGGATCCCGGATCATCCGGGAAAGCAGACGCATGATCTTGCGCTGGTACTTGAGCACCAGCAGATCGAACGCCTTTTTGTCGCCGCGCTGGACGCGCGCGACCAGTTCGGCATCGATGTCGCGCTCCGTCATGACGCCCTCGGAGAGGGCGCCGCCGGCGCGCGGCGCAGGCGGCGCGACGCAAGCAGGCAGACCCGGCGCCAGGCCGGCGCCGGAAGCGCGTCCCGCCAAACGGTCAACGTAACGAAATGGAAGCGTGGCGGCGTCGCCGCTTCGCCGGCCGCCGGGTCATGCTCCGCACCGGCGTGCAGGCGGGCGCGCAGGGTGAGCCAGCGGGGACCGCGCCACAACGCGACCCAGTCCGCCGGCTGCCAGCCTTGCCGCATGCGCAGGTGGACGGCGCCGTCGCGGTCGATGCGGATGGCGCGGACGGCGCGGCGCCGACGCAGCGGGCCGTGCAGACAGCCCGCCAGGGCCGCCAGCGCCAGGGCCACGCCGCAGGCAGCCAGCGGATGCAGACCCTGCCAGGACAGGGCGCCCAGTACGGCAAGCGTCGCGGCTGCCGTGACGGCGCCGTCCAGCCACGCGGCCCCGCGCGGCCGCACTACCGGTACGCGCAACGTCCAGTCAGGGTGCACGCACGCTCCCTTAGACTCGCCGTACCGCCATCGACCCGTTGGTGCCGCCGAATCCGAAGGAATTCGACAACCCGACGTTGATCGTCATCTCGCGAGCCTCGTTGGCGCAGTAATCCAGGTCGCACTCGGGGTCCTGATTGAACAGGTTGATCGTCGGCGGCGAAACCTGGTGATAAACGGCCAGGGTCGTGAAGACGGCCTCGATGCCGCCGGCGGCGCCGAGCAGATGGCCCGTCATGGACTTGGTGGAATTGACCACCAGCTTGCGGGCGTGGTCGCCGAACGCAAGCTTCAGCGCGTCCGACTCGTTCTTGTCGCCCAGCGGCGTGGAGGTGCCGTGCGCGTTCACGTATTGGACGTCTTCCGGGTTCAGGCCGCCGTTGCGCAGGGCGTTGACGATGCCCCGGCGCGGACCGTCCTTGTCCGGCGCGGTAATGTGGTACGCATCGGAACTCATGCCGTAGCCGACGAACTCGCCATAGATACGCGCGCCGCGCTTCTTGGCGTGTTCGTACTCCTCCAGCACGACGACCCCCGCGCCCTCGCCCAGCACGAAGCCGTCGCGGTCGCGGTCCCAGGGACGGGAAGCGGTGGTGGGGTCGTCGTTACGGGTGGACAGCGCGCGCATCGCGGCGAAGCCGCCGATACCCAGGGGCGAAACGGTCGATTCCGCGCCGCCGGCGATCATGACGTCGGCGTCGCCGTATTCGATCATGCGGGCCGAATCGCCGATGCTGTGCAGCCCGGTCGTGCACGCGGAAACCACCGCGTAGCTGGGTCCCTTGAACCCGTACTTGATGGACAGCTGGCCGGAGATCAGATTGATCAGCGCGCCGGGAACGAAGAACGGCGAAATGCGGCGGGGGCCGCGTTCCAACAGATCGGTCTGGGTCTCCTCGATACGGGGCAGGCCGCCGATGCCGGAGCCGATGATCACGCCGATGCGTTCCGCATTGGCCTCGGTCACTTCCAGCCCGCTGTCGCGCCAGGCCTGCACGCCCGCCGCCAGCCCGTAATGGATGAAGGTATCCATCTGGCGGGCTTCCTTGGCGGGCAGATACTGCGTGACGTCGAAGTCGCGCACCTCGCCCGCGATGTGGGTGGTCAGCGCCGAAGGATCGAAACGGGTAATGCGGCCAATGCCGGAACGTCCGTTGACGATATTGTCCCAGGCGGTAGGCACGTCATTGCCCACGGGGGACACGATGCCGAGTCCGGTGATGACGACGCGTCGTTTCACGGATGACTCCTAAACAGACAAAAGAAAGGCGGTTTGGAATATGCCGCATGCGCGGAGGACGGCGCCGCGGGGCTGGCGGTCGCCGCCCCGCGCGGTATCCGCGCGGCATAATCCGAAAACCGCCCTGGTTCCTCGCGGGACGCGGAGGCGCCACTGCGCAAGGAGAAGGCTGATCGCGTTATTGCTTGCCGTGCGAATTGATGTACTCGATCGCTTGTTGCACGGTCGTGATTTTCTCGGCCTCTTCGTCGGGGATCTCGGTCTCGAACTCGTCTTCGAGGGCCATCACCAGCTCAACCATGTCGAGCGAATCGGCACCGAGGTCGTCAAGAAAGGAAGACTCGTTTTTGATCTCGGCGTCGTTGACGCCAAGTTGTTCAGCGACAATCTTCTTGACGCGCTGTTCGATGCTATCCATGCAGATCTCCAATTGGGAAAAATCCCGCGAATTATAGCCAAGCGCAGCGTAATGCCAACGCCAGGCAAGTGACAAAAATGGATTCCCGACCGGAAGCCCGCTCGGGACACTAAGCGGCGCCGAAAGCGACGCCGGTACAGCGAACCGCGCGTGGGTTGCCGTGGCGGGTGCAAGAAGCAGGCCCGATCCCGGCGCGCCGGCGCGGCCGATCACATATACATGCCGCCGTTGACGTGCAGCGTCGTGCCGGTAATGTAACCGGCATGCGGACTCGCGAGGAACGCCACCGCATGAGCAATATCGGCCGGCGCACCCAGGCGGCCGGCCGGAATCTGCTGGAGCAGTGCCGCCGTCTGCGCCTCGCCCAGCACGCGGGTCATATCGGTATCGATGAAGCCGGGCGCCACGCAATTGACGGTAATGTTGCGGCTGCCCAGCTCACGGGCCAGGGCGCGGCTCATGCCTGCCACGCCAGCCTTGGCGGCGGCGTAGTTCGCCTGCCCGGCATTGCCCATGGACCCCACAACGGACGTCACGTTGATGATCCGGCCCCAGCGCGCCTTCATCATGCCGCGCATGACGCCGCGCGAGAGCCGGAACACTGCCGCGAGATTCGTGTCGATGACCGCGTCCCAGTCCTCGTCTTTCATGCGCATGGCCAGGGTGTCGCGTGTGATCCCGGCATTGTTCACCAGGATATGCGGACCGCCTTCCTTGGCAAGGGCCTCGACCAGGGCGTCGCACGCCTGTGCGTCGGTCACGTCCAGTACCACGCCCCGCCCACCGAAGGGGGCGAGCGCTTCACCGATGGCCTCGGCGCCGGCCGCGGAAGTCGCGGTGCCTACGACGGTGGCGCCCCGCGAGGCCAGCTCATGGGCGATGGCCTTGCCGATCCCGCGCGTCGCGCCGGTCACCAGCGCGATCTTTCCTTGCAGTTCCATGGAAACGCTTCCTTGTCAGTTTGCGGCCAGGGCCGTCAGCGCCGCGTCCAGCGACGCCGGGTCGTTGATTGCCAGCGCGGTAAGCTCGCCGTCGATGCGCTTGACCAGCCCCGTCAGCACCTTGCCCGGGCCGCATTCCACCACATGCGTCACGCCTTGCGCCTTCATCGCCTGGATGGTTTCCACCCAGCGCACGGGATGCCAGGCCTGGCGCACCAGCGCATCGCGCACCGCGGCCGGATCGGCCGGTGCGGCGACATCCACGTTGTTGATGACGGGAATGACCGGTGCAGAGAGCGGCGCCTCGGACAGAGCCTTGGCGAGGACCGCCGCAGCCGGTTCCAGCAGGCTGGAATGGAACGGCGCGGAAACCGGCAGCAGCAGCGCGCGCTTGGCGCCGGCCGCCTTGGCGGCCTCGCAGGCCCGCTCCACCGCCCCCTTGTGACCCGCGATGACGACTTGGGCCGGGGCATTGAAATTGACCGCTTCGACGACTTCACCCTGCGCGCCCTGCTTACAGGCGGCGCGCACGGCGTCATCGTCCAGGCCCAGAATCGCAGCCATGGCGCCGGCCCCGACCGGGACGGCGGCCTGCATCGCGTCCGCGCGGATGCGCACCAGCCGCACGGCGTCTTCGAGCCGCAGCGACTGTGCGGCGGTCAGCGCCGCGTACTCGCCCAGGCTGTGGCCCGCCACGACATCGGGCTGGCGGCCGCCCGCGGCACGCCAGGCCTCGAACATGGCGACGCCGGCCACCAGCATCGCGGGCTGCGTGTTGGTCGTGAGATTCAATTGTTCGGCGGGCCCCTGCGCGATAAGGGCCTCCAGATCCTGTTCCAGCGCGGCCGAGGCACGCTCCAGCGTATCGGCGACCGCGGCATTGCCCCTCCAGGCGTCGAGCATGCCGACGGATTGCGAACCCTGGCCGGGAAATACGAAAGCGATTTTCATCGTATGAGAGTGGAATTGTCGTTGGATTGCGAGGGCTGGCCGGCGGCCCCTATGCAGTCAGCCGCGCCAGCACCGAACCCCAGGTAAAGCCGCCGCCCACGCCTTGCATGAGAACGAGCTGGCCGGGGCGCGCGCGGCCTTCGCGGCGGGCGGCATCCAGCGCGAGCGGCACGCTGGCCGCCGACGTATTGGCGTGACGGTCCACCGTCACCATGAGTTTGTCCGCCGGCAGGTCGAGCTTGCGGGCAAGGAAATTCAAGATGCGGACATTGGCCTGGTGCGGAATCAGCAAGTCCACGGCGTCCAGGGGCACATCGGCTTCCGCGCACACCGCGCGGGCGGACCGCTCCAGCACCGTCACGGCCTGCTTGAAGACGGCTTGCCCGTCCATGCGCAGGAAGGGATCGCCGACCACCTCGCCATAGGCGACGTTGCCGGCCGCGCATAGAATCTTGGTCTGGCTGCCGTCGGCGTGCAGTTGCGCGGCAAGCACGCCCGGCGCGTCGGAGGCGGACAACACCACCGCGCCCGCGCCGTCGCCGAACAAAACGCAGGTCGACCGATCGTTCCAATCGAGAATGCGCGAGAAGACCTCGGCGCCGATGACCAGCGCGTGGCGCGAACGGCCCGCACGCACGAAGCTGTCGGCCGTGGTCAACGCGTAGACGAAACCGCTGCAGACCGCCTGTACGTCGAAGGCGGCGCCGCCCTTGATGCCGAGCTTGCTCTGCACCAGGCAGGCGGTGCTGGGAAACACGAAGTCGGGCGTGGACGTCGCGACGACGATGAGGTCGATGTCCTCCGGCCGCAGGCCGGCGTCTTGGATGGCCTGCCTGGCCGCTTCGACGGCGAGGTCGCTGGTGGTGACGCCGCGCTCGGCCAGATGGCGCTGGCGGATGCCCGTACGCTCGACGATCCAGGCGTCGGAGGTTTCGATATTGCGCGTGGCGAGTTCGGCGGCCAGGTCATCGTTGGACACGATGCGCGGAGGCAGGTAGCTGCCCGTGCCGGCGATCGCCGCATAGCGAGTGGTATTCATCAGGCGGAGTCCCCAGCCGCGTGCGGCATCGATACGGCCGCGTCGTTGTTGATTTGCGCACCCTGGCGTCCGGCGAGCTGCGCGCCCTGCTGGGTGATCTGCGCCATGCTTTGATTGGTGCGCTCCAGCAGCTTGCTGACCACGGCTTCCCGCGCGCGCCGCAACGCGAAACCGAAGGCGTAGGCGTCGGCCGACCCATGGCTTTTGATCACGACCCCGCGCAGGCCGAGCAGCGCGGCGCCGTTGTAGCGACGGTTGTCCACCCGCTTGCGCAGGCGGTTCAGAACAGGGGAAGCAATGGCGCCGGCCAGCAGCGTGATCGGATTGCGCTTGAATTCCTCGCGGATGATGCTGGAAAGCATGCGCGCCAGGCCTTCGATGGATTTCAGCACGGCATTGCCGACGAAGCCGTCGCATACGACGACATCGACGGTGCCCTTGAAGATATCGTTGCCTTCCACGTTGCCGTAGAAGTTCAACGGACTGGCCCGCAGCCGCTCGGCGGCCTCCTTGACCACTTCGTTGCCCTTGATGACTTCTTCGCCAATGTTCAGCAGGCCCACGCTGGGCCGCTCGCAGTGATCGAGCGCCTGCGCCAGCGCCGCGCCCATGATGGCGAATTGCAGCAAATGCTCGGCCGTGCAGTCCACGTTGGCGCCGAGATCCAGCACCGTGGTGGAACCGCCCTTCTGATTCGGAATGGAAGTGGCGATCGCCGGCCGGTCGATGCCGTCCAGCGTTTTCAGCACATAGCGCGAAATCGCCATCCAGGCGCCGGTGTTGCCAGCGGATACGCAGGCATCGGCGCGGCCGTCCTTGACCGCCTGCGCCGCCAGCCGCATGGAAGAATCCTTCTTGCGGCGCAAGGCCACCTCGACGGAGTCGTCCATGGTGACGACTTCGGAGGCAGGCACGATCTCTATCCGGTCACGCGGGACGTCCCGCATGCCTTCCAGCGCTTTTTCGATGGCATCCGGCAATCCGACCAGCAGAAGCCGGGCATCGGGAAACCGCCGGGCGAACTCGATGGACGCGGGGATGGTCACGGGCAGACCGACGTCGCCGCCCATGCAGTCAATAGCGATGCGTATCACGGGTGCCTGGTATCAGCGCCAGCGTAGCGATGCGAATCCGGGTCAGCGATCCGGAACTGCTTATTCGTCGCTCTTGGTCTTGATGACTTTGCGGCCGCGATAGAAGCCATTGGGGCTGATGTGGTGACGCAGATGCGTTTCGCCCGTGTTGGGTTCGATCGCCGTGGCGGGCGCGGTCAGGAAATCGTGCGAGCGATGCATGCCGCGCTTGGACGGGGACTTCTTGTTTTGTTGAACAGCCATGATGACTCCTAGAAACGGGGCGCATTGTACGCGATGCGGCCCGGTGTTGACCTCAATGTTTTTGCTTCAATTTTTCCAGCACCGCGAACGGCGATGGACGCTTGTCCGCGTCGGTTCCGTCCGCCGGATCGCCGGCGCTCGTCTTCAGCGGCCCGCCCGGACATACATCATGCCTGGGCACATACGGAATATTCAAAATCAGTTCGTCCTCGACCTGCTCGAGCAGATCGAAATGACGGGAACCGACGACTTTCTCAGGCGCATCGTCGATGACGTCTTCGCCATCATCGTCCCGCGCCGCCTCGCCGGCATCATCGAGATCGGCTTCACTCTGCACCAGCTGCAGACTGACCTGCGCATCGATGGGATGGGCGAACGGCTCCATGCATCGCTGGCAGATCAGCACAGGATTGGCCTGCACGCGCAGATGCAGCAGCGGCTCCCCCTGCCTTCCGGTTTCGCCGCGGACCGACCAGCGGACCTCGCCCGGCTCGCCGGCAGGCTGGGACGGCAGACCGTCCACCGCGCGGGCCAACCGCACCAGCGGCACACTGCCCGACGTTTCCTTGCCCAGCCGCGCGAATTCGAACGCGTCGATAATGCCTGCTCTGTTCGCCATACTGGTTCGCTGCCTCTGCTCGCCACCGTGATTTGCCGCCACGGCCTGCGACCACGAGTTTGCCGCGCCGGACTTTGGCCGCCCCCGGGTTTGCACCACGGGCCACGCACGCCGCACTGCTCATGCGCCAACATTCACACATCGCGAACGGGACAAACGGGCGAACGGGCAAATGGGGGCAGACAGGCAAAAGCGGCAAACACGCAAAAGGGCCGGACCACCGGGCGAACAAAAATCCCGCGAAAACGTTAGATAATACCGTGACTTACGTTTTAACGTCAAACCGCGATGCCTTCTTCGACACCACGCCTGATCCTTGCCTCGACCTCTCCCTACCGGCGCGAATTGCTCAACCGGCTTCGCCTGCCTTTCGAAACCGTCGCCCCCGGTGTGGACGAAACCCCGCGGCCCGGCGAGCGGCCCCAGGATCTGGCGGTACGGCTGGCGATAGCCAAGGCGGCTGCGGTTTCCGCGGCGCGGCCGGGGTCCGTGGTGATCGGCTCCGATCAGGTAGCCACGGTCGACGGCGAAGCGATCGGGAAGCCGGGCGATTTCGAGCGCGCCCGCGCCCAACTGCGCAAGTTGTCTGGCCGCGAAGTCGCCTTTCATAGCGCGCTGGCGGTGACGGACGGCGCCCGCACCTTGCATGGCGACGTCGTGACGCGCTGCCGCTTCCGGCGATTGACGGACGCGGCCATCGACGCCTATCTCCTGGCGGAGACGCCTTACGATACGGCCGGCAGCGCCAAAGCGGAAGGACTGGGCATTGCCCTGATGGAAAGCATCCAGAGCGACGATCCCACCGCGATCATCGGCCTGCCGCTTATCGCCCTGACGGGCATGCTGGCGGAGTTCGGCCTGGACCCGCTGGCGGCGGAGCGCGCGCAATGAGCGCCCCGTCCTCCGACGCGGGGCGCGGCGGCGCAGGCCAGCCCGGGCAATTGCACCTGATACCGGTGGGACTGGGCGAATCGCCGGTGGGCCGCTGGCTGCCTCCGGAGGTACAGGCCCTGGCTGCGCGCTTGAACACCTATATCGCGGAAAACGCCAAGACCGCGCGCGCTTTCCTGAAACAGGTAGGGGCAATCCGCCCCTTGCAGGACATCGTCATCCATACCCTGACGGACAGGACCGACGCCGGCCAAATCCAGGATTGGCTGCAGCCGCTGAAACACGGCGGAGAAATGGGGCTCGTGTCGGAAGCAGGCTGTCCGGCGGTAGCCGACCCCGGCGCCCGCGTCGCGGATATCGCGCACGGCATGGGGTTGACCGTGCGGCCGTGGGTGGGGCCTTCGTCCATCCTGCTCGCCCTGATGGCCAGTGGCCTGGACGGCCAGCGGTTCGCCTTCCACGGGTACGCGCCCGTGGAGCCGAATGAACGCATGCGCCAACTGAGGGCCTGGGAACAGAATTCGGCGCGCGGCAACCAGACCCAGATGCTGATCGAAACGCCCTACCGCAATGCCGCCATGTTCGCCGCCCTGCTCGGCGCGCTGCGCGGCGACACCCGGCTGTGCGTGGCCCGATCGCTGACCACGACCGAAGAATGGATACGCACCCGCACGATCGCCGATTGGAAAAGCCGGCCGGCTCCCGACCTGGACAAAAAGCCCACGCTCTTTCTGTATCTTGCCCGGTGACCGCCCCGGCCGGAGGGACCGCGGGCGGCACAAGCAGCGCAACCGCGCGCGTTCGCCCGTTCGCCATGGCGCGCGGCCTCATCGCCCGATGCGGGTGCGCCGCCCTGGCGCTGTGCGTGGCCGCGGCGCTGGCGGGCTGTGCCCCGACTTACCCGCAGGGGTTGAAGGTGGACCGCTCCGTTAGCGCGAGCGCCCAGGACAGCCGGATACGGTTCATCGTCCTCCACTACACCTCCATGGACGACCATGAGTCGCTGCTGCAACTGTCGCGGGGCGATGTCAGCGCCCACTATCTCGTGACGGAGGCGGATCGCGTCCAGGTTTATCAACTCGTGCCGGAGCGCCGCAACGCCTGGCATGCCGGCCCCAGCAGTTGGTTCGGCCATACGTCGGTCAACAACGCTTCCATAGGCATCGAGATCGTCAACCCGGGCTACGAGAGGGGGCCCGACGGCAGCCTGCGCTGGACGCCGTATACGGAAGCGCAGATCCGCACCGTGATCGCGCTGGTGGCCGATATCGCCCGCCGCCACGGCGTGCGCCCGGAGAACATTGTCGGCCACGCCGACGTCGCGCCGCAGCGCAAGGTGGATCCCGGACCGGCTTTCCCATGGAAACGACTGGCCATGGCGGGGCTGGGCCGCTGGTACGACGAGGCGGCGGCACAAACTCTGCAGGGATTTTTCGAGAAAAACGGCGTACCGGATGCCAGCTGGTTCCAATCGCAGCTGGCGCGCGTCGGTTACGACGCGCCGCGCACCGGTGTGTTCGACGAAGCCACCAGGCGTGTCATCGCGGCCTTCCAGATGCATTACCGCCCGCAAATATGCGATGGCTTGCCGGATGCCGGAACGGCGGCGGCGCTGCTGGCGCTTCCCGCGCATGGATCCGCAATGGGGGCTGGAGCGGCGGCAAGCTGAGACGGCGCCTGGAAGCGGCAAGCCAGCGGCGGATGTACCGCTGAAGGGCCGGGGAACCGGACCAGGTGCGCCAGCACTCACCGGCGTTTGCTTTCCCGGTACGACAGGCCGGCGCCCCATCGGCCCGCCCTCCGACACCCTGACCGAATGAAGCCCGCCGGACTGGCCTGAATCCCTGGTGGATTTCTCGCAACCCGAGCCCATAACGCTCCGGAGCATCCTGGGCAGCTTGGTGAGGGCCATGACCAAAGGCCCCATCGACCCGCTTCGGCCGGGAGGCGAGCGTTGGCCACACGCCATTCCCTACACCCAGTTGGAACCCAGAGCCAACTTCGGCTGGCGCTGAGCCGTGCATCCTATGCGCCTGGCAGGCGGACGGCCAAGACCTGCACACCGTCCGTGACGGCCCGAGCCGTGCCGGCAGCGCGCAATCAGGCAGGCACGACCCGCGCCGCCCGCCTGCGAGCCAGCACCCACGCTACCAGACGCCACAAAAGCAGCAAGCCCAGCACGCTGCCGTAGACGATGGGCTGCGTGAAGTCGTGCTTGCCGGCCTTGTGCCACAGCAGGTGCAGCAGGGCCAGGATGCCGATGGCGTAGATAGCGCGGTGCAGACGCTGCCAGCGTTTGCCCATGCGCCGCATGGCGGATTGCGTGGAAGTCGCGGCCAGGGCCGTCATCAGCACGAACGCCGCGAATCCCACGGTAATGAACGGCCGTTCGCCGATGTCCTGCAACATCGACGCCGGATCGAAGCCCCTGTCCCACGCAACCCAGGACAGGAAATGAAGGAAGCCGTAGAAGAAGGCAAAAAGGCCGCACATCCGGCGCAATCGCACCAGGGCCGGCTGGCCGGTCAGGCGCCGCAACGGCGTAATGGAAAGCGTCACCAGCAGACAGACGAAGGTCCAGGTACCGGCGGAACGCGTCAGGAATTCCACCGGGTTGGCCGTCAAGCCGTTGTGCAGGCCCAGCCATATCCACCGCCCCACGGGGAACAAGCCCAGGGCGAAAAGCAACGGCTTGAACCGGGCCACGGCAGCGGCGGAAAGCTGCCGCACCGGACGGGGCGCGGCCGCGGCGTCCGTCGTCTTTCTGTTTGCCATCGTTCAGTAATTCGCGCGCAGGTCCATCCCCGTATAGAGGGAAGCCACCTGCTCATAGCCGTTGAACATCAGTGTTTTGCGCTTGGGACTGAAAATGCCATCCTCGCCGATACGGCGCTCGGTGGCCTGGCTCCAGCGCGGATGCGGCACGTTGGGGTTCACGTTCGCGTAGAAGCCGTACTCGTTCGGCGCCGCCTTCATCCAGGCGCTGACCGGCATTTTCTCCGTCAAACGGATGGTTACCAACGACTTGGCGGACTTGAACCCGTACTTCCAAGGCACCACGATGCGCAGCGGCGCCCCGTTCTGGTTCGGCAGGACCTTGCCGTACAGCCCAAACGTCAGCAAGGTCAGCGGGTGCATGGCCTCGTCCAGGCGCAGGCCTTCGGTGTACGGCCACTCCACTACGGGATAGCGCAGTCCGGGCATGGTGTCGCGCTGCGCCACGCTGACGAATTCGACGAATCGGGCATTGCCGGTAGGCTCCACCTGCCTGAGCAGCGCCGAGAGCGGATAACCGACCCACGGGATAACCATCGACCAGCCTTCCACGCAGCGCATCCGATAGGTGCGGTCTTCCTGCGGCGCGAGTTTCAGCAGCGCGTCGATGTCGAACGTGCGCGGCTTTTGCACCTCGCCTTCGACGGTGACGGTCCATGGACGCGTCCGCAGCGCCTTGGCGTGGCGCGCGGGATCGTCCTTGTCGACCCCGAACTCATAGAAGTTGTTATAGGACGTGACGTCTTCGTAGGAGGTCGGCTTGTCCATGATGGCGAACTGCCGATCGGGCGTGCCGGGCAGAGGGGCCAGTTCCCCGCCCTGCGGACCGGTCGCCGCGCGGGTGGCCCAGACCGGCATGCTCAGGGCCGCCGCGCCGGCCGCCGCCCTGGCGATCCAATCGCGCCGGGCGCGCCATACCGGTTCTGGCGTGATCTCCGAGGGAAGCACATCGGATGGCTTACGTATCAGCATGGCGATCTCCGGGCACGCAACGGTCCGCACGGACACGATGCAGAATAAGACAGGATTCTGCCGTGGCCGTTCGGGCACGGGATTCAATTTTCCGTGATAGAACGTCCGCGCGCCATGGGCGGCGTGCCGCCCCGAAGATTTTGCAGCTGCGTCCCGGCGGCCACGCGATGCGCCCTGGAACGCCGCTCAGCGCAGCCGGTTCAGCCCACCCGCTCCATCAGCCATTCGTGCAGGCCGGGCACGGACTCGACGACAGCCTGTGGGCCGACCGCCTCCAGCTCCTGCCGCGTATGGGCGCCATAGGTGACCGCCACGCCATGCACACCGGCGTTGGCCGCCATCTGCAGATCGTGCGACGTATCGCCGATCATCACGACGCGGTCGGGCGCGACCTGCAGCTCGTCCATGAGCTCGTACAGCATGGTCGGATTCGGCTTGCTGAACGTTTCGTCCGCGCACCGGGTGGCCGCAAAAGCGTCCACCAGCCCGCTGGCCGCCAGCGCCCGGTTCAGGCCCACGCGGCTTTTGCCCGTGGCGACGGCCAGCCTGACGTCGCGCGCCGCCAGCGCGGCCAGCATTTCCCGGACGCCGTCGAACAGCTTCAGCTCGGGATCCCGCAGCAGGTAGTGCACGCGATAGCGCTCCAGGAAGCGGGGCAGCATGGCGTTGGTCAGGTCCGGAACCGCGCGGCGCAGCGCGCTTTCCAGGGAAAGGCCGATGACCCAGCTGGCCTGCGATGCAGAGGGGACGGGCAACTCGAGGTCGCGGCACGCCGCCTGTATGGCGGCCACAATGCTGTGCGTGGAGTCCATCAACGTGCCGTCCCAGTCGAATACCACCAAGGAATACGGCATGGTCAGGCAGGCTCCAGGGTTTTCAGAATGTCTTGACAGGCTTGCGGCAAAGGAGCCTCCAGAGATAGCGGTTCCCCGGTCAGGGGATGCGCCAGGTCCAGGCGATGGGCGTGCAGGAACATGCGGGCGAAGCCCTTGCGCGCAAAGGAAAGGCGGATGGCATCGTCCCCATATTTGTCGTCTCCCACGATGGGAAAGCCGACGGACGCCAGGTGCACCCGGATCTGGTGCGTGCGCCCCGTGCGCAGCTCGGCTTCGACCAGGCTGAACTTACCGTAGCGGTGTTTCAGCGTGACGATGGTGTGCGCGGCCTGGCCGTCCCGGTCCACGCGCACGCGCCGTTCGCCGGAGGCCGTGGTCCACTTGGTGAGGGGAAGCTTGATGTGCTGGCGGTCGTTGACCCAGTCGCCGCTGACCAGTGCGTAGTATCGCTTGCTCCCCTGCCCCTCGCGCAGCATGCGGTGCAGCGCCAGCAGCGCGCTGCGCTTCTTGGCGATCATCAGCAGCCCGGAGGTTTCGCGGTCCAGGCGATGCGCCAGCTCTAGCATGGGCGCCTGGGGGCGTGCGGCGCGCAGGCGCTCGATCACGCCGAAGGCGACGCCGCTGCCGCCATGCACCGCGATGCCGGCCGGCTTGTCCACGACCAGCAGGGCATCGTCCTCGTACACGATGGGAAACTCGGCCGGGGGGACCGCCCGGGCCTCGCCCGGGTCCGGCAGCCGCAACGGCGGCACGCGCACCACGTCGCCCGTGTGCAGGCGATGATCGACCGGCACGCGGCCCCGGTTGACGCGGACCTGGCCGCCGCGGATCGCTTTATATATATGGCTTTTGGGAACGCCCTTGCATTCGCGGAACAGGAAATTGTCCAGCCGCTGGCCGTCCTGGGCGTCGTTGACTTCGACGAGGCGCGCGACCGGATCCGGCGCGGGCCGGCCGGAACGCGCGCCGGTCGTCGTCAAAGCCTTGGGTTTGCCGCCCTTCGCGGGGACGCCGTTCGGCTGCAAGCGGCCCTTTTGCGTCAGGGATGTAACGTCTTTGCGCATTGCGAAAAGCGGCATATAATCGGGACAGCCTTAAGGGGCTGAATTGTGAGGCTGGATGGCCGCCGGGCGTAGAGATGCAAGTTCAGATGCAATTTCCTGAGCAACTCCGTCGGGGGGCGATTCCGTCCGGTGCGCAGGCCGCTATTGTACCGCCTGCCAAATTCAGCGCCGGGGTCGTCCGGTCGCCGGCGCAATCGCGTCCCGCCGGGTACGCGAGGGCGACATTCCTGACGCGTTCCCAGACGGTGCCATTGCCAGCCGCGCGCGGCTCTGAAGCAAACAAGCAAGACCGTCGTATTAAAGCACCAGGTGCGCGCCGTACCCCTTCGCCGCACCTGTCGTTCACAGCAATTATTCGTCAACCACAATACGTGAACCTGACTCCCCTGCTGACCGAACCGCGTGCCATTAGGCACGACGTGCCCGCCTGACCGGCGCGGACAGGCCCGGGCCGCGCCCAGCCTTTGTCCGCACGCTTGCTCTGCCGCAGTCCGCAGCCCGGGTGACCCGAGGTCACGCGCCGATATCGGCGTGTCATGACAACGGAGAACCCTCTCATGAAGCGAATGTTGTTCAATGCAACGCACCCAGAAGAGTTGCGCGTTGCCATTGTCGATGGGCAAAAGCTCATCGATCTGGACATCGAAACCGCCGGCCGCGAACAGCGCAAAGGCAACATCTACAAAGGCATCATCACCCGCATCGAACCCGGCCTCGAAGCCTGCTTCGTCAACTACGGCGAAGACCGCCATGGCTTCCTGCCGTTCAAGGAAATCGCCCGCAGCTACTTCAAGGAAGGTGTCGACGTCCGCACCGCGCGCATCCAGGACGCCCTGCGCGAAGGGCAGGAGCTGATCGTCCAGGTCGAAAAGGAAGAGCGGGGCAACAAGGGCGCAGCCCTGACGACCTTCATCTCCCTGGCTGGCCGCTATCTGGTCCTGATGCCGAACAATCCGCGCGGAGGCGGCGTGTCCCGCCGCGTGGAAGGCGAGGACCGCCAGGAACTGCGCGACACCATGGAGCAGCTGCAGGTCCCGCCCGGCATGAGCATCATCGCCCGCACCGCCGGCATCGGGCGCAGCGTCGAGGAATTGCAGTGGGACCTGTCGTACCTGCTGCAGCTGTGGTCCGCCATCGATGGCGCCGCCCGCGATAATTCGGCGCCCATCCTCATCTATCTGGAATCGAGCCTGGTCATCCGGGCGATACGCGACTATTTCTCGCCGGAAATCGGCGAGATCCTGATCGATACCGACGAGATCGCCGATCAGGCTACCGCTTTCATGAGCGTGGTGATGCCGGACAACGTGCAGCGCGTGAAGCGCTATCGCGACGATGTTCCGCTGTTTTCGCGCTTCCAGATCGAACACCAGATCGAAACCGCCTATTCCCGCACGGTGACCCTGCCTTCCGGCGGCGCCATCGTGATCGATCACACCGAGGCCCTGGTCGCCATCGACGTGAACTCCGCCCGCTCGACGCGCGGCGCCGACATCGAGGAAACCGCCCTGCGCACCAACCAGGAGGCGGCCGACGAGGTCGCGCGCCAACTGCGCCTGCGCGACCTGGGCGGCCTGATCGTGATCGACTTCATCGATATGGAGGACAGCAAGAACCAGCGCGCAGTCGAACAGCGCCTGCGCGATGCCCTGCATTTCGATCGCGCGCGCGTCCAGATGGGCAAGATCTCGCGCTTCGGCCTGATGGAGCTGTCCCGCCAGCGCCTGCGGCCCGCGCTGAACGAAGGCTCGCACATCACCTGCCCCCGCTGTAACGGCACCGGCGTGATCCGCGACGCCGAATCCAGCGCCCTGCACGTCCTGCGCCTGCTGCAGGAAGAGGCCATGAAGGAAAACACCGCGGCGGTACACGCCCAGGTGCCTGTCGATGTCGCCACCTTCCTGCTGAATGAAAAACGGGCGGATATCGCCAAGATGGAAGCGCGGCTGAAGGTCAACCTGGTGCTGATCCCCAACAAGCACCTGGAAACCCCGCACCACCATATCGAACGCCTGCGCCACGACGACCCGCGCCTGGAAGAGATGAAGACCAGCTTCGAGCTGGCCGACGCGCCTGCCACCGAAGTGGCCTGGTCGCCCCGCGAACAGGAAATCAAAACCCGTCCCGAGGCCCTGGTGAAGGGCATCACGCCCGCGCAGCCCGCGCCTGTGGCTCCGCCCCCCGCCCCCGTGGCGCCCGCCGCACCCGCGCCGGCCGCCAGCGCCGGACTGGGCGGTCTGTTCAAGCGTCTGGTGGGCTGGTTCACTGGCGACAGCGCGGCGCCCGCTGCGCCGGCGCCGGCGCAGCCCGCTGATGCGAAGCGCGCCACCTCGCGCCCGAAAACGCGCACGCATGACGGCCAGGACCGCCGCGGCGAACGCCACGGCTCCGAGCGCAACCGCAACCGGCGCCAGGAAGGCCGCGCCGAAACCACCGAAGCGGAAGGGCTGCGTCATCATGTGCGCGGCGGCCGCCGCAACGAGGCCGAACAGCGTGCCGAACGGCCGAATCGTGCGGAAACCCAGCAGCGCGCCGAACGCGACGCCACCATTCAGGCCCAGGCCCATCCCGAACGCGCGCTGGCGACGGAAGCCGCCGATGAAGCCGCACCCGCGCGAGGCGGACGTGGCCGCCGTGGGCGTGGCGGCCGCGGCCGCCGCGACGAACAGGCGGACGCGCCGATGAGCGAGCAGGAAAGCATGGTCGCGGCGCTGGCCGAAACGGTCGCCGCCGCCCTGCCGCCGGAAAACGAGGAAGTGCGCCCCGCCGCGAGCGAAGCCGCTCCCGTGGAACTGGATGAACTGGGTCAGCCCATCACCGCAGAGAACGGCGCGGAGGCCGGCGCGGATCCGGAGCGCAAGCGCCGGCGCCGGCGCAGCCGTCGCGGCCGCCGCGCGCAGGAAGATGGCGCGACGCTGACGGAAAACGGTCAGGAAACCCTGGCGGAGGGCGAAGACAGCCTTGCCGCCGAGGCGCAAGCCGCGCTGTCGGAAGTAGCGACACCTGTGGAGCAGATCCGTCCGCACGCCGCCGCGCACGCGCCGGCGGCCGAAGTGGCGCAGGCGCGGCCCGTGCAGGCCGAAACGCCGGACTCCAGCACCCCGCAACCCGTGGCGCCCGCGGCGCCTGCAGTGCCCGCGCCGGCTGCGATCGTGCCTCCCGCCGTCCCCGCCGGTCTGGACGAAGAGGATACGCCTGCGGCAGCGACCGTGGCGACGCCTTCCGCAGCGCCTGTGGAAAGTTTCAAGGCCCCGGAAACGCCGGCCCAGCCCGAAGCGCAGCGTGCGCCGGTCGCCGCCCAGCGCGAAGAATCGGCCGCCACGCAGGCAACGACCACGCCATGGCCCATGCCGGCCCAGCCGGCAGCGGCTTCGCAGCCCGCGGCGCCCGCGGCTCCGGCTGCGCCCGCGGCTCCGGCTCCCGCGGCTCCGGCCGCTCCCCTGGCTAATGTCGCAGCGGTCCCGGCGGCGGCGCCTGCCCCCGCGGCGCCGGTCGCCACGGCCGAGGCCGCGCCACCCGAAGCGCCGGTTCAAGCCGAGCCGTCGCGGGCCACGCCTTCCCGGCAAAGCCTGCAGGACGTCGTCAGCGCGGCCGGCCTGACCTGGGTCGAGACCGACCCGGCGCGCCACGCGCAGACGCAGGAGCGCATGGCGGCCAGCTACACCCCCGTGCGCCTGGGGCGCGAGCGCAAGCCCGTCCCGCCTGTGTCGTCCGGCCCGCTGGTGCAGGTGGAAACCCGCCATTGAGTCCGGAGAACGGCTGCCCTTCCAAAGGGCAGCCAGCTTGCTCGTGAAAACGCCGCCGCTTCACTGCGGCGGCGGGTATCAAAGACCGGCTGGCGTGCTTTGCACAAAAAAAGGACTGTTCCGATGGAACAGTCCTTTTTTATTGCCCGCAGCGCCAACCCTGCGGTTGCAACGGCCGGATGCCGGCCCCGGACGCCGCCAGGACGTCTTCCGGCGTACTCAGAACAAGTGGGTGTACGTCAGTTGCGTCACGTCCAACCCCGGGTTCGGGGTCTTGATGCTGGCGTTCGAGAAGTGCGAGTAGCGCAGGCTGAGCCGGCTGGAAGGCGTCAACTGGAAGCCTACCCCGATGTGGTCGCCGAACTGGAAGGCCGTGCTGATGGTCTTGTCCGCAAAGCGCGTCTTGTTGAACACCGTGGGGCCCACGCCGCCTTCGATGAAGAAGCGCTCGCCCAGCCACCAGCGGAACATCGGGATGGCGCTGAGCTGCCATGCGCTGGCGGGATGTCCGCCTTCGTGCGCCCACCAGTACGAAACGCCCACTTCGCCAGTCAGGTCCAGACGGCCCCAGTTGCCGCCGAAGGTGTAGTTCCAGAGGGGCGGAGTTTCGTAGTTCGCCGTGGCGCGATTGTATCGTTCGCCGATACCCATCTGCAGACTCACGCCGCCGTTGGATCCAGGCTGCTCCTGGGCGCTGGCGATAGGCATCGCACATGCCATCGCCAACGCGGTCAGGGCGCCGGCAACGATCTTTTTCTTCCGACCATTTGTCATTGGAGAAACTCCAGCCAATAAGAAACAAGAAACCAAAAGATCAGCTAACTTATCAGAAAATTCCCCGACGGACCACGAAAGCGGCATAAATGCCCCACTCCCGCTCGGGGATACAGAGTTCCGTCAGGCGCCGGGAGCCGCCCTGCCGCCGCAGGGCGGGGCCGGCCGGCGTCTCGATCGAACAAGGTATTACACGCAGGCCGCGGCGCGCGCCATGGAAGCGGGATGTGCCAGGGCCGGCGGGATCAGGCGGTGACGACGTCCGCCGATTGGCGCGTCAGCAGGGCCAGCAAGCGGGCGATTTCCTCGCGCAATTGGCGCCGGTCCACCACCATGTCAACCGCGCCCTTCTGCAGCAGAAACTCCGCCCGCTGGAAGCCTTCGGGCAGCTTCTCCCGCACCGTCTGTTCGATGACGCGGGGACCGGCGAACCCGATCAGCGCCTTGGGCTCGGCGATGACGACATCGCCCATGAACGCGAAGCTGGCCGACACGCCGCCCATGGTGGGATCGGTCAATACGCTGATGAAGGGCAGGCCCGCCTTGGACAACTGCGTCAGCATGGCGTTGGTCTTGGCCATCTGCATCAGCGACAGCAGGCTTTCCTGCATGCGGGCCCCGCCCGAAGCGGCCACGCAGATGAAACCGGTCTTCTGCTCCAGAGCGGCGCGGGCGCCACGCGCGAACCGCTCGCCCACGACCGATCCCATGGAACCACCCATGAATTCGAACTCGAAGCAGGCCAGCACGGCCGGCACGCCGCGAATCGAGCCGCTCATCACAACCAGGGCGTCGGTTTCGCCGGTCTGCTTCACGGCTTCCGCCAGGCGTTCGGGGTACTTGCGGCTGTCCTTGAACTTCAGCGTATCGACGGACCGGATGTTTTGCCCGATCTCCACGCGGCCTTCCATGTCCAGCAGCGAATCGATGCGCGCGCGCGCGCCGATGCGCATGTGGTGATCGCACTTGGGGCACACGTGCAGGTTGGCCGCCAGGTCTTCGTTGTAGAGCACCGATTCGCAGGCCGGGCATTTCACCCAGAGCCCCTCCGGCACGCGGCGGGCACTGGGTTCGGTGGTCTTGTTGATGCGAGGAGGCAGGAGTTTTTCGATCCAGCTCATTCTGAGTTTATTGTCCTAATCAGGGATACGGCGTCAGGCCGCAGCGGTATCGCGTTTGACCTGGTCCATGGCCGCGCGGATGCCGCGCAGCCATTCGCGCGCCGCGGCCACGGCCGCTTCGTTGCTGCGGTCGGGCGTGGAGGCCGCGACCGCTAGTTCCATTGTTTCGATAAGTTTGCTGCCAATGACGACCGCGTCGGCTACCTCGGCCACACGCTGCGCGCTGGCCGCGTCCCGGATGCCGAAGCCGACGCCGACAGGGATGGGGACATGCCGCCGGATTTCCGCCAGCCGCCGCGCCACGTCGTCCGTGTCCAAGTGGCCGGCGCCCGTCACGCCCTTGAGCGAAACGTAATAGGCATAGCCCCGCGCCACCTTGCCCACCGCCTGAATGCGCGCTTCGCTGCTGGTGGGCGCCAGCAGGAAAATCGGCGCAATGCCGCGCGAGCCCAGCAGGTCGGCGAACTCCTGGACTTCTTCTGGCGGGTAATCGACCACAAGTACGCCGTCCACGCCCGCCGCGCCCGCGGCGTCGGCGAAAGCCTGCTGACCCATACGCTCGATGGGGTTGGCATACCCCATCAGAACGACCGGCGTGATGTCGTCCTGGGTGCGGAATTGCCGCACGGCGTCCAACACCCCTTTGAGGCTCATGCCCTGCGCGATCGCGCGCTCGGTGGCGCGCTGGATCACGGGCCCGTCGGCCATCGGGTCGGAAAACGGCACGCCCAGTTCAATGACGTCGGCGCCCGCCTCGACCAGTCCGTGCATCAGCGGCACACAGGCCGCGGGTGTAGGATCGCCGGCGGCGATGTAGGGAATCAGGGCGGCGCGGCCCTGGGCGCGGGCGCGGCCGAAGGCCGCGGCAATACGATCTTGGGAAGTCATGCTGCGAGGGTCCACCGTCGTTAGAGCGCCAGGCCGGCGCGCTCGGCGACGGTGTGCATGTCCTTGTCGCCCCGTCCGGACAGGCTGACGAGGATATGGGTGTCGGCCGGCAGGGTGGGCGCGATACGCACCGCATGGGCGATGGCGTGCGAGGATTCCAGCGCCGGCATGATGCCTTCGATGCGGCAGCAATCGTGGAAGGCCTTGAGCGCCTCTTCGTCCGTCACGCCGACATAGGATGCGCGGCCGCTGTCCTTCAGCCAGGCGTGTTCCGGGCCCACGCCGGGATAGTCCAGGCCGGCGGATACCGAATGCGTTTCCTGGACCTGGCCGTTTTCGTCCTGGATGACATAAGTGCGGTTGCCGTGCAGCACGCCTATCTGCCCGGCGGCGATCGACGCGGCGTGCCGCCCCGTGTCCACCCCTTCGCCGGCGGCTTCGACGCCGACCAGCTGGACATTCTCATACGGAATGTACGGATGGAAGATGCCCATGGCATTGGATCCGCCTCCCACCGCCGCGATGACGATGTCGGGCTGCCGGCCGGCTTCTTCCGGCATCTGCCACAGACATTCCTTCCCGATCACGGTCTGGAAATCGCGCACCATGCGCGGATAGGGGTCCGGCCCCGCCACCGTGCCGATAATGTAGAAGGTGTTCGAGATGTTGGTGACCCAGTCCCGCATGGCTTCGTTCAGCGCGTCCTTGAGGGTGCGGGAACCCGACTCCACCGGCACGACGGAGGCGCCCAGCAGCTTCATGCGGTACACATTGGAGGCCTGGCGGCGGATGTCTTCGCTGCCCATATAGACCACGCACTCCATGCCGTAGCGGGCCGCGACCGTGGCGGTGGCCACGCCGTGCTGCCCGGCGCCCGTTTCGGCGATGACGCGGGGCTTGCACATGCGGCGGGCCAGCAGCGCCTGCCCGATGCAGTTGTTCACCTTGTGAGCGCCGGTGTGGTTCAGGTCTTCGCGCTTGAACCAGATCTGGGCGCCGCCCAGTTCCTGCGACCATCGGCGCGCGTGGTACACGGGGCTGGGCCGGCCGACGAAGTGCTTGAGCTCGTATTCGAACTCTTCGATGAATTGCGGGTCGACGCGATAACGGTCGTACGCCGCGCGCAATTCGTCGAGCGCGTGCATCAGCGTTTCCGCCACGAACACGCCGCCATAGGGGCCGAAATGCCCTTTGGCGTCTGGAAGGTCGTAAGGTTTCACCAGCTTCTCCTCCCGGCATAGCGGGAAAGCGGGTGGCACACCCGCGCCGGACCGGCCCGCCCGCCGATTAGCAACCCGTTATTTTACCTGAGCGCCGCCTCCCGCCCGTCCGGCCGGAAGCGCCGCGCCCGTGCGCGGCCCCCCGGGATCGCCGAGGGTCAGGCCTGGAGCGACTGGCCCACCCGCCGCAAAAAGCGCTCGCAGGCCGCGAGCTGATCCATCGCGACGAACTCGTCCGCCTTGTGCGCCTGGGCGATATGGCCTGGCCCGCACACCACCGTGGGGATGCCCAGCCCCTGGAACAGGCCGGCTTCGGTGGCGTAGGCGACCTTGCGGGTGGCGGTGTCGCGCGTCAGCGCCCGCACCAGCTGCGTGATGGCCGCCTGCTCGGACGCCTCCAGCCCGGGGGCGGCGGCGCCGGACTCGAGCTCGATCCGAGCCTCGGGAAACTCGGCGCGCATGCGCGGCAGCAGCACGTCGTCCACGTAGCGCTGCACTTCGCGCTGGATGCCGTCCGGCGCCAGGCCGGGCAGGTTACGGAACTCGTAGGTGAATTCGCAGGCCTCGGGAATGGTGTTCACCGCGATGCCGCCCCGTATCAAGTTGGTGGTCATCGTGCTGAAGGGCACGTCATAGTGGCCGTCGTAGGGCCCTTTGGCCTTGAAGGCGTCGGCGACGTCGCGGATATGGCAGATCAGGCGGGCGGCATGCTCGATCGCGTTGCAGCCCTGCGGCGTCAGGGATGAATGCGCCGCCTTGCCATGCACCCGGCAGCGGTACACGTTGATGCCCTTGTGCGCCACCACCACTTGCATGCCCGTCGGTTCGCCCACGATGCAGCCCTCCGGCCGGATGCCGCGCTCGCGCAGGTCCGCGAGCATGACCGGCGCGCCGGCGCAGCCGACTTCCTCATCATAGGAGAAAGCCAGGTGCAGCGGCTTGCGCCGCGGCATCGACAGGAATTCCGGCACCAGGGCCAGCGCGGCCGCGATGAAGCCTTTCATGTCGCACGAACCGCGGCCGTACAAAAGCCCCTCGCTTTCGCGCAGCGCGAAAGGGTCGCTCGTCCAGGCCTGGCCGTCCACCGGAACGACGTCGGTGTGTCCTGACAGCACGATGCCGCCCTGCTCGCCGCCGTCCTGTGCCGGCAGGGTGGCGAACAGGTTGGCCTTGCTGCGGTCGGGGTTATGGGCAAGCCAGGCCTGCACGCCCTGCCCTTTGAGCCAATCCCGCACCGTCTCGATGAGGGCCAGGTTCGAATTGCGGCTCGTCGTGTCGAAAGCGATCAGCGTTTCCAGCCAGCGACGGGTGTCCATGGATGTCCTTCGCGGAAAACCGCCAGTGTAGGGGCCGGGGCAGCCGCCGTCCACGCGCACGGCACCGGCGGCGCCGCTGCGCCGGCCTACTTGCGGGTGGCCATCGTCACGCCGGGGACTTCGGCCAAGGCTTGCAGCGCCCGGGACAGCGCGTCGCCGCCATGGACTTCGACGGTAAAGATCATGTGCGCCAGCGAGTTGCGGCTCTGGGTGTTGACGCCGATCACATTCAGCCGCAAGCGGGCGAAGACTTCGGAAAGGTCACGCAGCAAGCCGGACCGGTCGTGCGCCCGCACGCTGATGTCCACGGGATAGACGGTATTGCCCGTGTCGCCCCAGGTGACTTCGATCACGCGTTCCGGCTCGCGCTCGGCCAGCGCCGCATAGCTGCGGCAGTCCGCGCGATGGATGGACACGCCGCGGCCCCGCGTAACGAAGCCGGCGATCGCATCGGGAGGCGCCGGCCGGCAGCAACGCGCGAGCTGGGTCATGAGCGAGCCCACGCCGACCACCAGCACGCCGCTCTTGCCGCCCTTTTCCGTGCTCTCGGCGCGGCTGGCATGCGTGACCACGCCGGGGTCCTCGGCGGGCGCGGCGGGCTGATTGAATACGGCGTCGATCTGGCGCAGGCTGAATTCGTCCTTGGCCGCGGCCACGTACAAATCGTCGGCGCGCGCGAAACCGAGTTGCTGCGCCAGCTGCTCCAGGTTCACCGCGGTTTTGCCCAGGCGCTGCAGCTCCTTTTCGACCAGCGCCTGTCCCTGGGTGATGCGCTGCTGCAGCTCGATTGCATTGAACCAGTTGCGCACCTTCGCTCGCGCCCGCGGACTGGCCAGGAATCCCAGCTGCGGATTCAACCAGTCGCGCGAGGGCCCGCCCGCCTTGGCGGCCACGATTTCCACCGTCTGGCCGGTGGCCAGCCGGGTCTGCAGCGGCACCATTTGCCCATCCACCCGTGCGCCCCGGCAGCGGTGCCCCAGATCGGTATGCAGGTGGTAGGCGAAATCCACCGGCGTCGCGCCGGCGGGAAGCTCGATCACGCGCGCCTGCGGAGTCAGCACATAGATGTGCTCGGCCGCCGCGCGCGGCGGCGCCGACGCTCCGGCCGCGGCGGGAGCGGCGTCCAGATCGGCATTCCAGGCCAGCAACTGCCGCATCCAGGACAATTGCCGGTCGTATTCGCTGGAGGCGGCCACCTGCCCGCCCTTGGCGCCGGCTTCCTTGTAGCGCCAGTGCGCGGCCATCCCGTATTCGGCGAACTGGTGCATTTCGCGCGTGCGGATCTGCACCTCGAAGGGCCTGCCGTCCGCGTCCGCCACAACCGTATGCAGTGACCGGTAGCCGTTGGGCTTGGGCCGCGAAATATAGTCGTCGAACTCCTCGGGCAACGGCGTCCAGAGCTCGTGCACCAGCGCCAGTGCGGCATAGCAGTCGCGCACGTCGTCCACGATGATGCGCAGCGCCCGCAAGTCGAACATCTGGCTGAAGTCGAGCTTCTTGATCCGCATCTTGTTCCAGATGCTGTAGATATGCTTGGGGCGCCCGCTGACTTCGGCTTCGATCCCTGCCCTGCTCAGCGCTTCGCGCATGCGCGTCACCGCATCGGCGATGAAGGCCTCGCGCTCGACGCGCTTTTCTTCCAGCAGCCGGGCGATCTCTTTATAGCGTTCGCCGTCCAGGAAGCGGAAGGCCAGATCCTCCAGTTCCCACTTGAGCTGCCAGATCCCCAGGCGGTTGGCGAGCGGCGCATAAAGGTCCAGCGTTTCCTGTGCGATCACCGGCGGGCAGGCGAGCTTGGAGGCGGCATGCCAGCGCAGGCTTTGCAGGCGCGACGCCAGGCGCATGAGGACGATGCGCAGGTCGGCCGCCATGGCCAGCAGCATCTTGCGCTGCATTTCCTTTTGAGAGCCGGTATCCGCCGCGCTGTCGCTTGCGAGCCTGGCTACGGCGCCCAGGCGCAGCAAGGCCTGGGCGCCCTGGACCAGCCGGCCGATCTCCTGGCCGAATTCCGACACGATGGGATCGTGCTTGCCCGCAACCGGCGGCGCGCCGACATCCGTGGGGAGGGCCGCCAACACCGCCGCGGTGCGCGTGGCGCCGTCGGTGTGCAGGCCCGCCAGGATGCGGACCACGCCCGCGGCATGCCCGGCCAGCGGTTCGCCGGTAAGCGCCAGCGCGTCGCCGAACCGCGGCGCGGCCCAATCGACCGCCTTCTGAAGACGGTCCCGCCATTGCGGATCGAGACCGGCGGCCGCGTGCTCGAACCAGTCGGCATCGAAGGGCGTCGGGGTGTCGGAATCGGAAAGCGCTGGCATGGGCGCGGCAATAAAAACAGTTGGCGGCGGCGTATGCGCGTATGGGAATCCCGACACTCTACACTAGGCACTATGGACGCCAAAGGGTGTGGCGCATCCGCATGGGATCGGCGGCCAGGCGTTGCGGGCCGCGTGCAGCCGCTGTGAGCCGCCGGCACGATGCGGGCCGGGACCGACCCGCGCCCGCGCCATGGATTTTGGAGAATTCGACGATGTTACGGTGGCTGCTTGGCCGCGGCGCGCCTGAGGCGCAGGTGGAAGCGATGGCGGCGCGCATCGCCCCTGCGCTTTGGGCCGAGGTGCTGGGGGCATACCCCTTTTTGCAAGGCCTGGATACGCAGGAACGGGAAGCGCTGCGCGCACGGGCAGCGTGGCTGCTGGCCAGCAAGACGATGAACGGCGCACGCGGTCTCGCGCTCACGGATTTCATGCGGCTGTCCATTGCCGCGCAGGCTGCCCTGCCCATCCTGAACCTGCCCACGTCTTTGTATGAAGGCTGGGACGAAATCATCGTGTACCCCGACGCCTTCATGATCCCCCGGCAACGCGAGGATGACATCGGCGTCGTGCACGAATACGTGGAAGACGCGGCGGGGGAAGCCTGGCATGGCGGCCCGGTCGTACTCTCCTGGGAGGATGCGCGTATCGCCGAGGGGGCCTTCAACGTCGTCATCCACGAGTTCGCCCACAAGCTCGACCTGGCGGGCGGCGATGCCGACGGCATGCCGAACCTGGCCGGCCGGCCCGATCTGCAGGCCCGTCTCTGGCGACGCGTACTGGACGACAGCCTGGCGCGCTACACCGAGGCGCTGGACGCGGTAGAGGCATCCATTCCGGCCGACGTCGACCCCGAAGGACCGGAGGCCGACGCCTGGTACGGTCAGCTGCCCTTGGATCCGTACGCCGCCACGGACGAAAGCGAATTCTTTGCGGTCAGCAGCGAAACGTTTTTCGTGGACCCGGCGCCGCTGGCCGCGGCCCTGCCGGAATGGTACGGGCTGTTGCGCACGTACTACCGGCAGGATCCGCTGGCGCGGCTGTCCGGGGAACCGCCGGAAATCAGTTGACCGCGGCGGTCACGACGATCTCGACCTTGTAGTCGGGATTGGCCAGGCGGGCCTCCACGGTGGCGCGGGGAGGCGAATTGCCGGGCGCGACCCACGCGTCCCAAGCCTTGTTCATGTCGTCGAATTCCTTCATGTTGGCGACGAAAATCTGCGCCATCAGGATTTTGGATTTGTCCGTGCCGGCATCCGCGAGCAGCCTGTCGATGGTCGCCAGCACCTGCTTCGTTTGGGTGGTCATGTCGGCCTTGGGGTCGTCAGGCACCTGACCCGCCAGATAGGCTACGCCGTTGTAGACCGCGACGTCGGACAGCCGCTTCTCGACGTTGATGCGCTTGATGGAGCTCATACCAGTATCCTCGCGATGGAAGCCGGGCGGCGTACCGCCCGGCGGTGAAAATGACGGATTATCGCTGTCTTCTGCGCGTCAGGCCAGCGCCCTTGCCCGGCGTACGTGCGGCCCCGGAAGTCAACCGGCCGAGCGACCCTGGGCCGTGACGCGGCGCGGCACCCGGTGCAGATCGCGCAGGATATTCAGCATCAATTCGGCGCGATGGCTTAGCTGGCGCGAAGCCAGCGTGACGGCGCATCCGATGTGCGAATAGCGCACGCCACGCGCGGCCGGCTGCAGACCGAATCTGCCCTGAAGCAATTCGCCATAGTGGCTGGGCAACAGGCCCTGGTAGTAGCCCGTGGCGACCATCGCCCCAACCGCGTCCAGTCCGCCGACCTCCGGTCCCCGCTCATAGCGGCCCGTCGCGAGCGCCCGCTCCACGTGCGGGTGAGAGCGGTAGACCAGCGGCAGCCTGGCCTGCTCGCGCGCCGCGGATATCCGCCGCGACACGTATACGCGGTGCGTCTCGCGGTACAGCGGCAGGTAATTGAAATCCCTATCCTCGCTGTACTTGCCGCGGATCGCGATGTCGATGCGCTGCGTATGCAGCGCATGATCGAGCTCCTTGAAGGACATCACCAGGATCTCCGGCTGCACGTTCGGGGCCTGGCGGTGCAGTTCGCCCAAGGCTTCCGGAAGATGGCATTCAGGGTGCGTCAGCGTATGTTCGCCCAGCCCGATGGCGAGCGGACCGGACAACACGCCATGGGCCGCATCGACCTCCGGCCGGATCCGGGCCAGTGCGCGCAGCGCGGTGGTCGCCAGCCGAAGCGCGACCACGCCCTCGGCGGTCAGGCGAAAGCCGCCGGGTCCGCGCTCGCACAGCCGCACGCCCAGGTGCGCTTCGACATCCCGGATATGGCGGCTGATCGACGCCTTCGACATGAGAAGGCGCCGCTCCGCGGCCGCGAATCCGCCGGCCTCCGCCACATGACAGAACACGCGCAGCGAACGAAGGTTGCGTTCGTCGAAATCCAGTTTGAGCATGAAGACGCGAGCCCTGAAAGTGGGAGGACGACCCTCGGGTAAACCCGGTGGAAAGTTCCGTTATTCGATACCTACCGCACAAAAATATCATTTTTCAAGCCCATGGCGCGCCCTTAGAGTAGCCGCAACACACATCGGAACCCCACACGCCGGGCCCCCTCGCCCCACATCTCTCACATGGCCAAACTCCCTCTTACCGTTGCCCCGAAGACCGGACACAAGACATTGCTGTATTCGGAACTCGTCACCGAACTGCAAGGCTTGAAGGCGGACATTGCCGTGCTGGGCATGCCTTTCGGCTCGCCCTATACCCCCCAGGCCTTCGGCAACGACCAAACCCGCGCGCCGCAAGCCCTGCGCGAGGTCACCGACCGCATGGTGCGCGCGCCCGAACACTACGACTTCGATATCGACGGCCCCTTGCTGCAAGGCCGATCGGACATCCGTTTCGTGGACTGCGGCGACGTCATGCCCGATACGCAGATCCCGGGCGAGCACTACCGCCGCTGCGAACAAGCCGTGCGCCATATCCTGCGCGGGGGAGGACTGCCGATCGTGCTGGGCGGGGACCACGGCATCACCAATCCCGTGCTGCGCGCCTACGAGGAACTCGGCAAGGAGATCACGCTGGTGCACGTCGACGCCCACCTGGACTGGCGCGACGAGGTCAATGGCGTGCGCGACGGCCTGTCCAGCCCGATCCGCCGCGCATCGGAATTGCCGTATGTGGGCAAGATCATCCAGATCGGCCTGCGCGCCCAGGGCAGCGGCCGGCCCGCCGATTTCGAGGCCGCCAAGGCCTACGGCGCCGAACTGATTACGGCGTATGAGCTGCACGACATCGGCATGGACGCCGTCCTGGCGCGCATTCCGGACGGCGGCAATTACTACCTTTCGATCGACGCCGATGGCATGGATCCCACGGTGATGCCGGCGGTAGATGGCCCGGCGCCCGGCGGCGTGACCTTCCCGCAAGCGCGCAAGCTGATTCACGGACTGGTGCGCAAGGGCCGCGTGGTGGGCATGGACATCGTGGAAATCCAGCCTTCCAAGGACACGGCCACCCGCCTGACCTGCGTGACCGCGGGGCGCCTGATCGTCAACCTGATAGGCAGCACCATCCGCGCCGGCTACTTCGACCGGGCCTGACCGCCTTCCTCAACCCAACCAAAGCGATCCAGATGGCACACACCCGCATCCGCAAATTCAACACGCGCGATACCTACCCCGAACAGAAGATCGACAACGATCTATGCCAGGCGGTCGTGGCGCGCGGCACCACCGTCTTCCTGCGCGGCCAGATCGGCCAGGACCTGGACACGTCGGAATGCGTCTGCATCGGCGACGTCGCCGGCCAGGCCGAGCAGGCAATGAAGAACATCGATATGCTTTTGAAGGAAGCTGGCAGCCAGCTCGACCACATCTGCAAGCTCACCATCTACATCACCGATCCGCGTTACCGCGAAGCGGTCTACAACGTGGTGGGAAAATGGCTGAAGGGCGTCTATCCCGTCTCCACGGGCATCGTCATCAGCGCCTTCGCCCGCACCGAATACCTGGTCGAGATCGACGCGACAGCCGTCATTCCCGACTGATCCGCAAAGAGGAGGCCCCAGCCTCCCGCAGCATGACCCTCAAGGGGAAGCCGAGGAGTCACACAGCCGCGCCGCGACACCCGTATCCGGGGTCGCGGTGCATCGACTTTTGACGGCAGTTTTGAAAGGACTACGCCATGCATATCAAGAAATGGATACTCGGGGCTGTAACCGTATTTTCTTGTGCCATGAGCCTGTCGGCCCGCGCAGCCGACCTGCTCGACGAAATCATCCAGCGCGGCACGATCCGGGTGGCCGTGCCCACCGATTACCCGCCTTTCGGCTTCGTCGGACCGGACATGAAGGCCCAGGGCCTGGACGTCGACATGGCCAACCTGATCGGCCAGAAGCTGGGCGTGAAGGTCGAACTGGTTCCGGTCACCGCCCCCAACCGCGTGCCCTACCTGCAAACCGGCAAGACGGATCTCACCATCTCGTCCTTGGGCAAGACCGCCGAGCGCGCGCAGGTGATCGATTTCAGCATTGCCTACGCGCCCTTCTTCGATGCCATCTTCGGCGCCAAGGGCAACCCCGCGAAGACCCACGCCGATCTGGCCGGCAAGGTGATTGCCGTGACGCGCGGCTCCATGCAGGACCAGGAGCTGCAGGACCTGGCGCCCAAGGCCATCGTGCAGCGGTACGAAGACAACAACAGCACCATTGCGGCCTTCCTCTCCGGCCAGACGGAGTTCTTCGCCAGCGGTACGCCCGTGGCCGCGGCCCTGACGCAGCGCAATCCCAAGCTGGACATGGCCTTGAAAGTCGTGCTGGCCAACTCGCCCTGCTACATCGGCGTGCGCAAGGGGCAGCCGAAACTCCTGGCCAAGGTCAACGACATCATCCGCGATGCCAAGCGCAGCGGCAAGATCGACGAGTTGTCCGTGCGCTGGATGGGCGCGCCGGCCGGCGACCTGCCTGAATAAGAAAGCCCCGGCGCCCCTCCGGGCGCACGGATCGCGGAACACCGCACGGCGCGACCGCGCGCGCCGGCGGACAAGGGGATACGCGTGCACACCGATACCATGACAACGAGCATGGCGTTGGCGCAATGGGTGGACGGTCTGGCGTCCGCGCATATACCGCCCGCCGTGCGGCAGGTTGCCACGACCTGCATTCTGGACACCCTGGCGGTCGCCGTGGCGGGCGCCGCCACGCCGGCGGCGCGCGCGGCGCTGGCCCTCTGCCCCAACGCCGCAACGGGTCCCTGCACCATTCTGGGGCGGACCGACGTCGCGGCGGACGCGCCGCTGGCCGCCTTCGTCAACGCCACGGCCGCGCACGCCCTGGACTTCGATGACAACTGCTACGCCGGGTTCGTCCATGGATCAGCGGTCATCGTGCCCGCCCTCCTGGCCTGCGCCGAATCCATGGATGCCACCGGAGAACAGACGGTGACAGCCCTGGTGGCCGGCGCGGAATGCGAGTACGCGATTGGCGCTGCCACGCAGGGGCGGCTTTACGAACGCGGCTGGTGGACCACCGGCGTGCTGGGCCCTATCGGCGCGGCCATGGCGGCTGCCAAGCTCTTCCGGCTGGATCCCGCGCGGACACGGGAAGCGCTGGCGCTCGCGGTCAGCATGGCGTCGGGAACCAAGTCCTGCTTCGGGTCGGACGCCAAACCGCTGATGGCGGGCAAGGCCGCGCAGGCCGGCGTGCAAAGCGCCTGCCTGGCGCAGGCGGGCGCCACAGGACCGGCCGATCCCTTCGGCGCCCCGAGCGGCTTTGCCGCCCGCTTCAATGAGGGCGTCTTCGATGGGAGCGCGTTGGCTTCGCTGGGCCGGTCCTGGTACTTGCTAGAACCCGGGGTGGACGTCAAGCGCATCCCGGTATGCCTGTCGTCGCACGCAGCGGTCGACGCGCTGCGCGCGCTGATGGCGCGGCACCGCTTCCAGGCGTCCGACGTAAAGCGTGTGACTTGCGACGTCCCTCCCATCGTTGCCGCCAATCTGGTTCACGCCATGCCGGCCACGCCCGGGCAGGCGCGCTTCAGCATGCCGTTTGCCATCGCCATGACGCTGCTCGATCCCGACTGGGGCCTGGCCGCGCTGCATCCCGCGCAACTGGCGCGCGACGACCTGCGCTGCCTGATGCGGGTGGTCCACATGGAAACCGGCCCCGCGTGGAATGACGCGAAGCGCCGCAGCGCCGCGCCCGAAGGCGCGGTCGTGCGCGTAACGCTGACCAATGGCGCGGTCTTGGAGGCCAGCCGCGACAAGGCGGCGGGCAGCGCCGCCGCGCCCCTGCCGGAGGCCGCGGTGTCACGCAAATTCCACGACTGCACCGCCCCCGTTATCGGCGCGCGGCACGCGGCGACGCTGCTGGCGCGCCTGCGTTCGCTCGACGGCCCGGAACCTATCCGGGCGGTTTTCGACATCCTGCGCACCCGCAAGTTGGCCGCGGCGCCGGGAATCGGAGAAGGGGAATCCTGATGCTGCATTTTTCCAGCGTGCTCGCTTCCTGGCCCGTATTCCTGAGCGGGCTCGCGATCACGGTTCTCTTGACGCTTTTGTCCTGCTCCCTCGGTACGCTGCTGGGCATCGGCTGCGCCTGGTGCCGGGTGTACGGTTCGCGCCCCCTGCGCGTTGCCGTGGCGTGCTACGTGGAGTTCTTTCGCAACACGCCTTTCATCGTGCAGATCTTTTTCATTTACTTCGGCCTTCCGGCCATCGGCCTGCGCTTCGCCAGCCTGCCCGCGGCCATCCTGGCGCTCACCATCAATCTGGGCGCCTACGCCTGCGAGATCGTGCGCGCCGGCATCGAAGCCACGCCGCGCGGCCAGATCGAAGCGGCGCAGTGTCTCAGCCTGAACCGCTGGCAGGTCTTCACGCGCGTGGTGCTGCCGCCCGCCATGTCGCGTGTCTGGCCCGCGCTGACGAGCCAGCTGGTCATCATCATGCTCGCGACGGCCGTCTGCAGCCTTGTTTCGACGGCGGAGCTGTCGTACGTCACCAACCGCATCGCCGCGCAGACGTTCCGCCAGTTCGAGTCGTACATCGTGGTCACGGCGCTATACCCGGTGCTATCCATTTGCTTCCGGCGCCTGCTGCAATGGCTGGGCCCGCGATTCCTGTTCGGCTGCGCGCCCCTGGGAGCCAACCGATGATGACCGCTTTCACCACCTGGGACATTCTGCGCAATCTGCTGCTTGCGCTGCCTTGGACCCTGGCCTTGTCGGCCATCGCCTTCGCCGGCGGCGCCGTGGCGGGCCTGCTCCTGCTGGTGCTGCGGCTGGCCCGGCCGAAGATTTTCGAGCTTCCGGTGGCTGCCTATGTGCAGGTCTTCCAGGGGACGCCGCTGCTGATGCAGCTGTTCCTCGTGTATTTCGGCCTGGCCCTGGTCGGCGTCGAAACCTCCCCGATGACGGCGGCCACGCTCTGCTTCACGCTGTACGCCAGCGCCTATCTGACGGAGACGTGGCGGGGGTGCGTGGAGTCCATCCCCAAGGGTCAATGGGAAGCATCGTCCTGCCTGGCGCTGAGCTTCGGCCAGCAGCTGCGGCATGTAATCTTCCCGCAGGCGCTGCGGCTGTCGGTCCCGCCCACCGTGGGGCTGGTCGTGCAGATCGTCAAGAACACCTCGCTCGCCTCCGTGGTCGGATTCGTCGAGCTCACCCGCACCGGCCAGATGATCGCCAACGTCACTTTCGAGCCGTTCCTCGTCTACGGACTGGTCGCCTTGTTTTATTTCGCGCTCTGCTTTCCATGCTCGCTGTTCGGCGCATGGGTGGAGAAGCGCATGCGCGTCGAATACTGAGGACCCGCCATGCAAACACAAAGAGATTCCGCCCCTTTGGTCGATATCCGCGGCGTGCACAAGCGCTTCGGCGAGAACGAAGTTCTGAAAGGCATCGACCTGCAGGTGGCGCGCAGCGAAGTCATCTGCATCATCGGCAAAAGCGGTTCGGGCAAAAGCACCCTGCTACGTTGCATCAACGGCCTGGAATCCTTCGATCAGGGCCAGATCGTGGTCGGTGGACAGCGGGTCCTGAGCTCGGACGCCGGCGCCCTGCGCGAACTGCGTCAGAAGGTCGGCATGATCTTCCAGCAGTTCAATCTGTTCCCATCCATGACGGCGGGCGAAAACGTCATGCTGGCGCCGCGCCTGGTGCTCAAGCGGCCGCGCGACGAATGCCGGGACCGCGCGCGCAGGCTGCTTGCCCGCGTGGGACTGGAGGGCAAGTTCGATGCGTCGCCCCATCAGCTTTCGGGCGGGCAGCAGCAGCGGGTCGCCATTGCGCGCGCGCTGGCCATGGACCCCGAAGTGCTGCTGTGCGACGAAATGACTTCTGCTTTGGACCCGGAACTCGTGGGGGAAGTGTTGCAGGTTATCGAGCAGCTCGCGCGGGACGGCGCAACGCTGATCATCGTGACGCACGAAATGGGCTTCGCCCGCAAGGTCAGCGACCGGGTTATCTTCATGCACCATGGCCGGGTTCACGAAATGGGAACCCCGGAAGAAATTTTCGGATCGCCGCGCAGCCCCGAGCTGCGCAGCTTTCTGTCATTCCCCGCCCAACCTCCTCATAATGACGCACCCTCATCCCGCGAACAGTCTCGCACTGCTGCATGAACTCATCGCCTTCCCCT
The DNA here is from genome assembly GCF_002119725.1 of Bordetella genomosp. 9. Lineage (NCBI taxonomy): Bacteria > Pseudomonadati > Pseudomonadota > Betaproteobacteria > Burkholderiales > Alcaligenaceae > Bordetella > Bordetella genomosp. 9. The sequence continues at coordinate 3,280,512 of NZ_CP021109.1, forward strand.
CTGTCACGCTGACGCCCAACGCCGGCCTGATGGACCGGGTGCAGGCGCTGCTGCGCGACGCCGGCATCAACGCCCTGCGCGTGCCCGATCCGGAAGACGCCACGCGGTGCAATCTGTTCGCCACGGTGGGGCCACGCGACGTTCCGGGGGTCATGCTGTCCGGCCACACCGACGTGGTGCCGGCACAGGGCCAGCCGTGGACCGTGCCTCCATTCGAGCCGACGGTGCGCGAGGGCCGCGTCTACGGGCGCGGCAGTTCGGACATGAAAGGCTTCGTCGCCTGCGCGGTGATGGCGATGATCCATGCCGCCGGCCGGCCGCTGAAGCGGCCGCTGCAGCTGGCCCTTTCCTTCGACGAAGAGATCGGTTGCGTCGGCGTCCGCCACCTGATCCGCGCCCTCGAAGGGCTGCGGCCGGCGCCGGCGCTATGCATCGTCGGCGAGCCCACGCTGATGAAAATCGGCACGGGGCATAAGGGCAAGGCGGCCTATCGCGCGCTGTGCTGCGGCCAGGCCGGCCATTCCGGACTGGCGCCGCGGTTCGTCAACGCCATCCACACCGCCGCCGACCTGGTCGCCGCCCTGCGCGACGTGCAGCAGGAGCTTGCGGACAACGGACGCCGCGAGGACGGCTATCCCATTCCCTACTCCACCATCCATGCCGGCACGATACGCGGCGGCACCGCGCTGAATATCGTTCCGGACCGATGCGAGGTGGATTTCGAGATACGGACGGTGGCGGAGGACGACCCTGCCGACATTTTGTCCCGGGTGCTCGAACTGACCCAGGCTCGCATGCGGCAGGCGGCGGCGCTTCCGGACGCCATGCCGCCGGACGTCAGCCTGGTAAACGCCTATCCCGGGTTGAGCACCGCGGAAGACTCGCCCGCCGTGCGCCTGCTTGCCTCGTGGCTGCCCCCGGGGACCCCGCGCACCAAAGTGGCATTCGGCACCGAAGGAGGCTTGTTCCGCCGGCAATGGCACGAGACCTCGGTGCTGGTCTGCGGTCCCGGCAATATCGAAGTGGCCCACAAAGCCGACGAATACGTCGAGATCTCGCAGATCGAAGCCTGCGATGCCATGCTCGCGCGGTTGACGGATTATCTCTGCGTTTGAGCGGCGCGGCAGAAGGCGGCGGCGCGCCCGGCGAGCCGGCCGTCTTTACTTCGCGCCGCTTTCCTCGGGGATCGGCGGCAGTTGGAAGACCTGGCGCAGATAAGCCAGGTAGGCGGGATCGTCGCACATCGTCTTTTCCGGCGAATCCGAGACCTTGGCGACCGGCTGGCCGTTGCACCGGACCATCTTCATGACGATCTGCAGCGGCTGGTGCCCAAGGTCGTTCGTCAGGTTGGTGCCGATGCCGAAGGACACCTTGCATCGCCCGGCGAAGCGCCGGGCCAGCTCGATGGCGCGGGGAAACGTAAGGGCATCCGAAAACACCAGCGTTTTGGTGCGCGGATCCACCCGGTTCGCCTTGTAGTGTTCGATCATGCGCTCGCCCCAGACGAAGGGATCGCCGGAATCGTGGCGCGCGCCGTCGAACAGTTTGCAGAAATACATATCGAAATCGCGCAGGAAGGCGTCGGTGCCGTAGACATCGGACAGCGCGATGCCCAGGTCTCCCCGGTATTCCTTGGCCCAGACTTCCAGCGCGTATACCTGGGAATCGCGCAGACGCGGGCCGAGCGCCTGGCAGGCCTGCAGATATTCATGCCCCATCGTTCCCAAGGGCAGGACGCCGTACTTGCGCGCCAGCCAGACGTTGCTGGTGCCGGCGAACATTTTGCCCATGGTGGCTTTCATGGTCCCCACGACTTCGTCGTGCCAGACCTTGGAAAAACGCCGCCGGGTGCCGTATTCCGCGACCCGGAAATCCACCATTTCGGGGTCGTCCAGCACCAGCTTCATTTTCGATTTCAGACGCGCCCGGCCCTCCTCCAGGTCGGGGTGCGCCCGGGTATTCCTGAAATAGACCTCGTTGACGATGGCCAGCACCGGAATCTCGAACAGGATCGTGTGGAGCCAGGGCCCCTTGACCTCGATGGAAATTTCGCCCGGATGCTCGCCTTCGCCGATGAAGATGCAGCGCTCGGGCAAATGGAACAGGCCCAGGAAATCGACGAAATCGCTTTTGATGAAACGCAGGCCGCGCAGATAATCCAGCTCGTCTTCCGTAAAGCGCAGCTGGCACAGGGCGTGGATCTCTTCGCGTATTTCATCCAGATAAGGGCGCAGATTCACGCCGGGCGTACGGCATTTGTAGCGGTATTCGACCTGGGCAGCCGGAAAGTGGTGCAGCACCACTTGCATCATGCTGAACTTGTACAGGTCGGTGTCTAGCAGCGAGGTGATTATCATGGTTCGCGTTGTCGCTTCCGTGCGCCGGGGCCGCTTCCGGCCGGCAATTGTCCGGCCCTTGCCGCCCATCCTTGCCGGGGGAAAAGCCGTATTCAACCATAGTACCGCCGGGGATGAGCGAAAAGCGCGCCTCGCGCGACACTACCCCGGCCAGGGTTATCGGGAAGGCTCGCGCGCGATTGGGTAAAATCCGTTTTTTAAGCGGAACAAAAGAGTGCACCCCGGAGCTGCCGCATGACCCACGTCGTCACCGAAAACTGTATCAAGTGCAAGTACACCGATTGCGTGGACGTGTGCCCCGTGGATTGTTTCCGCGAAGGCCCGAATTTCCTGGTCATCGACCCGGACGAATGCATCGACTGTGCTGTTTGCATCCCCGAATGTCCGGCCAATGCCATATATGCCGAGGAAGACGTCCCGCAGGATCAGCTGCAGTTCATCAAGCTGAACGCGGAGCTGGCGACCGAATTCACCAGTATCAGCCGGGCGAAAAAGCCGCTGGACGATGCCGATGAATGGAACGGCAAGCCGGACAAGCTGCAGTACCTGGAAAAATAATTCCGCGGCCGGCCGTTTTGCGTGCGGCGGCCCTCCCCGCCCATGACCGAAAGCAAGTACACCCGCCAGACCGTCACCGAGGTACGAAGCTGGGTGCCGGGCAAGCTGTTTTCCCTGCGAGTGACCCGCGACCCCGGCTTCATTTTCAAGGCCGGACAGTTCGCGCGCGTCGGCCTGCCTGAAAGCGGGCGCCCTGACGCGGAACCCACCCTGTGGCGCGCCTACTCGATGGTGTCCGGCCCCCTGGACAACGAGCTGGAGTTCTACTCCATCGTGGTCCCCGACGGCGCCTTCAGCCCGCGCCTGGCGGCGCTGAAGCCGGGCGACCCTGTCTACATCGAAAAAAATCCATACGGATTCCTGACGATAGACCGCTTCGGCGTGCCCGCCGGAGCCGCGGCCGGCGCGGCGCGCAGTGGCGGCCAGCACAGCGATCTATGGCTGCTCGCGACGGGAACGGGCCTCTCGGCCTATCTGTCGATCCTGCGCGACCCCGACACCTGGACCACCTTCCGCCGGATCATCCTGATCCATGGCGTGCGCCATGCCAGCGAACTGGCTTACCGGCAGGAGATCGAAGGCTGGTCCAGCCTGCCAGAATTCGCCGACATTCGTCGCGCAGATCCGCGCAAACTCATCTATGTGCCCATCGCGACCCGCGAGGCGCTGCCCGGCATGCCCCAGGCGCGGCTGACCACCCTGATCGAGGACGGACGGCTGGAATCGCTGGTGGGCGAGAAGCTGGATCCGGCCACCGCGAAGGTCATGCTTTGCGGCAACCCCGACATGCTGGCGGACGCGCGCAAACTGCTCGGCGCGCGCGGCTTCGCGCCCGGACGGCGCGGCGTGCCCGGCAATCTCGCCGTTGAAAACTATTGGTAATACCAGCGGCACGCCCATTGCGCTGTAACCGCACGGACCGCCAAACATCGGCCCGCCCGCGGAACCTTCCTTCCCTGACCGCCAGAAAACCGGATTTTCCCGTTTTGGCAACAGTACCGGTTTTGGGGACGCGTCGTTCCCCTGCTATCGCTGGCCCAAACTGTAGCAGTGCGTAAAATGGGGTGCATGATTGCCTTCGGTCTCCCGGGCCGACGGTGCGGGGCCGCAAGGCCTCGCGTCTGGAAAGGAACTCTTGATGCTGTATGAACTGCATGAGTTGCAGCGCGCCTTCTTGACGCCCTTGGCCGCCTTCACCGACGTCGGCTCACAACTCTTCTCAAATCCCTATAGCCCCTGGGCCTACACGCCCATGGCCCGCTCCCTTGCCGCCGGCTGCGAGCTGATGCACCGTATCGGCAAGGAATACGAAAAACCCGCCTGGGGCCTGCCGACCACCGAGGTCGATGGCCGCAAGGTTCAGGTGGTCGAAAAGATTGCCGTCGATAAGCCGTTTTGCCGGCTGATCCATTTCGAGCGGCAAGGGCTGAGCAAGCGGGGCGATCCCCAGGTGCTGCTGGTCGCGCCGCTGTCCGGCCATCACGCCACGCTGCTGCGCGACACCGTGCGCGCGCTGCTGCCCAACCACGACGTCTATGTGACGGACTGGATGGACGCACGCATGGTGCCGCTGTCCGAAGGGCCTTTCCACCTGAACGACTATGTCCGGTATGTGCAGGACTTCCTGCGTTTCCTAGGCGCCGACACACATGTGATTTCGGTTTGCCAGCCGACGGTGCCGGTCCTGGCGGCGATTTCGCTGATGGCGTCCAATGACGATCCCTGTCAGCCGCGCAGCATGGTCATGATGGGCGGGCCCATCGATCCCCGCGAAAGCCCCACCCAGGTGAACCGCCTGGCGACGACCAAGCCGTACTCCTGGTTCGAGAATCAATTGATCCATCGGGTGCCGGCACGCTACCCGGGTTCGGGGCGCCTGGTTTATCCGGGATTCCTGCAACACGCAGGCTTCGTCGCGATGAATCCGGACCGTCACCTGAAGTCCCACTACGACTTTTATCTGGATCTGGTGCGCGGCGACGATAGCGATGCCGAGGCGCACCGCCGCTTTTATGACGAGTACAACGCGGTGCTCGACATGGCGGCGGAGTTCTATCTGGACACGATCAAAATGGTGTTCCAGGAATACCGCCTGCCCATGGGAACGTGGGAGGTGGATGGGCAGCACGTGAAACCCGGGGATATCCGCAAGGTCGCCCTGATGACCATCGAAGGCGAACTTGATGATATTTCTGGCCAGGGCCAGACGCGCGCCGCGCTGGACCTGTGCAGCGGCATCCCGGCCAGCCGCAAGACCCACTATACGGCGCAGCGCTGCGGCCACTATGGGATCTTCTCCGGGCGCCGCTGGCGCGAACTGGTCTGTCCTAAAATCACGGCCTTCATCCGCCAGCACGCCTGAACCTGCCGTGGCGGCCCCGCCGCCGCCCGGCGCGATACGGGGCCGTCACGGCCCCGGCTTTTTTATGTCCGTCACGACCCTCGCAGATCGCATCGACGCCCTGCTCCCCCAGACCCAATGCACGAAATGCGGCTATCAGGGCTGCCGGCCCTATGCCGAAGCGATTGCGGCGGGGGAAGCCGATATCAACCGCTGCCCGCCCGGCGGCGAGGACGGCGTGCGCCAGCTCGCGAACCTGATGGGCAGATCCGCGCCGGCGCTGGACCGCTCCCGCGGTGAACCCGGCCCGCTCATGCTGGCGGTCGTGGACGAGACCCACTGCATCGGCTGCACCTTGTGCATCGACGCCTGCCCGGTGGATGCGATCGTGGGCGCACCCAAGCGCATGCATACCGTGCTGGACGCGCTGTGCACGGGCTGCGATCTGTGCGTGGCTCCCTGTCCCGTGGACTGCATCGCGATGGTGCCCGCCGGTCGTGCGTGGACGGCAGAGGACGCGCGGGCGGCCCGGGAACGCCATGATCGGCGTGCACGCCGTCTGCGCGACATCGCGGCCGCCGGCCCCGCCGCTCGGCGGGCGGGGGCGCGGCTGGCGCTGCCTTCGTCGCCCCAGGAAGGTCCGGCGCAGGCCGGCGCACCGGGGCCCGCCGCTGGCCCGGACGGGGATCTGCAGGCCGCCGAACGCCGCCGTGCCGCCATCGAGAACGCGCTGGCGCGCGCACGGGCGCGCCGCGCTTCCCAGAAGTGAGCAACAAAAGGAACGCATTCCGGTGAACGCCGCCAAACGCCGCGAGATTTTCGCCCGCCTGCAAGCCGCCAATCCCACGCCCACGACGGAACTCGAGTACACAACGCCTTTTCAGTTGCTGATCGCGGTGCTGTTGTCCGCCCAAGCCACGGACAAATCGGTAAACATCGCCACGCGCAAGTTCTTTCCGCACTACGGCACCCCGCAAGGACTGGTGGAACTGGGCGAAGCCGGGCTTGCGGAATACATCAAAACCATCGGCCTGTACCGCACCAAGGCGAAGAACGCCGTTGAAACGGCCCGGCTCATCCTGGAGCGGCACGGCGGCGAAGTGCCGCAGACGCGCGAAGCCCTGGAAGCGCTGCCGGGCGTCGGCCGCAAGACGGCCAATGTGGTTTTGAATACGGCGTTCGGGCAGCCCACCATGGCGGTCGATACGCACATCTTCCGCGTGGCCAACCGCACCGGACTGGCGCCCGGCAAGAACGTGCTGGAAGTGGAGCTCAAACTCACCCGTCTGGTGCCGCGCGAATATTTGCAGGACGCGCACCACTGGCTGATCCTGCACGGCCGCTACGTCTGCGTGGCGCGCACGCCGAAATGCCCCCAATGCGGCATCAGCGACTTATGCGAATACCGGCATAAGACCCCTGTGAAAGCGGCATAAGGGGCCGGCAAAGGCCGCCGTAAAGGCGGCATCGCCGCGTGCGTCACAAGCCAGCCACAAGACTGTCAAGACCCTGTCTTCCTTAGGCAAAACCTATGTAAAACCCGCATAGAATTTTGCCTAGGCCGTCCGCATACTCGCCGCAATAATTATGGACGGTGGTGGTACATGGAAGACACCATTCTGGAGACTCAGGGACTGACGAAGGAGTTTCGCGGCTTCGTCGCGGTGAAAGGCGTCGACCTGCGGGTGCGGCGCGGCCACATACACGCGTTGATCGGTCCCAACGGCGCGGGCAAGACCACCTGCTTCAACCTGCTCACCAAGTTCCTCGCGCCCAGCGCGGGCCGGATCGTTTTCAATGGCGTGGACATCACCGGGGAAAAGCCCGCGCAGATCGCGCGCCGCGGCATTATCCGCTCCTTCCAGATTTCCGCGGTTTTTCCGCATCTGACCGTACTGGAAAACGTACGTATCGGCCTGCAGCGCAAGACGGGGCTTTCCTACCGCTTCTGGCGCAGCGAAAGGCCGCTGGCCGCCCTGAACGACAGGGCCCGCGCGCTGCTCGATGAAGTGGACCTGGGCGCTCTCGCGGACGAAATGACGGTCAACCTTCCCTATGGGCGCAAGCGGGCCCTGGAAATCGCCACTACTCTCGCCATGGAACCCGAGCTGATGCTGCTGGACGAGCCGACGCAGGGCATGGGCCACGAAGACGTCGATCGAGTGACGAAACTCATCAAGCGTGTCAGCGCCGGCAGGACCATCCTGATGGTCGAACACAATATGAACGTGGTGTCCTCCATCGCCGACCGCATCACCGTACTGGCGCGCGGCGCCGTGCTGGCCGAAGGCAGCTACGACGAGGTGTCGCGCAATCCGGACGTGATGCAGGCCTATATGGGAACGACGACGGGCGAACTGCAAGGAGCGCATGCATGAACGGCGCACCGGCATTGGAAATCAGCGATCTGCACGCGTGGTACGGCGAATCGCATATTCTGCACGGCGTGAACATGCAGGTTTGCCAGGGTGAAGTCGTCACCCTGCTCGGCCGCAACGGCGCGGGCCGCACCACGACGCTGCGCGCCATCCTGGGCCTGACCGGCAGCCGCCGGGGCTCGGTTCGCATCAACGGCACGGAATCGATCAACCTGCCGACGTACCGCATTGCCCACCTTGGCGTCGGCTATTGCCCCGAGGAGCGCGGCATCTTCGCCAGCCTGTCGTGCGAGGAGAACCTGCTGCTGCCGCCGGTCATCGGCGGCGCGCTGGGCGGCGGCATGTCTCTGGCCGAAATCTATGAGATGTTCCCCAACCTGCACGAACGGCGCCATTCGCCCGGCACGCGGCTGTCCGGCGGCGAACAGCAGATGCTCGCCGTCGCGCGCATCCTGCGCACCGGGGCCAGCCTCCTGCTTCTGGACGAGATCTCCGAAGGGCTGGCGCCGGTTATCGTGCAGGCGCTGGGACGGATGATCACCACCCTGAAACAGCGCGGATACACCATCGTGATGGTGGAGCAGAACTTCCGCTTCGCCGCCCCGCTGGCCGACCGCTTTTACGTGATGGAGCACGGCCAGATCGTCGAGCACTTCGAGGCCTCACAGCTCAACGACAAACAGGAAACGCTCAACGACCTGTTGGGCGTTTGAACTGCCACCCGCCGTCGCATCGGCAACCCCCTACAAGAGGGAGAGGAGAGAAAATGAAGCTGCATACCCTTACCGCTGCCCTGGCGCTCGCCGGTCTCGGCGGCCTGGCCCTGCCTGCCGCCCAGGCGCAGGGCATTTCCGACGATGTGATCCGCATCGGCTTTATCACCGACATGTCCGGCGTGTACTCGGATATCGACGGCAAGGCCGGTGTGGAAGCCATCCGCATGGCGATCGAGGACGCGGGCGGCACGATCAACGGCAAGAAAATCGAGTTGCTGTCCGCCGACCACCAGAACAAGGCCGACGTCGCCTCGTCGCGGGCGCGCGAATGGTTCGACCAGCAGCGCGTCGACGTCCTGATCGGCGGCACCAATTCCGCCACCAGCCTCGCCATGGCCAACGTCGCCGCCGAGAAGAAAAAGCCCTTCATCGCGATCGGCGCCGGCGCATCGGACCTGACCAACTCGCAATGCTCGCCGTATACGGTGCACTATGCCTACGACACGGTTGCGCTGGCCCGCGGCACCGGTTCGGCGGTGGTGAAGGACGGCGGCAAGAGCTGGTTCTTCCTGACCGCGGACTATGCCTTCGGCCACGCGCTGGAGCGCGACACCGCCGCCGTCGTCAAGTCGGCCGGCGGAGAGGTGAAGGGCCAGGTGCGCGCGCCGCTGGGCGCCTCCGACTTCTCGTCCTTCCTGTTGCAGGCCCAGGCCTCCAAGGCGCAGATCCTGGGCCTCGCCAACGCGGGCGGCGATACGATCAACTCGATCAAGGCAGCCAACGAATTCGGCATCACCCAGAGCATGAAACTGGCCGGTCTGCTGGTCTTCATCAATGACGTCGATTCGCTGGGACTGCAGGCCACCCAGAACATGTACCTGACCGACGGCTGGTACTGGGATCAGAACGACGCCTCGCGCGCGTGGAGCAAGAAGTTCGAGGCCAAGGTCGGCCGCAAGCCCTCGATGCTGCAGGCGGGCGATTACTCGTCGGTGAGCTTCTACCTGAACGCGGTGAAGGCAACCGGCACCGATGACGCAGACGCGGTCATGAAGTGGATGAAGTCGAACAAGATCAACGACATGTTCACCCAGGGCGGCTACGTGCGCGAAGATGGCCGCATGGTGCACGACATGTACCTGATGCAGGTGAAAACGCCGAAGGAATCGAAGGGCCGCTGGGACTACTACAAGGTGGTTGCAACGCTGCCCGGAGACCAGGTCTATACCAAGCTGTCGGAATCGACCTGCAAGCTGGTCAAGAAATAAGCCGGCATCGCGCGTCGGCGTCCTGACGGGCGCCGACGCGCGCTTGCCCTCGCTCACGCCAACCGGCGCAGGATTTCCAAAAAGCTATGAATGTTTTCGGCATCCCCATGCAGGCCCTGTTCGGGCAATTGCTGCTGGGCCTGGTGAACGGTTCCTTCTACGCCATGCTCTCGCTGGGCCTGGCGGTCATTTTCGGCCTGCTCAACGTCATCAATTTCGCGCACGGCGCCCTGTACATGATGGGCGCCTTCGTGGCGTGGATGGGGCTGGCCTACGCGGGCCTGAACTACTGGCTCATGCTGATTCTGGCGCCGGTCGTCGTCGGCATTTTTGGCGTCGTGATCGAGCGGCTGCTGTTGCGGCACCTTTACCGGCTGGACCATCTGTACGGACTGCTTCTGACGTTCGGCCTGACCCTGCTGATCGAAGGCCTGTTCCGCAGTTTCTACGGCGTGTCCGGCCAGCCCTTCCCCACCCCGGACCTGCTGCGCGGCGCCACCAACCTGGGGTTCATGATCCTGCCCAACTATCGCGGCTGGGTGGTGGCGGCCTCCCTTGTGGTCTGCCTTGGCACCTGGTTCGTGATCGAACGCACGCGGCTCGGCGCCCTGCTGCGCGCGGCCACCGAAAACCCGAAGCTGGTCGAAGCGTTCGGCGTGAACGTGCCGCGCATGGTCATGCTGACCTACGGATTCGGCGTGGGCCTGGCGGCCTTTGCCGGCGTTCTGGCCGCGCCCGTCCTGCAAGTATCCCCCCTGATGGGATCGAACCTGATCATCGTCGTATTCGCCGTGGTGGTGATCGGCGGCATGGGCTCCATCATGGGCGCCATCCTGACCGGCCTGGGGCTGGGCGTGATCGAGGGCCTGACCAAGGTGTTCTGGCCTGAAGCGTCCAACACCGTGGTGTTCGTCATCATGGCCATCGTGCTGCTGCTGCGCCCCGCCGGCCTGTTCGGAAAGGAAAAATGAATCGACACATCGTTGGCTATGTCGTCCTGGCGATCGTGGCGGCGCTGCTGCCCTTTGCCGGCGTGTATCCCATCTTCGCCATGAAGGTGATGTGCTATGCGCTGTTCGCCTGCGCGTTCAACCTGCTGCTCGGATTCACCGGGCTCCTTTCGTTCGGCCACGCCGCCTTCCTGGGCAGCGCCGCCTATGCCACCGGACACGCGATGAAGGCGTGGGGATTCACGCCCGAAGCCGGGTTGCTCTTCGGCATGGCGGTTGCCGCCCTGCTCGGCCTGGTGATCGGCGGCCTGGCGATCCGCCGCAGCGGCATCTACTTCGCCATGATCACCCTGGCGATGGCGCAGATGGTGTACTTCTTCTTCCTCCAGGCGCCCTTCACCGGCGGCGAGGACGGCCTGCAGCGCGTGCCGCGCGGGCGCCTCTTCGGCCTGATCGACCTGACCAGCGACCTGACGCTGTATTACCTGGTGCTGGCGCTGTTCATCATCGGCTTCGTCATCATCTGGCGTGCCGTCAATTCGCCCTTTGGCCAGGTGCTGAAAGCGATACGCGAGAACGAGCCGCGAGCGATTTCGCTGGGCTACGACGTGGAACGCTTCAAGCTGCTCGCTTTCGTGCTGTCGGCCGCCATCGCGGGCCTGGCGGGATCGGCGAAGACGCTGGTGTTCGTCTCTGCGACGCTGTCGGACGCGACCTGGCAGATGTCGGGCCTGGTCATCCTGATGACGCTGATCGGCGGCATGGGCACCTTCCTGGGCCCCGTGCTGGGCGCCTTCATCGTCGTGCTGCTTGAAAACAAGGTCGGCGACTTCGGCCAGTTCATGGCCGCATCCACCGGCGTGGATTGGTTCCGGCAGCTCGGCGAGTCGGTGACCATCGTCATCGGGCTGATCTTCGTGATCTGCGTCATGGCCTTCCGCCGCGGCATCGTCGGCGAATTCCAGGCCCTGCTGCGGCGGCGCAAGCCGGCCTGAGGCTGGGCCGACCGGACGGCGGCAGGCTGGCCTGCCGCCGTCATGCGCATTATGCTGGAGTGGTTCCTGAGGACCGCTCCATGACCGCATCCCGCTCTCACGCGCCCCGGCGCGGCTTCGTCCCCCCCTATCTGCTGGACCGGCTCGCACGCCAGGGCAGCCCGGAAGTGCGGGCGCGCGCCAGCGCGACGCTGAGCCTGGACGGCAGCCCTGGGATGCTGCGCATGACGGCCCAGGCGCGCGCGTTCGCCGCGGAAGCGCCTGAGCGGGCGCAGGCCGGCGCGGGCCGCCGCATCTACACCGCCGCGGGCGGCACCAGCCTGCCGGGGACGCTGCTGCGGTCCGAGGGGGACGCGGCGACAGGCGACGTGGCGGCGGACGAAGCCTATAGCTACCTGGGCGCCACGTATGCGCTGTATGCCGAGGTGTATGACCGGGACTCCATCGATGGCCGCGGCATGGCACTGGCCGGCACGGTTCATTACGGCCGCGAGTACGACAACGCCTTCTGGAACGGCGCGCAAATGGTGTTCGGCGACGGGGATGGCGAGATATTCAACCGCTTCACGATCGCGCCCGACATCGTGGGGCACGAGCTCACGCACGGGGTGATCGACCACGAGGCTGCCCTCGTCTACCGCGGGCAGGCCGGCGCCCTGAACGAATCGATATCCGACATATTCGGCACGCTGGTCAAGCAGTACCAAGCCGGTCAGACCGCCGATCAGGCCGACTGGCTCATCGGCGCTGGCCTGTTCAGGCCCGGCGTCCAGGCGCAGGCGCTGCGCTCGATGCGCGAACCCGGCACAGCCTACGATGACCCCGTGCTGGGCCGCGACCCTCAGCCCGCGCATATGCGTGATTTCGTGCAGACCGGCGAAGACAACGGCGGCGTCCACCTGAATTCCGGCATTCCGAACCGCGCCTTCTATCTGGCCGCCAGCGCTTTGGGCGGCCACGCCTGGGAGAAAGCCGGACAAGTCTGGTACGACACCGTCTGCGATGCCGCCCTGCCCCGGGACGCGGATTTCCGCGCTTTCGCGATGCTGACGCTCAAGCACGCCCAGGCGGCCGGCGCCCGGCCGGCGGTGCACGACGCCTGGCGCGAAGTCGGGGTGCTTCCATGAAGCCGTTTCCGCCATGGGACGCCGTGATCGCGGTGCATTTGAAGCGCCAGGGCGGCGTGGCGGCAATCCCGGCGCTTTCGCGCCCGCGCACCATTTCGCTGCGCGACTGCTCCGACGACGTCCGCGGACGCCTGTGCACAGCGCTGGCCGACGCGGCGGCGCAGGCTGGGGGAGCTTGCGGAACGGGCGACCAGCGCTATTTCACCGTGGAAATCGACATCGACGGCGAAAGCGAAGCGCTGCGCTTCGACGTGCCCGAGTCGGCCGCGCCCGAACCGCTGGTCCGGTTGTGGCGGGAAGGCAAGACCTGACATCCGATTTGGCTATGCTATGTGCCCAACCGGAAAGCGGCGGCCCGGCACTTGCCGGCAGGCCGCGAACTTTTTCTGGTTGGCAAAGTCTTATATAAGACATAAGATATAAGACCTAGGCACACTCCGTGCTGTCGCGGCTGCATGACAAGCGCGGAGAAACCCATGAAAATGGCAGCTTTTTCGCGGTCCACTACCCTTGGAGTCCATCATGCCGCACAACACGTTCGATACCCTGAAGACATTCAAGATCGGCAACCAAACCTGTCAGTTCTACTCGCTGCCGGCGCTGGGCAAAGCCTTGGGCGTGGACGTGCAGCGGCTGCCCGTCTCGCTGCGCATCGTTCTGGAGTCCGTACTGCGCAACTGCGACGGCCAGAAGGTGACGGAATCGCACATCCGTCAACTGGCGAACTGGCAACCCAACGCCAAGCGGGAAGAAGAAATTCCCTTCGTCGTGGCGCGTGTCGTGCTGCAGGACTTTACCGGCGTCCCTCTGCTGGCCGACATCGGAGCCATGCGCTCCGTGGCCAAGGCCATGGGCGCGGACCCCAAGCGGATCGAGCCGCTGGTTCCCGTCGATCTGGTGGTCGACCACTCCGTGATGGTCGATTACTTCGGGTCGAACAAGGCGCTGGACCTGAACATGAAGCTGGAATTCCAACGCAATAAGGAGCGTTACCAGTTCATGAAGTGGGGCATGGAGGCCTTCGATACCTTCCGCGTCGTCCCGCCCGGCTTCGGCATCGTGCACCAGGTGAACCTGGAGTACCTGGCCCGTGGCGTACACCTCGACAAGGCGAACAACGTCTACTACCCCGACTCCCTGGTGGGGACCGACAGCCACACCACCATGATCAACGGCATCGGCGTGGTGGGCTGGGGCGTGGGCGGCATCGAAGCCGAGGCCGGCATGCTGGGGCAACCTGTCTATTTCCTGACGCCGGATGTCGTCGGTGTCGAACTCAAGGGTCAGTTGCGCGGCGGCGTTACCGCGACTGACCTGGTCCTCACGATCACCGAGATGCTCCGGCGCGAGAAGGTCGTGGGCAAGTTCGTCGAATTCTGCGGCGAAGGCACGGCCAGCCTGTCGGTGACCGACCGCGCCACCATCGGCAACATGGCGCCGGAGTACGGCGCCACCATGGGCTTTTTCCCGGTCGACGAACGGACCATCGAGTACTTCAGGGGCACGGGCCGCACCGAGCAGGAAGTCGCAGCCTTCGAGGCGTATTTCAAGGCGCAGAAGATGTTCGGCGTGCCCAAGGCCAAGGACATCACCTACAGCAAACTGCTGACCCTGGACCTGTCCACGGTCGCGCCCTCCCTGGCGGGTCCCAAGCGCCCGCAGGACCGCATCGAGATCGGCAACGTCAAGAACACCTTCATCGAGCTGTTCTCCAAGCCGGTCTCCGAAAACGGCTTCAATCAGCCGGCGGAAAAGCTGCAGCAGGTTTTCACCACCAGCGCGGGTACCAAGATCCGGAACGGCGATATCCTGATCGCCGCCATCACGTCGTGCACCAACACATCGAACCCCAGCGTCATGCTGGCCGCCGGACTGCTGGCGAAAAAGGCGGTCGAAGCCGGTTTGAAGGTGCCCGGGTACATCAAGACGTCCCTGGCGCCCGGATCGCGCGTGGTCACGGAATACCTGAGCAAGACCGGCCTGCTGCCCTACCTGGAAAAACTCGGCTTCAACGTGGCGGCCTATGGCTGCACCACCTGCATCGGCAACGCCGGCGACCTGGCCCAGGACCTGAACGAAGCCATCATTGACAATGACCTGGTGTGCGCGGCGGTGCTGTCGGGCAACCGCAATTTCGAAGCGCGCATCCATCCCAACATCAAGGCAAACTTCCTCGCGTCCCCGCCGCTGGTGGTCGCCTATGCGCTGGCCGGCACCATCACGCGCGACCTGATGACCGAGCCGGTCGGCAAGGGCCGCAACGGCGACGTCTGGCTCGGCGATATCTGGCCTTCGACCGAGGAAATCGAGGCGCTGCTGAAGTTCGCCCTGGATCCCCAGGCTTTTCAGGAGAACTACAGCGAAGTGCGGACCAACCCCGGCAAGCTGTGGGAAAACATCAAGGGGGTGACCGGCGACGTCTACAACTGGCCGGAATCCACCTACATCGCCGAACCGCCTTTCTTCAAGGACTTCGGCATGGAGCCCAAGCCGATGCCCACGATCACGGGCGCGCGCGCGCTCGGCATCTTCGGGGATTCCGTCACCACGGACCACATTTCGCCGGCCGGATCCATCAAGGAGACCTCGCCCGCGGGCAAATGGCTGAAGGAGCACGGCGTCATGAAAGCCGACTTCAACAGCTACGGCTCGCGCCGGGGCAACCATGAGATCATGATGCGCGGCACCTTCGCCAACGTGCGGATCAAGAACCTGATGATCCCCCCGCGCGAGGACGGCAGCCGCTTCGAAGGCGGCGAAACGCTGTTCCAGCCCACCGGCGAACAGATGCCGATCTACGATGCCGCGATGAAGTACATCGAGGCGGGCGTGCCTACCGTGGTGTTCGGCGGCGAAGAGTACGGTACGGGCTCATCGCGCGACTGGGCCGCCAAGGGCACGCAGCTGCTGGGCGTGAAAGCCGTGGTGGCGCGCAGCTTTGAACGCATCCACCGCAGCAACCTGGTGGGCATGGGCGTGCTGCCGCTGCAGTTCAAGGGCGACGACAGCGTGCAATCGCTGGGCATCACCGGCGAAGAGACCTTCGACGTCTCGGGGCTGGAGAACGGCATCCGGCCGCAGCAGGACGTCACGCTGACGATCCACCGCAAGGACGGTTCCACCCAGGACGTCACGGTGCTGTTGCGCATCGATACGCCCATCGAGGTCGACTACTACCAGCACGGCGGCATCCTGCCCTTCGTGCTGCGTCAGCTGCTCGCAGCCTGATCGCGCGGCGGCCGGCGGGCGCGATCCTGCGGGCCGCCCCGCGTCCAAAGGCGCGGGCGCCCCAATGGCCGGGCGCCGGCGCTCGGCGTCAATCCAGCCGGATATCCGCCTTCTGCACCACCGCCGCCCAGCGCTGGCGCTCGGCGGCAAGCCATTTGTCCATTTCGGCCGGCGTCATCGTCACCACTTCCGCACCCTGCTCGCCAAGCTTGGCCTTCAGGTCCGGAACGTTCATGATCCGCTCCAACGATTTCGCCAGACGGTCCAGGACGTCGGGCGGCATGGCCGCGGGCGCCATCAGGCCTTGCCATGTGCCGGATTCGAAGTTCGCTACGCCCTGCTCCGCGATGGTCGGAATATTGGGCACCTGCGGCATGCGGTTGCGGCTGGACACGGCGATGGCCTTGAGCTTGCCGCTCTGGATGTGCGGCAGGGTCGCCAGCATTCCGTTCATGATGATCTGCGTCTGTCCGCCGATGGTGTCCGTGATCGCCTGCGAGCCGCCCTTGTAGGGCACGTACTGCCACTGCGCGCCGGTGGCCTGCTCGACAGCGACCCCGGCCACATGCGGGGCGCTGCCCATGGCGGTGACCGCGAAGTTCAGCCGTTCCTTTTTGGAAAGGGCGACCAGTTCGGCAAGCGTGTTCACCGGCACGGACGGATGCACCGCCAGGATGTGCGGGGAATACGCCAGCATGGTGACGCCGCGCAGGTCCTTGTTCGGATCGAAGTTGAGCTTGGTGTACACGGACGGGCTGATCATCAGCGCACCGACATCGCACAGCAGCAGCGTATGGCGCTCTTCGCCGGACTGGGCCACGATGCCGGCGCCCAGGTTTCCATTCGCGCCCGGGCGGTTGTCCACAATGACGGTTTGCTTGAGCGCCTCCGACAGCGGCTGGCTGATGGCCCGCGCGATGATGTCCGAGGATCCGCCGGCAGGGTACGGCACCAGGAGCCGCACGTTGCGATCAGGCCAGTTCGCCTGCGCGCGCAGCGGCGTGGCGGCGGCCATGGCGGCCGCCCCCGCGGCGGCCATGAAGTTTCGGCGGGTCAATGGCATGTCTCTCTCCTTATAGGCCGATTTGTAAGATGTCGTATGACTTGCTGTGGATTCTGCCGGGACGCTGTGCCTCCGTCAATTGAGTTTTGCCTTAATGCAGGAAGAGATATGACGAGTTCCCCACGCCGGTGAATGCGCCTGCGGCGTGCGGGCGGCGGCGCGTGGGAATCCGGGCAAGGAAGGGCGTCCCCGCCGCGGCCGCGGCGGTAAACTATACGGTTCCCCATCCCGCCAACGCCTGGAAGTCATGCCTCGTTCCCGCAGCCGTACCTCTACCCGCCTGACACGCGATGCTTCGCGCCTGGTATCGCTGGCGCTCGCGCTGAATAGCTCCGGCAGCCGCGTGGAAGACCTGTTCTGGGAAGAGCAGTTGCGCGCCGTCATCCCGAAGCTGCTGCGCGCCGGCAACGACGCGCCCTTGGAATCGGCGCTGGACCATCTGTCGCAGACCCAGCCGGGCGCGTATGAAGTCCTGATCGAGCAAGCCGAAACGCTGACGGAGTCCACTGTCGTCGAAAAGAACGGCGTCGCCTACGACGTGCTGCTCATCGTCGCGCCAATGGTGGCATGGACTCGGTACACCATTCCGACCGGCCCGATTCCGCCTGGGACGCTGCAGGCGCTTGCCGCCCAGCTGCATGGCCACGTGCTGGCGCAGGACGCGCGCCTGGCGCTGATGCCGTATCTGGTCAGCATCGACCAGATGCCGCGCACCTTTTCCGAAACCTGGCACTGGCTGCAGCGGCTGGGTTCGCAAGCGCTGGGCGCCGAGACGATGAAGCCCTCCATCGCGGAAGACGCCGACACCGCCAACATGCTGGCCGACACGCGTTACCTGGTCGGCGCCGTCGCCGTCCCGCGCGGCGCGCCGATCTTCCGCTGGCAGGAAAGCCCCGGAGATGCCGGCGCGACGCGTGAAGCGTGCCTGGCGCAATGGGTGGCGCAGGCCCAGCCGACGCTTGCGACGCTGCTGCCCGGCTGCGGCTTCGATTGCCTGCTGCCCGATGCCTACTACGTGAGCAACCGCGAAGCCGACCGGCGCGTTCGTCCGCTGGCGTTGCGCGCCGCCGTCACCTGGCTGGAAGGCGCCGTCAACCTGGAACCGGCGCGGCTGCGCGCGGTGGTGGCAGGCTGCGGCGAGGGCCGCATCGACGAGTATCGCGTCGCCTTCACCGCCCGCAACAGCAACGACGTGATCTACGGCTGCGTGTGGCCCTTGTACGGCCGGGAAGACGACCTGAATCCTGACGAGGACCGCCCCGATCCCGTCGAAGAAATCGCGGCGCTGCTGAAGGAGCTCGGCGTGAACGAAGTGCGCCGCATCCCGGGCGTGTTGCCCCCCGAGTACTGCGAGGACTGCGGTACGCCGTACTTCCCGAATCCGCTGGGCGAGATGGTGCACGCGGAATTGCCGGAAGACGCGGAATCGGCGCCCGCCAAATTCCACTAGCGCCGTTGCGGCCGCGCGGTCAGCGCCATGCATGCCGACATTTTCTGCAAGCGCGTCGATAACTACGGCGATATCGGCGTTTGCTGGCGTCTGGCGCGCCGGCTGCGACAGGCCGCCGGCTGGCGGATCCGCCTCTGGATCGACGATCTGGGCGCCTTCGCCCGCATGGCGCCGGACTGCGATCCCGCCCGCGCGATGCAGGAAATCGGCGGTGTCCAGATCATCCACTGGACGCCGGAGCCCGCTCGACTGATGCCGGGGGACGTGGTGATCGAGGCCTTCGCCTGCGATCCCCCCGAGGATTTCCGCGCCGCCATGCGGGCCCGCCGGCCGGTCTGGATCAACCTGGAATATCTGAGCGCAGAGCCCTGGGTGGAGTCCTGCCACAAGCTGCCCTCGCCCCAGCCGGACGGGCTGATGAAATACTTTTTCTTTCCCGGGTTCACGCCCGCCACCGGCGGGCTGCTGCGGGAACCGGATATCGCCGCTCGCCGCGACGGCTTCCAACGCGATAGCGAGACGCGGCGCGCATTCCTGGCGGCGTGCGGCGTGCCGGAAATCGTCCTGGACCGCTGGCAGGCCCCGTCCATCAAGGACACCGACGGCGATGGCCGAGCCTGCCGGGGACGAGCCAGGCTGGCCACGTTGTTCTGCTACCCCACGGCGCCGCTGGACGCACTGCTTGCAGCCTTGCGGACGGACGTCACGCCCACCGTGCTCCTGGTTCCCGAAGGCGTCGCGCCCGGCCTCGCGTCCAGGAGAGCGGGCCTGGCGGGACACGGCGGCATGGCGTGCGAGAACCGCGACGGGGCATTCAGCCACGTGGAAATCATCCGGATTCCCTTCCTGTCCCAGGACGACTATGACCGGCTGCTGTGGTGCGCCGACATCAATTTCGTGCGGGGCGAAGACTCACTGGTGCGCGGGAGCTGGGCCGCGCGCCCGCTGGTCTGGCAGATTTACCCGCAGTCGGAGGACGTGCATCTGGACAAGCTCGACGCCTGGCTGGATCGCTATCTTGCGCCGCGCGAGGCGCAGGACCTGATCCGGCTGTGGAACACCGCAGCGGCCCCGGCCGCGATGGCGCAGGCGTGGCGGCAAGCTACGGCGCCGGGGCCCTTCCAGGCCTGGACCGGCCGCGCCAGGTGCTGGGATGCGGAGCTTGCGGCCATGCCCGAACTGGCGGACGAACTGGCCGAATTCTGCGCCGAAATACGGCGGAAATGCTAGAATAGATGGTTTTTCGAGCTTCCCCCCGGGCGCCTTTCCGGCTCGCCGCTGTATCGCCGTCAGCGCCGGCATTTCGGGCATTCGGATCGCGGGAAGCGCGCGGATGAGCCGCTCGCAGAGCAGGGGAATCCGCTGGACAGCGACTGAAATCGCCTACGAAGCGACCCGTTCCGACGCAGTGGCCGGACCGGGCAGAACCAGGAATATCCCGGAGTTTTAATCGATGAAAACCGCTCAGGAATTGCGAGTCGGCAACGTGGTCATGGTCGGAAAGGACCCGCTGGTGGTCCAGAAGGCCGAATACAACAAATCGGGCCGCAATGCGGCCGTGGTCAAGCTGAAGTTCAAGAACCTGCTGACCGCCGCCGGCAGCGAGTCGGTCTACAAGGCCGACGAAAAATTCGACGTCGTCGTGCTGGACCGCAAGGAATGCACGTACTCGTACTTCGCCGACCCCATGTACGTGTTCATGGACGAAGAGTACAACCAGTACGAGATCGAAGCCGAAAGCATGGGCGACGCCCTGAACTATCTGGAAGAAGGCATGCCCGTGGAAGTCGTTTTCTACGACGGCCGTGCCATCTCCGTCGAACTGCCGACCACGGTGGTGCGCGAGATCACCTATACCGAGCCCGCCGTGCGCGGCGATACCTCCGGCAAGGTGCTCAAGCCCGCCAAGATCAACACCGGCTTCGACATCAACGTGCCGCTGTTCTGCGAAATCGGCGACAAGATCGAAATCGACACGCGCACGGGCGAATACCGCAGCCGCGTGAACGGCTAAGGTTTTTGCGTCTGCGGTCGCCTGCCGCCGCGCCCCGTGCGCGGCCGGCCAACAAAGCCCCTGTACAGGGGCTTTTTCTTTGGAACCGCCCGGGGTGGGGGCGCACTCACGCCCGATGCGACTGTCCCTGAACGCGCCCCCAGCCCACGCCTGCCACACCAGCGGTCATCCGCACCACCCTGTCCCGCCCTTCCGTTCCGGACCCGGGCCGGAGCCCAGGGCGAGCCTGTTCTTCCGCAGAAGGCCGGCTTCAGTGCCGCTTCGTTTTTGCGTGACGTTGCCGAACCGCCCGGCCCCCTACCCGAACATGCGGTCCCGCCTGCCCCCAGCGCGCGCGGCCGCGCCATCCTCCTCGCCCCCGGCCCCTCCTGGCTCGGAAGGTAGCCCATCCGCGGCATCAACCTCTCCCTGCCCCGGGCCGTCGGCACAGGCTCGGCCCGCGGCAAGCGAACCGACGGCGCGGTCCACATCGGGCTCGCCGGTTTCCCTCCTGGATATCCCGCCGCTCCCCGGCTCGGTTCTGGCCTTTGCCGACGCACTTATCGAGCAGGGTCTCGACGAATTCGACTGGAGCGGCCCGGTCACACCGCCCGGCGCGACGTCCCCCTGGGAGCCAGCCCCCAGGGACCCGGTGCCTGCCGCACCATCCGTCCTCGCTACGGACGATATGACGGGCCAGGAAGCGCCGCCACCGTTGCGATTGAAGGATTTCGAGCTTGCGCAAAACACCATCGGCAAGCCGCCCGCGCACCTGAGCCGGGAAGAATTCAGCCGGCGGCATGGCTATCCGGAAGCGCTTATCCGCGACAACTTCACGGAAGCCGGCGACCTGACGGCGGCGGGCAAGGAAGCATTGAGGCGGGCCATCGACCGCGTCGCCTCCAGGGAAGCGGCGCCCATGTCGCCGCCGACCGACATCCACGACCCATCCATCATGGTGGTCAGCCCGCCGCCGGGAGATGCGCACGCGCAGGTGCACGCCCTGGCGCTGCAGCGCGGTGTCAGCGTGGAAGTGCAGACGTGGCGGGAAGCGCGGACACTCGGCACGCGGGGCGGCCCATACATCGGCGACATCGCGCTGTTCCGCAACCACTGGGCCGTCCGATCGACCCGCGGGGGGCGTTATCGCATCACGCCCGGACCCAATGCCGCGCTGCACGCCGTGAACGTCCTGATGTTGAAAAACATCGGGCAGACGATCCTGGCCGACCACTATGCGATGAGCGGGCCAAACCGCCGGGGCGAAATCACATTGACGCCGCAGCCCTGGGCGCTTTCTCCAATGGCGCTCGCCGCGCCTCGTTGATACGCGTCGCCGTGGGGGAACCCTATTGCAGCCGGTCGTCGTCGAAAATGTCCGGCAGCGCCATGAAGTCGATGCCTTCTTCGATCAGCGCCTGCCGCTCCTCGGGCGTGGATGTGCCGCGGATGGGACGCTCCTGAGCCTCGCCGTCATGGATGCGCCGCGCTTCCTCGGCAAAGCGGGGGCCGACATTTTCGGCCTTGCGCACCATATCGCGGACCTGCTTCAGGATCGCGGCCTGCAGCTTCGCCATTTGGGCGGATCCCGAACCGCCGGGCCCCGCCGGGGCGGCCGCCCCGGCCTCGGCCGCCTTCAGATGCGAGACGTTGAGATGCGGCGCCGACAGGCGCTTGGAAACCTTGGTCGAACCGCACATGGGGCAGGAGACCAGCCCACGCGCCTGTTGATCGTCGTAGTCTTCATGCGAGCCGAACCAGCCCTCGAAGAGGTGGCCCTGCTCGTCGCACTGTAGGTCGAATACTTTCATGTCCCCGATATGGCGGCGTCCCGGACAAATACAAGACCTGAGCGGTGTCCAGGCGGCCATGCTGCCGTCGCACTATAGCGGTTGTGCCGGATGACGGCGGCCCTATGGCCGTTGGCATGTCTGGGGCCGCCGGACCCGTTGCGGCGCAACAACAGTTTTGGCGGCCGATCGGGGCGCCGGCGATATGCCTTCCGCATGCCGGCCTCAACCCCGGGCGCCGAAATCCAGCCGCGGCACGGCCGCCAGCAGGCGCCGCGTCACCTCGTGAGACGGCGATTGCAGAACGCTTGCCGTGTCGCCCAGCTCCACGATCCGGCCGCCGCTCATGACGGCGATCCGGTCGGCCAGATACTCCACCACGCCGAAGTTGTGAGTGATGAACAGATAGGCAATGCCCAGTTCACGCTGCAGGTCGCGCAGCAAATCGAGTATCTGCGCCTGTATCGACACGTCCAGCGCGGAGGTCGGTTCATCGCAGATCAGGACCTTGGGCTCCACCGCCAGCGCGCGAGCGATGGCGATACGCTGGCGCTGGCCGCCGGAAAACTCGTGCGGGTAGCGCTCGGCCGTGTCCTCGGGCAGACCTACGCGCCGCAACAGGCTGCCGACCCGGGCCGCACAAGTGTCGCGCGACAGATCGCGCCGCAGGGCGGCAATGCCTTCCAGGAGGATGTCGCCTACCCGCATCCGGGGATTGAGCGAACCGAAAGGGTCCTGGAACACGATCTGGATGTCGCGCCGCAGGCGGGCCAGCGTGCGGCCGCGCGCCCGCATCAGATCCTCGCCCTGCAAGCGGGCGTGCCCGCGCACCCGGGCGCCTTCGATCAGGCGCAGCAGCGCCTTGCCGGTCGTCGTTTTGCCGCAGCCCGATTCGCCCAGCAAAGCCAGCGTCTCGCCGGCATGCAAGGTGAATTCCAGCCCGTCCACCGCCTTCACCCAGGACTTCACCCGGCGCAGCGGCCCTTTGCGCACCGGGTAATGCACGCAAAGGTCGCGAACTTCCAGTACCACCGGGGAAGTTCCCGGCTTGCCGGCGCCGCGGCGCAATGAATCCGTGGAACTCGCCCCAGGGGGCGGCAGGCCGGCGGCTTCGGGGGACAGGCGACGGCCGCGTTTCTCGAAAGCGGGAATGGCATCGAACAGCTGCCTGGCATAAGGATGCCGGGGCGCCGAAAAGAACCGGTCCGCCGGGGCGCATTCCACGACCTCGCCCTCGCGCATCAACGCCACGTGCTGCGCCACGTTGCGGACCACGGCCAGGTCGTGGGTGATCAGGAGCATCGCCATGCCCATATCGCGCTGGATGTCCGCCAGCAGGTCCAGCACCTGCGCCTGGACGGTGACGTCCAGCGCGGTGGTCGGTTCGTCGGCGATCAGCAGCAGCGGCTCGGCCGCCAGCGCGATGGCGATCATCACGCGCTGCTTCTGTCCGCCGGAGAACTGCATGGGGTAGTCATCGACGCGCCGCTCGGGATCCGGAATCCCGACGCGGCGCAGCCATTCGATGGCCCGTGCGCGGGCGGCCGCGCCCCGCAGCCCCGTATGCACGCGCAGCGTCTCGATGATCTGGTCGCCAACGCGCATCACCGGATTCAGGCTGGTGGCGGGCTCCTGGAAGATGATGCCGATACGTCCGCCCCGAACCCCGCGCATGGCGCTTTCGGGCAGGCGGTTCAGGTCTTCGCCCGCCAGGTCCACCTGACCGGCGACGAGGCGGGCCGCGTCCGGCAGCAGGCGCAGCAAGGCCAGCGCGGTCATGCTTTTGCCGCTGCCCGATTCCCCCACCAGCGCGAAGGTCTCGCCGCGCGCGATGGCCAGGCTCAGCCGCTTGACCGCGGCGGCAATGCCCCGCTCGCCCGCGATCTCGACGCGCAGGTCCTGCACGCGCAAGACGGTGTCGCCGCCGTCCGGCGGCATGGAAGGCATCGATGCGGGATCATGGGTCTCGCGGGCGGCGGTCATCGCCCCTCTCCCTGTCCGCGCGAAAGCTCGCGCGACTCCGCGGCAACCGGCGACGCCGCGAACAGCCCGCCGCTGCGAGCCGGCGCCAGCACGGGCGCGCGCCGCGGCCGGAACTTGCGCGAGCGCGGGTCGAAGGCGGCGCGCACGCCGTCGGCGAAGAGATTCGCCGCCAGCACCAGCGCCAACATGAATACGAAGGCGGTACCCAGGTTCCACCAGATCATGGGGTCCATCGACATCTCCAGCCGGGCGGCGTCGATCATCGACCCGAAGGAATTCATGGACGGGTCCACGCCGATGCCAAGGTAGGAAAGAACGGCCTCGTACAGCACCAGCGAAGAGAATTCCAGCACCACGGTGATCAATACGATGTGCATCACATTGGGCACCAGATGCCGCCGCATGATGCCCCACTGCGACACGCCGAAGGCGCGCGCTGCCTGCACGTACTCCAGTTCGCGCAGCTTGAGGACTTCGGCGCGCACCAGCCGGCACAGCCCCGCCCAGCCCGTCAGCCCCAGAATCAGGCACAGCAGGAACAGACGGAGATCGGCGCGTTCCGCCGACGTCGGGAAACGGGATGGATTGTTGTCGATATACACCTGCATCATCAGCACGCAGGCCGCGACCAGCAGCACGCCCGGGATGGATGTGAGCGTCGTGTACAGATAGGTGATGGCGTCGTCCACCTTGCCTTTGAAATAGCCGGCGGCGATACCGAAGCCCATGGCGGGCGGCAGCATGGCCAGCGTCGTCAGGCTGCCGATGACCAGCGCCGTGCGCACGCTCTTGATCGCCTGCCACAGCACATCGTTGCCCGTGCGGTCGGTGCCCAGGGGATGGTAGCCGGTGGCCAGGCCGGCCAGGACCCCGCCCACCGCGCACAGGACCGCCAGGGTGACCCACATGGCGCGCCATCGCACCTCCGTATCGCCGCGCAGCACGTCGCGCATGGCGGCCCGCCAGCCGCCGCGCCGGCGCGCCAGCGCCGCGCCCAGCAGGCACCCGGCGCCCAAGGCCATCGCCACGCCGCCAGCCAGGCCATAAACGGCACGACGGGCGGCATCCGCAGGGCGCTGCGCGTCCGGATCGGACAGATGCGCGGCGCCGGCCCGCAAGCGCGGGAAATCGCGCACGGGGTGACCGTCTACCAGCATGGTTTCCTTGGTGAACTGGCGCGCGGCCAGGGGCGCCGAGTAGGTCTTTTCCGGACGGGTCAGGACGGAGCCGCCCAGAACCGCGTCCAGGAGCGACCGCGCCGATGGCGCGTAGGCGACGGGCGCATCGGCCGGCGCGCCGGGCAGCGGCGGTAGACGGGGCCGGTAATGCACGGAATCGAGCAGGCCAACCGCGGCGAACGCCAGCAGCACCACGGCGGCGCACATCGCGGGCCCGTCCTGGGCCACGCGCAGCCAGTTCGCGCGCAGGGTCGGCGTGCGCCGGACGTGCCAGCCGTAGGCGAGCACGGCCAGCACGATCAGGTACAACGCGACGTCGGTCCACAAGAGAACGATCTTGGGCATGGCGGTCACTCGAAGCGCACGCGGGGATCGGCCAGCGTGTAGGAAATGTCGGCCAGGATCAGCCCGACGATGTACAGGGCGGAGCCCAGGAACACCATCGCGCGCACGATGGAGAAATCCTGGGCGTTGATGGCGTCGATCGTGTAGCTGCCCAGGCCCGGAATGCCGAAAAAGGACTCCGATATCAGGCTGCCCATGAACAGCAGCGGCAGCGTGGCGACGGTGCCGGTCAGGATGGGCAGCATGGCGTTGCGCAGCACGTGGCGGAACAGCACCGTGGCTTCGGTCAGGCCCTTCGCGCGCGCGGTGCGCACGTAATCCTTGCCGATCTCCTCCAGGAACAGGGTGCGGTAGAAGCGCGCCTCCGGCCCGAGGCGCGACACCACGGCAACCGCCACCGGAAGCGCAAGGAACTTGACCGCGTCCAGCCCTCCGGCGAATCCCGAGTACGGCACCAGCCGCAGCAGCTTGGAGAACATCCACTGGCCCGCGATGATGTAGAACAGCCCCGATATGGACAGCAGCACCACGCACAGCACGACGCCCCAGAAGTCCAGGCGCGTGGCGCGGAAAAACACCAGCGCCAGGGAAAACACGATGCTGGCCCACAAGCCGAGCAGGAAGGTGGGCACCGCCAGCGCCAGGCTGGGCCACATCCTTGTGCGGATTTCGCGCCCGATGTCCCGCCCCGCGTCCGACGCGCCGAACTCCAGCCGCAGCAGGGGCACGGAGCGCTGATAGAAGATCGTATCGGTGAAGCGTTGCGGGCCCGGCGCTGACGCATTGAAGAACAGCGGCTTGTCGTACCCGCGCTCGGCCTTCCACTTCTCGATGGCATCCTGGCTGACGCGCTGGCCGCCGATCGACAGGCGCGCCATGTCGTCCGGCGTGTTGACGGCGAAGAAAAGCAGGAAGGTGAACAGGTTCACGCCGATCAGGATCAGCACGCCATAGAGCAGGCGCCGGATGATGTAGGCAGTCATGGCGTCTCCCGCGCGGCCACGGCGCGATCGCCGAACGCCGTCTGTTTTTCGCGCCGGCGCAGCGCCCGGTATGAAGGCCAGACGGCCAGGACGATCAATACCGCCAGCAAAGCCAGCGGCCACCAGATCGGCCGGTTCCATTCGCGGATTTTCGCGGTTCGAAGCGCCGGATCGAGCTTCATGTACTGCAGTGTGTTGCGCACCATCTGCGTCGGCTTGGCATTGCCGACCCATTGCTGATATGCCC
Organism: Bordetella genomosp. 9; assembly: GCF_002119725.1. NCBI lineage: Bacteria > Pseudomonadati > Pseudomonadota > Betaproteobacteria > Burkholderiales > Alcaligenaceae > Bordetella > Bordetella genomosp. 9. Next base: position 3,307,462 of record NZ_CP021109.1, read on the forward strand.
CGCCGGACATCGGGAAATAGCCGAACATCCACGGCGCGTCACGCTGGACGATGGCCACCATGCGGTCGATCAGCGCGGCCTTCTCCGGACCGTCGTCCAGGAACTTCATCTGGTCGAACAGCTTGTCGAATTCAGGATTGGCGTAGTTGGCCGCGTTCTCGCCGCCAGTGGCGGCCTTGGCGTTGGGTCCGTACAGCAGGAAAAGGAAATTCTCGGCATCCGGGTAATCGGCGTTCCAGCCCCAGAAGAACATCTGCGCGGTGCCGCGCCGCATCTTGTCCTGGAAGCGGCTGTAGTCGGTGGATCGCACGTCCAGCTGGATGCCCAGCTTGTCCAGTTGGCGCCGCATCCAGTCGAACATCGGGCTGGACCCCATGCCGGTCATGGCGTCGTAGTGCAGCACCAGGGGCTCGCCCGTGACCGCGTCGCGGCCGTTCGGGTACCCGGCCTCGGCCAGCAGCCTGCGGGCCACGTCGATGGACTTGCGCCGGGGCTTGCCGTCCACCAGGTCGTACACCACCGGATTGATGCCCTCCGGCGGCTCTTTGTATCCCAACACGCCCGGCGGCACGGGCCCATAAGCGACGGCCGCCTGGCTGTTTTCGAAAATGGCGATGTATTCCTCCCAGTCGAAGGCGATGCTGATGGCCTGGCGCAGCTTGCGATTGCGCTCCTGCCGTTCCGGGGTGTCGCCCTTGCCCACGACGGGATCATTCCAGTTGAAGCCCATGTACCAGTTCTGGGTCTCCACCGCGGTGGGCAGCTGGATGCCGTGTTCCCGGTAGCGCGCAGCCTTGTCGGGAGAGTCGCCCGCGGCGACCAGCATGGCCACGCCATATTCGCCGCGCTCGACCTGCGGGATGTCGTAATAGCCCTGCAGGAACTTGCCGGTGAGCGGCGTCGATTCCTTTTCGATGCTGAATACCACCTTGTCGATGAAAGGCGTGGGCTTGCCGCAATCCTGCAGCCGGCCCGCTGCACGGTCGGCGGGTTCTCCCTGACAGGGATAAGGCTCGCCGTGGTAGTTGGGATTGCGCGCCAGCACGTGGCGGCGGTTCTGCAGCGATTCCACCATCATGTACGGCCCGGTGCCGACCGGCCAGGTGTTCAACGACAGATTCCGCGTGGACATTCCGGGCTGGCTGTAGAAACGTTCCGCCTCCCAGGGGACCGGGGCGGTGAAGGTCATCGCCAGCCAGTACTTGAACTGCGGGTACTTGCCCTTGACCCGGATACGCAGCGTATGGGGGTCGGGCGCGGTGACCCCTTGGAAACCGGATTGCCGCAGGTCCAGCCACGGCAGGTCGCGCTGGCCCGGGGGCAGCTTGGCCCGCGCCGCCTGATCCAGTTCGCGCAGGCGGTCGCCGTAGGCCTTCATGCCCACGACATAGTCCGCCATCAGCGAATAGATCGGCGAGACCACCCGCGGGCTGGCCAGGCGCCGGAACGCGTAGACGTAATCGTCGGCGGTCAGCTCGCGCGTCCCCGTGCGGGGAAAATCCGGAATCGACGCCTTGTCGTCCAGCTCGCCGGGACGCAGCGGAAAGTAGACATAGCTGCCGTCGGGATTGCGCGCGAAGGCGGGATGGGGCTGGAAGCGGATGCCCGGACGGATGGGGATTTCGTAGACGCTTTCGGCGATCGATGCGCCGGGCGCGTCCTGCGGCAGCACATTGCCCTGGGCGTCCAGGTAGGTTGGCGGGGAGATCGCCGCCGCGGCGCGCGGGATCAGCTTGTACGGCCGCTGCAGGTAATCGTAGCCATACAGCGGCTCATAGATGTTGTACGTGAATGGCGTCTCGTCGACCGAATAGGAACTGGCGGGGTCCAGGTACTTCGGCGAATTGCGCGTAAACGCGGTGTACAGCGTGTTCTGTTTTTCCGCGCCGGCGGGATAAGGACTGTTGATCGGGCTGCCCTGTCCGCAGCCTGCCAGCACCCCGACGCAAAACGCCGCCAGAGCCCAAAGCCGCCTGATGCTCCCCATGTATCGTCCAGTCCTGCCCGCAAGTCGATTTGGGGCAAGAATAGCAAACTGGGCAGATTATCGGACGGATTTACCGGACGAGCGGCGCGGGCGGCGTCCGGTGGCGCGGCCAGCCCCCGGGCCAGAACATGCCAAGGCACTGGGAAGGCGGGAATCCGAAGAACCGCCACGGCGCTTGGGCCGCGGCCGAATCACCGCGCCTGCGCGGCGGCGGCGCACTTGCCTTCGTTCCAGCAATCGTGCCGCCATACCCACGGGGGCACCGCGTGAGGCTGTGCCCACAGGCCGCGACGCGCCTGCTCCGCCTCGCGCTGCAGGCCCGGCAGGGATGGATCTCGCAGATATTCGCCGCGGCGCACGGTATTGGCCCAGGCATATCCGTCCGCCACCTGCCTTCGGTTGGCGGTCTGTCCGTCCTGCAAGGGCAGGTCGCACACGTCGCGGCCGTAGCGGTCCTGCTCATAGCACCGCGCCGTGAGCGTGCGGCCGGCGACCAGGGACTCGAGATTGCGCCGCGCCGCCTGCGCGTAGGGCTGACCGGGTTTTTCGCGTCCATGCCCGGTTTCCGGCGCGTCGATACTGGCCAGGCGGATGCGGCGCTGCCCCTCGCGCGCCAGCAGGGTGACGGTATCGCCGTCCGCAACGTGCACGATGCGCCCTTCCAGGGTATAGCCCTGGCCGTGCGCCGGGGCGCGGCCGGACGGCGAGGCGCAATAGCCCAGCCCCGCCGCCGCCAGGGCGGCGACGAGCGCGATGACGGGACGCGAAACGCCGGCACGCCGAAGCACGGCGCGCAGCGGCGTCAATAGCAGGGAGGTGGAACGGGGCGCGATGACTGTCTCCGGTCGGAAGGGCCGGATGATAGCAAGTCGTGCAGGGCGGGCGCCGCGGGGACCTTGCGCGGATCGGCGCGGCTAGAGCCAGCCGGCGCGCCGAAACCGCCAGTACAAGAGACCACAGGCCGCCGCGATTCCGGCCAACGTGACCGGATACCCGTAGTGCCACTCCAGTTCCGGCATGAACTTGAAATTCATGCCGTAGATGCCTGCCACCGCCGTGGGCACGGCCAGGATGGCCGCCCAGGAAGCCAGCCGGCGCGTCGTGTCGTTCTGCTGCGACTGGCCGATCATCAGGCTGGCCTCGAACGCGAAGGCCAGCGCGTCGCGCAGGGCCGCAATCAGCTCGTCCACACGCACCACCCGATCGGCGACTTCGCCGAAATAGGGACGGGCGTTGGCGTCGATCGCGGTCATTTCCACGCGGGACAGCCGGCGGCAGATCTCCGCCATCGGCGCGATGGCGTTGTGAATGCGCAGCAGATCGCGGCGCTGGCGGTACAGCCGTCGGATATCGGCGTCCTTGGCTCCGCGTATCAGGAGTTTCTGCTCGGCGTTCTCGACGATGCCTTCCAGCCGCGTCGCGGCGTGCACGTAGCGGTCTACCAGGAAATCCAGCAGCTCGGAGGCGATATAGTCGCTGCCGCGGGCCAGCAGGTCCGGGGCCGCTTCCAGGCGCTCGCGCAAGGCGCTGTGCGGCGCGGTGGAACCCCGTCGTATGGTGACCAGGAAGCCGTCGCCGATGACGATCTGAGTTTCGCCGAACAGCGGCCGATCGCCCTCGACTTCCACGGTGATGGCCACCACCAGCACCACGTTGCCATAGTCGATGATCTTCGGCCGCCGGTGCGGTTCGCGCAGTTCTTCCAGCGCCTTGGCGCCAAGATTCAGCGCCTGGCCCACACGCGTGACCAGATCGGGATGCGGATTCTTCAGCCCCAGCCACAACAGGCGCTCGGTCTGGCCCACGTACTCGTGAATCCGATCGATGGCCACCTGCGCGCTGCGCCGACCCTTTTCGTAGGCAATGGAAGCGACGACCTCGCCCGCGTATTCGCCGCCATTGCCGTTCGCGGCCGGCGGCACGATGGCGCGGTTCGACTCGGAGTCCTGCATACCGGTTCCTTGAATGCCCGTATCGCGCAGCGGGCGGCGCGCCGCCCGCTGCGCAGCAAGCCGAGGATCATAGCACCGGGCGCGTCGCAAGACCGTACGCCCCAGGCGGCGCGATATGCCACGGCACAGCACTTGCAAACAGCGCGCAACCTCTTCCCCATGGATTCCTCGCATGGCCGAACGACGCAAGCCTGCCGCCATCCGCATCGGCATTTCGGGTTGGCGCTACGCGCCCTGGCGCGGCAACTTCTATCCCAAGGGCCTGCCGCAATCGCGTGAACTCGCCTATGCCGCCCACCAGGTATGCACGGTGGAAATCAACGGCACCTTCTACTCCCTGCAGCGCCCCGAAGCCTTCGCATCATGGCGGGACGAAACGCCCGGCGGCTTCGTGTTCGCGGTCAAGGGCCCGCGTTTCCTGACGCACACGTTGCGGCTGCGCAATGTGGAAGAAGCGATGGCGAACTTCTTTGCCTCCGGCATTCTTGCCTTGCGCGAAAAGCTCGGGCCCATCCTGTGGCAGTTGCCGCCGACCCTGCAATGGGATCCGGACCGGATCGAACCCTTCCTGGACCTTTTGCCTCGAGACACCGAGGCCGCCGCGCGCCTGGCCCACCGCCATGGCCCCCGCATGCGAGGGCGCAGCGTCGTCGATGCCGACGCCCGGCGGCCGCTGCGCCATGCCATGGAGGTGCGGCATCCGAGCTTCGCCTGCCCGGAGTTCGTTTTATCGCTGCGGCGGCGCGGCATCGCGCTGGTCACCGCGGATACGGCAGGCAAATGGCCCCTGCTGGAGGACGCAACGGCCGACTTCGCCTATGTCCGCCTGCACGGCGACAAGGTCCTGTACAGCAGCGGCTATACCGCGCAAGCCATCGAAGACTGGGCGCGCCGCATCGATGTATGGAGCCGGGGCGCCACGCCGCGGGGCGCCCGGTTGGCGGGGCCGCGGCCGCGCGCATCCGGCCCGCGCGACGTCTATTGTTATTTCGACAACGATATGAAAGTGATGGCTCCGCGCGATGCGCGCGCCTTGATGGCCGCCCTGAAGCTGCCGATGCAACCGGTCTGAACGCGTCCCTGCGCGCCCGCAAGGAAGGCACGCGTTTTGCTGATGGGCAGCCGATGGGCGCATGCAGCGCATCAGCCGACAAACCACCCAAAGCGCGGCGCAAGAAGCGGGAAAGGCGCCGCGCCACAGGAGAACGCCATGACCGAAGACAACCGCAAGCCGGCAACGGACAACCCTACCCAGCGCGGCAAGGAACCGGACGAGAAACGCAGGGACGCGGACCGGGAGTATCAGGAGAATCTGGACGAAGCCGTGGAGGAGACCTTCCCGGCCAGCGATCCGATCTCGCCCGCGGTGGCCGAGAAGGCCGACCGCCACACCCCGCCGCCGCGCGAAGATGCCGGCAGCTCGAGCAGCCAGAGCGATAAGAAGCCGTCGCGCTGAGTAAACAACAATGACCTGCGCGGGCGACCCTGGGCCAGGCCGCCTAGAAAAGCCTGCGCAGGCGCGCCGCCACATCGACCTGCGCGACGGGCGCGGGCGCGCCGCGCCGGGTGGCCGGCAGTTCCGGCGCCTTGGGCAGGAATTCAAACAGATTCGTCATTTCGTCCGGAATGAACCGGGTGCGCGATCCGTAGACATGCCGGTCGCCCAGCCCGGTCTGCTGGTGCACGTAAAAGCGTTGCGGCACGATCAGGTGCAGGTCTTCCTTGGCGCGCGTCATCGCGACGTAAAGCAGGCGCCTTTCCTCTTCGATCTCTTCCGATGCGCCCGTCGCCATATCTGACGGAATGCAGCCGTCCACCACGTTCAGCACGTACACCGACTTCCACTCCTGGCCCTTGGCGGAGTGGATCGTCGATAGGATCATGTAGTCCTCGTCGCGCAGCGGCGGCCCGGCCTCTGCGCTGGTGGCATCGGGCGGATCCAGCGTGAGTTCAGTCAAGAACCGCTCGCGGGACGGATAGCCGGTGGCGATGCGCGCAAGCTGGTCCAGGTCGGCCTTGCGCACGCGCGCATCCTCGTACAGGCGTTCGAGATGCGGCCCGTACCAGCGCAGCGCGATATCGAGGTCCGCCGGCCAGGCCAGGCCGGGCGCGCACAAGGACCTGTACGCCTGCGCAAACGCCTGCCAGCCTTCGCGCGCGGCGCTGCCGGGCTTGAATCCGTCCAGCGCGGCAAGCGGATCGGGGGCGGCGTCCATCGCGTCCATCAGGCGCGCCGCCGTCGCCGGGCCGATGCCGGGCACCAGTTGGGCGGCACGAAAACCGGACATGCGGCTGCGCGGATTCTGCGCCCAGCGCAACATCGCGAGCACATCCTTGATATGCGCGGCTTCCAGAAAACGCAGGCCGCCGAACTTGACGAAGGGAATATTGCGCCGGGTCAGCTCGAGCTCCACGGCAGCGCTGTGCCCGGATGCGCGAAACAGCACCGCCTGCGACTTGAGCGTGGCGCCTGCCTCGCGGCGCGCGAGCACCTGGTCCGCGACCCAGCGGGCCTGCGCCGCTTCGTCGCTCACCGTGACCAGCGCGGGCTTGTTCGACGACTTGCGATCGGTCCACAACGCCTTGGCGTGCCGCTCGCGCGCCAGCGCGATGACCGCGTTGGAAGCGTCCAGGATGGGCTGGGTCGATCGGTAGTTGCGCTCCAGCGTGACGACCTTGGCCGGCGCCGGAAACTGACCTGGGAAATCCAGAATATTGCGCACCGTCGCGGCGCGGAAGGAATAGATGGATTGAGCGTCGTCGCCGACCACCGTCAGGCCGCTCCCATCGGGCTTCATCGCCAGCAGGATCGCGGCCTGCAAACGGTTCGTGTCCTGGTACTCGTCCACCATGACGTGGTCGAAACGGCCGCCCACGTCCTGTGCGATAGCGGGGTGGCTCATCATCTCCGACCAATAGAGCAGCAGGTCGTCGTAGTCGAGCACCTGCTGCGCCTGCTTGGCTTCGACGTAGGCGCGGAACAGGCGCTTCAGCGCTTCTTCCCATTGGGCGCACCAGGGAAACTGCTCCCGCAGCGCCACGTCCAGCGGCGACTGGCTGTTCACGACGCGGGAATAGATGGCCAGGCAGCTGCCCTTCAAGGGGAAGCGCGCCTCGGTGGAAGACAGACCCAGTTCATGGCGCACCATGCCCATGAGGTCTTCCGAGTCGCCGCGGTCGTGAATGGTGAAGGATTCCGACAGCCCGATCTGCGGCGCATATTCGCGCAGCAGGCGGGCGCCGATGCTGTGAAAGGTGCCTGCCCATGGCAGCGCCGGCGGCGTCTGACCGGCACGCTGGCGCAGCACCTTCTGCAACACCGTGCCCGCCCGCCGCTCCATTTCGATGGCGGCCCGGCGCGAGAACGTCAGCAGCAGCATGCGCTGCGGGTCGGCGCCGCGCAGGATGAGATTCGCGACCCGGTGCGCAAGCGTATTGGTCTTGCCGGACCCCGCCCCCGCGATGACCAGCAACGGGCCGCCGGGAGCCGGCCCCACCCCGTACTCCGCGGCCTCGCGCTGCCGGGGATTGAGGTCGGCGAGCGGGTCGGGCGCGTCGGCGCCGGGGGAGAGTTCGGACATGGACAAGGACGGGACGGTATGGGTAACGAGCGAAACGGACGAGCTAAACGCGGCGCGGGGCCATCCGCAATGATACTGGATAAAACCTCAGTTCCGGGCTGCGCGCGGGTACGTGGATTGCTCTGCCTCGCCAGGGCGCGTTGCCGCGGGGGCAGCGTGCAGTTTTTCGTCTTCGAAGGAGAATCGCAATGGCCGACCGTATCGTCAAACTGCTGAACAATCTGATCGAGACCAGCAAGAACGGGGAAAAGGGTTTCCTCGCTGCCGCCGAGGACACCAAGGACCCCGAACTGCGCGGCCTGTTCCAGAACCGCGCCAACGACTGCGCCGCCGGCGCAGCGGAGCTGCAAGCCATCGTCACGCGGCTGGGCGGCAAGCCTGAAACCGGCGGGAGCGTGGCCGGCGCGGTGCACCGCGGCTGGGTACACCTGAAGTCCGCGGTGACCGGGCGCTCGGACGCCAGCATCCTTGAGGAATGCGAACGCGGCGAGGACGTCGCCAAGCACGACTACACCGACGCGCTGCGCGAACCGCTGCCCGAGGACATCCGCGCCGTCATCCAGAAACAGTACGAAGGGGTGCTGCGCAATCACGACCAGATCCGGGCCCTGCGCGACCGCTATCGCGCCAGCGCCTGAGCGCGCCCGCTCGCGCATGCGCGCATGAACCACGCGCGCACCTGATGCCGCCGCCTTATCGCGGCGGTTTTTTCATGCGCTCATATGGCGCGCGGCAACGGCGGCGAAAGTGGCGGCGAATTGGTCGACCAGCGGCGAGGCGGCACTTCCTGCCCTTGTGATGCAGTAGTAGTCCAGCGCCGTCATCGGTTCGACCCTGGCAAAGCGCACGCGCCAGCGCGAGCGGGCAATGGCCGCGAAGGACGGCACGACCGCCTGGCCCAAGCCCGCCTCAACCAGCGCCAAGGCCGTTTCCAAATGGGTCACCGTACGCCCGGACGACGCCAGCCCATCGCCGGGCGCGATGCGCAGACGGCGGTCCACAAGCTGTTGGATGGGATTGTCGCGCGGCAGGGATATCAAGCCGTCCGTGGCGATGTCGCGCCACCCCACGGCCTGTGGCGCGCGGCGGGCGCCCGGCGCCATGGCCAGTACCAGATGCCATTGGAACAGCGCACGGCGGCGCATGCCTGAAACGCGATGGAAGAAGGCGCCAAAGCCGGCGTCCAGTTCTCCACGTTCGACCTGCTGCTGGATCAATCGCCGATCCAGATCCGCGACTTCGATATCCGCCTGCGGCGCGATCTGGCCAAATCGCCGCAGCACCTCCGGTATGACGCTGCAGGCGATCAGGGGCGTCACGCCGATACGGGCCCGGTTGCGGCGCGGACGCTCCAACGATGCGGCATCGGCCACCGCCACGCCCAGTTCGCCGACCGTCCGCATCACGACAGGCAGAAGCTGCGCGCCCGCCGGCGTCAGGCGCACCACGCGGGTCGTGCGCTCGAACAGTTGGCAGTTCAACTGCGTTTCCAGGTCGCGCACCATCGCGCTCAACCCGGCCTGCGTGATGTGGAACTGCTCGGCCGCCTTGGTGAAGCTGGCATGGCGGGCGACGGCGATGAAGGCCTGCAGCTGGCGTAGGGAAAAGTTCATTCACAAATTCTAGTTGTTAACTGACTAGATAACGTGCTTTCACTTTTTCAATCGGCTTTGCTGAAATGTGCCCTGGCGGTCCGATCCGCGACGCCCGCCGCGACAACCACAACGACGACACCGGAGACACCTATGTTCGACTTTCTTTCGCCTCGTCCGCCCCGCGCGCGGATTGCCGCGCGCGCCCTGCGCCACGCGGCCGGCATGCTCCTGATCGGGCTGACCGCGCTATCGGGCACGATGGCGGCGGCTGCTTCCCCCTATCCGGCCAAGCCGATCACCCTTGTAGTCCCCTTCCCGCCCGGCGGGCCGACGGACAGCAGCGCGCGCCTGTTCAGCAAGGCGATGAGCGAAAAACTGGGACAGCCCGTTATCGTGGAAAACCGCGCGGGGGCGGGCGGCAGCGTCGGCACGGCCGCCGTCACGCGCGCGCAAGCCGACGGCTATACCCTGTTATGGGGCGGCACGAGCAGTCTGGTGGTGGCGCCTGCGCTTTATACGAACCTGCAGTACGACCCCATCAAGTCCTTCACGCCGATCGGCATGGCGGTGCGCGGGCCGCTCATCCTGGTTGGCCGCCCCGATTATCCGCCGCACACGCTGAGCGACCTGGTCGGGTATGCGAAGAACCACCGCGTCACGATCGCCTCGGCGGGCACGGGGTCGATCGGCCATCTTGCTGCGGAGCTGTTCAACAACACCGCCGGTATTCATCTGCTGCACGTGCCCTACCGCGGCGGCGCGCCGGCGATGACCGACGTCATCGGCGGCCAGGTCGACCTGCTGTTCGACACCGTGACGCTGCTGTATCCGCAGATTGCCGCCGGCAAGCTGCGCGCCTATGCCACCACCGGGGTGCAGCGCTACGCCAAGCTGCCGGACGTGCCGACGCTGTCGGAGGCGCTGGGCCAGCCTTATGAGGCGTACTCCTGGTTCGGTCTGCTCGCCCCCGCCGGCACGCCGCCTGCCGTGGTGGATACGCTCGCGCGCGCCTTGACCGCGGCCGCAAAGGATCCCGACGTGATCAGGCAGATGCAGGACCTGGGGCTGGAACCGGTGGGCGGTACGCCGCAGGACTACGCCAGGACCATCCAGACCGATCTGGCCAAGTGGACCGGGATCGTCAAGACCGCCAATGTGAAACCCGAATAGCATCGCCAAGGACCTTACATGTCTACCAATGCCTCGAGCCATCCCGACGTTCTCATCGCCGGCGCCGGCCTGGGCGGCCTGACCGCCGCCCTGGCCCTGTTGCGGCGCGGCCTGCGCGTGCGCGTGCTCGAACAGGCGCCGGCCCTGCGTGAGCTGGGCGCCGGCATTCAGCTCAGCGCCAACGCCAACCGGGCGCTGTTCAATCTGGGCCTGGAAGAAGCGCTGCTGCGGGTGGCCAGCCCGGCCGCAGGCAAGCGCATCCGCCTGTGGAATACCGGCCAGACCTGGCCGCTGTTCGATCTGGGCGCGCAATCGGTCGCGCGCTACGGCTATCCCTACCTGACCATCTATCGGGCCGACCTGCATGCGGCGCTGGTCGAGGCAGTGCGTGCGGCGGATCCTGACGCGATCGAACTGAATGCGCGCGTGGAGTCCGTCCGGCAGGAAGGCGGCCAGGCGGTGGCGCTCCTGGCCGACGGCACGACGCGCAAAGCCGCGGTGCTGGTTGGCGCGGACGGGGTCCATTCCCGCATACGCGCCAGCCTCTTCGGGACCGACGAAGCGACATTTTCCGGCGCGCTGGCGTGGCGCGGCGTCATCCCGGCCGACCGCCTGCCCGCTCACCTGCGCGAGCCGTATGCCGTGAACTGGGTGGGGCCGGGCGCGCACGTCATACACTACCCGCTGCGACGGGCGGAACTGGTCAACTTCGTTGGCATCCTGGAACGCGATGACTGGCAAGTGGAATCGTGGACGCAACAGGGTTCCACGGAAGAATGCCTGCGCGACTTCGCGAAGTGGCACGAGGACGTGCATACCCTCATCCGCGCGCTGGACCAGCCGTTCAAGTGGGCGCTGATGCTGCGCGAGCCTTTGCCGGTCTGGTCGCGGGGCCGCGTTACCCTGCTGGGCGACGCTTGCCATCCCACGCTGCCCATGCTGGCGTCGGGCGCCGCGATGGCCATCGAAGACGGCTACATTCTGGCGCGTTGCCTGACCGAGATGGCGGGCGGCGCCGAAAAGGCCCTGGCGCGCTATGAGGCACTGCGCAAGGATCGCACAGCCCGCGTAGTGCGCGGTTCGGCGGAGAACGCGCGCCGGTTTCATAACCCTGCCTTGGCGCACGCTGAAGGCGCCGCGGCCTATGTGGACCGCGAATGGAACGAAGCGCGCGTGCGCGAGCGTTATGAATGGCTGTTCACCTACGACGTGGACGCCGTGGAAATCTAGGGCCTGTCAACGCTAGGGAGATACCGCATGTCCATTCTGGTCGGCACCGCGTCCTGGACCGATCCGACCCTGCTGGCCTGCGGCCGCTTCTATCCGCCGCAGGCGTCCACGGCCGAAGCGCGGCTGCGCCACTACGCCACCCGTTTCCCGATCGCGGAAGTGGACTCCAGCTTCTATGCCTTGCCCTCGGCGCACAATGCCCAGGCATGGGCCGCCCGCACGCCGGCCGGCTTTGTGTTCAACGTAAAGGCCTTCCGGCTCTTCACGGGCCACCAGACGCCGCTGTCGGCGCTGGATGCCGATCTGCGCGCCGAGCTGCCCGCCTCCGGGAGCGATGTGGTCTTTGCCGGCCAGCTGCCCGATGACATCGTCGACGAAACCTGGCGGCGTTTCGTGTTCGCGCTGGAACCGTTGCGCATGTCGGACCGGCTCGGCGCCGTGCATTTCCAGTTTCCGCGCTGGATCCGCCCCGATGCGCGCGGCCGCGCGCGCGTGGCCGATTGCGTGACCCGGCTGGAAGATCATCGCGCCTCGGTGGAGTTCCGCCATCGCGACTGGTTTGCCAACCCGGCCGCCACCGCGTCTACGCTGGACTTCCTGCGCGACCTGAACGCCGTGCATACCGTGGTCGACGCGCCGCAGGGCTTCCAGGACACCGTCCCGGCGGTCTGGGAGACCACCTCCGCCGATCTGGCGGTGGTCAGGATGCACGGGCGCAATGCCGACACCTGGTCGGCGTCCGGCCCGCGTTCGTCCAGCCGCTTCACCTACGAATACAGCGAGGCCGAACTGGAAGAGATCGCGCGCCGCGTACGCGAGCTGGCGAACCGCGTGCGTCAGACCCACGTGATCCTGAATACGAACTTCGAAGACCAGGGCGTGCGCAACGCCCAGGGACTGATGCGAGCGCTCTGACGGCGCTTGCGCTGGGATGAAGCGCAAATGCATGCGCGCACACCGTGCGAGCGCGCCGCCAAAGTGGTGGACATCGGCTCCGGCCGAGCGCCATCTTATCCCCACAAAATGTGGAAAACCCATGGGATAGCACTTGAGCAGCTGGAAAAAGTCCTTGCGTGATAAAGACTTGTGACGCGCGCACAGCAATCGCGCAATGCGGTCTCCCGGCGCTTATCCCCACGTTTTGTGGAAAACCCTTGGGATAGTCTTTGGGCAGATGCAAAAAACCCTTGCGCGACAAGTGCTTGCAAGCGGCGCGCAGAATCCGCGCACGGCCCGCTTCGCCCGCCGCGCGCACCCACGTCCGTCGGACCGTGGTAGATTCGGCTCCCTTTCCTTCATAGTCCTTTCCGCTGCGCCCCGCCCCCCCTGGCCGGCGTGCGGGGCGTCCCGCCGCCTTCCGGCGCGGGGACGGCGGGACGCCAGCCACCATGCTCCGATCATTCAGCCGTGAAGAAATCCGCCGCATCGCCGCGATCCTGGCGGAAGCCGCCGCCACGGAAATCATGCCGCGCTTTCGCAATCTGGCCGCGGACGCCGTGCGCAACAAAACGTCCGCGCTGGACCTGGTGACGGACGCCGACGAATCGGCCGAGCGCTTCATCGGCGATCGCTTGTCGCGCATTTACCCGAACGCCGTCATGGTCGGCGAGGAAGCCTGTTCGCGCAATCCGGCGCTGCTGAATGTCTGGATCGACGCCGAACTGGCGTTTCTGATCGACCCCATCGACGGTACCCGCAATTACGTGGCGGGACTGCCCTTGTTCGGCGTGATGGTGGCGGCCGTCAGCCGCGGCGAAGTGATGGCCGGCATCATCTACGATCCGGTGTGCCGCGATGCGGCGGTCGCGTTGCGCGGAGAAGGCGCGTGGCTCGAGAACGAGCACGGGGCGCAGACCCCGCTGCAGGTGGCGGCGCCGGTCCCGGCGGAGCAAATGGTGGGGCTGATCGCCGCGCAGCAGCTCGACGAGCCGCTGCGGGCCGCGGTGAACGCCAACGCGCTGGGCCTTGCGTCGTCCACGATCCTGAACTGCTCCGCGCATGAGTACCGCATGCTGGCCGGCGGCCACGCGCACGTACTGCTGTACGGCCGGCTGATGCCCTGGGATCATGCCGCGGGCTGGCTGCTGCACCACGAGGCCGGCGGCTACAGCGCACACTTCGACGGCACGCCCTACAAGCCCACGCATCGCGGCGGCGGCCTGCTCTACGCGCCCGACGCCGGCAGCTGGAAGGCCGCCCACCGCCTGCTGATGGGCGAGAACAGTCCCGCATAAACCCTGCGCCGGGCAAGGTTTGCGGCGGCCGGACGGGGATGGCCGGAGTACATTAGTAAATTCGTTTCGCAGTCTGAACGCCATGAATGCACCCCTGAACCACAACGCCGCCTCCTGGAACCTGGATCGCATCGTTTCGGATCTGCGCCAGGTCCGCACGGAATGGCGGCTGCCCCTGGGCCGCCTGCGCGATGCCGGCGGCCGCGAATTCCCGTCCCAGGAAAGCATGCGGCAGATCATCAAGGCCTTGTGCGGGGCCTTGTTCCCGATGCGGCTGGGTCCGATCGACCTGCGCGAAGAAGTGGAAGACTTCTACGTCGGTCACACCATCGGCACGGCGCTGGACGCGCTGCTGCACCAGGTGCGCCTGGAGCTGAACACCATCGACCGCAATCACGGCCCCATCCGGCCCGAAACCGAGCAGCGCGCGGTGGAGATCGTGCGCGCCTTCGGCGCCGAGCTGCCGGCCATCCGCCGCAAGCTGGATGCGGACGTCATCGCCGCCTACCAGGGCGACCCGGCGGCGCGCAGCGTCGATGAAGTGCTGCTGTGCTATCCCGGCGTGCTGGCGATGATCCATCACCGGATGGCGCACGAGCTCTACCGCCTGGGCGTGCCGCTGCTTGCGCGCATCGTCGCCGAAATCGCGCATGCCGACACGGGCATCGACATCCACCCCGGCGCCACGATCGGCCGCAGCTTCTTCATCGATCACGGCACCGGCGTCGTCATCGGCGAAACCGCCGTCATCGGCGACCGCGTGCGCCTGTACCAGATGGTGACGCTGGGCGCAAAGCGCTTCCCGCCGGGAGAAAACGGCGAACTCAAAAAGGGGCTGCCGCGCCATCCCGTGCTGGAAGACGATGTCGTCGTCTATGCGGGCGCGACCATCCTGGGCCGGATCACCATCGGCCGCGGCTCGGTCATCGGCGGCAACGTGTGGTTGACGCACGATGTGCCCCCGGGCTCCAACGTCACGCAGGCGGGCACCCTGAACGCTTCGCCGGACGCCGGCCTTGGCGGCTGACTCCCCCGCGCCCGACGCGCCGCGCGGCGACCTTCACGCGCTGCGCGATTTCGTTCGGGCGCATCCGCGCCTGTTCGTGCTGACCGGCGCGGGCTGCAGCACCGGTTCCGGCATTCCGGACTACCGCGACAGCGAAGGCGCATGGAAGCGCCGTCCGCCCATGCAGTTTCAGGTGTTCATGGGGGACGCGCTGGCGCGGGCGCGCTACTGGGCGCGCGGCATGGTGGGCTGGCGCATGTTCGGCAACGTGGCGCCCAACGCGGCCCATCTTGCCCTGGCCGCCATGGAGCGCAAGGGCCTGTTCTCGCTGCTGGTGACGCAGAACGTCGATGGCTTGCATGAAAAGGCCGGCAGCCGCGATGTCGTGGACCTGCACGGCCGCATGGACCGCGTGCGTTGCATGCGATGCGGACACCTGCTGCCCCGGCAACAGATGCAGGCATGGCTGGAGGAAGCAAACCCCGATTGGCTGCATTTGAATGCCGAGGACGCGCCGGACGGCGATGCCGACCTGGAAGGCGTGGATTTTTCCGCCTTCCATGTTCCGCCCTGCCCCATATGCGGCGGCATATTGAAGCCCGACGTCGTATTCTTCGGCGAAACGGTGCCGCGCGACCGCGTCGAGCGGGCGAACGCCGCCCTGGAGCGATCCGACGCGGTGCTCGTGGTGGGGTCGTCGCTGATGGTGTATTCGGGCTATCGCTTCGTGGCCGCCGCCGCGCGCGGCGGATTGCCGATCGCCGCCGTGAACCTGGGCCGCACCCGGGCCGATGCCGACCTGAGCCTGAAGATCGAGCAGCCCTGCGCGGATGCGCTGGCCGCCCTCAATGCGATGCTTGCAGCGCCCGGGCCGCTCAGGAATTGACGAGCCCGCCCGCGACGAAGCCGCCGTCCACGGACACGACCTGCCCCGTCACATAGCTGGACGCCTGTTCGTTCAACAGCCAGGCGACCGCGCCATACAGCTCGTCGGGCCTGCCGTAGCGCTTCATTGGCACGGCATCGATCCAGCGGCGCCGTGCGGCCTGGGTATGCACCTGCGAAACCAGCGGCGTCTCCACCGGTCCAGGCGCCACCGCGTTCACGCGGATGCCATGCTCGGCCAGCTCCACCGCCATGACCTGTGTCAGCGTCACGATGGCGCCTTTCGACGCGCCGTAGGCGGCCCGCCCAAGATTGCCGCGCAGGCCCGACACCGACGAGATATGGACGATCGAGCCGGCGCGGCGTTCACGCATGCGCAAGGCGGCCTGGCGGGCCACGATGAACGATCCCACCACGTTCACGTCCAGAATCTGGCGCAGCAGGCGCGTCTCGGTTTCCAGAAACGGCACGTCGCGCGCGATTCCCGCGCTGTTCACCAAACCGCCGACCGGGCCGAAATCCCGCTCGCAGGCGTCCAGGGCCTGCGCCACCGCATCTTCATCGGTCACGTTCAGCGCCACGCAGCGCGCACGGTCGGGCCGCAGGCAGTCCGCCGCCGCGTCCAGGCTTTCCTGCGACAGGTCCGCGATCAGCACCTTGCGCCCGTCGCGCACCAGGCCCTGCGCAATGGCCAGCCCAATGCCGGAAGCGCCGCCGGTCACCATGACCACATCGTCCTTGGTTTCCATCTTGTCTCCTCTCTGTATTTTTCAAGCTTGGGACTCGGGCACCCACTCCTCGAGCACGGCCTCGAATGTCATGCAAACCGGATTGCGCCCGGATACGAAGCGCCCGGCATGCACGGCGCCGGCGGGATCCACCACGGTGCCGTTCAGGCGCGCGACCGCGGCGCCCGCGTCGTCCAGGGCCACCTCGCCCGCCAGGGTCAGGATTTCGACGGCCGGCCCCGGCAAGTCGGCGATGGCGGCGCCTGCACGTTCCAGGCTGGCCTGCGTCAGGCTGCCCAGGCTGCCGCGCACCATGGCGCGCGTGAAGCCATGCGCCAGGCATAGCTTCTCGATGCTTTGCACCAGATCTTCGTTCGGCCGCAGGCGCGCATAGACGATGCGGCCGGTGTGGCCCTGTTCAATGGCGGACATGGAAGTCTCCCTTGGGTTCGGGCTGGAACACCGCCAGCCGGATCTGCGGGTCGAAGCGGCGCGTCAGCCGCGTTTCACGCAAGGCATGGACGTAGGCGACGCAGCCGCCGGCCCCGATCACGCATCGTTCCGTGAGCAGGTGGCCGCCGATCAGGACGCCCTGGTCATCGACCAGCAGACCATGGCAGTGCAGCAGCGGCGCACCCCGTTCGTCCTCGCCGAGCGTCGCGCCGGCGCCAACCATGCGCAAGTGCCTGCGCACCATGATCGGCGCGGTGTACGCGATGACCTGTTCGATGTCCGGCATGGGCCGCGCCAGGCAGTACGCCGCGCGCTCGAAGTCACCGTCCATGATGTTGATCGCGCACGCCGCGATGCCGCGCGCCTGCAGGGGAGTGACCAGCGATTCGTACAGGTTGCCGCCCGCCGGCAGCTCCAGCCGCAGGGCCGGCGCGCCGGGGTTTTCCACGCTGGTCCAGCGTGTGGGCGCCACGGGCCCGGGATGCCGCAGCATGCGTATCGTGGGAGAAGCGGTCATGACGACACCTCCATGGCATTGCGCGGTTCCGTCTGCAGGCAGCCGCGCGCCTCCAGCGCCTCGCGCACCAGCTTCTTCGTGATCTTGCCGTAGCCGGACCGCGGAAGAGCCTCCCAGAAAAAGACGCGCCGCGGCATCTTGTACCGCGCCAGCCGGCTCTGCAGCCAGTCCATCATGGCCGGCTCGTCGATCTCGTGGCCGGGGCGCGGCACGCAGACCATGATGCCGACCTCGCCCCATGTCGGGTCCGGCACGCCGACCACGGCCGCCTCGGCGATGGCGGGATGCGTCAGCACCTTCTCCTCGATCTCACGCGGGTAGACGTTGGAGCCGCCCGAAATGTACATATCCGACGCACGTCCCGTGATGTACACGAAGCCCTCTGCGTCCATGTGGCCCAGGTCGCCGGTGCGGAACCATCCATTGCGGAACGCCTTGGCGTTGGCCTCCGGGTTGTTGTAGTAGCCCGCGAACACGGCGGGCCCGCACACGCAGATCTCTCCCTGGACGCCGGGCGGCACCTCATTGCCGTCGTCGTCCTGGATGCTGACCTGCATGCCGGTGCGCGCGAAGCCGCAAGTCCCGATGCGGGCGTCGGCGTCATCGTCGGCGCGATGCAACGCGGGCGGCAGCACCGTGATGTTCCCCGTGACCTCGCCCAGGCCGAAATACTGCACGAGCACGGGCCCCAGCCTGGCCAGCGCCCGCTTCTGGTCCTCGCGATACATGGGCGCGCCGGCGTAGATGACGTAGCGCAGGGACTGGTGATCGTAACGGTCCACGCTGGGATGCTCGACGAGCATCTTCACGATGGTGGGCACGGTAAACATATTGGTCACGCGATGCTCCTGCACCAGCCGCCAGATCTGTTCGGCATCGAAGCGTCCGTCAGGCGGCAGCACCGTGGCGGCCGCGCGCGCCACCTGGGTCAGCAGATGGATGCCTGCCCCGTGCGACAAGGGCGCGACAGCCAGGCTGACGTCCGCTTCCGTGGTGCCGGGCATCAGGTCGCACAGATGGTTGGTGACCACGAAGGTCATCTGGCCATGCGTCAACACCGCTGCCTTCGGCCGCCCGGTCGTGCCGGAGGTAAAGAAGAACCAGCAAGGGTCGTCGTATTCCACCGCCGCGTCCGGTACGGACGCTTCCGGCGCATCATCGAAGCCATGCTCGGTTTCCCCCAGGCCAAAATCCCCCGGCCCTACGCGCAACAGCGCAGCGAGGCCCGGGAGCGCGCCAGCCATGGCTTGGGCGTGGTCGGGAAAGTCGCCGTGGCACACCACGGCCCGCGCACCGGAGGCTTGCGCCAGCCAGGCGGCTTCGTCGGGCGTGATGCGGAAATTCGTCGGCACCCACACCGCGCCCAGGCGGAATGCCGCGAACATCGATTCGACCAGCGCCTCGCAGTTCTTCGCATGCACGAGCACGCGGTCACCCTTGGCGATGCCCTTGTCCGCCAGCCAGCGCGCCATCGCGCTGACGCGGCGGTCCAGCTCCGCCCACGTCACGGTGCGCGCCGGCCCGATCAGCGCCGGCCGCTGGGGAAAACGGCGCGCGGCCTGGGTCAGCCAATGCGCGAGGTTCATGGCCCGGCGCGATACGGGGGCCACGCCGCCGGCCGGCGCCGCGGCGGCTGCGTTCATCTGCGGGCCGCTCATCGCACGCGCTCCAGGATGCTGACGTAGTTGGCCACGGCCGCGCCGCCCATGTTGAAGACGCCGGCAAGCTGGGCATCCGGTATCTGCATGTCTCCTGCGCCATGCGCGAGCTGCATGCAGGCCATCACGTGCATGGAAACCCCCGTTGCGCCGACGGGATGGCCCTTCGCCTTCAGGCCTCCCGACGGATTCACGGGCAGCTTGCCGCCTTTTTCCGTCCAGCCCTCGCGCACCGCCTTGTAGCCTTCGCCCGGGGCGGTCAGGCCCATGGCCTCGTACTCGATCAGTTCGGCGATGGTGAAGCAGTCGTGGGTTTCGACCAGATCCAGGTCGCGCAGGGTCAGGCCGGCATCGGCCAGCGCGCCGCGCCATGCGCGGGCGGCGCCTTCGAACGCGATGGGATCGCGGCGGCTCAGCGGAAGGATATCGTTGACTTGTTTGCGCGCGCGGAAACCGATTGCGCGCGTCAGGCCCGCGGCGGCATCGCTGGACGCCAGCACGAGCGCCGCCGCTCCATCGGACACCAATGAACAATCCGTGCGGCGCAAAGGCGCCGCCACATAGGGGTTCTTTTCAGAGACGGTATTGCAGAACTCGTAGCCCAGGTCCTTGCGGATCTGCGCATACGGGTTTGCGACGCCGTTGCGGTGGTTCTTCGCCGCGATGCGGGCCAGGTCTTCGCTGTGGTCCCCGTAACGGTCGAAATAGCTGCGCGCGATGCCGGCGAACACGCCCGCAAAGCCTCCTTCGGTATCCGCCTCCTCGCGCCGGTAGCTGGCATTGAGCAGGATGTCGCCGATCTCCCGTCCGGGGCGCGAGGTCATTTTCTCCGCGCCCACCACCAGCGCGATGCGGCCGCGCCCCGACTCGATGAAGTCCATGGCGGCGTACAAGGCGGCCGAGCCGGTTGCGCAGGCGTTTTCCAGCCGGGTCGCCGGCACGTATGCCAGGGCGGGATCGGCCAGCGCCACCAGCGCGCCCTGGAAGTCCTGCTTCTGAAAGCCGCTGTTCATGACGCCGACATAAATTCCGTCGACGCCGTCGCTGGTGACGCCCGCATGTTCGAGCGCCTGCAGCGACACGCGGGCCATCAGGCTTTCGGTGTCGGGGTCGTCCAGTTTGCCGAAGGGTATGTGCGACCACCCTACGATCACGGCACGGTCAGGCATGGTTCTCTCCTCTCATGGTGATGTCGCCAGGGGTCCTGCCCTGGCTTTTTCTGCGATGTTCGTCCGGCGCGGCGCGCGCCGCCGCGCTATCCTTGCGAAGAACTCCCGCGCTTTCCGCAAGGGATTCGAGTTTTTTGGCTTCCTTGGAAAGCAGCTTCGCCAACTGAAACTGCCGCTCTTCGTCCAGGCGGCTTTCGATGGCGGCGATGCTCAGGGCGCCCGCGACCTGGCCGTCGGCCCCGCGCACCGGCACGCCGATGCCCCAGGAGCCGGGCACGATCAGGCCGCGATTGGCGGCGTAGCCTTGCGCGCGCGCCTCGCTTACCTGGGCGCGCAGCAAGGCGGGCGAATAGTTGGGATAACGCTGCTCGATCAAGGCGGCGTTGGCATGCAGGCAGGCGTCGACTTCGTCGTCCGGCAAGGCGGCGAGCATGGCCAGGCTGCCCGCGCCGACGCCGAGCGGATGGCGGTCGCCGGGCCGCAAGGCGTGCGTCTTGAGGGGATAATCACCGTCTTCGCGCAGCACGCATACGGCGAAAACATGCCGCCGGATCGAGAAGAACGCGGAGTCGCCGCAGGTGTGCGCCAGGTTGGCAACGGTGTCGGCGGCCAGCCGGGCCAGACCATGGCGCTGCGAGGCGATATGGCCAAGGACATGACATTCGGGTCCCAGGAAGTAGCGGCGGGTAACAGGGTCCTGTTCGACCATGCCTTCGGCCGCGAGCGCAGCCAGCAGGCGGTGCACGGTGGGCTTGTTCATGCCGGTTTCCCGGGTCAGGGCAAGCAGCCCCGCGCCTTCCTGTGCGGTGCGCGCCACGGTGCGCAGGACCCGCAGGGCGCGCGCGATGGATTGCGCGCCGTCTACCCGGGATGGGGAAGTCGCCACATTGTCTCCGTAATGGTCCATTATGTGGACCGTCTGTTTGGAGTTGGAATAATTCGGTGGAGGGATTCTACTACTTCACTCCTGAAATTCAACGTGATTTAATCACTCATCACGCTCATTAGTTGGTCCATAGTATGGACCTCTATAAAATTGGCCGCATTCGACCGAATGGCCGGCCTTCATACCGGCGGCCCAGCCAGCCGGATACCAACGAGGAGACAGCATGAACGTGAATCGACGCAAATTCATGGCGGCCGCCGGCGGCGGCGCCATGCTGGCCGTGGCGCCGCTGCATCGCGCCATCGCGGCGCCCGAGTTCCGCTACAAGTACGCCAACAACCTGCCGGCCACGCACCCAATGAACGTGCGCGCGCGCGAAGCTGCCGCGGCCATCGCCAAGGACACCGGCGGGCGCTTCCAGCTGGACGTGTTCCCGAGCAGCCAGCTGGGGTCGGACACCGACACGCTGAGCCAGCTGCGTTCGGGCGCGGTCGAATTCTTCACGCTGTCCGGGCTGATTCTGTCCACGCTGGTGCCGGCCGCCTCGATCAGCGGCGTGGGCTTCGCCTTTCCGGACTACGACACGGTGTGGAAGGCCATGGACGGCGACCTGGGCGCCCATATCCGCAAGGAGATCCAGGGCAAGGGCCTGCTGGTGATGGACAAGATCTGGGACAACGGTTTTCGCCAGGTCACCACCAGCACGCGGCCGATCCAGGGGCCGGGAGACTTCAAGGACATGAAGATCCGCGTGCCGGTCAGCCCGCTTTGGACGTCGATGTTCCAGGCGCTGGGCGCCTCGCCGGCCAGCATCAATTTCAACGAGACGTATTCGGCGCTGCAGACCAAGGTGGTCGATGGACAGGAGAATCCGCTGGCGATCATCCAGACGGCCAAGCTGTACGAAGTGCAGAAGTACTGCTCGATGACCAACCACATGTGGGACGGCTTCTGGTTCCTGATGAACCGGCGCGCCTGGGAGAAGCTGCCCAAGGACGTACAGGGCATCGTGTCCGCGCGCATCAATGAGGCGGGCATGAACATGCGCGCCGACACCTTCAAGCTGAACAACGAGCTGCAGACGCAGCTGGCCCAGCAGGGGCTGGCGTTCAACACGCCCGATCCGGCGCCCATACGCGAAGCGCTGCGCAAGGCCGGCTTCTACAAGGAGTGGCAGGGCAAGTACGGCGACAAGGCCTGGGCCCTGCTCGAACAGTCCGTCGGGA
Source organism: Bordetella genomosp. 9 (assembly GCF_002119725.1). NCBI lineage: Bacteria > Pseudomonadati > Pseudomonadota > Betaproteobacteria > Burkholderiales > Alcaligenaceae > Bordetella > Bordetella genomosp. 9. Next base: position 3,329,739 of record NZ_CP021109.1, read on the forward strand.
AGCTGTCATGATGGACGGCATGTCCTCCGAAGCGGCCGCCATGCGGCCGTCCGCCCCGGCCCAGGGCAGGCGGCCCTGGGTCGCGGCGGCCGATGTTTTCATCGGCCGCCTGGTGGAAATCCCCGCGGCCATACTGGTCCTGGCCGAAGTCGCCATCCTGTTTGCCGGCATCGCGGCGCGCTACGTGTTCCACACGCCCCTGGTCTGGTCGGACGAACTGGCTTCCATCCTGTTCCTGTGGCTGGCCATGCTGGGCGCGGTGGTGGCCTTTCGCAGGGGCGAACACATGCGCATGACGGCCTTCGTGAACCGCGCGTCGCCCGCGACCCGCGCGTTCCTGGACATGCTGGCCGTCTCCGCCGCGCTGGCGTTTCTGCTGATGATCCTGATGCCGGGCTGGGAATACGCGACCGAGGAACAATACGTTTCGACGCCCGCCCTGGAAATATCCAACGCATGGCGCGCGGCCGCCCTGCCGGTGGGCACGGCGCTGATGATCGCGCTGGCGCTGCTGCGGCTGATCGAGCGCGCCGGCTGGCGGACGACGCTCAAGGCCGTTGGCCTGGTGGCGGCCGGGGTGGCGATTCTGGCGGCTTTGCAGCCCGTGCTGGCTACGCTCGGCAACGCCAACCTGGCGATCTTCTTCGTCGGCATCGTGGCGCTGTGCGTCTTCGCCGGCGTGCCCATCGCCTTCTCCTTCGGGCTGGCGACCTACGGCTATCTGGCATTGACCACTTCCACGCCCATGATGGTGGTGGTGGGCCGCATGGACGAAGGCATGTCGCATCTGATCCTGCTCGCCGTCCCGCTTTTCGTCTTTTTGGGTCTGTTGATCGAAATGACCGGCATGGCCCAACGCATGGTGGCCTTCCTGGCAAGTCTGCTCGGTCACGTGCGGGGCGGCCTGTCGTATGTGCTGATCGGGGCCATGTACCTGGTTTCCGGCATCTCAGGCGCCAAGGCGGCGGACATGGCGGCGGTGGCGCCGGTCCTGTTTCCGGAGATGCGCAAGCGGGGCGCCGACGAAGGCGACCTGGTCGCCTTGCTGTCGGCCACCGGCGCGCAGACCGAAACGATTCCCCCCAGCCTGGTCCTGATCACCATCGGCTCGGTCACCGGCGTGTCGATCACCGCGCTGTTCACAGGCGGTCTGCTGCCCGGGCTGGTCCTGGCTCTGATGCTTTGCGTGGTCGTCTGGCGCCGCTATCGCGGTGAATCGCTCCACGGCGTGCAGCGCGCGCCCGGCAGGGAGATCCTGCGCACGCTGGTCATCGCACTGCCGGCGCTCGCCCTGCCCTTCGTGATCCGCGCGGCCGTGGTCGAAGGCATTGCCACCGCTACCGAAGTCTCGACCATCGGCATCGTTTATTCGGTCCTGGTGGGGCTGCTGATTTACCGCCGGTTCGACTGGCGCCGGCTGGGGCCGATGCTCGTCGACACCGCCTGCCTGTCCGGCTCGATCCTGCTGATCATCGGCGCTGCCACGGCCATGGCCTGGGCGCTGACGCAATCCGGTTTCTCCACGCAACTGGCCCATTTGATGGCCTCGGTGCCGGGCGGCGCGGTTACCTTCATGGCGGTCTCCATCGTCGTGTTCGTCGTGCTGGGCAGCGTACTGGAAGGTATTCCGGCCATCGTGCTGTTCGGCCCCCTGCTCTTTCCCATCGCGCGGGAAGTCGGCATCCACGAGGTCCACTACGCCATGGTGGTGATCCTGGCCATGGGCATCGGGCTGTTCGCGCCGCCTTTCGGCGTGGGGTACTACGCCGCCTGCGCCATCGGCCGGGTGGCGCCGGACAAGGGCATACGGCCGATCATGGGATATCTGGTATCCATCGCCGTGGGGCTGCTGGTGGTGGCCGCTATCCCGTGGCTATCCACGGGTTTCCTGCGGTAAACCGGGCAGGGAACAGGAGATCCCGCAGGCGGCGCGACGGTTACCGCCGCACGCCGCCGCGGGTTGGGGACCGCACCGCCGTGAACGCCCGCGTCCGTCCCCCGGCGGCGGACGCAATTTGATCTGTGGGCTTAAGTGCTTGTCCCGCCGCGTTTTTTCGCGGCTGTGCCCACCCTATCCATAGGGTTATCCACAAAACCTGGGGATAAAACCCCAGGCCGGTCCCGGAGCCCCTCCTCTCATTCCCCGAGGAATTCCGCGACGCCCTGGAAGCCTTCGACGTGGTCGGCCACCACTTTCACGATCACCGCGATCGGAATGGACAGCAGCGTTCCCCAGAGCCCCCAGGCCCACGTGAAAAGCAGCAGGATGACGAACACCGCCACGGGGTTCATCTTGGCGATGCGGCCCGTCATCCAGGTCTGCACCACGAAGCCGATGAGCGCCGCGATCGACAGCGACACGCCGGCCACCAGCAATGCCGGCGCCAGCTCGCCGAACTGCACGACGGCGGCGACGCCGGTGAACACCGCCACGAGCAGCGGCCCGAAATACGGAATGACGTGCAGGGCGCCCGCCACCACCGCCCAGGTGCCGGCGTTCTCCAGACCGATCAGGCGGAACGCCACCCAGGTCAGCAGGGCCAGCAGCACATTGGTCACCAGCAACATCATCATGTACAGGCGGATGGAGCGGTGGATCTCGTCCAGCATGTGCACGCTGATTTTCTTTTCGGTAAGACTGTGCCCGCAGATCTTGATGAACTTGCGCTTGAAGGTGTCGCCGGAAAGCAGCAGAAAGTACACCAGGAAGATCACCATCAAAGCCTGGCCGAGAAATTCGGCCACACCCATCGAGCCGGCCAGCAGCATCGCTTCGAGCTTGTCGGCGGGCCGCTCGACCACCACGCTGGCGCCGCTGCCGGGCCGCTTCTCCGGTGTACCGACCGCGTTGGCCGCCGAGCGCAGCTTATCGACCACCGACCCCTTTCCCGTCGTAAACCCTTCGATGGTGCGCGACACCTTTTGCGCGGTCTGCGGCAAGCCATCCACGATGGACAAGACCTGACCGCGCAGCGAAATGACACCGACGACCATCACGGCGATCAGCGCCGCCACCACCACACTGGCCGACACGACCAGCGGCAGCCGCAACCGCCGGTGCAAAAAACTTACCGGCGGATCCAGCGCGTACGACAGGATGATGGAGATGACCAGCGGAATGACGAAATCGCGGGCCCAGTGCAGTGCAAATACGACCGCCAGCACCGCGATGATGGACAAGGCCGCGTGCCGGCGATCGAAGGGGCGCGGCGCGGGCGTGGCGGCGGCCGCGCCATCGGCGGAAGCGTGCGCGCCCGTAACGGCGGCATGGCTGGCCGCGGCCCGCACCGCCTGCGCGTAACCGGGTTCATGATGGTCGGGACGGCCGTGCGCGCCGGCGCGCCCCTTTTCCGCACCTCCCTCGGCAGCGGCCGCATGGGCCGCGGACGGGCGCGCGGTGCGCCGCGAAGGCAAACGGGGCTGTGGGCTCATTGATTGTGATGAAGTAGCGGGCGTGAAACGCCCGGGCGCCAAGGCGGCGCGGTTTGACGACGGGCCTGATGAGCAACCGGCGTGCCCGCCGAACCGGCCGGCGCGTGGCCTACGACCGCACCGCCGTCTCGCCGCGGCGCAATCCCGCTTGCGCCGCCGGGGCCGATGCCGCCGGCGGAGCGGCATAACCGTGCGGGTTGCGCGACTGCCAGCGCCAACCGTCCCGGCACATGCTCTCCACGTCGTGGGTGCATTCCCAGCCCAGCAGCCGCCGCGCCAGGGCGGGGTCCGCCCACATGCGTTCCACGTCGCCCGGCCGACGGGGCTCGACCCGGCAGGGAATGCGCGTTCCGTTGACGCGTTCGAAGGTGCGCACCAGCTCCATCACGCTGGTGCCCCTGCCGGTGCCCAGATTGATGGCGATGAAACCCGTATGGTCGCGGGCATAGTCGACCGCGCGCACATGGCCCGCGGCCAGATCCATGACGTGCAGGTAATCGCGCACACCCGTGCCATCCTCGGTATCGTAGTCGTCGCCGAAGACCTTCAAGTAAGGTTGCCGCCCCACCGCCACCTGCGTGATGAACGGAAAGAGATTATTCGGGGTATCGCGCGGGTTCTCGCCGATCAGGCCGCTGGGATGCGCGCCGATGGGATTGAAATAGCGCAGCGTCACGGCGCTGAAAGCGGGATCGGCCGCGCACAGATCCTGCAGCAGCTGTTCGACCATAAGCTTGGTGCGCCCATAGGGATTGGTGGGCTGCAGCGGATGCGATTCGTCGAAGGGGAGAAAACGCGGCACGCCGTACACCGTGGCCGACGAGCTGAACACCAGCCTCCGCACGTCGTTGGCCCGCATGGCGGACAGCAACGCGACCGTGCCGGCGACGTTGTTGTCGTAGTACTTGAGCGGGTCGGCGACGGATTCGCCCACCGCCTTGGCGCCGGCCAGGTGCAGCACGCATTCGATCGGCTTGCCCTGGCGGCGGTGCACCGCGAAAAGCGCGTCCAGCAGCCCCGGCGCCCGGATATCGCCCTGCACCAGCGGGATGTCCGTACCGACGATTCTCTCCACGCGCCGCACCGCGTCGCGGCTGCCGTTGGACAGGTTGTCGACGACGACCGGCTGATAGCCGGCGTTCACCAGTTCCACCAAAGTATGGCTGCCGATATACCCGGCGCCGCCCGTCACCAATAAATATGCCATCGCTACTCCGTCGCAGCAGGAATGAAAGGCCGTGGGATACGACCGTCAGAAAGGCAACCGCAGTCCGGGTGCGACGCTGAGCAACTGGCGCCGGAAATCCTCCTGGATGCGGGACAAGGCAACGCCGGTATCGCCCTCGAAGCGCAACAGCACCGCGGGTTGCGCCCGGGACGGACGCGCCAGGCCGAAGCCGTCCTCGTACTCCACCCGCACGCCGTCAAGGTGGATGACCTGCCGCGCGCCCAGGAAACGGCCCCGGGCCCGCAGCGCTTCTACCAGCCTGAACTGCTCGCCCTCGGCGGTGTCCAGGCGCAGTTCCGGCGTCGCGCAGGACTGCGGCAGGGCGTCCAGCACGTCGGAGGCATCGCGATGACGGGAAAGCAGCTCCAGCAGGCGCGCGGCGGCGTACAAACCGTCGCTGTAGCCATACCAGCGGTCGCGGAAGCGGATGCGGCCGCCGGCCTCCCCAGCAAGAAGCGCGCCGGTCTCGCGCAGTTTCTCGCTCATATGGGCGTCGCCGGCGCGGCACACGATGGGGATGCCGCCCAGTTGGCCGATTTCCCGGGCCAGATTGCGGCTGCTGCGCACGTCGTGCAGCACCGCGCCGCCGCGGTGGCGGCTCAGTACATCGCGTGCGAAGAGAATCAGCAGCCGGTCGGCGCCGATGCACGCTCCCGACTTGCTCACGACGATCAGCCGATCGCCGTCTCCGGCGATCGCAAGCGCCAGCTCGCAGTTCGAATAGCGCAGCTCCGCCGCCAGTTCCGCCACATGGCGGGGCTCGCCGGCGCGCGGACCGCCGTCGCCATGCACGCCGGTAATCTCGCAGTTCAGTTCGGTCACTTCACAGCCGAGCTCGCGCAGCACCGCGGGGGCGATGCTGCCGGCCACGCCGTGACGGCAGTCCAGCGCGACTTTCATTACGCGATCCAGCCGCACGTCGCTGACCAGGCGCGAGGCGTAGCAGTGCCCGGCGTCGATGAGCGCGCGCGCGCCCGGCGAGCCCGAGGCGGCGGCCGGCGAACGCATGCGGCCGTGCAGCGCGCGCAACGCCGCGTCGCCCAGCGTCACGCCGTCCAGCATGATCTTGAATCCGTTGTAGCGGTCGTCGTCCTGGCCGCCGGTGACGGAAACCGCCGCGCCCGTATCGGTCAGACGCGCGGCGAACCAGGCAAGCGGCGTGGTGGCCATGCCGATATCGATGACCGCCATGCCGGACTCGCGCACGCCAGCCTGCAGGGCCGCGGCCAGCTCCACGCTGCTGAGCCGCCCATCCTTGCCGATCACCACGCCGCGGCGATCCAGCTCCATCGCCCAGCCGCCCACGGCGCGGCCCAGGGCATGCGCGAAACGGGCATCGATCTGTTGGCCGACACGGCCGCGGATTTCATCGGCGCGAAAGACTTCCGGCGGGTAAGCAGCCGCCTGCGGCGCACCTGGCGAATCCATGAAGCCTCCGATGCGCTATGGCTGGTTCTCGCCGTAATAGGAGGCGCGGGAATAGCGATAGGGTCCGTACTTGGGCCGGTAACCCAGACCCTCCGATTGCAGCTTCAGGCCGTTGAAGACCACCCCGGCCACCGGCGCGCCGGCCTGCGCCAGCCGCTTGGCGGTTTCGCGGATCTCGCCGACGGTATTCATGCCCGAACGCACCACCACCATGACGGCGGCCGCATGCGCACCCACCACCGCGGCATCGGACGACGACAGCACCGGCGCCGTATCGACAATGACGATGTCGTAGTCGGCCGCCAGCGCGTGCAGGCATTCGCCGAAGGCATCCGACGCCAGCAGCTCGGAGGGATCGAACGTGACCTTGCCTGTGGAAATGAAATCCACGCCGTTCATGATGTTGCGCTTGGTCACGGCCTCCAGCGGCACGGTCCCCGCCAGCACCTCGAACAGCCCGTTCTCGGCCGGCGTGGCGAAATAGCGGTTCAAGGTGCCGCGCCGGAAGTCGGCATCGATCAACAGCACCCGCTTGCCCACCGCCGCCTGGATGAAGGCGAAGTTGGCAGACAGGAAGGACTTGCCCACGCCGGCGACCGGACCCGTGAAGACGACGATGTTGTTTTCGGCGTCGCGCATCGCCACCTGCAGCACCGTGCGGAAGCTGCGCAGGCTTTCGATGGGCGGCGTACTGCCGTTGCTCTGCGCCAGCAATGCAGGGATGCGGGCGTTCTTGCGCCTCGCACGGCGCCACAGCCGGTCCTGCAGGTCGCTGTACGGTACGGTGGCGAGCACCGGCAGCCCGGTGAAGCGCTCGATTTCGTCGGGGTCCGTCAGGCCGCCGAACAAGGCGTTGCGCAAGAACGCGGCCAGCACGCTCAGCACCAGGCCGGCCACCGCCGCGACGCCGAGCACGATGGGCGCTTTCGGGCTCAGCGGTTTCTCGGCTGGCACTGCCGTATCGACCACTCGGACATTGCCGACCTTGCCGGCCCGGATCATCCGCAATTGCTGCGCGTTATTGAGCAGCCCCGTATAGAGATCGGTATTGACCTTCACGTCCCGGGTCAGGCGCACCACGTCCTGCTCCAGGTCGGGCAGTTCGCGGATCTTGGTATTCAGCTTGTTCATGTCGCCGCTCAACGAGGCGATCTGCCGGTCGATGGCCTCGATGCTCGGATGGGTCGGCGCGAAGCGGGTGATGAGCTCCTGCCGCTTGGCCTTCAACTGGAAGATCTGGTTCTGCGTTTCCACGGACTGTCCCAGCACCAGCTTGGCCTCTTCACCGAGGTCGATCGTGCCGCGCGAATTACGCAGGGCGTTGTAGCGGCTTTCCGATTCCTCCAGCTGCTTCTTCAGCACGGGCAGCTGCTGGTCCAGGAAGGCCAGGGACTTTTCCGCCTGCGCCGTCTTGCGGTTGGTGTTCTGGCGCACGTACTCCTGTCCGATCTCGTTGAGCACGGCGGCCGTCAGCACGGGATCCTGGCCCTGCAGCGTGACGCCGATCACACCCGACTGGCGGCCGCGCTCGAAGATGCCCATGCGGGCCTGCAAGGCCTCGATCGCTTCCAGGCGCGAACTGCGGATCAGAGTGAACGACGTTTCCGGACGGGCCTGAAGCGCATCGATCTGGACCTCGATCGCGCCGCCCGGCACCTCGAAACGTTCGAGCTGACCGACGCGGCCTTCGAAACGGCGGTCATGCACGGGATCGATCAGCTCGTAGGCGCCGGCGCCAAGCGCCACCAGGCGCAGCTTCTTGCCGATCAGGTCGTCCGGCACGTCGATGCGGTTGACCTGGATGCGTTCGCCGCCCCACGCCCAGCCGCCCGGAATGGCGTCCCTGACGGCCGGCGGCAGCGCGAAGCTGTCGTGATGCTTCGCGAGCCACCGTCCCACGATGGGGAAGTAGTCGGGCGTGGCATGGACGTAGAGCTGGTAATAGTCCACGGCATGCCCAACCACCAGGCGGGACCGCAGGATTTCCATTTCGCCCGAAGCCGCCTGCTTGACGTCGAAGATCGCCGATACGTCGCCGAGGAGGCTCCTGGCCGTCCCCGATGGCAACTCCTCTTCCACCTGGACCGCAATATCGGATTGATACACGGGCGGCGTGACAAGGTAGAACGCCAGGCCGATCAGTATCGCGATAGCGGTCACGACGATGATCATGAAACGGTTCGCCAGCAATACGTCCACGTACGACATCATCGGCGTATCCGGCGCGCGGGCGGAGGCATATTCCAGCTGGAGAGGGGGCTGCTTCATTGTCGACTCGCTAAGTGGTAGGAACTTCATGCCGGCAACAGCCGGCACACGGCGGCCCGCATCGCAACGCCACGCGGGCCGCGAACGGGATGAATCAATCTCTGCGTACCGCGTCCACCGTCTGGACCGTCTGCGCGCTGGGGAACAGCAACGAGATGAAGCGGTTCCACCGCACCAGATTGCCCGCATCGACAAAGACCACGTCCTTGGACTCGAGCGGGAATTTCTGTGCGACCGCCATGGCCTGCGGCGACGCGCTGTTCAAACGGAATACTTCCGGTGTCGCGTTGGGAAGAGACCTCACGACATAGATGTTCGTCGGATTACTGGTGAGCTGGCTCGGACCAGCCGTTTCGCCCAACGCGTCGCCGAGCGTCAACACGCCATCGCGCATCGTCAGCGCCTGCGGGACAGTCACTTCTCCCATCACAAAGACCTTGTTCTCGTCGCGCGGCACCACGCGGACGATGTCTCCGGACTGCAGCAGGATGGCGTTCGGGTCGATGCCCGCCTGCTGAAGCGCCGGCAGATCCACGCGCGTCGTCTGGCCGCCGCGGGTGACGTAGACGCGGCTGCGATCCGCCGTGGCGAGCACGCCGCCGGAACGGTTGAGCGCTTCGGGCAGCGTCATCGGCACATCGGTGATCGGCATCGCGCCGGGCGTCTTGACCTCGCCTTCCACGTATACGCGTTTGCTGCGATAACCTAGCACGCGCACCGTGATTTGAGGATCCTGAATATAGTTGGCCGATCCGCGCGTAAGCACGTTGCGGACTTGCGCCTCCGTCAGTCCGGCTACCTTCACAAGGCCTACATAGGGGAACTGAATGTAGCCATCCGAGGACACCGGATAGCCCGGAATACCGGCGGCCGTGTCTCCAAGGCTCAGCTCGGTGGGACCCGTTCCGATGCTGTAGGTCTGCGTCGGAAGAACTAGTTCGGGATGGTCCCAGACCACGATCGAAAGAATGTCGCCCGGTCCGATCACGTAGGGCCGCGGCGTGCCGATAAGTTTACGAACGTTATCGCTGAGCGGCTGCGCGCGCGCCTGCGCTTCCTGCATGGCGAGCTGCGGCGTGATTTCCTTGACCTCGACCTTTGAGTTCGGATCGTTGGGATCGACGAGGAAGTCGGATTGGTAGCGCATGCCGGGCGCGAATGCGCAAGCGCCCAACAACGAAACAAGCGCGACCAACAGGCCGCCTCGGCAAAGCGTGCGAAGGATCGTATTCATTGGCGTTCCACGGTTAATCGACCGACTGAGGGCCTACTGTTTCGCGGTACTACGGCCGCGTAACGGGTTGCGACATTCCACGCGATTTCCGGGGTGCCGCACATTGAGCTGATGGCCTAATACCTCGCATCAGTCCTTTGGACGTTTCGACCCGCATGGGCGCTCCCTATGATTTTTCGGTCCACATACCGCGCCGCCGCGATCCGCAGCGACGCCGATCGAATCACTCTGGAGCACGTCATGAATACGTCGTCGGTGAATGTCTCGGGCAGACTTGCCGATACGAGCGTCCTGTACAGGCTGACCGATGCCGCCATCGTCGCGGCGGTGGGGCTGGCAGCAACATCGTGGCTGGATGCGCGCCAGGGGCCGGACATCGCGCCCATCCACGCGATGCTGGTGTATCTGTGCAGCTTCGGCACCATGGCGGTCTTTCCGGCATTCAGGCTGTACACATCGTGGCGCGGCCGCAGCCTTTTCGATCTGTCCATCCGAAGTCTCGCGGCATGGACGGTCGTGTTCGCGATGGCGATTCTCATCAGCTTCCTGAATCACCAGGTGGGCGCGATCTCGCGCTTGTGGGCGCTGGTGTGGTACGGGGGAACGGCGGGCGGACTGATCGGCGTGCGCCTCGTCGTGCACGGCATCCTCCGCGAGGCGCGCGACCGGGGACTGGACCGCAAGCGCGTGGTGATGATCGGCTTCGGCACGCTTGGACACGACCTGTGGCGCCGCGCTGCCGCCGCACGCAGCTCCGGTTATGAGATCGCGGGCATCTACGTCAATACCAAAGAGCATCTTCCCGCCCAGGCCCATCACCTGAACTCGCTGAGCGAACTGTCTCCCTTCATCCGCAAGCATGAGATACGCGAAGTGTGGATCGCGCTTCCGGTCGAATCGAGCCAGCTGGTGCGCGAGGCCATCTATCACCTGCGGCACGATCCCATCGACGTGCGCTGGATTCCGGACGTGATGTCGGTGCGGCTACTCGGCCATCGGGTCGATGAATTCCTGGGCGTGCCGGCGATCGAACTGAACAGTCTGCCGGCCGCGGGCATCCGCGGCATGGCGAAGGAAGTGTTCGACCGGGTATTCGCGTTTTGCGTGCTGGTCGGCCTGTCGCCGCTGCTGCTCGCCATCGCGGCCGCCATCAAGCTGACGTCGCGCGGGCCTGTGCTCTTCAAGCAGGCGCGGCTCGGCGTCGACGGCAAGGTATTCCAGGTCTACAAGTTCCGCAGCATGACCGTCCACAAGGAACGGGACGGCGTGGTGACGCAGGCCACGCGCAACGACTCGCGCGTGACGCGCATCGGCGCTTTCCTGCGCCGCACCAGCCTGGACGAGCTGCCGCAGTTCATCAACGTGCTGCGCGGCGAAATGTCGGTGGTCGGCCCGCGGCCCCACGCGCTCGAACACAACGAGCAATACAAGGACGTGGTCGCGCGCTACATGATGCGCCACCGCGTCAAACCGGGGATCACCGGGTGGGCGCAGGTCAACGGCTTCCGCGGGCAGACCGACACGGTCCACAAGATGCGCGACCGCGTCGAGTTCGACCTGTACTACATCCAGAACTGGACCTTCCTGATGGACCTGCGCATCATCGCCAAGACCGCCCTGTCGGGCTGGACCGGAAAAAATGTCTTCTGACGCGCAGGCTGTTCCCAGCGCCGGCAGGCTGAGCCCCGAACGATTCCGGCAGGCCGTCGACATGCTGCCGCTGGTTTCCATCGACCTTCTGGTGCGCGACCCGCGCGGCCGCTATCTGCTCGGCCTGCGCGGCAACCCGCCCGCGCAACGGCACTGGTTCGTGCCGGGCGGCCGCATCCGCAAAGGCGAGGCGCTGGCCGACGCCCTGCGGCGGCTGTCGCGCGAAGAGCTGGGCGTGGCGCTGCCGCCGTCGCAATGGCGCTTCCAGGGCGTGTACGAACACTTCTACGACGTCAATTTCGCCGGCGAGCCCGGCATGGCCACGCACTACGTCGTTCTGGCCTATGAGACCCGGCTGGGGCAGGAATCGCTCCCCGCCTCGCTGCCCGCGACCCAGCACCTGGGCTATCGCTGGGACACCCCCGAGGAAGCCGCCGCCGCTGCGGACGTGCATCCCTACACCAAGGCATACTTCACGGAGCAACATCAATGACTCGACCCTACCCCGAGTTTCGCCCCGTCATCCTCTGCGGCGGATCCGGATCGCGCCTGTGGCCGCTGTCCCGCGAGCTGCTGCCCAAGCAGTTCATCCGGTTGACCGGCGAACGCAGCCTGCTGCAGAACACCGTGATGCGTCTGGTCAATACCGCCGGCGCCGACCGCCCGCTGCTGGTGTGCAACGACGCGCACCGCTTCATCGCCGCCGAACAAATGCAGGAGCTGGCCAAGGTGCAGGCGGAACTGCTGCTCGAACCCTGCGCGCGCAACACGGCGCCCGCCATCGCGGCCGCCGTATTGCGGGCCACACGGGACGGCGACGACCCGGTCATGCTGGTCGTGCCTTCCGACCACGTCATGGAAGAAGGCGAAGCGCTGCGCGAGGCCTTCCGCCTGGCCCATGAAGCCGCCAGCCAGGGCGCGCTGGTGACCTTCGGCGTGCGCCCGACGGCCCCGCTCACCGGCTACGGCTACCTGCGCACGTCGCCGTCCGACGCGCCCTGGCACCGCGTCGAAGCCTTCGTGGAGAAACCCAACGCCGAACGCGCCGCGGAGTTCCTGCGCGAAGGCGGCTATTACTGGAACAGCGGCATGTTCGCCTTCCGGGCGTCCGTATTCCTGCACGAACTGGAACGCCATGCGCCGGCCATGCTCGACGCCGTACGCACCGCCGTGCGCGACGGCACGGGCGACGACGTCGCCTTCAAGCTGGGCGCGGAGGCTTTCGCCGCCTGCCCCAGCGACTCCATCGACTACGCGGTCATGGAACGGACCGACAGCGCTGTGGCCGTTCCGTTGGACGCCGGCTGGAGCGACGTGGGCGCATGGGATGCCGTATGGGACATCGCCGCCAAATGCCCGGACGGCAACTCGGTTTCGGGCGACGTCCTCATCGAGGACTCGCGCAACTGCCTGGTCCATGCAACGAACCGGCTGGTGGCGACGATCGGGCTCGACAACATCGTCGTGATCGAAACCGCCGATGCCGTTCTGGTCGTGCACAAGGACCATACCCAGGACGTCAAGCGCGTGGTGGAGACCTTCCGCACCCAGCATCGCAGCGAAATGGCGCATCACCGCGAGGTCAAGCGCCCCTGGGGTTCCTATGACTCCATCGGGCAGGGACCGCGCTACCAGATCAAGCGCATCACCGTGAAGCCGGGCGCGCGCCTGTCGTCGCAGATGCATCACCATCGCGCGGAACACTGGGTCGTCGTGTCCGGCACCGCGCGTATCCACAATGGCGACCGCACTTTCCTTTTGACAGAGAACCAATCCACCTACATCCCGCTCGGCGAGGTTCACTGCCTGGAGAACCCCGGCAAGATCCCGCTGGAACTCATCGAGGTGCAATCCGGCGCCTATCTGGGCGAAGACGACATCGTCCGTTTCGAAGATATGTACGGGCGGGTCTGACCGCTGCCGCGCCGCGCCCGTGCGCGGGCGCGACATTCTTTTCCAGCCGGCGCGGAGCCGGCGCCCGCGCGGGCCGACGACGTCCTAGACCTTCCGGCGGATACACCGGCCAGCGCGACCTCAGTACTCTTCTCGAACACTCAGCCATAAGGACACAGCCATGCCAAAACGGGCATTGATTACGGGAATCACCGGCCAGGACGGCGCCTATCTCGCCGAGTTCCTCCTGGACAAAGGCTATGAGGTGCATGGCATCAAGCGCCGCGCCTCGCTGTTCAACACCGCCCGTATCGACCATCTGTATCAGGACCCGCACAAGACGCCGCGCAACTTCGTCCTGCACCACGGCGACATGACGGATTCCTGCAGCCTTATCCGCATCGTGCAGGCGGTGCAGCCGGACGAGATCTACAACCTGGCGGCGCAAAGCCACGTGGGCGTTTCCTTCGAGGAGCCGGAATACACGGCCAATGCCGACGCGCTGGGCACCCTGCGACTGCTGGAAGCCATGCGCATCCTCAAGCTGGAGGATCGTACCCGGCTGTACCAGGCCTCCACATCCGAACTCTACGGCCTGGTGCAGGAAGTGCCGCAGCGCGAGACCACGCCCTTCTACCCGCGCAGCCCCTACGCCGTCGCCAAGCTGTACGCATACTGGATCTGCGTGAACTATCGCGAAGCCTATGGCATGTACGCCTGCAACGGCATCCTGTTCAACCACGAGTCGCCGCGCCGCGGCGAGACCTTCGTCACGCGCAAGATCACCCGCGCGCTGGCGCGCATCGCGCTCGGCCTTGAAGACTGCCTGTACCTGGGGAATCTGTCGGCCAAGCGCGACTGGGGCCATGCGCGCGACTACGTCGAAATGCAGTGGATGATGCTGCAGCAGGAAAAGCCCGAGGACTTCGTCATCGCCACCGGCATGCAGTACAGCGTACGCGACTTCATCAACGTGGCCGCGCGCGAGCTGGGACTGCTGCTCGCATGGGAAGGCGAGGGAGTGAACGAGACGGCGACCGTGCTGCTCAGTCCCGCCTACGACGCCGTCAAACCCGGCCAGGTCATCGTCCGCGTGGACCCGCGCTACTTCCGCCCGACCGAAGTCGAAACCCTGCTCGGCGACCCGACCAAAGCCCGCGAAAAACTGGGCTGGACGCCGCGCACCACCTTCGAAGGGCTGGTCAAGGAAATGATCGCCGCCGACCTGAAGGAAGCGCAGCGCGATGCGCTGGTCGAGCAGAACGGCTACGAAGTCTACGCCTACAAGGAGTAGCGAGATGGCAGACCTCGACCAGCACGTATTCGTGGCCGGCCATCGCGGCATGGTGGGTTCCGCCATCGTGCGCGAATTGGGCCGGCGCGGCTATCGCAACATCGTCACGCGCGCGCATCACGAACTGGATCTAGAGAACCAGAACCAGGTCAACCGCTTCTTCTGCACGCAGCCCGTCGACACGGTGTACCTGGCGGCGGCGAAAGTGGGCGGCATCCTCGCCAACAACACATATCCGGTGGACTTCCTGTACCGCAACCTGATGATGGAATGCAATGTGATCCATGCGGCGTTCGCGGCAGGGGTCAAGCGCCTGATGTTCCTGGGCTCTTCCTGCATCTATCCCAAGATGGCGCCGCAGCCGATGCGCGAGGACGCCCTGTTGACCGGTCCTCTGGAGCCGACCAACGAGCCCTATGCCGTCGCCAAAATCGCAGGGCTGAAGCTGTGCGAGGCCTATAACCGGCAGTACGGCACGCGGTATCTGTGCGCCATGCCGACCAACCTGTACGGGCCCAACGACAACTACGACCTGAACAACAGCCACGTCCTGCCGGCGCTGATCCGCAAGTTCCACGAGGCGCGCGAACAGGGCGCGCCCACCGTGACGATCTGGGGCACCGGACGGCCGCGGCGCGAGTTCCTGCACGTCGATGACCTGGCCCGCGCCTGCGTCATGCTGATGGAATCGGACGCGGCCGAAGGGGTCTACAACATCGGCGTCGGCACGGACGTCTCCATCGCCGAACTGGCCGCGCTGGTGGCGCAGGTGGTGGGGTACCAGGGTGATCTGGTCTACGACACGAGCAAGCCGGATGGCACGCCACGCAAGCTGCTGGACGTCAGCCGCGTCCAGGCGCTGGGATGGCGCGCCGAAATGGGGCTGCGCCAGGGCATAGAGGCCACCTACCACGACTATCTGCGCCATGCCGCCGGGCAGGCGCTGCCGCTGGCCTAGGCAAGGCCGGCGGCGTTTCGAGAGGCGGGTCTTTCGACAGGGCCCAGCGCAAACCGACAGGGGGATTCGCGTTCATGCGTGCGCTCGTCAGGAAATACATCGCCGGCAACGCCTCGTTCTGGGGGTTGATGGAGTACGGGCTGGGTCCGCTCATCGCGCTGGCGGCCACGCCGGTGCTGCTGCGCCAGCTCGGCACCGTCGGCTTCGGACAGTTTGCGATGATCATGGCCCTGGCGGGCTTCGGCAATGTGGCCAATCTGGGCGCCGCGGTGACGGGAACCAAGCTGGTATCGGAACGGCTGCATGAACCGGGCGGCGCCATGCGCGGCGCCGGCGTCAGCTTCGCGCTGGTGGGTTGCGCGCTGATCTTCGTCGTGGCCGTCGCGCTCGCCGTATGGGGCGCGGTATCGTGGCTGTGGCCGGCCGCCACCTTCGGCGGCATCCCGGTGTCCACGCTGGCGCTGCCCGCGATCACCGTCTATCTGAGCCAGCAGTTCGACCAGCTTTTCACGGGCTGCCTGAAGGGGCGCGAAGCCTTCGCCACCACGGCGCTGTGCGAAGTTGGCGGGCGCTTCACCGCCTACACGGTCACGTGCACGGTCGCCATGCTGACGCAATCGCCCACACTGGCCAGCCTGACCCAGGCGGGCGGCCTGCTGGCCACCGGGCTGCTGAAGATGCACCTGTTCGCGCGCCGGGATGGCCATGCCGTCGTTCGGCCCCTGCCCGACCGCAAGGCCATGGGCGACGCGTTCCGGTTCTCGCGCTGGTCATGGCTGAACAGCCTGAGCGCCGTGGCGTTCGGCTCGGTCGACCGCATCCTGGTGGGCTCGCTGCTGGGGCCCGCCACGCTGGCGATCTACACCATCGGCGCTCAGGTGGGTCAGATGATCCATACCGCTTCGGTCGCCGTTTTCCAGAAGACCATGCCCAGGGTCAGCCATCTGGCGTCCCGTCCGGACGGCGATCGCGCCGTCGGACGCGAAGTGCGGCGCCTGATGGCCGTCAATCTGACCCTGTCGGTGCTGGGTTCGGCCGCGGCGCTCACATTGAGCGCGCCGCTGCTGTCGCTGATGCTCGGTCACGCCTACAGTCCCGCGCATCTCGACACGTTCCGGCTGCTGATCCTGGCGGCAGGGCTGCTGTCGCTGAACGTCGTCGCGCACTTTTCTCTGCTCGGCATGGGCAACAGCCGCGCCGTCGCGGTGCTCAACGGCCTGGCCGGCGTCAGCATGGTCTGCGTGCTTTTCATGCTGGTCGCCCCTGTCGGCGAAAGCGCGGCAGGGTGGGCGCGCATCGCGTATTCCGTCACCACGCTGTGGGGGATTTACCTGGCGCTGCGGCAGTCGCGCCCGCCAGCCTACGTACCCGCTCCAACCGCAACACGGTAGTTTCCAAGATGCTGAGGTCCCTGATGCGCAAGCGCCATCTGAAATCCACCCAAACCCTGGTCGACTTCGTCAGCCGCCTGCAAGTGCCGCCACCGCCACCGGACACGAACCTGCCGAAGATCACGGTGGTGACGCCCTCCTACAACCAGGCCCGCTTTCTGGAGCGGACCATCCTGTCGGTGTTGAACCAGGGATATCCCAACCTGGAATACATCATCATGGACGGCGGCTCCACCGACGGCAGCGTGGACATCATCCGCAAGTACGAGCCGTACCTGACCTACTGGGAGAGCAAGCCGGACCGCGGCCAGTCGCACGCGATCAACAAGGGGTTCGCCATGGCCACCGGCGACTATGTGGGCTGGCAGAACTCGGACGACCTTTACTTTCCGGGGGCCCTCATCAAGCTCGGGCGCGTCGCGGCCAAGCGGAGGCCGCCCATCGTGAACGGGCACCTTTATATCGCCGATGGCGACAATCGGATATTCCGGCACGTCTACTACATCCCCCTTACGCGGGCCAAGCTGACGGTGGTGCGGGCCTCCATCCCGAACCAGGTCGCGCTGTTCCGGCGGGATTGCCTGGAACGGCATGGCCTGCTGAAGGAGGAGATGCGCTATTGCATGGACCTGGAACTGTGGAGCCGGCTGCTGCGCGATGGCCCCAACGTCATCGTGCCGGGCGCCATGGGCGTGTATACGGCGCACGAGGAGACCAAGACGGCGCTGCTGCAGGACGTGCTTGAGCGCGAGCGCGAACAGATCATCAGCGACATCCGCGCCACCGAGCCCGGCATGGGGCGGTTCTTCGGACTGTCGTGCCGCGCGGCCAAAGTCGCCGCGCACGCGCGCCAGGGCGACCTGGACTATCTGCTGGACAAACTGGTGCACAAGGTCGCCGGCCGCGACGACTGGCATGCACACTAGGGGCGGGCCATGCAACGCTATCGGCACATATCCACCCTGCCCCTGCTTTGCGCCTTCGTGTTCAGCGCGCTCGCGCTGAGCAACGAATCGCTGGTCATCGCCGTGGGCGGGTTCAAGCTGTCCTCCTTCGACCTGATATTCGTGGCGATCGTATTCGTCAAATTCCTGCGGCTGGCAGACGGTCAGGCCTATACCCTGCCGCCGCCGCGCGTGGCGGTGCTGATGGGGCTGAACCTTCTGGTCACCGCCTACCTGCTGTTCAAGGCGCCGCCGCCGCCCGGTATCGAGACCGGCGACGTCGCGCGCGACCTGCGGATCGTCTTCTACTTCCTGGCCACGCCGTACCTTTGCTACAAGGACATCGACAGCTTGGAGGCCTACCGCAAGCTGCAATGGACCATCGTCTTTTCCGGGATGACGGTGTCTTCCCTGATGCTGATCAAGCAGCTGATCGGTTTCAGCACGGTCGACCCCGTCCGCGACGTGAATCTGGGCATCTGGATCCTGCCCATGTCCATCGTCTCCATCCTCTATTTCCGGGAAGAACTGGGCTTGAAGTCGCGCACAGCCTATCTGTTCATGATGTTCATGTTCCTGGCCCTGGTGTTCTCGCTCAATCGAAGCCAGTACCTGCAGCTGGCGCTGACGGTGACCATCGCCGTGCTGCTGGGTGCGCGCGTGGGCGCGTTGCGCAAGGCCACGCTGCTCTTCGCGCCGGCCATCATCGCCGGACTGCTCGTGTTCTATGCCATCGGCTACCTGGACGTCCTGGCGCAACGCGTGCTCACGGTGGAAACCCTGGACGAGGACTCCAGCTACGGCGCACGCGTGCAGGAATACGAAGGGCAGATGAAGCTGTGGCGGGAAAAGCCGATGTTCGGACACGGGGCCGGCTTCCGCAGCTGGGTGATGGGCGAGGAAGGGTTCGAACTGAGCACCTTCGCGCACAACTCCTGGGCTTTCTACCTGATGAAGTTCGGCATCGTCGGGACGGCGATCATCATGGGTCCGTGCCTGCTGCTGATGCTCATGGCCCTGGGGCGCCGCTACGGCGACCCGGCCCTGGAGATGCACCGCCGCTATCTGATTGCCGGCGCCCCGATCTACATCCTGATCGACTCGATGTCGGGCGGCCTGGCCTATGCGCCCAAGACGGCGCTGACCGGCTTTCTCCTGTGCTACTGCCTTTCCCTGCTACGCAACTATCGACCCATGCCTTCACCATATGCCACGCATGTGGGGCCGATCGCGCCGGTGCAACCTGTCGCACCCGCCTGGCCGCCCCGGCGCGACCCGCGCCCGACCGTTCCCGGGCCGACGCCCGGCAAACCCGCCTTTCCGAGGTTGCCGCACCATGGTTGATATTCTGTTCGTCGTCCCCGATCTCCACCGCGGCGGCGTAGGCCGGTGCGTGTACTTCATGCTCGAGGAGCTGCCGCGGCACGGCCTGACGACGTCGCTGTTCTGCATGCGCGAAATCGAGCACGAGTTCGCGCCCACCAAGGCCCGGGTGACGCGCGGCATTGCCCGCAAGATGGGCAACCGCGCCATGCAGCTCGCCGCGCCCTGGGGGCTGATCCGGCTGCTGGCGACCATCCGCCGCGAAAAACCGGCGGTGGTGTGCTCGCATGGCTTGTTCTGCAACATTCTGGTGGCCGGGGCGCGCCTGCTCAGCCCCGGCAGCTTCCGTTCCGTGGCGTTCGAACACAACAGCCCCTCGGCGCATTACCGCGCCACCAGCCTGGGCGGCCTGAAGCGGCTGATGCTGCGCCTGTGCTACGGCGCCCACGACGACGTCGTGGGCGTCTCGCGGGGCGTCGTCCGGGACCTGGTGGCGATGGTGCCGGCATTGCGCGACAAGTGCCGGCACATCTACAACGGCATCCCGCTGGACGACGTGCGGACGCAAGCCAGCGCAGCCACCCCCATCGTGGCGCGCCCGGGCAAGATCCACGTCGTCTCCGTCGGGCGGCTGGTGCCCAACAAGGGATTCAAAACGCTGATCGAGGCCGCGCACCTGCTGAACGACCCCGACATCGTGTTCACGATCATCGGCGAAGGACCTCAGCGCCAGGAACTGGAAGCCATGATCGCGCAGCGGCAGCCGGCCTCGACGGTGCGGCTGGCCGGCCACGTGGACAACCCGTTTCCGCTGCTGGCCGACGCGGACATCTTCGTATCGGTGTCCGAGCGCGAGAGCTTCGGCATCGTCCTGGTGGAGGCGCTCTGCCTGGGCGTGCCCGTCGTGGCGACCGACTGTCCCTCGGGTCCGGCCGAAATCCTGGAGGACGGCAAGTTCGGCGAGCTGGTGCCCGTGGGCGACGCGGCCGCGGTGGCCGAAGCCATCCGGTCCCTGGTCCGGGACGCCGCGCGGCGCGAGCACCTGTCCGACCTGGGCCCGCAACGCGCCGAGGACTTCTCCCTGGAACGCCACTGCCGCAACGTCGCCGATCTCTTCCAGCCGTTGCTGCGCAAGCATGCGCTGGACCGCGTAGGAGCACGCACATGAACCGCATCCCGGTTTCCGTCATCGTCATGACGAAGAACGAAGAGCGCAACATCGAAAAATGCCTGCGCGCCCTGGCCGACTTCGACGAGGTATTCGTGGTCGACTCCGCCAGCACGGACCGGACCGTCGAAATGGCCTCCCGGCTGGGGGCGCGTGTGGTGCCCTTCCAGTGGAACGGCAGGTACCCCAAGAAAAAACAATGGTGCCTGGAGAACCTGCCCTTCAGTCACGACGTGGTGCTGTACGTGGACGCCGACGAGGTGATGACGCCGGAGCTGGCGCGCGAGATCGGCGACTGCCTGCCGCGCTTCAGCCAGGGCGCCGGGGGGGCCTTCGTCGGCTTCGACTATGTGTTCTGCGGCCGGCGGTTGAATCACGGGCATCGCGTGTACAAGCTGGTGCTGCTGGCCCGCGACCGCGCCCGTTTTCTCGACTACAACGATCTGGACGTCGCCAACATGTGGGAGGTCGAAGGCCACTACCAGCCGCAGGTGGACGGGCAGCTCTTCCTGCTCAGGAACCGCATGGCGCACCACGACCACGACGGGCTTTACCACTATTTCGACAAGCACAACCGCTATTCCGACTGGGAAGCCAGCCTGCGGGTCAAGGGCCTGCTCAACGATCCGCGCGAGGCCAACATCGGCCTGCGCGGCGCCATGAAGCGCATGTTCAATGCCATGCCCTTCAAGGCGCCGGCGGCGTTCCTGCATTGCTACGTGCTGCGCCTGGGCTTCCTGGACGGCAAGGTGGGACTGGACTATGCCGTGGCGCGCGCGATGTACTACTGGCAGATCGGCTTGAAGTCGCGGGAACTGAAAGCCGCGATGGCCGCTGCCACCCCGGGCGGCGGCACTGAGCCCGTGCGCGACGGGACCCATTGAGGACGAGTGCCATGGACACTTTTCAGCGGCTCAACCAGTTCCAGATGCCGGCCGGTTTCCGAGGCCGCAATGCCCTTTACGTGCAGCTGTGGTGGATGGTGCAGAGCACGGCGTTCCGGTACTCGCCACAGTTCGCCTACGGCTTCAGGCGCTTCCTGCTGCGTCTGTTCGGGGCCAAGGTGGGGTGCAAGGTGCTGGTGCGCGCCAGTGCGCGCATCACGTACCCATGGAAGGTCAGCATCGGGGACTACTCCTGGGTGGGCGATGACGTGGTGCTCTACAGCCTTGCGGACATCCGTATCGGCCATCACGCGGTGGTCTCGCAGCGCAGCTACCTGTGCGCCGGCGATCACGACGCCGCCCTGCCGGAGTTCCCGATCCGCGGCCGCCCCATCGTGATCGAGGACGGCGCCTGGATCGCCACCGACGTCTTCATCGCGCCCGGCGTCACCATCCACCAGAACGCCGTCGTCGGCGCACGCAGCTCGGTGTTCAAGGACATGCCGCCGAACATGGTATGCCACGGCACGCCCTGCCGGCCGGTGCGGCCACGCGTGCGGACGGGCGTATGAAGATCGTCGTCTACGGCATCAACTTCGCCCCCGAGCTGACCGGCACCGGCAAGTACACCGGCGAAATGGCGGCCTGGCTGGCCGCGCGCGGACACCAGGTCACCGCCATCGCGGCGCCGCCCTATTACCCCCAATGGCGCGTCCACTCGGGCTATCGGGCCGGCCGTTACGCCAGGGAAACTTGGCAGGGCGTGACGGTGCGCCGGGCGCCGTTGTGGGTGCCGGAGCGGCCGGGCGGAGCCAAACGGCTGTTGCACCTCGCCACCTTCGCGCTATCGAGCTTGCCGCTGCTGATCGCCAGCGCGGCGCGCCGCCCGGACGTCATCATCGTGGTCGAGCCGCCGCTGTTCTGCGCGCCTGCGGCGGTCGCGCTGGCGCGGCTGTGCGGGGCGCGCGCATGGCTGCACATCCAGGACTACGAAGTCGATGCCGCCTTCGAGCTGGGCCTGCTCAAAGGGAAAGGCCTGCGCCGAGCGGTCGGCGCGATGGAGCGCTGGCTGATGCGCCGCTTCGACCGCGTCTCCACGATCTCATCGCGCATGCTGGCCCGCGCGCGGGACAAGGGGGTCGATGAAACGAGGCTCATCCTGCTGCCCAACTGGATCGACGTGGCGGGCGCCCGCGCCGGCCGCACCGCGGCCGACTATCGCGCGGAACTGGGCATACCGCCCGACGCCATCGTGGCCATGTACTCGGGCAATATGAACCGCAAGCAGGGGCTGGAGACGCTTGCGGAGGTGGCGCGGCTGCTTGCCCGCCGCCGGGACATCCATTTCGTGTACTGCGGCGACGGTCCGCAGCGCGCGGAACTCGTGAACCGCTGCGCGGACCTTCACAACGTCCATTTCCTGCCCCTGCAGCCCGCGGAACGGCTGCCGGCGTTGCTGGCCGCGGCCGATATCCATTTGCTTCCTCAGCGCGCGGGCGCGGCCGACCTGGTCATGCCTTCCAAGCTCACCGGGATGCTCGCCAGCGGCAAGCCGGTGATCTGCGGCGCTGCGCCGGGCACCGAGCTGGCCGCCGTGGTTTCCCAGTGCGGGCGCGTCGTTGCGCCGGAAAACGCCCGTGCAATGGCGCGGGCCCTGCTGCGCCTGGCCCAGTCTCCGGCGCTGCGCCGCACGCTGGGCGACGCCGCTTTGCGCTATGCGCAGACCCAGCTCGATACCGAAATGGTCCTGGACCGCTTCGAACGCCAGCTTATCGCGCTGTGCGCCCCCGGCGCCGCGCTGCACGGCACGCCCTGAAGGGCTGCGCCGAAGCGTGAGCTTACCCGCCCCGCGGGCATGATCACGCGCCGCCCCGCGGCGGTGGAAGACCCGCCAGCCCCACCACCGGCGGCCGCGCCATCAACCGGGGGGCTCTTCCCCGCGCTCATCCTTCAGCAAGCCTTCCTGCACGGCGATGTAGGCTGCCTCGGCCTGGTTGCGCGCGTTGAGCTTCCAGTACAGCGTGCGTGCATGGCTTTTCACCGTCGCCACGGATATACCGATCTCACGGCTGATTTCGCGCATGGTGCGGCCCTTGGCCAGCAGCCGCAGGATCTCTTCCTGGCGCGGCGTCAGCATGCGTATGGCCGCGTGGCCGCGTCCCGGCATATGCGGCGCCGACTGCGTCGCTTCCACGATCGTGCGTGGAAAACACTGCCCGCCTGCGAGCACCAGGTGCACGGCCGCGGTAATCGCTTCCGGCGTGGACGATTTCGGCAGCAGGCCGCAGACGCCGCCGCGCGCCGATTCCATCAGGAAGCGGGGATCCAGCGCGTCATGCAGCACCAGGGTATGGCGCGGCTGGAGCAGGGACATGGAAGTGGAGAGCATGTGCAGGTCGTTGTCCGTCATGCCGGTGATGCCGAGGACCAGCAGCTCTACCGGCCGCGCAAGAGACAACGACATCTCGTTCAACTTCTGCGGCGCCATCGCCATGACGCTTTCTGGACTGCGTGCCGTTTCCAGGATGTGCTGGATGGCGATGCGCAGAATGGCGTATTCCTCGATCAGGACGGTAGTCATTCGCCGGGAGCCTCTTCACGATGTGCGGAGCGTCCCGGCAACTCACACGGGATCGGATCGATCACGGCTCGCTCGGGAACGGCCTGTGGCATCGTAGCAGCGGCGCGTCCCTGTGACTCTCCGTCGTGCGGATGACGGCCGACGTATGGTGCCGCGAACGTCGAAAACCCAATGAAAAAAGCAAGCCGCGACGACGTCGACAGGCTTGCTTTTCCATGAACCCGCGTGGGTCCTCGCGTCGCTAGATCCGGTTGCGCTCGTAGTTGGATCCGTTCGCGCCTCCTGCATCCCAATCGAGCGTCGCGCCGCGCTGCAAGGCCGTATATACCGCTTCGCCCTTGTTCTTTACCTGCAGCCGCTGATACAGCGTGCAGGCATGCGTCTTGGCCGTCGCAACCGAGATATTGAGCATGCGGCTGACCCTCTTGATGGGATAGCCGCGCGACAACAGCACGAGCACCTCATACTGCCGCGGAGTGATCTTCAGAAGCTGCGCCCCTGCCGTAATGGGCATCGCAGATTTCGGTGCGGGGGCGGTGCGATGATCGGCATCGCTGGCCGGGGCCATGGCGCTGGCGGCGGGCATGTGGTGCACCGCCGGCGCAGGCGTCTCGGCGGTCGAGGCGGCCTGCGCCATCTGTCCGCTCGGGAAGCACTGGCCGCCGGCCATCACGAGCCTGATCGCGGCCTCCAGCACCTCGATCGAAGCCGTCTTCATGAGGCACCCGTGAATGCTCCCCTCCGGCAGACGGGACAACGCCTGCATCGGCATGTTGTCCACCAGCAGGAGGATGCGTTTGGGCGCGAGAACCCTGCGCACGTCGGCCAGAGCCTGCCAACCGGTTTCGGTTTCGATCGGCAGACCGAAAATCAGCAATTCGGCACCGCGGTTTTGTTCCGCCGCTTCATCCAGATTCGCCAGGTCCAGCCCGACGATTTCCCACACGCCTTCAACCTTGCCCAGAATTTGACGCAAGCCCAGCCTCAAGAGTGGATGAGCTTCGATCAAGACCATTTTCGACATAGCTTTCCCCATAGGACATCATCAGATGCAACGAGAGTGCAGCAGTGAATGGTACGTAGCGCAAACACACGGCGGTTTAGTTTTCTTGTTCGGTGTGCCTGCCGACCGCATGGACGAGATGTTGGCGAAACCGACCGAAACTTGAGTAGTCATCGTTTGGATGACGCACTCATGTTATGGGCAGGCTTTGGCAAAATCAAGCTTCTCCAATCGACATAAACCGACAGGAAGCGAAGTCATCCGTTAGTATCAATCAACGAACCGCCGCCAGGCTTCCTGATTTTTTCCACATCAATAAACAGCCGCGCCGCGCTGGTTTAAAACCGGAACTAAACAGGTTTTGAATGGAGTCTACCTGCAAGCGTTTGCAAGCGATGCAGCACGAGTTGAGACGTCATGTTGAGCTCCTGTGGCTTTATTCATGCGGGTTTACAAGGGGGAGCGGCGGTACGCGGCTACTGCATTGTGCGGACCGCCGCATTAATGCCGCTGGCGCGGAACGGCGTGCGCCAGAGCTACCTGCGGTAACGCTTGTCGGTATTTGTTATTCCATAAATGCAAAGTCGAAGACCGTATGGCCGCCGTGATGATGCCAATGGTGCATCGACGCGAAAGGTTTGCGCAGGAAATTCGGATAGTGCACCGGCCCGTCCGCTTCCCGGTACGTCTGCGGCGTCAATACCTCGATACGGTTGAGCGATACGCCCTTGCCGTAATGGAGAAACCCCTGCGTCTGGGCGCAGCGGATCACGGTGCCTTCGGGCGTCATGATCATGCCGGCGTTGCGCGCCTTCACAGGGCTGTTGACGATGGGATTCAGCGCATGGGGCGTCCAGACCGTGGCGTCGGGGCGGTCCGCATGAAAAGCGAACAGCTCGTCGCAATGGCTCACCCCATCCGTGCGGTCGATATTGGTAAAGAGCCACCAACGCCCGCCGTAAGGGAAAACGATGGTATCGACCGCCGAAATGTTATTCATCAGGGTCGCGTGCAGCTCCCACTTGAGCGGAAATTCGCGGCATTTCCACAATTCTATGGTTCGGTTACCGCAGGTTTCCGGGACCATATAGGTCCCGCCCTCGAACTCGAATATGAAGGGGAAACTGAGGTGGTATGGTAGATCCAGCACCACGCCCAGAAAGCGGAACGCCCCATCGATATAGGTGGCCACCGAAATCTTGCCCTTCCGCTCGCGGAAATAATAATCCTCGAAAAATATGTAGGGCTGGCCGTCGCGGGTGTAGACGAAGGGGTCCGCGAAGAAGCGCCCCTTGGGCGGCACCAGCACCGCGGCGTCGGAGGTGACCACCTCCTGCCGGCCGGTCGGGCACATGCCGATGCGCCAGCGGACATTGCGCTTCATGGCACGGCGCAGCACCATGCTGGAAGCCAGCCACGCCTGCCGGGCCAGGTAGGCGGCGCCGTCCCATTGCGCCGGGCGCGGCCTGGTCATCGCGGTATGAATCTGCAGCGACGATGCGGGCTGGCGACGCCGTTCCGGCTGGGCCAGGGCTGACAGCATGTCGAACATCATCAGGTTGCCAAGGCTCAGCGCCCGCGCCCGGTTCTTCAGCCAGAACACTTCGGTGTTGAAGCTGCGCGAATCGAGCAGCTCGTCGGCCTGCTCGGTTGCCCCAAGGCGCCACAGCTTCACGGTGGTATGGTCCGCGCGCTGGTAGACCTCCCAGAATCCCGCATGCTCGACATCGCGCTGGTCCTTGAGGTCCGAGTGCACCGGCATCCAGACGCCATGGGTGGGCAACGACGCGAACTGGCCGCGTACCGCGGGCGCGCCCAGAACCAGGACGACGTCCAGCCGCAACGCCATGAGCGCCTGCAATTGATCCGGATCGGACGCCACCCGCCCGCCCGGTCCCGCCTGCACGTCCAGCTCGAACAGCGGCGTCTGCTCGGGAAGCGACGCCCGCAGGTCTCGCGGCTCCAGCTGGGCGCGATGCCGCGTTTCGAGCATCCGGCTCTCGAGCCTGGCGACGGTACCCAGCGGATCACGCGTCCACGGGAGCGCGCGGGTGCTGTCTGGCTCGTCGTCCCGGGCGACGATCAGGGCCGCGACGTGAAAGTCATGCTCACGCGACAGCCACTTCGCAACTTCGTGAATCCACCCCGCCTGTTCCGTGGCATTCACGAGCAACGCAACGGTCTTCTTGTCCATGTCCTATCCGTATCGAGCGTTCACGTCATACCTACTGACGGGGAGATAGTGCGCGCAGTAATGCGTGAGCTCCAGAATGCGTTCACCCTAGGACGGACGAGCGATCACCTCGTTGCGGATTTCTAGGTCGAAAGCACGGCCCTACATCTATCGATGTACAGGTCCTGCCTCCAAGGTTGTCGACACGCAGGCCGCCGCCGGCAGGGAGAACTCGAAGACCGCGCCGCGTGCGCGGCCGGGCGCCAGCCGTATCGTGCAGCCATGCAGTGCGAGCATGCGGTGCACCGTCAGAAGGCCGAAGCCGCCAGCCTGCTCCCCACCGGCCCTCCACGGAGAAACGCGCTCGAACAGCCCGGCGCGCAGCGGTTCGGGAATGCCCGGACCGTCATCGCTCACGCTCACCTGAACGGCGCCATCGGCGGGCGTCATGCAAACGTCCACGCAACCGCCCGATGGACTATGCCGGATGGCGTTGTCGAGCAGGTTGGTCAGCACGCGTTCGGTCATGCCGACATCGGCTTCGACCGCTGGGAGGTTTCGTTCGAAACGGGCATTCAGCCGTATGCCGCGGGCTTGCGCCGCAAGCTCGAACTTCTGGAAGACGTCCTGCACGAGATCCGGCAGGACGAAGGTTTCCCTGTCCGGCTGGATCAGGCCCGACTCCAGCCGCGCCAGGTCGAACAGGGACTGCGCCAGCCCGCCAACCTTCCGGCTTTGCGCCAGCGCCACCTCAAGATAGCGGCGGCGCTCCGCGGCGGCCAGTTTATCGGCCTTCATCAGCAAGGTTTCCAGGTAACCGTGCAGGGACGTCAGCGGTGTTCGCAAGTCATGCGAGATATTGGCGAGCAGCTCGCGCCGCTGCTGATCCTGCCGGTTGAGCTCTCGCCATTGCTCGGCGATGCGCGCCGCCATCTGTCGGAAGGCCTGCTCCAGCACGACGATCTCGTCGCCGCCGGCGCCCGCCACGGCATGCGCGGGCGCGGCTTGCAAGGCGGCAGTGGCGGCCGCCTCGTTGCCATCGAAGCCGCGCACGGCGGCGGTCAGCCGGCGCAGGGGCCGCGTAATCAGGCCGAAGGCTACCAAGCCGGCGATCAGACAGCACAGCGCCACGAGCCCGAGCGACAGCAGCGTGGTGCGCATGACGCTGCTTGCCGCCAGCGGCGCGGCCACCGCATCCCGGCGTTCGCCTTGCAGGACGACGTACACATATCCCTGCTCGCGGCCCTCGACCACGAGCGGCGCCGCGCTGAAGACCTTGCGGCCCGTCTCGCTGCGCGGGTCGTCGCCGAAAATGGGCAGCGGCTGGCCGGCAAGCAGCCGGCGGACCGGATGCAGGTCGACGCGATCGCGTTTGACGTGTCCCGGCGGCGCCGCATCGGCCACGATGCGGCCATCGGCCGACAGCAGGTAGACCTCCACGCTGGGATTCACCGCCATCAGTTTGTCGAACAGCTGGCGCACCGCGTCGCGCCGCAGCCCCTCCGCATCCATGAGCGGCGCGCTATCGGCGATATGCTGCGCCAGGCCGCTGGAAAGCCGCTGCACGGCTTCTTCCTCGCGCAGGCGGCTGGCGCCGATCTGCAGCCACGCGGCGGCGGCCGTACACGCCGCCAGCAGCAGAGCGAAGACCAGCGACAGCCGCTGGGACAGGCTCAGGCGGCTCACGAGGGATTCCCTTCCGGTGAAGGCGCAAAGCGGTAGCCCTTGCCCCACACGGTGAGTATGCGGCGCGGGTCCGCCGGATCCGCCTCCACCTTCAGGCGCAAGCGGTTGATATGGGTGTTCACCGTATGTTCGTAGCCGTCGTGCCGGTAGCCCCACACATGATTGAGCAGGTCCATGCGTGAAAATATCCGGCCCGGATGACGCGCGAAGAAATACAGCAGGTCGAACTCGCGAGGCGTCAGGTCCACCGCCCTGCCATCGATCGAGGCCTGACGCGCGATGGGGTCGATGCGCAAGCCCGCCGCCTCCAGGACGCCGCCTTCCAGACGCGCATCGCGCGCCAGCGCCTCCACCCGGCGCAGCAGCGCCTTCACGCGCGCAACCAGTTCCAGCATGGAAAACGGTTTGGCCAGATAGTCGTCGGCGCCCAATTCCAGGCCGGTGATGCGGTGGACCTCGCTGGACCGGGCGCTGGTGACGATGATAGGCGTGTAGCGCGTCATGGCGCGCGCGCGCCGGCAAATCTCGAGGCCATCGACGCCCGGCAGCATCAGGTCGAGCACCAGCACGTCCCAGCCGCCGCCTTCGAGCAGACGCAGCCCTGCGCCGCCATCGGCGGCATGGACCACATCGTAGCCTTCGTCCTTCAGGTGCAGGCGAAGCAGCTCGGCGATATGCGCGTCGTCCTCGACGATGAGGATGCGTTTCGAAGCAGTCATGGCGGATGTCGCAGAAGGGGCGAAGACCGCCCCACGGCGGCTATTTTCGCCCACGCATCCGTCATGGCGGCCATCTGGCCGCCGATTATCACGATTTATTTAGATCCGCCGGTCCGCCGCGATCGCGGCCAGCACGGCCAGGCCGCCGAACAGGCCGATGCCCCACAAGGTCCCGGTCTGCAGGATGCCTGCGCCCGCGGCGCTGCCGGCGGAAAAGCCCAGGTACATCGTGGAGGTATTCAGCGACAGGGCCACGGGGGCCTGGGCCGGCGCGCCGGCGGCAATCAGGCGGGCCATCTGCGCGGGGAAAAACCCCCATACGCTGACGCCCCACACGACGATGGCAACCGGTACCAGCACCGAAGCGGCGGCCCTGGGCAGCCCGGCCCCCGCCAGGGCCAGTGCCCAGAAGGACAGCGCCAACAGAATGAGCGTGACGGCGACCACACGGCGCGCGCCGAAACGGTCGGCGAACGCGCCTCCGCTCATGACCCCTATCGCCGCCGATACGCCCCACAGCGATACCGTCGCGCCGATACCGGCTTCTCCATAGCCCAGCACGCCGGTCAGGTACGGCGCGATAAACGGGTAAACCGCGTAGGCGCCGATGGCCCAGAACAGCGTCACCGCCAGAAGCCGGCGCACGGCGGCCTGGCCGATGACGCCCACGCGCTGCGTCAGACTGGCCACGGGCAGCTCCTTGCCCGCCTGACGGCTCACGCCCAGGACGACGCCGGCACAGGCGACGATGCCCATCGCCGCCACCGCGAGGAAGGTCGACCGCCAGCCGAACGCGTGCCCCACCAGCGCGCCGAACGGCAGGCCCAGCGCGATGGCGATGGTCACGCCGCCGCTGACGATGGCGAGCGCGCGGCCGCGCCGCGCCGGGCCCGCAATCGCGCCCGCCAGCGCAGTGGCGTTGGGCACGTACAGCCCCGCGGCGACGGCCATCATCAGGCGCGCCGCGAGCAGCACGCCGAACCCGCTGGAAAACGCGGCGACGATATTCGCAAGGGTGAACGCCGCCATGGCGGCCGCCAGGGTGTCGCGCCGGTTGAAGCGCCCGCTGAGCAGCGTGGTCAGCGGCGAGCTGATCGCCAGCGCCAGCGTAAAGACGATCACCAGGCTGGCGGCCGCGGGCACGCCCATGCCGAGATCGGCTGCCATTTTCGGCAACAAGGGCGCGATCATGAATCCCTCGGTGCCGATGGCGAATGTGCCAAGCGCGAAGAAAAGCGCGGGAACCAGCGTGCCCGCGGGCGGGGCTGCTTCCACTGCGCCCGGCTCGGCGGCCGCAACGCTATCGCTCATGATGAATCTCCTGTACGTATCTGGGATCGGCTGTGTCCGGATTCGAAGACCGGCTGCGGTCAACGCCCGTCGAGATAGCGCGGCGCGGGCGTATTGCGGGACAGCAGCGGCAACAGCTTCTGCCGCGCGGCCTCGTAGGCATCCCACGCTTCGGCCGCATGGAGCGATGGGATGGTGATGAGCTCGCCGCGATCCAGACCGACCAGCGCCGCGTCCACCATCTGTTCGGCCGGCATAACGATGGAGGGATCCAGTTGCTCCACCGGCAGTCCGCCCGTCGCCCAGAAGTCCGTCGCCGTCGCGCCGGCAAGACGGCCTGGACGCGAACGCCCTTGCCGCCCAGCTCGTGATGCAGCGACAGGCTGAAGGCGTGGACATATGCCTTGCTGCCCCCGTACACCCCATTCAGCAGCTCCGGCGCAATGCTGACGATGGACGAAATATTGATGATCGCGCCCTTGCCGCGCGCCACGAAGCCGGGCGCGGCGGCGTAGGCGAGGCGTGTCGGCGCGGTCACGTTCAGGGCGATCATGCCCGTCATGGCGTCGATGCCGCTTTCAAGCAGCGGCGTGTGCGTTCCAATGCCGGCGTTGTTGACTAGCAGCGTAATGCTGGCATCTTCCCGCAGCTTCGTTTCCACCTGGGCCAGCGACGCCGGGTCGCCCAGATCGGCTTGCAGCACTTCCACCGTGCGGCGGGTTTGCGTGGTGATGCGCTCGGCCAGCCGGTTGAGCCGTTCGCGGCTGCGCGCCACCAGGATCAGGTTGTAGCCGCGCTGGGCGAGACGATCGGCGTAGATCGCGCCGATGCCGGAAGAAGCGCCCGTGATGAGCGCGGTGCCGGGTTGGGTTTGGGCCATGATGCGACTCCTGCGTGCGCGTGGTTGGTTGCGATGCAGGCATCTTAGGCAGGCTTGCCGATTTCTCAAATGACGTTTAGGGTCGTGTTTTCGGACATTCCGGACGGAACGCGAAATGCACAAGGTCGCCTACCTGGTCAAAGACGGTTTTCAGCTGATGTCGCTGGCCACCCAATCGGTATTCGAATTCGCGAACCTGGTGGCGCAAGACCGCTTCTACGAGATCGCGCATTACTCCCTGGGGGGAGGCAATGTGCGCGCGTCGTCCGGCGTGCTGGTCGCCACGCGCGGCGTGGGCCCGTCCACGCGGGCCGATACGTGGATTCTCGGCGGCGTGCTCAATCCGACGGAGCAGCCCTCGCCGCCGCGGGAACGCGCTTTCGTGCAGCGGGCCGCCCGCCATGCCCGGCGCGTCGCAGCCATCTGCACCGGCGCCTTCACGCTTGCCGAGGCGGGCCTGCTGTCCGGGCGGCGCGCCACCACGCACTGGGCGTCGGCCGATGCGTTGCAAAGGCGCTTTCCGGACGTCCAGGTGGAAAGCGACCGCATCTATATCGTCGATGGACCGCTGTGGACGTCAGCCGGCATGACGGCTGGCCTGGATCTGGCGCTGGCGATGGTGGAAAAAGACCTGGGCCCGGATATCGCGCGCAGTGTGGCGCACAAACTCGTCATGCACCAGCACCGGTCTGGCGGCCAGTCGCAGCATTCGGAAATGCTGGATCTGGCGCCCAGGTCCGACCGCATCCAGAACGCGCTCAACTACGCGCGCAAGAATCTCGACAAGCCGCTTACCGTGGAAGTTCTGGCCGCGCAGGCGAATTTGAGTCCACGCCAGTTCAGCCGGGTCTTCACCGCGGAAACGGGACAGTCACCGGCCAAGGCCATCGAGGGGCTGCGGCTGGAGGCGGCGCGCCTGATGATCGAGCGCAGCCGCCATCCGATGGAAGTCATCGCGCGCGAAACCGGGTTTCGCGACCGGCGCCATATGCGAGAAGTGTTTATGCGGGGGTTTGGGGTGCCGCCGCAATCGTTGCGGCGGGATGTGGCGCCGGCGGCCGGCGCCTGAAGAAACGTCCCGCAAAAGCGGCGCAGTTCCAACTAGGTGCGAGGACCCTGCTTGGTCGGCAGCACCGAAGGGGTGTCGTCACGCGGCTTCAGGCCGGATGAGTCGTCATCGCTGGGAACCGGGCTCGGATTGCCGTCCATGCGGGTGGCGCGATGACGCACGGGGCCTTCGTTGGAGGGCGTGGATGACGGCGGCATCGAGCGCTCGTGCCGTTCGCGTTCCGCCTGCGACATGCCGCCGCGCGCGGCGTTGGAATCCGGCTGTTGATCGGGCTTGTTCTGGTCCATGGCATTCTCCGATACGGCAATGGAAATGCGCCGCTGGGCGGCGCGATGCCCGGGTTCAGCAAGGGCCGTGCCCCCCGCCGCGCCCGCAGCGCCGCCTGGACCGGCCGCCACCCTGACCATGCTCGGCCGCCAGCGCTGGCGGCACGATTCCACGCTCTTTCCTTCCTGTATGCCTCGGAAAAAGCCGGCAGCCTGCTCCACCGTCCGAAACTGGTAAAGGCTGCCATCATGCGTCACCGTGCGCCCATCGCGACCTGTATCCATGATGCGTCTCCCGGAGAAAACCGGGAACCGCAGCAAAGCACATGCCTTGCGAACGGCAGATGGGGGAAGCCGGCGCTCGGATTCAGCGCAGAGGCGAGTACGACGTGGGCGCCAGGAACTGGTTCTCGATGCGCTCCACAATGATGCGTTCGGCCTCGGTCGCGTTGCGCTGACGGATCCACTCCGGGTCGGCCTGGAACGCGTTCCACTTCTGCTCGCGCTCGGCCAGACTCTCCCACTTCAGCAGATAGGTCAGGCTTTGATTGCTGGGCCCGGCGACCGTCGTCCAGAAGCCAATGGGCTCGATGCCGTACTTCCTGAAGAAATCCAGGGTGATCCCGGTGAAGCGATCGTGCAGGGCTGGCAGCCGGCCCGGCGCACAATGATAGACACGCATTTCAACGATCATTTCGTCATCTCCCAAGCGCGCAAACAAAAACGGCTTGAAGGATAACCTTCAAGCCGTTTGTTCCGCCTGGCACCCATTCGGATGCCCAGCGGCAAATATTGGCGCGCCCGGCAGGATTCGAACCCACGACCCCTTGGTTCGTAGCCAAGTACTCTATCCAACTGAGCTACGGGCGCATTTCCTAGCGTCTCTCTTGCGATCGACGTTCGGTAAAGAAGAAAGATTATAGCACGAAAATCTTTCCCTTCAAGTCCCCTGCCCTTCGCCGCGCTTCCGTACCGGTTTCCCGGCAACGGGCCGCCGCGTGGCGGGAAAGGCCGCAACTATAGCAGAAAGTTCGGCCGGCGCCACGGCATGGCGGGATCTGCGGCGCCCCGGTTTGCCC
This sequence comes from Bordetella genomosp. 9, assembly GCF_002119725.1. Lineage (NCBI taxonomy): Bacteria > Pseudomonadati > Pseudomonadota > Betaproteobacteria > Burkholderiales > Alcaligenaceae > Bordetella > Bordetella genomosp. 9. The sequence goes on from NZ_CP021109.1 coordinate 3,363,580, forward strand.
TGCCTGGATGCCTGGCTGAAGTATTCCTTGATGGCTTCCGTGAACAGCGTGCGGCTATGCCGCGCGCGTTCGAGCAGGCCCACACGCCGCTGGACGTCGATGGCAGGCAGCTGCACGACGCGCAGTGCGCGGTCCCGTTCCCAATCCACGTTCGCGAGCCGGGGAACGATCGACACGCCGAAGCCATGGCGCACCAGCTCGATGATGGCCTCGACCGAATTCAATTCCATGCTGTCGCGCACCTGCGCCGCCAGCGCGTCCAGCACGTCCTGCACCAGGATGCCTGTCCAGGTGTTGCGGTCGAAGCGCATGAAGGGCGCATCGGCCAGCATGGCGTCCACGTCGTCCGTCAGCGGGAAGTGCGGCTTGCGCGGAACGATCAGAATCATCGGTTCGGTGTAGAGCGGTGTCCACACCAGATTCGACGACAGCGGACGCGGCGACTGCGTCACGATGGCGGCGTCCAGCTCGCCGCGTTCCACCCGCATGGCAAAGTCGCTGGAAAGGCCGGCGAACAGCCGCACGTCCAGACGGGGGTAGCGCTGCCGCACCGTCCACAGCGCATCGGCGAAAGCGCCCATCAGCGCGGAAACCAGCGCGCCCACCACCACCGTGCCCGACATGCCGTCGGCCCCCGCCTGGGCGCCCAGGAGCTCGTAACGGCGGACGATGTCGGCGATCTCCGGCACCAGGGCGCGTCCGGCGGGATTGAGCACGGCAGCGCGCGCGCTGCGGTCGAACAGCTGGCAGTTCAGGCTTTCTTCGAGCGCCCTGATCTGCAATCCCACGGCGGCGGGGGTCAGCCCGATTTCCTTGCCCGCAGCGGCAAAGGTGCCGTGCCGGGCGACGGCGAGAAACGTCTTCAGGGTGCGTATGGAGGACATGGCCGGCCCGGCCCTCCCCGGGTTGCACATCAAGAAGGGCTTTTGCTCAACGGAAGAAGTCTTGGCTTTTACTTTATAGATGAAGCCGCGACAATGGGCGCCTGGCCGCCGGCGCAGCACGGCGGAAATAAAAGCCGCAGGCGGTGCGCCGCCATACGACTATCGGAGGAAGACAGCATCATGACCCGATCACGCAATGGGGCGGATGCGCTGGTGAGGACCCTGGCGAGCGCCGGGGTCAAGCGCATCTTCACGCTTTCGGGCAATCACATCATGCCGGTGTTCGACGCCTGCCTGGATGCCGATATCCAGCTGATTCACGTGCGCCACGAAGCGGCGGCGGTGCATATGGCGGATGCCTGGGCCCGGTTGACGGGTGAGATCGGCGTGGCGATGGTGACGGGAGGCCCCGGGCATGCCAATGCGGTCTCGGCGCTTTACACAGCCCAGATGGCGGAAGCCCCGGTCCTGCTGCTGTCCGGCCACGCGCCGAACAACCAGATCGGCATGGGCGCGTTCCAGGAAATGCAGCAGGCCGACGTCGCCGCGCCCCTGACGAAATGGTCGGCCACCGTCGCCAGCGCCGACGCGATCGCGACGGACGTCGGCAAGGCCATCCGCGTGGCGCGCTCGGGTCGGCCCGGACCGGCAAGCCTGGGCCTGCCGACCGACGTGCTGGAAGCGGCGTGCGAGCCGGTCGAACGGCCGCAATCGTTCGAACCGGTGCCGCAAGCCCTGGCGGACGACACCGCGGCCTCGCTGATCCGCCGCCTGCAACAGGCCAGACGGCCGCTGATTCTGACCGGCCCGGCAGCCATGCGCGGCGCCGCACTGGCGCGAGCGCGCGAATTGGAATCGGCCTGCGGGATCCCGGTCATCGGCATGGAAAGCCCGCGTGGCGTCGGCGACCCCAGCCTAGGCGCTTTCTCGCAAATGCTGGCCCAGGCGGACTGCATTCTCCTGCTTGGGAAGCGGCTGGACTTCACGCTGAAGTTCGGCAAGCCCCCGGCCATTGGAGCGGACTGCGATTTCCTGCAGGTGGACGCCGACCCCGACGAACTGGAACGCACGCGGCGCGCCGTCGGTTCGCGCCTGGTCGAATGGGCGCTGGCCGATGTGCAGTCGGGCCTGGACGCGCTGGTACGTGCCAGCGCCGCGGCAACGGGCTGGCACGATGCCTGGACGCGCGACGTGCGCGCCGCGATCGCCTATCGTCCGGCCGCATGGCGCAGCGCCGCGTCCACCCTGCCGGGGCGCATGCATCCGGTGCAGGCCCTGGCGCCCGTCCAGCAACTGCTGGACAGCCACCCGGACTCGGTGTTCATCTCCGATGGCGGCGAAATCGGCCAATGGGCCCAGGCCTGCCTGTCCGCGCCGGCGCGCATCATCAACGGCGTGGCGGGCGCGATCGGAGCCGCCCTGCCCTTTGCGCTGGCCGCCCGGCTGGCGCGTCCCGGGGCGCCGGTGGTCACGGTGATGGGCGACGGCACCTTCGGCTTTCACAGTGCGGAAATCGACACGGCCGTGCGCTACAAGCTGCCTTTCGTGGCGATTGTCGGCAACGATGCGCGCTGGAACGCGGAATACCAGATCCAATTGCGCGACTATGGTCCGGACCGGCTGATCGGCTGCGAATTGCTGCCGGCGCGCTACGACGCGGTCACGGCGGCCTTCGGCGGTTTCGGCAAGTTGGTGACGGATCCCCGCGAAGTGCCGGCCGCCCTGAACGAGGCGCATGAATCGGGACTGCCCGCCTGCCTGAACGTCATGATCGAAGGGATGCCGGCGCCCGCTATCTCGCGGCCGGACGCGGGGTAAGCGGCGCGAGGACGACATGACGATGTGGGAACTCCTGGGGGCCCATGTGGGACCGGCCGCGACCGGCCTCGACCTCTTTCACCTGCTCATCGCGGGCGCGGCGATCACCGGCGGCTACACGGTGTTCGGGATGACCGGCTTCGGCTCGGCCATCGTTTCCATGCCGCTGCTGACGCAAATCATGCCACTGCACCAGGCGGTGCCGGTCGCGCTCATCTGCGACATGGTCTCCGGCATGCTGCTGGGCGCGACCAGCCGCAGCGCCGTGTACCTGCCGGAACTGCGGCGCATCGTACCGTGGATGCTCGCCGGCATGGGCCTGGGGCTGGCCTTGCTGATGTATGTGCCGGAACGCCCCCTGCTCATCGTGCTGGGTTGCGGCGTACTGGGCTATTCCCTGTGGCGTTTGTGCGGCGGCGATACGTTTCGCCGGCTCAGCCCGCGCTGGGCCATTCCGCTGGGCCTGGGCGGCGGCGGCTTCACGGCGATGTTCGGGACGGGCGGGCCGCTCTATACGATCTATCTGGCCGGGCGTCTGGAGGACCGCAACGCCCTGCGCGCAACGGTCGGCACGCTGATCATGCTGACGGGATTCACGCGGCTGCTCATGTTCACCGTCACGGGTCTATTGCTGCAGCCCGCCGTGCTGGCCCTGGCCGTATGGCTGCTGCCCTGCAGCCTGGCCGGCGTGCGTCTCGGATCCTGGCTGCGCCATTACATCCCCGCGCCGATCATTGCGCGGCTGGTGTGGACGATCCTGATCCTGGGCAGCGTCAGCCTGCTGATACGCGCGATCGGCGGCTGAGCGCACCGGCAATCGGCGCCAGGCCGCGCCCGGGCCCGGCAGGCCGCCCGGGCGCCGGCATCATGCGGCGTCCTTCAGCAGAGTCTGGCCCGGCGCGACGCGGGTGAAACGCACCGGCTCCCGGTCGATGCGCAGCACGCCGTCTTCCTGCCGCACCACCGTATATGCCGAACCGGCCAGATCGCCGGTCTGCGGGAAGTCTTCGCGGAAGTGCGCGCCGCGCGAGTCCTCGCGCGCCAGAGCCGCTTCGGTGATGACCTTGCTGACCGCGATCAGGCTGCGCAGATTCAGCCAATCGTGCCACGTGGGATGGAAGGCGCGCTCGCCGCCCGGCACGCCGCTTCGCGCCAGACGTCCGCTCAGGTCCGCCAGGGTTTCCCGCGCCCGCAGCAAGCCGGCCCGGTCGCGCATGATGCCGACGTCGGTCCACATGCACTCGTACAGCTGTTCCCGGATGGGGTTCAGGCTGCCCGCCGGCAAGCCGAAGGGCGCCAGGGCGTCTCGCAGGGCGGCGCCGATGGCCGATTCATCCGGCGTCTGCCACTCGCCCCGCTCCCGCAACCATTGCGCCATGCTGTCGCCCGCGATGCCGCCGAAAACCGTGGAATTCGCCACACCGTTGCCGCCCAAACGGTTGGCGCCATGCACGCCGCCGGTGTCCTCGCCGGCGGCGAACAGGCCATGCAGAGCCGTGCGGCAATCCGGTTCGAACACCACGCCGCCCATCATGTAGTGCGCCGTGGGCACGACTTCCACCAGACCGCCGGCCAGATCGAATCCGCAGTTGGCACAGCGTTCGACCATGCCCTTGAACTGTTTGCGCACCTGGTCCACGCCCAGGTGGCTCATCTGGATATACACGCCGCCATTGGGTGTGGTGCGGCCGGCTCGCATTTCCGCATAGATGCCGCGCGAGACGATGTCCCGCGTGGCGCGCTCCCCGCGGGGGTCGTAGCGGTGCATGAAGCGGTCGCGGGCGCCATTGAGCAGATGCCCGCCCGCCCCGCGCAGCCCTTCCTCCAGCACCGTGCCCGTCATGCGCGTGGCGGCGCCGGCGAGCAAGCCGGTCGGATGAAACTGCACCATTTCCATGTCGCGCAGCGGCAGGCCCGCAGCCAGCGCCATCGCCAAACCGTCGCAGCTCTTATCCCCCGAAGGCGTGTGGTACTTGTACATGGTAGGACCGCCGCCGGTCGCCAGCAGGACGGCCCGGGCCTGCACGAAGACGAATTCGCCGCTGCGCACGTCGATCATCAGCACCCCGGACAGCGCCTTGCCGTCCGGCGTGCGGATCAGCGCCAGCGCGCGATGCTCCTCCAGCCGGCCAATCCCGCGGCGCCACACCTGCTCCGACAGCCGGTTGATGATTTCGATGCCGGTCAGGTCGCCCTTGTGCACCGTGCGGTCGAACGTCTGCCCGGCAAACGCCTTCTGGTGTACGGTGCCGTCGGGGTTGCGATCGAAAAAGCAGCCCAGCTCGTTTTCCAGTTCGTGGATGCGCTCGATGGCGGTGCTCACCAGGGTCCACGCCAGGTCCTGGTTGGCCAGCCATTTGCTGCCCTCGATGGTGTCCATGAAGTGGCGCTCCACCGAGTCTCCGGGCGCCAGCGCGACGTTGTAGCCGCCCTGGACCATGCGCGTACAGCCGCATTTGCCGAGCAGGCCTTTCACCGCCACGGTAATCGACAGCTCGGGGGCGCGCTGGTGCGCGTGCAAGGCGGCGAACAGACCGGCGCCGCCGGCCCCCAGTATCAGGATGTCGGTCTTCAGACGTTTGATCGACGCGGGCGTTGTCATGACGCGCGAACCCCCAGGCTGGACAGCACGGCGGCGCGCCGGCCGGCCGCATCCTGCCTGACGGCGTCGTAAAGACTGCCGCCATGGCTGTCCATCGCCACGAGCAGCGGCCCGAAGCCCCGTATGCTGAACCGCCATAACGATTCGGGATTCAAATCGTCCAGGTCGACGTCCTCGATGCGCGTGATCCACGTCGTTTCCAACGCGGCCGTGCCGCCGACGATGGCCAGATAGGCGCCCCCGAGCTCGCGGAACGCCTCCTGCGAACCCTGCCGCAACCCGCCCTTGCCGATGATGAGCCGTACGCCATACTGGGTCATCAGCGGCCGCGTGAAGCGCTCCATGCGGTCGGAAGTCGTCGTGCCGATGCATACCGGCTGATAGCCGGCCGGGAACGCGTCGCTGACCGGCACCTTGCGCACGTTGGGCGCGGTGTGGATCACGGCATGGCCATTCAGGTCCATCCGGGTACGCCGGCCCCGGTCGAACATATGGATTTGCGTGGCGTCGCGGATGCCGTAGAGCGTGCGATGCAGAGTCACGGTATCGTTCACGCGCAGTTGCCGCGCCTGCGCTTCCGTGATCGGCATGGTCAGTTCGTGGTGCGCCATGATCAAAATCCGTAGTCGATGCCCTGCGGCGTGAACACGGCGCGCGCGCGCCGGGCGGAATGGCACTGCATATTCACGGCGACAGGGTTCATGGTGATGTGGGTGGATGCCAGCTCGATGTGCACGGCGAAGGCGGTGCCGTCGCCCCCCAGGCCCTGCGGCCCCACCCCGAGCTGATTGACGGCGGCGGAAAGCTCGCGCTCCAGCGCCGCCCCGTCAGGGTCGGCGCAGGCGGTTCCCAGGGGCCGCGTGGCGGCGCGCTTGGCCAAGGCGACGCACAGATCGGAGGTGCCGCCCAGCCCGACGCCCACGATCGTGGGAGGACAGGTTTTCCCGCCAGCCGCGATCACGCAGTCCACCACGAAGGTCTTGATGGCATCCACCCCTTCCGCCGGCACCGCCATTTTCAAAAAGGAATTGTTTTCCGAACCGCTGCCCTTCGGGATCATTTCGATGGACATGCGTTCCGGCGCGTCGTCGAAATCGATGTGGATCACCGGCACCTCGATCCCGCAGGACGTGTGTTCGTTGCGGCGCGTCAGCGGGTGAACCACCGACGACCGCAGCGGGTGCTCCCGCGTCGCGCGGGCGCACCCGCGCCGGATGGCGTCCTTCAACGCGTGTCCGTCCACCGAAACGTTGCGGCCGATCGCCACGTTGTAGATCGGAATCCCCGTGTCCTGGCACAGCAGATTGCGGTTTTCCTCGGCCACGCGGATGTTGGTGCGCATGGTTTCGAGCACGCCGCGCGCGACGTCTGAGGTTTCCCGCGCCGCCAGCGTGTCGATGCCGGCCTTGATATCGGGCGGCAGCACTTTCAGCGCGCGGATATACAGGTCTTTGGCGGCTTCTTCCACCGCCGACAGATCAGGGTTCATGCCAGCTTCTCCCATGCGCCCGCGCCAGCCGCGCGCAACGTGTTCAATCGATGGCCAGATGGCGGTTCGCCACGATGGCTTCCCATTTTCCCGATTCCTCCTGGATGCTTTTGACAAGCTGCGCCGGCGTATTGCCCACGGGCGTCATGCCCTGCCCCGCCAGCTTTTCCCGGATGGCCGGCTGAGCGAGCACCTTGGCGGTATCGCGCTGGATCTTGTCGATAACGGCCTTCGGCGTGCCCGCCGCCGTGACCAGCGCAAACCATCCCGTCGTCTCGTATCCGGGCAGACCCGCCTCCTTCGCCGTCGGCACCTCGGGCATCATGGGCGACCTAGCGGGGCCGGTGACGGCCAGGGCGCGGGCCTTGCCGCTTTTCGCGAACACCGATGCCGCCGCGATATTGCCCACCACCAATTGCACCTGTCCCGCGATCAGGTCGTTGTACGCCAGCGCTTCCCCTTTGTAGGGCACGTGCGTGATGTCGATGCCCGCCGCGTCGGCCAGCGCCTCGCCCGCCATGTGCACCTGGCTGCCGTTGCCGGCCGAACCGAAATTCAGCTTCTTCGGCTGCGATTTCGCCAGCGCGATCAGCTCCTTCAGCGTATGCGCCGGCACCTCGTTGTTGACCAGCACCAGCATGGGGCCGCTGGCCACATTGGTGATGTAGTCGAAGTCCTTCAAGCTGTACGGCAGGTTGCGGTACAGGTACGGATTGACCGTGAACATGCTGCCCGACGCCATCAGCAGGGTGTAGCCGTCCGGCGGCGACTTCGCCGTCAGCGTTGCCCCGATGGCGCCGCCCGCGCCGGGACGGTTATCGATGATCACGGACTGATGCCACAACTGCCCCAATTCCGCGCCGATGACGCGGGCGACCACGTCGGTGGTCCCGCCCGCGGTAAAAGGCACGACGATCCGCACGGGCCGGTCCGGCCATGCGCTTTCGGCGTGGACCAGGCCGGAAATCGTCATCGCCGTGGTGGCGAAGGCCAGGATACAGGTGTGCAGCCAATGCCTGGGACGTCTGGACAGCGCGTACAGATACTCGTGCATGATGGTTGTCTCCGTATGGTTGTACGGCCCCGCATCGGCGGCGGAACTCGTGCCGCGTCGGACGCGGCTTGGCGCAGATTCGCACCCGCCTATCGGGGCGTCAATGCGTCTTGATGAAACCGCCGGGGCCGAGCAGCTAACCGAGCAGCGCCAGCAGGAAAGCCAGCCCGGTGCAGGCGCCGGCCCCGAGTCCGACCGCCAGCCAGTCCTTGCGCAGTCCGGTCCACGGGGCGAACTCGATGACCAGCAGCCGCAGTCCGCCCATCATGTGCAGCGACAGCAGCACGACCAGGCCCCACTCCGCGAACTTGAACAGAGGCCGGTCGGCGAACCGCAGAAAGCCGTCCAGGGCTTCCGCGCCATCCAGGGCCTGGCCCAGCGCCCAGAAGTGCAAGGGCAGGAACACGGCCAGCGCCAGCCCCGACAGCCGATGCACCAGGAACGCCCAGTACGCCGGATGATTGCGCGCGCGCGCGTCATTGCGCCGCATCACGACACCACTCCATAAACGGCCCGCAGGCCCATGACGGCCAGCAGGGCGGCAAAGGCCAGCGCCCCCGCCCACACGGGGCGGCCTCGCCAGCCCAGCCATTCCTCGGCGATGCGCGCCAGGCCGATGGGGACGTGCACGGCGCAAGCGAGCACGAACACGCCATAGAAAGCGGCGAACAGCATGCTGCCGCGCGTGCGCGACAGGATTTCCGGCGCGCTCAGGCCGCCTCGCACCGCATAAACGATGATGCCGATGTGCACGGCGACGCACAGCGCCAGCACCATCGCGCTCAGGCGCTGCAGGTACCAGAGCCGCGCCTGCGTACGGATCCGCAATGCCGCGGCCATCACAGGTCCCCCTTCATGGCTGCCTTGGCCGTCATGCGTTTCAGCCCGGCGATGCCGGCGGTGGGCGACAAAGCCTTGGGGCATCGCTCGGTACAGCTGCCCTGCGTATGGCACGAATGGCAACCCGCGTCCCCTGCCACCGCGCGCAGACGCTCGAGCCCATCGACGTCGCGTTCATCGTTCATCAGGGTCCAGGCGCGATTCAGCGCGGCCGGCCCCAGGTAATCGGGCCGCCACGTCACGACGTCGCAGGATGCGTAACATACGCCGCAGCCGATGCACTCGATGCCGGCATCGACGGCCTGCCGGCGAGGCGAGGCCGGCGGCACGCGCGCGAAGTCGTCATGACGCGTGAGCGCGCCTGAAAAGCTTCCCTTGGCCCGGCTCCACTTCTCGAAGAAAGCGCTCATGTCGGTCACCAGATCCTTGATGACCGGCAGATTCGGCAGGGGCGCCAGTTCCAGCCGGCCGTTTGCCGCCACCTTGGCGACGTGCGTCCGGCACGTCCAGCGGGCCTTGCCGTTCACACTCATTGCACACGATCCGCACATGCCGACCCGGCATGCGTAGCGATAGGCCAGGTCCGGCTGCAGTTCGCGCTGAATGTACGTGACCACGTCCAGCACGGTCTGGCTGGTCTGGCGCGGCACGCGGTAGGTCGCGAAAGCGCCGTCGCCGGCGCTGCGCCATACCCGGACTTCCAACTCCTCCATGGCGATCCCATCCACTGAAGAGGCGCACGGCCTCGAGGCAATGCGTCATTCTGGCCGCCCCGCCACGGAAAGAAAAAGCGAATATTTATCTTGCCCAGATAAAGAGAAACTTTGCGTGCTGCGCTTGGGCCTGGGAACGAAGCGTCGTCACTCCGCCAGCACAGCCAGGATCCTGCGCGTGATCTCGTCGATACCGAAGGGCTTGGTGACCAATTCCATGTCGGTATCGCGCAAACCGTCGCTTTGCGCCAGGCTTTGGGCGTAACCCGTCATCAGGATCACTTTCAGGTCGGGGTGCACCGTACGCGCCTCCTGCACCATGCGCCGCCCGTCCATTCCGGGCAGGCCGATATCGCTGATGACGAGCTGGATGCTGGGGGTGTCCTTGAGAATCCGCAATCCCGACAAACCGTCAGCGGCTTCCACGACGCGGCACTGCTGCTCCTGCAGCACCTCTACCAGAAGATCGCGTACGCGCGGGTCGTCCTCCACCACCAGGACGAGCGGGTGCCGGGCCGCCACGCCCACCGGCGCGGGCGCCTCTTCCTCGACATCCTCGTCCTCGCGCAGCGATCCGCTGTAGCGCGGCAGGTACAGACGCACGGCCGTGCCCTCGCCCGGCCGGCTATCCAGCTCGGTATAGCCGCCGGACTGCCTGACGAAGCCGTACACCATGGAAAGCCCCAGGCCCGTACCCTCCCCCTGCGGCTTCGTACTGAAAAACGGCTCGAAGGCTTTGGCCGCGACGTCCGGCGGCATGCCGACACCGGTGTCCGACACGCACAGGCAGACGTACTCGCCCGCCGTCAGGATGACGGCGTTGGCAACAGAGATATTGTCAAGGTCGGTATTGCGCGTGGTGATGGTCAGCCGGCCGCCGTCGGGCATGGCGTCGCGCGCGTTGATCACCAGGTTCAGGATGGCATTCTCGAGCTGATGCGGATCGCACAGGACGTTCCACAGTCCATCCTGGAGATCCACGGCCAATGCGATTTTCTCGCCCAGGGTCCTCTCGAACAGATCCGTCAGCGACTGGATCAGGACATTCGGCTGTGTCGGCTTGGGCGCCAGCGGCTGGCGCCGCGAAAAAGCCAGCAGGCGGTGAGTGAGCGCGGCGGCCCGCTTGGCGGACTCCATCGCCATGTCGCTATAGCGCGTGATATCGACCAGCATGCCGCGCTCGGCGCGCTTCTGCATCAATTGCAGCGAGCCGATGATGCCGGTCAGCAGGTTATTGAAGTCGTGCGCGATACCGCCGGTGAGCTGTCCCACGGCCTCCATTTTCTGCGCCTGCCGCAAGGCTTCCTGGGCCAATTCCAGTTCCGCCGTCGCTTCGTTCTCGGCGGTAACGTCCTGGGCCACCGCGTGGATCAGCCCATCGCCGGGCACCGCCGTCCAGGACAGAGTTCGGTAGGTGCCGTCGCGGTGACGGCATTCGCACACGAAACGCGAGGTGGCGTGCCCTCGGTGCAGACGGTTCAGCTGGCTTTGCGCAATGGCGAGATAGTCCGGGTGCACGAGCCCCAGGATGTTGTTGCCCAGCAGCTCCTCGTGCTTCCACCCCAGCCGCTCCGTCCAAGCGGGGTTGGCGTCCAGGACATAGCCGTCGAAATCGGTGACGACCATCAGGTCGTTCGCCAGCTGCCAGGTGCGGTCGCGCTCGGCCTTGCCCCGCGCCACCTCGTTCAGCAGCAGCTTCTGGCTGCGCCGCAGGTCGTTGCGCGCGGCCACCACCAGATCGATGTCGAAGGCAAGGATCAGCCAGCCCGTCCTTTGACCCTCTTCCTCGATGGGGGCGGCCCGCGCCATGAACCAGCGCCAGCTATTGTCGGCGGCGCACCGGAAGCGGATCTCCAGCTCGCACCCCACACCGGTGGCCAGGGCAACGCGCCAGGCTTCCTTGACCTGCTCGCGCTCCTCGGGATGGATCGTCTCAGTCCAGTCTCCCTGCGCCGGCCCCGTCCCGTCGCGTCCCGTGTAGCGCGCCCAATAGGGGCTCGCGTAGATGATGCGGCCGGCCGTGTCGGCGAAAAACGTCATCTGGGGAGAGCTTTCCACCAGCGCCCGGAATCGCGCATCGGTCGCGCGGGCCCGGGTCTCGGCAAGATGCTGTTCGGTGCGGTCGCGCACCACTTTCAGGTAGCCGATGTGCTGGCCGGTGCGATCGTCCTCGAAGCGCATGGTGAGACCGGAGCACCACAGCCTCGTACCATCCTTGCGCAGGTGCCAGCGCTCATCCTCGCACCGCCCTTCGCGTTGCGCCTGCTCCGCCTCTTGCACGTGGGCGCCCTGTTCGCGATCCTCTTCGACGAAGATGAGGCTGCTCAACATGCCGATGGCTTCATTCTCGCTCCAGCCGAACAGCGTCTGCGCGCCGGCATTCCAACTGGTGATCCGCAGGTCGAGATCCATGGTCAGAATGGCGAAATCCGTGGCGCTCTTGAGCAGGGCCCGGGCGACACGGTCGGTCGCTTCCACGCGCTTGCGTCGCTCGCTTCTGGCCTGGCTCATGAGTGCCTCCGACGGCGTTCGCTCTTGCGGAAGCAAATATTCTGCCGTCCTGTTGAAGAGAAAGGCAAGCCGGATCGCTCCCTATGGATGGCCCGGCAGTCCATCACGGCGATGAACCGCGCCGCGCTCACCGTTGGTAGCAAGTGCGAAGCGCAAACGGCGGTAACTTCAGCAAACACCGTAGCCCGTGGAGAGGACGACATGGAAGCCGATAAGGAAGTCGTGGTGGATGGGCACCGCGTGTTTTGCAGGATCACCAGGCAGGGCGAACGGAGCTATTCCGTGGTCATCGCGACGTCGCGGCAGGACAGCCTCGATCGGCCCGCACAACTGCTGTGGCGCGCGGCCGCCACGCAGAACTTCGACTCGCGCGAGGACGCCGAACGCCACGCCCGGTACGTGCTCCTTGGAATCTGCGCCGTCAAACAGGACGGCGAACCGGTTCTTTCCGTCACTTGAACATTGCGGGGAACGCATTTCGCGCTGAACCGCGAGCCGCAGCCCGGCCAGTCCCGATCGTCGCATCCCGGTATGCGGGTTGCTGCCGGCCTCGCCTGAATCCGCGTCCTGATTCAGGCGCGCGGCGCATGCAGGCGATCCAGGGAGACGGGAATGAGCAGCTACACACCGGGCCGCGAAGGGGTCTTGCCCGCCCCTGGTCACGAGGAAGAACACGGACACGCCATGCCGCACGGCTGGCGCCGATGGCTACTGGCGACGAACCACAAGGACATCGGCACGATGTACCTGATTTTCTCGTTCGTCATGCTGATCGAGGGCGGCGTGTTGGCCCTGCTGATCCGGACGGAATTGTTCGAGCCGGGCATCCAGTTTTTCCAACCCGAGTTGTTCAACCAGTTCACGACGATGCACGGGCTGGTGATGATCTTCGGCGCCATCATGCCGGCCTTTGTCGGTTTCGCGAACTGGATGGTGCCATTGCAGGTGGGCGCGGCCGACATGGCCTTCGCCCGCATGAACAACTTCAGCTTCTGGCTGCTGCCGGTCGGCGCCATACTGCTTACCGCATCGTTCTTCGTGCCGGGCGGCGCCACCGCCGCCGGATGGACCATATACGCGCCCCTGTCCGAACAGATGGGGCCCGGCATGGATATGGCCATCTTCGCGATCCACGTGATGGGCGCATCGTCCATCATGGGGGCGATCAACGTCATCGTCACCATTCTGAACCTGCGCGCGCCGGGCATGACGCTGATGAAGATGCCCCTTTTCTGCTGGTCCTGGATGATCACGGCCTTCCTGCTGCTGGGCATCATGCCGGTGCTGGCCGCCACCGTCACCATGGTGCTCACCGACAGGCACTTCGGCACCGACTTCTTCAATGCCGCCGCGGGCGGAGATCCCGTACTGTTCCAGCACCTGTTCTGGTTCTTCGGCCATCCCGAGGTGTACGTGATGATCCTGCCGGCATTCGGGATCATTTCTTCGGTGGTGCCGACGTTCTCGCGCAAGCAATTGTTCGGCTATGCCTCCATGGTGTACGCCATGGCGGCCATCGCCGTGCTGTCCTTCATCGTCTGGGCGCACCACATGTTCGCCACCGGCATGCCGGTGACCGGACAGTTGTACTTCATGTACGCCACCATGCTGATCTCCGTGCCGACCGGGGTGAAGGTGTTCAATTGGACCGCCACCATGTGGCGCGGATCGCTCAGTTTGGAAACGCCGATGCTCTTCGCGATCGGCTTCATCTGGGTCTTCACCATCGGGGGATTCACTGGACTGATCCTGTCCATGGCGCCGATCGACATACAGGTGCATGACACGTACTACGTCGTCGCGCACTTTCATTACGTGCTCGTGGCGGGGTCGCTGTTCGCGCTATTCGCGGGCGCCTATTACTGGGTTCCCAAGTGGACCGGCTACATGTACAACGAACGTTTGGGGCAGATTCATTTTTGGTTCACGCTGATTTCCTTCAACGTGGCCTTCTTCCCCATGCATTTCCTCGGTCTGGCCGGCATGCCGCGCCGCTATGTGGACTACGCCGCGCAGTTCACGACGTGGCACCAGGTCGCGACCATCGGCGCCTGGTGGTTCGGGCTGAGCCAGTTCATCTTCCTCGTCGCCATGCTGCGCTGCTACGCCGGCAAGGGCCGCCGGGTCGAGGCCCGTCCCTGGGAAGGCGCGGAAGGGCTCGAATGGACCGTGCCGTCGCCGGCGCCTTTCCATACCTTCGAGACGCCGCCGGAGGTGAAGTAAGGCGGGGCATCATGAGAGACCAGCGCCTGCGCCACGAAGACGGCATTTCGGCCTCGCCGCCGCGCACGGGCGGCTGGGACGGAGTCGGCCGCCCTTCGCGCCGGCCCCGCGTCTGGCGCCTGAAGCGCAACTGCGCCCTGCTGCCGTCGCAGTACCTGGCCAGCATCGCCCTGCTGATGGGCCTGTCCGCTGCGGTGGCGATCTCCTGCTGGATACGCGGGCTTTGGGTCGTACCCATCTTTTCCTGCGTCGAATTGACGGCGATCGGCATGGCCGCGTTCATCTATGCGCGCCACGCCGTCGACGGGGAGATCGTGACCTTGACGGAGGACGGGCGGCTGCGCGTCGAGGTTGACCGCGGCCTCCTGCATAGCGCCTACGTATTCGAACCCGGCCGCGTGCGCCTGATCCGCACGGCGGCGGAGCCGGGCCGCCTATGGCTGTGCCACGGCAGCACGCGCATTGAGCTATGCCGCTACGTGCAGGAATCCGTTGCCCAGGCCTTCGAGGCGGATCTGCGAAGGGCTTTGCTTTCGTAGGTGCATGCGCGGCGCGGCCGGGGTTCCTGGGACCTTTCATGTCGGACGCACGTACGTCCCGACGACCGCTGAAAAACTTGGGGCAACGACGAAATCGCCAGCCTATTCTCGGTTCGAGCGGCCGATGAACGTTCTTCTGGACACCCGCATCGCACTGTGGGCGATCACGGATAGCAAGGCGCTGCCCGCCGGTTCGCGGGAATTGATTTCCGACCGCGATGTCACGATTTGGGGCAACGCCGCCAACATCTGGGAGATCGCGATCAAGCATGCGCTACGCCCCAAAGACATGCCGGTCTCCGGACACGACGCCTGGCGGTTTTTCCACGAAGCCGGCTATCAGATGCTCGCGGTGAACGCGTCACATGCAGCACATGTGGAAAGACTCCCACAGCATCATCAGGATCCTTTCGATCGGATCCTCGTTGCGCAAGCATTGGTGGAGCCCCTGCGTTTGCTTACGCACGACAAAAAGGTGGCGCTCTACGGCGAGTCCATTATTCTCGTCTGACGCCGGCGGGTCCTTGCCACGGATTCATGCCGTGCGCGTAGACGCGAACGCGGCATCCCGCTCGAGGATTGAGACGATCGCGAGAAAACAAAAACCCGCATAGCGTTACGCTGTGCGGGTTTTCTGCGATGCGGACCAAGCCTGTGCGAGCTCTTGGCGGAGACGGTGGGATTCGAACCCACGATGCAGTTTTTGGCCACATACTCCCTTAGCAGGGGAGCCCCTTCAGCCTCTCGGGCACGTCTCCGAAGAATTGGCGATTCTAGCACAAAGATGAGCGGTCTTGCTGTCATCCGGGCCTCGCAGCGGCGGGGCGCCGGGCGGGAACACCGGATGAAAACGCCCGCGCAGCCGCCCTGCTGGCCGGACCGCCTTGTCCCAGGCGGGCCCGCAGCGCGACCGGCGGACCGCGGCGCAGTTACACCTTTTCGCCGGGCACCTGGTCCAGCTCGAAGGCCTTATGCAGCGCGCGCACGGCCAGTTCCATGTACTTGTCCTCGATGATCACCGAGGTCTTGATTTCGCTCGTGCTGATCATCTGGATGTTGATGCCTTCCTTGGACAGGGTCTGGAACATCAGGCTCGCCACGCCGACGTGCGACCGCATGCCGATGCCGACGATGGACACCTTGCATACCTTGTCGTCGGTCACGAGTTCACGCGCGTTCACGGCGGGGATGACGTCGCGCTTCAGGACCTCGATGGTGCGCAGGAATTCGTTGCGGTTGACGGTGAAGGAGAAATCCGTGGTGCCGGCAACCGACTGGTTCTGCACGATCATGTCGACGTCGATGTTGGCGGCGGCGACCGGGCCCAGGATGGAATAGGCGATGCCCGGCTTGTCGGGCACGGCCAGCAGGGTGATCTTGGCTTCGTCGCGGCTGAAGGCGATGCCGGAGACAACGGCGGCTTCCATTTTTTCGTCTTCCTCAAAGGTAATCAGCGTGCCCGAGCGCATTTCCTCGTCGAGCGGAATCAGGGGGTCGGTCAGCGAGGACAGCACGCGCGTCGGCACGCGGTACTTGCCGGCGAACTCGACGGAACGGATCTGCAGGACCTTGGAGCCCAGCGAAGCCATCTCCAGCATTTCTTCGAAGGACACGACCGGCATGCGGCGCGCTTCGGGAACCACCCGCGGGTCGGTGGTGTAGACGCCATCCACGTCGGTGTAGATCAGGCATTCGTCGGCCTTGATGGCCGCGGCCACGGCGACAGCGGAAGTGTCGGATCCGCCACGGCCGAGCGTGGTGATGTTGCCCTCGCCGTCCACGCCCTGGAAGCCGGTGACGATGACCACGCGGCCCGCGTCCAGGTCGGCCCGGATGCGCTTGTCGTCGATGGAGGTGATGCGGGCCTTGGTGTAGGAAGCGTCGGTGCGGACAGGCACCTGCCAGCCGGCGTAGCTGCGCGCGGGCACGCCTTCGGCCTGCAAGGCCACCGCCAGCAGACCGCTGGACGCCTGTTCCCCCGTGGCGGCGATCATGTCCAGTTCGCGGCCGTCCGGCTGCGGCGTGATTTCCCGCGCCAGACCGAGCAGACGGTTGGTCTCGCCCGCCATCGCGGAAGGCACGACCACGACTTTGTGGCCGGCGGCATGCCACTTCGCGACGCGGCGCGCCACGTTCTTGATGCGCTCGACCGAGCCCATCGAGGTACCGCCATACTTATGAACGATCAGGGACATCTCGTACTCTGGCTGGAAATCTGCCGTCACGGCCGGCAGGCAAAGCTGGGTATTTTAACGTGGCGTTGCAAAAACGCGCCCGCGGACCACGCGCACACAGTGCCCGCCGTGGTTCCAGGCCAACTGACGGTCGTGTCCCAGACTGTGCAGCTGCCGCAATTGGCGCAGCAGTTCGGCCAGCCGGGCTTCCGTCGGCATGCGAGCGCCCTGTTGCGCCAGCCAGCAGCGCAGCACCTGCGCCTGGCGCGGTGCCGACAGCTGGCGCCAACGGGCGAGCGAAAAGCTGCCGTCCTGGGCGGACGGGTCGAGCGATGCCAGGTCCTGGCGGGCAACCTCGTCCAGGATGCTGGCCGTTTCCTCGGCCAGGCGCGCGTGACGCGCGAGAATGCCCTGCCACCCGGGCCAGCGGGCGTCCAGGACGGGAACCAGACGTTTGCGGACGGCGGCGCGGGTGTAGCGGTCGTCCGCATTGGAAGGATCGTCCACGGGCGACCAGCCGTGGCGGGCTGCGTAGTCCGCCGCCGCGGCCCGCACGACGGCGCGAGGCACGTCCAGCCAGGGGCGCAGATAGACGAGCCCGTCGCGTTCGGTCCTGGCGGACATGGCCGCCAGGCCGGCCGGACCCGCGCCGCGCAGCAGGCGCAGCAGGACCGTTTCGGCCTGGTCGTCGCGGTGATGGGCCAGCAGGATGTGGCGCAGCGCCAGCGCCTGCGCGGCCTGCGCGAAGGCGGCATAGCGCGCCTGACGGGCGGCGGCTTCGATGCCGACGCCGCCGTCGGCCGGCACCGTGACGCGCAGGACGTGCACCGGCGCGCCCAGGGCGTCGCCCAGCTTTCGTACACGCTGCGCCCAGTCGTCGGCCTGCTCGAACAGGCCATGGTGCACGTGCAGGAGATGCAGCGCCACGCCGCGTTCGCGAGCCGCCGCCGCGGCATGGACGGCCAGCATCGCCGAGTCGGCGCCGCCGCTGACCGCCGCCGCCACGGCGCGCACATCGTCGGGAAGCGCGGCCAGCGCGCGGCGCAACGGTGACGTCAGCGCATCCCGACCCGGGGGCAGGAAAGCGTCCGGGTCGCTGGCGGCCGCCATGATGCGCTCCGGGAGACCCCGGTCAGGCGCGGACTTCCTGGACGCGGCCGTACGAAGCCACGCGCTGGAGCCGCTGTTCCACGAGCTGGTCGGCCGTCATGCCGGACAACTGGCGCAGCGTGTCGCCCAGGGCGCGGCGCAGCAGGCGCGCCATGACGCGCGGGTCGCGATGCGCGCCGCCGACCGGCTCGTTGACGACACGGTCGACCAGGCCCAGGTCTTTCAGCCGCGGGGCCGTGATGCCCAGGGCTTCCGCCGCTTCCGGCGCCTTGTCCGCGCTGCGCCACAGGATGGAGGCGCAGCCTTCGGGCGAGATTACGGAGTAGGTGGCGTACTGCAGCATGAGCACCGCATTGGCGACCGCGATGGCGAGCGCGCCGCCGGATCCGCCTTCGCCGATGACCGTGGCGATGATGGGTACGCGCAATTCGGCCATGGCGTAAAGGTTATGCCCGATTGCCTCGGATTGCCCGCGCTCTTCCGCGCCGATGCCGGGATAGGCGCCGGGAGTATCGACGAAGGTGAAGACCGGGATATCGAATTTTTCCGCCAGCCGCATCAACCGCAACGCCTTCCGATAGCCCTCCGGGCGCGGCATGCCGAAGTTGCGCATGGCGCGCTCCTTCGTATCGCGGCCCTTCTGGTGGCCGATGACCATGCAGGAGGCGCCGTTGAAGCGCGCGAGCCCGCCCACGATGGACTGGTCGTCGGCGTACATGCGGTCGCCGTGCAGCTCGTGGAAGTCCGTGAAAATCTCGCGGACGTAGTCCATGGTGTACGGACGCTGCGGGTGCCGCGCGACGAGCGCGGTCTGCCAGGGCGTCAGGTTGGCGTAGATCTCCTTGGCCAGGGCCTGGCTTTTCTGCTGCAGGCGCGCGATTTCATCGGAGATGTCGACCGCGGAGTCGGCTTGCACGAAGCGCAGCTGTTCGATCTTGTTGTCGAGCTCGGCCAGCGGTTGTTCGAAATCCAGGAAGGTGTTGCGCATGTAGATGTGGTTCCGTTGTTGGGCCATGCGGCATCGGACGCAGGCTAGACCGCGAGCGGTTCCAGACTGTGCCAGAGATACCAGGTTGCCACGGTACGCCAGGGTTGCCAGGCCAGCGAAACTTCGCGCGCTTCGAAGCGCGAGACGGGTTCGCCGCTGAAATAGTGTAGCGAGATCGCCTTGAGCAATCCCAGGTCGTCCAGCGGCAGGACATCGGGCCGCTGGAGGTTGAAAATCAAAAACATTTCCGCCGTCCAGCGGCCGATGCCGCGGATGGCGACCAGCTCTTCGATGACGGCTTCATCGTCCATCGAGGACCAGCGCTCGGGATGGACCTTGCGTTCGCTGAAATGCCGCGCCAGGTCCTGCACGTATTCGGCCTTGCGCTGGGACAGGCCGGCTTCGCGCAGCCCTTGCACGCCGACGCGCAGCACCGATGCGGGGCTGGGCCGGCTGCCGGCGGCCTGAAGAAAACGCTGCCATACGGCTTCGGCCGCGCGCGTGGAGATCTGCTGGCCGATGATGGACCGGGCCAGCGTGACGAAAGGCGTGCCGCGCGGCTTGAGCCAGACCTCGGGATGCTGCGGAATGAGCTTTTTCAGGATGCGGTCGCGGCGCACCAGGTGCGCCACGGCATCTTCCCAATAAGGCGGCTTGCTGACGGCGATATCGCTCGACATGACGGACGGCTCCTGAACGGGGATCAGAGGCGTCGCCAGTTGGTCGTGCCGCCCGGCTTGTCTTCGAGTTCGATACCCGCCTCGCGCAGCGCGGCGCGGATGCGGTCGGCCTCGGCGAAGTCGCGGGCCCGCTTGGCCGCCGCGCGCGATTCGATCATGGCCTCGATGGACGCATCGTCCAGGCTGGCCGACGGCGCGGCCCCGCCCGGCTTGTAGCGCGTCGGCGCGCGCAGATACGCCTGGGGATCCTGCTGCAGCAGGCCGAGAATGCCGGCCAGCGCCTTGAGCTGGCCCGCCGTGCGGGCGCTCCCCGTGCGGTTCGCTTCGGCGGCGAGCTGGAACAGCGCCGCCATGGCGCCGGACGTATTGAAGTCGTCGTCCATGGCGGCCTTGAAGGCCTGGGCCTGCGGCTCGTCCCAATCGAGGCCCTGCTCGTCGGGCGCCACATTGGCCAGTGCCTGGTACAGGCGATCCAGCGCATTCTGCGCATCGATGAGATTGTCGGGCGTGTAGTTCTGCGGACTGCGATAGTGATTGCGCGCGATGAAAAAGCGCAGCATTTCGGCTTCGCGGGGATTGCTGACGTAGTCGGCCTTCGCATCGTCCGGCTCGCCCTGCGCGATCGTCTGGCGGATGGTCCGGAAGTTGTTCAGCGACTTCGACATCTTGTCGGCGTCGACCATCAGCGGCCCGCAGTGCATCCACACGTTGGCCAGCACCCCGCCGTACGCGCCTTCGGTCTGCGCGATCTCGTTTTCGTGGTGCGGGAATTTCAGGTCGGGACCGCCGCCGTGGATGTCCAGCGGCAGGCCCAGCAGGCTTTTGCTCATGGCCGAGCATTCGATATGCCAGCCAGGGCGCCCGAACCCATACGGCGACGGCCACTTGGTGTCCTCGGGCTCCTCCGCCTTGGCTGCCTTCCAGAGCACGAAGTCCAGCGGATCGCGCTTGCCCGCCGCGACCGCAACGCGTTCGCCGGCGCGCAAGTCGTCCAGCGACCGGCCGGAAAGCTTGCCGTAGTCGGGGAAATTGCGCACCGAATAATTGACGTCGCCGTCTTCGGCGCGATAGGCCAGCCCTTTTTCTTCGAGCCGCCCGATGATGTCCAGCATGTCGCCGATATGGGCGGTGGCGCGGGGCTCGTGGTCGGGCGGCTGCACGCCGAGCGCGCGCTCATCCGCGTGCATGGCGTCGATGAAGAACGCGGTGACTTCGCCGATGCGGCGCCCGGTCTGCACCGCGCGGCGGATGATCTTGTCGTCGATGTCCGTGATGTTCCGGACGTAGTCCACTTCCAGGCCGCTGGCGCGCAGCCAGCGCTGCACGATATCGAAACCGACCAGCATCCGGGCGTGGCCCAGGTGGCAATAGTCGTAGACCGTCATCCCGCACACATACATGCGCACGCGGCCGGCTTCGACCGGCTTGAATGGGACCTTCGTGCGCGATAGCGTGTCGTAGATGTGCAGCATAGAAAAGAAAATGGATGGGCCGGTCGGGCGCCGCCCGCCATGCATGGGATGGGCGGCCGCGATTCCGCCGGCAGCCCTGCCGCCATCCAGGCGCCGTCGGCAGGCCGGCGAGCCGGACCCGGAAACTGAACCGAGGCTAAAATGGCGGTCGTCAAGTATAGCAAGCGACCTTTCCGCGCGCGCATGCCGCACGGCAGGACGTTCTTTCACCGGAAAACCCTGTGACCATCCACACAAGAATTCTGACGGGCGCGCTGGCCGCCGTCCTGCTGTGGCTCCCCGTGGGCGGCGCGCACGCCCAGGCCATGCCGGGCGGCGCGGCGGGCCCCGGCCGCAATGCCAATGCGACCAAGCTCGACGAGCCGCCGCCCGAAGGCGGATGGGACGCGCTGGCGCGGCTGCTGGAAGCCGTCAAGCCGGGCGTCGATACGCGTCTGGATCCCACGCCGGCGCAGATCTCAGCCCACATCGAGCGGCTGATATCCGAAGGACGCAACAAAGAGGCGCTGGAGATGATCGAAAAGCGCCTGGCCGACACCCGCAACCCGCCGCCGCCCGGAGGCACCGACGTCCAGCTGGAATTCCAGCACGCCCGCGCGCTGGCCGCGCTGGGCCGCGAGCAGGAAGCCCTGGATATCTACCAGGACATGACCACGCGGTTCCCGGAATTGCCGGAACCCTGGAACAACATGGCGGTCATTTTTGCGTCGCGCGGCGAGATCGACCGGGCCGAAACGGCCCTGCGCAACGCCTTGCGCGCGGACCCCAATTACGCGGTCGCCCGGGCCAACCTGGCCGACGTGCAATTGCTGCAGGCCAAGCGGTCCTATGGCGAAGCTGCGAAACTGGGCGTGACGGGCAGCGGCACCAAGGCCCGCGCCGTCGACAACCTGTTGAAGGAACCGACCCAACGATGATGTTTTCTGCTTCCGTACTGCGCGTGCTGCGTCATGCGGCATGCGGCGTGGCGTTCGCCGCGATCCTGCCGGCGGCCGCCGGCGCCGCGCCGGCCGGCGCGGCCTCCTCTCACACAACCGAGGGCAAACATTCCATGGCTTCGAATCCCCAAGTCAAGATGCACACCAACTACGGCGACTTCGTCATCACGCTGGATGACGACAAGGCGCCCAAGACGGTGGCCAACTTCCTGACGTACGTCAAGGAAGGCTTCTACAACAACACCGTCTTCCATCGCGTGATCGACGGCTTCATGATCCAGGGCGGCGGTTTCGAGCCCGGCATGAAGCAGAAGCAGACGCACGCGCCCATCGAAAACGAGGCCAACAACGGCCTGAAGAACGACAAGTACACGGTCGCCATGGCGCGCACCAGCGACCCGCAATCGGCCACCGCCCAGTTTTTCATCAACGTCGCCGACAACGACTTCCTGAACTTCACCGCCCCCACGGCCAACGGCTGGGGCTACGCGGTGTTCGGCAAGGTTACCGAAGGCACCGACGTGATCGACAAGATCAAGGGCGTGAAGACCGGCAACAGCGGCTTCCACCAGAACGTGCCGACCCAGGACGTCATCATCGAGAAGGCCGAAGTCGTTGAATAAGATCGCGCTGCCGGGAACGATCTGGGTTGCATCGGACGTGCATCTGGGGCCGGCGGTCCCAGCCACGTCCGAAGCGTTTCTGAGCTTCCTGGAAGCGGCGGCCGCCGAAGCATCCGCGCTGCTGCTGCCGGGCGACATTTTCGATGCATGGATCGGCGACGACGTGATCCGCCAGCCGCCGCCATGGTTGGCCACCGTGCTGGACGCATTGAAACGCACGGCGGCGGCGATTCCGGTCTGGCTGGGCCGCGGCAATCGCGACTTTCTGATGGGCGGGGAACTGGCCGAGGCCGTGGGCGCCCGCCTGCTGCCTGAGCCGGCCTTGCTGGAAACCGACTACGGGCAGGTCCTGCTGACGCACGGCGACGAACTGTGCATCGATGACGAGCCCTATCAGGCCTTCCGCGCCATGGTGCGGAATCCGGCATGGCAGCAGGAATTCCTGGGCAAGTCCATACCCGAACGCCTGGCGCTGGCGCAGCAGGCCCGTGGCGAAAGCCAGGCGGCCACCCAGGCCAAGGACGCCGAGATCATGGACGTGAACCCCGGCGCGGTCGAAACCCTGTTCCGCGAAACGGGCGTCGCGACCCTGGTGCACGGGCATACCCACCGTCCGGATAGGCATGTACTGGAGGTGGCGGGCAAGCGCCGCGAACGCTGGGTGCTGCCCGACTGGGATTGCGATCACGCCCGTCCGCCGCGCGGCGGCTGGCTCGCCATCGACCGCGACGGCCTGCAGTTCTACGATCTGGAACTGGCGTAGGCAGCTGGGAGTTCAACGCGTTGACAAAGGTCTGGCGGCGGCCGCCAGGCCGGAACGCGGCGCAGGCATCCGAAGGATCCCCCGCCCGCCGGGAATCAGCGCAGGAACAGCACCAGGCCGACCACGATGCCCAGCGCAATGCGATACCACGCGAACACGCGATAGGTGTGGTTCGCCACGAAGCGCAGAACCGCGCGCACCACCACCAAAGCGCTCAGAAAGGCGGCGACGAACCCCACTGCGATGCCCGCCATGTCGTGCTGGCTCAGCACCGACATGTTCCGGTAGGTGTCATACACCGCCGCGCCCAGCATGGTAGGCATGGCCAGGAAAAATGAGAATTCGGTGGCCGTCTTGCGCTGAATGCCGGCGATCATGCCCCCGATGATGGTGGACCCGGAGCGCGATACGCCGGGAATCATCGCCACGCATTGCGCGACGCCCACGCCCAGCGCCTGCTTCCAGGAAATCTGTTCCAACGTATGCGCGGTGGCATGGCTTTGCGCCGCGCTGTCATCGCCGCCGTGACGCGGGGCCGCGCCCGGCGAACGGTGCGTATGGCGCTCCACGTACAGCATGATCAGGCCGCCCAGCACCAGGGTTACCGCAACGACGCCGGGGTGGTAGAACAGGTTCTTGATCGCATGGATGAAGATCGCCCCGATGACCGCCGCGGGCAGAAAAGCCAGCAGCAGGTTGCGCGTGAAGGTCATTTCGATGCGGTCGCCGGTCAATGTGCCGCGGATCAGCTGCCATAGCCGCACCCGGAAAATCCACATCACCGCCAGAATCGACCCGAACTGGATGACCACCTCGAACACCTTGGCGGAGTTCGACTCGAAACTGATCCAGTCGCCGATCAGAATGAGGTGGCCGGTGCTCGATACGGGGATGAATTCCGTCAGTCCTTCGATGATGCCCAGGAAGCAGGCCTTGATGAGATAAAGCGCGTTGTCGGTCACGGTGCGTCCGCGTGTGGGGTCAGGAAGCCGCGCTTTCGTCGGCGGACGAAAGCTCCAGGGGAAGGCGCTGCACGCCGACGGACGCGATGCGCCGGCCGGCCAGCTGCAGCACCTCGAAACGGTAGCGGGCATGCGGAGAAACGAACTCGCAGCTATCACCCGGCGCCGGCAGGTGGCCGAAGCGCGAAAGCAGATAGCCCGCCAGGGTGGCGTAGTCCTGCGCCTCGTCGATCAGGCCTTCCGTTTCCAGCACCTGTTCGACATGCCGCAGGTCCGCCGCGCCGTCGATCTTCCATCTGCCGTCGCCTTCGTCGACGATGTCCGGCAGCTCGTCCTCGTCCGGGAACTCGCCGGCGATGGCCTCGAAAACGTCCATGGGCGTGACCAGCCCTTCGATCGCGCCGAATTCGTCGGCCACCAGCACCAGTTGTCCGCGCGCGCGCTTGAGCGTGTCCATCAACCGCAGGATGCCGATGGACTCGTGGACGATGATGGGTTCGCGCAGGCGGTTGCGGCGGATGCGCCCTTCCGTGATGAGGTCGGCCACCATTTCCTTGGCGCGGCCGATGCCCAGGACTTCATCGAGACTGCCGCGGCACACCGGGAAAAAACTGTGCGGCGCGGCAGTGAGCTGGCTGCGCATCGTCTCGGGGTCGTCGTCGATGTCGATCCAGGAGATGTCGGTGCGCGGGGTCATGATGGAATGGATGGAGCGTTCGGCCAGGGTCAGCACGCCGCTGACCATGTTGCGCTCTTCGACCCCGAAGGCCGGCGGAGGTTCCGCTTCCTGCTCCTCCGCCGTTTCCGGTTCGTCCATGACCGGCTGCGGCGGACGCTTGCCCAGCATCCGGAGCACGCCTTCCGCGGTGCGCTCGCGCATCGGACGGCGCGCATCCATCTTCAAGAGATTGCGGCGCGCCAGCTGGTTCAAGGCTTCGATCAGAACCGAGAATCCGATCGCGGCGTACAGATAGCCCTTCGGCACCTTGAAGCCGAAAGCCTCCGCAACGAGCGAGAAGCCGATCATCAACAGGAATCCCAAACACAAGACCACCACCGTGGGGTGCGCGTTGACGAAGCGCGTAAGCGGCTTGGAGGCAACCAGCATGACGCCGATGGCGATGACCACGGCGAGCATCATGATCGCCAGGTGGTCGACCATGCCGACGGCCGTGATGACGGAGTCCAGCGAGAACACGGCATCCAGCACGACGATCTGCGTCACGATCACCCAGAAGCTGGCATAGACGCGAGGACCGCCGCTTGCCTGCTGCCGCCCTTCCAGGCGCTCGTGCAGCTCCATGGTCCCCTTGAAGAGCAGGAAGAAACCGCCCGCAAGCAGGATGAGGTCGCGCGCCGAAGGATGCAGCGGCCCGACGAAGAACAGCGGCTGCGTCAGCGTGACCAGCCACGACATGACCGACAGGAGCACCAGGCGCATGAGCAGCGCCAGTGACAGGCCCAGTATGCGGGCCCGGTCCCTTTGAGCGGGAGGAAGCTTGTCCGCCAGAATGGCGATGAAGATCAGGTTGTCGATCCCGAGGACGATTTCGAGGATGACTAGGGTAAGCAGGCCGACCCAGGCAGCGGGGTCCAGCAGCCACTCCATTGGCAACTCCAGCAGTGAAGGACCGGTAATCGTACCCGGAAATGCCGGGATACGCCGGTCATGAAAAGATGGATTCGCCCGGGAGAAAGCCCTAGATCGCGGCGTTGCGGCGCGATCTTCCCTAATCCATGTGGGCGATGGCGCGAAGCGGGGGCCGGGATTGAAATAGGCGCACAGACCCGATCGGCCCCCTGGCCGAGCGCCCGCGGCCCCCTCTCCCCCGGCCTACCCACAGTATGGCCCCGCGCGCGCAAGACCAGGACCGACGGGTCTGACCATTTCCGCCGTCGCACGAAGCCCCAAAGCAAAACGCCCGCCGCATGGCGCCAACGCGTCCCAACTCAGGCACGCCGCGAATCCAGCTCCACCGGTCCGCCAGGAGAAACGCGCAGCGCTTCGGGGGTGAGCTCACCTACTGCAAGTAATTCAGCATCTGCGCGAAGATTTTCGGCGAGGCGGCGAGCACGTTGCCCGACTCCAGCCAGCCCTGCTCTCCGGTGAAGTCGCCAACCAGGCCGCCCGCCTCCAGCACGAGCAGGCTGCCCGCGGCCATGTCCCATGGCTTGAGCGCCACGCCGCAGAATCCGTCCAGGCGGCCGCATGCCACATAGGCCAGGTCCAGGACCGTGGCGCCCATGCGGCGCACGCCGGCGCTGTTCTGCGCCATCTGCCGGAATTTGCCGCCGCCCTGATCGGGGCTGGCCGATCCCGGCCAGTGCGCGCCGAGCAGGGCGTCGTGGTAGCGGGTCTGCCCGGAGACGCGCACGCGCCGGTCGTTCAGGAAGGCGCCGCTGCCACGCGTGGCGGTGAACATCTCGTTCCGCGAAGGGTCGTAGATGACGGCCTGCATGGCGACGCCACGCTGCAGCAGCGCGATCGACACCGCGTAGTTGGGCAGGCCGTGGATGAAGTTGGTGGTGCCGTCCAGCGGATCGATGATCCAGCGGAATTCCGCCTGTTCGCTGCCCTGCAGCCCGTATTCCTCGCCCAGCACCGCGTGGTCGGGATACGCCGCCTGCAGCGTTTCCACGATGGCCGATTCGGCGGCCTGGTCGACTTCCGTGACATAATCCCGCGGCCCCTTGCGAGCCACGTTCAGTCTTTCCAGGTCGAGGCTGGCACGATTGATGATGGTGCCGGCACGCCGGGCCGCCTTGATGGCGATGTTGAGCATCGGGTGCATAAAATTCCGTACTGATTCGGTAATGCGCGGCCTGGGGGTACGGCAAAGGGCCGGTCCCAGCGCGCCAAACATTGCATTTTAAATGACTCTCCCCAAGACGCCATTCCCGCGCGTGCGCTTCGTCATGGTCGAACCCAGCCACCCCGGCAACGTCGGTTCGGCGGCGCGGGCGATCAAGACCATGGGCTTTTCCAATCTGGCGCTGGTGGCGCCGCGCCTGCCCGATATGACGGCGCAGCCGGAAGCTATCGCCCTTGCCAGCGGGGCGGGCGACGTCCTGGCCGCCGCCAGCGTACACGAAACGCTGGAGGACGCCCTGGCGCCGGTGACCCTGGCGTTCGCCATGACGGCGCGGGTGCGCGACCTGGGTCCCCCGCCCTGCGACATCCGCCAGGCCGCCAACCTCGCTCGCGACCACCTGGCGACGCATGAGCAAGGCGTGGTGGCGATCGTCCTGGGCACCGAACGCGCGGGGCTGACCAATGCGCAGATCGCGGCCTGCCACCGCATCTGCCATATTCCCGCCAACCCCGAATACAGCTCGCTCAACGTCGCGCAGGCTTTGCAGTTGGCGGCCTGGGAAGTGCGCTATGCGTTCCTGGCCTCGCAAGGCAGCAGCCTGCTGCCGCCCGCGCCGGGGCACGCGGCCGATCCGGGCGCCGAACCGGCATCGGTGCAGGCCGTGCAGGCGCTGCTCGCGCATTGGGAAGAAGCGCTCGTCGCGGTGAAGTTTCTCGATCCCCAGCATCCGAAAAAGCTGATGCCCCGCATGCGGCATCTGTTCAGCCGCAGCGGGCTCACGCGTGACGAGGTCGACATGCTGCGCGGCGTGTGCACGGCCATGCTGGCGACGGCAAGGCGCGCGGAGGCGGCGACGCCGCGGGACTAGCGGCCGGGTTGTTGGAAAGTCAGAAAAAAAAAGCGCCCCGGCGCCACAGACGCCGGGGCGTTTTGCATTGGATCGTCCGTCAGTCCACGCGCGCGCCGGACGCCTTCACCACCGGCGCCCACTGGTTCACTTCGGCCTGGATGAACTGGCCGAATTGTTCCGGGGTGGTCTTGGACGGCACGGCGCCCAGTTTGTCGAAGGAGTCCTTCACTTCTGGCTTGTCCAGCGCCTTCACCATGGCGGCGTTCAGCGTCTTGATGACATCGGGCGGCGTATTGGCCGGCGCGATCAGGCCAAACCAGGACGAGACGTCAAACTTCGGAAAGCCGCTCTCGGCCATGGTGGGCAGATCGGGCGCACTGGGCGAACGCTCTTTCGTGGTCACCGCCAGGGCGCGCAGCTTGCCCGCCTGCACATGCGGCCACGAAGACGGCATATTGTCGAACATGAACTGCACCTGGCCGCCGATCAGATCGGTGAGCGCCGGCGCGCTGCCTTTGTACGGCACGTGCAGCACGTCCACACCGGCCTGCAGCTTGAAAAGCTCGCCCGCCATATGGATGGACGTACCGCTGCCCGACGAGGCGAAGGCCAGCTTGCCCGGATTGGCCTTGGCGTAATCCACCAGCTCCTTCACCGATTTCACCGGCAGTTGCGGGTTGACCACGAGCACGTTCGGCACTTTCGCCGCCAGGGCCACGGGCGAGAAGTCCTTGACCAAGTCGAAGTTCAGTTTCGGATACAGGGTCTGGTTGATGGCGCTGGTCACCGCCACGAAGTACAGCGTGTAGCCGTCCGGCGTGGCGCGGGCCACGTATTCCGCGCCGATATTGCTGCCGGCCCCCGGCTTGTTCTCCACGACGAAGGACTGGCCGAGGGATTCGGTCAGCTCCTTGGCCATGATGCGGGCGATTACGTCCGTCGTGCCGCCGGCGGAGAAGCCGACCACGATACGCACGGGCTTGTCGGGATACGCGGCCTGGGCGGGAACGCTGGCGGCGCAGAGGGCTACGGCACCGGCGGCCGTAACGGCCGCCTTGCGCAACAGGGCAAGTTTTTGACGCATTTGTCTCACTCCTGGTCTGTCCGGAGACCGGACGTTTTCAAGGAAGCGTCCACACTGCGGACATTCCAGATGGATTGTCCGAATGTTGGACGTTTAGAATAATTAGCCGCCGGATTCTGGGGAATGCGCCGCGCAACCG
This sequence comes from Bordetella genomosp. 9, assembly GCF_002119725.1. NCBI lineage: Bacteria > Pseudomonadati > Pseudomonadota > Betaproteobacteria > Burkholderiales > Alcaligenaceae > Bordetella > Bordetella genomosp. 9. Next base: position 3,392,849 of record NZ_CP021109.1, read on the forward strand.
CAACCAATCGCAGCACATTCGTCCACACAGCGGACGCATCGCCCGTACCCCCGTACCCCAATACCGCCCTGTATCCCTACGCGGCTTTACGCCGCCGCCCCCATGGAAGAGTCCTCTGCCTCCGCCGCCGGCCCCCGCACCCTGCGCCGCGGTCTGCGCGTCCTGGCCGCTCTGCGCGACCACGGTCCGGAGGGTCTGTGCGTGACCGACCTGGCCCGCTATACCGGCATCCAGCGTCCCACCATCTACCGCCTCATGGCGGCGCTGATGGAAGCGGGCCTGGCGCAACCCGTTGCCGGCACCAAGCGCTACCGCGCGCAGCTGACGCAGGAATCGGGGACACCGGAATCGGATCCGCGTTTGCGCCTGACGCTTCCGGCGCTGCGGCGCCTGGCGGAACGCACGGGCGACGCGGTCTTCCTCGTGGTTCGCGACGGCGACGAGTCGGTCAGCCTGCACCGCGAAATCGGCGGCTATCCCGTTCAGATCCTCGCCACCTATGCCGGCAAGCGGCAGCCCTTGGGAGTCGGTTCCGGCGGCATGGCCCTGCTGGCCGCGCTGCCCGATGACGTCGCCCATGCCATCGTCGCGCGCAACGCCGCCTATTTGGACGAGTACGGGGGCATGACGACGCACGAGATGCTGCGCTTGATTGAAAACACGCGGTCGCGAGGCTATTCGGTGGTGGGCAACCATGCCGTGCGCGGCGCGCTCGGCGTGGGCTGCGCCCTGCTCGATGCGCAGGGCGAGCCGCTGTTGGCCATCAGCGTAACGGCGATCATCGACCGCATGCCGGCCCAGCGGCAGCGCGAGATCGCCGGCTGGATCCAGGCCGAACTCGCGCGGCTTCAGACCTAGGGGCGTCAACGCGCCGGCGATCGGCGCTCAGGCGGATTTGACGGTGGCGCCGTCGCCACCCACCGTGATCTCGCGAACGGGCACGGGCGGACGCAATCCCGCCGCATCCAGCGCCACACGCGTCTTGTGCAGCAGGTCCCAGCGGAACTCCCAATAGCGCGCGGATTCCGCCCACACGCGCACATTGACCAGCACCACGTTGTCGCGGTACTCGAATACGCGCACGTCCGGAGCGGGGGTTTGCAGGGCGAGCGGATGGTTATTGACGACCTCGCGCAAGGTCGCCATGGCGCGGTCCAGGTCATCGCCATAGCGGATGCCCACGGCCATATCGAAGCGGCGTGTTGCGTTGCGGCTGTAGTTGGTGATCGTGGCATTCCACACGGTGCTGTTGGGCAGCGTCACATGGATGCCGTCGCCTTGCACCAGCCGGGTCAGGAACAGACCGACCTCCTCCACCGTGCCTTCGGCGCCCGAGCTGAGCGCCACATACTCGCCGGCGCGGATGGGCCGCAGGATAAGCAGCATGATGCCAGCGGCAATGTTCTGCAGGGTGCCCTGCAACGCCAGACCGACGGCCAGCCCCGCCGCGCCGAGCACGGCGATGATGCTCGCCGTCTGCACGCCGAACTGCGCCAGGACCGCGATAAGCGTAAAAACGCGCACCGCCCATACGACGGTGGTGCAGAACATGGGAACGATGGTGCGATCGATGCGGTTGGACCGCTCCGCCACGCGCCGCACCCAGCGTCCGAGCAGGCCGGCGGCCCACCATCCGATGCCGAGTATCAGCACGCCCCACAGCAGATTGAGCGCGATGTCTATCGCGGCGGGAATCATCGCGGCGAAGCCGTTCAGCGTTGCGTCCATGCATACTCCTTGTGAATCATGGCGGACGCAGGCCGCCCGCCGAAATGTCGGCGGGAATGTAGCAGAAACCTAACGCTGAGCCCGCAGCAGCGTGCCCTTGCCGAGCGAGGCGATGCGCCGCGGCGCTCGGCCTTCCCGCCCGGATGTCGTGGGCGCATGCAGCCAGCGGCCCAGTACCCGGCTGATGAAGGGAATCAGCACGAAGGAAAGGATCGGGCTCATCGTCGTCGTGGTGGCTAGCACCCGCCAGAAGAGAGGCAGCGCCGCCAACTGCTCCTGGAACAGGACGTTGAACAGCAGCAGCGACGGACAGTAGACAAGCCAGATGCTGAACGCCTGCTTCCAGCGCGGCGGCGCGCTCTTCTGCGGGCCGAACCAGGCGTCCATGCCGGTGGCCCGGTGAACCTGGCTCGCACGCACCAGCTCGCGGCCGCGCTCCAGCCACATGCGGCGCGGCAAGGACTTCTCCCAGCGCAGCAGGCTGGCCTCGTCATGAAAGCGCAGCACGATCTGATACTGGTCGCCGCCCTCCGGCGGTTGCAGCACGCCCGACCCGAGGAAACCAGGAAACCCTGCGGCCAGGATTTCGCCTTGGCGCAGCCACGCCAGGAAGTCGCTGTAGCGCTCCGGCGCGATCTGGCGGGTGATCAGCATGGTGACGGGGGCCGGGGAGGCGGCGGCGGGGACGGGCATGACGGACTCCTGAAACTTGCCATGGCGTGGCGTCTTCTTCAAAGCAATAGCCATGCCATGTTTGCTGCACCGCAAGAAAAGCCAGTTCTCCCGCGTCTTCTCTCAAGAAGGCGTTTTTTCACTGCACCGCACAAATCACCGGCCTAGTGAAAACCCTCGGTACCCGCACCGTTATGGTGCGCGTTCAACCCGACATCCGACGACGGTAGGATTGAGCCTTTCCCCCACGGAGTGCAACCATGGACTATCAAATCGCGGTGCTGGTGGGCAGCCTGCGCAAGGCATCGTTCAACCTGCAGCTCGCCCGGGCCCTGGAAAAGCTGATGCCGGCCCACTTCAAGCTCACGTACGCCGATCTCGACCTGCCAATCTACAACCAGGACCTGGACGACGCCATGCCCCCGTCCGTGCTGGCCTTGAAGGATCTCGTCCGCAGCTCCCACGCGCTGCTTTTCGTGACCCCGGAACACAATCGCTCCATTCCGGCCGCACTGAAGAACGCCATCGACTGGGCGTCGCGCCCGTACGGGCAAGGGGTGTGGAAAGGCAAGCCGTGCGGCGTCGTGGGCATTACGCCGGGGACCATGGGAACGTCGATGGCACAGCAGCATCTGCGCAACATCCTCTCGGCGCAGGGAGTCGCCGCCATGCCGTTGCCCGAAGTGTTCCTGCAGATGAAGGACGGGCTGTTCCAGGCCGACCACACGATCGCCAATGAAAGCACCCGCACGTTCCTGCAAGGCTGGGTTGACCGCTATGTGGCGTGGGTGGAGAAACTCGCCGTTTGAAGATGGGATTCCAGGCGTCCCGCCGGCGCCTGGGAAGGAAACCGATCCGGAGCGGCTGCGAACGGCACGCCGGCTCCGGATATCGAACCGGGCTTCAGCCGGCTTCCTCGATGCGCATGCCGATTTTCAGGCACACCTGCCAATGCGCGACACGTCCTTGCTCGATATGACCGCGCACGCCGGTCACCTCAAACCATTCGATATTGCGCAGCGTGGTCGACGCGCGTTCGATCGCGCGCGAAATGGCATCGTCGCTGGACGTGGTCGATGAACCGACCAATTCAATCTGCTTGTACACGTGGTTCGCCATGTGGGTTCTCCTGATGAATGGGCCCGGCGGCCCGGGTTCACGATGCCGGGTAATGAACGCGCGGCAGGCGCGGCATACGGCAGCCAGGGCATATGGCGCGGCATGTCGCGCCCGCGCCGCGCGGCACGATGGCCGCAATTGCCGTGCACACGCACGCGGACAGCCATCGGAGACGCCCCGGGCACAAGTGCCGCATCGCCCGGACGGGATGGCGTCGCCGCGATCGCACGGCATGGGGTTTGCTGAGCCATCCCGCGATCAACCGGGCCATTCACGGTCCGTTCTTCGATGGAGGTGATCATGCCCGAACGCAAAACCGTCGCGCGAGCGGAGCGCGACAAGAAGCAAGGGAAATCCGCGTCCACGCAGGCCGGCGAATTCGTCCGCGAGCAGGTCGAACGCGTGCGCGAAGGCAAGCATGGCGTGCGCTCGGCCAAGCAGGCTGTCGCGATCGGCTTGTCCGAAGCGCGCCGCGCCGGCGTGAAGGTGCCGACCAAATCCAGCGCATCGTCCGCCACCAAGAAGAAAGCCAAGCAGGATGAGGCCAAGGCGAAAGAAGGCGGCGCCAGGAAATCGGCCAAGCGTTCCGCCGCCTCTACGCGCGCGCTGAAGCGGGAAAGCACGGCCGGCGCATCGCACCGCGCCATGGCGAGCCAGGGCCGCAGCGCCGCGCGCAAGCGCACCGCCGCCGACCGCTCGGCCGCCGCGAAGAAGGCTGCCCGCACCAAAGGCGCCGAAGGACGCTCGGCCGCCGCGAAAAAAGCCGCGCGCACCCGCGCCGCGAACCGCCAGGCCCACGCCCATCATTGAGACCGCCGGAGATCCCGATGACCACGAACAATGTGAGGCAACTCCTGGACTTTCTGGCGGCGAAGCCCGAACTGGGCCCCGCCAACCTGAATAGCAAGGAACGCTGGGCGTCAGGCGTCGGCGGCGGCGCGCTGGTTTTGCTCGGTCTTCGCCGCGGCGGGTGGATCGGCGCAGCCGCGGCCCTGGCCGGCGGCGCGCTGCTCAGTCGCGGCGTGTCGGGCCGCTGCGGCGTCAAGGCGCGACTGGCGAAGACGCCCCAGGAGCGCCACATTGCGGAAGAACAAGGTTGGCAGACGGCCGCCGCGGCGGCGCATCGCGTCGTCATCCAGCGCCCCATCGACCATGTCTATGCGTTCTGCAGGGACTTGCGCAACCTGCCGCAGTTCATGCAGCACCTGAAGCGCGTGGATATCGTGGACGACCGGCACAGCCACTGGACCATCGAAGCGCCTTTGGGCAGGACGCTGGAATGGGACACCGTGGTGACCGAAGAGATTCCCAATACCCGCATCGCCTGGGAATCTACGCCCGATTCGCCCGTGCGCCACAAGGGGTCGCTGTCCTTCAGCGATGTGGTAGGGCTGGGCACCGAGGTGCAGGCAGTCATTGCCTACGAGCCGCCGGCGGGCGAATTGGGCCGCATCGTCGCCCGGCTGTGGGGCGACAGTCCGGGCGCGCAGGCGCGCGACGACCTGCTGCGCTTGAAGCGCTTCCTGGAGGCGGGCCAGGACTACGCGACCGCCAGCGAAGACGGCGACTGAGCGCACGAAGAAGGCGGCGGCAGTGCGCGCCACGCCGCCGCCGGCGGTAGAGGCGCTACGCCGCCCGCCGGTGTCCGCTGATGGCGGCGCCCGCATCGGCCGGCAAGCGCACGCTGTCGATGATGGCCGCCGCGGCCAGCAAGGCCGTGAACAACAGCGCCAATTTGAATTGCAGCGGACCCGGCGCGGCATGCCCATGCCCGCTGATCCATTCCGCCGCGCGCAGCGCCACCGCGCCGAACGCAATGCCCAACCCTGCATTCATCTGCTGGCATGCGCTGAATAGTGTGGTGGCACCGGTCATGGCCGGTTTGGGGACGTCGGCGAAGCCCAGCGTGTTCAGGGCAGTGAACTGCATGGACCGGCACAGGCCGCAGAAAAACAGCAGCGCGGACGTCCACCAGAAAGGAGTGCCGGCGGTGAACGTGGCGCACAGCGCGAAGCCGGCCGCCACCAGCAGGCCATTGACCACGAGCACGCGGCGAAAGCCGTAGGTGCGCATGACCCAGCCGGTGGCGGGTTTCATGGCGAGATTGCCGGCGAACATCGCGAGCATGAATGAGCCTGCCTGCACCGGCGACATGCCGAAACCCACCTGGAACATGAGCGGCAGCAGGAACGGCGCGCTGCCGATGGCGATGCGAAACAGGGAACCGCCGTACATGGTGACCGCGAATGTGGGATAGCGCATCGGCGACAGATCGATCAGCGGATGCGCCGTCCGACGCAGATGGCGGACCGAAAGCGCCAGCGCCACCGCAGCCAGCGCCAGCAGTCCCAGCACCTCGGCGGCATCCGCATCGGGCTTGGCGCACAGATCGACGGCATACATCAGCACGCTGCACCCCGTGCCGGTCAGAACGAAACCGGCCACATCGAACGGCCGCGGGCCCCCGGGCGTGCCCCGCACCAGCCGCGCGGTGGCGACGATGGCGGCGATGCCAAGCGGAACGTTCAAGAAGAAGATCCAGTGCCAGCCGAGCGTGGACGTGATGATGCCGCCCACCAGCGGTCCGATCACCGGTGCGGCCAGGCCCGGCCACGTGATGATGGCGATGGCGCGCACCAGCTCGTGCTTCGGCGTGACGCGCAGCACGGCAAGACGCCCGACCGGCACCATCATCGCGCCGCCGAGTCCCTGCAACACGCGGGCCGCGGTGAATTGGGGCAGCGACTGCGACAGCCCGCACAGTATGGAAGCCACGGTGAACAGCGCCAATGCGCCGCCGAAGACACGCCTGGGTCCGTAGCGATCGGCCACCCAGCCGCTGACGGGGATGAACACCGCCAGCGCCAGCAGGTACGCGCTCATGCCGATCGACATATCAGCCGGGCGCACCCCGAAGCTGCGCGCCATTTCCGGCAGCGCGGTGGTGATGATGGTCGCATCCAGCATTTCCATGAAGAACGAGCCGGCGACCAGCCACGCAACGCCGCGGCCGCTGCCCGAATCCGGCGGATCGCTCGGGTCCTGAAGGGCCGGTCCTTCCGTGCCGCCCTGTCCTTCCCCGCCGCCCTGCGCCGGCCCCGAAGGCGCCGCTGCCGGGTCGCCGGCCTGACCCGCCGACCCGGCAGCGCGCGCCGCGCCCGGCGTCCCTTCGGATTCCAAATCCACTTCTTCTCCTGTCCCGGCGTTGGCCGCCATGTGCATCGATGCGCCGATACGGCCCTGCAGGGCCGCGCTTGCACGGCGGAAATTGTAAATTCTCCGCCGCGCCAGACGGCCGCGCGAGGGAAAAGCCGAAAATGGCCCCGAACTCGCCCGCTTATCCCCGTATCCCGCCTATATCGTTCGCGCGCGGGCAATGGCAACATGCCTGCGGCCCGTCCGCCCGGTCGCGGCCTTGCAGCTTTCTCCATTGCAGGAACCAATGAATCACCCCGCCGCCGGCCTGCCGGCGCCCGACGGCACGCTCGACCCCGACGACTGGACCGCATTGCGCGCGCAGGGTCATCGCATGCTCGATGACATGTTCGATTATCTGGCGTCGCTGCGCGAGCGCCCGGTCTGGCAGCCTGCGCCCGAAGCGGTCCGGCATGGGTTCCGGGAGCCGCTTCCGCACCAGCCGGCCGGGCTGGAGCAGGCGCACGCGCGTTTCATGCGGGAAATCCTGCCCTACGCCGTCGGCAACGCGCACCCCGGTTTCATGGGCTGGGTGCACGGCGGCGGCACGGCCGTCGGCATGCTGGCCGAAACCCTCGCCGCCGGCCTGAACGCCAATCTGGGCGGACGCAACCAGATTCCCTTGGAAGTGGAGCGGCAAATCGCGCGCTGGATGCGCGAGCTCTTCGGCTTCCCGGAAAGCGCCAGCGGGGTGTTCGTCACAGGCACGTCGATGGCAAACCTGATCGGCGTGCTGGTCGCGCGCACCGCCACGCTCGGGCCCACTGTCCGCCGCGAAGGGGTCGCATCGCGTCAGTCCAGGCTCACCGCGTATACCTCTTCCTGCGCGCATGGCTGCATCGCGCAGGCCATGGACATAGCGGGTCTGGGCGCCGACGCGCTGCGCCGCATACCGGTGGATCGCGATTTCCGCATGGATCCTCGCGCGCTGCGCGCCGCCATCGCGGCAGACCGCCGCGCCGGCTTCACGCCTTTCCTGATCGCCGGCACGGCGGGAACCGTGGACGTGGGCGCCGTCGATCCGCTCGATACGCTGGCCAGCATCGCGGCGGAGGAAGGGCTGTGGTTCCATGTGGACGGCGCCTTCGGCGCGCTGGCGATGCTGTCGCCCGAACTGGCGCCCCTTTTGCACGGCATCGAAAGGGCCGACTCCATCGCCTTCGACTTCCACAAGTGGGGCCAGGTGCCTTATGACGCCGGCTTCATTCTGGTCCGCGATGGCGAACTGCATCGGCAGACCTTCGCCGCCGACGTCGCCTACCTGAGCCGCGAAACGCGCGGCCTGGCCGCCGATTCCCCGTGGCCGTGCGACTTCGGGCCGGACCTGTCGCGCGGTTTCCGGGCGCTGAAGACCTGGTTCACGTTGAAGGTCTACGGCGCCGACCGGCTGGGGGCTGTGATCGCGCGCACCTGCGAGATCGCCCGCCATCTGGCGCGCCGCGTGCAGACGGAGCCGGCGCTGGAGCTGCTCGCGCCCGTGGCGCTGAACATCGTGTGTTTCCGTTTTCGCGCCGCCGACGCGCAGACCTCCGACCGCCTCAATGCCGCCATCGCCATCGCCTTGCAGGAGTCGGGCATCGCCGCGCCTTCGACGACGCGCGTCAATGGCGCGCTCGCCATCCGCGCCGCCATCGTGAACCATCGCAGCGGCGTCGCGGATGTGGATCGCTTATGCGACGCCGTCATCGAGACCGGCGCCCGGCTGGCCGCGACCGGACACGCGCAATGGGCGACGCGTTCGATCTCCGACAATCCGTTGCGCGACGCTCTCGATCCCGCCATCCGACAATCCTGCTTTCCATGACCGATACGACCCCGGCCTCCGCTCCTTCCCCATCCGCCGACGCGCCTGCCCCACCCGGCGGCGCGCGCACCCGGTACCCGGAATTGATCGGCAAGGCGCGTCTGATCACCCTGGCCTTCCAGCAAGGCGATCTGGAGGGGCTGCGCCAGCAGTTGCTGGCCCGCGCGCAACGGGATCCTGGCGACGCCAACGCCGCACTGGACCTGTCCATGACGTTGTTGCTACTGGGGCAGCGCGATACCGCCCTGGCCCTGCAACGGCATGCCGTCCAGGCGCAGCCCCTGTACCACATGCCGGCGATGGCGCAGCCCGCCGGGCTGCGCCTGCTCGCCCTGGTGTCCTGCGGCGACTTCCTGGCCAACACACCGCTGGAATTCCTGATCGCCGACTCGGACGTCGACCTGCATCTTCTTTACGTCGGCGATGGCATCCCCATGCCGGCGTCGCTGCCTGACCACGACGCCATGATTGTCGCCGTGGGGGAGTCGTCGGCGAACCGCCCGCTTCTGCAGGCCCTGGCCGCTCCGTTGGCGCAGTGGCACAGACCCGTGCTGAATCGCCCCGAAGCCGTGCTGAAGACGTCGCGCGATGGATTGCGCGCCGCGCTGGCCGGCGCCGAGGGAGTGGTGTCGCCCGACATCGCGCGCGTGGACCGCGCCACCCTGGAAACGATGGCATCGGGCGGCATCACGCCAGCCGACATCCTTCCCGGCGTGGATTTCCCCGTACTGGTGCGGCCCGTCGATTCGCACGCCGGCAACGGACTGGCCAGAATGGAACGTGCGCGGGACCTTGAAGACTATCTGGCCGCGGCCGAGGGGGACGATTTCTATCTGTCCCGCTTCGTCGAATACCGCGGCGCCGACGGCCGCTATCGGAAATACCGGGTGGTGTTGATCGACGGCAAACCTTTCCTGGGGCATCTCGGCATATCGCCGCGCTGGATGGTGCACTACCTGAACGCCGACATGGCCGCGAACGCCAACAACCGGGCGGAAGAAGCCGAACAAATGCGCACCTTCGATACCGGGTTCGCGGCGCGCCATGCCCAGGCCTTCGCCGAGATCCACCGCCGCGTGGGCCTGGACTACTTCGTCATGGACTGCGCCGAAACGCAGGATGGCCGCCTGCTGGTTTTCGAGGGCGACACCTGCGGCGTCATCCATGCCATGGACCCCGAAGACCTCTACCCCTATAAACCCGCTTACATGCGGCGCATCTTCGCCGCGTTCCAGGCCATGCTGAAACGCAGGGCTGGCCTGGCGCCCGCGCCCTAGGTCCGACCATGTCCGCCATGGGCCAGCTCGCGCCCCGGCCCTTGACAGCGCCATGACGGCCCGGGCCGCTGGCTCGCCCATTGTGTTGCGAATGCTCGAACCTGATTCAAAACGGTTGGACAACAACTAAAAGAGCGCACGCCGATCGAGCCATAGCATGCGTGCGGGGAGAGCGGCATCGGCCGACACGAATGACGTTCGAGCGGAGTGACACTCACTGACGCGCCGTTCGGTTCGCCTATATACCGTTCACCCAGACAGTGACCCGAAGGCTGCTCCGGTTACAGCCACCGCGTGCGATGGGGCAACCGTCAGGGCCGCCTTCCATGCCGGCGGCATGGAAGGCGGCCGCGTTCAACTAAACAGTCAGGACACGGAACATGGCGATCATCAAGTACGGCGATGTATTCCAGCTGCAGAACTGGGAGTCAAAGGGCTATCTGGCTCTGGATTCCTCAGGCGCGGTAGTAACAACCGAGTCTGGTGTCGGAACCTGGAAATTCCAATCCGCCAGCAACAAGACAGGCGAAGTGGACGCGGGTGATACCGTGTACCTCGTCTATGCGGGACCGTCCTCGGTTCATTCATCGCCCAGTTATCTGAAGGGCGGCGCAACGTCACCCTCTGCCCTGGTCGCCTCTATAAGCGCAGAGGCCAATCTCGATACGAATGACCCAGGCTTCAAGTGGGACATTTACGGCTGGAGCAGCGGGAAGCGCGACGAGCTCAATTCGTCTGGGCCCGTTACCGACGACGTTTACATCACGCTCTCATGCAGCGTCACACCGACGAACGGCACTGGAAAATCCTCGAACGGAGCGTTCTTGAACGTCAATACGGATAAGCCGGCCCAAGGCACCATTGACGGCGAGAAAGAGATCCATACCGTTGGCACACGGTACCCGCTGTCCTATGGCACCGGCCCGACCGTATGGTGGAAGCCTGTTCTGGTTACATCCTCGCCCGCTCCCTCGCCGTCACCGGACAACGGCTCCAACTCGCTGTGCGATGAACTCCCGAACATCATGAAGTCGATCTGCAGTCTGACGGTCCTCATGCACAAGGTGGTTGACGCATGCTATCCGCCTTCTTCCTGGCCCACGCAGCCGTATCCGGATGGATGCTCCGCGCACGGCCATAAGCACAAAGGCTGCGGCTGCAACGGCCAAAGCAAGGACTGAGGCCGCACGGCTGCACCCTTCGCAAACCGCCCTGCCACGCAAAGGGGCGGACGCTTCCGCCAACGGAAGCGCCAGACAAGGGAAAACGGGCTTTCCTGCTCGTTCCTCGGTGAGCGACTCTTTGCGGAGCCGCAAGTCGGGAACGTGGGGGAAAGCCCCTTTTTTTTGCGTCGCTTGTCACGGGCGCTCTGCGCGGGCGCCCCAGGACCATGGCGTCCGATATCCCGCTTGCCCATGCCCCGGCTCAGGCGACGGAACCGGCGCGCCCCCCGCCCGATACAATCCCTGCTTTGCGCCGGCAACGGCGCGCGCGAGTTTCGATCGGGTTTGATGGAAAAGAACGACTTGTCCGGGCACACGCCCATGATGCAGCAATACCTGCGGCTGAAAGCCGAAGCGGGCCCATTGCTGCTGTTCTATCGCATGGGCGACTTCTATGAAATGTTCTATGAAGACGCCGAGCGCGGTGCGCGCCTGCTGAATCTGACGCTGACCAAGCGCGGCGCGTCCAATGGCAGTCCCATCCCCATGGCGGGCGTGCCGGTCCATGCGATGGAGCAATACCTGGCCAAGCTGGTGGCGCTGGGCGAATCGGTCGCGATATGCGAACAGATTGGGGATCCGGCGGCGTCGAAGGGGCCGGTCGAGCGCCGCATCGTACGCATCGTCACGCCCGGCACGCTCACCGACGACGCCTTGCTGCCCGCCAAAGCCGACCGCTGCCTGGCCGCGGTGTTTCCTGGCGGCGGGCGTGCGCCGCGCGCCGGCCTGGCGTGGCTGAACCTGGCCAGCGGCGAATTCCATGTGGCCGAATGCGCGCCTGCGCAGATCGAATCCGAACTGCACCGCATCGCCCCCGCTGAAGTGGTGTGCCCCGAAGGCGCGGATCTGCATATCGGGTTCGATGGCGCCTATGCACGCGTTCCGGATTGGCATTTCGAAAGCGATGGCGCCCGCGCGCACCTGCTCGCGCATTTCCGCACCGATTCCCTGGCCGGCTTCGACGTCGAAGACATGCCCGCCGGCATCCGCGCGGCCGGCGCGCTGCTGCGCTATGCCGCGCGCACGCAGTCCCAGGCTTTGTCCCACGTCCAGGGCATCCAGGTGGAACGGCCCGGCCAGTACGTGCTGATGGATCCCGTCACGCGGCGCAACCTGGAGTTGACGCAGACGCTGAGCGGCGAAGAATCGCCCACGCTGTTTTCCGTCATGGACCACTGCCGCACGCCCATGGGCAGCCGGCTGCTGCGCCGCTGGCTGCATCATCCCCTGCGCGACAATGGCGTTGCCATGCAACGGCAGCAGGCCATTTCGGCCTTGCTCGCCGCGCGCCTGGACACGCCCGCCGGACTTGCCGCCGCCTTGCCGCTGGACCGGCTGCGCGAAACCCTGAACCGCTTCCCCGACATCGAACGCATCGCCGCCCGCGTGGCGCTGCGCTCGGCCCGGCCGCGGGAACTGGCCAGCCTGCGCGACGCGCTGGCTGACCTGCCGGCGTTGTGCGAGCAGGTGCGCGCCCTGTCTTCAGAGGGCCGTTTCGCGGCCCTGGCGCAAAGCCTGTCGCTGGACGGCGCGGTGCACGCACTTCTGGCGGGCGCCATCGCGCCGGAGCCGGCGGCGGCTATCCGCGACGGCGGCGTCATTGCAACCGGCTTCGATGCCGAACTTGACGAGCTCCGCGCACTGGCCACCGATGGCGGGGATTTCCTGATCCAACTGGAGGCGCGCGAGCGAGAACGCAGCGGCATTCCGAACCTGCGTGTCGAGTTCAATCGCGTGCACGGGTTCTATATCGAGGTCAGCAAGGGGCAGGCGGACAAGGTTCCCGAGGACTACCGCCGGCGCCAGACCCTGAAGAATGCCGAACGCTACATCACGCCCGAACTGAAAGCCTGGGAGGACCGCGTCCTGTCGGCCCAGGACCGGTCGCTGGCGCGCGAAAAATGGCTGTACGAACAGGTGCTGGAGCAACTTGGGGGCCACGTCCGCGCCTTGTCCGATTGCGCCGCGGCCCTGGCCGAACTCGATACGCTCGCCACGCTGGCCGAACACGCCCGCCGTCACGACTGGGTGGCGCCCGAACTGGCGGATGAGGCCGAAATCGATATCGAAGCCGGGCGCCATCCCGTCGTCGAACGCGCCATCGAACGCTTCACCCCGAATGGCTGCCGGCTCGACGCCACGCGCCGGATGCTGCTGATCACCGGCCCCAACATGGGCGGCAAATCGACCTACATGCGGCAGGTCGCCTTGATCGCGCTGCTGGCCCGCATGGGCAGCTTCGTGCCGGCCGCGAGTGCGCGCATCGGACGGCTGGACCGGATTTTCACGCGGATCGGCGCCGCCGATGATCTGGCGGGGGGCCGCTCCACCTTCATGATGGAAATGACCGAGGCCGCGGCCATCCTGGCCGCCAGCACGCCGTCCAGCCTGGTGCTGATGGATGAAATCGGGCGCGGCACATCGACCTACGACGGGCTTGCCCTGGCCTGGGCCATCGCACTGCGCCTGCTGACCCACAATCGCGCGCTGACGCTGTTCGCCACCCATTATTTCGAGATCACGCGCCTGCCGGCCGAACAGCCGACCGCGGCCAACGTACACCTGGCGGCGGCGGAATCCGCGGGCGGCATCGTTTTCCTCCACGAAGTCCGCGACGGCCCCGCCAGCCGCAGCTACGGTATCCAGGTGGCCCAGCGCGCCGGCATTCCCGCCGCCGTCATCCGCCAGGCATCGCGCGAGCTGGAACGGCTCGAGGCCCAGGGCGCCCCCACGCCGCAACTTGGGCTGTTCAGCGCCGCTGCGCAGGCCGACGCCCAATCCGCGGCACTGGCCGCGGCCGCCGAGGAAAGCGAATCGCTGCTGGCGGTGCGCGACGCGCTGGCCAACGTCGATCCCGACAGCCTTACGCCCCGCGAGGCGCTGGAAACGCTTTATCGCCTGAAGGCTCAGCTGCAATGACCGTCCCGCATCCCGACCAGCCGCTCGCCCTGCTTGGCGGCCTTACACCCGCGCAATTCATGAAGCGCTGGTGGCAACGCAAACCGCTGCTGATCCGGCAGGCCATTCCGGGTTTCAAACCCCCGATAGGGGTCACGGAACTGAAGCGGATGGCACGCCGGGACGACGTGGCATCCCGCCTGATCTGGCGCGAGAACGGTCAATGGCAAATGGAGCATGGGCCGTTCGCGCGCTTGCCCAAGGCGGCCGAACCGGACTGGACGCTGCTCGTGCAAAGCGTCGACCTGCACAGCGATGCGGCGACCGAACTGATGCATCGCTTCCGCTTCGTTCCCGACGCCCGGCTGGACGACGTGATGGTGAGCATCGCGACGGATGGCGGCGGCGTCGGACCGCACTTCGACAGCTACGACGTATTCCTTCTGCAGGCAGTGGGGCGGCGCGAATGGCGCATCGGCCGTCAGCGCGACCTGAGCCTGCAGCCGGACCTGCCGTTGAAAATTCTGCGCCGCTTCGAACCGGAGGAAACCTACATTCTCGAACCGGGCGACATGCTCTACCTGCCGCCCCAGGTCGCGCATGACGGGATCGCGCAGGGCGACTGCATGACGATCTCCATCGGCTTTCGCGCGCCGGACCAGGCCACGCTGGCGCGAGGCATGCTCGAAGCCGCGGCCGAACAGGTGCTTGCGCGCGCGGGCCTGCCCAGCGGCCCATACGGGGAGCCCGCACTGCCCGGCCCGCGCCTGGATGCGCGTTACCGCGACCCCGGTCAGGCGGCCACCACGCATCCCGCCGAACTTCCCGACGGTCTGATCGGCGCCGCGTTGCAGGCGGTCGGCCGCATCAGGTTCGACGAGACGCTGGCGCATCGTTTCCTGGGATGCTGGCTGACCGAACCGGGAGCGCAGGCCGTATTCGATCCCACACCGGCGGACGGCCCGGATCTACAGGCACGATGGCCCGATACCGGCTTGCTGAAGCTGGACCGCCGCACCCGCATGCTTTACCGCGGCCGGCAATTGTTCATCAACGGGGAAACGGCGCCAGTCCCTGCATCGGCCGTGCTCCGCCGGCTGGCCGACGACCGCTATCTGGCCTGCGATGCCAGAACGGGCCTCAGCCTGAACGACGCCGAGCGCGATTGCCTGACGCAATGGCTGGACGATGGGTGGCTGCACTACATCCCCTGAACCCCCCAGTCCGCGGTGGAGCAGGGAAAACCCGGCTTGAAAAGCCTATAAAGTTTCTAGACAGCACAATTCCGGCGGGTTTCTCCCTGATCGACACATTAGGACAAACCCTATACATCCCCGCAATGCATGTTTCGTTTACGACTCTGAAGCTTTAATTTCCATACTCCATCCTTCGGGTATCTCCTGTAGCCTGAATTCGTCATCCCGGCTAAAGCGCCTGCGCGGGCAGGCTTCCGGGCCGCTTCGATGCCATCACAAAGGAGATTTCGAATGATGAGCAAAACGCTGATTCTGGCTTCCGTGCTGGCCGTCGCCCTGACGGCTTGCAACAAGAACGACGACAACGCCGCGCCCGCCGGTTCGAGCGCGCCCTCCTCCACCGCTCCGTCCACCACGGCGCCCAGCACCACCACGCCTCCGGCCGGCGGCGGCACCACCGCCCCGGGCGGCGCGACCGGCGGCAGCACGTCGGGCGGTTCGCAGTAAACTTCGCAAAGCCGGCCCGACCTCAGTTGGCCGGCGCGGGAAACAAGAAGGGAACGCCATGGCGTTCCCTTCTTGTTTTGGCCTGCCGGGGGCATCTCCCCCCTCGGCGCTTACTGCGTTGCCGACATCTTGTCGGCCAGCACGCTCAGCAGACGCTGGGCGGTGGGGCTGTTGTCAGGCTTGCCGTTCGGATCCTGCACGGTGACCTGGGTCGCATCACCCTGGCCGACCACGTGGATCCGGTATTGCGGCGCCTGGCTGGGCCGGGCGGTGCCGAAGAGGCGGCTGAAGAACCCGGGCTCATCGCGCTGCAGGCCGGTGTCCGTATCCAGGTAGCGGACATAGAAGTCGCCGGCCGAGCGGTCGCGGTCGTCTACGGTGAAGCCGCCCGAATCCAGGGCCACGCTGACGCGGCGCCAGGCGCGGTCGAAGGGCTCTTGCACGCGCAGGCGCGCGCCATCGGTTTGAATATCGCGCGTGACGGCGGGGGCCGGCACGGCTTCCGCCTTCGCCACCATGGTCTTGGCCTGATCCACGCTGGTGCCCAGGAACACCATCAGACGCGCCAGCATGGCGGCGTTCAGACCGGGATCCTCGGGGCCAGGCTGCCACTGCAGGTTGCCGGAATCGCGGGGACCGACGTTCTTTTCCACCATGTGCTGGTGATTGATATAGATTTCGGTGTGCCCGTTGACGCGCTCGAGGCGGGTGCGGAATTTTTCGCGCTCGCCGCTATCGTAGGCCTGTTCCAGGATCATCCCGAGAGCCTGGCGCAGCCAGCTTTCGGGGATCTTGGCGCGGTTTTCCGCCCAATCGGTTTCGATCAGACCGGCCGTGGGATTGTTGGTCTGGATCGTGAAGCCGTTGCTGGTCCAGAAGTCCACCACCTTGCCGAAAATCTGCTCCGGCGGCATATCGACCACCAGCCAGCGGATGTTGCCGTCGCGCTCGACGCGCATGTCGGCACGCTGCGGCAGCACGCCACTGTTCGCGGGCTGCGCCGACGCCAGCGCCTGCTGCTGGCCAGCCGCCTGATACTGCGAGAACGTGGTAGTGCCGCCGGGAGGCGCCTTGTAGCGCGGATCGTTGGCGGCCTGGGTCAAATCCGGGGGAATACTGAGCGGCTGGGCCTGCTGGCTGACCGCGCTTTTGTAGTCGATCGGCTCTTCCTTGCCGAGCATTTGATTGATGTCGCTGCAACCGGCCAGCATGACCAGGGTAAGCAATGCCGTGAAAGCGGCATGGCGCTTGTTCATACGAATCCTCATTGAATGCTTTTAGAGCACGCCCGCGTCGCGCAATGCGGCTTCCACCGTGCCGTGGTACTGCGAGCCCAGTTCCACCAGCGGGAGCCGATAGCCGAGCGGCATGCGTCCCATCCGGGCCAGGGCCCACTTGACGGGAATCGGGTTGGCCTCGACGAAAAGGGCCTTGTTGAGACGCGCAACACGCGCGTTGAGTTCACGCACCTTGGCGACGTCCATGGCAAGCGCGGCCGCGCACAGTTCGTGCATGAGACGCGGCGCCACATTGGCCGTGACAGAGATATTGCCGCGGCCGCCCAACAGCATCAGCGCGGCTGCGGTGGGGTCGTCCCCGCTGAATATTTGGAAACCGGCTGGCGCCTCGCGCAGCAGAAGCGCTGCGCGGCCGATGTCGCCCGTCGCTTCCTTGATGCCGATGATCCCCGGCACCTCCGCCAGCCGCAGCACGGTCTCGTTTGACATGTCCGCCACCGTGCGCCCGGGCACGTTGTACAGGAGCGTGGGCAGGTCGACGGCTTCGGCGATGCGCCGGAAATGCCGGTACAGGCCCTCTTGCGACGGCTTGTTGTAGTAAGGGACCACGGACAGGCCGGCCTGGGCGCCCACCTCGCGGGCATGCCGCGCCAGATGAATGGCCTCTTCCGTCGAATTGGCGCCCACACCCGCGATGACCGGTATCCGCCCCGCCGCGTGCTCGACGGCGACCCGTATGAGCTCCGCATGCTCGTCCATGGAAACGGTGGGCGACTCGCCGGTGGTGCCGACCACGACGAGCGCGTCGGTGCCTTCGGCCACATGCCAGTCGATCAGGCTGCGGTAGGACGCGTAGTCCAGCGTCCCGTCCGGATGCATGGGGGTGACCAGGGCCACCATGCTGCCCTGAAAAGTAACGCCAGCGGCGGATGCCGAGGATGCCATATCGGTTGGGCTCCAGCGCCCGCCGGGATGCCGGCGGGAACGCGAATCTGTAAATCCCGCGAGTTTACCGGATAGCGCGGGAAAACCTATAGGAACCAGCCCACAATGGTGCTTCCGAGGGCAAAAATGGGCCGCAGGAAGACCCACAGCGCGCCGCTGAACAGGAGCAGCAGCACGATCAGCATGCCGTAGGGCTCGATGCGCGAGTATTGCGCGGCCATCCGGTAGGGCAGCAGGCTGTACAGCATGCGCCCCCCGTCCAGCGGCAGCAGAGGCAGGAGATTCAGGGCCATCAGCACCAGATTGATCTGCACGCCCGCCGCGGCCATGTCGAACCAGAAGCCGTCCGCCCCGCCGCTCTGGTAAATCAGCTTCAGCACGATGCCCCACAGGATCGCCATGACCAGGTTCGAGCCGGGGCCGGCCGCCGCCACCCACAACATATCCTGCTTGGGCCGCCGCAGCCTGCTGAAATCGACCGGAACCGGCTTGGCCCAGCCGAACAGGATGCCGGGGCTGCCGAGCAGCTTGGATGCCAGCAGAATGACCAGCGGCACCAGCAGCGTACCCACCGGGTCGATATGGCTGACCGGGTTCAGGCTGACCCGCCCCATCTGGTAGGCAGTGGGATCGCCGAACATGCGCGCGACGTAGCCATGCGCGGCCTCGTGCAGCGTGATGGCGAATATGACGGGGATCGCGTAGAGCGCGATCGACTGGATGATGTCGTCCATGAATCAGGCGATTCCAAGCTGGGAAGGATCGCCACGCCCGACCCGGATAACCTGCGCTTCGTCGCCGGTCAGGTCGATGACGGTGGTGGGCTCCTTGGGACAGGCGCCGCTATCGATCACCGCTGCCAGCTCGTGCTCGTAGCGTTCCCGGATTTCCTCGGCGTCGTTCAAGGCATCGCTTTCTCCGGCCGGAATCAGCGTGGTCGAAAGCAGCGGCTCACCGAACTGCTCGAGCAGCCCCAGCGTGACAGGATGGTCCGGCACGCGCAGCCCGATCGTCTTGCGGGAAGGATGGGACACGCGGCGCGGGACCTCTCGGGTCGCTTCCAGGATGAAGGTAAAGGGCCCCGGCGTCGCCGCTTTCAACATGCGGTATTGGCGATTGTCCACCCGCGCAAAGTGGCCGAGCTCGGCCAGATCGCGGCAGATCAGCGTCAGGTGATGCCGGTCGTTCAGCCCGCGCAGGCGGCGCAGCTTGTCGGACGCTGCCTTGTCGTCCAGACGCGCAATGACGGCGTAGCTGGAATCGGTGGGCACCGCAGCCAGACCGCCGTCGCGGAGCAACTGCGCGGCCTGCTTCAGAAGCCGGGGTTGCGGATTTGCGGGATGTACGGTGAAAAATTGCGCCATGCGGCTATCCTAACATCTTGCAAGAATGCATCAGCCGCCCCGCGGCGGGAAGGAGAATCTCATGCGCATGGACGATTCGCGTGAAAGCGAAAATGTGGAAGACCGCCGTGGCGGAGGTGGCTTGCGGGTAGGCGGCGGCGGCCTGAGCATCGGCGCCATCATCCTCGCCCTGGTCGCCATGTATTTCGGGGTCGACCCGCGCGTGGTGCTGCAGTTGATGCAGGAGCCGGCGCAGACCCAGCAGACCGCCGCGCCGCCCCCCGCCAACGATCCGGAGGCGCGGTTCGTCGCCAAGGTGCTGGGCGAGACCGAGGACACCTGGCGGACCATATTCCAGCAGCACGCCAACCGCGCCTACGTTCCGCCCAAACTGGTGCTGTACACCGGCGCGACGCCCACCGCCTGCGGCACCGGGCGCGCAGCGATGGGGCCCTTCTACTGCCCCGCGGACAGCAAGGTCTATCTGGATCTGGGCTTCTTCGAGGAAATGCGGCGCCGTTTCCAGGCCCCCGGAGATTTCGCACAAGCCTATGTCATCGCGCATGAAGTCGGCCACCACGTCCAGCACCTGCTCGGCGTGTCCGATCGCGTGTCCGCCTTGCAGCGCGAAGAACCGCGCCAGGCCAACGCGCTGTCCGTCCGCCTGGAATTGCAGGCGGACTGTTTTGCCGGGCTGTGGGCCAAGCACGCCGATAGCGCCCGCCACATTCTGGAAGCCGGCGACGTGGAAGAAGCGCTGAATGCCGCCAGCGCCATCGGCGACGACCGTTTGCAGAAGCAGAGCCAGGGCTATGTGGTGCCGGACGCCTTCACGCACGGCACGTCGGCGCAGCGCGTGCGGTGGTTCAAGCGCGGCCTTCAGGGCGGCGACCCGCGGCAGTGCGATACCTTCAGCGCGACGAATCTCTGACCCGCGCCGCACCTTCCACGACGGCCCTACAAAAGCTGGAACCCCGACCCGCCGCGATAGGCCAGGAAGGCGCGCACTGTGCCCAGCACGTGCGGCATCATGGGCGGCAGGTCGCCGGCGGGGTCGATCCAGCGCAGCGCCGGCGCCTCGCCCGGATTGCCTTGCGGATGGCCGTCGAAGTCGCGGGTGTGCAGCAGCAGCGCCTGGTAGTGGCAGATGTCGCCGTTGGGCAACGTCACGGTCTCGACGGCAGGGTCCGAGGCATGGCCGAACGGATGCAGCGTATGCACGATCAGCCCCGTCTCCTCCAGGACCTCGCGCCGGGCA
The DNA here is from genome assembly GCF_002119725.1 of Bordetella genomosp. 9. NCBI lineage: Bacteria > Pseudomonadati > Pseudomonadota > Betaproteobacteria > Burkholderiales > Alcaligenaceae > Bordetella > Bordetella genomosp. 9. The sequence continues at coordinate 3,413,252 of NZ_CP021109.1, forward strand.
GCTTGCAGCGCCGACTCGCCGACCTCGATATGGCCGCCGGGCAACCCCCACATCCCCGTGAAATCGGCCCGGGCATGCATAAGGATCGCGCCATCCGGCCGTTCCACCACCACGCGCACACAAGGACATAGCAAGGGACCTGGGCCGGCCAGCGCGCGCAGGCGTCCCAAAGAGGACCGCGCGAAATCCGTCATTGGGAAGCCGGCCGCGCCCCGCACATCGCGTCGACGATTTCCCGGCCGTGCGCAACGGCCGCGTGCACGGCCTCGGCGGGACTGTAGACAAAGCCGCCATCCATGAATCGGGGAATGGGATATTCATCGCCATCCTCCGGTTGCAGCGAAGCCGGAGCCACCCGAACCACCGCGCGGAAGATCGGCGTCCCCCCTTCCGGGGGCTGGGGCACGTCGCGCGCCACCATGGCAGTCAACCGGTAACCCTTGTAGATGTCGTTGTTTCGATGCACGCGTGCTTCCCCCTTTCCGAGAATGAGCGGTCGATGGCGAGCATAGCCGCCGGTCATGACAAGACGCGGAATATTTTGTAACCAGCGGATGGTGCAAAGTTAACCCGGGTTTTCCCGCTGGGACGCTAGCCAGGTACAGGGTTTGCTCGATCGTGGATCCCATACCACGCTGCCGTATCGCCAGCGGCCGCAGACGGAGACCGATCATGCTGACCCAGGAACAACTTCGATTGCTGAAACAGATTCACGCAGGGGACCAGGGCGTCGATGACACCCAGGCGCAAACCTTATTGGAGCGCGGCTTGATCGCGCGGCAGGGCCAGCGCTTCGGCGTCACGCCGCAGGGCGAGAAGGCGCTGGGGGTGCGCGAAGGCTTCGGCGACGCGATCGTGGACGCCGTGCTGCCCGGAGAAGGCGCCCACCAGGCGGAAGAGAAACATTGAAGGCGGACGCGGAAGGCCGCTGTTCCGGCGGCCTCAGGCAGCGCCAGGACGTTCAGGATTTCAGGGCGGCCGCGATCGCATCGCGCATGGCTTCGAAGCCGGCCACGTATTGCTGGCTTTCCGAACGGGCCAGCAGGCCCGCATAATTCTGCTCGAGACGGGTTTCCACGGCCTCGCGCAAGCCGGGCGTTCCCCGGGCGATGTGCAGCATGCAGGTCAACGCGGCGGTCAGGGCGCTGATCTGACCGCCCTGGTGTGCGATGGTCTGCGCCACCAGTGCGAGCTTTTCGTCGGTATCCATGGCATTTTCCTCCTTGCGGATGGGGTATCGCGTCAACAGGGCGGGGATGCTAGCACGGGCCGGGCGGCACGCCGGCCCACGTGTATGCAACGCGCAGCCGGCCACACCGGCCTGCCATCACACCGAAGTCTATGAGAAAGTCCGTCAAGTATGTCGTGATCCCGGTGGTCGTCGTCGCGATCCTCGCGGCGCTCGCCATGCACGTGGCGGCGCGCGTGGTCGTCGCGCGGATCCAGGATCTGCTCGGCGACCAGGGCCACGCCGCGCGCATCGACGTGGGGTGGTCGCAGATCGTGCTGGAGAACGTGGAGATCGGCGCGCCGCCGGACTGGCCGGCGCGGCAGACCTTGCGGGCCGCGCGCGCCACGCTGGAGCCGGACTGGCGCGCCTTGCTGTCCGACCGTATTTCGATACGCCGCGTCGTCATCAGCGATTACTACTTGTCGGTGCTGCGCGCGCCCGGCGGCCGCCTGGAGATACTGCCCACCCTGCGGGAACGCGCCCGCCAGCGCGCCGACGAGCAGGCGCAGAAGAATGGCGGACAGCGCGGCGAGGACAAACCCAAGCGCGAGACTGACGTCGGCCAGCTGGTGCTGGAAAGCGGACGGCTGGACTTTTTCGACGGCCAGGTCGCCAAGAAACCCTACCGCGTGCCCTTCGAGAACGTCCATGCGGAGATCGGCCCGCTGCACGCGCCGGCGAACAACGCGCAGACGAAGGTAAACATGAAGGGCGAGATCGTGGGCAAGAAGCGGCGCGGCACGGCGCAGGTCACGGGCTGGCTCGCCATGCCGAGCCGCGACGCCGACGTCCGTACGACCCTGGCGGGCGCCGATGTGTCACTGCTCGCCCCTTATCTGCAGCGGCATTCCCCTTCCGTCCTGACAGGCGGCCAGATGGACCTGGACATGACGACGCGCGTGCAGAACCAGCAGTTGGACGCCCACGGCAAGGTAAGGCTGCGCGATACGGAGTTCAGCAACAACCTGGGCTCCATTCCGCGCAAGGCCGTGATCGCCGCCCTGGAAAACCGCAAGGGCGAAGTCACGTTCGATTTCACCCTGCAGGGCAGCCTGAAGGATCCCAAGTTCTCGCTGACGGACGATATGTCGACGCGCATTGTCGGCGGCTTCGCGAAAGCCATTGGCGTCAGTGTCGAAGGCGTGGCCGAGGGCGTCGGTTCCGCCGTCAAAGGCCTGGGGGGCGCCCTCGGAGAACTGATCGGGAAGTGAAGCGGGGCAGCCGTCAACTGGGGCCGTCCATATCGCACGACGCGGCCGGCGCGACCGTCACCGCGCTACGGATGGGCACAGGGTTTGCGGGGGAAAGCGCATCATTGAAGGAATCCGCGCATGACTACCCTACGCAGACACGGCGGCACCTCGACCCGCCCTACTTCGTTCTTCTCCGGCAAACCAGGACGTTCCAAGCCTTCCGGCAAGCCGCCGCGAAACGGCGCCGGTTTCCGCAGCACTTTCGATCACTTCGCCAGCAAAGTGACACAGTGGACCGGCTCCCCGTTCGCGTTCGGCCTCGCGACGGGGGCCGTCCTCGTCTGGCTCATCTGCGGCCCGGTTTTTCATTATTCGGAGACCTGGCAACTGGTCATCAATACCGGCACGACCATCGTCACCTTTTTGATGGTGTTCCTGATCCAGCAGAGCCAGAACAAGGACAGCCACGCCCTGCATCTGAAGCTCGACGAATTGCTGTGCGCGCTGGAAGATGCGGACAGCAGTCTGGTGGATATCGAGGATATGGACGAGGAAGAGATCAAGCAGGTCGCCAAGCGCTACCAGGACCTGGCAGAGCGCGCGCGCTCTGCCAGCCAGGAAAAGGCGCGACGCCGCGGGCCGGAGCGGGCGGCGTCCGGCGAGGACGCGCGCTGATGCGCCGGCGCTGCTGCCCCGGCGCCCCCGCTGCGTTCATGCAACCCAGCCCGCATCCGGGGTGGACGGGCGGGGCGTCGGGATGACATTCTCGCCTTCGGCATCCGGCCGCCCGGGAGGGACCGGCGCGCTAGGCGGCGGCGGCTTGCCCGGACCGGGCGATGAAGGCGGCGGCGGAATATCGGGGTTCTCGGGCAAACCGGGCTGAGTGGGTTCGACAGGTGCCATGCGGGACATCCTCCTGTGCCTCACCATGAGGCATCGCCGCTCGTTCGCAAACGCTATGCCGTACGAGGGCATCCTTGCGCAAAGCCCGGTCTGGACGGATTGCGCGAATCACGCGCCATTTCGTTCGTCGATGTACTTCATGGCTTTCGCGCGTGCCGCCTCGCGCGCGGCCGCGCCATCCAGGTAGACATATTGGGAACGTTTGCAAACGAACGTCGCGGTACCGGGCCGTCCGTCCACGCCCAAGGGCGCCACGGCGATCGTCGTCAGATAAACGCCGGTATCCGACTCCGCCTGCACTTGTGCGATCTCGATGGAGACGGCGTGACCACGGTATTCAAAAGCATCGGTGTCTGGCATGGCCCGGCGATGGATACAAGGTGCGGACAAACGTGGACATGGCGCGGCCGGACAGGCCGGGCCCGAAGATCCGCGCCCCAGCTCGCAAGCCGGCGCCCATCATAAAAGCTGCCCGGATATAGGACAATCTGGTGTCCCATCCGTCCGGAACCGCCATGTCGCCGCGCGACCTTCTCCTTGCATTCGTCGTCATTCTCGTCTGGGGTGTGAATTTCGTCGTCATCAAGATCGGGTTGCATGGCATACCGCCCATGCTGCTCGGTGCGCTGCGCTTTATGCTTGCCGCCGTGCCGGCGGTGTTTTTCGTGAAGCGTCCGGCCATCGCGACGCGCTGGCTTATCGCCTACGGCGCCACCATCTCATTGGGCCAGTTCGCCTTCCTGTTCTACGCGATGGCCGTCGGCATGCCGGCCGGGCTGGCCTCCGTCGTGCTGCAAGCGCAAGCCTTTTTCACGGTGGGACTCAGCGCGCTGTTTTTGCACGAACGCTTTCGCGCTCACAACGCCGCGGGACTGATCGTGGCCGCTTGCGGACTCGCGCTGATCGGCGAACAAGGCGGCGACGCCATGACGCTGGCGGGTTTTTGCCTGACGCTGTGCGCTGCGCTGATGTGGGCCCTGGGCAATATCGTCACCAAAAAGGCGGGCAAGGCCGACATGCTCGGCCTGGTGGTCTGGGGCAGCCTGGTTCCGCCGCTCCCCTTTTTGGCCTTCTCCTGGTTTTTCGAGGGACCGGACCGCATTCATGCGGCCTTCACGTCCATCGGCGCCTCGTCCGTCTTCGCGGTGTTGTACCTGTCGTTCGGCGCAACACTGGTGGGCTATGGCCTGTGGGCCAGGCTGATGTCGCGTTATCCCGCCGCGCAGGTTGCGCCCTTCTCTTTATTGGTTCCCGTTCTTGGCCTGGCATCGGCGGCCCTGCTGCTCGATGAAGTGCTGACGCTGCCGCAGATTACGGGCGCCGCGCTGGTCATGGCGGGGCTGTTGATCAATGCCTTCGGCGCGCGATGGCGCACGAAGGCGGCCTGACTACGAAGCCGGGCGCCGCCCGTTCGCCGGGCGGCGCTTCCTGGCGCTCAGCCTTCTTCGGGGATCGGAGGCGTCGGGTTCGCCGCGAGCGGCGCCGGATTCACGCTGGACGGAGAACGCCGGTGACGACGCGGCTCCGGCGCGGGCCGCAAAAGCGGCGCCTCTTCGCTTTGCGCGGCATCCGGCAGCGCGGGGGCGACGGGTTTCGCATTCGCCCGGGACACGGTCCACGACCTGCCTCGGGGTGCCGGGACCGGCGCCGGCCCATTTTCCTCCTGCGCCTGCAGGGGCGCCGGCACCGCCGTTGGATCGTTGGCGCGATGGGTTGCTTCGCTGCCAGATGCCGGCGTGGCCGTGCTGCCGGGCGATGGTGTCGCCGGGCCGCTTGGCGACGCCACGGGTTTACGGTCGCTCGCGTGCGTGAGACGGCGTGCGGGGGAGAAAATCCGGCCCAATTGGGTCATTCGGCGCCCGATCCAGCGGATGCTGGCCCGCAGACGGTTCGGCCGGCGCGTGCCGGACTCCGCCCTCGGCTCCGTAGTGGCGCCGTACGGATGCTGGGGCGCGAACGCTTCCGGAATCGCGTCTGGCGGCGACCCTTGGTTGGAAAGCGTCCTGCTCAGGCTGCCCGGGATCGCGGCGAACGTGGCGGTCCGATCGCGTCCGGGATGAGACTGTTCGCCGGCAAGGTGTTCCTGCAGCTCGCTGGCGAAGGTGCGTGACAGTTCGGCGGCGTCCAGCGGAGCAAAGCCCCGCCCGTCCGGTCCACCCGCAATCGCGTCGGCGCTACGCGCCACCAGGCAATTGCGCACCGCAACCAGATCGCGAAAGAACGCCGGCGCGTGTTCGACATCCGAAGGTACACCGACCTGGGTGGCTTGCGGCCGCAGCATCTCGGCCTTCAAACGGACAACGGCGCTTTCCTGCATAGGCGGCGTCCCGGCGCCGCCCTGCATATCCGTTTCCAGCGCGACCGCTGGGACCGAGCCGCGCGCCGCAAGATCCCGAAGTTCGGCCAGCAACTGCCGGCCGATCGGCGTTCGTTCGATTCGCTGCAATAGGTGGCCGATTTGTTGGCGGTGCGCCTGCGCGCCCGTCGTGACGAGGGCGGACAGGCGTCCATCGAATTCGTCCAGACCGGGGCGCGGCGGGATCTCGGGCGGGACGGGGGAAAGCGGCGTCAGGGGCCGGGCTTCCTGACTGATGATTGGCATGATTTCTCCTCCTTGTCAGAGGGCAACGAGCCCTCGGACGGATTCGTGGAGCAATCAGGCGCTACGTTCCGATATTGCTGTAGGAGTTGGACGATCCGTTCCGTGTTGGCGTTCGCAATGGTCTCCAGAGGATGGGAACCGGTGCGAGACCGTGTCCCCGCAGGGACGTTGGGAAACGCTTCAATAGCGCCGTCACCGGCAACGCGGGAAATCGTCATGGATGCCTCCTTCAGGCCTGTAGGAAAAATCGCAAGGCTGAGTTCAAGGCGGCAAGCAAAGCGTTCCAGCGCGTGCGGTATCGCGCCCTGGAAATCGTCCTTATCCCGCGGCTCTCTCGTTACGGGATCATTTGGGTGGCGTCGGCCCACGCTATATGGCGATTCGAAATGGATTCCGGAAAGCGGGGCAGCGGGCGGTGAAAACAAAAAAGGCGCTTCGGATTTTCCGCAAGCGCCTGATTCGCAATGAGTTTAATGGGGTGGCTGATGGGACTCGAACCCACGACAACCGGAATCACAATCCGGGACTCTACCAACTGAGCTACAGCCACCGCAGCAAAGAAGCGAGATTCTAACAGGTTCGGCGCCGGAGTTTCAAGCCGGGCCGGCATGGCGGCCGGCTGCCTTGGTATTCTCCCGGCTTGGCGGATCCCGGACGGGGCCGGCCAAGCCTCTGCAACTCGCCCGGCTAATGCATACCTAAAACCATGCGCGAACTGCACCAGCTTTTGCAAGACTATTGGCCTCACATCATCTTCACGGTGAGCCTGGTGGCCGGGGCCGGCGCCGCCGTCCATGCCGCCATGACCAAGCAGGATGTGCGCGCCGCCATCGGCTGGGTCGGCGTGACGCTGTTCTCGCCGCTGTTCGGCGCGGCCGCCTATTTCGTGGCGGGCGTCAACCGCATCCGCATTACGCGGGTGTCGCAGTTGCGTGACGAGGCCATGGTGGCCTACGCGCGCGAGACCTGGGCCCCGCATCCGGACGTCGTCCCGCTGTCCGGGCCGCAGTTCGCGTCGATGAAGGTCCTTGCCGACAAGATCAGCCATTTCCAATTGCTGGGCGGCAACGCGGTGCACCCCCTGGATGGCGGCGACGAAGCCTATCCCGCCATGCTGCAGGCCATCCGGCAGGCGCGCTACACCGTGGCGCTGCAGACCTATATCTTCGACAACGACCCGATCGGGCGCGAGGTGGCGCAGGCGCTGATCGAGGCGCACCAGCGCGGCGTGCAGGTGCGCGTGCTGATCGACGCCGTGGGATCGCACTATTCACGGCCCCCGATCGTGCGGATGCTGAAGAAAGGCGGGGTGCCGACGGCGCGCTTCATGACCAACCCCCTGGGCGTTCTGCGCATGCCATACGCCAACCTGCGCAGCCACCGCAAGATCCTGGTGGTGGATGGCCGGATCGGGTTTTCCGGCGGCATGAACATCCGCGCCGCTTTCGTCAGCGCGCTGGCCCGCGAGGAGACCAATCGGGATACGCACTTCCGCTACGAGGGCCCCGTCGTGACGCAGCTGCTCTCGGTGTTCGCGCACGATTGGGACTTCACCACGGGCGAATCGCTGGCGGGCAGCCTGTGGTTCAACCATGCCAACGGCGTGCCGGCGGGCAATGCCGCGGTCCGCTGCGTACCTTCGGGGCCCGATCGATCCATCGGCAGCACGCACAACATGCTGCTCGGCGCCTTGGCGGTGGCGCAGCACCATGTGCGCATCCAGTCGCCCTACTTCCTGCCGGACCAGACTTTGATCGGCGCGCTGGCGACGGCGGCCCGGCGCGGGGTACGCGTGGACATCGTCATTCCCGGGCGCAACAACCTGCGCCTGGTCGACTACGCGATGACGGCGCAGCTGGACCAGGTGATCCGCTGCGGTTGCCGGGTCTGGCGCACCACAGGCATGTTCGACCATTCGAAACTGATGACGGTGGATGACGCGTGGTCGTACGCCGGCTCGTCCAACCTGGATCCGCGCAGCCTGCGCCTGAATTTCGAGCTGGACACCGAGATCTACGATCGGGCGACGGCCAGGTGGATCGGGGAACGCATCGACGCCGCCATAGCGTCGGCCACGCCGCAGACCCTGGAGACGCTGCACGCCATGCCTTTTCTGAAGCGGCTGCGCAACAAGATCATCTGGCTGGCCACGCCTTACCTGTAGCGCCGTCGGGACCCCGAAGACGACGCGCATTCAGTAAAGACCCGGCGCGCCCCGGTACCGCGATCCGATGCCTGCTCCTTGTTGCACCGCAATGGCGCAACATCGCGCCCGCCTGCACCATCACGCGGCAGCCCGGCAGCCCCCACCCTGCCGGCCGGCCCGGCGAAATGCGCCCCGGCGTCTTCGACCGGGCCTTGAAAACCCGGTAAAACCGCCGCTTCGCCCAAAGTACCGGTAGCGCCCGGGAAATTGGCATACCTATTGCTTTGATGAAAGTGCGGGCCATGGGCGGCTCGCGAGCCGCGCAGGCGGCGATTGGAACAACGACGTTCCGCACGCACGGGAAACCGCCGGGCGCGCGGGACGTTTTTTTTTGCCTGGAGCGACCGAATGAAGCGCAACGCACGTCCGCAGCATCCGATACCCCCCGCGACGGCGGAACCGGCCAACCGCGAGCGGCGCCGCCTGATCGGCATGGCTGCCCGCGGCGCGGCCGGGGCGGCCATGCTGGCCGCGCTGGATCCCGGCGTGCGCGCGGGCGCCTGGGCCGCAGGCTCCGACGCGCCGGAAAAGACCGAAGTGAAGATCGGCTTCATCCCGCTGACCGACTGTTCTTCCATCGTCATGGCGTCGGTACTGGGCCTGGACAAGAAGCACGGCGTGAAGATCGTTCCATCCAAGGAGGCATCCTGGGCCGGCGTGCGCGACAAGCTGGTGAACGGAGAACTGGACCTTGCGCACGTGCTGTACGGCCTGGTCTACGGCGTGCACCTGGGCATAGGCGGGCCGAAGAAGGACATGGCGGTGCTCATGGGCCTGAACCAGAACGGCCAGGCCATATCGCTTTCGCAGCAGTTGAAGGAAGCAGGCGTCACGGACGGCCCTTCGCTGGCGCGGATCATGCGGACGCAGAAGCGCGATTACACCTTTGCACAGACCTTTCCCACCGGCACGCACGCCATGTGGCTGTACTACTGGCTGGCGGCGCATGGCGTACATCCGCTGCGCGATGCGAAAGCGATAACGGTGCCGCCGCCGCAGATGGTCGCCAACATGCGCATCGGCAACATGGACGGCTTCTGCGTCGGCGAGCCCTGGAACGCCCGCACCATCATGGACAAGGTCGGCTTCACCGCGGCAACCACGCAGGATATCTGGGCCGACCATCCGGAGAAAGTGCTGGGCGCCACGGCCGACTTCGTAGCGCGGTATCCCAACACGGCGCGCGCGGTGACCGCGGCCGTGCTGGAAGCCGGCCGGTGGATCGACGCCTCGCCCGAAAACCGCCGCAAGACCGCCGAAACGGTGGCCGCCAAGTCCTACATCAACACCGACGTGAACGTCATCGCCGGCCGGATGCTCGGCACGTATGACAACGGCCTGGGCAAGACCTGGGATGATGCGCACGCCATGCGCTTCTTCAACGACGGGGCAGTGAATTTTCCCTATTTGAGCGACGGCATGTGGTTTCTGACCCAGCACAAGCGATGGGGACTGTTGCCCGATCATCCGGACTACCTGGCCGTGGCAAGACAGGTGAATCGCATCGACGTCTACAAGCAGGCAGCCGCGGCGCTGGGCGTATCGCTGCCGGCTGGCGAGATGCGTTCCGCGACGCTGATGGACGGCAAGGTCTGGGACGGCAGCCATCCCGCCGCCTACGCGGACGGCTTCGACGTGAAGGTTTGAGGAGGCCGCCATGCAAAGACCTATTTCCCCTGCCGCGCCGGCTATCCCTGCTGCGCGTCCAGGGCGCCTCGATGGCGCCGTGCAGTCCGTGTTGCGGCTGCTGGCCGGGCCCGCCGCCGGTCTCGCGGTTCTGGTGCTGGTCTGGCAGACCGTGTCCCTGCTCGCTCCCGCAATCCCGACGCCCGGGCGCACCTGGGAAGCAGCCGTCGCGCTGTTCGCGCACCCTTTCTACGACAACGGTCCCAACGACCAGGGCATAGGCTGGAATGTCCTGGCCTCGCTCGCTCGCGTGGCGTCCGGCTTCGGCCTGGCCGCGCTGGCGGGTATCCCGCTGGGCTTCGCCATTGGACGGTCGCGCGGCCTGAACGCCATGCTGTCGCCGTTGATCAGCCTGTTGCGCCCGGTGTCGCCGCTGGCCTGGCTGCCACTGGGCCTGCTGCTGTTCAAGGCCGCCAACCCGGCGGCGGTGTGGACGATCTTCATCTGCTCGATCTGGCCGATGATCCTGAACACGGCCGCCGGCGTGGCGCGCGTCCCGCAGGACTACCTGAATGTGGCCCGGGTATTGGATCTGTCCGGATGGAAGGTGCTGACCAAGGTCCTGCTGCCGGCGGCGCTTCCGCACGTCCTGACCGGCGTGCGTCTGTCCATCGGCACGGCATGGCTGGTCATCGTCGCTGCCGAAATGCTGACGGGCGGCACGGGTATCGGCTTCTGGCTGTGGGACGAATGGAACAACCTGAAGGTCGAGCACATCGTGATCGCGATCTTCGTCATCGGCGTGGTCGGCCTGCTGCTGGACGTGCTGCTGATGCAGCTGGCGCGGCGCTTTGCCTACGAGGAGTGAGCCATGGACAAATTCGTACGCATCGAAGGCGTGGGGCAGGTGTTCCAGACACGCAAGGGCCCGTACGTCGCGCTGCGCGACATCGACCTGACGGTGGCGCAGGGAGAATTCATCGCACTGATCGGCCATTCCGGCTGCGGCAAATCCACACTGCTCAACCTGGTCGCGGGGCTGACCAGGCCGACGTCCGGCGTGCTGCTTTGCGCGGAAAAGGAGATCGCGGGACCGGGGCCCGAACGGGCGGTCGTCTTCCAGAACCACTCGCTGCTGCCCTGGCTGACCTGCCTGCAGAACGTTCATCTGGCCGTCGAACGCGTCTTCGGCGGCCGCGAAACGCGCGCACAGCTTGCGCGGCGGGCCCACGCCGCGCTGGAGCTGGTCGGGCTGGCGCACGCCGGGTCCCGCCTGCCGCGCGAAATTTCCGGCGGCATGAAGCAGCGCGTCGGCATCGCGCGGGCCCTTGCCATGGAGCCCAAGGTGCTTCTGATGGACGAGCCGTTCGGCGCGCTCGATGCCCTGACGCGCGCCCACCTGCAGGACGAACTGCTGAAGATCGTCGCGCAGACGCGCACCACCGCCATGATGGTCACGCATGATGTCGATGAGGCCGTGCTGCTGTCCGATCGCATCGTCATGCTGACCAACGGGCCTGCCGCGACCATAGGGCAGGTGCTCGACGTGCCTTTGCCGAGGCCCCGCGACCGTCTGTCGCTGGCCAACGACGCCCGCTATCTGGCATGCCGGGCGGCGGTCATCGATTTCCTGCATCGCCGCTACGCCCAGCCGGCGCAGCAGGAATCGCATTCGCAAAAGGCCGCCGTGGCGCCATCTCCGGCGGCGGCAATGCCGCCGGACAAGCCGGCAATGCGAACGCCGCTGCGGCCGCAGACGCCTCACGCCGCCGATCGCGCCTCGGCGCGCGGCGCGGCCTGATTACCGCCGCCGGAGACCGATATGGATAAACCCAGACTGGTGATCGTGGGCAACGGCATGGCCGCCACGCGGACGCTCGAAGAACTGCTGACCCTCGATCCCGATCTGTACGACATCTCCGTGATCGGCGCGGAGCCCTGCCCTGCCTACAACCGCATCCTGCTGTCGCCGGTCCTGAGCGGCGAACAGAGCCTGCGCGACATCGTGCTTTGCGACGAGGACTGGTATGCGCGGCGCGGCATCAGGCTGTTGCTGGGCCGCACCGTCACGCGCATCGACCGCGCGCGCCGGCGTGTGCTTGCCGACGACGGTACGCAGCTGCCCTACGACCGGCTGCTGCTGGCCGTCGGCTCGCGTCCGGTCGTCCTTCCGGTTCCAGGCAAGGATCTCGATGGCGTGGTCACCTTCCGCGACATCCAGGACGTGAACCGCATGATCGCGGCGGCCGCGACGCATCGGCGCGCCGTTGTGATCGGCGGCGGCCTGCTGGGGCTGGAAGCCGCCAACGGCCTGGCGGCGCGGGGAATGGCGGTTTCCGTGGCCCACCTGGCCGAGACGCTGCTGGACCGCCAGCTCGATGCGGGCGCTGCCGGCCTGCTCCGGCGCAACCTTGAATCCCGCGGGCTGACATTCCTGATGGCCCGGCAGACCGCCGCCATCGTGGGCGACGATGCGGGCCGCGTGCGCGCGGTCCGCTTCGCCGACGGCAGCGAGGTCGCGGCCGATCTGGTAGTCATGGCGGTCGGCATCCGGCCCAACGCCGCGCTGGCCGAGGACGCCGGGCTGTACGTGGACCGCGGCATCGTCGTCAGCGACACCATGCAGACCTACGATCCGTGCATTTACGCGGTGGGCGAATGCGTCCGCCACCGGGGCGTGGCCTACGGCCTGGTGGCGCCGATTTTCGAGCAGGCGCGCGTCGCCGCCAATCATCTGGCACGGCACGGCATCGGCCGCTACGCGGGCAGCATCGCGGCGACCCGGCTGAAGGTCACCGGCATCGAACTGTTTTCGGCCGGCGACTTCGCCGGCGCGCCCGGCACGCAGAGCATCACCCTGAGCGACACGCCGGGAAATGTCTACCGGAAGCTGGTGGTCAAGGACGACAAGCTGGTCGGCGCCTGCCTGTACGGCGATACCGCGGACGGCGCCTGGTATCTGCGTCTGATCCAGGAAGCCAGGCCGGTGGCGGACATTCGCGACCGGCTCATCCTGGGCCAGGCCGGCAACGCGGAGGCCTGATCATGCATGCGCCAGACCAAGACGCATCCGCCAGGACAACCCGCGTGGTGGAATCGGTGTGCTGCTATTGCGGCACCGGCTGCGGTGTGCGGGTGCACGCCACAGGCGACCGCGTCATCGCGGTGGAGGGCGACGCCGCGCATCCCGCCAATCGCGGCCGGCTGTGCAGCAAGGGCATGGCCCTGGCCGATACCGTGCGGCGCGATGACGCCCGCGTACTGCACGCGCAATGGCGGCCGTCCCGAAGCGCGCCCAGGCGCGACATCCCGTTGGATCGCGCGCTGGACATCGCCGCCGACCGCCTGGCCGCCATCATTGCCGCCCATGGCCCGGATGCGGTGGGCTTCTATCTGTCCGGCCAGTTGCTGACCGAAGACTACAGCGTCTTCAACAAGCTGGCGCGCGCGCTGGTGGGCACGAACAACATCGACACGAATTCGCGCCTGTGCATGTCCAGCGCCGTGTCGGGCTACAAGCTGACCCTGGGCGCCGACGCGCCGCCTGCCTGCTACGACGATCTGGAGTCCGCCTCGACCGTCTTCATCGCCGGCGCGAACGTCGCCTACGCGCATCCGGTCCTGTTCCGCCGGCTGGAGGCCGCGCGGCAAGCCCGGCCCGATATGCGGATCATTGTGGTGGATCCGCGCCGCACCGACACCGCGGCGGCGGCGGACTTGCACCTGCCCATCCTGCCCGGCACCGACGTCGCGCTGTTTCACGCGATGCTGCACGCAATGATCGCCGAGTCGCTGATCGACCGCGATTACATTGCGCGCCACACCCGCGGCTTCGAGGCGCTGGAGGCGCGCGTCCGGACCTGGACGCCGGCGCGCGCGCAAGACGTATGCGGGGTGCCCGCGGCGGACATCATCCGCGCGGCGCGCTGGTTCGCGCGTTCGCCGGCCACCCTGTCGCTGTACACGATGGGATTGAACCAATCGCACAACGGCACGGCCAAGAACGCCGCGCTGATCCATTTGCACCTGGCGACCGGGCAGATCGGCAAACCCGGCGCGGGGCCGTTTTCGCTGACGGGCCAGCCCAATGCAATGGGCGGACGGGAGGCAGGCGGCCTTGCGACCCTGCTGCCAGGCCATCGCGATCCCGCCAGCGCCGCCGACCGGACGGACGTGGCGGACCTGTGGGGCGTGGCCGGCTTGCCATCGACCCCGGGATTGCCGGCCCTGCAACTGTTCGACGCGGCGCGCCAGGGGCGGGTCAAGGCCCTTTGGATCGTGGCGACGAACCCCGCGCAGTCCCTGCCCGACCAGGCGCGCGTACGGCAAGCGCTGGCAAAGGCCGAATTGGTCATTGTCCAGGAGGCCTATCGAGGCACCGAAACCGTCGGCTATGCCGACCTGGTGCTGCCCGCCGCGACGTGGCCCGAGAAGTCCGGGACGATGACGAACTCGGAACGCCGTGTCAGCCGCGTGCGCGCGGCCATCGCGCCGCCCGGCGACGCCATGGCCGACTGGCGCCTGGCCGCCGGCGTGGCGCAGCGGCTTGCGCGCCGCATTGCGCCGGAAAAGGCCGCGCTGTTCGATTATGCCGACGAAGCCGCGGTGTTCGCCGAGCACGTGCGCTTCACCGCCGGACGCGATCTGGATTACAGCGGTCTCAGCCACGAGGTGCTGGACCGGGAGGGACCGCGCCAATGGCCCTGTCCCGCCGGCGGCGGACCAGGCGCCGCGCGGCTGTACACCGACGGCCGTTACGCCACGCCGGACGGCCGCGCGCGCTTCATCGACGTCGATCACATACCGGTCGCCGAACCGGTATCCCCGACGTTTCCGCTTGCCCTGACCACCGGTCGCTTGCGCGATCACTGGCACACCATGGCGCGCACGTCGCTATCGCCCAGCCTGATCCGCCATGTCGAAGCGCCATGGGTTTCCCTGCATCCCGACGATCTGGCGAAACTGGGCATGCACGACGGCGAGCTGGCCCACGTGGCTTCATCGCGCGGCCAGGTCCACATCGCCGTGCGCGCGGACGACAGCCTCGCCCCGGGACAGGCGTTTCTTCCGATGCACTGGGGCAGCGCCTTCATCGCCGGCGATGGCATCAACGCGCTGACCCAGCCCGCGCGCGATCCCATATCGCACCAGCCCGAACTGAAACACTGCGCCATCGCGGTGCGGCCGGCGAAACTGCCCTGGCAGGCAGCGGGCTGGCGACGTGGCGATCCGGCGCTTTTGCGGCTGGCGCTGGCGCCCTGGCTGCGGCGTTTTCCCCATGCCGTGGTGACGCCGACAACGGCCGGCGGAGGCGGCGTGCGCGTCGCCTTGGCAGCGCCGCAGGCGCCGGACGCCGACACCATCCGGGCGCTGTGCGACGACCTGGGCGTGGCGCATCCGCAGGCGGCATTCGAAGACCCGCATCGCGGCATGCTGCGCCGTCTCGCCCTGGCCGATGGAAAGCCATCGGCTTTCCTCCTGGCGGGCGACGTGCGGCTGCTCGACGCCTTGCTCGCATGGGCGGATGGCGGCGCCAGCCAGATCAGCCTCGCGCGTTTGCTGCTGGGCCAGGGCGCCGTGCGCGCGCGGCCGCGCACCGTCTGCGTCTGCCACGGCGTCACGGAGCGCGCCATCCAGGACGGCATCGACGCCGGCCTCGACATGGACGGCCTGCGCGGCGCCCTGCGCTGCGCGACAGGATGCGGATCCTGCGGTCCGGAAATCGCCCGCATGGTCGCACGGGCCCGTGCCGGGAAGGCGGTGGATCATGCCGGCTGAACGGGGACATCGCACAATGCGCACGGAGCGGCGCGGGCCAATGGGCAGCGACAGCGCCAGCAGGGCCGGCAAGGTATGGCTGGTGGGCGCGGGCCCCGGCGACCCGGATCTGCTCACCGTCAAGGCCGCGCGCGTGCTCGCGCAGGCTGAAGTCTGGCTGGTCGACGATCTGGTCGGTGAAGCCATCCTGGGGCTGGCCGCGCCCGGCGCCCGCATCGTCAAGGTGGGGAAACGCGGCGGCTGCCGCTCCACGCCGCAGGACTTCATTCTGCGGCTGATGGCCCGCTACGCGCGGCAAGGCCGAGTCGTGGCGCGCGTCAAGGGCGGCGATCCCTTCATTTTCGGGCGCGGCGGCGAAGAGCTGGCCTGGCTGGCGGATCGCGGCATCGCCGCGCAGGCCGTCGGCGGCATCACCGCGGGGCTTGCGGTCGGCGCCGCGCTCGGCCTGCCGCTGACCCATCGCGGCGTGAGCCGCGGCGTCGCGCTCGTGACCGCACATACCATGGACGCGACGCGGCCGGATTGGCGCGCGCTGGCCGCCAGCGGCCTGACCGTGGTCTGCTATATGGGCATGCGCGACAGCGACGGCCTCATGCGCGAACTGCTGGACGCTGGCTTCGCCGCCGACACGCCCGTCGCCGTGGTCCATCGCGTTTCCTGCGCGGCGCAGCGGCACGTGGTATCGCGGCTCGACCGCATGGCCGCGGACATCGCCGCGGCGGGCCTGCGCAGCCCCTCGGTCATCGTCATCGGCGCCGCCGTATCGCACATGCGCGCCGCCGAACGGCGCCGCGCCATCACGCAGGCTGCCTGAAAACAAGGGGTTTCGCGATCGGCCGATTCGCAAAACCCCTGTTTTCAGGGGCTCCGAAGCTCAAATATGCGGCGAGACCGTTGTTAGGCAGCCTCTTTCGCCGTTTTTCACGCGCAATACGCGTCAAATCATGTACACGAACGCGCGCCTTAAGTATGATCGCGTTCAGCCGTCGCCAGGCGAACGGCCTTAGCCTTGTGCTATTTCAACCCTACTTTTCTTTCGACCATGGCCACTAAAGCTAAAGCTCCTGCAAAGAAAGCCTCCACGACTGCTGCCAAGAAAGCCCCGGCCAAGAAAGCCGTGGCCAAAAAGGCTGCCGTGACCAAGACCGCGTCGGCCAAGAAAGCCGCCGCTCCCCTGTCCGCCATCAAGAGCGCCCTGAACAAAAGCCAGCTCGTGGCCCACGTGGTCGAACAGAGCGGCGTCGAAGCCAAATCCGTCAAGGCCGTGCTGGCCAGCCTGGAAGGCGCCGTGCTCGCGTCCGTGAACAAGAAGGGCGCCGGCGAATTCACGCTGCCCGGCCTGTTCAAGGTTACCGTGCAGAAGGTTCCCGCCAAGCCCAAGCGCTTCGGCAAGGATCCGTTCTCGGGTGAAGAGCGCTGGTTCCCCGCCAAGCCGGCTTCGGTGAAGGTGAAGGTCCGTCCGCTGAAGAAGCTGAAGGACGCCGCGCAGTAATACCGGCAGCCAGAGGCAAGCTTGACAAGCCCGCTTTGCAAGCGTGCTTTCCAAGCCTGCGTCCACAGGACAGAACCCGCCGCAAGGCGGGTTTTTTCATGCGCCGCTTCCCGGGCTAATAAGCCGCCCGTCTAACTAAATAACCTCAGGTACATAGCGGGGACAGCCTGGGCGCATACACGCTACGATTGCGTTTTCCGCCGTTTTTCCAGCGGCCGTAGCCGTATCCGGCAGCGTAATCGAGGCGCATAGACATGTACGTGTATGACCCCATAGACCAGCAACTGGTCGAAGAACGGGTGGCGCAATTCCGCGATCAGACCCAGCGTTTCCTGGCCGGCGAATTGTCCGAGGATGACTTCCGGACACTGCGGCTGCAGAACGGCCTGTATATCCAACGCCATGCGCCGATGCTGCGCGTGGCCATCCCGTACGGCATGCTCACATCCCGCCAGTTGCGCATGCTGGGCCACATCGCCCGCAAATACGATCGCGGCTATGGGCACTTCAGCACCCGCCAGAACATGCAGTTCAATTGGCCCCGCCTCGAAGACGTGCCCGACATCCTGGCCGAACTGGCCACCGTGCAGATGCACGCCATCCAGACCAGCGGCAACTGCATCCGCAATACGACCACGGACCACTTCGCCGGCGTGGCGCCGGACGAGGTGACCAATCCCCTGGTCTGGTGCGAGATCATCCGCCAATGGTCCATGTTCCATCCGGAGTTCGCCTTTCTGCCGCGCAAGTTCAAGATCGCCGTCAGCGGCGCGCATGAGGACCGCGCCGCCGTGGGCGTGCACGACATCGGCCTGCAGGCGCTGGAGCAGGATGGCCAGGTCGGCTTCCGCGTATGGGTGGGCGGCGGTCTGGGCCGTACCCCCATCGTCGGCAAGCTGATCAAGCCATTCGTCGCCTGGCAGGACCTGCTGACCTATCTGCAGGCCATTCTGCGGGTGTACAACCTGCACGGCCGCCGCGACAACAAGTACAAGGCCCGCATCAAGATCCTGGTCAAGGACCTGACGCCGGAGGTCTTCGCACAACAGGTCGAACAGGAGTGGGGCTATCTGAAGGACGGCCCGAACAAGCTGACGCAGGCGGACCTGGACAAGATCGCCAGCCGCTTCACCTGGCCCGACTACGACCCGGCGGCCGGGCACGAACACGATCCCACCGATACGCTGGCGCAGGCCGACCCGGCCTTCGGCCGCTGGCTGCGCAAGAACGTGCATCCGCATCGCGTCGCGGGATACGCCGCGGTCACCCTGTCGCTGAAGCCCACCGGCACGCCGCCCGGGGACGTGACCGCCGACCAGATGGACGCGATCGCCGACTTGGCCGACGCCTATTCCTTCGGCGAGATGCGCGTCTCCCACGAGCAGAACCTGATCCTGCCCGACGTCCGCCGCAGCAAGCTGTATGAGCTGTGGAACGCGCTCAAGCCGCTGAAGCTCGCCACCCCGAATATCGGTCTGCTGACCAACATCATCTCCTGTCCGGGCGGCGATTTCTGCGCGCTGGCCAACGCCGTTTCGATTCCGGTCGCCGAGGCCATCCAGCGCCGCTTCGACGATCTGGACTATCTGTTCGAAGTCGGCGAACTGGATCTGAACATCTCGGGCTGCATCAACGCCTGCGGCCACCATCACGTCGGCCACATCGGCATCCTTGGCGTGGACAAGGCCGGCGAGGAGTGGTACCAGGTCACCATCGGCGGCCGCCAGAACGGCGCCGGCGACAACCTGGAAGACGTCGACCCCCAGCGCGCCGGCGGCGCGGCCATCGGCCGCATCATCGGCCCGTCGTTCGCGCGCGATGAAGTGCCCGGCGTGGTCGAGACCCTGATCCGCACCTACCTGCGCCTGCGCGACAGCGAGGCGGAACGTTTCGTAGACGTGGTCGCGCGCGTCGGTATCGATCCCTTCAAGATTGACGTGTACGGCGATGCCGAGCGTCAGAAAACCGGAGAGGCCGCCCATGCCTGATACGCAGCCCGTCCACAACCTGATCCGCTACGGCCGGCTCACGGCCGATACGTCGCGCCGCTTCGAACCCGCCCCGGACGGCGGCGCCCTCCTGCCGCCGGACGAACCAGACTGGATCGTCCCCCTGCAGACCTGGCTGGCGTCGCGCGACGACCTGCGCAGGCGGCAACATCCGGTGGCCATCCTGCTCGGTCCGGACGCCGATCCGGACACACTGCTGGAAAACGGCGCGCGCACGATCGACCCGGCGGGCATCGCCTTCATCGCCATCGAGTTTCCGGTCTATACCGACGGCCGGGGCTATTCCATCGCACAGATCCTGCGCACCCACCTTGGCTGGCAAGGCGAGCTGCGGGCGATCGGCGACGTCCTGATCGATACCGTGAACTACCAGGCGCGCTGCGGATTCGACAGCTTCCTGGTCAAGCCGGGACACGATCCGGTCAAGGCGCTGAAGGCGCTGAAAACCTTCAGCCATCCCCACCAGCGCGGCTACGCCACGCCGCCGGAGCCTCAGCTGCACGCAGCCTGACGGCGCGGGCCCGGGCGCAGCGCTTGCTTAACGCGCGTCATGGGCCCTTCTCCCTACTCCCTGATCGCACAAGAGAAATACCTGCTGCTCGCCATCGTCGTGGGCGCGCTGGCGTTCGCGCTGGAAGCCGTCTACATGGACGATACGGTGCGGGCCCTGGTGGTGTCGGCCGTCCTGGTCGTAACCATACTCGGGGCGTCGATGAGCGTGGCGCACCACGCCGAAGTTTTGGCCCGCAAGGTGGGCGACCCCTATGGCACGATGATCCTGACGCTGTCGGCCGTGCTGGTGGAAGTGATTGTGCTGGCGATGGTGATACTGCACACCCGCGCAGACACGCTGGCGCGCGACAGCATCTATTCGGCCGTCATGCTCGACATCAACGGCACGCTGGGGCTGGCCGCGCTGATCGGCGGCTTCAAGCACGGGGAACAGGCCTACAACGACGACTCCGCGCGCACCTACACCGTGATGATCCTGAGCGCCATGAGCATCGCCATGGCGGTGCCGGAATTCGTGCCCGCTCGCTGGTGGCCGGTATACGGCATCTTCACCGTCGTCGTGCTCGTCATGCTGTACGGCGTGTTCCTGCGCATGCAAACGGGCCCTCACAGTTATTTTTTCAGCTATGCCTATCCCGAGAAAAAACGCCGGCGCGAAATCGATCCCGCCACGCAGACCTCGCCGCTTTACTCGGTAGCGATCATGCTGATCGGCGTGGCGGTGGTGGGGGCGCTTGCCGAACCGTTGTCGGGCGCGCTGCGCCGCGGGCTGCGCGATACGCATGCGCCGCCGGCCTTGCTGGCGCTGGTCGTGGCCGTCATCTCGGCCGGACCGGAGATCCTGACCGCGCTGCGGGCGGCGCTGGCCAACCGCATGCAATCCACGGTGAACATCGCGATGGGCGCATCGCTGTCGACCGTGACGCTTACCGTACCGGTCATCACGGTGCTTGCGCTGATGTTCGACCTGCCGCTGCATATGGCGATGACGCCGGTGCAGGTAGTCATGACGGCCATTACGCTGATCGTGGCGGCCATCAATCTGAATGACGGCCAGACCAATGCCATCGAAGGGATGACGCACTTCGCGCTGTTCCTGACCTTTCTGATGTTGACCGGCCTGGGCCTGTAACCGCGGGCACGGCTCTTGCTCAAAGCGCCTCCATTGCTGCGACGCGAGAATCGCGCCTTTACCGCCGGCGCGAAAGGAGTGCAAGATGAATTGGACGGAAGGTGTATCGATCGACGGCTACCGCGTGCAATGCAAGGTCATCGCGCGCGGGGGCGATTACCGTGTTCGCGTCACGACGCGCAAGCGTGGCGCCGGTCTGGGAGAGCGCGTGGTCGTTGCGCCCTCGCCGCTGGTGTTCGAAACCCAGGAAGAGGCGGAGCGCCATGCGCGCTATCTGATGATGGCCGTCAAGGGCGTCGAGCCCTCGGGCAAGCCGCAATACACGGTGCTGTAGGCGTTCGGCCAGCAGCTCGGATAAGGCAGCGCACCGGCTGCCTTGCACAACCGCCCCTACTCTGAAAAATTGGCGTCGATCCATTTGTGCGCCCAGGCTTCCGTCTGTTCGCGCGCGTCGTCCGGCGTCATATAGCTGCCCACCGGCGGAAACTCGTAGCGCGTCTCCTGCCCGGCCTGTTGCCCCGATTCCCCGCCCTGCTGTTCCGGGTTGCCCTGTTTGCGGCGCAGGACGAACGCGGCTTCGTACTGTCCCGCGGCGTCCGGGACGATGGTGGTTTCGATTTCGAAATTGCGGTACTGCGACATGGCTTACCTCCTGGGTTCCGGGATGGCAAGGCACAGCAAACGTCATGCCCCGCCGCACGCATGTAATTCCTTCGAACGCTGCTGGCATCAGCCCTACGGGAAGCTGAACGCCCCGGGCGCATGCATACGGACGCCGGCCCGGGTCCCCTCCCGGACGGCAGGGCATGCGAATTGCACGACGGCGCGATTTCCCGGCCACCGTCCCGCCTGCCTCAAGGCCCCGCGCGCCCATGCCACAGATCTTCGATAAAGCCGCGACCCTGTGCGTCAAGCTGGTACTGCTGGGTATCGTCGTATTGATCGGAGGGACCATTGCGCTCATGGCCTGGCAAATGCAGGCGCCTGTGATGGCGGAGGTCGCCGTGGCGCAGCCTATTCCTTTCAGCCACCGCCATCACGTCGGCGACGACGGGATCGATTGCCGCTATTGCCATACGTCGGTGGAACGATCGGCCTCGGCGGGCATGCCCTCCACGCAGATCTGCCTGAGCTGCCATTCCGTCCTGTTCCGCGATTCGCCGGCCCTGGCGCCCCTGTTCGAAAGCGCGCGCACCGGCGAGCCGATCCACTGGAATCGCGTCTACGACCTGCCGGACTTCGTTTTCTTCAACCACAGCATTCACGTGGCGAAAGGCATGGCCTGCGTGACCTGCCACGGGCGCGTCGACCGCATGCCCGAGTTGGTGCGTCAGCAGCGCCTGGACATGCAGTGGTGCCTGGACTGCCACCGCGCGCCGGACAAGCACGCGGTGCCGCCGGACCAGGTCTTTCAGATGGGCGACCCGCCCAGACTGTCGCACGATGAGATCGAGCGCTTGCGCCAGGTCTTTCGTTTCGAGAGCGAGGCCCGCATGACCAGTTGCACGACCTGTCATCGGTGACGGCATGAACCGCCACGCACCCTTCATCCCCCTCCAGCGCGCCGATGCGCGGCAACCTGACGACAGTCCGGAAAGCCCCGCGCGCCGCGCCTTGCTGGGCCTGATGGCGGCATCGGCGGCGCTGGCAGGCGCGGGCTGCAGCGGGCCCCCGCAGGAGGCGATCGTCCCTTATGTCGACATGCCGGAAGGCGCGCCCCTGGGCAATCCGGTGTTCTATGCCACCGCGGTGGTCCGGGACGGCTACGCACATGGCGTATTGGTGCAGAGCCGCGAAGGCAGGCCCATCAAGGTGGAAGGCAATCCCGGCCATCCCGTCAGCCGCGGGGCCACCGACGCGTACGCCCAGGCCGTGATCCTGCAGCTTTGGGACCCCGACCGCTCCAATGCCATCGTCAACGGGGGAGACATCGCCGCCTGGCAGGCGTTTCGCGAGGCCCTGGCGCAGCGACGCGCCGCCTGGGACAGGAACGGTGGCGCCGGCCTGCGGGTACTGACGGGGACGGTGACGTCACCCACGCTGTTGCGGCAACTCGAAGCCTTGCGGCAACGCTATCCCGCCATGCGCTGGCACCGGCACGACCCGCTGCACGACGCCGCCGCGGACGCCGGCAATCGCCAGGCGTGGGGCGCGCCGATCGCCCCGCTATACCGGCTGGACCGCGCGCGCATCGTCGCCGCCTACGGCGCGGACCTCTTCGGCGCCGGCCCGGGCGCCATCCGCTGCGCCGGGGACTTCATGGCGACGCGCGGCGACAACCCGGCGCGGGGCCGGCTGTATGTGCTCGAGGCCGCCCCGACGCTGACGGGGGCCGTTGCGGACGAACGGCGAGCCCTGCGGCCGGACGAGATCGAAGCAGCGCTGCGCCGGCTCGCCATGGCGCTGCAGATGCCGGGCGCGTCTGCACAGCTCGGCGAGACGCCCACCGCCTGGGACCGCCAGTTGGCAAAGGCGCTGCGCGTACACGTCGGCGCCTCGCTGGTGGTCGCCGGTCCGGGACTCTCCGCGCCGGCGCATGCGCTGGCGTGGGCGATCAATGCGGCGCTGGGCAATATCGGGGAAACGGTGACTGCCCTGCCGACGCCGGACCCTGCACCCATCAACGCGCTGGCCGCCGAGATGCGCGACGGGCGTGTCGATACGCTACTGATCCTCGACGCGAATCCGGTCTACGACACCCCGGGGGCGATGCGTTTCGCAGACGCGATGCGGCACGTGCCCTGCAGCATCCATCTGGGGCTGTACCGCGATGAAACGGGACGCGCCGCCACATGGCATTTGCCGCGCGCGCATGACTTCGAGGACTGGAGCGACGCGCGCGCCGCCGACGGCACGGCCAGCATCGTGCAGCCGCTGATCGCTCCATTGCATGCCGGCCGCTCGCCACACACCCTGCTCGCCCTGCTGACGGACGACAGTGAAATCACGGCATACCAGGCGGTGCGCGACACTTGGCGGGCCGCGTGGACGGGAACCGATTTGGCCGGCGACGTCGAGGCGCGATGGACGGAAAGCCTGCGCACCGGTGTCGTGGCGGGCAGCGCGCTCGCGCCATTGACGCGCGACCGTTTGGCGCCGCCGGAGTCGCTATGGCGAGCTGCCATGGCTTCGCCGGGCGCGATGCAGCCGGACGACGCGCCCGCAGCCAGGCGCCCGGGCGAAACCCACGAAACCGGGATCCAGCCGGAAAGCGCCCCGGCGCTCCTCGCTTTGTTCGCGGCCGATGCCTCGGCCGGCACCGGCGCCTGGGCCAACAATGCCTGGCTGCAGGAGCTGCCTCGGCCGCTCACCCAGATCACTTGGGACAATGCCGCCGTCATGGCGCCGGAGACCGCGCGCGATCTGGGCGTGCAAGAGGGTGACGTGGTGCGGCTGCTCGCCGCGCCGAACGTCCACGGCCCGGAGCCGGCGTCCCTGTCAGCCCCGGCCGGGACGGCCTCGCCAGCCGGCGAACCGCCATCCATCGAGGTCCCCGTCTTCATCCTGCCCGGGCAAGCGCCGGGCGTGGTCAGCCTGGCGCTGGGCTATGGCAGGCGGGCCGCGGGCCGCGTGGGCGACGGCGTCGGCGTCGACGTGTATCCGCTGGCGCCGCTTGACGGCCAGGGCATGCCGCAAGCCGTCGCGCGCGTCCGCGTACGGGCAACCGGCCGCCGCCATGCCTTCGCGCGCGCACAGCGGGAAACCTCCATGCACGACAGAGAGATGGTGCGGGTGGTGCCGCCCGGCGAGCGCGCCGGGGAGGAAAAGACGCAGCCCTCGCTGTATCCGCCCGTGGACTACCCTGACTACGCGTGGGCCATGACCGTGGACCTGGACGCCTGTATCGGCTGCAAGGCCTGCACCGTTGCGTGCCAGGCTGAAAACAATATCCCGACGGTCGGGAAGGAAGAAGTGGCGCGCGGCCGCATCATGCACTGGCTGCGCGTGGACGTGTATCACGACGAGCGGCCCCCACAACAGGCACATCGGGCGCCGCAGGAAGTCCTGCCGCAAGCGCAATCCGAACAACGGCGGCAAGCGCCGCGCACGCTGTTCCAGCCGGTTCCCTGCATGCATTGCGAGAACGCGCCGTGCGAGGAAGTCTGCCCGGTGGGCGCCACTGTGCACGACAGCGAAGGGCTGAACGCCCAGGTCTACAACCGCTGCGTCGGCACGCGCTTCTGTTCCAACAACTGCCCGTACAAGGTGCGCCGCTTCAACTTCTATGCGTACAGCGACGAGTCCGAGTCCAGCGCCGCGCGCGCGAACCCGGAAGTCACCGTGCGGCGGCGCGGCGTCATGGAAAAGTGCACCTACTGCGTGCAGCGCATCAGCCGCGCGCGGATCGAGGCAGAGAAAGCCGGCCGTGCCATCCGCGACGGGGATGTCGTCACCGCTTGCGAAGCCGCCTGCCCGACGCGGGCCATCGTCTTCGGCGATCTCAACGACCCGTCCAGCCGGGTCAATGCCAGCCGGCGCTCGCCGCGCCGCTACGCCTTGCTCGAAGAACTGAACACGCGCCCGCGCACCACCTATCTGGCCCGCGTGGAGGACTTGTCCGCGCGTCTGGAGTCCGGCGATGGCTGAATCCTACGGCAGCATCTCCGACCGCATCGCGCAGATCGTGCTGGCGCCTTCGGGCGCCGGCCGCCCGCCGTGGACGCGAAGCTGGCGCTGGCGGGCGGCGTTCGGCGCCACCTTCGCCGGCACGCTGGTCTTCATGGGCGCCAGCGCGTGGCTGTTCGCCAAGGGCGTGGGGTTGTGGGGCGTCAATATTCCGGTGGCCTGGGGCTTCGCGCTGGCCAACTTCGTCTGGTGGATCGGCATCGGCCACGCGGGCACCTTCATTTCGGCCGTGCTGCTTCTGCTGCGCCAGCGCTGGCGCACGTCGATCAACCGCTTCGCCGAGGCGATGACGCTGTTCGCCGCGGGCATCGCGGGCCTCTTTCCGATCCTGCATCTGGGCCGGCCCTGGTTTTTCTATTGGCTGATCCCGTATCCGAACCGCATGGACCTGTGGCCGCAGTGGCGCAGCCCGCTGGTCTGGGACATCTTTGCCATCAGCACGTATTTGATCGTGTCGCTGCTGTTTTGGTATGTCGGCCTGATCCCCGATCTGGCCACCCTGCGCGATCGCGCCACCACACGGTTCAAGCGGCTCGCCTATGGCCTGTTCGCGCTGGGGTGGCGGGGAGAAGCGCGGCATTGGGCACGCTACGACACCGCCTATCTGCTGCTGGCCGGCCTGGCGACGCCGCTGGTGGTGTCCGTGCACACCGTGGTCTCGCTGGACTTTGCCATCGGCAATACGCCGGGCTACCACTCCACCATTTTTCCGCCCTATTTCGTCGCCGGCGCCTTGTATTCGGGCTTCGCGATGGTGCTGACCCTGGCCATCCCGCTGCGGCATGTGTTCCGGCTGCATGACTACATCACGGGCCGCCACCTGGCGCTGGCCGGCAAAGTGCTGCTGGCCACCGGCGCCCTGGTCGCCTACGGCTACCTGGCGGAGATCTTCACGGCCTTCTACAGCGGCGACGAATTCGAAATCGCCATGACGGTGGACCGCTGGACCGGCGCCTACGCCCCTGTCTATTGGGGTTTGATCCTGTGCAACGTCGTCCTGCCGCAGGCGTTGTGGTGGCAACGCGTCCGGCACAGCGCGGCGGCCCTGTTCGCGATCAGTCTGATCATCAATCTGGGCATGTGGATGGAGCGCTTCCTGATCGTGGTGCAAAGCACGCATCGCGACTTCATGCCTTCGGCATGGGGCCTGTTCGTGCCGACGGCCTGGGATTGGCTGTTCCTGGCCGGCTCCATCGCCACGTTCGCCTGGCTGTTCCTGATGTTCGTGCGCTTCCTGCCGCTTATCTCGATTACGGAGATGCGCGAACTCCAACACGAAACGGGGAGGACGAGCGCCACATGAGCAGCGCCCCGTATGGCCTGATGGCCGAATTCGATGCGCCGGGAAAGCTCCTGGACGCCGCGCGCGCCGCGCGCGCGGCCGGTTATGGCGCGCTGGAAGCCTACAGCCCTTTCAAAATCGAAGGGCTGGCCGAAACGCTGGGCTTTACGCGTAGCGCGGTGCCCCTGGCCACCCTGCTGGGCGGCCTGGCTGGCGGCACGGGCGGGTATGCGTTGCAGTGGTATGCGGCGGCGATCGACCTGCCGCTCAATGTAGGGGGCCGGCCGCTGCACAGCTGGCCTATGTTCATTCCCGCCACCTTCGAACTGACCATTCTGTGCGCCGCGCTGGCCGCCGTCGGCGCCATGCTGTGGGGCAACGGCCTGCCGCGGCTGAACCACCCCGTGTTCGACACGCCGGATTTCGATCTGGCCTCGCGCAACCGCTTTTTCCTCTGCGTGCGCTGCGCCGGCAGCGAAAGCTCGGACGAAACCCGGTCCATGCGGACGTTCCTGGCGACGCTGGACCCCATCGCGATTCGCGAGGTGCCGCGATGAGGACGGCCGTATCGCTGCTCGCGGCCGCATTGCTCGCCTTGGCCGGATGCGAACGCGCCAGGCAGGATATGTACGACCAGCCCCGGGGCAAGCCTGACCGGGAGAGCAGCCTGTTCCCGGATGGCAAGCTGTCGCGCATGCCCCCAGCCGGCGCGGTGCCGCACGCGCACGGCCCCGTGGCGCTGTCCTCCAGCGGCCGCCGGGGCGCCGATGAAACCCGCGAGCAGGCACTGGCCGACGCCGCGCCCGCCATGCCCTATCCCATCACGCCGGCGCTGCTGCGGCGGGGCCAGGACCGCTACGGCATCTATTGCATGCCTTGCCACAGCCCGGTCGGGGACGGCGACGGCCGCGTCGTGGAACGCGGGTTTCCGGCGCCGCCCACATACCACGAGGACCGCCTGCGCCACGCTCCGGACCGGCACATCTACGACGTCATCAGCCAGGGCTTCGGCGCGATGCGTCCGTATGGCGACCGTCTCGCACCGTCGGACCGCTGGGCGATCGTGGCGTTCGTGCGCGCCCTGCAACTGAGCCAGCATGCGCCGGTGGACGACTTGCCCGACGACGTGCGGCAACGCGCGCGCCGTCAACTGGACACAGGAGACCGGCATGGCCCATGACGCGCGCCTGTTTCTGTCGGCCGGCATCGCCCTGCTGCTCGGTTGCGCGCTGGCGGCCATCTGGCTGCCTGGAGCCTTTATGGCGGCCTGGCTTGGCGCCTGGTGGTTCTGGGCCGAACTGGCGCTGGGCGCGCAGATCGTCCTGTGGATGCAGCGTCTGACGGGCGGCGCCTGGATGGCGCCCATCGCCGCGG
Organism: Bordetella genomosp. 9; assembly: GCF_002119725.1. Taxonomy (NCBI): domain Bacteria; kingdom Pseudomonadati; phylum Pseudomonadota; class Betaproteobacteria; order Burkholderiales; family Alcaligenaceae; genus Bordetella; species Bordetella genomosp. 9. The sequence goes on from NZ_CP021109.1 coordinate 3,441,219, forward strand.
CGTTGGAGCGGCAGCGGGCCTTCATGCCGCTCCTTGCGCTGCTGGCGCTGCCGCTGCTGGCCTGGCCCGGCGCCCTTTATCCCTGGGCACGGGAAGGATGGATCGACACGGCCAGGGAAACCGGTTTCCGCCACGTGTGGCTGAGCCATGGCGCGCTGGCGGCCGTCATGATCGTGTGCGTCGTGCTGTGGACCCTGGCGATGCGTTGGCGCGGCCCCACCACGGCGGCACGCGCGGCCGCCGGGCTGCTGCTGTTCGGCTACAGCGTCAGCCTGGCGGCCATGCAGACGCTGGCGTCGTTGACGCCGCGCTGGTACTCGTCCGCCTTCGGGCTGGTGGTGCTGGTCGCGATGTGCAAGGCGGCCATGGCGCGCGCCGTGGCCGCCGGCGCCCATGCGGCCGACGCCGGTCAGCGCATCGATCTGGGCAACCTGTTGCTGATGTACGTGATGACGTGGGCCTACCTGTCTTTCACGCAGTTCCAGATCATCTGGGCCGAAAACCTGCCGGCGGAAATTTCCTGGTACGTGCCGCGGCTGCAAACCGGCTGGGTCTGGCTCGCCGTGGCGCTGGTACTGCTGGGCTTCGCCCTGCCTTTGCTCTTGTTGCTGTTCCGGCGCTTCAAACGAGACGCGCGCTGCTTGCAGGCGCTTTCCCTGTCGCTGGTCGGCGTGGCATGGCTGGAAGTCATGTGGTGGATCTATCCGTCTCTGACGCCGGCGCAGACCCATGGCATCTGGCTGCTGCCCCTGGCCACCGCCGGCATGGGGTGCGTGTCGCGGGCAGCCGCCATGCAAGGCGCGGCGCGGGGTGCGCGGGCAGCGGCGGGCACGGCGCCGAAAGGAGAACGGCATGCGTGAAGAACCCGAACGCCGCGCCGATAAGCATGCACCGGATGCCCAGCGAGACGGCGTCGCGGTCCGGCGCATCGCCCGCTTCGGAATCGGCATCCTGATCGCCGTGGCCGCCGTGGTGGCGTCGGTCATTGCCCTGACGCGCCGTCTGGATCCCGCGCCCGCCGGCGGCTTCATGGCGCCGCCGAAGGACTGGGTAAGCGGCCCCATGCTGGAAAGCGCCCCGCAATCGCAGCTATCGCGTTACCTCGCCGGCAAGCAGGCGCAATTGCAAGGCTATGCCTGGATCGACCGGCAAGCAGGGATCGCCCGTATCCCGCTGGACGACGCCATGCAGGCGTTGGCCGAACAGGACGCGGCCCGACGGAGCCGGACGCCATGAAAGCCAGGCGCGCCATGCACGCGATATCGCGGCGCCTGCGAGCATTGTGGGCGGCGTGCCTGCTGCTTTGCTTCGCGCCGTGGGCCCAGGCGGGCCCGCCCGCCCCGCCCCAGCTCGCGTTCACGCAACGCCTCGGACAAGCCCTGCCCCTGGACGCCGCGTTCACCGATAGCGCGGGACATGCCGTGGCGCTGCGCGAGTACTTCGGCACGCGCCCTGTCGTCCTGGTGCTGGGCTATTACCGCTGTCCCATGCTTTGCAGCACGGTGATGGACGGCATCCTGGAAAGCCTGCGCGGCGTCGGCGTGGACTATGAAGCCGTGGCGATCAGCATCGACGCCCGCGAAACGCCGGCCGACGCCGCGCCGAAGTACGCAGCCTATCGGGGCCTGCTGGAGCCGGAACGCGCGGACCGCCTGCATCTGCTGACGGGCGGCGCGCAAGCCATCCGCGACGTGGCCCGCGCCACGGGATTTCCCTATCGCCACGATCCGGAAAGCGGCCAGTTCGGACATCCCGCGGGCTTCATGGTCGTCACACCGGACGGCGTCATCTCGCGCTACTTCCCTGGGGTGCGGTTTCAGGCGCGCGACGTCAGGCTTGCCCTGGTGGAGGCCGCCGGCGGCCGCGTCGGATCCCTGGCCGACAGACTGGTGCTGCTGTGTTCGCATTACGACCCGCAGCTGGGCCGCTACGATGCCGCCGTCATGCAACTGGCCCGCGGCGTGGGCATCGTCACGGCCCTGGTTCTGGCGGCCGTGGTCATGACGGCGCGGCGGCGGAGGCGGCGATGAACGAGAACGTGCTGCTGCCGCCCGCGGCATCCGACATCGCGCGGCGCACCGACGCCCTGTTCTATACGCTGACCGGGGTGGCGGCCGGCATGGCGATCCTGCTGACCTGCATCGCCGTCGTCTTCTGCCTGCGCTACCGGCGCGGGTCGCGTGCCGACCGCAGCGGCGCGCCCACGCACGCCAACGGCCTGGAATGGACATGGACGCTGGCGCCCATGCTTGCGTTCATCGGCCTGTTCGTATGGGCCGCCGTCGACTACGGCAGGATGACCCAGCCGCCCGCCGACGCCGTGCCGGTGTTCGTCGTGGCCAAGCAATGGGTATGGACGCTGCAACACGCCAACGGACGGCGCGAGATCGACGAATTGCACGTGCCCCTGGGCAAGCCGGTTCGCCTGCTGATGACATCGCAGGATGTCATCCACAGCCTGTACGTGCCGGCCTTCCGCATCAAGCAGGACGTTCTGCCGGGGCGCTATACGGCCATGTGGTTCACGCCCACGCAATTGGGCACCTTCCATCTGCTTTGCGCCGAGTATTGCGGCACCGACCACGCCACCATGGGCGGCGGCATCGTCGTCATCCGTCCCGAGGAATACGCGCGCTGGCTGGATCAGGGCGGCACGACGGCCACCATGGCGCAGCGCGGGATGGCGCTGTTCCGCGAGCACGGCTGCGTGGGCTGCCACGATGCCCGTTCGTCGGTGCATGCCCCCGACCTGACGCATCTGTTCGGACGCCGCGTCTACCTGCAAGACGGCCGCATGGTCGTCGCCGACGAAAACTACATCCGCGACGCGATCCTGGAGCCGGCCAAGGACGTCGTGGCCGGGTATGCCCCCATCATGCCGTCTTTCGCGGGACAGCTGTCCGAGCAGGACGTCATGGATCTGGTGCAGTACCTGCGCGATGGCGCCCCGTCCGCGCAGCAGTCCGCGCCGCCGCCAAGGAGGACGCCATGAACCCATCGTCAGCGCGCGCCGAAGGGGCCCTGCCACCGGAGCACAACGCCATGACGGCGCCCGCCCTCAACTACCTGCAGAACGGCTACAGCCTGCGGTCCTGGTTGTGGACGCACGACCACAAGCGCATCGCGGTCCTGTACGCGGTCAGCATCACGTTTTTCTTTGCGCTCGGCGGCCTGGCTGCCGCCACCATGCGCCTGGAACTGGTGACGCCGCAGGGAGATGTGGTCAGCGCGGATACCTACAACAAGCTGTTCACCGCGCACGGGGTGATCATGGTGTGGCTGTTCCTGATTCCGTCGATTCCATCGGTGCTGGGCAATTTCCTGGTGCCCATGATGATCGGCGCCAAGGACATGGCCTTTCCGCGGCTGAACCTGTTGAGCTGGTATCTCTACATGCTGGGCGGGCTGTTCACGCTGGGCGCCCTGGTGCTGGGCGGCGTGGATACGGGCTGGACCTTCTACACGCCCTTCTCCACCATGTTCTCGCGCACGCATGTGATCCTGACACTGTTCGGCGTATTCATCGTCGGCTTCTCGTCGATCCTGACCGGACTGAACATCATCGTCACGGTCCACACGCTGCGCGCGCCGGGCATGGGGTGGTTCCGGCTGCCGCTGTTCATCTGGGCCAACTACGCCACCAGCATCATCCTCGTGCTGGCCACACCGGTGCTGGCAATCACGCTGCTGCTGCTCGCGGCGGAGCGGATCCTGCGCATCGGATTCTTCGACCCCGCCCTGGGCGGCGACCCGCTGCTGTTCCAGCATCTGTTCTGGTTCTACTCCCACCCCGCCGTGTACATCATGGTACTGCCAGCCATGGGCGTGACCAGCGAGATCATTCCTTGCTTTGCGCGCAAGCGCGTCTTCGGCTACCGCACCATGGCTTACGCGATTCTCGGCATCGCCGTGATCGGATTCCTGGTGTGGGGCCACCATATGTTCGTCAGCGGACAATCGGTGTATGCCAACATGGTGTTTTCCATGCTGAGCTTTCTGGTGGCCATTCCGTCGGCCATCAAGGTCTTCAACTGGATCGCCACACTGTACAAGGGCTCGATCACCTTTTCCGCGCCGATGCTGTACGCGCTGGGCTTCGTCGGGCTTTTCATGGTGGGCGGGTTGACGGGCCTGTTCCTGGCGTCGCTGGCGGTGGACGTGCACGTCACCGACACCTACTTCGTCGTGGCGCACTTCCACTACATCATGGTCGGCGGAGCCGTGATGGCGTACCTGGGCGGCCTGCACTTCTGGTGGCCGAAGATCAGCGGGCGCCGCTATCCGGAAACGCTGGGGCGCATCGCGGCCCTGACGATCTTCGGCGGCTTCAACCTGACCTTCTTCCCCCAATACGTGCTGGGATACGACGGCATGCCGCGCCGCTATCACGTGTATCCGCCGGAGTTCCAGCTGCTGAACGCCATGTCCTCGGCCGGCGCGGCCGTGCTCGCCATCGGTTATGTGCTGCCGCTGGCGTATCTGCTGTGGTCCTGGTTCCGCGGCGCGCCCGCCGGGGACAACCCCTGGCAGGCCAGCGGCCTGGAATGGCAAACCCGATCGCCGCCGCCCACGGAAAACTTCGACGCGCAGCCCGACGGCGCGCGCGAGGTCTACGATTACAAGCCGGAGCAGGCATGAAGGACGCGCTGGCCGCCCCGCCTTCCGACGCACTGGAACACCGCGCCCGCGTGGGCATGTGGGTGTTCCTGGCCACCGAGCTGATGTTCCTGGGCCCGGTCTTCTGGGCCTGCCTGGTACTGCGCCACCAGGCGCCGCTGGCGTTCGCGCAGGCGAACCGCCTGACCGACATCGTCATCGGCACCGCCAATACGCTGATCCTGCTGACCAGCAGCCTGACCATGGCGCTCGCCGTCACGCGCGCCCGCCACCGGGCGGCGGCGGGCGCGCGGCGCATGCTGGCCCTGACCATCCTGCTGGGCCTGGCTTTCCTGGTTCTCAAAGGGGTGGAGTACCACGACGACTGGCGCCGCGGCCTGGTCCCGGGGCCGGGCTTTCACGCCCCTGGCGTGGGCGACCAGGCTGCCGCCGAGCGATTCTTCTTCGCGTATTTCTTCGCGACCATGCTGCACGCCATCCACCTGGCGCTCGGCATCGTCCTGAACGGCGTGATGGCGGCGCGCTTGCGCATGCCGCACGACGACCCGGACCGGATGGCCAGGGCGGTGGAAATCAGCGGCCTGTACTGGCACTTCGTCGACATCGTGTGGATTTTTTTGTTTCCGCTGCTGTATCTGGGAGGACGCGCGCTGTGAGCGACGCCAGACCGCACTCGGACGCATGGGACGCCGTACGCCGCGCCACACGGCGCGATGTGCGCGTGTGGGCGTTGCTCATGATCCTGGCGCTGGCCACCGTCGGCAGCGCTTATGTTCCCATGGGGCCCTGGAATGCGGTAGCGAACTTCGCGATCGCCGCGATCAAAGCCGGACTGGTGGCAGCGTACTTCATGCAATTGCGCGCAGGCTCGCCCGTGCCGCGGCTGATTGCCGGCACGGCGATCGCCGTCGGTGCGCTGCTCTTCGCGCTGGGAGGCGTCGACTATGCGACCCGGCGCCCCCCCGCGCCGCCGCCGTCGGCGCCCGACGCGGTATGGGCGGCCCCCGGCGCCGCTATCCCGCCAGCGGCGGAAGACCGCCGTCCCGCCGCGCCATGATCATCGCGGCGTGGCGGAACGGCCTGCCTGCGGCATGCCGGCGCTGGCGGTCGCGCCCATGCTGTCGGGCTCACGGTCCGGCGGCTGGAGCGGATCGAAGTCCACCCAGCGGCCCTCCTGCCAACGCCCTTGTGCGCGTTCGACGTCAACGCCGCCGGCATCGCGCAATACCTTGCAAGCCTGCGCCTCGCGGCTGGGGTCGGTATGCAGCGCGAGCATCACGCCGGCGGACCGCACTTCCGGATGCTCGGGGTGCGCGGCCTTTGACGCGCGATTGACGCCGGGCTGGCGGCGGCCGGTCACCCATAGCGCGCCGATCAGGGACCCGATGTAGGCGCCAACGGCCGCGACGCCGACCAGGGCCAGCGCCGTCAGATGCATGGCGCCGCCGATCAGGCCGCCCACCACCGCGCCGATCAGGGCCAGCCCGGCGCCGCCCAGCAGCGCACCGTAGTGCGCGCCGCCCGCGTCAGGGTCGACCCCGCGGTCCCCGCCGATGGGATATTTGCCGTGGGCGCCCGCCGTGTTGACATAGAACACATGCACGTCGTCCTCCGCGAAGCCCTGCGCAAACAGCGCCCGCGCGGCGCCCTGGGCCTGCTCGAAGGTCTCGAATCGTGCGGCAACGATCAGTGCCATATCAGTCTCCCTGGATAGCCTGGATGCTTTTGGTTCGATACCGCCCCAACGGCGTACCGATGGGCAGCCTGGTTCCGGCACGCAAACGCCATGCCGTCAGCGCCCTTTCCGGCTGGTGTCATGTTCGGCCGCGTCGCGCCGCAGCAGGGCTTCGCGCAGTACGACGGCCTGGTTATGGTGTTCGTCGCGGGCGCCGAACAGCAGCGTGATGTCCCGCCCGCCGGCGGCTTCCAGCAGGCGCCGCATGGCGTCCTCCCGCTCGGGCTCGGAAAGCTGGTCGAGATAGCGCGAACGGAATTCGTCCCAGCGCTCCGGGACGTGGCCGAACCACTTGATGAGCTCTGGCGTGGGCGCGAGTTCGCGCGCCCACAGGTCCACGCCCAGCCCGGCCTTGGTGCGGCCGCGCGGCCAGAACCGGTCCACCAGCACACGATAGTTCCTGTCCGCCGGCTGCTCGCCATACACCCGCTGCAATCGGATGGCGCGACGCGGATGTCGTGTGGCCATACGAAGGTATCGTCCGCTCAACGATCCAGGGTTTCCGTTCCGCCCGGACCGCGCAGCTCGTCGGTGCCGTCGGCCAGCGTGATGAACAGCGGCGGCGATGACATCGAATGTACGTTCGCTTCAGCGGCGCTGTCGGGCAATTGCTGGAACAGTCCGTCCACGTAGATGAACGTGAGCTGGCTGGCCAGATGCCGCAGCGCGGCCCCCAGGTCCGGGAACCCCTGCCCCTGAATCGCGCCCTGGTCCAGGCGATAACCGTATTGGCCGCCTTCCTCGTAAAGGTCGCCTACCTCGATCGCCTTGCCGGCCGCGTTCTGGATGTACAGCCGCCCCGCCGCGGCGGACAACGCAAACTGGTGGGCCGCGGGCGATGAATCGCCCTGCATGTGTTTCGCATCGAGCGGCGACTCGACGCCCAGTTCCATGGCCAGGCCCTGCACGGTGTCTTTCAGCGTGTTCATCGCTTTCCTCTGAATCCGTGAACCGGGCTTGGCGCCGCAAAGCCCATACCCGCCCCGGCATGCCGTTTGCTATTCAGCAGCCCCCCAGCCGCGTGCTCATCCACACGCGGCGCATTCATTCTCCCCTGGAGTTCCGATCATGACCGACCAGCCACGTATCTCCGAGGGCTTGCCGTTTCCCCTGGGCGCCACCTGGGATGGCGACGGCGTCAACTTCGCGCTGTTTTCGGCCAACGCCACCAAAGTGGAGTTGTGCCTGTTCGACAAGACCGGCCGAAAGGAAACCGAGCGCATTGTGCTGCCCGAGTTCACCGACGAGGTATGGCACGTCCGCGTCAGCGGACTGGAGCCCGGCACCGTGTACGGCTACCGCGTGCACGGCCCTTACGACCCTGCCAACGGCCATCGCTTCAACCCCAACAAGCTGCTGCTCGACCCCTACGCCAAGGCCTACGTCGGAGAACTGCGCTGGGATCCCGCCGTGTTCGGCTACACCCTCGGCAGCGAGGAAGGCGACCTCAGCTTCGACGAACGCGACAGCGCCCCCTTTGTCCCCAAATGCCAGGTCGTGGACCAGCGCTTCACCTGGACCCACCCCACCCGCGTACGGGTCCCGTGGGAATCGACCATCTTCTACGAAACGCATGTGCGCGGCTACACCAAGCGGCATCCCGCCGTCCCCGAGCACCTGCGCGGCACCTTCGAAGGTTTGGGCCAACAGGCGGTGATCGACCACATCAAGAACCTGGGCGTCACGTCGGTGGAGCTGCTCCCCATCCACGCCTTTCTCAACGACAGCTATCTGCTGGACAAGGGACTGACCAATTATTGGGGCTACAACACCATCGGCTTCTTCGCCCCCGACCCGCGCTACTTCGCGCAAGGCCCGGGCGCGATCAACGAGCTGAAGCAAATGATCGACCGCTTCCACGAAGCGAACCTGGAGATCGTCCTGGACGTGGTCTACAACCATACGGCGGAAGGCAGCGAGCTGGGACCGACCCTGTCGTTTCGCGGCATCGACAACGCGTCGTACTACCGCCTGATGCCCGATGACAAGCGCTACTACATCAACGACACCGGCACGGGGAACACCCTGAACCTGTCGCATCCGCGCGTGCTGCAGATGGTGATGGACAGCCTGCGCTACTGGGTCATCGAGATGAACGTGGACGGCTTCCGCTTCGACCTGGCGACCATTCTGGGGCGCGAGCCGGGCGGCTTCGACTACGGAAGCGGGTTCCTGAAGGCGTGCCGGCAGGACCCCATCCTGTCCAGCGTAAAGCTGATCGCCGAGCCTTGGGATTGCGGCCCCGGCGGCTATCAAGTGGGCGGCTTCCCCCCAGGCTGGGCCGAATGGAACGACCGCTTCCGCGACACGGTGCGCGCGTACTGGAAAGGCGACGAAGGCATAGCGCCGGACCTGGCAACACGCATAACGGCATCCGGCGACAAATTCAATCACAGCGGGCGGCGGCCTTGGGCCAGCGTCAACTTCCTGACCGCGCACGACGGCTTCACGCTGCATGACCTGGTGTCGTACAACGACAAGCACAACGAAGCGAACGGCGAAGACAATCGCGACGGGCATTCCAACAACCACTCCTGGAATTGCGGCGTCGAGGGTCCCACGGACGACGCCGACATCCGCGCCCTGCGCGAGCGCCAGAAACGCAACATGCTGGCCACGCTGCTGTTCGCACAAGGCACGCCGATGATCCTGGCCGGCGATGAATTCGGCCGCAGCCAGCAGGGCAACAACAACGCCTATTGCCAGGACAACGAGATCAGCTGGGTGGACTGGAACATCGACGACGACGGTCAGGCCCTGATCGAATTCGTGCGCAAGCTGACGACATTGCGGCATACGCTGCCGGTGCTGCGCCGCGGCCGCTTCCTGACGGGGGACCGGGACGAGGATATCGGCGTATCCGACGTGCGCTGGCTCAGTCCGGCGGGAGTGGAACTGACGGACGAACAATGGTCCGATGCCGGCATGCGCTGTTTCGGGCTGGTGATCGACGGCCGCGCGCGAGCGACCGGTATCCGGCGGCCCGCGTCGGACGCCACGCTGCTGCTGGTCTTCAACTCCTACCACGACATGGTGGAGTTCAAGCTGCCCGATATCCCGGGCAGCGACCAATGGACCTGCCTGATCGATACCAATGCGCCGGTGCGCACAGAGCTGCCGAGTTTCGAGTCCGGCGATACCTACCAGGTGACCGGCCGCTCGCTCCTGCTGTTCTCGCTGCAGGCGAAAGGCGAAACGCGGGAGGTGCTGGAAGATCTGGAAGACACGCTGACCGACGAACAGAAGATGGAACAAGCGGCAGCCAAAGCGACGGAGGTCTATACCGCGAACGGCGCAGGCAACGGGACGGGAAACGGCGGGAAGGCGAAGGAAGAGTCCGTGCGCCCCGAAAAAAAGTGAACGCATGCAGCCGGGGGCGCTGCCCGCGACCCCCGGTTTGCCGGGTCACACGGATGGCTTGGAAACTTCTTCATCCATAAAGACCAGGGGCGGCCGATGCCGCACCGGATCTCCATATGCACAGGGGCGGTGAGAGCCGCCCCTGTTGCCTGCGCATGCGCCGCAGTTACGGGCGATTGTTGTTCTTGACGTCTTCCTTGACGTCGCCATGGGCCTTCTGCACCTTGCCGACGCCCTGCTGAACGTCGCCCTTCAGTTCCTGGCTCTTGTTGCCGGTGACCTTGCCCACCGTTTCATTGACCTTGCCCTTCACCTGTTCGCCTACGCCTTTCACCTGGTCTTTGTTCATGAGTGCGCTCCTTCATTGATACGCCACGATGGCGCGTATTCACGGTTCAGCAAAAGCCGTGCCCAGCCGTGCGAGCACGGCTGGGCACGGACCGGGGACCAAGGCGTCAGATCTTGGGCGTGGACCCGCCCGAAGCCATGCCGCCATCCGAACCCAGCTCGGCGCCGGTTTCCGGATTGGACTGCGGATCCGACGCCGTGCGAGCGACCAGGGCCTGCATGGCCTGGGTCTCTTCGGCGTTCAGATTCACCATGGCCATGCCGTCGCCCCCATCCACCGCGCATTGCTCCTCGCGGTCCGACACGTACTCGAAATTCTCGTCGCTGTTCCAGGGTCCGCGGGTATCCCCCTCGCCCTGCGACATATTGAAGTACGTGCGCGCGAAGCGCGGGTCGCCCGGCAGCTTGCCGGGAGGGAAGTTCGGCTGCATGGAATACAAGGCCTTTTCAAAGGACCGCTGGTGCGACACTTCGCGCGTCATCAGGAAGCCCAGGGTTTCCTTGACGCCTGGATCGTCCGTCACATTGATCAGGCGCTCGTAGATGATTTTGGCCCGTGCCTCGGCGGCGATGTTCGAGCGCAGGTCACACGAGGGATCGCCGATCGAGTCGATGTAGCCCGCGTTCCAGAGCTGTCCGCCCGAATTGATCAGCGCCGGGCCGCCTCCATACAGCACTTGCGTCACGTGCGAATCGTTGCCGGCGCCGTTGATCGCGCGATACAGCTCGGCCTCTTCATCGACCGCTTCAGCCAGCCTGCCCTTCGCCCCCTTGTTCAACATCGCCACCAGCGTCCCGATGATCTCGAGGTGGCTGAGCTCCTCGGTCGCGATGTCGATGAGCATGTCCTTGCGGCCCGGATCGTCCTCGGCGATCGCCTGCGTGAAATAACGCATCGCGGCCGCCAACTCGCCTTGCGGACCGCCGAATTGCTCCAGAAGCAGATTCGCCAGGCCGGGATTGGTTTCCTGGACGCGTACCGTGTACTGCAATCGTTTGTTGTGAGCAAACATGTTCCCTCCGTTAGGCGAGTATCCCGGGCCCCATGCCCGCGATCGGCCGTCGTTTTCGCAATCGCTATACCCGCGCGCCTGCCGGCGACCCGGATATGGCGTTTCCGCGCGGCATGCCCGCGCGGCGAACGTCAGATCTTCGACTTCGCGCCCGGCGTTTGCGCCAGTTCAAGAAAGCGCCGCGCCACGGCGCCCATGTTGTGTTCCAGCCAATCCGCCATCGCCTGCTCCTGCGGCAGAATGCGCTCGCACACGGCCAGCGTTTCACGGTCGCCCACCATCCGGGCGGCTTCGATCAGGTTGCGGTAGGACGCGATTTCGAAGTGCTCGAAGGCATAGCTCATCATGCCGCCCTTCACGATCTCGTCGCTGGAGAACATGCTCGACATGCCTTGCATTCCCGCCATCGCTTTGCCGGTCAGGTCCTTGATGGTGGAGGTGTCGCCGCCGCGGCGTTCGATACATTCCGCGATCAGACGCGCCTGCTCGCGCGTTTCCTCGATGTGCTGTTCCACCTTCACTTTCAGGTCCGGATAGCTTTCGATCCGCGAGGCCATGGTGGTCAGCATGGTTTCGGCCTGCTGTTCCATGGCGTGCGCATCGCGCAGCCAATCCATGAAGTGGGACTCCATGACGTCCCGGTCTATCGCCACATTGCTGGTTTCCATCGATATCTCCCACTGCGCTTGGATGGGCCCTGCGGGGTCTCCCGCCGACAGCGATGGGCGCCGTCCGGCCACGGGCGGGGTTTGCAGGTTCCGTGCCGGGTGGGCCGCAATGGACGGCGCGGGCGGCCTCGCGCCGCGCGTTGCCGGCAACCGGGCTTTCCGCCCTGACCTCTGACGCGGAGCCGAACATTAACCGCGCATTAATTGCACCGCTCGCCACTCTTGCTCATCGACGCCGGACGCGCCCATATCCTCGCTCCGGGCATGTGGCTTGCAAGATGGCGGCCGAACGCCGTGCCGGGCCGGATCGCGCGATGGCCCGGCCGTTCATGTCGAACTACGCAACGCAAACCCTTCAACACTCAGTACAGGAGCACGTTCATGGCCGCTAAAACCGTTGAGGACCTCTTCTTGCACGAGCTGTCCGATATCTACAGTGCGGAAAAACAGTTGACCAAGGCCCTGCCCCGCATGGCCCGCGCCGCCACCAGCCCTGAGCTGAAGGCCGCTTTCGAGCAGCACCTGCAGGAAACCCAGGGCCAGGTCGAACGCATCGATCAGGTCGTGGAGAAATGCGAGCTGCGCCTGAAGCGCGTCAAGTGCATGGCGATGGAAGGCCTGGTCGAGGAAGCCAAGGAGATCATGGAGGAAATCGAAAAGGGCCCGGTGCTGGATGCCGCGCTGATTGGCGCCGCCCAGAAGGTGGAACACTATGAAATCGCCAGCTACGGCACCCTGGCCGCCTTCGCCAAGCAAATGGGCGAACAGGAGGCCCTGCAGCTGCTGCTGGAAACGCTGCAGGAAGAAAAGGCGACCGACGAGAAGCTGACGCAGTTGGCCGAACAGGTCAACGCCGGCGCGTTGGAACAAGGCTAAGGCGCCGTTACGGCCGCCGCGGCATAGGCTGCATCAATCGGGCCGATCGGCCGCGGCTATCGCCCGCGCCGCGCCTTCGCAGCAAGCGGCGGCTCGGGCGGGCAGCGCCAGGAAACGCCGGGCTTTATGGTCCGGCGTTTTCTTATGGTCCGGCGTTTTCTTTTGCGGCGCCGGTCTGCGCGAAGCGGCCGATACGGAACGGTGCGATGGGCAGCTCGGTGCGCCCCGACGCGATCAGGTCGGCGGTGATTTTCCCGACGATCGGCCCGAGCTCGAAACCATGCGCGGAGAAGCCGAAGGCATGGTAGGCGTCTTCGCGCGTCGAACTGGGGCCGATGACGGGCAGTTCATCGGGCGTGCATGCCTCGATGCCTGCCCAGCCCCGGCTGACCACGGCGTCCCGCATATGGGGAAAAAGATCCAGCACCGTACGGCCGCCGGCGGCCAGCGAACGGAAATCGAGCTCCGTCCACTCCGCGTCGCGGTCCACCCACGCGCGCCGTCCGCCGCCGATCAAAACCGTGCCATTGGCGCGCTGCTTGAAGGACAGCGGCCGTCCCTGGCACAGGACGACTGGATCCAGGAAATGCGCCATCCGCGTCGTCACCAGCATCATGGGACCGATCGCCTGCAACGGCACCGCTTCGTCCCACTGCTGCGCAATGCGGTCGGCCCACGCGCCCGCGCAGTTGACCACCACGCGCGCGCTAAAGGCGCCGTCCGCCGTATCGACATGCCAGCGCCCTTCCCGCCGCGCCGTGCCCGTCACGCGCACGCCTTCCAGGAAACGGGCGCCCAGCGAGCCCGCCTTGCGCCTGAAGGCCAGCGTGGTGCGATACGGGTCGGCCGCGCCGTCTTCCCGCGCGATTACGCCGCCGCGCACCGTGGGCACGATGCGCGGAATCATGCCGCGCAGCGCGTCGCCGTCGATCCAGGTTTCGTGCGTGTAGCCCAGCTGCGCCATCAGGGCCAGGCGCTGCCGCGCGGCCGCGACATCGGCATCGTTCTCGGCCACCCGCACCTGCCCGTGCTGCTCGAAACCGCAATCGTCATCGACCAGTTCGGCGATCCGCAGCCACAGCGCGCGCGCGGCCAGGGCCAGCGGAATCTCTGCCGGATGGCGCGAGAGCGTGCGCACGCCCCCCGCGTTTACGCCCGAGGCATGCCGGCCGACGTAGTTCTTTTCCAGGACCAGGACGTCGATGCCCGCCCGCGCCAGGTGCAGCGCCGTCGAACTGCCATGCAGTCCGCCGCCGATGACCAGGACCTCGGCGCCGCGCGCGTTCATTTCTTGAACCGGACCACGGCCTGCCGGCCTTCGTCCGTCTGCGGCAGCGAGGCGAGTTCGCCGAGCGTCAGCGGCTTGGTGGGGAAGCGCAGCCGGTAGTAACCGACTTCAGCCGGCGCGACGCCGCGGGCATCGGCGATGAGCTCCGTCACGGTCAGGCCGCAGAAACGGCCCTGGCAGGGGCCCATGCCGCAGCGCAGAAAGGACTTCATCTGGTTTGGCCCCTGCACGCCCAGCTTCACCGTATCGCAGATCTGCGCGGCGGTGACTTCCTCGCAACGGCAAACAATGGTGTCGCCCGTGGGTCGCCGGAAATTGTCAGCCGGCCGGTACAAGGTGTCGAAAAAGGCCCGGCCGCGGGTGGCGCGCGTCAACGCGGCACGCGCATGGCCCGCGGCGCGGTCGCGCTGCGCCGGGTCGATACGGCCCAGCGCCACGGCGGCCTGCAACGCCGCCAGGCGCCCTCTTTCTTCCGCGGCGCGCGCGCCCGCGATGCCTGCGCCGTCGCCGGCGATGCTGATGCCCGGCACATCGGTCGCGCCCCATTCGTCGACCACCGGTTCCCAGCAGGCCAGCGCATCGTTCCAGCGATGCCCCACGCCGGCGGCGTTCGACAGATTGATGTTGGGAACGACGCCCTGGTGCAGCATCAGATGATCGGCGTCCATCGTGCTTTCCGGACCGTCGCCGGAACGGAAGCTCACGGCGGTCAGGTGGCCGTGTTCGCCCAAAGCGCGCAGCGCGCTGACGTGGCGGATCACGGGGACGCGCGCCTTGACCGCGCGCAGCAGCTTCAGCCCTTTGGAGAAGTACGGCGACCGCAGGAAATCGATGGCATGCGGCAATGCGGCCATGGCGCGTCCCGGCGGCGTCGTATCGAGCAGCGCCTGCAGCCGGACGCCCGCGTTCAGGTACTGCCATGCGATCAGGTACAGCAGCGGCCCGCAGCCGGCCAGGACCGCGCGCCGGTCGGGCGCCATGCCGGCCTGCTTCAGCAGTATCTGCGCGGCGCCCGCCGTGACGACGCCCGGCAGGGTCCATCCGGGGATCGGAAAGGGCCGCTCCTGCGCGCCGGTGGCGAGCACGATGTGGCGCGCATGGGCCAGCCTGGCCTCGCCGGCCACCGAATAGGCCACCTCGAAACCTTCGGCCTGGGCGGGCGCGGTGTGCCGCGCCACGGCCCATACGGTGGCGCCGGGCTCATATGCGGCGCCCGACTCATGGAAGGGGGCGATCAGGCTGGCGCCGTGCCAGTAGTCATCGCCCAGGACACGGCGGTCTTTCAGCGGCGTCGTCGTGATGGCGCGGTAGATCTGCCCGCCCGGCGCCGGCTGCTCGTCCACCAGCAGCGCCGACAGCCCCAGATTCGCGGCCTGCGTGGCGGCCGCCAGGCCGGCGGGGCCGGCGCCTATCACCAGCACATCGCATTTGCGCACCGTCGTCATTCGATCACCTTCCGCGCGCCCGACTGGCGCTCCACCGTCATGCCCGCGCGCACGGCCGTCATGCATGCCTGCTGATTGGGCCGGCCGTCTATCGTCACCAGGCAGTCGTAGCAGACGCCCATCATGCAAAAAGGGCCGCGCGGCACGTTGCCCACCACGGTATCGCGACAGGCGTCCCAGCCGTGCGCGAGCAGGGCCGCCGCCACCGTATCGCCGGCGCGGCAGGTTACCTCCGCGCCATCCATCCGGATCGTCACCGACCCCTGGCTCAAGGCCGTTTCGGCCTCATGCAGCCTTTTGAACATGGAACCTCCGAGTCGAAAAACCTGACATGTCGTCGTCCAGGACGCCCTGGGCCACCATCGGCGCATACCGGTAGGCATGCGCGGCGGCCAGCGTCACGCCGCTATGGCAGGTGGCGACGAACGCGCCGGGGTGCGTGGCCGATTGTTCATAGATCGGGAAGCCGTCGCGCGACATCACGCGCAGCGCCGCCCATGCGCGCACCGCGCGCACCTCGCGCAGCGCCGGCAGCGTGCGCACGGCGCGGTCGGCCAGGGTGGCGAGCACGGGCAGCCCCGTGGTGCGGTCCTCGAATCCCATTTCTTCCTGCGAATCGCCGATCAGCCAGCTTCCCTCGTCCATCTGGCGCAGCGTCACCAGCGGCGTCTCCAGGATGCGGCGCGTGCGTTCCAGCACGATGATCTGCCCGCGCTGCGGCCTAACCGGCACGTCCAGCCCCACTTGCGCGCCAAGATCCTTGTTGCCCAAACCGCTGGCAAGCAGCAGCTTGGCTCCCCGGATGACCCCATGCGGCGTGGCCACCTCGAATACGCCGTTGCTGAACGTGATGCGCTTGGCGGGATGATGCGGCAGGTAGTCCACGCCGCGGCGGTCGAAGGCGGTGTGCAGCGCGCGCAGCAATTTCAGCGGGTTGGCGATGCCGTCCACCGGCGTCCATGAGGCGCCGCGCACCTCGGGCCCCAGCCCCGGAACGAGATCCGCGGTTTCGGCGCGGTCCAGCATTTTCCACGGGTACTGCACCATGCCGGGCTGCGACTGCAGCCGCGTCATGAAGGCCTGGCGCGCCTCGAATTCCTCGTCGCTCAGCACGACGTTCAGCCCGCCGCGCTGTTCCAGGTGCACGTCGATGCCGGTTTCGTCCAGCAGCGCGCTTGCCAGCCGGGGCCACAGGCGCTGCGACGCCATGGTCCAGTGGCCGTAGGCCGGCATGCCCATGCCCTTGCTCTGGACCCACACCAGGCCGAAGTTGCCGCGCGACGCGCGATAGGCGATGTCGCCCTCGTCCAGCACGGCGATATGCGCCAGCTGCTGGCACAGCCCGTAGGCGATCGCGGATCCGACCAGGCCGCCGCCGACCACCACGGCGTCATAGACGCCCTGGTGCCGGCGCGCGCGCGATGCGCCCGGCGGAGAAGTTGCGGATGTCTGACTCATCAACGTCCTTTACCGACAAAAAGTTTTTCCAGCCCCACCAGCCTGTCCAGGATGACGACGGCGATAACGGTCATGTAGATAAGAACCGCCGATACCGCCGTGACGAGCGGATCGATGGTGTCCTCGATATGCAGGAAGATCCGGACCGGCAGCGTGGTGGTCGACGGCGAGGCGATGAAGATCGACATCGTCAGCTCGTCGAAGCTCGTGATGAAAGCGATCACCCAGCCGCTCACCACCCCGGGCAGGATCAGCGGCAGCACGATGCGCCGGAAGGTCTGCAACGGCGACGCGCCCAGCGACAGCGCGGCACGTTCCAGCGATGCGTCCATGCCGGTGGCCGAGGCCAGGACGAGGCGAAGCGCGTAGGGCATGACCAGGACGACGTGGGCGATCACCAGGCCGGCATAGGTGCCGACCAGGCCGATGGAGGTGTAGTACTTCAGGAACGCCAGGCCCAGCACCACGTGCGGAATCATCAGCGGAGACAGAAAAAACGCCATCAGCGCTTCGCGGCCGCGGAAGCGATGGCGGGCCAGCGCCAGGGCCCCCGGCACGGCCAGCGCGATGGCGATGGTTGCCGACAGCGCGCCCAGGCCCAGGCTGAAGAAGAAGGCGTCGATGAAGCGCGGATTGTCCAGGATGGCGCGGAACCAGCGCAGCGACAGCCCGGAAGTGGGCAGCGAGATAAAACCCTCCGACGTGAATGCCACGGCGCACACCATCAACAGCGGCGCCAGGATGAACAGCACGAAGATCGTGTGAAACACCAGGCCGACGATGCCGTTTCCCCGAATCATTTTGCGTATCCTCCTTCGTTGGCCGTGTTGCCGCTAGGCATCGAATACCGCGCCGTAACGCCGCTCGATGAGCCGGTTGGCGGCGACCAGCGCGACAACCGTGGCCAGCAGCAGCACCGCCGCCAGCGCCGCGCCCAGCGGCCAGTCCAGCGTATTGAGGAATTCGTCGTAGGCCGCCGTCGCCACCGTTTTCAGGCGGCGCCCGCCGACGATGGCCGGCGTGGCGAAAGCACTGACCGACAAGGCGAACACCATGATTGCGCCGGAAAGAATCCCGGGCATCGCCTGCGGCACGATCACGCGCCGCACCACGGTAAAGGGATGCGCTCCCAGCGAAAGCGCGGCGGTTTCCGTGGCGGGATTGATTCGCTGCAGGGACGCCCACACGGAAATCACCATGAAAGGCACCAGCACGTGGGTCAGGGCGATGCCCACGCCCAGATTGGTGTACATCAGGTTCACCGGCCCGTCGCTGAGCCCCAGCGCCTGCAGGGTCTGGCTGATCAGGCCGGTCGAGCCGAACAGCAGCGCCCATCCCAGCGTACGCACCACCACGGACACCAGCAGCGGCCCCAGCACCACCATCAGGAAAAGGCCCTTCCATGGGTTGCGCATGCGCGACAGCACGTAGGCTTCGGCCGAGCCAAGGATGACGCAGGCCAGGGTAACCAGCAGCGACACGCCGAAAGTGCGGGCGTAGATTTCGTAGTAGTAGCCGTCGGTCAGGATATCGACGTAGTTGCTGGCCGTGAAGGACGCCTGGATGCCGCCGTAGAAATCGAAGTTGTAGAAGCTGATCATGATGACCAGCACGATGGGCGTCACCAGGAACAGTCCGTACAGCGTCAGCGCGGGCGCGCTCAGCAGCCAGGGCGTGGATCGGGTCGTCATGGGCGCATCCTTACTGCACCGGCGGGGGCGCGTCCACGGGCCGCATGTCGGCGGCGCGCCACGTCAGGTGCACCGCCTCGCCCTCGCCCGGCACCGCCACGCCGTCGTTCTGCCGGATCACCAGCACTTCGCCGACCTCGGTCTGCACCTGGCAAAGCCAGTGGTTGCCCTGGAAGATCCGCGTTTTCATCTGGCCCGGCAGCGCGTCCGGACCCGGTTCGCAGAACCGCAGCTTCTCCGGACGCACGATGACCAGCGGCGCGGCGGCCTGGCCGTCCAGCGTGATACAGGCCGCGCCCACGCGGACGGCAGGCACGCCGTCGCGCGTCACCGGACGCGGCCGGAAGACGTTGGCCTTGCCCAGGAAACCGCCGACGAACGAGGTGGCGGGGCGCTCGTACGCCGCGAACGGCGCGGCAACCTGTTCCGCCTTGCCGTGATTCATGACCACGACGCGATCGGACAGGGCCAGGGCCTCCGATTGATCGTGCGTCACCATGATCGTCGTCGTACCGACCGTGCGCTGGATCGCGCGCAGCTCGATCTGCATCTCTTCGCGCAGCTTCGCGTCCAGGTTGGACAAGGGTTCGTCCAGCAACAGCAGATGCGGGCGGATGACCAGCGCGCGCGCCAGGGCGACACGCTGCTGCTGTCCGCCGGACATTCGCGCGGGGTAGCGGTCGGCCAGGTGCGCCAGGCCGACCAGTTCCAGCGCTTCGGCCACGCGGCTTTCGCGTTCGCGCTTGCCCACGCGCTGCATTTCCAGCCCGAAAGCGACGTTCTGCGCCGCGGTCATGTGGGGGAAGAGCGCGTAGTTCTGGAAAACGATGCCCATGCCGCGCTTCTGCGGCGGCGTGCGGCCCAGGTCACGCCCTTCCAGCACCACCCGGCCCGCGGTGGGCGGCACGAAGCCCGCGATCATGTGCAGCGTGGTGGTCTTGCCGCAGCCCGATGGACCGAGCAGCGATACGAATTCGCCGCGCTCGATCGTCAGGCTCAACCCCGCCACCGCCACGCTGTCCCCGTAGTGCCGGGTCAGTCCTTCCAGAACCAGAAAGCTCATCGACATCTCCTCGCGCAGCCGCCGGCCATCAGCGTTCGATCTCGCGCGTCCAACGCTTGTTCCAATCGTCGCGGTTCTGATTCACCGTATCCCAATCGATGACGATCAGATCCTGCGCGCGCTTGCCCACAGGCAGCGGCACGGCGGCATTCGGGTCGTCCGTGTACTTCGCTTTCTTGTTGACCGGCCCGTATCCGTAGGCGTCGCCAAGCCTGGTCTGGATGTCCGGCGAAATCAGGTAGTTGACGAAGGCCTGCGCCAGCGGCGAAGTCTTGGGCTTGGCGACCGGGCAAACCGATGCCAGCAGCGCGTATGCGCCTTCGCGCGGATAGACGAAACCCACCGGGAAACCGGTTTCGGCGAAGGACTTCGCGCGGCCGCTGCCCCACACCGCGATCAGCGCCTGGCCGCTGGAAAACAATTCGGTCATCTTGCCGGGCGACGGTTCGTAGACCAGCACGTTGGGGCCGACCTCGTTCCTGAATACCTTGAAACCCGGATCGATCTTCTTTTCCCCGCCGCCGTTGGCGCGCGCATACTGCACCAGCGCGTGCAGGCCGTACGTATTGTTCAAGGGCGGGATCACCAGCATGCCCTTGTACTTCTTGTCCTTCAGGTCGTCCCAGGACGCGGGCGGCGCCCACTTCTTTTCCTCGAAGGCTTTCTTGTTGTACATGATGCCGGTGGCGACCAGCCCCAAGCCCACCGCCTTGTCGTCCTTGTAGCGCGAGGCCGGATAGAGATCATCCGCCGCCAGTCCCTGGATCGGCGCACAGAAGCCCAGCGCGATGGCCTGGTACATCGGGCCATCGTCCACGATCGCGACGTCGATTTCCTGGTTGCTTCTCTGCGCCTGCAAGCGCGCCAGCGTATTCGTCGAATTGCCGGCGACGTAATCGATCTTGACGTTGTGCTGTTTCTCGAAGGCCGGGAACACGTCCTTGCGCAGGATGTCCTCGAACGAACCGCCGTAGCCGGCAACGACCAGTCGTTCCTCCGCCTGGACGGCGCCGGCGGTCATCGCCGCCGCGGCGGCGAGCGTGGCGAGGGCGAGCATATGCTTTTTCATGGATTACTCCGATTCAAGGTAATCACTGCGTGGACGGCGCCCGCCAGGGCCTGCCGGCACCGGCGCAACGCCACGGAAAAGCATGAAATCTGCGGAGGCCCGCCGCTATCCTGCTGGGCGTGCAAACGCCCGGATGTCCCTTCGGGTATGCGGCGCCGCGGCGCGGCGCGCGGGTAGGATGATGGACATTGCGGTTCCCCTTGCCTGTCATCTGCGCCAGACCGTTATCCGCGCCGCCTGCGGCGCCATCGCGAAAGACCGGCCTGTTGCGACGACCGCCTTGTGTCATGGCGGCCTTTTGCGGACGATTATGCGAACAGGGCTTGCCTACGGTCAAATACCAATATTCCGGCTCGCCATGCGAATTTGATATACCGTCAGACCTCGCGCACCGTCTCCTGCAGGCACTCGAAGAAGGTGCGCGCGTGCGCCGACTCGACATGCTGCTCGGCGAACAGGATGTAGCTCGGAAAGGGAATGGCCGGCTCGAACGGCAGGCTCACGATGCCCGGCGTGCGCAGGCTGCGCACCACCAGCGGGTTGACGACGCTTACGCCCAGGCCCATGCCGACCATGCTGCATATCGTCGCCGCATAAGGCGTTTCGATGGACAGGCGCCGCGCCCCCGGCTCGAAGGCGGCGTCGATGGCGGCCCGTGTTCCATCGCCCTGGGTCAGCGAGATGAAGTCCTCGCCATCCAAGTCCTTCGCCACGATGCGGCGCCGGCGCGCCAGCCGATGGCCGGCGGGGACGATGCAGACACCGTTTTCGTTGCGCCAGCGCGCGCTCCGGATTCCGGGCACGTCCACCAGATACGCAACCAGGCCGAAGTCGCAATAGCGGGTTGCGGTCCAGTTCGCCACGGTCCGCGAGTCGCTGGTGTAAACGGAAATCGGCACCTCCGCGTACACCCGCCGGAACCGCGAGATGGCGGCCGCCATGACGGTCATGGCGATCCCCGGCACGGCGCCGATGCGCATCGCCCCGGCGCCCAGCTGACGGATGGAGCGCGCCGACTCGCTCAGGTGTTCCAGACCGACGAAGGCGCGCGTCACTTCCTTGAACAGCGCCTCGCCCTCGATCGTGGGGATAAGGCGGCTGCCGGCGCGCTGGAACAGCATCAGCCCGGTTTCCCGCTCCAGTTGCGCAATGGCCCGGCTGACGTTGGGTTGAGAGGTATGCAGCTGCGCCGCCGCCAGCGTCATGGAGCGCGTCAGCATGACGGCCCGGAACGTTTCCACCTGCTTGAAGTTCACCGCCGTGTGTCCCCTGAGGGCGGCCGGCTGCGCCGGGCCATCGATTCGTTTCCGCACGGTGGACGCGGCGGAAAATCATGGCCCGCCCTACACGACTCGAACGTGTGACCGCTCGCTTAGAAGGCGAGTGCTCTATCCAGCTGAGCTAAGGGCGGGCGGGAAGAAGACGCGGGATTTTACCCTGTCCCCGGCGCGGGCGGTCCGGGACGCCCGCGGGTGCGCGGCCGTCGTCCGCCGCCGCAACGGCTCAGCCGGCCGGCCGCCAACGTCGAATTACCGTCAAAGCGACGCGACAAAGCTGTAATGCATTTTCTGCGCCGCGTAACCATACGTAGTAGCCTCTCGACCCCAAGCCGCTGCGCGAAGCGCATCCAGGACCGGGCCGTGCGCCCCCCGCGCGCCCGCGTCCACCGCCGCGCTCTGCCGTGACATTACAGACCGTTTCAATCCATCAAAGGGCGAATGCTAGAGTGCGTCGTCCCACCTTCTTCTGGTTACCACCCATGCCTCGCATCCGAAATGCGTACATTCCCTGCCGCCTGGGCGGGGCCGCCGCCCTTCTGGCCGCGGCGGCCGCCATGCCCGCGCAGGCGGGCATCAGCTACAAGCTGGATCGCGCCAGCGCCGCGCCCGGCGCCACCGTTCACATCCAGGCGGTGTATTTCAACGACGGCGAAACCGGCGCCCGCTGGCAACCGCCGCGCGAACTCGTTCTGCAGTGGCGGTCCCCGTCCGGCGCCATCGTGCGCAGCCTGGCCCGGGCGGAAGTGGACGATCCGGACATCAACGTGCCGGTAAACAATTTCGTGCGCATGTCGTGGCGTGCGGTGGTTCCCGCCCATGCCAGCGGCTTGCAGGCGGTGTCCATCGAAGGCGAGCCGGCGTTGATGGCGCTGGACGCGACCGGCACCGCGGCCATCGCGGGCAAGCCCGCCGAGGTGCCGGTCGTCGACCCGCGCACCGGCCAGCCGCTGCCCGCGGCGGAAGTCGCCGCCGCCGGCGCGTCGCCCGACGCGGGGCCGGCCCCGGCGTACGCGGCGGCGGCCGGGCAGGACGGCAGCAGCAACCCGGCATTCGAGCGCGTGCGCATCGGCCTATCCGAATACCAGCCGACGTATTTCGATATCCGCACTCGGGACCGCACGACCGCCAAGTTCCAATTCAGCATCAAGTACCGCTTGTTCAGCCCGGACCGGGGGCAGGAGCCGGGCTTTCTCGATCACCTGTACCTTGGCTACACGCAGGCTTCGGTGTGGGACCTGCAGGGCGACTCGCGGCCCTTCATCGACACCACGTTCAATCCCAGCCTGTTCTGGCAATCCGACAATATCTGGCAGTCGAAGAACCAGAACTGGCGCGTCGGCTTGACCAGCGGCGTGGAACACGCGTCCAACGGCAAGGCAGGCGAAGATTCGCGGTCGGTCAACGATGCGTTTGTGGAGCCCGCGCTGAACTATCGCTTCGACGGCGGCAGCACGCTCACCTTCGCGCCTCGGGTCAAGGGATATTTCGCGCTTGGCGACGAGAACCGCGACTACACGGACTACACGGGATGGGTGGACTGGCAGCTGCGCTGGGCGCAGGACAACGGCTTGGTCGCTTCGCTGCTGTACCGGCAAGGCGACGCGGGCCGCCGCACGGCCCAGCTGGACCTGGCCTGGCCGTTGAAACGCACCTTCCTGAACATGAACGGCTATCTGCACCTGCAGTACTTCAACGGCTATGGCGATACGCTGCTGGGCTACGACCAGCGCGGCCGGTCCCAGATCGGCATCGGTCTGTCGCTGGTGCCGTAATCGCGCTTGCCTTCAGTCGCCGATCGGCAGATCCGATGCGGCGACGTTGCGCAGCTCCAGGTCCGGCATGCGGCGCACAACCAGCAGCGACACCAGGGCGATCACCGCGCCGAAGGCGAAGATGGTGTGGAAGGTGTGCGCCACGCCGTCCATCAGCGCCTGACGCGCCGGTACGGGCAATTGCGACAGCACGTCCGAGCCGTGCCGCAAGGCGCCCAGGTCGATTTGCTGCGTGATTCCGGCCGCCGCCAGCGAACCGGCGAAGCCGAGGCCGAGCAGCGTGCCGGCCAGCGCGCTGCCGAAGGCGCTGCCGATCGAGCGCAGCACCAGCACGGATCCGGTGCCCGCGCCGATGTCCCGGGGATCGAGCGCGTTCTGCACGACCATGATGGTAGCCACCATGCACGACCCCAGGCCGACGCCGGCCAGCAGGGTCGCGGCCAGTACGAAGATCAGGGGCGTGCCGGGTCCCATCAGCGCCAGCAGGCACAATCCCAGGAAACCGCCGATGAAGCCCGCCGACAGAATGCCGCGCATGCGGCCGGTGCGCCGGGCGAGATTGCTGCTCAGCATATTGCCCAGCACGTTGGACAGCAGAAAGGGCGTGACGAAAAGCCCGGACTCGGACGCGCTGGTGCCGCGCACCAGCTGGAAGTACAGCGGCAGGGAGAAGATGCACAGGAAGATGCCCAGCGCACCCAGCGACGAAGCGGCGATCCCGCAGACGAAGGTGCGATTGCGGAACATGCGCGGGGGCAGCAAAGGGTCGGCGGCGCGCCGCTCCTGCCAGACCAGCGCGGCCAGCGCCGCGACGCTCAGCGCGATCAGGCCGAATATTTCGGGCGACAGCCAGCCGTAGCTCGCGCCGCCCCAGCCCAGCGCAAGCAGACAGGGCACGATGGCGGATGCCAGCAGCATCGATCCCAGAATGTCCAGACGCACCTTGCCGCCGCGAGGCTTGAGCATGCGCAGCCCTCGGTTGCATGAATACATGGCGAACAAGCCCAGCGGCAGGTTCATCCAGAACAGCCAGCGCCAGGAAAGGTGCTCGGAAACGTAGCCGCCCACCAGCGGGCCCGCGATGGAGGCGACGCCCCATACCGCGGCCAGATAGCCCTGGTAGCGCCCGCGCTGCCGCGGCGCGACCACGTCGGCGATCGCCGCCTGCGCCAGCGACATCAGGCCGCCCCCGGCCAGTCCCTGCAGCGTGCGGAACAGTATCAGCTGATTCAACGTCTGCGCCATCGCGCACAGGGCGGACGTCACGACGAACAGGCCGATCGACACGGTAAGCAGCTGCCGCCGCCCATAGATGTCCGACAGCTTGCCGTAGATCGGCGTGGTGACCGTGGCGGCGATCAGATACGCGGCGACGATCCAGGACAGATGCCCGAATCCGTTCAGGTCCGCGGCGATGGCGGGGACGGCCGGAATGACCACGGTCTGGTCCAGCGCCGCCAGCAGGATGCACAGGACGATGCCGCCGATCACGCGCATGATTTCGCGGTGGCTGAGACTGGTGGACGAGGGGGAAGAAGCGGAGGCTGCTGCGAGGGTGCCGGTGGGCGGAGGCATGGTGCTGCTGGAACGACGGTGATGCCCGGCAGTGCCGGTGCGAAGCGGTCATAAGTCTTATATAAGTTATATATATTAATATATATTCGACTTGGTTAACGCGCCCTCAACGTTCCGATAGCATCCCGCTTCACGCGCCGGGATGGGGCTGCCCGATACGGCGCCAGGCCAGCGCCGCGCAAATCAGCTGCGCGAGCCCGCCCGCCAGCAAGGCCGCATGCACGCCGGCCGCGCCGCCCCGCATGGCGGCGAACACGGTGCCCAGCACCGCGACGCCGGCCGTCGCGCCCACCATCCGGGCCGTGTTGACCAGCGCCGACGCGGTGCCGGATCGCGCCGCTGGCACGGCCCCCACGGCGATATCCATGAGGGGGCCGGTCGCCATTCCCATGCCCAGCCCGGTCAGGGCCAGCCCCAGTTCGGCCGGCAGCACCGAGGCATGCCCCGCCGTGAACGCGACCAGCAGCAGGCCGCACCCGATCACGGCCACGCCGCCGGACGCCATCGCCCGCCGCCCCAGCTTGCGCACGAGCATCCCGGACAATGGCGAGACCGCCACGAAAACCAGCGCCATGGGCATCAGCGCGATGCCGGCGCGCACGGTATCGAAGCGGCCGCTGCTTTGCCAGAACAGCGGCAGCAAAAAGATCAGGCCATACATGCCGAAGGTCATCCCCGCCGTCGCCGTGATGGCGGAGCGGAACGGACCGATGCGGAATATCTCCAGGGGCACCAGGGCGCGCGGCCCGCGCCGCCTCTCCACGCGCAGGAAAGCTGCGCAGGCGACAAGGGCGACGACCGCCGCCGCGACGGCCTGGCCCGCCGCCTCGTGGGCGCGGATCGCGGCGTACGCCAGACTGCCGAGCGTCAGCGCGCCCAGAATCTGGGCGCCCGCGTCGAAATCGCGCTCGTGCGGATCCGCCGACTCCGGAATCGCGGGCAAGGCCAGCAGCAGCGCCGCAAGCCCGAGGGGCACCACCACATAGAAAACGCTGGGCCAGTCGTAGCGGTGGATCAGCACCCCGCCGAGCGTTGGCCCCACGGCCAGGGCCAGGCCGTTGCACGCGGCCCATATTCCCAGCGCGCGCCCGCGTTCGCCGGGATCGCGCCAGACGACGCGCACGATGGCCAGCGACGCGGGAATGACCAGGGCGGCCCCCAGACCGGCCACGGCGCGTGCGCCCACCAGCACGCTCGCCGACGGCGCCACCGCGCATGCGACCGAGGCGGCGGTGAAGATCCCGGCGCCCCACATGAAAACCCGCCGCCGCCCCAGCAGGTCTGCCAGCAAGCCGCCCGTCAGCAGCAGCGACGCGTAAACGACGTTGTAGCTATCCACCACCCATTGCAGTTGCCCCACGCCGGCGTGGAAGTACTCCCCGATGCGGCGCACCGCCAGATTCACCACCGCGGTGTCCACCTGCGCGACGAGCACAGCGATGCAAAGCGTGGCCAGCGTCAACCACCGGCGCCCGGTGGAGGCGTTTTGTTGCGACGTCGAAGCAGCTTCAGCCATAAGATGCCCTCCCGGAAAAACATCAGGCGGTTCGCCGCACGCAGGCGTGGCAAGCCGCTGCGGAATTCGACGGAGGCGGGAACGCGCCCTTGGAGTTTAGGCACATCGCCGCCGCCATGCTTCGGCGTGCACCGAAGCGAATGGCGTGCCGCACACGGCCGCGCCCGACGCGCTGCGGTCAAAGCATCCGGAAGGCAGGCGCGCCATGAAGGCGGGATGCGGCGCGCCGCCGATAAGGGATCCGATGGCGCTGGCATGCAGCCGCAACGACTTCCAGAAAAAAGCGGGCCCGAAGGCCCGCAACGTCCGCAGGGGTTGTGCGCAAATCCGGCATCGATGCGCGGACTCAGGTTTTCAGCGCCGCCAGCGTTTCGCGAATGATCGCCAGCGTCGCTTCACGCTCCGCGCCGGTCAGCGGCAGCCGCGGCTCGCGCACCGTTTCGGCATAGCCTGCCGTAATGTTTTCCGCCAGCTTGATGTACTGCACCAGCTTCACGTGCGTATCCAGGTGGAACAGGCGGATCAGCTTGCGGTACAGGACACGCGCGTTCTCGAAATCGCCCTTCACCGCCAGATCCAGCAGCTGCACCGATTCCTTCGGCAAGGCGTTCGCCATGCCGGACACCCAGCCCTTCACGCCCAGCGCCACGCTTTCCAGCACCAGGTCGTCCACCCCGCAGAACACCGTATAGCGATCGCCCAGCCGGGCAAAGATGTCCGTGACGCGCGTGGTGTCGTAGGTCTCTTCCTTCACGCAGGCCAGTGTCGGCTCGTCGGCCAGCGCTTCCAGCAGCTGCGGCGTCATGTCCACGCCATAGCCGCGCGGATTGTTGTAGATCATGATGGGAAGACCGCTGGCGCGCGCCACCCCGCGGTAGAACGCCATGGTCTCGTCGGCATCCGACTTGTAGGTCAGCGCCGGAAAGACCATCAAACCATCCACGCCGATGCGCTCGGCTTCCCTGGCGTAGCGCGCGGCCGCAGCGGTGGTGGTCTCCGCCAATCCGGACACGACCGGAACGCGCCCGTTCACGGTCTCCTTTGCGATGCGCAGCACCGTCAGCTTTTCTTCCGGGGCGAGCGAGGCGTTTTCGCCCACCATGCCCATCATGACGACACCGCCCACGCCGCTGGCAATCAGCCTTTCCAGGCCGTTCGCGATGGCGTCGTGATCCAGGGATTGATCCGCCTTCATCTTGGTGGTGACGGCGGGGAATACGCCTGCCCAATCGACTTTCATAATTTCCGTCCGATAAAAGAATGGGTTGAAATGGCCCGCGCCCGTCAACGCAGATGCACCGGCTTGCCGGCCTTCATCACCATGGACAGGTGCTCGCCCTGCCCGCACAGCAGGGAAATGTCCGCGACCGGATCGCCATCGACGATCAGCAGGTCGGCATAAGCATCGGGCGCGACGACGCCCAGCCTGTCCTTCTGCCCGACGATTTCCGCGCCGATCTGGGTGGCTTGGCAGATCACTTCGAAGTTGCTCAGCACCTGGGCGCGGATGCGCAGCTCGTCGCTCTGGAAGGTGTGCATTTCCCCGAGCAGGTCCGTTCCCAGTCCCATGCGCACGCCGTGACGCTTGAAGATCGCCAGCGATTCCAGGCCCTGCAGCCGCACGTCGTCGATCTTCGCCACCGACTCCGGCGGCACGCCGTATTGCGCACCGACCTTGTACAGGGCCTCATAGGTGACCAGCGTGGGCACTGCGTAGGCCTGATGGCGGGCCATGGCCTGGGCGGCCGCATCGTCCACCAGGTTGCCGTGCTCGATCGTGCGCACGCCCAGCTCGACGGCCCGCGAAATGGCCTGCCCCGTATACGCATGCGCCATCACGTAGGTCTGGTGGGAGGCGGCCTCTTCGACGATGGCGCGAATCTCGTCGCGCGAATATTGCAGATTGCCGATGGGGTCGGTGGGCGACGCCACGCCGCCCGAGGCCATGATCTTGATATGCGTGGCGCCCGCGCGCATCTCTTCGCGCACGGCCTTGCGCACCTCGTCCACGCCGTCCACCACGCGGGCGATCGCGCCCATGTTCCGGTGGCACGGGCAGGGATCGGGATCGCTGTAATCGAAACGGTCGCGGAAATCGCCGTGGCCGCCCGTCTGGGACAGCGCCTTGCCGGCGATGAACAGCCGCGGACCGTCGATCAGACCGTCTTCGACGGCGCGGCGCAAGGCATAGTCGGCGCCGCCCGCGTCACGCACGGTGGTGAAGCCGCGCCGCAGCATGGCGGACAGAATGGGCACCGCGCGCAGGGTGGCGAAGGCCGCCGGCATGCGCGCGTTGGTGCCCAGGTTCGCCATCGAGGCCACGACGTGGACGTGGCAATCGATCATGCCCGGCATCAAGGTGCGTCCGGCCACGTCGATAACCTGATCCTCCGCGCGCGCGGCAACCGGCCGCGCCGACACTTCCCGGATGCGATCGCCTTCAACCACGACGTCGTACCGGCCCTCATCGTTTTCGTGGCGCGCGTCCAGGACGCGCGCGTTCTTCAGTATCAGCATAGCGGGTTGGCCTTGTTGAAACGGGTGATGGAGTAAGGGGCGAGGTCGATGCCGGGGTCCTCGCCGGCCAGCAGGCTGCCCAGGATGGCGCCGGTGGTCGCGGCCTGCGTCAGGCCCAGATGGCCGTGGCCGAAGGCGTACAGCAGCCGGCTCGAATGCGGCGACGGGCCGATGACGGGCAGCGAATCCGGCGTGGCGGGGCGGTTGCCCATCCAGCGGCGCGCGCCCCGTTCGTCCATGCCCGGCAGATAGCGCCGCGCCAGCGCGAGCAAGGCGTCGCTGCGCCGGTAGTTTGGCGGCGCGGCCAGACCGGCGAACTCGGCCGCGCCGCCGATGCGCAGTCCCACGGCCAGCGGCGTGGCGACGAACTTGCGCTCGGCGAAGATGACTTCCCGATCCAGCATGCCGGCCGCGGCGGGCAGCGTGGTGTTGTAGCCGCGCTCGCTTTCCAGCAGCACGCGGTCGCCCACGGATTGGGCCAGCGTCCCGGACCAGGCGCCGGCGGCCACGATGACTCGGTCGCCCGCATGGCGGCGGCCGGCGCGGTCCAGCGCGGCGGGCCGCGCCGCATCGTCGAGCGAGATCGCCGTAACGTCGGCGGTGATGAGCCGGCCGCCGTCGTTCTGCACCCGCTCCCGCAAGGCGCGAACGATGTTCATCGGGTCGTCCACGTGGGCCCAGTCTTCGAGCAGGACGGCGTGACGAAAGACCGGGGCGAGGGACGGCTCGAGCGCACGCAGATCGGCGGCCGGCAGATGCGACCAGCGCACGCCCAGTTCGCGCTTCCATTCCCATTCCGCGGCGTCGGCCGCATAGGCGGCATCGCTTTCGTACACCGTGAGCGCGCCGCGCCGGTGCAGCTGGCCGCCCAGTCCCAGGTCGGCCAGCATGGGCAGCAGGTCGTCGAACACGCGTTGGTTCAGGGCGGCCAGGGCGTGCGATATGCGGCGGAAATGCTCGGGCCGGCCGACCTGGTTGAACACGCGCAGCCACGGCAGCAGGCGCGGCGCATGGCGCAGGCGGATCGCCAGCGGGCCCAGCGGATCGAGCAGCCAGCGCGCCGCCTTCAGGCTGAAACCGGACACGGCAATGGGCGTGGACTCGCTCACGGCGATGCCCCCCGCGTTCCCATGCGACGCGCGATCCCCTTCGAAATCCCGGTCCAGCAGCGTGACGCGCCACCCCATGCGCTGGGCGCGGCGGGCGCACGCCAGCCCGATGACGCCCGCGCCGACGACGACCACGTCCGTCATCGCACGCCCTCCCTTGCGCGATCCCGTCCTGGCTGACGCCTCGCTGCGGCGGGCCCATGTACCAGCGATTCACCCATCATTGTTCATGCCTGCCCAGGAAAAGGTCGGCCGCGCGGCTGTCGTTCAGCAGATCGCCGGCAGCGCCCTCCATCGCCACCACGCCCTGGTCGATGATGTAGCCGCGCTGGCTCACCGCCAGGGACTGGCGCGCGCGCTGTTCCACCATCAGCACCGTCGTACCGGCCGCGGGCAGGCTCCGCACGTAGGCGAAGATTTCATCGACGCGCGCCGGCGACAGCGCGGCGGTGGGCTCGTCCAGCAGCAGCATGCCCGGCTCACGCATCAGCGCGCGGGCGAAAGCCAGCTGCTGGCGTTCGCCGCCGGACAGCGTGCCGGCCGCGCGGCGCCGGTGCCGCACCAGCGCGGGAAACATCTGGTACATCGCGTCCGCCCGCTCGCGGGGACGCTTCACGCCCTGCACCACCAGCAGGTTTTCGTGCACGCTCAGCGACGAGAATACGTTGGCCACCTGCGGCACGTAGCCGATGCCGCGGTCCAGGCGCGACTCGACGCTGAGCCCCGCCACATCCTGGCCGCGCAGTACGACGCGGCCCGACGTGCGCGGAAGCAGACCCATCACCGCCTTGATGATGGTCGATTTGCCGGCGCCATTCGTCCCCGCGATGGTCACGATCTCCCCTTGTCCCACCGTGAGCGAGATGCCCTTAAGGATGTCGGCGTCGCCGTAACCGCCACGCAGATCGAATAGTTGCAGAACCGGTTCGGTCATAGCGCCTCCGCATGCGCCGCCGCCGGCGCGCCCATGTAGGCTTCGCGTACGCGCGGTTCCGACAGCACCCGCTGCGGCGCGCCGTGCGCGATCAGACGCCCGCCGTCCAATACGTACAGGTCCCCCACCAGGCGGTTCAGGGCCATCAGGTTGTGCTCGATGATCAGGAACCCGATGCCGCGCCCGGCGTTGATCTCGCGGATGCGTTGGGAGATTTCTTCGATAAGCACGGGATTGACGCCCGCATAGGGCTCGTCCAGCAGGATGAACTTCGGGTCGGACATCAGCGCCCGCCCCAGTTCCAGCAGTTTCTTCTGCCCGCCCGACAGGCCGCCTGCCGGCTTGTCGGCCACCGGTCCCAGTCGCAGAAAGTCGATGATGCGCCCCGCCTTGTCCGCGATCTCCGCTTCGGCGCGGCGTACCCGCCCCGGCGCCAGGAACAGCGACAGCAAGGACTCGCCCGGCTGGTCGCGCGGGCCCACCATCAGGTTCTGCCGCACGGTCAGGTGCGCGAATTCGCGCGGAATCTGGAAAGTCCTGCCCAGCCCCAGCCGGGCCCGCGCAGACGGATTGGCCGTGCGCAGCTCCGCGCCCGCGAACGACACGTGTCCCGCGGACGGCGTAAGAAAACCGCTCAGCACGGCGAACAGGGTGCTCTTGCCCGCGCCGTTGGGCCCGATCATGCCGTGCAGGCCGTCCAGGCTCATCGACAGCGAGACGTCGTCCAGCACCCGGAAGTCGCCGTACGACAGGGAAATCCCGTGGGCTTGCAGCATCGTCATCGCGCGCCCCTGGCGCCGAACAGCCCTTGCGGGCGCCAGCGCATGAACAGGATCAGGACGAGCCCCACGACGCCCAGCTGCACGCTGCCCATGTCCGCATCCGAAATGCCGGGGATGTAGCCGCGCGTGAAGCGCACGCCTTCCAGGAACACGACCAGAAGCACCGCGCCGATGACGCTGCCCGACAGCCGCGCGACGCCGCCCATGATGATCGCCATCCAAACGTAGAACGTCACCAGCGGCACGAATTGCTCGGGCACGATATAGGTCATGTAATGCGCGAAGTACGCCCCGGCCAGACCCGATACCGCGGCGCCCAGCATCAGCACCTGCGTCTTGAAGCGGGCGGGCTCCTTGCCCAGCACGCGCACCGCCGTCTCGTCATCGCGGATCGCCTGGATGGTCCGGCCGTAAGGGCTGTGCGTGACCCGGCGCAGCAGCGCCACGGCCGCGGCGATGGACAGCGCCAGCAGCGCCAGCAGCAGCATGTCGCTGAATCGCGCATCGCCCCAGCCCGCGCCCAGGCGGGGAACGCCCGGGATGCCCTGCACGCCGTTGGTCAGCCACTGCTCCTGCACCAGGATCAGCCGGACGATCTCGGAGAACCCGAGCGTGACGATGGCCAGATAGTCGTCGCGCAGCCGCAGCGCCACGCGGCCGAGCGGCCATGCCAGCAGCGCGGCAAGCAGCATGGCGGCGGGAAAGGACAGCAGCGGCGACCAACCGGCCTTCATCGTCAGCAGCGCCGACGCGTAGGCGCCCACGCCGAAGAACCCCGCCAGGCCGAAATTGATGAGCCCGGTGAAGCCGTACTGAAGATCCAGCGCCAGCGCCAGGAGCATATAGATGCCCATGATCACCAGGATGGAGAGCAGATAGGTCAGCATCAGCGCACTCCCTGCGGCCGGTTGAAGAGCCCGCGCGGTCGCAACAGCAGGACGATCATCATGAACACATAGCCCAGCGCGATCTTGTAGACGAAGCCCACGAACGGCGTGGACAGTTCCTGCAGCAGGCCCAGCAGCAGCGCACCCATGACGGCGCCCAGCGGATTGCCCAGTCCGCCCACCACCGCGGCGGCGAAGGCCGGCAGCAGCATGTTCCAGCCCGCGTCGGGGTACACCACCGTGCGCATGCCCACCACCGTGCCCGCGATGCCGCACACCACGCCGGCGATCGTCCACATCGCGAGCATGCAGCGGCCGCGGCGGATGCCGCTGACACGCGCCAGGTCGGGATCGTCGGCGATGGCGCGCAGCGCCCGGCCCAGCGGCGTCGCATAAAGCATGGCGAACACCAGCAGCAGCGTGGACAGGGTCAGCGCCGCCAGGCTCAGGTCCGCCGGGGCGATGGAGATATCGCCGAAACGCCATGCGCGCTCCAGCGGCAGGTCGAAGGCCTTGGGGTCGTGCCCGAAAGCCACGCCCAGCGCCGCCCGGATCACGAAGCCCACGCCGATGGAGGTGAGCAGCAGCGTGATGACGGAGCGGCGGATGACCGGACGGAACGCCAGCACGAAGGCCAGCAGCGAGGCGGCCGCGCCGCCGGCGGCGCCGGCCACGCCCGCCGCCAGCACCGATCCGCTGAAGTGGTGCGCCGCCAGGCCGGCATAGCCGCCTGCCGCGACGATGTCGCCCGTCGCGGCGTTCGGAAATCGCGCCAGCCCGTAGACCAGGGTCAGCGCCAGCGCCGGCAGGGCGATGATCAGCCCTTCCACCAGCCCGTTGATGGCCAGATTGATGTAGTCGGCGTATGACACGCGGCCGCCCTGTCCTACAGCTTGACCACGTACTTGCGCACCAGCTTGCCGTTTTCCACGAAGGAAG
This sequence comes from Bordetella genomosp. 9, assembly GCF_002119725.1. Lineage (NCBI taxonomy): Bacteria > Pseudomonadati > Pseudomonadota > Betaproteobacteria > Burkholderiales > Alcaligenaceae > Bordetella > Bordetella genomosp. 9. The sequence continues at coordinate 3,475,161 of NZ_CP021109.1, forward strand.
CGGCGAAGTCCGGCGTCACGTCGTTGTATTCGTCGAAATTCAGTGCGCTGGATGCGCCGACGTAGGTGACGCGCTTGCCGGCCTCCAGCAGTTTCTTGCCTTCCGCGAAACTGTAGACCGGCTCGCCGCCGGCATTGCCCAGTTCGTGCATCTTCTTCGCCAGCTCGGGGCCGCTGGCCTTCGGTCCGAGCGCCTGCACCGCCAGGCCCAGCACGATGGCCTGGTCGTACGCCATGGGGGCGTACACGTTGCCCGCCACATCCACGCCTTGTTTGCCGAGCGCATCGCGCACGTGGGCATAGTTGGGCGCGTTCTCGTTGCTGACCGACTCCACCGAAATGACGCCTTCGGTCACCTTCGGCCCCAGCGCCTTGATCAGGTCGTTGTTCGCCGCCCATCCCGGAATGATCCAGTGCGTGTCGGCGCCGGTCTGGTACCACTCGCGCAGCAGAATGGTGGTGTCCGCCAGATACGAGCCAGTGACGATCACGTCGGGCTTGGCGCGCAGCACCGACTGCAGTTCGGACCGGTAGGAAGGCCGGTTCGGTTCGTACACCACGCTGGCCACGACCTTGCCGCCCGCCGTCTTCCACGCCTGCGTAAAGCCTTCGGTATTGCCGATGCCGGAAGCATTGTTGAACGCCATGGTGGCGGGCGCCTTGTAGCCCTGCCGCTCCGCGATCTTGGCGAACGCCTGGCCGAAACGGCCGTTGGTGGCCTGGAAGCGGAAGCCCAGCCGCTTGGTATTGGCGTCCGCGCTCAGGGCCGGCGCACCGGAGGCATGCATCAGCGGGATATTGGCCTCGTTGGTGAGCGGGATGACGGCGAGCGATTCGCCCGAGCTCCAGCAGCCCAGGATGGCGCGCACCTTGTCTACTTCAATCATTTTCTTGGCGCCGGTCACCGCCGACTGCGGCGCGGTCTGCGTGTCTTCGACCACGACGCGGAACCGCGCGCCCTGTGCGCCGCCGGCGGCATTGATTTCCTGCGCGGCCAGTTGGATGGCCTTGACCATGCCCGGGCCGTAAGGCGCCCCGGACCCCGTCAACGGGCTCAGCGCGCCGATGACGAAATCCGACGTCTGCGCCAGGACGGGCAGGCTGGCACTGGCCAGCGCGGCGGCCAGCGATACAGCAACGAAATGACGGCGGTTCATAAAACGTTTGCTCCGAAGCTGGGCGCGGCGACGTGCCACCATGATTGGATCCAATATCCTGGATACGGCAGCCATGCTAAAGTGCGCGCTGGCCCGGGTCAATACGCCGGGCACTAGGGTTTACGAGACACATCCCCATGACCGCTTCCGTTCTTCCGCCCGCCGCCGGCAATCCGAAACTCGTCCGCCGCACCACTGTTGACCTGGTCCTCGATGCGCTGCGCCAGCGGATTCTTTGCGGCCAGTTGCGGCCGGGCGAAGCGTTGCGCCAGGAAGCGCTGGCGGAAGAGCTGGGCGTCAGCCGCATCCCCGTGCGCGAAGCGATACGGCGCCTGGAAGCCGAGGGGCTGGTTTCCGTGCATGCGCACCGCGGCGCCTTCGTTTGCCCGGTGTCATCGACCGAGGTCATCGAGACGTTCGAGCTGCGTCTGCAGGTCGAACCCTGGCTGTTCGGCGAGGCGATCCGCGTTGCCAAGGGCACGACGCTGACGCAGGCGCGGGCCGCCCTGGAGGAAACGCGGCATGCGGACGCGGCGGGCTGGGGCCGCGCGAACTGGCGTTTGCACGAAGCGCTGTACCTGCCGGCGCGGCGCGACCTTGCCATGACCGTGCTGCGGCAGCTGCACGACCGGGGCGACCGCTATCTGCGCTTCCAGGTGGTCAACGTGCCGCTGCGCGAACAGGCATACGCCGAGCATCTGGCCTTGATCGAGTACGCCGAACGCGGGGACGTCCGCGCGGCCACGCGCGCGCTGCGAACCCACATCCAGGTGGCGCTGGAACAGGTGGTGAACGTGGTGGCGGAACTGAGCCAGCCGCCGGCGGATTGAACCGCGCGCGTTTGCAGCGATGCGCCGGCCTGCCGATTGCCGCGCCCTGCCGCGCGCGTGTACGATCAGCGCTTTCCGCGCCGCAGCCGCAGCCGCAGCCGCGTGCCGGCGGCCACACGTGCGACGCCTATCCGTGACCCTGACCATCCGCCCCATCGAACCGCAGGACGAAGCGCGCTGGCGTTGCCTGTGGGACGGCTATACCCGTTTCTACGAACGCGAGCCGGACGAAACGCTGACGCGCCACACATGGGCGCGCATCATGGATCCGCACGCGCCCGTCCATGCCATCGTCGCCGTGGAGGACGCAACGGTGATCGGCATCGCGAATTACATCCTGCATGAGAACACGTCGACGCTGACGCCCGTGTGCTATCTGCAGGACCTGTACGTCGATCCGGACGCGCGGGCGCAAGGGGTCGGCAAGCAGCTGATCGACTGGCTCATCGCCGAGATGAAGACCCGCGGATGGTCGCGGCTGTACTGGAACACCAAGGAAAACAACTATCGGGCGCGCGGACTGTACGACAAGTACACCCCGCACAGCGGCTTTGTCCGCTACGTCGTCCCGAACGAGGATCTTTGAAACATGGGAGAGGACATCGCGCGCCGCCGGGCCGGCACGCCTCGCATCGCCGTCGTGGGCGCCGGCATCGTGGGAGCCTGCATCGCCTACATGCTGCAGCGCGACGGCGCGCAGGTAACGCTGATCGACCGCGACGAACCCGGGCGCGGCTGCAGTTACGGGAATTCCGGCGCCATCAGCCCTGGCTCGGTCGCACCGCTTGCCATGCCGGGAATCCTCAAATCCGTGCCCGGCATGCTGCTGGACCCGGAAAGCCCGCTACGCCTGCCGCTGCCCTATCTGCCGCGCGCCCTGCCCTGGCTTGCGCGCTTCGTCGCGGCGTCGCGGCCCGATGCCGTCGCCGATGCCGCGCGGCGCCTGGCGTCCATCCATGCGGATGCCGTGACGCGCCACGTCGCGCTGGCTCGCGAGATCGGTGTGCCGGAATTGATCCTGCAGCGCGGTCATCTGCATCTGTACCCGGACGAGGCGGCGCTGGGCAAGGACGCCGGCGGCTGGCGGCTGCGGGAGCAGTACGGCTATCGCTTCGAACGATTGGACCGCGATGCCATCCATGATCTTGAGCCCGCCGTGGGTCCGCGCTACCGCATCGGCATGTTCCTGGCCGATCACGCCACGGTGCGCAACCCCTTCCGCTATGTCCAGGCGATGGTCCAGGCCTTTCTGGCCCGCGGCGGACGGCTGTTGCGCGGCCAGGCGGACGCGCCACGCCGATCTGCCGACGGCTGGCGCGTGCCGGTGGACGGCGCGTCGCAGGACGCGGACCACGTCGTCGTGGCCGCCGGCGCCTGGTCGCCCCGGCTGCTGCGGCCGCTCGGCGTGCCGCTGCACCTGGAAAGCCAGCGCGGCTACCACGTGCAGTTCCGCGGCATGTCCGACACCATCTCGCGCACCGTGGTCCTGGCCGACCGCAAAGTGTTCGTGACCCCCATGGAAGACGGGCTGCGCGTGGGCGGCACCGTAGAGATCGGCGGCCTTACGCGCGCGCCCGACATGCGGCGCGCCGACGTGCTGGAGCGCATCGCGCGCGAAACGTTCGACGGACTGGGCGCCGCACCGGCGGACAAGTGGATGGGTCACCGCCCCTGCATGCCGGATTCGGTGCCGGTGATCGGCCAGGCGCCGGGCCAGCCAGGCCTGTGGCTGGCGACCGGCCACGGCCATCTGGGGCTGACCGACTCCGTCAATACGGCGCTGCGCATTGCCGGCGAGATCCTGGACGCTCGCCCGCACGCCCGGACTGGCATCACGCAACCGGCGTAAGCGGCCGGCGCGTCTCGAACCACCCGTCCAGGTTGGCCATGAACAGATCCGCCATGGCCTGCCGGGTTTCCACCGTGCTGCTGCCCACATGCGGCAGCAGCACCACCTGATCCATCCCCTGCAGCGCGGCGGGCACCTCGGGTTCGTTCTCGAAGACATCCAGTCCCGCGCCCGCGAGCCGGCCTTCGCGCAGCGCGCAGACCAGGGCGTCCTCATCGACCACGCTGCCGCGCGACACGTTGATCAGTATCCCGTCGGGCCCGAGCGCCTCGATGACGCGCGCATCCACCAGGCGGCGGGTGCCGGCGCCGCCCGGCAGCGACAGCACGAGCACGTCGCTGGCGCGCGCCAGGGCCGTCACGTCCTCGCAATAGCGGTAGTGCAAGGGCAGATCCTGCCGCGGCCGCCGGTTGTGATAGGCGATGTCCATGCCGAACGCCTCCGCCCTGCGCGCGATCTGCCAGCCGATATTGCCCAGGCCCAGGATGCCGCAACGACGCCCGCCCAGCTTGCGCCCGAGCGCCGGCGACTCGCCGCGCCAGCGCCCGGCGCGCACGAAACGGTCCAGTTCGCAAACGCGCCGGGACACCGCCAGCATCAGCGCCAGGGCCGTGTCCGCCACGCACTCGTCCAGCACGCCCGGCGTATTGGTCACCACCACGCCATGCGCGCGCGCCGCCTCCATGTCGATGGGGTCATAGCCCACGCCAAAGCTGACGATGGCTTCCAGGGCAGGCAGCGACTCGATGACCTCGCGCGTGGCGCCGAAGCGCCCGCTGGTGACGATGCCGCGTATCGCCGCGCCACGATCGGCCAGAAAAGCGGCCTTGTCGGCGACCTCCCACCAATGATGCACCCGATAGCGAGCCTTCATCCGGGCGACCAGGGCCGGCAGCAGCGGCCCCATCATGAGGAGTTCGGCCATGGGCGCGCGGCCGGCAGCGGCCTCTTCAGCAATGTTCGGCATGCGTGCGTGGTCAATCGACCCGAAGGTTGCGTTGCTTGATGATCTGCCCGTACCGGGCGCGCTCCTGCGCGGCGAGCCGGGCCAGTTCGTCGGGCGTCGATCCGTGCGGCACGGCGCCCTGCGATTCCAGCTTTTCCTTCACGTCCGGCAGGTCCGCCACCTGGCGGATCGCCAGCGACAGCTTATCCACCACCGCCTTCGGGGTGCCGGCCGGCGCCATCACCGCCGTCCACGAGCCCGTCTGGGCATTATGGACGCCGGCCTCCTCCAGCGTGGGCACGTCCGGCATCACCGGCGATCGCGCCGGTCCGGTCACCGCGAGCGCGCGCAGCTTGCCGGCGCTGACGTAGGGAATGGTTTCGAGCACGGACGCGAAAAGCATATCCACCCGCCCCGCCATCAGATCCGTCATGGCGGGTCCGCCGCCCTTGTACGGCACGTGCGTCAATTCCACTCCGGTGGCCTGCTGGAAGATTTCCCCCGCAAGATGCGGCGCGCCGCCGGTGCCCGAACTGGCGAAGGTGCGCGTGCCCGGCTGGGATTTGGCCAGCGCCACCAGATCGGCGACCGACTTCGCGGGCAGCGAGGGCGGCACCACCAGTGCGAATGGCAGATCGGTAAACAGCGAAACGGGCGCGAAGGCGGTGGCGGGATCGCTGTGCAGCTTGTACAGCCAGGGGTTGATGGCAAGCATGCCGGAATTGGCGAACAGCAGGGTGTACCCGTCCGGGGTAGCGCGCGCGACGAGATCCGCGGCGATCTGGCCGCCGGCGCCGGGGCGGTTGTCCACCACGACGGATGCGTTCATCTGCTTGCTCAATGCCGCGGCGAGCAGCCGCGCCGAGATATCCGTGCCGCCCCCAGGCGAAAACGGCACGATCAGACTGATGGGCCGGGCCGGGTAATCGTCGGCGGCGCGCGCCGCCGGCAACATGGCGGCCATGGCGAAAACGGCCGCGATCATGCGTACGCGCAGGCGCGCGCCGGACTGTGTCTTCATTGTTCTGTCTCCTCACCGTTTGGCGCCCGGCGCGGCGTCGCCGCACGCACACCGGACGCGATGAGTATATGGACGATTTCCCACCATTGTCCGATCGAGCTATAAATAGCAACGATCCATACAAGGCTTGTATCGATGGAACTACGCCAGCTGGAGTGCTTCGTCGCCGTTGCGGAAGAGCTGCATTTCGGGCGCGCCGCGGCCCGCCTGTGCATGACGCAGCCGCCCCTGAGCCGCCAGATCCGCTTGCTCGAACAGGGCCTGGGCGTAACCTTGCTGGAGCGCAGCAGCCGGGTCGTCGCCCTGACGGCGGCGGGCCGCAGTTTCCTGCGCGATGCGCGCCATCTGCTGGCGTATTCGGCGCGCGCGGCGTCCAGCGCGCGCCGCGCGTCCGGGGGCGAGGCCGGCCACATCGTGCTGGGATTCACCGCCGTGGCGGCCTATCGCTTGATGCCCGATTGGGTGATGAAGGCGCGCCGCGTATTGCCGGACGTCGATATCGAACTGCGCGAACGCGTTTCGACGGATCTGGGGCGATTGCTGGTGGCCGGTGAACTGGATGCGATGCTCGCCCGCCAATTGCCGCGGCACGAAGGTCTGGCCTATCGGCTCATCGCGCGCGAGCCGCTGGTGCTGGCCGTGCCCAGGAAGTCGCCCTTGCTGGCCTATCCGGCCGTGCCGCTGCGGGCGCTGCACCGCGAACCCTTCGTGGCCTATGCGCCCAGCGAGGGCAAGTATTTCCACGAGCGCATCGCCGGCGCGCTGGGCCTGGCGGGCGTAACGCCGGACATCGTGCAGCACGCCAGCCAGACCCATACCTTGCTGGGGCTGGTGCGGGCGGGGCTGGGGGTGGGGATCGTGCCGGACTCGGCGCGCGAGCTGCGCATGGAGGGCGTGTCCTTTCTGCCCTTGGCGCAGAAGAACCTGACGGCCGAGATCTACCTGGCGTGGCGGTCGCGGCACGACAATCCCGCGCTCGATGCGTTCATCGAACGCGTCGTGGAGCCTTCTCTGAAACGCCGCCAGCGTTTGTGAGGCTGGCGGCGCCAACGCGGCGCGGACCGCGCCGCCGCCGGATGGCGTCAGCGGCGCTTGCCGAAGAAGGGAAACTCAGACGCCGTCGCCGTCGCGGAAGCGGCGGAACAGCGTGGCGGCCATGGGGCCCGAGATGTTGTGCCAGACGCTGAAGATGGCGCTGGGCACGGCGGCCAGGGGCGAGAAGTGCGCAGTGGCCAGCGCCACGCCCAGGCCCGAATTCTGCATGCCCACCTCGATCGAGATGGCCTTGCGCTTGGACACGCTCATGCCGCAGGCCTTGGCCAGCAGATAGCCGATCAGCAGTCCCAGCCCGTTGTGCAGCACCACGACGGCGAAGATCAGCAGGCCGCTGGTCGCGATGCGCGCCTGGTTACCGGCGACCACGGCGGCGACGATGGCGACGATGGCCGTCACCGACACCAGCGGCAGCACGGCCACGCCCACGCGCGCCTTGTCCTTCAGCAGATACTGGGCCGCCACGCCGAGCGCGATGGGCAGCACCACCACCTGAATGATGGACCAGAACATCGCCGATGCGCTGACGTCCAGCCATTGGCTGGCGAGCAGATAAATCAGCGCCGGCGTGATGATCGGGGCCAGCAGCGTCGTCACGGAAGTCACCGTGACCGACAGCGCGACGTCGCCGCGCGCCAGGAAGGTCATGACGTTGGACGCCGTGCCGCCGGGGCAGCATCCCACCAGGATCACGCCTACCGCCACTTCCGGCGGCAGGGACAAGCCTTTGGCGAGCACCCAGGCCAGACCCGGCATGATGATGAACTGCCCCAGCACGCCGATGACAACGTCGCGCGGACGGCGCGTCACTTCCTGGAAGTCCGCCTTGGACAAGGTCAGCCCCATGCCAAACATGACGATCCCCAGCAGCGGGACGATGTACGGGCCGATACCCTTGAAGGTATCCGGATAGAAGAACGCGAGCGCCGCGAAAAGCAGCACCCAGATGGCGAAGGTATTGCCGACGAATCGGCTGAAACGGGCAAGGGACTGCACGGCCGGGGCTCCAGGGGTGGGCGAAAAAAGCCGGTAGTTTACGGCACGCCCTGCGCGACGGGCGTCCGCCCGGTATGGCGTGGCCCGGCGCCGGCCCGTATGGCGCGACGGTCGCGTTGCCTTTCGCGGGTGCGCACGCTCAGGCGCCGCCCGCATTGCCGGGCGGATCGGTCAGCATGATGAAGACTTGTCCATACTGCGTAACCCGCAAATAGGGGTCCATTGACGCATATCGCGCAACGGACGGGTGGGTATCACGCGTCGAAACACAGCCGTTGACGGGGCGATGGCCCGGCACGGCGGCGTTAAGATTCCAGCTTTGCGGCTCGCCTGCGCTGCCGCTCCCGCCGAAGGATTTTCATGCCCTACGCAGACCTCGCGTCATCCCGCATCTATTACGTCATCGACGGCCCACGGGAAGCCCCGGTACTGATGCTGTCCAACTCCCTGGGCACCTGCGCCGACATGTGGGCGCCCCAGGTGCCGGTGTTCACCCGGCGTTTCCGGGTGCTGCGCTACGACACGCGCGGCCATGGCCGCTCCGCAACGCCGGCGGGCGAATATCCCTTCAGCGCCCTGATCGACGACGTCGTCGGGCTGCTTGACCATCTGGGCATCGAAAAGGTGCATTTCTGCGGTCTGTCCATGGGCGGTCCCACCGGCATGGGGCTGGCGCTGGCGCAGCCGCAACGGGTGGGCAAACTGGTGCTGTGCAATACCGCGGCGCGCATCGGCAGCGTCGAAAGCTGGCAGACCCGCATGGAGGCGGTGCGCCAGCACGGCATGCATGGCATGGCCGGCGCCATTTTCGAACGCTGGCTGACGCCGGACTTTCGCGCGTCGCAGCCGGCGCTGACGCAGGTGCTGCTGGACATGCTGCGCCGCGCGGATGATGAAGGCTACCGCCTGGCGTGCGCGGCCTTGCGCGACCTGGATCTGCGCAGCCGCGTCGCACGGATTGCCGCCCCTGCCCTCGTCATCGCGGGAACGCACGACGCGGCCGCCACGCCTGAGCAAGGCCGCGAACTGGCCGCCGCCATCCCGGGCGCGCAATACCGCGAGCTGAACGCTTCGCACATTTCCAATTGGGAATGCCCGGACGCATTCGCGGATCTCGTCATGGGGTTTCTTGCGTCATGACCCGCGCCCGTCCCGCTTCGCCAGCCTGCGAGATCCTGCCCATCACGCCCTCGCACATCGAGGGCTACCGCCGCGCGCTGGACGAAGTGGCGCGCGAACGGCGCCATTTGAGCTTCCTGAAGGCGCCGCCGCTGGAACAGACCCGCGCGTTCGTCATGCACAACATCGCCCGGCGCCACCCGCACTTCGTCGCCGTGGCCGATCGTGAAGTGGTCGGCTGGTGCGACATCGTCCCGCTGTCGCAACCGGGCTTCACCCATACGGGCGTGCTCGGCATGGGCGTGCGGCCGGACCAGCGCGGCCGCGGCGTGGGCAAGGCCCTGATGGCCGCCGCGCTTGACGCGGCCGACGCCATCGGGCTGCGCCGCATCGAACTCGAGGTCTACGCCAGCAACCGCCCCGCCCGCGCCCTGTACCGGTCGTTCGGATTCGTGGAAGAAGGCATCAAGCGCAAGGGGCGCTATCTGGACGGCGCATACGAAGACGTCGTCATGATGGCCCTGCTAAGGGATTGAACCAGCCGGCGGGTCGGTTCAGCCCGCGGCTGGGGCAGGCCCCGTCGATTCCCGCACCACCAGCGTGGCGTCCACCTCGTGGTGCAGGGGCGGGGATGCGCCGGCCAGGGTGCGGACCAGGTATTCGCCGGCGCGCGTCCACACTTCGTCGGTGGGCAGGTGCATCGTCGTCAGGCTGGGCCGCAAATGACGGCTCCACTCCAGGTCGTCGAAGCCCATCACCGACAGATCCCGCGGCAATTGCAGGCCCTGCCGCTCCGCCTCCAGCAGCACGCCATACGCCAGCACGTCGTTGCCGCAGATCACCGCGGTCGGATGGGGGCGCCGGCCGAACAGGGCGCGCGCCGCCTGGCGCGCATCGTCCAGCTTGTAGGGCACCTCTATATACCACTGCGGCGGCAATTCCAGCCCGCCCGCCTGCAGCGCCGCGCGTATGCCGCGCACGCGCGCCGATGCGCGGTCGTTGTGCCGTCCGATGGCGGCCACGACGCCGATATGGCGGTGGCCCAGACCAATCAGGAATTCGCAGGCGCGCCGCGCAGCCGTTTCGTTGTCGGCGCCCACAGACGCGTAGGGCTTGTCGGGGTGATACACCCCCACGTTGACGAAGGGAATGCGCTGCGCGGCGAGCAGGCGGCGCAGCCCGGGCGTATGCACGTCGCCGCGCAGGATCAATCCGTCGATGCCGCGGCTGATCATGTTCTGCGCCTGGGTGTATTCGACCTCGGGGTCGTAGCCGCTGGTGGCGAGCAGCAGCAAATATCCCTGCGCCGATAGATAGTGCTGCAGGGCCTCGATGCCCCGCGCGAACATGGCGTTATCGACGGTTGGAATGATGGCGCCGATCGTGCGGGTGCGGCGCGAAGAAAGCGCGCGCGCCGCGGCATCCGGGATATAGCCCAGTTCCTCGATGGCGGCGTCGATGCGAGCGCGCAATTCGGCACTGACGCTCGCCGGGTTGTTCAGCGCGCGGGAAATGGACGCCGTGGACACGCCCGCGAGGCGCGCCACCTCTCTGATCCCCACCGCTCGGCTGGTTCTCATGTAACGGTTTTCATAAAGCGGCACGGCTGGAATCCGCCGCGTTCGAACTTTACCAGAACCGCGCGCCGGTGGAGAGTCGTAAGAGTCAGTAAGAAGCGGCCGCGACAGGTCCAACCCGTATTGACATCTTGGCAGCGCGCCGCCCATACTCCTGAAAACGGTTACATTATAGAGGCGCCAACCGGACCGAGCCGCGCTCGGCCGCCATGGCCCCGAACAAGGAGACAGGCATGCACACCACGATCCGCGCCACGGCCGCCGGCATCGCGCTGGGTACCGCGCTCATTGCCGCCAACGCCGCTGCCCAGGGCTTCGACTGGCGCAAACATCAGGGCGAGCAAATCACCTTCCTGGCGAACAACAATCCCGTCGCCAATGCCCTGATCAAGCACAAGGACGACTTCGAAAAACTCACCGGCATCAAGCTGAAGGTGGACGCATACCAGGAGCAGCAGATGCGCCAGCGCCTGGTCACCAGCATGAACGCCCGCAGCGGCGAAGTGGACGTCTTCATGTCGCTGCCTTCGCGCGAGGGCCTGCAGTTCGCCCGCGCCGGCTGGTATGCGGACCTGACGCCTTACGTGCAGGGCGCCGCGGCGCCGGACTACAACTTCAAGGATTTCAGCCCCGGCCTGGTGAAGGACGCCACGGTGGACGGCAAGGTGCTCGGCGTGCCGCTGAATCTGGAGGGGCCGGTGCTGTACTACCGCACCGACGTGTTCAAGAGGTGCGGCGTGTCGCTGCCTGGCGATCTGAAAAACCTGCCGGACGTGGCGGCGCGCCTGAAGTCCTGCGAACCCGAGCTGACGCCTTTCGTCTCGCGCGGACAGAAGCCCGCCCTGCCCTTCACCTACAGCGTGTTCCTGCACAACATGGGCGCGCAGTACATGAAGGACGGCAAATCGACGCTGTGCTCGCCGCAGGGGCTGGCCGCGATGCGCCTTTACGCCGGACTGCTGAAGGATTACGGGCCGCCGGGCGTCGTGAACTACAGCTTCTACCAGATCTCATCGCTGTACAAGGCGGGGCGCGCCGTGATGGCCTTTGAATCGTCGAACGAGCTCAGCACGCTGATGCAAGGCGGCGCGCGCGAAAGCGACACCGGCGTCGCGGTGCTGCCCGGCGGGGCCGGCGGATCGCATCCGACCATGATCGGCTGGACGATGGCGATTTCCGCCTACAGCAAGAACAAGGACGCGGCCTGGTATTTCCTGCAGTGGGCCAGCAGCCCAGCCATGCAGAAACAACTGGCGCTGCAAGGCATCGCGCCGCCCCGGGTATCCGCCTTCCAGGATGCGGACTTCAAGGCCTGGGCCGCGCAGAAGCCCGTGCGCGAGCAATGGGTCGCCGCGCTGGACCAGATCAGCAGGACGGGAACGGCCGAGGTCGGCTATCCCATCGTCGCCAATCCCGCGTCGCGCGAGTTCGTCGGACAGGCGGTCAACGAGGTCATGCTGGGCAGCAAACCCGCAGAGCAGGCTTGCGCCGAAGCGGAAAAATCGCTCGATGCGCTGATCGCCAAGGAATAGCAATGTTCGAATTCGCAGCGGGGCACCGCGTCCTGATCGTCGGGGGCGCGGGCGATATCGGCTCGGCCATGGCGGCGGCTTTCCTGGCGCAGGGGTGCGAGGTCATCGCCACGGGCGTGGACGAAGCGGCCGTGGCGGCCTGCCGGCTGCCGGCGGCGCCGGCGCTGACCCTGGCGGCGCTGGACGTCACGGACGACGCCGCGGTGGCCGCCTTCGCCGGCGGGCTCGACCGGCTCGACACCCTGGTGAACTGCGCGGGCATTCTGGCGCGCGGCAGGGAGTTCGAACTGGCCACCTTCCAGCGCGTGATCGACGTCAACCTGACCGGCGCCTTCCGCATGTGCGCCGCCTGCCAGCCGCTGCTGGCCGCGAGCACCCGCTGCCCCAGCATCATCAATACCGCATCGATGAACGCCTACATGGCCCTGCCCTTCATCCCCGCCTATTGCGCCAGCAAGGGGGGCGTGGTGATGCTCACGAAGTCGCTGGCGCTGGCCTGGGCCGAGTCCGGCATACGCGTGAACGCCGTGGCGCCCGGCTATGTCGAGACGTCGCTGAACGCGGCCGGCCGCCGCGATCCCGCGCACTACGCGCGCATCCGCGACCGCATCCCGCAGGGCCGCTGGGCGCAGCCCGACGACATCGCCGGCGGCGCGCTGTTCCTGGCTTCGGCCGCGGCGCGGTACATCACCGGCACCGTGCGGCCCATCGACGGCGGCTTCCTGGCGGGCTAGGCCGCCGACGCTGCAAGGAGCTTCACATGAGCCGATCCCTCGGAACCGCCGGCAATGTACCGGGCAAGAAGCCGTGGCGCGCCCGCCATGCAAGCGCCGCGCCGGCTGCCGCGAACCGGTCCATCGGCATCGCCGGCAAGCTGGCGGCCCTGTCCGCGCCGGCGCTGTGCTTCACGATTCTGCTGATCGCATTTCCCTTCGCATACACGCTGTGGCTCAGCCTGAACGAATTCAGCCTGGGCGGGGACATGCGTTTCAACGAAGGGCTCAACTATGTGCACATGGTGCGGGATCCGGAGTTCTGGCACGGGTTGAAGATCACCATCGTCCTGTATCTGCTGTCGCTCGCGCTGCAGCTGGTGCTGGGCACGTATATGGCCATGCTGCTGCATGGGTCGCGCCGCCTCTCCGGCGTGATGCGCACGCTCTTGATCTCGCCGTTCGTCCTGCCGCCGGTCGTCGTGGGGATGATGTTCGTCGTGGTGCTCGATCCCGCCATCGGCGTGGCGAACTGGCTGCTGCGGCATGCCGGCCTGCCGCCATCGGAATGGCTGGCATCGCCGGGCTGGGTCATCCCCACCGTCGCCCTGCTCGATACCTGGCAATGGACGCCCTATGTGGCGCTGATCGTGCTCGGCGGCCTGCAGGCGCTGCCGCCCAACGTCTACGAGGCGGCGCAGATCGACGGCGCCTCGCGTCCGCGCATCTTCTTCCGCATCACGCTGCCGCTGCTGATGCCGACCCTGGTGACGGCGGCCATCCTGCGCAGCGTCGACCTGCTGCGCTTCTTCGACATCATCTACATCACCACGCAAGGCGGGCCGGGCAACGCGTCGAACACCCTGAACATCTACGGTTTCCGCAAGGGCTTCGAGTTCTTCGAGATGGGCTATGCCAGCGCGCTGATGGTCACGCTATCGACCATCGTGCTCATGGCCGTCATCGTCATGGTCCGCGCGCGGCAACGCGTGTCGTGGTAGCGCCCTCAACCGATTGGAGCAAAGGCATGGACAACCGCATGCTGCGCTGGCTGAACAACGCGCAATTGGCGCTGGTCGCGCTGATCATCCTGGCGCCCGTGGCGTGGATGGTCGCCGCGTCGTTCAAGGGGCCGGCCGACGTCATCGCCTACCCGCCGGCGTTCTGGTTCACGCCCACGCTGGACAACTATCGGCAGTTGTTCGAGACCACGCCGTTCGCCCACTACACCTGGAACAGCGTGGTGGTGACGACAGGATCCACGCTGATCGGGATCGTGCTCGGCGTGCCGGCGGCGTTCGCCTCGTCCTGGACCCGCATCACCTGGCCGGCCACCGTCACGCTGATGGCGCGCATGGCGCCCGGCACGCTGTTCCTGCTGCCTTGGTACGTGATGTTCCGCCATTTCGACCTGATCGGCTCCTATACCGCGCTGGTCCTGACCCACGCGGTAATCACCATGCCCATCGTCATCTGGGTGCTGCTGCCTTTCTTCGACGCCATCCCGCGCAGCGTCCTGGAAAGCGCACAGGTGGACGGCTGCGGGGTGCTTCGCATCCTGTGGCGCATCGCGCTGCCGCTGGTCATGCCGGGCCTGATCGTGGCGGCCATCCTGGCTTTCGTGTTTTCCTGGAACTACTTCCTGTTCGCGCTGGTGCTGTCGGATGGCGACACCAAGACGCTGATTGCCGCCTCGTTCAACTTCATCGGGGAAGGCTCGACCAACTGGGGCGGCTTGATGGCCGCCGCCACGCTGATCGCGCTGCCTCCGCTGCTGCTCGCCTTCGCCGTGCAGCGCCGCCTGGTGGGCGGCCTGGCGCTGGGCGCCGTCAAGGGATGACAAAGGAGCCGTTCATGAAAGCTGCCGTATTCCATGGGGACCGGCGGATCACCATCGCCGATGTCGCGCCGCCCGTTGCCAGGCCCGGCGAGGCGCTGCTGCGGGTCAGGCGCACCGCCCTGTGCGGGTCGGACACCAAGCTGTGGATCAAGGGCGCGTCCTTCACGCCGGGTCACGAAATCTTCGGCGTGGTCCAGCAGCCGGGCCACCCCTTGGACGGCCGCCGCTGCCTGGTCTACATCCCCGTGCACTGCGGCCATTGCGACAGCTGCCTGCGCGGCGACACGCAGATGTGCCTGAACGAATCCGTGCTGGTCGGCTGGAACCGGCCTGGCGGCTATGCGGAATACCTGGCCGTGCCGGACCGCTGCCTGCTGCCGGTACCCGACGACATCGAGGACGACCTGGCGCCGCTGCTGCTGGACACCATCGGCACGGCGGCGCACGGCATCCGTTTCGTGCAGCCGCTTGCGCCGCCGGCGGAAGCCGGGCCGGTGCTGGTGACAGGCGCGGGTCCGGTGGGCATGGGCGCGCTCATCGCCCTGCAGAACATGGGCTACCGCCAGGTGTACGTCTCCGACCCCAAGGAAGAACGCCTGCGCCTGGCGGAATCCTTCGGCGCGCTGCGCCGCCCCATGGGCGACGAAAGCATGCGCTTCAAGCTGATCGTTGAATGCAGCGGCGCGCATGCGGCGCGCAGCCGCGGCATGGAAATCGTCCTGCCGCGCGGCGTGCTGATCCTGATCGGCGAAAACGACAACCCCTGGCCGGTGCAGGAAAACAAGGCCATCCGCCGCAAGGACTTCTACATGGTCCGCACCTTCTATTTCCCGGTCTCGGACTTCCCGCTGAACGTCGAGCTGCTGCGCAAGGAAAAAGCGCGCTATCGGCAACTGGTCGATGCGCAATTCGGCATCGAGCGGCTGCCCGACATGTTCGGCCGCTTCGTGGCCGGGGAACTGGTCAAACCTTTGCTTTCCTTCGCGTGAGGCGTCATGGCATCCATCCGACTCCACCGCCTGATGAAAACCTACGGCGGCAACACGGTGATCCCGGCGCTGGACCTGGAAGTCCGCGACCGCGAGTTCATGGTCTTCGTCGGCCCGTCCGGCTGCGGCAAGTCCACGCTGCTGCGGATCATCGCCGGCCTGGAGACCGTCGATGACGGCGATATCTACATCGGCGAACGCCGCGTCAACGATGTGACGCCAGCCCAGCGGGACATCAGCATGGTGTTCCAGGACTATGCCCTTTACCCGCACATGACCGTGCGGCAGAACATGGCGTTCAGCCTGGAAATGCGCGGACTGGGACGCGAGGAAATCGCCCGCCGCGTGCAGCGCGCCGCGGCCATGCTGCGCATCGAGGAATACCTGGACCGCAAACCGCGCGCGCTGTCGGGCGGGCAGCGCCAGCGCGTGGCGATGGGACGCGCCATGGTGCGCGACCCGAAGGTGTTTCTGTTCGACGAGCCGCTGTCCAATCTGGACGCGAAACTGCGCGGCGAAGTCCGCACCGAGATCAAGGCCCTGGCGCAGACGCTGCAGACCACCATGATCTTCGTGACCCACGACCAGGTGGAGGCCATGACCATGGCCGACCGCATCGTGGTCCTGAAAGGCGGGGTCATCCAGCAGGTGGGCGCGCCCGAGCACGTCTACGCCAACCCGGTCAACCAGTTCGTGGCCAGCTTCATCGGCTCGCCCACGATGAACTTCTTCCAGGTGACGGTGGACGCGGACGGCATCGCCCTGCGCGACGGCTCGCGCATCCCCCTGCCCGCGGATCTGCTGGCTGCGCTGCACGCGCAGAACGTGCGGCAGGCGGTGCTAGGCCTGCGGCCGGAGCATCTGCGCATCGCGCCCGAAGGCGGCGGCGCCTTGCGTGCGCAGGCCTGCGTGGTCGAGCCGCTGGGCGCCGATACGCTGGTGCACTTCGACGGCTGCGACGGCCGCCACGTCGTGCGCGTCGATCCGCGCATGCGGGTTCGTCCCGGCGATACGCTGGAACTGGATTTTCCTGCGGACTGCGCGCACTTTTTCCATGGCGAGGACGGGCGCAACGTGCGCCGGGTCGAGGCGGTGCAATGACTGCCATTCCCATGCCTGCCGACTTCCCGGCCACCGAACCGCCGGCGCTCGTGTGCCTGGGCTTGTCCGCCTTCGACATGACCTGGGTGGTGGAAAAGCTGGCCCCCGGCGGGAAGGCCCGTGCCCATTCTCATCACGAGGGCGGCGGCGGCATGGCGGCCACCGCCGCGGTCGCGGCCGCCCGGCTGGGCGCCCGCACACAATTCTGGGGCCGCGCCGGCGACGACATGGCGGGCCGCGCGATGCGTGACGAACTGGCGTCGCAGGGCGTGGACGTCACGCATTTCCGTCTGTTCGGCCAGGCCCGGTCCTCGGTGTCCGGAATCGTGGTCGACGCGCAAGGCGAACGCACCATCGTCAATTTCCGAGGAGAAGGCCTCCCCGACGATCCCTCGTGGCTGCCGCTGGGCGGCGTCCCGGCTTGCGACGCCGTCCTGGCCGACCCGCGCTGGCCGGAAGGCGCCGCGGCCCTCTTCACGCAGGCCCGCGCGCACGGCGTGCCCACGGTGCTGGACGGTGACGTCGCCGATTCCTGGATCTTCGACGTGCTGCTGCCGCTCACCGATTTCGCGGTGTTTTCCGAGCCGGGATTGGCCGGCTATGCGCATAGCCCCGATCCGGCCGGCACCGCCCGCGGCGCCCCGGACGGCGACGCCGCCATCGCGGCCGCGCTCGCGCACGCCCGCGGGCGCGGCTGCCGCGTGGCGGCCGTGACGCTGGGCGATCGGGGCGTGGCCTGGGACGCGGGCGCCGGCATGCGGCGCCTGCCCGCCTTCTCCGTGCGCGCGGTCGACACGACGGGCGCCGGCGACGTATTCCATGGCGCGCTCGCCTTTGCGCTGGGCCTGCGATGGTCCATCGAAGACGCCTTCCGATTTTCCGCGGCGGTCGCCGCATGCAAATGCCTGCACCCCGGAGGCAGGGCCGGCACGCCGGACCTGGCGACGGCCTGGGCTTTCCTACATCGATCCAAGGAGTAACTCATGCCTGCCGAATTGCGCCTGGGCAAGACCTGGGGCCTGCGCCGCATGGCGACGCGCGAAGGCCACTTCGCCATGGTCGCGCTGGACCAGCGTCCGCCCATCATCAACCTGATCGCGGCCAAGCGCGGCATCGCTCCCGGCGACGTGGCCTACGCCGACGTGGTCGCCGTCAAGCGCATGCTCGTCGATGCCCTGGGCCCGCATGCCAGCGCCATGCTGTTCGACCCGAATTATGCGTTCCCGGCGGCGCTTGCCCGTCTGCCCGCGCGGACGGGCCTCGTCGTCACGCTGGAAGACCATCGGTTCGAGGAAACCCCCGGGGGGCGGCTGTCGCATTCGATCCGCGACTGGACGGTGGAAAAGATCAAGCGCGCAGGCGGCGACGGCGTCAAGGTGCTGGCGTGGTATCGCCCCGACGCCGCGCCCGATGTGCGGGCGCACCAGCAACGCTATGTCGAAGCCATCGGCAGGGAATGCAGGAAGTGGGATATCCCGCTGGTGCTGGAGCTGCTGGTCTACCCCTTCCCGAAGTCCGCGGCCCACACCGCCGATTACGTGGAGTCGCCGGAAAAGCTTCCAGAACTGGTGATCGAAAGCGTGCGCGAGTTCGCCGCCCCCCGCTATGGGGTCGATCTGTTCAAGCTGGAAAGCCCTCTGCCGGGGGCCACCCTGCCCGCGCGCGACGGCGGCAGCGCCCATCTGGCCGCGCAGGCATGGTTCGATCGCATGGGCCAGGTCTGCGCGCAGGCCGGCATCCCATGGGTCATGCTGTCCGCCGGCGTCACCGCCACGCAGTTCCTGCGCGTCATGGAATATGCCTATGCAGCGGGGGGCAACGGTTTCCTGGCGGGCCGCGCCATTTGGGGAGAAGCCCTGCAGGCGTTTCCGAACCTGGACCTGTGCGGGCGGCTGCTCAAGGACCAGGGGCAGGCGGTCCTGGCGGGGCTGGGGGCCTTGAGCGCCGAACGCGGACGGCCCTGGATGCCCGACTATGCCGCACTGGGGGAGTTCAACGCCGAAGGAGAATTCTGCGCCGCCTACGCATGACCCCGGACTGGGCCATGCCCACGGCGGCCCGGAAGGGCAACGCGCTGTGAACCGCGGCGCAGCCCGCATCGCCATCCCGCGCCCCAAACAAGTGCAGGCTGCACGCTGCCAGGCACCCGGATGGCGCACGGCCCCGCGCGCTAGCCGGCCCTCTCGGACGTTCAAACATGGCATGCATATTGCATAACCTGTGATGTCGGGCCGCCCCGACACCACCGTGTGCAATTCCGGCAAAGGCGCCCCGACCCCTGCGGTCGCGGGCGCCTTTGCGTTTTCGCAAACTGGAACCGCCAACGTGAGAACCATGAACGCAGCCCCCGCCGCCGGCACTCCGCGGACACTGATCGTGATCGGCAACGGCATGGTCGGCCATCATTTCGTCGAACGGCTCGTTGCCCTGGGCGCGCTCGACCGCTATCGCATCCATGTCTACGGCGACGAGCCCCGCCGCGCCTACGATCGCGTCCACCTGTCCGACTATCTGAACGGGCGTGACGCGGAATCCATGTCGCTTTGCGACGCGGAGTTCTACGATCGTCCCGGCCTGACGCTGCACCTTGGCGTGCGCGTGCAGGAGATCGACCGCCGCAGCCGCCAGATCGTCACCGGACATGGCCGCCTGGACTACGACACGCTGGTGCTGGCCACCGGCTCGTTTCCCTTCGTGCCCCCGGTGGCGGGCGCGGAGGGCGATGCCGGACTGGTCTACCGGACGCTGGAGGACCTGGACCGGATCCGCTCCGCCGCCGCGGGCGCGCGGCGCGGCGTGGTCGTGGGCGGCGGCCTGCTTGGGCTGGAAGCCGCCAACTCGCTGAAGTCGCTGGGACTGGAGGTCCATGTGGTGGAGTTCGCGCCGCGGCTGATGCCGGTGCAGCTGGACGACTTTGGGGGTGCGGCCCTGCGCGCGCGCATCGAGGCGCTGGGCGCCACCGTCCATCTGTCGCGCTCCACCCAGGCCATCAAACCGGGTCTGCGCCACCGCTACAGCATGCGATTCGCCGAAGGCGAGCCGCTGGAAACCGATCTGGTCGTGTTCTCCGCCGGCATCCGTCCACGCGACGGCCTGGCGCGCAGCGCCGGACTGGCGGTGGGCGAACGCGGCGGCGTCGTCATCGACGACCACTGCCGCACCAGCGACGCGCACATCTACGCCATCGGCGAATGCGCGCTGTGGAACGGCGCTGTCTTCGGCCTGGTCGCGCCCGGCTATCAGATGGCGCGCACGGCCGCGTCGGAGATAGCCGGCGCCGGCGATCTGCCTTTCACCGGCGCGGATATGTCGACCAAGCTCAAGCTGCTGGGCGTGGACGTGGGCTCCATCGGCGACGCGCACGGCAAGACGCCCGGCGCCGTGAGCTATCGCTACATCGACGAAGCCTCCGCCAGCTACCGGCGCCTGGTGGTGTCGGGCGACGGCAAGCGCGTGCTCGGCGCGGTCCTGGTGGGCGACAACGCCTATTACGACCCACTGCTGCAATACGTCCAGAACGGCATCGCGCCGCCCGCGGACCCTGCCAGCCTCATCCTGCCCGCCGGCCAGCCGGCGCCGGCGCTGGGGCCGGACGCCCTGCCGGCCGCCGCCACGCTGTGTTCCTGCCACAACGTCACCAAAGGCGCGGTATGCGAAGCCATCGACGGCGGCTGCACCGACCTGGCGGCCATCAAATCGCGCACCAAGGCCAGCACCGGCTGCGGCGGCTGCGCCGCGCTGCTGAAGCAGGTCTTCGAACATGAACTGGCCGCGCGTGGCGTGGCCGTGGACAAGCGCCTGTGCGAACACTTCGCCCACACGCGCCAGGAGCTGTACGGCATCGTGCGCGTGGAAGGCATCGAAACCTTCGAGGATTTGCTGGCGCGCCACGGCAGCGGGAAGGTCGGCTGCGATGTCTGCAAGCCCGTCGCCGCGTCCATCCTTGCCTCGTGCTGGAACCGGCCCATCCAGGACCCCAGCCTGGTCCCGCTGCAGGACACCAACGACACCTTCATGGCGAACATGCAGAAGAACGGCACGTACTCGGTCGTGCCGCGCATTCCAGGCGGCGAGATCACACCGGAAAAGCTCATCGCCATCGGCAACGTCGCGCGGAAATACCAGCTCTACACCAAGATCACCGGCGGTCAGCGCATCGATCTGTTCGGCGCGCAGCTGCACCAGTTGCCGGAGATCTGGGAAGCCCTGATAGCCGCCGGCTTCGAAACCGGCCATGCCTACGGCAAGGCCACGCGCACGGTGAAATCCTGCGTGGGCAGCACATGGTGCCGCTACGGCGTGCAGGACAGCGTCAAGATGGCCCTGGACATCGAGAACCGCTACAAGGGCCTGCGCGCGCCCCATAAGCTGAAGTTCGCCGTATCTGGCTGCACCCGCGAATGCGCCGAGGCGCAAAGCAAGGACGTGGGCGTCATCGCAACCGAGAAAGGCTGGAACCTGTACGTGTGCGGCAACGGCGGCATGCGGCCGCGCCACGCCGAGCTCTTCGCCACCGACCTGGACGACGAATCGCTGATCCGCATCATCGACCGCTTCCTGATGTTCTACATCCGTACGGCCGACAAACTGCAGCGCACCTCGGTCTGGCGCGACTCGCTGGAGGGCGGTTTGGACTACCTGAAGGCGGTCATCATCGACGATAGCCTGGGGCTGGCCGCGGAACTGGAGGCGCAGATGCAGGCCGTGGTCGATCGCTACGAATGCGAATGGGCCAACGCGCTCAAGGATCCCGAGAAGCTCAAGCGCTTCCGCACCTTCGTCAACGATCGCGCCGGCGACCCCGACATCCGCTTCGTCCAGGAACGCGGCCAGCCGCGCCCCGCCCGGCTCGAAGAGATTCCGGTCGTCGCGGCCATGGAGGACACCGTCTGATGGATGCGTCCTTGAACCTCGCCTTGAATGCGGCGGCCATGCCAATCATGGACGTCGATGCGCCTGCCGCCGCGGGCCTGTCGCGCGAAGCGAAGACGCGGGACGGCCGCCCCGGGGCCTGGCGCCATGTATGCCGACGCTGGGATCTGGTCGCCAATTCCGGCGTCGTCGCCCTGGTGGACGGCATGCAGATCGCGCTGTTCTATCTGCCTGACCCGGAGTGCACGGCGATTTACGCCATCGATAACCGCGACCCGCGATCCGGCGCCAATGTCGTCGGCCGCGGCATCGTCGGCCACCTGGGCGGCGAACTGGTCGTGGCCGCCCCGCTGTACAAGCAGCACTTCCGCCTGCGGGATGGCCAGTGCCTGGAAGATCCGGACCAGCGGCTGCGAACGTGGCCCGCCCGCCTGAACGGCGACTCGGTCGAAATTCAAGTCGATGGCGCCGTCGGCGCCGCCCGCCGCGTCGCGATATGACAGCCATCATGCCGCCGCCGCTGCGCTTTCTGCTGGCCGCGCGCCGCAGCGAACTGCACGGGCTGGAGGCCCTGGCCCGAACGTGCGACCTGGTGATCCGCATTGGCCGGCTCGTCCACGCCCTGCAGAAGGAACGCGGCGCCTCCAACCTTTATCTTTCCGGCGGCGACGCCGGTCTGCTCCCCATGCTGGCCGCGCTGCGCGCCGATGCGCAGGACATCGAACACGAAGCCCGCGAATTCCTGGGCCGGCTGGAGCCCGACGCCAGCCGCGCCACCGACAACGCGCGCCTGCTCAACGGCATCGCCTATGCGCTGTACCGCCTGGATGAACTGCCGGGCTTGCGCGCCCGCATCCGCCAGCGCCACATCGACGCCGAGGACGCGAGCCAGCGGTTCACGGCGCTGATCGCCAGCCTGCTCGCCATCGTGTTCGAAGCGGCGGACTCATCGCTCGACCCCGGCATTACCCGCACCCTGGTCGCGCTGCTGAACTTCATGCAGGGCAAGGAACTGAGCGGCCAGGAACGCGCCTACGGCGTCATGGGCTACACGGCCGGGTATTTCAGCGATGCGCGCAAATCCCGCATGCGCGAGTTCGCCGACAGCCAGGCGCGCTGCTTTGCCGTCTTCGAACAATACGCGCCGCCGGCCCTGATGGACGCCTGGCGGGAGCTGCGCCGGACCCATGACGATGAACTCGGCCGCATGCGCGGCATGGTCGCAAGGACCTCGGAAAGCCAGCCGCTGGACCCATCGCTCGCCACGCTCTGGTTCGACCTGTGCACCGCCCGCATCGACGCCATGCACGGCGTGGAGACGCGACTGGCCCAGGCCCTGGCAAGCCAATGCGGAGCCCGCATCGCCGAAATGCGCGATGAACTGCGGCACCACGGCCGGCTGCTGGACGTTTTCGCGGGCCGGGACGCGGATCGGCCCGATACGCCGCCGGCCATGCTGTTCAACGTGCAGGGACGGATTCTTGGCGCCCCGCCGCCGGACGGCGTCGGCAGCGATATGGAGCGTTCCCTGCTGGACATGCTGCAGGAACAGACACTGCGCATGCAGCGCGCCAACGACGCCTTGAGTGAAATGCGCGGCCTGCTCGACGAACGCCGCCGCATCGAGAAGGCCAAATGGGTCCTTGCAGGCCATTACCGCCTGAGCGAACAGGACGCCCATGAGCGCCTGCAGAAAATGGCCATGGACAATCGATTGCCGCTGACCGAGGTGGCGCGGCAGGTGCTGGCCGAGCTTGGCAAAGACGCCCAGGACGCGGCCGCCTGAACCGAGGGGGCGAATCGTACGGCGCGGCCCTCGCGACAGCGCAAGGACCCGAAGAATCCCGTTCCATACGCCGCGCATCCGCGCCAGCGGGTCTGCGAATCGCCGGCGGCGATTTGGCACAGCCGTGCCGGGAACGTCCTTCAACGCGCAGGCGGCGTCTCGTCGCCGACAACGAACAACCGATGCAGCCGGCTCTCATACACCGGCCGGGCGCCGGGCGGCAGCTTCGGCCGGATCTCGTCTTCCCGGCCCTTTGCCACCGCCAGAAAGACCCGGCGGCCATCGTGCGGAATCACCGTCTCGACGTCTTCCACTTCCACTTCGCCCGCAGTCCCGCGTGAATAGAACTGCGCCGAAAATGGCAGACGCCGGACGAAATACAGCCTTTCCCCCGGGCGCATCATGGAATGCGCCTGCGCCACCAGTTCTTTTTCCGTCTTGAAGCGCTGCGGACTCGTCATGCCCGCGATGCCGGCGGCCGCAAAGGCCAGCGGAACCACCGCCAGGCACACCGCCAGCGCCTTACGGATCCGCGGCCCCGGCGTTCCCGGCATTGCCGCGCCCAGCCACACAGCCAGCGGTGGCAGCGCGGGCAAAGGGTAGGTCCAGATGATGTTGCCGGAAAAGGTGAAGAACAGCGGCGTGACCAGCGTCCAGCTCAGCAGAAAACTCCAGCGTGCGTCGTTGCCAATACGGACCAGGTCCGCACGCCATGCGCCGCGCACGCGCCACCGCCATGCCAGAGCGGCCAACGCCGCCACACCCCAGGGCAGCGTCGCCAGCAGCCAGTCCAGCCAGATGCTGCCCCGCGCCCGGCGGTGGGCGTTGCCGTACAGGTCTCCCCCCCACCCGGCATCGATGAACCGGTAGAAATGTTCGCCCAGAATGAAATAACGCAGGAACCCCGGGGTCTTCATTTCCGCCGCGATGTACCAGGGCAGCACCAGCACCGCCACCAGGATCGAGCCCCATACCCATGGCAACCGCGGCATCCGTACGCCGCGCAGCCCAGGCGACACTCGCGCCCACAGCGCCCACGGCACGATCGACCCCGCCACCAGCACCACGGCCAGCGGCCCCTTGGCCAGCAGGCCCACCGCCAGCCCGAGGAAAAAACCGTACCGCCACTTCCATGAGGGCGCCGCCATCGACATGTAGAACGCGGTCATGCTCCAGGCCACGCCAAGCGCCAGATACGGATCGGTCAGCACCGCGCCGGCCGCCGCCGCGGGCAAAAGCATCGTGGCGAACACCAGCACCGCCCACCGGGCCGCCCCGGACGACGCCATCCGGCGCCCCAGGACGAAACACAGCCACAGCATGCCCGCCATGGCCGGCATGGAAGACAGGCGGATCGCCAACTCCGACAGGCCGAACGCCCGGATGAACAAGGCCTGTATCCAGAATGCCAAAGGCGGCTTGCCCCAGAAAGGCAGCTCCGGCGTGAACCAGGGCGTAATCCAGTCGCCGGAGGCCGCCATCATCCGCGCGATCTCGGCATAGCGGGGTTCCGAAGTATCCACGAACGGCATCGTCGCCATGGCGAACAGCCGGGCAGCCGCAATGGCGGCCAGTGCATAGACGAAAAAACGCCGGGCGGAAAGCATCGGAGCAGCGATCCTGCAGGGCCTGAGAGCGCCCTACTATCGCATGGAATCGGACCAATTTACCGGTCGGCGAATCGGACGGACGGCGGCGGAACGGGAAACTTCCCGCCCGCACATAGGGCGGCATCCGTTCTGTACGGATGGGTTTCAACCAGCCATTTATAGGAATTGACGCTATGCAACTGCCTTCATCCACCAATGCGCCGGCCGCAGCTGTATCCACCGCGCTTTACGATGGCGCGGGAGCGGCGGCCGATCCGGCCCGGGAGAGCCGGATCGACGCCAAGATCGCCCAGTACTACAGCGACCTGGTGAACAACGTACCGGCCTACCTGGATCTGCAGATGCGCGCCATCATGGGCACCCCGCTGGAACGGGACGTCCATGCCCAGGTCGAGACGCTCATCCATGCGATGAAGTTCATCCAGCAACGGGAAGAAGCGGAATCGGCGGCCGCGGATGAAGAACGGCTGAACCGATTCCTGGATCAGCTCTCGCGATACGGACAGCCGGGGGCGCTGTCGGAAGCCGAAGCCCACTTCGTCTACACGAAGCCCTTCAAACACTTCCTGGAACGCAGCGTGGCAGCGATCGACATGGCGCGTCCCGAGGACCGCGAGCAGGCTCAGTTGGCGCTGCACCGGATCTGCACCCTGCTCGGATCGCCCTCGGAATTCGTGAAACTGATGTACGCGAAAACGACAATCGACCGGTATTGCGAACTGTTTGAGGCCGCGCTTTCACGGGAGCCGAGCGTGGGGACGGGATACCGCGGTTGATAGTGAAGTGAAGTGAGCGGGGCGATGCGCCCCGCTTGGGGAGCGGCGGCGCGGTGTCCGGTATGTCCCGCGGCCGGCCGCCAGCACGGCAAGCCGGATACGCGGGCATACATCATCTAATCCCATTCCAGGTAATCGGCCTCTTCGGCATCGAGTACGTCGCGGGCCATCAGACGTTTCAAGGCCAGATTGGCTTCAGTCAGTTCCTGCCACGTTGGGCATTGCCGCAGCATGGACAGGAGCACGCCTTCCCTTATTTCGCCCAGGTGGCCGGAGGAAGCTTCCGGGATCGCCAACGCCTCGGCAGCGGCCTTGATCCCTTCGTCCAGCACGGCAACGTAGTGGTAAACGCGCTTGAGCTGACCGGCATCGGCGCGGGGGCGTGTTTCTTCGCCGTCTACGGGAGGAGGCAGCCATTCAGGCTCATGATCGATCATGCCGTCCCATCGTGCCGCGATGGCGCCATCCACGTCCGACATAGCCACCAGCATGGCGCGGCATGCATTGCCCAGCTCATGATCCGGTGTGACGCCGTCAGTGGCGGATCCCGCCTTCATGGCCCACGCTGCACGGGCGTTCGATAAGGACGATTCCAAAGGGCCGCCGTACAACCTCAGAAGCTGATTGATGCGGCTGGCGAACCGTACGACGATCTGGTCTTCCAACGCGGCGCGCCAGCCGCCCAGCGCCGATGGCATCGATTCAAGCTGCCTCATCGCCCGATACAGATTGCCTATCGTGTCGTCGGGGCAGTCCTGCAGCAGGAGGGATATCGCGTCCTGGCTGGGAAGGCCTGTTCCCACGGAGCTTGTGGCCGCATACAGACGGCTCCATTGGCTTTCAGCCAGCCTTATGCGCTGGATGTTCTCCTCGGGCGACACGTATGGGGCCGCGCGCACCTGCCGTCCCAGCGATTCGAGCCGGGCAACGGGCCCGTCTTTCGCGAAAGCCGACGAACTGACGTGTTTGTTGGCACGTCGCGACCGGCCGCTCAAATGCGCCACGACGATATGCGCCAGGTGCTTCAGCTTTTTGAATATCCGTTGCCCGACATGTACGGTGGCCCGCGGCTTGCCCGGGCTGGCGCTGAATACGAGCGTATTGCCTTTGACACATGGAAGCGTTGGGTCGCCAGCGTAGACCGGGCCACAACCGATGGGCGCGAGTGACATGTTTACCTCTGCAGGTCGTAGTTGGAATCAGAGGCGGCATGCTAGGCAACGAGGGCGGTACAGTCTGTCGGTAAAAATGAATCAGCGTAGGGGTGATTTCCGAGGACGAAAATTTCGCGGAAAAGCGGACGTTTCCTCGGCGTGCAGGCTTGTGGTGACAACCGGCAGCGGGACGTCCCCTGGAATCTCCCGCGTCCAGGCAGTCCACCTATCAATGCACCATGAGCAAAGGGCTTACAGATCATCATCTGTAAGCCCTTTATGTTATTGGTCGGGGCGGCGGGATTCGAACTCGCGACCCTCTGCTCCCAAAGCAGATGCGCTACCAGGCTGCGCTACGCCCCGATGGGACCTTCTCAGCCGGCGAGCCGCCGACTGGAAAACCCTACCGTCAAGCCGATGAACGCGGAAACGCCCATCTGAATGGGCCTCCGGAAAGACCCATCCTGACGAAGCCCACGATTGTACCCGATCCGTCCCGCGATACGGCCGGCGAACCGCTGGGCGCGGCCGCGGCGGCCATAACTGCGATATCAGCCAAACCGCCCGGTGATGTAGTCTTCCGTTTCCTTACGCTTCGGCTTCACGAAGATCTGGTCGGTCTCGCCGAATTCCATCAGTTCGCCCAGATACATGTACGCCGTGTAGTCCGAGCAACGCGCCGCCTGCTGCATGTTGTGGGTCACGATGACAACGGTGTACTCGTTCTTCAGCTCGGCGATCAGCTCCTCGATCTTCGCGGTGGAGATCGGATCCAGCGCCGAGCAGGGTTCGTCCAGCAGCAGCACTTCCGGCTTGATCGCCACGCCGCGGGCGATGCACAGGCGCTGCTGCTGACCGCCGGACAGGCTGTTGCCGCTTTGATGGATCTTGTCCTTGACCTCGTTCCACAGGGCGGCTTTGGTCAACGCCCATTCCACGCGCTCGTCCATCTCGCCCTTGCTCAGGCGCTCGAACAGACGCACGCCGAAGGCGATGTTGTCGTAGATGCTCATGGGAAACGGCGTGGGCTTCTGGAACACCATGCCGACCTTGGCGCGGATCAACGAAATATCGGTCTTGGTGGTCAGCAGATTCTCGCCGTCCAGCAGAATTTCGCCTTCGGCGCGCTGGCCGGGATACAGCTCGAACATGCGATTGAAGGTGCGCAGCAAGGTCGACTTGCCGCAACCCGACGGTCCGATGAAGGCGGTGACCTTCTTCTCGCGGATCGACATGTTGACGTTGCGGATCGCGTGGAACTTGCCGTAGTAGAAGTTCAGATTCTTGACCTCGATCTTCGAGGTCGGTGCGGGTTTTTCCATATCGTTTCCCTGGTGCCGCGCCCTCCGGCGCCGACAATCAAATCGTTTCGGTCCTGTCAATCACAAGCAATACCGCCCCCCACCGCAAGTAGCAGCACCAACCAGGGCGCCGCGGATCCGGCTCCGCCGGTCCGCAGGCGCGCCCCCTCGAGGGGGAAGCGCGCCAGCGCTTCGGGGGTGGACCTTTCCCTGGAAGCGCGCCAGCGCTCCGGGGGTGGGCCTTTCCCTGGAAGCGCGCCAGCGCTCCGGGGTGGGCACTACCTCTTGAACATGTTCCGCGCCAGAATATTGATCCCCAACACCACCAGTGTGATCAGCCCCGCCCCCGCCCAGGCCAGGTTGTTCCATTCCTTGAACGGGCTGGCGGCGTATTGATAAATCACCACGGGCAGGTTGGACATCGGCGCGTTCATATTCCACGACATGAACTGGTTGGACAGCGCGGTGAACAGCAGCGGCGCGGTCTCGCCGGAAATACGGGCGATGGCCAGCAGGATGCCCGTCATGATCCCGGAACGCGCCGCGCGGTAGCACACCATGGTGATCATGCGCCATTTGGGGCAACCCAGTGCGGCGGTTGCCTCGCGCAGCCCGTTGGGCACCAGCAGCAGCATGTTGTCGGTGGTGCGCACGACCACGGGAATGACCAGGATGGCAAGGGCGAGCGAGCCGGCCCAGCCGGAATAGTGCCCCACCTGCGC
The DNA here is from genome assembly GCF_002119725.1 of Bordetella genomosp. 9. NCBI lineage: Bacteria > Pseudomonadati > Pseudomonadota > Betaproteobacteria > Burkholderiales > Alcaligenaceae > Bordetella > Bordetella genomosp. 9. The sequence goes on from NZ_CP021109.1 coordinate 3,504,104, forward strand.
GACGTACACGGCATAGATGAACAGGCCGATGATGATCGACGGCGCGGACAGCAGCACGTCGTTCAGGAAGCGCGTCGCGGGCGCCAGCCATCCCGAGCGGCCGTATTCGGACAGGTACGTACCGGCCAGAATGCCGACCGGCGTGCCGATGAGCGTGCCCACCGCGACCATGAGCAGGCTGCCCATGATGGCGTTGATGAGCCCGCCTGCCTGCCCCGGCGGCGGCGTGATCTCCGTGAACAGTGAGAACGTCAGCGCGCCCCCGCTCTTTATCAGGAGCGTGATGATGATCCAAAACAGCCAGAAAAGTCCGAACACCAGTGCGGCCATGGACAAGGTCAGCATGATCTTGTTGACGGCCCGGCGGCGCCGGTAGATTCCGTTCTGCATATTGATGGCGGATACGGCCATGTCGATTTCCCCGCGTCTCAGCTCTTCGTGCCTTCATGCTGCGCCAGGCGTGCCAGCAGCAGCTTGGACAAGGCGAGTACGATGGTCGTGATGATGAACAGCACCAGGCCCAGTTCGAGCAGCGCCGATTTCTGCAGGCCCCCTGCTTCGTTGAACTCGTTGGCCAGCGCGGAAGCGATCGAGTTGCCCGGCGAGAACAGCGAGCCGCTGAGCGAAAACGAGTTGCCGATGACGAAGGTCACGGCCATGGTCTCGCCCAGCGCGCGGCCCAGGCCCAGCATGATGCCGCCGATCACGCCCGACTTGGTGAAGGGCAGGACGACGCGCCACATGACCTCCCACGTGGTGCTGCCCAGGCCGTAGGCGGACTCCTTCAGCATGGGCGGCACCAGCTCGAACACGTCGCGCATGACGGCCGTGATGAATGGAATGACCATGATCGACAGAATCAGGCCGGCAGTGAAGATGCCGATGCCGAAGGGCGGGCCGGAGAACCAGCCGCCGATCAGCGGAATGCCGCTCAGCACGTCGATCAGCGTGGGCTGGATGTACTGCTGGAAGACCGGCACGAAGACGAACAGCCCCCACATGCCGTAGATGATGGACGGAATCGCCGCCAGCATCTCGATGGCGGTGCCCAGGGGCCGGCGCAGCCAGGTGGGCGACAGCTCGGTCAGGAACATGGCGATACCGAAGGACACGGGCACCGCGATGATCAGGGCGATGATCGAAGTCGCCAGCGTACCGACGATGGGAACGACTGCGCCGAAATTGCGCTTGACCGGGTCCCAGTCGTTGGTCCACAGGAAGGAAAGACCGTACTGGGCCAGGGTTTCGCGGCTGCCGTAGATCAGCGAAACCAGTATGGCGGCCAGCAGGATGAATACCAGGAATGCGAACAGACGCGTCAGGTTCTTGAACAGCGCATCCATCAGCGCGTTGTGATTCTGCTTCATTGGGGAAGGTGTGCCGTAGGCTGCGGAATTCGTCGCTTTGGACGAAAGCGGCACATTATTATCCACTACCGCGCTCATGGATGGGCTTTCCTCGGGAGAAGGGAAAGGCCCGGGCGGACCATCGGCCCGGGCCTTGCAACGGTCGCTTTACTGCCAGACAGCCTTGCCGTCAGCGCCCTTGATGTCCTTCCAGGCGTCGCGGATTTCCTTCGTCACCGCATCGGGCAGCGGCACGTAGTCCAGCGCCTCGGCGGATTTCTGGCCGTTCTTGAACGCCCAGTCGAAGAAGGACAGCACGGCCTTGCCTTGCGCCGGCTTGTCCTGGGTCTTGTGCACCAGGATGAAGGTGGCGGCGGTCACGGGCCACGACTTGTCGCCCGGCTCGTTGGTCAGCACCACGCCCATGCCGGGCGCGCTCTTCCAGTCGGCGTTGGCGGCGGCAGCGGCGAAGGCGGACTGCTCGGGCTGCACGAACTTGCCGGCGGCGTTCTGCAGTTGCGTCCAGGCCAACTTGTTCTGCTTGGCGTAGGCGTATTCGACGTAGCCGATGGAGTTCTTCAGCTGGCCGACGTAGGCGGCGACGCCTTCGTTGCCCTTGCCGCCCTGGCCGGTGGGCCACTTCACGGCCTTGCCTTCACCCACTTGCGACTTCCAGTCGGCGGAGACCTTGGACAGATAGTTGGTCCAGCCGAAGGTCGTGCCCGAACCGTCGGAACGGTGCACCACGATGATGTCCGACGACGGCAGCTTCAGGCCGGCGTTCAGCGCGGCGATCTTGTCGTCGTTCCACTTCTTGATCTTGCCCAGGAAGATGTCGGCCAGGACGGGGCCGGACAGCTTCAGCTCGCCGGCCTTGATGCCGTCGATGTTCACCACGGCGACCGTGCCGCCGACCACCGCCGGGAATTGCAGCAGACCGTTCTTCTCCAGGTCTTCGCCCTTCATCGGATCGTCGGAAGCGCCGAAATCGACCGTCTTGGCGATGATCTGCTGCTGTCCGCCACCCGAGCCGATGGATTGGTAGTTCACGGTGTTGCCGGTGGCGGCCTTGTAGTCCGACGCCCACTTGGCATACACGGGATAGGGGAAGGAGGCGCCGGCGCCGGTAACATCCGCGGCATGGGCGGCAAAAACCGCAGCGCTCAGGGCGATGCCCAGGGAGATCTGCTTGAACACACGCATTGTGACTTCCTTCGTCGTTGGTGAATGGGGACGGGACACCCCGCCTTTCTCGTCATGACGCGCATGGTAAGAGCCCAAAATGACAAGATAGTGACAGTCATGATCCCCCCCGAAGCGCTGGCGCGCTTCCCCCCCAGGGGCGCGCCTGCGGACCGGCGGAGCCGGATCCGCGGCGCCCCGGTCGGGGGGCACCTATGGGTGCGGGGGAGCGGTGCTGTAGGCGGCGGCTGAGTCTAGAGCAACCCGCCGCCTGCCACGGGTGCCACCCTATCGGGGACGCAGCGGATCCGGCTCCGCCGGTCCGCCAGCATCGCCCCCCTGGGGGGAAGCGCGATAGCGCTTCGGGGGGGCCCGCTCTACCCGCCAAGTTTTTGCATCAGGTGCTCGTGCAGATTGAACGGGGCCGCGCGGGTGCGGACGCGGGTGTAGTCGCCGTCGGGTTGCTGCTGCCAGGCGAGTTCGTTGTCGCGCAGGGCGTAAGTGAACGCTTCCTCGATGACGCGTTTCTTCAAGGCCTTGTCCTGGACGGGAAAGGCGATTTCCACGCGGCGGAAGAAGTTGCGGTCCATCCAGTCCGCGGAGGACAGGTACACCGTTTCCCTGCCGTTGGCGTAGAAATAGAACACCCGCGAATGCTCGAGGAAGCGGCCGACGATGGAGCGCACGCGGATGTTGTCGGACAGGCCCTTGACGCCGCTGCGCAGGGCGCACACGCCGCGCACGATCAGGTCGATCTTGACGCCGGCCTGGCTCGCTTCGTACAGCTCCTCGATGACCGCCGTTTCCAGCAGGGAATTCATCTTCGCCATGATGCGGGCCTTCTTGCCCTCGCGGGCGGCCTGCGCCTCGGCGCGGATCAGGGCGACCATGCTCTCGTGCAGGGTGAACGGAGACTGCAGCAAAGCCTTGAGCGGCCGCCGCGCGCCCAGGCCCGTGAGCTGGGCGAAAACCTTGTCCATGTCCTCGCAGATGGCGGGATCGGCGGTAAGCAGGCCGAAATCGGTATAAAGACGCGCGGTGCGCGGGTGATAGTTGCCCGTGCCCAGGTGGGCGTAGCGGCGCAGCCGGCCCTGCTCGCGCCGCAGCACCACCGCCATCTTGGCGTGCGTCTTGTGACCCACCACGCCGTAGACGACGTGGGCGCCCACTTCTTCCAGGCGCGCGGCCCAATTGATGTTGGTCTGCTCGTCGAAACGCGCCATCAGCTCCACGACCACCGTCACTTCCTTGCCGGCGCGCGCCGCGGCCAGCAGAATCTGCATCAGCTCGGAATCCTCGCCGGTACGGTAGATGGTCTGCTTGATCGCCATCACGTCCGGGTCCAGCGCGGCGGCCGTCAGGAAGTCGATGACCGGCTGGAAGGACTGGTAGGGATGATGCAGCAGCCGGTCGCCCGCCGCGATCGCCGTGAACATGGCGGCCGGATTGACCGTCGATTGATTGAACGGCGCCGGCACGGGCGCGCGATATTCGGGAAACAGCAGGCCCGGACGGTCCGGCAGATTGCAGAGCTGCATCAGCCGCGACAGGTTCACCGGGCCGTGCACGCGATAGGTGTCGCTGGCCGTGAGCGAGAACTCGCGTTGCAGAAAGGCCTCCAGCTCCGGCGGCGTCAGCTTGTCGATCTCCAGGCGGACGGCAGACCCGAAGTTGCGCTGCGACAGCTCGCCTTGCAAGGCCTGCCGCAGGTTGGTCACTTCTTCCTCATCGACGAACAGGTCGCTGTTGCGCGTCACGCGCCACTGATAGCAGCCCTGCATCTCCAGCCCCGGAAACAGCTCGCCGACGAACGCGCGCATCAGCGAAGTGAGCAGCACATAGCCGTCGGGATGGCCCGACAGCTCCGTGGGCATGCGGATCAGGCGGGGCAAGGCGCGCGGCGCCTGAACGATGGCGATCGACGCCTTGCGGCCGAAGGCATCGACGCCGCGCAGGGACACGATGAAGTTCAGGCTTTTGTTATAGACGCGCGGAAAGGGATGCGCCGGATCCAGTCCGATCGGCGTGAGCAGCGGCATCACGTCGCGGTGGAAGGTCTCGCGCGCCCAGGCCTGCTGGGCTTCGTCCCATTCGGACGCGTGCAGCAGCACGATGCCGTGCTCCTGCAGGCGCGGGAAAATCTCGTCATTGAGCAGGTCGTATTGGCGGTCCACCAGCTCGTGCACGGCCTCCTGCACCTGCGCATAGGCCTCGCCCGGCGTGAGCCCGTCGCAGCCGACCAGGTTCGGCGTCTGGCGCTGCTGCTCTTTCAGCGTGGAGATGCGGATTTCAAAGAACTCGTCCAGATTGGAACTGACGATACAGACATAGCGCAGTCGTTCCAGCAAGGGGACCGCGGGGTTTTCGGCCATCGCCAGGACGCGCTCGTTGAACTTGAGCAGCGACAGTTCCCGGTTCAGGAATAAAGGCTGCGAAGCCACATTGGATGCCATGCGAGTTCCGTGAACGTTGAAAAGCAAAAACGGTTTTTACGTCAAATTCGTGACAGTTCCTTGACAAAGCCTTGTAAGCGTACGCTGAAATTCAAACGCTTGCGACATGGCGCGCGGCTGCGGCTATTTATAATGGCGGCACATCCGCTTTCTTTCTCGCGCCCCGCATGGATCATCTTCTGGCCGCCGTCGACCTCGGTTCCAACAGTTTCCGCCTCTCCATAGGGCGGGTCGTCCAGCAGGAAGGCGCGGCGCAGATATACCAGATCGATCGTTTGAAAGAGACGGTGCGGCTGGCCGCGGGCCTGGACGCGGACAAACGCCTGTCCGCCGACGCGGTCGGGCGCGCCATCGAGGTCCTGGAGCGCTTCGGCGAACGCCTGCGCAGCTTCCATCCCAGCCGCGTCCGCGCCGTGGCCACCAATACCTTCCGCGTTGCCCGCAACACGGCGGAGTTCCTGCCCCAGGCCGAAGCGGCGCTGGGGTTCCCGATCGAAGTCATCGCCGGCCGGGAAGAAGCCCGGCTGATTTTTTCCGGCGTGGTGCATACGCTGCCGCCCTCGCCCAACAAGCGGCTGGTCATCGACATCGGCGGCGGTTCGACGGAGGTGATCATCGGCAAGGGCTACGAGCCCGGCCTGATGTCATCGCTGTACATGGGCTGCGTGAGCTACAGCCGGCAGTTCTTCGGCGACGGCGTCGTCGACGCGCACCAGATGAAACTGGCCGAACTGGCGGCGCGTCGCGAGGCGGAAGTCATCGCGCGCCAATACCGCAAAATGGGCTGGAAGGAAGCCTACGGCTCGTCCGGCACGGCCAAGGCGCTGTACGCCATCTTGACCGAATGCGGCTTCTCCGATCGAGGCATCACCCGCGCCGGCTTGAACAAGCTGAAGGAGCGCATCATCCGCTCCGGCCGCGTCATCCCGTCGGAGCTGCCCGGTATCAAGCTGGAACGCGCCGACGTGCTGCCGGGCGGCCTGGCGATCATGAGCGCACTGTTCGACGAGCTGAACATCGACGTCATGCATACCGGCGACGGCGCGCTGCGGCTGGGCGTGCTGTACGACCTGCTGGGCCGCGACGATCAGCACGACAAGCGCGACGAGTCGGTGCGTCAGTTCATGAAGCGCTATCACATCGACGTCAACCAGGCGTCGCGCGTCCGGCGCACCGCGCTGGCGCTGTTCCAGGAACTGGACATCGACGAAGACAAGCGTGGCGAACTGGCGCACGCGCTGGGGTGGGCGGCGGACCTGCACGAGGTAGGCCTGTCGATCGCCCACAACGATTATCACAAGCACTCCGCCTATGTGCTGGGCAACGCCGACATGCCGGGGTTCTCGCGCGACGACCAGCAACTGCTCGCCCTGCTGGCGCTGGCGCACCAGGGCAAGCTGGGCAAGGTGGAACCGCTGGTGCGCAAACGCGAGCAATGGCTGGCCATTCTGTGCCTGCGGCTCGCCGTGCTGCTGTACCGCCGGCGTGAAGACCTGGAGACGCTGCCGCTGACCCTGTCGGTGCGCGGCGATTCCTTCGTGGTGCGTGTCCGGCAGGATTGGCTCGCATCCCACCCGCTCAGCGACTTCACGTTGCGCGCCGAGGAATCGGAATGGCGCAAGGTGGGCTTTTCCTTCCAGGTGCTGGAAGTCTGAGCCAGGGCGTTTTTGCCGCCGCCCGGCGCGCCCCGCGGGGCAGGCGCCGCGCCCGCGGCACCGACCGTCAGGCGGCCTTTCTGACCTGGCCCTGTTCGCTTTCCAGGTCCACGTCGGCGCCGTTCAGGGGCGGCAGGCCGAAGTGGCGGCGATAGCGTTCGTCCATCTCGCGCATGTCGAGCAGCACCGGAAAATCCGCGGCATTGAAATCAGGATCCCAAGCCGGCTCGCCGCAGATCTTGGCGCCCAGCTTCAGGTAACCTTTGATGAGGGGCGGCACCCGGGCCGGCAGCGTGGTGCTGTTCAGTTTTTCCAGCGGGTAGCGGTGCAGCGGCTGCACGCGAGGCACGGTCTCGTCGGCCAGATGGCCGCTCACCGCGCGCCACACCTCGGCGGCCGTCACGCCATCGTCGCGCAGGCTGACGCTGGCGCAACCGAGCAGGTAGTCGTAATTGCCACGGCGCATCACCTCGGCCACGCCCGACCACAACAACATGATGACGGCGCCGTTGCGAAAATCCGGATGCGTACAGGAACGTCCGGCTTCGACGATCCGGTCGCGCAGCGTACCGAGGCCGGACAGGTCGAATTCCGACTCGGAGTAATAACCGCCCGCCGCGCGCGCGCTTTCCGGGGTCAGCAAGCGGTAGGTTCCCACCACGCGGCCGGTATGCAGTTCGCGCACCATCACATGCTCGCACCAGGCATCGAAACGATCCTGGTCGATGCCGTCCGCGGCATCGGGAAACACGGCGCCCATGTCCTCCGTGAAGACGCGGTAGCGCAGTCGCTGGATCTCTTCGACTTCATCCGCCGTGCGAGCCAGACCGACAACGAGGCCCGCCGCAGCGGAATCGGCAAACGTGTCGGTCGCCGTCGTGCGGGCGGGATCGATGCGGACAAGTTCAAGCATTCGGCCAACTCCTAGGTGTCCGAGTAGTGTGGGCGAGGCGTGTGTCAGGTTTTTGACCGCCATGTTACGTGACTGTGACGCCACTCGCCTCACTTCCCGGCCACGAGGGCCGAACTTTTACAAGCAAAAACCTGGGACGGGTCAATCGGCGGCCAGACCGGCCGCCAGATTCTGCGCGCATGACATGGCGAGCGCGGATTCCTCGGCTTCGACCATCAGACGCAGCTTTGGTTCAGTGCCCGAGGCACGAATCAGCACGCGGCCACGGCCGGCAAGCTCGGCCTCGACGGCGCGGCGCGCGGCAAGCAGCCCGGGATGGGTCTTCCAATCCTGGCCCGGCTGCAACGGCACATTGATCATCTGCTGCGGGTACATACGCAGGTCCGCCACCCACTCCGATAGCGAGCGGCCGTTGCGGCGGAGGGCGGTCAAGACCTGCAGCGCGGCGATGATGCCGTCGCCCGTGGTGTGGCAATCCAGGCAGATCAGATGGCCGGAGCTTTCGCCGCCATACAGCCACCCGCGCGCCTGCATCTGTTCCATCACGTAGCGGTCGCCCACGTCGGCGCGGTGGAAACCGACGCCCAGCTCCTGCAAGCGGCGCTCGAATCCGTAATTGGTCATCAAGGTGCCGACCACGCCGGCGACCGGCCCGCGCTGCATGCGCTCCCGCAGGATTGCATACAGCAGCTCATCGCCGTTGTAGATGCGCCCGGTGGCGTCCACCATCTGGATGCGGTCGGCGTCGCCATCCAGGGCAATGCCGAGGTGCGCGCCGCGTGCCCGCACCTCGGCCGCCAGCGCCTCGGGATACAGCGCCCCGACGCCCTTGTTGATATTGAATCCGTCCGGCTGCACGCCCACCGCGTGCACGTCGGCGCCCAATTCGCGGAACACGTGCGGGGCGATGTGATACGCCGCGCCATGGGCCGCATCCACGACGAGGCTCAGCCCGTTCAGGTCCAGATCGTTGGGAAAGGTGCTCTTGCAGAACTCGATGTAGCGGCCGGCCGCGTCGTCGAGGCGCCGCGCGCGGCCCAGGGCCTCGGAACTGACGCACCCCAGCGGCTCGTCCAAGGCAGCCTCGATGGCGGCCTCGGTTTCGTCGGGAAGCTTCATGCCCCGGCCGGAGAAGAACTTGATGCCGTTGTCGTGATAGGGGTTGTGCGAGGCGCTGATCACGATGCCTGCCGTCTGGCGCAGTACGCGCGTCAGGTATGCGATGGCGGGGGTGGGCAGCGGCCCGGCCAGCAGTACGTCGATGCCAGCCGCCGAAAACCCGGCTTCCAGCGCCGACTCCAGCATATAGCCCGAAATTCGCGTGTCCTTGCCGATCAGCACCTTCGGCCGCGTACCGCCACGCATATCGCGGGCGAAGACCTTGCCCGCCGCGTAACCCAGACGCAGCGCGAATTCCGCATTGATGACGGGTCCGCCAACCTCACCGCGCACGCCATCCGTGCCGAAGTACTTGCGAGTGCTCATAGATGTCGATTCCCATGCGGCGCACGGCGGCGCCAAGCGTTCAAATCAGTTCGCCGTGGCGCCGGGCACGGCCTCCACCATTTGCCAAACTTTCAGAGCATCCACCGTTGCGGCCACATCATGCACGCGGACGATGGCCGCGCCGCGCGCCACGCAGGCAAGCGCCCCAGCCAGGCTGCCCGCCAGCCGTTGGCTGACGTCGCGGCCTGTCGCATGGCCGATCATCGACTTGCGCGACAGACCCGCCAGCAAGGGGTAGCCGGACGCTTGCAGGCTTTGCAGGCGCCGCAACAGCTCGTAGTTCTGTTCCTGCGTCTTGCCGAAGCCAAACCCCGGATCCAGCACGATACGCCGCGCGTCCACCCCGGCGCCACGCAGCGCCTGCGCGCGCTCATGCAGGAATCCCCCGATCTCGCCAAGCAAGTCGCTGTACTCGGGATTGTCCTGCATGGTGCCGGGTTCGCCTTTCATGTGCATGACGCACAGGCCGCAGCGGGATGCGGCAACCGCCTCGACGGCGCCGGGCTGTCGGAATCCATGGATGTCGTTGATCATATCGGCGCCGGCGTCCAGCACGGCGCGCATGACGCCCGGCTTGAAGGTGTCCACCGAGAGGGGGACGCCGCAATCGCGCAATCCCTCGACCAGCGGCAGTACGCGCGCCAGTTCGTCCTGCTCGGACACGGGCGCCGCGCCGGGCCGGGTGGATTCTCCGCCGATATCGAGGATGTGGGCGCCTTCTTCGACCAGCCGCCGCGCATGCGCGATCGCGGCGTCCGGATCGTTATGCCGCCCGCCGTCAGAAAACGAGTCCGGCGTGACGTTGACGATACCCATGACCAGCGGGCGCTCGAGGTCGAACTCGTAGCGCCCGCACAAAAAAGTATTGGCCATCGCAGGTTGCGGGTGCAGGGGTCCTTAGACCGCCGGGGCGGCGCTGCCGCCAGGCGCAAGCCCGCTGGGATTGTTGTCCGCGGTGTCGGAAGGCCCTTGCGGCGTCTTCGGGGGACGGGGCGGACGTCCTGACATGATGTCGTCGATCTGGTCGGCGTCGATGGTCTCCCATTCCAGCAGCGCGGCGGCCATGGCTTCGACCTTGTCGCGGTTGCCGTCCAGGATCTTGCGCGCGACCTCGTACTGCTCGTCGATGATGCGGCGGATGGAGGCGTCGACCTTCTGCATGGTGGCCTCGGACACGTGCGTCGTCTTGGTGACGCTGCGGCCCAGGAACACCTCGCCTTCGTTCTCGGCGTACACCATGGGACCAAGCTCCTGGTCCATGCCGTAGCGCGTGACGATGTCGCGTGCAATGGCGGTGGCCCGCTCGAAGTCGTTGGAAGCGCCCGTCGTCATCTGGTTCATGAACAGCTCTTCGGCGATACGCCCGCCGAACAGCACCGCGATGGTGCTGAGCAGGCGCTGCTTGTCCATGCTGTAGCGGTCGCTTTCCGGCAATTGCATGGTCACGCCCAGCGCGCGGCCGCGCGGGATGATGGTGACCTTGTGCACCGGGTCCGTCTTGGGCAGCATGCGGGCGACGATGGCGTGGCCGGACTCGTGGTAAGCGGTGTTCTTGCGCTCTTCTTCGGGCATCACGATGGAGCGGCGTTCCGCGCCCATGATGATCTTGTCCTTCGCCTTTTCGAAGTCCGACATGTCCACCGTGCGGCCGTTGCGGCGCGCCGCGAACAGCGCGGCCTCGTTCACCAGGTTGGCCAGGTCCGCGCCGGAGAAGCCCGGCGTGCCGCGCGCCAGCACCGACGCATCCACGTTGGGCGACAGGGGCACCTTGCGCATGTGAACCTTGAGGATCTGCTCGCGGCCGCGGATATCCGGCAGCGGCACCACGACCTGGCGGTCGAAACGTCCGGGACGCAGCAGGGCCGGGTCGAGCACGTCGGGACGGTTGGTCGCCGCGATGACGATAACGCCCTGCCCCGACTCGAAGCCGTCCATTTCCACCAGCATCTGGTTCAGGGTCTGTTCGCGTTCGTCGTTGCCGCCGCCCAGGCCGGCGCCGCGCTGACGGCCCACCGCATCGATTTCGTCGATGAAGATGATGCACGGCGCATGCTTCTTGGCGTTTTCGAACATGTCGCGCACGCGGGCCGCGCCCACGCCGACGAACATTTCGACGAAGTCGGAACCCGAGATGCTGAAGAACGGCACCTTGGCTTCGCCCGCGATGGCCTTGGCCAGCAGGGTCTTACCGGTACCGGGCGAGCCGACCATCAGCACGCCGCGCGGGATGCGCCCGCCCAGCTTCTGGAATTTGCTCGGGTCGCGCAGGAAGTCCACCAGTTCCTGCACGTCTTCCTTCGCTTCGTCGCAGCCCGCGACGTCGGCGAAGGTGACCTGGTTGGTGTTCTCGTCCAGCATGCGCGCGCGCGATTTGCCGAAGCTGAATGCGCCGCCGCGCCCGCCGCCCTGCATCTGTCTCATGAAGAATATCCACACGCCGATCAGGAGCAGCATGGGGAACCAGGAGACGAAGATATTCATCAGCAGCGATTGTTCTTCGCGCGCCTTGCCGGAGACCTGCACGCCGTACTTCAGCAGGTCAGAAACCATCCACAGGTCCCCCGGCGACGTCAGCGTGTAGGGACGTCCCGATTCGGGCGTCACATACAGCACGTCTCCCTGTACATCGACCTTGCGGATGCGCCCTGCCTTGGCGTCGTCCATGAATTGCGTGTAGCTGACGCCGTCCTGCGTTTGGGTGCGTCCGTCGAATTGCTTGAAGACGGTGAACAGCACCAGGGCGATCACCATCCACACCGCAACTTTAGAAAATGAATTGTTCAAGGTCGATCTCCTGCTTTCGATTCCGACCGGTAGTTAAAACGCCCCCGCGCCGCGCCGACACCCGTCGGCCCGCTGCCGCCAGCCCTGGGCGGCGGCACCCGAAGGGCGGCAGCCTCTGCCTTAGGACACAACCACAAGTATGTCAATAGCCATTCTACCCCGTGATGAGGGATTGCGTGGAAACGCGGAAAGCCGGCGGTCAGCCCACCTGTTTCCGGCCTCTGGCGACCAGAAAAGTTTCCGAGGAATTTGACCTGGACGCCTTGGGCTTGCGTTCGACCACCCTTTTGAAATGCTGTTTGAACGATTGGACGATCTGGGAAAACCCGCTTCCATGAAAGGCTTTCACGATCAGCGCCCCCTCGGGCTTGAGGTGCGCCAGGGCGAACTCCAGGGCCAGGTCGCAGACGTGCTGGATACGCGCCGCGTCGGCAACACTGACTCCAGACAGGTTGGGGGCCATGTCCGAAATTACAAGGTCCACGGGCTGGCCGTTGAGCGTTTCCTCCAGCTGGGCCAGGACGGATTCTTCGCGGAAGTCGCCTTGCAGGAATTCCACCCCGGCCACCGGCTCCATCGGCAGAATATCGAGCGCCAGGATGCGCCCGTCGATGGCGCCTCCCGGGCCGGCCAGGCGTTCCCGCGCGACCTGCGACCAGCTGCCCGGCGCGGAGCCAAGGTCGACCACCACGTCGCCGCGCCGCATGAGCTTTTCCGTGTCCAGGATTTCGATCAGCTTGAAGGCGGCCCGCGCGCGGTATCCCTTTTGCTGCGCCAGCTTCACATAGGGGTCGTTGATGTGCTGGTGCAACCAGTCCTTGGAGAATTTATTCTTGGCCATTCCCGTACAATTCCGCCATGCCTATATTAGAAATCACATCCCGAGAGCGTAGCGCGCTGCGGTCCGCCGCCCACGCCCTGCGCCCTGTCGTCCTGATCGGCGACAAAGGCCTGTCGGACGCGGTCCTCAAGGAAATCGACGCGAACCTCGCCTCGCACGGCCTGATCAAGGTGCGTGCGGGGGGAGAAGACCGCGAAACCCGCGAGGAAATGCTGGCAGCGATCTGCGACGCGCTTTCCTGCGCCCCGGTGCACCACCTGGGCAAGATGCTTATTTTGTATCGGCCGCGCCCCGGCATGCCGTCGCCCGCGCAGGCAGACGCTCCGGCAAAGTCCGCCAAGCGCAAGCCGTCCGAGCCGTACACGCCGAAGAAAATCGCCGCCGAGGGCAAGACCTTGGCCAAGCCGGCGCGCGCGCCTCGCAAATCGGCCGAACCGGCGGACGAAACACGCCGCCCCGCCGCGAGCCGCGTGACGCTGAACAAGGCCGGCAAACCGGCACGCCCCAGCACGCGCAAGACCGCGGCGCCCGCTCACGGCATTCCGCGCCGCACCGGCAGCGCGCTGAGCCTGCGGGCCGGCGCCCGAGGCGCGCGCCCCGCGGCCGGAGCGGCAAGGAAAACGGCAAAGCGATAAGCCGGTTTTCCTGGCGCACCGGGCAAGGCGGACAACCGGCAGCCCCGGTTTTCCCATGCCGCCCTGCCCTGCGGCGCCTACACCCTGCAGCGTCTACAGATAGCGAACGCTGATCACCTCGTATTCGCGCACGCCGGAAGGCGCCTGCACTTCCACCACGTCACCCTCTGTTTTCCCGATCAGGGCGCGTGCAACCGGGCTGGAGACGGATATCCGGTTGGCCCGGATATCGGCCTCGACATCGCCGACGATCTGGTACATCAGGCGCTCGCCGGAATCCAGGTCTTCGATTTCCACCGTTGCGCCGAAAACCGCGCGGCCGTCGGCATCCAATTCGACTGGATTGATGATATGGGCGTTCGATAGCGTGGCTTCGAGTTCGGCGATGCGCGCTTCGACGAAGCCCTGGCGCTCGCGCGCGGCGTCGTATTCGGCGTTCTCCGACAGATCGCCCTGGGCGCGCGCCTCGGCGATGGCGCTGATCACCGCGGGGCGTTCAACCGTCTTGAGCCGGTGCAATTCGCTACGCAGGCGTTCGGCGCCGTGAACCGTCAACGGAATGGCTGACATATCGCAATCTCAACTAAAAAAGTGGAAAACGCCCCGATAGGAGCGTTTCGGTAACGGTCGAAGCGCGGGCGGCGCAAAACGCCGCCGAAGGATGAATCGAAACGGGGACGGACAATCCGCATGCGGCGGAAGGCGGTACGCGGCCCGGGCATCACGCCCCATGACCCTCGTCGAGGGTGGCCCACCCGATCGCTCCTCGCCCACGCTTGCTCTTCCCTGCCGGCGTCCCGCCGGCCACGGCAAGCTTCGACCAAAACAAAACCCCGGCTCGGGTGAACCGGGGCGATCAAGTGACATTGTGGGGAAAGTCCGACGGAATTGCAAGCCGCCCGGATGGGCGCCACCTACCCGTCCCCGGATGAGTCCACCGGCTGGCTACCCCCGGGTTGGACGCCCCGATTCGTCGCGCTCAAGCAGGCCGATGCGGCCTCCGGCGCTCAGGCGGACCACGCTGCCCCCGGGCGCTCAGGCGGGCCGCCGCGGCCTTAGCAGGGCGTGCAGAATGATTGCGCCGAACGTCGCCGTGCCGATGCCGCCAAGGGCGAAGTTTCCCAGCTTCACGGTGAAGTCGCCCGCGCCCAGGATCAGGGTCACGGCCGCCACGATCAGGTTGCGGTTGTCGGTGAAGTCCACGGCATTAACGACCCAGATACGGGCGCCGGCCACCGCGATCAGGCCGAAGACCACCACCGACATCCCGCCCAGCACCGGCCCCGGTATGGTCTGGATCAGGGCGCCGAATTTCGGCGAGAAGCCCAACAGGATGGCGATCAGCGCCGCGACCGCGAAAACCACGGTCGAATAGATACGCGTCACCGCCATCACCCCGATGTTTTCGGCGTACGTCGTCACGCCGGTGCCGCCCACGGCGCCGGACACCATCGTCGCCACGCCGTCGCCGACGAAGGCGCGGCCGAGGTAGCGATCCAGATCGCGTCCCGTCATGGCGCTCACCGCCTTGATATGCCCCAGGTTTTCGGCGACCAGGATGATCGCGACGGGCACCAGCAATCCCATCGCGGAGGCCTGGAACACCGGCTTGGCGAACTGCGGCAGGCCGAACCAGGCCGCGGCCGCGACGCCCGAAAAGTCCATGGGCTTGCCCAATCCCAGCCCGTTGGCGCAGACGGCGTAAATCACGCACGCCAGCACCAGTCCGACCAGGATCAGCAACCGCTGCAACATGCCTCGCGTGCGCACGGCGATGGCGCCGACGCACAGCACCGTCACCAGCGCCATGGCGGCATCGAAGCCCGAGCCGCCCATCGCGCCCTTGGCGGCCACCGGCGCCAGGTTCAGGCCGATCACCGCCACCACGGCGCCCGTCACCACCGGCGGCATCAGCATTTCGATCCAGCGTGTGCCGCCGCCGCTGCGAGCGCCCGCTGCCCAGACGAGCAGGCCGATCACCGTGTAGGCGAGCCCGCACATCACGATGCCGCCCAGGGCGACGCCGATATTGGGGTTGGCGCCCGAGCCCGCGTATCCCGTCACGGCGATGACGCCGCCTATGAAGGCAAAGCTGGACCCAAGGTAACTCGGCACCCGGCCGCCGACGAACAGGAAAAAGATCAGGGAGCCGACGCCCGACATCAGGATGGCCACATTTGGGTCGAACCCCATGAGCAGCGGCGCCAGCACCGTGGACCCGAACATCGCCACGACGTGCTGCAGCCCCATGGCGACGGTTTTCATCCATGGCATGCGCTCGTCGGGCGCCATGACCGCGCCGGGCGCCATTTCGCGGACCAGGCGCCAACGCGGGAAATAAGTACCTGACATGCCTCCCCCTCGGCTTCGTATAAAAAGGCGGCGCAAGTTTATCTCGGGCCCGATGTATCAGGCCCGGTTTTTTTGTGGTTCGAGCGCCCCGAAGGGAGTCGGATCCGTCGGTCAAACACAAGTCGAGGGCGCCGCATTCGCACGCGAAAGGGTGCTCACCCGCGGGGTTTGGAACCGCGCGCGATGCTCCGCGGCAACGTCCGTTGTTGTTTTGTGGATACTATCGATGTTTTGCGCGGCGGCGGCGCAGCCCGTTCCGCCGGCCGCGCGCCTTTGCGATATGCCCCGTCATGACTGAAATCTGGCTGATCCGCCACGGCGAAACCGACTGGAACCGCGCCCGCCGCCTGCAGGGCTGGCAAGACACGCCGCTGAATGCGCACGGCGTCAACCAGGCCGAGCGTCTGGCCGAACGGCTGGCGCAGGATGCCGCCACCGGTCCGTTCGACGCGCTGTACAGCAGCGACCTGCAGCGCGCCCACGATACCGCCACTCCGGCGGCGGAGCGCCTGGGGCTGCGGGTGCGCCCCGAACCGGGCCTGCGCGAACGCTGCTATGGCGTGCTGGAAGGCGTCACCATGGACCGGCTGGACATCGAGCAACCGGAAGCCGCCGCGGCATGGAAGAGCCGCGAGCCGGACCGCCTGCTGGACGGCGGCGAAACGCTGCGCCAATTCCACAACCGCGTGGTGGCCACCATCGACGACATCGCGCAACGGCACGATGGCGGCCGCGTGCTGGTGTTCACCCACGGCGGCGTGCTGGACATCGTGTGGCGCCATGCGCAGGGCATCCCGCTGACGCACCCGCGCGACGCGGCGCTGCTGAACGCCGGCGTCAACCGGCTCTCGGTGGACAACCGGCGCTGGCACGTGATGGGATGGGCGGATATCACGCATATCTCCACGCTCGCCAAGGACGACGTCGTATAGGTCCGCCGCCATCCCTGGCGCACGACGCGCCGCGCGCGCCGCACGGGGTGCTCAGGAGACGTCTCGGCCGGCCCCGGTTTGCCGGGGCTTGCGCGGCGCATTGCGGGCCAGCCGGTCGTAGACCAGATCGGGAAGCGCCCGCATCAGCCTGGCGACCATGCCCATCTGCCATGGAATGACGGTATAGGAGCGCCCCCGATCGATGGCGATCGCCGCCCTGGCCGCAAACGCCTCGGCATCCATCAGGAACGGCATGCGGTAGGGATTGTGGGCGGTCATCGGCGTGCGGATATAGCCCGGCGCGATGGTGACCACGCGCACGCCGTCGGCGAAAAGCTCGTTGCGCAGGCTCTCGCAATAAGCCGTGACGGCGGCCTTGGACGCGCTATAGGCGCCGGCGCCCGGCAGTCCGCGCACGCCGGCGACGCTGGAGATTCCGACCAGCCTGCCCTGCCGGGCGGTTCGCATGCTTGCGATGAAAGGCTCGAACGTTGCCACCGTGGCGAGCAGATTGGTCTCGACGATGGCGCGGAAGACGTCGAAGTCTTCCGCCTGTTCGGTCAGCGTGCCGGCGCTGATGCCGGCGCTGGCGATAACGCAGTCCACCGTGCCGCCGCATCGCGCCAAAAAATCCGACGCGGCCTGATGCAAGGCAGGCCGATCGCGCACGTCCACCCCGTACCAGGCATGCGCGCCGGGAAGCGCCGCAGCCAGATCTCGCAGCGCGCCCTCGCGGCGTCCCACCAGCCCGAGCGTGGCGCCGCGCGCTGCATAAAAGCCGGCCAGTGCACGGCCCAGGCCGCTGCTGGCACCGGTGATGAAGACATGACGCATGATGCGGACCGAATGGAGAGCGTGGCCGCCGATTGTATGACGGTCACGCATCGAGCCAGCGCCAGGCGCGCCGGATTACGGCCAGAAAATCCAGGCCAGGATCCCCAGCACGACAGCCCACTTCAGCACGTAGTACAGCGTCTTGTTCTTCTTCTTGATCCGCTTGCCGAAGCGGCGCACGGCGTACACGGCGCCGAAGATCCGGTTGATGCCGCCGGTGCGGTCGCCTTCCTGATTGGGCGACGCCGCGGCACGCAACAGCACGTTGCCGATGAAGTGATTGACCGCCTGGGCCCAGCGATAGCGCATCGGACGCTCGACGTCGGCGAACAGGATGATGCGGTTCACGTCGGTCTTGTTCTCGGCGTAGTGGATGTAGGTCTCGTCGAAGACCACGGCTTCGCCGTCGCGCCAGTAGTACGGCTGACCGTCCACGTCGATATAGCAGTCGGGGTCGTTCGGCGTGATCAGCCCCATGTGGAAGCGCAGGGATCCGGCGTAGGGGTCGCGATGGCGCGGCAGCCGGCTGCCCGGCGGCAAGGCGGCGAACATGGCGCCCTTGATGGACGGAATATCGGCCAGCAGGCCGGTGGTCACCGGGCAGAGCGCCCGCGCGGACGGATGATCGGCGTCATACCACTTCAGGTAAAAGCGCTTCCAACCGCTCTTGAAGAAGGAATTGAAGCCGGCGTCGTTGTACTTGTCCGAAACCTTGATATGCCCGGCAGAGAAAAGCTTTTCCGCTTCGGCGCGGATGTCCTGCCAGCGCTGCTGCAGCACTTTCAGCTCTGGAAATTCCGACAGGGACAAATAGGGCTGGTTCGGCACGCGCGAGAACGCGTACATGAACACGTTGATCGGCGAGGTGAAGGTCGAATGGTCCAGGGCCTGCCGCGAAAAGCGGTGCCTGACCTTACCGCGAAAATGCACCACAACCGCGCAGATAATGAACAGCGCGAGTATCGCCCATTTCATTTCAGTCATCCATAACCGAGCGCCCGCCCGAAATCATAACAAACGGGCATAGCTCGTAGCAGGCACAACCCAACAAGCCAACGCCGACCCCGCCCTTCATAGGCGCCCCTCCCCGCACGAAGCACCCGATCGGGGCGCTGTGGATCCGGCTCCGCCAGTCCACAGAAGTGCCCCGTGCGAAAGCGGCCACGCTTCGGGGGTGAACCTCCCCACGCCTTCCTCCCTCCACAAGAAGCAAAGCCCATCGGGGCGCCGTGGATCCGGCTCCGCCGGTCCACAGGCGCGCCCCCTTTGAGGGGGAAGCGCGCCAGCGCTTCGGGGGTGGACTCTACCCCCCCCTACAGCTCGGCGTGCAGCCCTTGCAAAGGGTACACCTGCAGGCCGTGGCCCTGCCGCATGTACTGCATGCCTTCGACCGCCGCGCGGGCGCCCGCGATGGTCGTGTAGAAGGTGACGCGGGCTGCCAGCGCCTGCGTGCGGATCGCACGCGAGTCGGCGATGGCGTTGCGGCGCTCTTCCACGGTATTGATGACCAGCGACACTTCGCCGTTCTTCAGCATATCGACGATGTGCGGACGCCCTTCGGTGACCTTGTTCACCACCTGCACCGGGATGCCGGCGGCCTCGATCTCCGCCGCGGTGCCGCGCGTGGCGACCAGCTTGAAGCCCAAGGCGTGCAGTCCGCGCGCGACTTCGACCGCACGCGGCTTGTCCTGCGGCTTGACGCTGATGAAGGCCGTGCCGTTCTCGGGCAGGCGCACGCCTGCCGCCATCTGCGATTTCACGAAGGCTTCGCCGAAGCTGGCGCCCACGCCCATGACCTCGCCCGTGGACTTCATTTCCGGTCCCAGGATGGTATCCACCCCCGGGAACTTGACGAAGGGGAACACGGCTTCCTTCACGCAGAAGTAGCTCGGAACGATTTCGCGCGTGACGCCCTGCGACGCCAGGGTCTTGCCGGTCATGACGCGCGCGGCAATCTTGGCCAGCTGCAGACCGGTAGCCTTGGACACATAGGGCACCGTGCGCGAAGCGCGCGGGTTGACCTCGAGCACGTAGACATCGCCACCCTGGATGGCGAATTGCACGTTCATCAGGCCGCTGACGTTCAACGCCTTGGCCATCATGCCCGTCTGGCGCTTGATCTCGGCAATCACCTCGGCCGACAGCGAATAAGGCGGCAAGCTGCAGGCGGAGTCGCCCGAGTGCACGCCGGCCTGCTCGATGTGTTCCATAACGCCGCCAATGAAGACGGTTTCGCCATCGGCCAGGCAGTCCACGTCCACTTCGGTGGCGTTGTTGAGGAAGCGGTCCAGGAGCACCGGCGAGTCGTTGCTGACCTTGACCGCTTCGCGCATATAGCGCTCCAGGTCCTGCTGCTCATGGACGATTTCCATGGCGCGGCCGCCCAGCACATAGCTCGGGCGCACCACCAGCGGATAGCCGATCTCGGCGGCGTGCGCCAGCGCTTCGGCCTCGGTGCGCGCCGTCCGGTTGGGCGGCTGGCGCAGGCCCAGCTTGTTCAGCAGCTTCTGGAAGCGTTCGCGGTCTTCCGCCACGTCGATGGACTCCGGGCTGGTGCCGATGATCGGCACGCCGTTGGCCTCCAGCGCGCGCGCCAGTTTCAGCGGCGTCTGGCCGCCGTACTGCACGATCATGCCCACGGGGTTTTCCTTGTGGACGATCTCCAGCACGTCTTCCAGCGTCAGCGGCTCGAAGTACAGGCGGTCGGACGTGTCATAGTCGGTCGACACCGTTTCCGGGTTGCAGTTGACCATGATGGTCTCGTACCCGTCCTCGCGCAGCGCCAGCGCGGCGTGCACGCAGCAGTAGTCGAACTCGATGCCTTGCCCGATGCGGTTCGGTCCGCCACCCAGCACGATGATCTTCTTGCGGTCCGTCGGCGCCGACTCGCACTCTTCCTCGTACGTCGAATACATGTAGGCGGTGCGGGTGGCGAATTCGGCGGCGCAGGTGTCCACGCGCTTGTAGACCGGCCGCACGTTCAGCTGATGCCGCAGACGACGCACCTCGGATTCGGACGTGTCCAGCAGGAACGCCAGGCGCCGGTCCGAGAAGCCGCGGCGCTTGAGCTGCCACAGGGTGTCGTAATCCAGGTCGGCCAGGGTCTTCTGTTCCAGCGCCAGCTCGATATCGACGATTTCCTTGATCTGCGCCAGGAACCACGGGTCGATGTGGGTCAGCGCGTGGACCTCGTCCAGCGTGAAGCCCTGCGCAAAGGCGTCGCCGACGTACCAGATGCGTTCCGGACCCGGCTCGCCCAGCTCGACCTGCAGCTTCTCGCGATCGGTCGTTTTCTGGTTCAGACCGTCCACCCCCACTTCCAGGCCGCGCAGCGCTTTCTGGAAGGACTCCTGGAAGGTGCGGCCGATGGCCATGACCTCGCCCACCGATTTCATCTGCGTGGTCAGGCGCGCATCGGCGGTGGGGAATTTCTCGAAGGCGAAACGCGGCACCTTGGTGACCACGTAGTCGATGGTCGGCTCGAAGGACGCCGGCGTGGCGCCGCCCGTGATCTCGTTGCGCAATTCGTCGAGCGTATAGCCGACCGCCAGGCGCGCCGCGACCTTGGCGATCGGAAAGCCCGTGGCCTTGGAGGCCAACGCGGAGGAACGCGACACCCGGGGGTTCATCTCGATGACGATCATGCGCCCGTTGGCGGGATTCACCGCGAACTGCACGTTCGAACCGCCCGTGTCCACGCCGATCTCACGCAACACCGCGATGGAGGCGTCGCGCATGATCTGGTATTCCTTGTCCGTCAGCGTCTGCGCCGGCGCGACAGTGATGGAATCGCCCGTGTGCACGCCCATCGGGTCCAGGTTCTCGATGGAGCACACGATGATGCAGTTGTCGGCGCGGTCGCGCACGACTTCCATCTCGAATTCCTTCCAGCCCAGCAGGGATTCCTCGATCAGCAGTTCGCTGGTGGGCGAGGCTTCCAGGCCGCGGCGGCAGATGGTTTCGAATTCCTCGGCGTTGTACGCGATACCGCCGCCGGTCCCGCCCAGGGTGAAGCTGGGCCGGATCACCACCGGGAAACCGGAGTTGCCCAGTTCGGCCGCGATGCGCTTCTGCACTTCCCAGGCTTCGTCCATGGAATGCGCGACGCCTGACTTGGCCGATTCCAGGCCGATGTCGGTCATGGCCTGTTTGAACTTCTGGCGATCCTCGGCCTTTTCGATGGCGCGTTCGTTGGCGCCGATGAGCTCGACGTTATAGCGCTCGAGCACGCCGTTGTGCGCCAGATCGAGCGCGCAGTTCAGCGCGGTCTGGCCGCCCATGGTGGGCAGCAGCGCATCGGGACGCTCGCGTTCGATGATTTTCTCGACCGCCTGCCAGGTAATGGGTTCGATGTAGGTGACGTCCGCCGTTTCCGGGTCCGTCATGATCGTGGCGGGGTTGCTATTGACCAGGATGGTGCGGTAGCCCTCGGCCTTCAAGGCCTTGCAGGCTTGCGCGCCGGAATAGTCGAATTCGCAGGCTTGACCGATGATGATGGGGCCGGCCCCGATGATCAGAATGCTTTTTATGTCTGTACGCTTGGGCATGATGCAATCTTTACGCGATCTTGGACGCGCTCTTGGCGGTCTCGGCTTGGCCGGCCATCTGGCTGATGAACTTGTCGAACAGCACGAGGATGTCGTGCGGGCCCGGGCTGGCTTCAGGGTGGCCCTGGAAGCAGAAGGCGGGCCGGTCCGTCAGTTCGAAGCCCTGCAAAGTGCCGTCGAACAAGGAGATGTGGGTGACCCGCGCGTTTTCCGGCAGGGTCGCCGCGTCCACCTCGAAACCGTGGTTCTGGCTGGTGATGAATACGCGCTTGGTATCGACGTCCTGCACGGGGTGATTGGCCCCGTGGTGGCCGGTCTTCATCTTGCGCGTCTTGCCGCCCACGGCCAGCCCCATGATCTGGTGACCCAGGCAGATGCCGAACACCGGCAGCTTGCGCGCCAGGAAGGCCCGGGTGGCCTCGATCGCGTAATCGCAGGGCTCCGGATCGCCGGGGCCGTTGGCCAGGAACAGGCCGTCTGGATTGAGCTTCAGCGCTTCTTCCGCCGGGGTCTGCGCGGGCACCAGGGTGATGCGGCAGCCGCGATCGGCCATCAGGCGCAGGATGTTGTGCTTGACGCCGAAGTCGTAGGCCACGACGTGGAACTTGCCGGTTTCCGGACGGTTGAAGCCCTCGCCCAGGCGCCAGGTGCCCTCATTCCACTGGCTGTTCGCCTCGATGGAAACCGTCTTGGCCAGGTCCTGCCCGGACATGCCGGGGAACTCGCGCGCCAGCGCGATGGCGCGTTCGGCGTCATCGCCGGCCAGGATGCAGCCGCCCTGCGCACCCTTTTCGCGCAGGATGCGGGTGAGCTTGCGGGTATCGACGCCGGCAATGGCGACGATGCCTTGGGACTTCAGGTACTCGGGCAACGAGCTCGTGGCGCGGAAGTTCGACACGCGCGCCGGGCAGTCGCGCACGACCAGGCCCGATGCGAACACGCGGCGCGCCTCGACGTCTTCGGCGTTGACCCCGGTGTTGCCGATGTGCGGATAGGTCAACGTGACGATCTGGCCCGCGTAGCTGGGATCGGTGAGGATTTCCTGGTAGCCGGTCATCGCCGTGTTGAACACGACTTCCGCCACCGTATGCCCGGGTGCGCCGATGGAGATGCCTCGGAACACGGTACCGTCCGCCAAAGCCAGGATTGCGGGAGATGGCCGATTCGTTCCATCGGACCCCTCGGGAAAAAGTTGCGGCAGCACGATAAACCCCGGATTCAAAATCGATAATCAAACCTTGGGATTATACCTTGAACGGCCATTTCGACCTGGCACACCCCTGGTTCCGGGCCTGGCGTGGTGCAAATGCCCCGGGCTGCGCGGGCGCCGTGCGCGGCCGTAGCGCCCCGCCGGCGCGGCTTTACGGCGGGCTGCGTGCTCATCCGGACCGGGGCATGACACACGGGCTGCCTCCCCGCATCCCCACGGGACACGGGGAGACACACAGGCGGGAGACACACGGGCGGGAGACACACGGGCGGCCTCCCCGCATCCCCACGGGACACGGGGACGAAGGGTCGCCGTGCCGCGGCGGCTGTAGCGATCAGGCCCCGACGCGGGCGTCCGGGCCGCTGCCCTCGTCGTGCGTATGGACCTGCAGCGCTTCCAAAAAGCGCGACACCATGTTGTACGCCGCGATCGTGGCGGTCAGCTCGACCACCTGGCGTTCGCCCATGCGGGCGCGCACGGCGTCGAAGACCTCCTGCGGGACGCGGATGTGCCGCGTCATGGCGTCGGTATAGGCGAGCGCGGCGCGCTGGTCCTCGTCGAAAAGCGGCGACGTTTCCCAGCGGTCCAGCTCGTCCAGCTGCGCTTCGGTGATGCCCTCTTTGCGCGCGATGGGTGCATGCTGGTCCGCTTCATACGGTGCGCCGTTCAGAATGGCGACACGCATGATGACGAGCTCGCGCAAGGCGCCCGGCAGGGTGCTGAGCTGGCGGATCGCGGTCAGGTACGTCAGCCAGCCCGACGCCACTGGCGGACTGTGCAGCAGCATCTGGTAGAGCAGCAGCACGCTGCCGCGCTCGGCGACGATGCGGTCGACCAGCGGCCGCGCTTCATCCGACTCCAGGTTCGCGTAGGGCAGGCGCGCCATATCGTGGCCTTCAGAGCTTTTCGGTTTCGCCGGCCCGCGGCTGCCACTTCATCAAGCGCTTTTCGACGATGGTGACCACGCCGTCCAGCACCAGCGCGAACACGGTCAGCACGACGATGCCGGCGAATACGGTGTTCACGTCCAACGTGCCTTCCGCCTGCAGGATGAGATACCCCACCCCGCTGGCCGACCCCAGGTACTCCCCCACCACCGCGCCGACGAAGGCCAGGCCCACCGACGTGTGCAGACTGGAGAACACCCAGCTGGTGGCCGAGGGCAGATAGACATGGCGCAGCAGCTGGCGGCGGTCCGCCCCCAGCATGCGGGCGTTGTCGAGAATGGTCGTGCTGACTTCCCGCACGCCCTGGTAGACGTTGAAGAAAACGATGAAAAACACCAGCGTGACGGCCAGCGCCACCTTGGACCAGATTCCAAGGCCGAACCACATGCCGAAAATCGGCGCGAGGATGACGCGCGGCATCGAGTTGGCCGCCTTGATATAGGGATCCAGCAGCGCGCTGGCGCCGGGCGACAGACCCAGCCACAGACCCGCGGCCAGGCCGGTGATGGTGCCGATGGCGAAGGCCAGCACGGTTTCGCTCAGCGTGATCCACAGATGGCGATAGATATCGGCATCGGTCACGAACCACGCCCAGATGCGCTGGGCCACCTGCCAGGGCTCGCCGAAGAAAAAGGCGACATTCTGGCTGCGCGACGCGACATGCCAGATCAGGATCAGGATGACCAGCAGCAGCACTTGCCACAGCCGCAGGAAATTGGAACCGGTTTTCATCATGGACTGCACGGGCCTTGTACGTTAGGGCCAGTAAAACTAAACCCGCTTCTGCTGGGCATAGCCCTTGAGGACTTCCTCGCGCAGCACGCTCCAGATGGCGGCGTGCAGTTCGACGAAGCGCGGATGCGTGCGCACTTCCGCCACGTCGCGCGGACGGGGAAGATCGATGGCGAACTCGCCGATGGGATGCGTCGCCGGACCGGCGGACAGCACCACGACGCGGTCGCTCATCGCAATGGCCTCGTCCAGGTCGTGCGTGATGAACAGCACGGCCTTGCGCTTGGCCATCCACAGATCCAGGACCTCGTTTTCCATCAGCTGGCGCGTCTGGATATCCAGGGCCGAGAACGGCTCGTCCATCAGGATGATGTCGGGATCGCGGATCAGCGTCTGCGCGAGCATCACGCGCTTGCGCATGCCGCCTGACATCTGGTGCGGATAGCGGTGCTCGGATCCGCCCAGGCCCACGCGGCGCAGCCATTCGCGGCCCCGCTCGTCGGCTTCGCGCGCCGACACGCGGGCGAATTGCAGGCCCGCCGTGACGTTGTCCAGCGCGCTGCGCCAGGGCATCAGGGCCTCGCCCTGGAACATGTAGCCTGCGCGCCGGTTGATGCCGGAAAGCGGCTCGCCGAATACGCGCACCTGCCCGGACGAGGGCTTGAGCAGCCCCGCCCCGACATTCAGCAGCGTGGACTTGCCGCAGCCCGTCGGGCCCACGACCGATACGAATTCGCCGGGCGCGATGGCCAGGCTGGCCTTTTGCACGGCGGTGTAGCGCTGCCCGCCTTCCCGGGAGACGAAGGTGCAGGTGATGTCTTCGAGTGCAAGTGCCGCGTCAGCCATTCGGATACTTCTGGTTGGCGCGTTTGACGAACTCGTTGGTCCAGATCTTGGACGGGTCGACCTTCTTCGGGTCGAAGTCGGGCAGGAACGCGGCAAGCGCCTTCACCGCCGTTTCCGCGCCGTCTTCCGGAATCATGCCGTCCGGCGAGAAGCCTTCGAGGCTGGCCTTCAGCGACGCCTTGTATACCTCCGGCTCGCCGAGCAGATATTGCTTGGGCACCGCGTTGGCGATGGCGTCCAGGTTGTCGCGCTGCGCCTGGATCCACTTGTCGGCGCGCACGATGGCATTGGTCAGCGCCTGCACCGTGTTCGGATTGGCGTCGATATAGGCTTGCGAGCAGTACAGGCAACCGGCCGGCATATTGCCGCCGAAAATTTCCTTGGTGTCCTTGAGGGTGCGCGTGTCGGCGATGATTTTCAGATCGCCCGAGTGCTCCAGCGCCGTCACGACCGGGTCGGTATTCGAAATGGCGTCGATCTGGCCGCTGCGCAGCGCCGTAATGGCCCCGGCGCCCGCGCCCACCCCGATGATGGAGACGTCCGAAGGCTTCAGGCCATGCTTGGCAAGGAAAAAGTTCACCACCATGTTGGTGGACGATCCGGGCGCCGTGACGCCGATCTTCTTGCCCTTGAGATCCGCCGGCGACTTGTAGTTCGGCATGTTCTTGGCCGACACGCCGAAACCGATCATGGGCGCGCGGCCCTGCAGCACGAAGTCCCGGTAGAACTGGCCCTTGGTCTGCAGATTGAGCGCATGCTCGAACGCGCCGGACACCACATCGGCGCTGCCGCCCACCACGGCCTGCAGCGCCTTGGCGCCGCCGGCGAAGTCAGCGATGCTGACGTCCAGCCCTTCGTCCTTGAAGTAGCCGCGCACTTCCGCGATGGTCAAGGGCAGGTAGTAGACCAGCGCCTTGCCGCCGACGGCGATGGCCACTTCTTTCTTTTCGAGTTTCTGAGCCCGCACGATGGCGGGAGCCAGGCCCAGGGCGCCGGCCGCGCCGGCGAGCTTGAGCCATTCACGTCGAGTCACGGACATGGTTTGTCTCCGCAATGATGGTTTTATATTCCGATGGCGCCGCTGGCGGCCAGCTCGGCAATTGCCGCAGCATCATACCCCAGGGATTTCAACACTTCCTCGGTATGTTCCCCTAAGCGCGGGCCGAGCCATCGCGTGCCGCCCGGGGTTTCGGACAGCTTGGGCGTGACCGCCGGCAGCTTCACCGGGGTGCCGTCGGCGAAGCGGTGCTGCTCGATCATGCCCCGCGCGATGAATTGCGGATCGCGGAACATGTCGGCCACGCTGTAGATCTTGCCCACGGGCACGTCGGCGCGCTGCAGCGTTTCCAGCGCGCTGTCGATGGTCTGGCCATCGCACCATGCCTGGATGGCGCCGTCGATCTCCTCCACGCGTTTCGCGCGCCCGTCGTTGCGCGCCAGCGAGGGATCATGGGCCAGGTCCTCGCGGCCGATGGCGATCATCAGCCGGTGGAAGATCGCATCGCCATTGCCGGCAATGACGATGTTCTGCCCGTCGCCGGTGGTGTACGTGTTGGACGGCACGATGCCCGGCAAGGCGCCGCCCGTGCGCTCCCGCACCACGCCGGCCACGTCGTACTCCGGCACCAGACTTTCCATCATGTTGAAGACGGCTTCGTACAGCGCCACGTCCACCATCTGGCCCTGCCCGCCCGATACGCCGTTCCAGCGCCCGCCGGTGGCGTCGCGGTGCCGCAGCGCCATCATGGCGCCGATCACGCCATGCAGCGCGGCGATGGAATCGCCAATGGAGATGCCCACGCGCACGGGCGGCCGGTCGGGATGGCCCGACACATAGCGCAACCCGCCCATCGATTCCCCGATGGCGCCAAAGCCCGGCCGGTCGCGCAGCGGGCCGGTCTGCCCGTATCCCGACAGGCGCACCATGATGGTGGCGGGATTGCGGGCGCGCAGCTGTTCATAGCCCAGGCCCCACTTCTCCAGGACGCCGGGACGGTAGTTTTCGATGATGACGTCGGCGTCCAGCGCCAGCTGCAACGCGATCTCGCGGGCGCGCGGATCCTTCAGATTGAGCGCGACGGAGCGCTTGTTGCGGGCCTGTACCGTCCACCACAGCGAATTGCCCTCGTGCAGGTGACGCCAGGTGCGGATCGGATCGCCGCCGCCCTTGCCGTCCGGGCCGTTGGGCGTTTCGACCTTGATGACGTCGGCCCCGAATTCGCCGAACAGGCGGGCCGCGAATGGGCCCGCGATCAGCGTGCCGAGCTCAAGCACTTTCAATCCGGCCAAGGCCGACATGGCGATGTCTCCTTATCTGTTTATTCGGGCGAACGGCCATCGCCATGGCCGTTGCCATCGTGCCGCCGCGGCGCGTGGCGGCCGCGGTGCCGGCTTACGCGGACTTGCGCTCCATCAGCGCCCAGGCGATCGTGCCTGCATCCACGTATTCCAGCTCGCTGCCCGCCGGCACGCCGCGCGCCAGTCGGGTAACGGACAAGCCGCGCTCGCGCAGCGACTCGCTGAGGAAGTGCGCCGTGGTTTCGCCTTCGGCCGTGAAGTTCGTCGCCAGAATCACCTCGGTCACCACGCCATCCGTTGCGCGCGCCAGCAACCGCTCGAAATCCAGCTCGCGTGGTCCGATGCCTTCCAGCGGCGCAACCCGTCCCATCAACACGTAGTACAGGCCGCGATACCCGTGACTGGACTCGATCATGTTCTGGTCCGCGGGCGTTTCGACGATGCACAACAGCGTGGGGTCGCGCTTGGGGTTGGCACAAGTCGCGCAGATTTCGTTTTCGGTGAAGCTGTTGCAGCGACTGCAGTGACGCAGGTTGTGCACCGCCGAGGCCAACGCGTCGCCCAACTGCTCGGCGCCGCGCGGATCGTGCTGCAACAGGTGATAGGCCATGCGGCGCGCGGATCGCACGCCCACGCCGGGCAAGCGCCGCAGCGCCTCGATCAGGGCGCGCAGCGGTTCGGGTTCGGGAAGCGAAGGTTCCATGGAGCCAGCGGGAACGGGCGCACGGCGGGACGATGCCCGCGGCGCGCGCCCGCGCGCCGCATCATCAGAAGGGGAACTTCATCCCCGGGGGCAGCGGCATGCCGGCGGTCACGGACGCCATCTTCTCCTGCGTGGTGGCTTCCGCCTTGCGCAGGGCATCGTTGAAAGCGGCAGCGACCAGATCTTCGAGCATGTCCTTGTCGTCGCTCAGCAGCGATGGATCGATGGCGACGCGCTTGACGTCGTGGCGGCACGACATGGTGACCTTCACCAGGCCGCCGCCCGCGGCGCCTTCGACCAGGATGTCGGCCAGCGCCTCCTGCGCCTTCTTCATGTTTTCCTGCATCTGCTGGGCTTGACGCATCAGCCCGGCCAATTGTCCTTTCATCATGATGGGAACACCCTAGGTTCGGATTGGAGAAAAGTATCGGCGTGCCGCTCAGCGGGCCTGCGCCGACGGCGGATCGACGTGACGAATGGAGCCAGGAACCACCCTGCCGCCAAAATCCGTCAGGAGCGCCTGCACGAAAGGATCCGCCTCGACCGCGGCCTCGGCCGCGCGTTGCCGCTCGGCGCGTTCCTGCTGCGCCACGGCGTGGGCCGTGGCATCGCCCGTGGCGCCAACCATCACCTCCAGCCGCAGGCTCTGGCCGAAGTGCTCGCAGAGCACCGTCTGCAGACGCACCCGGCTGGCGCTGTCCGCCAGCGTCTTGACCGCCACGCGCAGCACAATGGTATCGCCCTGCACGCCCTGCCACTCGCTCTGGCGAGCCAGCTCCGCGGCCAGGCCCGTCACGGGCAGGCTCGCGGCCAGTTGCGGCCACGCCGCCGGGGACATATCGGACAGACGCGGCGCCCGCTTGGAACGCCGGGATGACGCGGCGGGGGCAGCGACGCGGCGCACCGCCATGGCCGGCGCCGCGGCAGCGTCCCCCGCCACCGTTTCGAAATCTTCATCGTCGGGGCTGGCGATGAAGCCATCCTCACTGGCCTCGGCAGGCGGCAGGTAACCGCCCTCGGCGTCGTCGGGAATGACTTCGTCGACCCAGGCCGGCGGCCCGTCCGGATCGGGCGATGCGGCGGCTGCAGCGGGCGGCGCCTGCGTGGGCGCCGGTGCGGAAGCGGCTGCGGGCGCGGCTGCAGACGCGGGCGCCGATGCGGGAGCGGCTGCAGACGCGGGCGTCGGTGCGGGTGCGGCTGCGGGTGCGGCTGCAGAAGCGGGCGCCGGTGATCGGTCCGCTGGCGATGCGGCCTGCGTTCCCGACCGGGCTGCGGGCTCGGTCGGGACGGGCGGATCCGGCTGAACCGGCGGGAACGCGTCCTGGACGAACGCATTGGGCTGCGCGTGGGCTTCGGCCCCGCCCGATGTGCCGGCGGCTGAAGGCGCTTCGTCCGTCTTCCGGTGCGCGGCGGCAGGGGCGTCTTCCCAGGGCGCCACACCGGCGCTTGCCGCACGGTTCGCAGCCTGGGTTGAGGCGGGCGCGGTTGGAGCGGACGCGGTTGGAGCGGATGGGCTTGACCCGGCCGCAGCCGGACCCGACGAGCTTGCACCGGACGTGCTCGAGGACGATGTGGCGGATGATTCAGTGCCGGGCCGCTGCGAAGCCGCGGAAATCTGCGCGGAAGCGGGAGAGGCGGCCGGCGAGCCGGAAGTTTCCGGAACATCACGAGCACCGGCCGGCTCGGACGACGCATCAGCCCGCACAGCGGACACCTGAGGCGCAGCGCCAACGGGCGCTGGCGACGAAGGCGCCGCCCCGAACGAAGGCACAGGAACGGCGGCACTCGCCGATTGCGTATCGGCTGGCGCGTCTGCGGCCGCTGCAGCGGCCGCGCCTGCAGCCCCCGCCACTTCGGCCGGCGCCTGAGCCGCGCTGGCCACACTCGTCGGAACAGGCCCCGCCGGCAGGCTTTGCGGTCCCGCATCGCCATGCAGGGACAGCATCCGCAGGCAGGCCATCACGAAACCTGCATATTCGTCGGGTGCCAGCGCCAGTTCGCCGCGGCTGTGCACGGCCACCGAATAGAAAAGCTGCACCGCATCGGGATGCAGCGATCGCGCCAGCCGCGCAATATCTGCCGCCAGCGGATCGTCAGACGGCGTCACGCCCGCCACGCGCTGCTCGATAGCCACGCGCGACAGCAGGCCGGCCAGGTCGGCCAGTGCGCCGCTGTACGACAAACCCCGCGTCGCGAGCTCGTCGGCCACTGCCAATACCGCGCGCGCCTCGCCCGCGGACAATGCGTCCAAAAGGCGCACCAGATGCCGCTGGTCGATGGTGCCCAGCATGCCGCGCACCGCTTCCTCGGTCAGATTCCCCGCGCTGTACGCAATCGCCTGATCCGTCAGAGAAAGCGCGTCGCGCATCGATCCCGCCGCGGCCTGAGCGATCAGGCGCAAAGCGGGCACCTCGAAGTCCAGCTGTTCCTCGCCCAGCACGTGCCGCAGATGCCCCACGATGGCGTCCGGCGGCATCTGCTTCAGGTTGAATTGCAGGCAGCGCGACAGCACGGTGACGGGAATCTTCTGCGGGTCGGTCGTCGCCAGGATGAACTTGACGTGCGGCGGCGGCTCTTCCAGCGTCTTCAACATGGCGTTGAAGGCGTGTCCGGTGAGCATGTGCACTTCGTCGATCATGTAGACCTTGAAGCGGCCCGCCCCCGGCGCGTACACCGCCTGCTCCAGCAGCTGCGTCATCTCGTCGACACCCCGATTCGACGCCGCGTCCAGCTCCAGGTAATCCACGAAGCGGCCGGCATCGATCTCCGTGCAGGCGCGGCACACGCCGCAGGGCCTGGAGGTGATGCCCGTCTCGCAATTGAGCGATTTGGCCAGGATGCGCGACAGCGTGGTCTTGCCCACGCCCCGCGTGCCGGTGAACAGCCACGCATGGTGCAGCCGCTGGGTGTCCAGCGCGTGCGTCAGGGCGCGCACCACGTGATCCTGTCCGACCAGGGTGTCGAACGAGCGGGGCCGCCACTTGCGGGCCAGTACGAGGTAAGTCATGGGCGGATTGTAGAGCCTGCCGGGGCGCAAAAAAGAAAGGACGGAAGGCGCTGGCGCCTGCTCCGTCCTTTCGCGTATCCGGGAGGCGAGCCTTACTCCGGCACTAATCCTAAACGGCTATGGCTGCTTCGTTCCCGACCTGACCAGGTTCACCGCCGGACCATGCGAAGGGGCCCGCCAAACAGCATTCTAGCAGGTCGGAGCGTTCGGCCCCCTGGATGTTGGGATCCCGCTTTTTCGCGGATCTCGGGACGAAGCGTGCTGGTTTGCGCAACATGCAGGCGGCGCGTCCGGCAACCTCGTCCGGACGAGGGCAAGACTGGCCTCGGATCCGCCGTCTCGCCGTAGTTAACGGCGAATGCTACAAGCCGGAAACCCGCATGAATGCTAGCTTTGGCGGGTTTGCTGTAGTAGTTCTGTAGTAGTTCCCTCCGCATCGTCCCCTCTGTTTCCCTTCACGGTCAGCATGGCCAGCCGCGTCGCGCGCGGGGTAAGCGCCAGGCGATCCGGCAGCCCGCTAGCCACCGGCCGCAACCAGTGGCGCCGCGGCATGCCGGCGCCCGCCGCATGTTCCCCTGGTCGCCGATCGGAACCGGCATCCCACCGCCGGTCCGCTGGGCTGGCCAGGTCGGCATACAGTCTGCCGGCACATCTGCGCAGCCAACGCGCGCATGGACGAACGACCACGACAAAAAGGCCTCGAAAACCGCCAAATCCCGCCGTTCAGAAATTTTGGGGAGGGGTCGGGAAAAACCTAACCTCCCTAACCGAGATCAGCGGATCGGCTGGAAAGCCTTTATTCATGCGGGCTTGCGCCTTTCCGCAAAACCTAACCTTGTTCTAACCAATACCTAACCAGGTTAGATTTATGTACCCTGACTTTAAGAAAAATACAATTCCTTAAAAATCAACGGCCTGGAGTCCGGTTAGGTTTTAGGTTAGGGCCGGTTAGGTTTTAACCCTAACCATCTTATTCTTTACACTTCAAGGGCTTACGGAGGTTTTCTGGGGCCGGTTAGGCTGGTTAGATTTTTCCCGACCCATCCCCCAATCTGCGCAAGAGTTGAGCACGAAGGAAGTAAGTTGAATGACAGAGGGTGCTCCGAACTTTCCGCTACACCCTTGGTTTTACTACCCTCACCCGGTTCGAACTCCAAATATAACAACAAATGTAACAGCATCTCTAGCTGTAATGCGCATCCAAGTGGCCCCGTCTCCCCCACGGCCTTGTGTCCGCACAAGTTCTATGTGTAAATTCTGGACACATCTAGCACTACTTTGCCATGGGGATCGAAACATGGTCGGACAAATGCAATTGAGAATTTGGGACGTCGAGCACGGTGCCTGCGCTATGGTGCAGCACCTTATAGGCGCAGATAGAGGCCGTTTGGCAATGATCGACTCGGGGTGCACTCCTGACTGGCGGCCTAGCGACCACATCCGGGACGTACTCCGACGCACTACAGTCGATTATCTGTTTATTACGAATGCGGACCAAGATCACATGAGTGATTTAGCTGGCTTGAGGCGCGCTGGCATATCGGTCGATACCTTGATTAGAAATCCGCATCCGCCCACAGATGCTCTTCGCGAGATCAAGCAAAACAACGGTACCCCGACTGACGACATCGAAGAATTCCTGTCCATGCATGGAAGATACACCGCCCCTCCGCCGCTGCGTTTCAATGAGGGGATGCGCGGCATCACAGCTGCGTGCTACTACAACAGCTATCCGGACTTCGAGAACACGAACGATCTAAGCTTGGCTGCATTTATCAAGTACGGCAATTTTTCTATCCTTTTTCCTGGCGACCTTGAAGTGCCCGGCTGGAAAGCGCTTTTGGAACGACCAGACTTCCGAGCCGAGCTGGCTGGCGTCACCATACTGGTCGCCTCCCACCACGGCCGCGAAAATGGCTACTGTGAAGAAGTCTTTGATTACTGCAAGCCCATGGCGATCGTTATGTCGGATAAAGCAATCCATCATGATACGCAGCGGATGACGCAGACATATCGGCAGCGTGTGATAGACAACTACCCAGACGGGGTCTACGTCGCCAACACTGAAAAGCGCCGCCATGTCCTTACAACGCGGCGGGATGGATGGATCCAGTTTGATGTTAGCGACAGTACTTTCGCGATCACGACCGAGCGCAACTGATGAAAGACAGTTTGAAAAGCGCCAACTTGAAGCTGCTGGTATCTCTGGCTGGCTTAGACACAGCGATAACGTTTTGCCTCGCTTACCCACACATCGTGGAGGCGATATCTCTCTCACGGCTTTTGCGAGCCAGCGTTGTCCCCTTTCTACCTATTGTGGTGCTGCTACTTGTGGAGCTCGCACCGCATAACGTGAAAGCTGTGCTGGTGTTCTGGAAATTTAAGGACCCATTGCCTGGACACGCCGCCTTCACGAAGCACGGACCGTCCGATCCACGCATAGACATGAATGCCCTACAACGACACGTCGGGACTCTGCCCGTCAACCCCAAAGAACAGAATGCCACCTGGTACAAACTTTATAAAAGAGTCGAAGCGGACACCCGAGTAGTCGGGGCACATAAAGCCTACTTACTATGGCGAGACGCCACCGCGTTATCGCTGCTGCTATCAATAGCGGTGCCCTTCGCTTTATGGTGCTTCGACGCCGCGTCGTCGCTAGTAAGAGCAAGTCTTCTGCTCTTTGGCCTGCAGTACATTCTGTCGGCGCTCGCCGCACGCAACAGCGGGAACCGCTTCGTTTGCAACGTACTGGCGCTTCATGCGGCCAAGCGGATAACCGCGGCCTCCAAGGCTTAATTCTCTCCTAGACGGTTGTCTGGGCACACGGGAGATATTCGATTCGGCGGCGCCGCGAGGAGCGCGAACTGCGCGCCACCATGACTGCCAGAATGGGGCCGCGTGCTGCGTCTTTTTGCGTCGGCATCCCCCGCCCCAGAATGGATCGCCTGCCGGCGCCGGCATGGGCTGGCAGGTGACGCCGGGATGAGTCGAAAGCGACCTTTTTAGCGGGCGGGCGAGGTGGAAGGATGACCTCGCGCCAGGGGGTCGAAATGGCCCCTCGGGCACCCTGGCCGCGTGCCGCGCGTCCGCCGGAGCGCCGACTGGTCGAGCACTGGGATTGATCGGTGGATGCAGGCGGAGGCACCACTCGCGCTGCATTCGTCAGGCCATCTTCTACGCTCTATTCGCCAGTGCGATCGGAGGCCACTACACTGCCGGAAGAAAGCCGAACACCCGGAGCGCAGATATGTGCGGCCGCATCGTCCAGAAGGGAAACCTCGATGACTACCTGGAACGCGTAATACGCGCGCCCAGGGCGGACGAGATTTTCCCGCCTGACCCGGTAGGCCCCAAGTACAACGTACCCCCGGGCGTGCGTATCCTCGCCATTCACCGGCTTGGCGGGGACGGTAGCAAACAGGTTGAGCGCATCTTCTGGGGCTACAAGCCGGCTGGTGCGAAAGTCCCTCTCATGAGCAACGCACGCCTGGAAACGATCACGGCCGGCAAGTGGCCGTGGGCAGCGCTGATGAAGGCGGGCGGTCGCGTGCTGGTGCCGGCTGACGGATGGTACGAATGGAAGCGCCTGACCCCCGATCCCAAAGGGCCGAAGCAGCCGCATTTCATCCGGGCGGTGAACGACGATCCGCTCTACTTCCCTGCCCTGACCGCCTGGCGCCCGGGCAAGGAACATGGGCCGGAGCACGGCATCGCCATAGTGACGAACGACGCCAAAGGCGGCTTGATCGACGTTCACGACCGTAGGCCGATTGTCTTGGCGCCCGAATTAGCGCAAGAGTGGATGGACCCGGCAACCACGCCGCTTTGCGCCAGAGATCTGTTGATGGGCGGGCTACCCGAGGCGGCCTTTCGCTGGTATCCGGTGAAGCAGGCGGTGGGTAACTCCCGGTACGAACGGCCAGACGCAACTGACCCAACGGGCGATAACGGACCGTCTCTATTCTGAGCCGGGATGCGTCGCATATTACTGTATATCCATACAGCCCTATATGCTCTGCCATGCTGCGCTGCCTCGTCGTTCGGACTCACCACCTCGGAGAATGTTTACGAGGCAAGGACTTCGGCGCGCCGGTTGAAGGCACCGTGCGCATGTACTCGATCTACCATCAGCCGTTGCGTCGATATGTACAAATCATGACGCTCGATTCATACGACAAATTCGGCGCCACGCAACGATCAGCTATCCCCGACCTACTGGAACCACAGTTGCTGACCTTCGGTTCAGACCCGGGGGATGATGGTCGCGGGTGTCGAAGAGATCGCGGGCCAGCGCTTTTATCAAGGCTGGTGGATTCAGTGGATGGCGGAGTGCTGAGGCCTGCGCTCGGCAACACCGGAAGAGTTTGCGTCCTCGGATTCCTGCCTCAACGCAGGCCCCAGCATCACTGCGTGCGACGCGTCGTCTCGCAGTCCCCTGTTACTTGGCAGCACTATCGCCAGTCTCGACCACGTATGGCTCGAATCGAAAGGCGTCGATGCCGAGCCACGCGTTGATCGTCGTAAACACGGCCTGTAGCGGCTCTATTTCATTGCGGGCGAAGACCTGCGCGGCCGGAAGCACGGCGCCAAAGCCACCCGTATTGCCGGGCACAATACCCATGAGCTGCGGCGGCACGCGGTGCGCGGCCAGAATGTCATCGCGCGTCACATTCTTGATGTTGAAGAAGTCGTCCCGCGCGGCCACCTCGCTGATCGGAATGACCTGCACGCCATCCTTCTTTCCGTTGGGCGAATAGAGAAATAGGTTCCGGAAATTCCCCGGCCCCTTGGCGTTGCGCATGGCCTCGCGCACCTTGTCGATGTCCTCGGCGCTGTTGGCTGCGTCCGACATATACAGGATGAAGCCGGCGTGGCTGCCGTTGTTGTAGTACCGCCGCCGAAAGAGCGTCGCCGATTCGTTCAGCCACGCCGACTGCAGCGTGCTGAGATATTCCGGCAGTCCGTACACCTCCTGATTGATGTCGGGCTCCTTCAGGTGGAACACCGTCCCACGCTCCAATTCATGATCGGCGGCAATGCCCGGCACAAAGAAGAACTGCCCATCTTCCTTGCCGCGGCGCGTGTACTTCGCCGGCGCATTTCGCAGGCCCAGCACCTTACCGGTGACGCTGATGCGCTTTTCCAGATAAGCATTACCGAAGGTCAGATAATTGACCGCCAGTTCCTTGACCAGCATCGGCGTGATCAGCGGATGCGGGATGAGCGTGGAGGCCAGCACGTTGGCCTTGAAGTAGATTGCCGAGCTGTGATGTGTACTCGCTCGAAACGACTTCGCCAGCCCGTGGAAACTGATGGGCGGCTCGTACCAGCGCCCGCTGTCCAGGCACTCCACGTAATCGAGGATGTCGCGCCGGTCCAGCACCGGAATGGGATCGCCGAAGCTGAAGGCTTCGACGCCCGGGTTGTCCGCCGGCGTGGCCGGGCTCGCCACCGGCGGCATCGGCTCGCCCCGTGCGTTCAGAATCAGCGTCATTCGTATAGCTCCACAAGGCCCCGGTTCTCGCTCGTGGCGCCTTCCAGGGGTTCATAGTCCAATGCGTGCATGCAGGCCCAGGCGAAGTCTGCGTGCCCGGTGTCTTGCGCCCGGCCGGCGTCGTACGTCACCTGTCGGCCGCTCGCGGTCAGCGTCTTGCGGATCGCCATGAAGGACTGCGCGAGGTCGGTCCAGCCGGCGTCCCATTCCAGGCGCCGGTTGCGCATCACGTCGCCGGCCTTCAGCACCAGCCGCGTCTTTACTTCCGGGGAGTAGTTGATCTGCCGTGCGGCCGGGAAAAATTGCCGGACGATCTGATAGACGCCCTGCCCCATGCCGGTGGCGTCAATGGCGATGTCCACTACGTTGTAGTGTTGGGTCAATTCCTTGATGCGCTCGGCCTGTTTCGCAAAATCCATCCCCCGCCACTGATGCCGCTCCAGCAGCCGGAACTTGCCGCCCGGCGTGCGCGGCAAGGCGAGCACAGGCGACGTGCTGGAAGCTCACCGCAAAGGTCGATGGCGTCGCGGCCGGAGTAGGTCACCGCCGACCAGTTCAAGGGCCCTGACACTGACAAGCTAGACCCCGCCCGGGCGGAACGTGTGTGACCATCCCGTTACCCACTGCGCCGCGGTTTGGCTTATCGCCTTCCCGCATCATGCCTGCAACGCCTTTCGAGGTGATGCTGGCGTGCCGCAAGAAACACTAAAACGGAAAACGGAGACGAGATGCACCATCTGAAGCGGAACCTCGCAATCCTTGCTTTGGCGAGCACCACCCTGCCATGGGGAGCCATGGCGTCCGACCAAGATGCTGTCTACCCGCAGCGCCCGATTACGCTGGTGATTGGCTTCCCTCCAGGCGGAAGCACCGATGCGCTGGCTCGACTGCTTGCGCGCTATTTGGGAGAAGCACTCGGGCAAAAAATGATCGTCCAGTACAAACCTGGTGCCGGCGGCAATATCGGCGCGCAATATGCCGCGCGTGCGGCGCCAGACGGCTATACATTGTTTCTTGGAGCAAGGCCAAACACGATTCACAAAACGATGTACGGCAGCATGAAGTATGACTTCTCACGCGACTTGGTCCCAGTGGGTTTGGTCGCCACGATGCAATATGTCATGGTGAGCAGTACACACGCCCCGATCGCCACCGTGGACGACGTGGTGCGGCTCGCCCGGGCGTATCCGGGAGCCATGACATGCGCGTCTGCCGGAATGGGGACAACGACTCATCTGCTCTGTGAACTTCTGCAACAGGAACTGGACATCGACATGCAGCATGTTCCGTACAACGGCGGCGCGCAGGCGCTGACGGATGTAATTGGCGGTCGGATAGACATCTACGCCGCCAGTGTCGCCGAAGCGCTGCCGCACGTCCGGGCCGGAGCACTCAAACCCATCGCCGCTATGTCGTCCGTGCGGATACAGACTATGCCCGATGTGCCGACGCTGGAGGAATCCGGCGCGCCACAACTGTCAGGACTCGAACTGGGCAACTGGACCGGCCTTCTGGTGCCGGCTGGCACGCCTTCTCATGTGACCGCGAAACTGAACCGAACAATCAACGCGGCACTGATCGACCCGGGACTGCACGATGCAATGGCGCGGCTATCCTTTGCCCCGCCGCAGCAACCGAACACGCCGACGGCATTCAAGGAGCTGATCGCCGAAGAAACCCATCGGTGGAACCAAATCCTGCGGATGCGGAATATCAAACCGCTTCACTGATGGACCATCGTCGGACTCCGCCGTTCGGTAAATCTCCTCGACGGCTAGGCGCCTTTCGCTGTGACGGGCTTGCGGCCGGCGCAGCTACAAGGCGCGCTCCGTGTGCGCGCGAGCGTGCCGAGTCACCATAGACGGTATGCCTGCGGCGTTTCCCGTCCCGTCCCTTAGTCTTCGGCTAGAGTTGGGGCAAAAGGCGGCGGCTCGAACGACGGAGGCGATTCAGTACTATTCCCGGCGAACCGCGCCTGCCGGCGTCGTGCTCGTTCTGGTGTACGTGATTCGACGCAACACGCTGCGCGCTATTTCGTTGCGGCGCGCATCGAAGGCCGAACGGAGCCTGTATGAAGATGCACAACAAGACTGATTGGGATCGTGTCAAGGCGGAAGCGGCCGCTGAGGCGCCCGTCGCTCACGACCAGGAAACCGACCTCTACGATCCGAACGACGGGGCCGCGGCGCGGGCGTATTGGAGCGCGGCGAAAGTGACCAGGCCGGGCCGGCCGCGTGCCGCCGTCAAGCGGCCCTCGCTGAACATGCGCATCGACGCGGACTTGATGGAACACCCACGCCAGTGCGGAAAAGGCTGGCAGACCCGCGTTAACAACGTGCTGCGCGAGGCGGTGGAAAAAGGCGTTCTTTGAGGACGATGGCCCGCCTGCATGCGCAGACCGGGCCGTCGCGATTGGAGATCAAGCTGTGTCGTTTCCGTGATGGCAGAAAATCCACAACTTCATCAAAGTCGATGCGGACTTCGCCGCACCGGCAACGCCCGCAGTCAGCGCGAGGTCACCTGAAGGTGGCCGCGGCGCTGCGCCGCAGGCAAGCCGCGCGCATCGCCGCTCAGCGTAACCCCGCGGCACTGATGGACCCGGGAGTGCGCGATGCAATGGCGCGGCTACCCTTTGCCCCGCCGCAGCAACCGACCACGCCGATGGGGTTTCAGCAACTGATCGCCGAAGAGACGGTCCTGTGGAACGGAATCCTGCGAATGCGCAATATCAAGCTCCACTCAACCGGCCATCGTCGCACGGTTTTTCGGTGAATGTTCTCAGCGTTCGAATAGAGCCATTTCGCTCTGACCGGACTGTCGCCGAGGCGTGCTGCAAAGCAGCGCTCCGTACACGCGAGGGCGTGGAGTCACCATAGGCGCGCATGATGACACCGGGCTTTTCCGCCTGCTGTCTTTGACCCGTAAACGCTGTTCGATGTAGCTCTGTCCGTCACGCCTCAGCCAGTGCGGCGCCCGAAGGACCGGCCGACGCCCGAAATCCGGACGTGCAGTGCAGCGTGCGCGAGCTGAGCTTCACCGACGACGATATCTACCCGACCAGCGATCGGCGGTCTGCTGGTGCGGTGTCTCGTCGGAATGCGCGTAGCCGTCAGCGGCCCGTCTGACCCGGAACGGCTGCAGATTTCAGGTTACGCACTTCCGCTCTTGCCCGGGGCGAACATCCTCACGAGCCATGGCGGCGACTCCTCCTGGCGCAATGCGGAACGTATCCCGGGCACTACTACAACGTTGGAACGGAGACGAGATGCACCATCTGAAGCGGAACCTCGCACTTCTTGCTTTGGCGAGCACCACCCTGTCATGGGGAGCCATGGCATCCGAGCAAGATGCCGTATACCCGCAGCGCCCGATCACGCTGGTGATTGGCTTCCCTCCAGGCGGAAGCGCCGACGCTCTGGCCCGTCTGCTCGCGGGGTCCATGAGCGAAGCGCTGGGGCAAAAAGTCATCGTTCAGTACAAGCCTGGCGCTGGCAGTAATCTCGGCGCGGAATATGTCGCGCACGCAGCGCCCGACGGCTACACGCTCTTTCTTGGGGGGCGACCGAACATCATTCACAGAACCATGTACGGCAGCATGAAGTATGACTTTTCGCGCGACCTGATTCCTGTGGGTCTGGCGGCAACACAACCATTTGTCATGGTAAGCGGCATCCATAGCCAAATTACTACCCTGGACGATGTGATGAGGATTGCCCGAACGTATCCAGGTGCTCTCACGTGCGCATCTCCTGGAACCGGGACAACCTCGCATCTGCTTTGTGAATTGCTGCAGCAGGAAATGGACATCGACATACAGCATGTACCGTACAGCGGCGGCTCGCCCGTGCTGACGGACGTGAT
The DNA here is from genome assembly GCF_002119725.1 of Bordetella genomosp. 9. NCBI lineage: Bacteria > Pseudomonadati > Pseudomonadota > Betaproteobacteria > Burkholderiales > Alcaligenaceae > Bordetella > Bordetella genomosp. 9. Next base: position 3,545,185 of record NZ_CP021109.1, read on the forward strand.
AGGCGGCCGGATAGATTTCTACATCGCGCCACTTGCTGGAGCGCTGCCCCAGATTCAAGCGGGTCAGCTTCGGCCCGTAGTTACGATGTCTTCGCGACGGGTACCGGCACTGCCGGATGTGCCGACGTTGGAGGAAGCCGGCGTGCCACAACTTTCAGGGCTTGAGCTTGGAGGTTGGAGCGGCCTGGTGGCGCCGTCCGGTACGCCGCCCCATGTGGTGGCAAAACTGAACCGGTCGATAAATACAGCGTTACTCGACCCGGCGCTCCGCGATGCGTTGACACGGCACGCCTTTACTACACCGCAGCCGCCAAACACGCCGGCGGCGTTCAAGGAGCTGATCGCCGAAGAAACCGATCGGTGGAACCAGATCCTGCAAATGCGGAATATCAAACCGCTTCACTGACGGACCATCGCCGGGACCACCGTCGGACTGCGCCCTCGCCAAGTCTCCTCGACGGGCAAGCGCCTTTCGTTGTGCCGGGCATTGTTGCCGGCGCAGCCACAAGGCGCGCCCCGGGCAACCGCAGTTCCTAACCCCAGCGCTACACCCCGATTTTGGCGCCCCAACATCCTCCTGATAGACTTGCGTCCTTGCCTTGGGTACCCGCCGCGCCGCATGGCGCCGATCATCGCAACTGCGGCCATGCCCCATTCCCGCTGTAGTGACTCCCGTAGTACTAGGATTCACATCATCAGATGAGAGCGGGTGGTGAATCGTGATATAGTTTCGGGCTACCTTACTCTAAGAAATCAAGGGGTTAGCCGAAAAAAGCAGCGTACTAGCGGGGTGACGCCATCCCGCAAAAGGGGTGACACCATCCCTCAAAACCGCCCATCTCGCCGTAGTTAAATGGATATAACCGGCCCCTCCTAAGGGTCAATTGGTGGTTCGATTCCACCCGGCGAGGCCAGCCCTCCTTTGACGTGTTTCTCCCCGGACGGCGATGCCCATCCGGCGCCGCCCCGCTCTCCCGCGCCCCGGGTCCCTATCCCTGGCCGGAACCAAAAAGCGCCCCTCGGCTCCAATCCCCCTTGCTTTTGTATGCCGGTGCAGGCAAATCTGCGGCGCCTGGTTGGCGCTTTCCACCTGAAGGCCGCCAACCCGGTTATGCTTTTGGCGGCATGACGGCTTAAAACGATTGTTTAAATTCCCAAGCTAACCCTATAATTCGACTCAATTTTCCGGCACGCCGGGCCGTGTCGGACTCACTCGGACCACACAACACGCTTTCCCCTATGGCGCTATTCCTGAAACGTACGGTCGTGACGGCGGTCGCCCCGCTGATGGTCGCGGCATCGCTTCTGCTGTCGCCCGGCGCCCGGGCGGCGTCCGATCCTTGCAAGGTGAACGCCAAATCGGCCGCCTGCAAGGCCGCGCAGAGCAAGACCGCGACGAAGACAACGACCACGGTCAGCAAGACCACCACGGTCTCGCAAACCCGCACCAAGACGACGATTTCCAAAACGTCGGCCAAGACCACCACCGTCGCGAAAAAGACCAGCGACGGCAAGACGAGCGCCGCCACCCGCAAGCAAGTGGTAACCGACACCACGGTGAAGTCGGGCAACACCGCCAAAAAGGTCGTTCACCGCAGCAGCGTCGCGGCCGGCAAGGTGTCCGCCGGCGCGGCGGCCGGCCATCTGGTCACGCCGTCGGCCCAGGCCGCGGCGCTGCGCTCCAGCGTCGCCTATGTGCAGGACCTGGAAACCTCGACGGTGCTTTTCGCTAAGAACGAAGACACCATCCGTCCCATCGCGTCGATTTCCAAGCTGATGACCGCGCTTGTCGTGGTGGATGCCAACCAGCCCATGGATGAGATGCTGGAGATCACCGACGACGATATCGATCGCCTGCGCCACGCCGCCTCCCGCCTTCCCGTGGGCACGCGCCTGAGCCGCGCCGACATGCTGCATCTGGCGCTGATGTCGTCGGAGAACCGGGCGGCGCATGCCCTGGGCCGCTATTACCCCGGCGGCATGCCCGCGTTCGTCAAAGCCATGAACGAAAAGGCGCGCGAACTCGGCATGATGGACACCCACTTCGTCGAGCCCACCGGCCTGTCCAGCGAAAACGTCTCGTCGCCCCGCGACCTGGTGCGCCTGCTGCGCGCGGCCTCACAGCGTCCGCTGATCCACCGCTACACGACGGACACCGAATACGACGTCGACATGGGCAAGGGCCATACGCGCACGTTCCGCAACACCAACGCCCTGGTGCGCAACGCCGACTGGGACATCAAGGTGTCGAAGACCGGCTTCATCAATGAAGCGGGCGAATGCCTGGTCATGCTGGCCCACATCCAGGGACGCGACCTGGCCATCGTGCTGCTGGATTCGCAAGGCAAATATTCCCGCATCGCGGACGCCGTCCGCATCCGCAAGTTCGTGCAGAACGAAGTGGCGATGCTGTAAGGCATGCCGCGCCGGCCGGCGCGGATCCTCACCCCGCCGCGGGGACATCGAAGGGGCGCGAATCGCGCCCCTTCGTCTTTTCTGTCAATGGACGATCTTTGTCCCCAGCACCGCCAGGAACTGCGCCATCCAGGCCGGGTGTGCGGGCCAGGCGGGCGCGGTGACGAGATTGCCGTCGGTATGCGCGCCATCGATGGCGATATCCGCGTACTCGCCGCCGGCCAGCCGCACTTCCGCCGCGCAGGCGGGATAGGCCGAACACACGCGTCCCTTCAATACGCCGGCGGCCGCGAGCAATTGCGCGCCATGGCAGATGGCCGCGATGGGCTTGCGGGCCTCGTCGAAGTGCCGCACGATCTCCAGCACGCGCGGATTCATGCGCAGGTATTCCGGCGCGCGGCCGCCTGGGATCACCAGGCCATCGTACTGCGCGGGATCGACGGCATCGAAGTCCTGGTTCAGGGAAAAGCGATGCCCCGGCTTCTCGCTGTAGGTCTGCGCACCGTCGAAATCGTGAATGGCGGTGGCCACCGTATCACCCGCCTTTTTGTCGGGGCACACGGCATGCACCGTGTGGCCGACCGCCAGCAGCGTCTGGAAGGGCACCATCGTTTCGTAGTCCTCGGCATAATCGCCGACCAGCATGAGCAACTTCTTCGCCATGGTCGTCTCCTTGGATCGGGAACGGGCCGCGGTTGCGGCCGCTGCGGACGATTGTGCCAAAAGGCCCGCGCCGGCGCATCGCCCCGGCGAGGGGCAAAGATCCGGTCAACGCATCAGGCCAGCGCGACGGACACGGGGCGGGCACCGAGCAGGTCGACCAGCACGCCGGGCGCGATGCCCAGCAGATATCCCCGCCGGCCGCCGTTGATGTAGATCACGGGATAATCGAGCACGGTCTGCTCCACCCAAACTGGCATGCGCTTGCGCGTCCCGAAGGGCGACGTTCCCCCGACCTGATATCCCGAATGCCGCTGCGCGACGTCCGGCTGGCAAGGGGCGACCTTTTTCAGGCCAGCCTGGCGTGCGAGATTCTTCGTGGACACCTCGCAATCGCCGTGCATCAGGACGATCAGCGGACGCGCCGCTTCGTCTTCCATGATCAGGGTCTTGACCACGGCATGCGGGTCCAGCTGCAACTGCCGGGCCGCTTCACCGGCGCCGCCATGATCGATGTAGTCATAGGTGTGCTCGGTGTAGGCGACCTTGTGCTGCTTCAGGAACTGGGTCGCCGGTGTCTCGGAAACGTGTCGGGATTTGCTCATGATGTCGGGACATCGAACGGCGCCACGCCAGGCGTCAGCGGCGCCCAAAGGGAAAAACAGTCGTTCCGGACGTCGCGCAAGCGGAGCGGAAAAGCACAAGGGCCGAGGCGCATGAATGCGGCTCCCGGCCCTTCGGTGTCCGTCGGGACGTCGGCCACCGCGCCGAAAGCGCGGCGGGCTGCGGTGATACCGCCTCCCGCGCGCGCCCTTGCGAGGCCGTCGTCCGCGAAGCGCGAACGTCTTACTCCATCTTGATGTTCTGCTTCTTCACGACGTCCTTCGCCCAGTCGTACTGTTGCTGGATTTCCTTGGCGAATTCCTCGGGCGTGTTGCCGGACGGCTCGGATCCCTGTTCGGCCAGGGCCTTGATCACCTTGGGGTCCTTCAGCGCCACCACGGCGGCATCGCGCAGCTTGTTCACGATGTCCATCGGCGTGCCCTTGGGCGCCAGCAGGCCGTACCACACGGGCTGGTTCAGGACCGGGTAACCGACTTCGGCGAACGTCGGGACGTCCTTGATGTCCTCGATGCGCTTGGGCCAGGCGATGGCCATGGCCTTGATCGCGCCAGCCTTGATCTGCGGCATGGACGACGGCAGGTTGTCGAACAGGATTTCGATCTGTCCGCCGACGGCATCCGCCAGCGCGGGACCGGACCCCTTGTACGGCACGTGCACGATATCGGTGCCCGTGGCCATCCTGAACGACTCGCCCATCAGGTGCAGCACGCCGCAGGTGCCCGAGCTGCCGTAGGAATACTTGCCGGGGTTCTTTTTCAGGACTTCCAGGAATTCCTTGAAGTCCTTGACCGGCATCTTCTTGGGATTGACCGAGACCACGTTCGCGGTATTGGCAAAGTTGGTGACCGGCTGGAAATCCTTGATGGGATCGTAGGGCAGATCGTTGGGACGGCAGGCCGGGTTCACCGCCATCGTGGAGACGGTGGCGATGGACAGCGTGTAGCCGTCCGGCTTGGCCTTGGCCGCTTCAGCAGCGCCGATGGCGCCGCCCGCGCCGCCCTTGTTTTCGACGACCATGGGCTGGCCCAGTTCCTGGCTCATGCGCTGCGTCACCAGCCGCGCGATGATGTCGGTGGAACCGCCCGGCGCGAAGGGCACGATCACGCGGATGGGGTTGCTGGGATACTTGTCTGCGGCCTGCGCGGATGCGGCCAGCGTGGCGGCGCCCAACGCGATGGCGGCCGTCAACGTGCGGATTTTCATCATCGAAGTAGTTCCTCCTAGTTCTTCAACCCGCCCTTTGCGGGCTGATTTGACAGCGGATGCGCCCTTGCGTCGCCTTATGGGCAGATGCGCGATCCTGCACAATCGCGCAGAATAGCAGCATTTTTTTACACAGGGTACCGGGGCTAGCCCTCTTTCCATCGGCCGCCGGGCCAGTTTCCCTTTGTACGCCACATTCGCCATTCATGTCCGTCGCCCTGCTTGTTCTGCCCGATTTTTTCCTGGTCGCGTTGGGATGGATGCTTCGGCACAAGCTGCGCTTCGAACGCGAGTTTTTCGCCGGACTCGAGCGCCTGGTGTACTTCGTGCTGTTTCCCGCGCTGCTATTCCAGGCCATCCTGCGCACGCCATTGAGCGCCGGCAGCGCGGCGCTGCTGCTGCAGGCGGTGGCCTTGGTGCTGGCCGCCGGCTACGCCGCGGCGTGGCTGGCCAGGCCGGTGCTGCGTGCGGAACCGCTGGCGCACGCGTCCGTGGCGCAATGTGCGTATCGCTTCAACACGTACATCGGGCTTGCGCTCAGCGCCAGCCTGGACGGCGCGCGCGGCCAAACCGTCATGGCGGTGCTGGTGGGGCTGGCCGTGCCGGTCGCCAACGTCATGGCCGTGCACACGCTGGCCCGCCATAACGGCGGCAATCTGGTGCGCGAGCTGTTGCGCAATCCGCTGGTGCTGTCCACGATGGCGGGCCTGGCTTGCAACTTCGGCGGCGTGCAGCTGCCGGGGCCCGTCGATACCTTCCTGGCGCGCCTGGGCGCGGCCGCCATCGCGCTGGGGATTCTATGCGTGGGCGCCAATCTGTCGTGGCAGGGTGGCCGCCGGCAAGGGGCGCTGATCGCCTGGATGGTTGCGGTGAAGCTCGCCGTGCTGCCGCTGGTGGCGATCGGCGTGGCGCGGCTGCTAGGGCTGCCGCCATTGGACGCACGCATGCTGCTGGTTTTTGCGGCGCTGCCGACGGCCTCGGCCAGCTATGTCCTGGCGATGCGCATGGGGGGCGACGGCCGCCTCGTTGCGGTGGTGATTTCGCTTGGCACGTTGATTTCCGCCGCCAGCATTCCGCTGTGGCTGGCGGCGGCGGGATGAGTGCGGTCCCGCGTCAAGCGTTACGCTTGGCGTTGGTCATTTCCGCAGGCACGACCCATTGCCGGAACTGTTCTTCGGTCACATGGCCCAGCTGCAGCGCCGCTTCTTTCAGCGACAGGTTTTCCTTGTGGGCCTTCTTCGCGATCTGCGCCGCCTTGTCGTAGCCGATGTGCGGGTTCAGCGCGGTCACCAGCATCAGCGAACGGTCGACGAGTTCGGCGATACGCTCGCGGTTGGGCTCGATGCCCTTGGCGCAATGCGCGTTGAAGCTGTTCATGCCATCGGTGAGCAGGCGCACGGACTGCAGGAAATTGTGGATCAACAGCGGCTTGAACACATTGAGTTCGAAGTTGCCGCTGGCCCCGCCGATGTTGATCGCCACGTCGTTGCCCAACACCTGAGCGCCCAGCATGGTGATGGCCTCGCATTGGGTGGGATTCACCTTGCCCGGCATGATGGAGCTTCCCGGCTCATTTTCCGGGATCCGGATTTCACCCAGTCCGGAACGGGGGCCGCTCGCCAGCCATCGCACGTCATTCGCGAGCTTGATCAGCCCGGCCGCCAGCGTCTTGAGCGCGCCATGCATGAAAAGCAGCGCCTCGTGCGAAGCCAGGGCCTGGAATTTGTTGGGCGCGGATACGAAAGCCGCGCCGGTATCGTGGGCCAGCCGCGCCGAAACGCGCGCACTGAATTCCGGATGCGCGTTCAGGCCGGTGCCCACCGCCGTGCCGCCGATGGCCAATTGATGCAAGCCCGGCAGGGCCGCGCGGATCTGCTGTTCCGACAGGTCGAGCTGGGCGACGTGGCCGGACAATTCCTGCCCCAGCGTCAGCGGGGTGGCGTCCTGCAGGTGGGTGCGGCCGATCTTGACGATGTCGTAGAAGGCCGCGCTTTTTTCCGCCAGCGTGGCGCGCAGCGACTTCAGCGCCGGCAACAGATGCTGCTCGACCTGGATGGCGGCCGCCACGTGCATGGCGGTGGGGAAGGTGTCGTTGGAAGACTGGCCGCGATTGACGTGATCGTTGGGATGCACCTTGCGGCCCTCGCCGCGCTCGCCGCCCAGGATTTCCGAGGCGCGGTTGGCCAGCACCTCGTTCATGTTCATGTTGCTCTGCGTGCCGGAGCCCGTCTGCCACACCGATAGCGGAAACTCATTGGGCCACTTGCCGGCGATGACTTCGTCGGCCGCCTGGACGATGGCATCGGCAATGCCGGAATCGAGCTCGCCCAGCTCGGCGTTGACCTGCGCCGCGGCCTTCTTCAGCCGGGCCATCGCGTCGATCAGGGGCACGGGCATTTTTTCCGTGGAGATGGCGAAAAACTGGAGCGACCGCTGGGTTTGCGCCCCCCACAGGTGGTCCGCGGGAACATCGATGGGGCCGAAGGTATCTTTCTCGGTGCGGATATTCATGAGGCTACTGCTCCGTGGTTCGCCCGGCGCGCGGCGTACCGGCGCACCGGAGGGGTCGAGGAAGGACAGGCGGACAAGCGGAATCGCGCCGGGGCCGCGACGGCGGGCCGCGCTTCCGCTTCCTATAATGCCCTGTTTTTACCACTCGACCCGCGACATGTCCGCCCCGCGCAGCCTGACCCTGCACCTGCCCGACGAAGCCGCCACCGACGCGCTGGCGCACCGGCTCGCGCCGCTGCTGAACGGCGCGGCGGGCGCGCCGGCGGGGGGCCGCGTCCACCTGTCCGGCGACCTGGGCGCTGGGAAAACGGCCTTCGTCCGGGCCCTGTTGCGCCAAAGCGGCATCCAGGGGCGGATCAAGAGTCCCAGCTATGCCTTGCTTGAAACCTATAAAGTTTCTAACTTATACTTCTATCACTTTGATTTTTATAGGTTTAGCGATCCGCGCGAGTGGCTGGACGCGGGATTCCGCGATTTATTGCGGGACGATGCGGTCGTATTGATCGAATGGCCTGAGAAGGCGGAGGGCCTGCTGCCCCCGCCGGATCTGCACATTTCCCTGGCCTATGCCGGCCCAGGACGCGATGCCACGTTGACCGCGTACACCGCTCGAGGGCAACTATGGCTGAACGCGATTGTCCCCCCCCAGGCGTCCCCCGCTCCCGCGGCGCCATGTCCCGGCGCCGGCTGATCGGCGCCGCAGCCACGCTGCTCGTCCTCCCCGTCATTCCCCGCCTGGCGCAGGCCGCGACCATTCTGGCCGTGCGTACCTGGCCCGCCGATGAATACACCCGCGTCACGCTGGAACTCGATAGCGAGTTGAAGGCGGAGCAGTTCACCCTGGAGAACCCGGACCGTCTGGTGGTCGACATCGAAGGCCTTTCCATGAGCGCTTCGCTGAACGACCTGGCGGCAAAGATCCGCGACGGCGACCCGTATATCCGCTCGCTGCGCATCGCGCAGAACCGGCCGAACGTCGTCCGTCTGGTCTTCGACCTGAAGCAACCCGTGGCGCCGCAGATCTTCACGTTGAAGCCCGTCGCCGACTATCAATACCGGCTGGTGCTGGATCTGTATCCCAAGATCGCGCAGGACCCCTTGCTGGCGATCCTGAAGAAACCGCCGCCGCCCGATGTCGACGATCCCCTGGCGCGCATTCTCGAGGACATCTCGCGCAACCCGCCGGGGCCCAATACCGCGACGATTCCGTCCTCGCCCACGCCCCTGCCCTCGCCGCAGCCGCCGGCGGTCGCGTTGCCCCGCCCATCGGACACCCCCAAGCTGGGCCGCAAGCGCATGCTGACCATCGCGCTGGACCCGGGACACGGCGGCGAGGATCCCGGCGCGAGCGGGCGCACGGGATTGCGCGAGAAAGACGTGGTGCTGCGCATTGCCCATCGCCTGAAGGCCTTGATCGACGCGCAGCCCAACATGCGGGCCTATCTGACGCGCGACGACGACTATTTCGTCCCTCTGCACGTGCGCGTGCAGAAGGCCCGTCGCGTGCGCGCCGACCTGTTCGTGTCCATACACGCCGATGCCTGGATCAAGCCCACGGCCAGCGGCTCTTCCGTGTTCGCCCTGTCCCAGCGGGGCGCTTCCAGCGCGGCGGCGCGCTGGCTGGCGAACAAGGAGAACGCGGCCGACCTGATCGGCGGCGTCAACCTGGGCGCGCATGACGAACAAGTGGCGAAGGTGCTGCTGGATTTGTCCACGACCGCGCAGATTCACGACTCGCTGAAGCTCGGCACGGTGCTTCTGGAAGAGATCAAGAAGATCAACCGGCTGCACAAGGACAGCGTGGAACAGGCGGGCTTCGCGGTGCTGAAAGCGCCCGATATTCCGTCGATCCTGGTGGAGACGGCGTTCATCAGCAATCCGAACGAAGAGGCGCTGTTGAAATCGAGCTCGCACCAGGACAAGCTGGCGATGGCGATGTTCACGGGCATCCAGCGCTACCTGACGACCAATCCGCCGCTGGCGCGCGTCGGCGACGTCAGTTGATTCCCGTGCCGGGGCGGCGGCCGGCCGGTCCGCCGTTCCGCCGTTCCGCCGTTCGCGCGCCCGCGGGCGTGGCGCTGCCCGGCTCAAGCCCGGCGGCCCGCCGCTTCAGGACTTGCGGGCGCCCGCTACGCCGCCCTGGCGGCGGCGCAAGAACTTCCAGATACCCGCAAGCACCAGGGGCAGAATCGCCGCCGCCAGGCCGACCAGCACGATCAGGTTCAGGTGCTCCTTGATCAGCGGGATGTTGCCGAAGAAATACCCGGCCGTGACCAGGCTGCCGACCCACAGCACGGCGCCGGTGATATTGAACAGCTGGAACCGCGCCACGCTCATTTCCGCCACGCCGGCCACGAAGGGGGCGAAGGTGCGCACGAGCGGGATGAAGCGCGACAGGACGATGGTCTTGCCGCCATGCTTTTCGTAGAACGCGTGGGTGCGCATCAGGGCGGAGCGGTCCAGGAACCGCACATTCATGGAAAACACGCGCGGGCCGATATACCGCCCGACAGCGTAGTTCAGCGTGTTGCCCGTGATCGCCGCCACGATCAGCAGAATCGCGAGCAGCAGGGGGTCGATATGCCCGGACGCGCCGAAGGCGCCTGCGATGAACAACAGGGAATCGCCCGGCAGAAACGGCAGGACGACGAAGCCCGTCTCGCCGAAAACGATCAGAAACAGGACCAGATAGACCCAGGAGCCATACTTGGCGACCCAGAGGCCCAGCGTCTGGTCGATATGCAGCACCATGTTGAGTAAGTCGAGCATGCGGGCGAGGACCGAAGTTGCGAGAAGTTGCGCATCGCCCCGGACTATAGCCGACCCGGCACCCCGGCTAAAATCTTCCGCACATTCTCCGCCGCCCCGCCCATGTCCGAACGCCGACCCATTGCCGCCCTGCCCGACCTGTTGATCAGCCAGATCGCCGCGGGCGAGGTCATCGAACGCCCCGCCTCGGTGCTGAAGGAACTGCTGGAAAACGCCATCGATGCGGGCGCCCGCGCCATTGAAGTGCGGCTGGAGGGCGGCGGCATCCGCCGTATCGCCGTCACCGACGACGGGGGCGGCATTCCCCCGGAAGAGCTGCCCCTGGCGCTGCGCCGCCATGCCACCAGCAAGATCGCCACGCTGGGCGAGCTGGAAGCCGTGGCCTCCATGGGTTTCCGCGGCGAGGCGTTGGCTTCCATCGCCTCGGTCGCGCAGCTGACGCTGATTTCCCGCACGCGCGACGGCGATCATGCCTGGCAGATCGACGCGGGCAGCGGCGAGCTGGCGCCGGCCTCCGGGCCGCCGGGCACGACCGTCGATGTGCGACAGTTGTTCGACGCCGTGCCGGCCCGGCGCAAGTTCCTGCGATCCGAGGCCACCGAATTCGGGCATTGCCTGGACGCGCTGGAGCGCATCGCGCTGGCGCATCCCGGCATCGCGTTTCGCCTGTTTCATCATGATCGCGCGCATCGGCAGTGGCTGCCGGCCGCGCCGGCGCAGCGCATCCGGGACGTGCTGGGGGCTGAATTCGCCGATCACGGCCTTGCCGTCGGCCGTGCCCTGGGGCCGGTCGAACTTTCCGGCATGATCACCCGTCCCACCGCGGCCCGCGCGCGCGCAGACCGGCAATACCTGTACGTGAACGGCCGCTTCGTACGCGACCGCACCGTCAGCCATGCGTTGCGCAGCGCCTATGCGGACGTGCTGCACGGCGACCGCCAGCCGGCTTATGTGCTGTTTCTGAACATCGACCCCGCCGCGGTGGACGTCAACGTTCATCCGGCAAAGCACGAGGTCCGCTTCCGCGATAGCGGCGCGGTGCACCGCTTCGTGTCCCAGGCGGTATCGGACGCGCTCGCGCAGACAGGGGGCCAGCACCTTACAAGCGGGGCTGGCATTCCTCAGGCAGCGCCCGCCACGCCGGGCGTGGCCGCCGGCGGCGCGCCGACATCGGGGGCGCGGGACGCCGTAGAGGCCGGAATCGCAGCGCCGGCCGTCTTCACCGCGGAAAGCGCCGCCCATGCCGCCGCGCCGGGCCCAGGCATGGCGTCAAGCTATCGAGCCGGCGCTTCGTCTCCGTCCTCCCAACGGCCCCATACCCAAATGCCGTTCCGCCTGCACGGCGCCCATGGCGGCGGCGGTTCCGCGGATTGGCAAAGTCTGTACCGGCCGCTCGAGCACGATGGTGCGCATGCCGCGCCATCCGGCCACGGCGGTCCGGGCCTTGCCGACGGCGCGGCGGGTAGCGGTTCGGGCGGATCGATCCCCGACGGCTACGCCATGGCGCCCACCCCGGGCGACGCGCCGTCCTTGCGTGAGCCGGGGCCGGGCAACGCCGCCCTGCCCGCCGACGAAGAATTCCCGCTGGGAATGGCGCTGGGCCAGCTGCATGGCATCTACATCCTTGCGCAGAACGCTCGGGGCCTGGTGCTGGTCGATATGCACGCCGCTCACGAACGCGTGGTGTACGAGCAATTGAAGCGCGCGCTGGACGCGCGCAGCATGCCGCGTCAGGATCTCCTGGTGCCCGTGGTTTTCAATGCCCCGGAAAAGGACGTGGCGCTGGTCGAGGAATGCGAGACGCAGCTGGAGGAACTGGGTTTCCGCATGCGTCCCGCTGGGCCGGCCTCGATCGCGGTGCGCTCCGTGCCCGCGCTGTTGGCCCGCGGCGATGTGGAATCGCTGGCCCGCGCGGTGCTGCGCGACCTGGCGGCAGTGGGGGTGTCGCGCCTGCTGACCGAACAACGCAACGAACTGCTGGCCACGATGGCCTGCCATGGCTCGGTGCGCGCCAACCGCCGGCTCACCATAGAAGAAATGAACGCGCTGCTGCGCCGCATGGAAGCCACCGAACGCGCCGACCAGTGCAATCACGGCCGTCCCACCTGGGTGCAGTGGACGGTCGGCGAACTGGACCGGCTGTTCCTGCGCGGTCAATAGCAAACGCGCCCACGCACCGCATGACACCCCGTCCCATCCTTTGCCTGACCGGCCCCACCGCGGCCGGCAAAAGCGCCGCCACGCTGGCATTGGCGCGCCGCTGGCCGATCGAGATCATCAATGTCGACTCGGCCACCATCTACCGCGGCATGGACATCGGCACCGCCAAGCCCAGCGCCGAAGAGCGCGAGCGCGTGCCACAGCATCTGCTGGACATCCGGGACCCCGCGCAGAACTATTCCGCCGCGGACTTCCGGGCCGACGCGCTGCGCCTGATCGACGCGATTCATGAGCGGGGCCGCATGCCGGTGCTTGCCGGCGGCACCATGCTGTACTTCAAGGCCCTGCGCGAAGGCTTGGACGACCTGCCGTCGGCGGATCCCGCCCTGCGTACGGAACTGGAACGGCGCGCCGCCGACGCCGGATGGCCGGCCATGCACCAAGAGCTGGCCCGCCTGGACCCCGTCACTGCGGCGCGTCTGGCCCCCAACGACAGCCAGCGGATACAGCGGGCGCTGGAAGTCTGCCTGGTCAGCGGGCAACCCATGTCCGCCCTGCTCCAACGCGCGGCCAGGCAGCGGGCGCAATCCGGCGGCGCGCCGCAAACGCAGCGATACGTCACGATCAGCCTGGAGCCATCGGACCGATCGGCTTTGCACGCGCGCATCGCGCAGCGCTTCGACCTCATGCTGGCGCAAGGGTTGATCGATGAAGTGCGCGCCCTGCGGGCCCGTGGGGACTTGCATGCGGGTCTGCCATCCGTACGTTGCGTGGGGTACCGGCAGATGTGGAGCTATCTCGAGGGCGAGATGGATCTGGAGGAGGCGCGCGCCAGCGGCATCGCCGCTACCCGCCAGCTCGCCAAGCGCCAGCTCACGTGGCTGCGCGCACAGCCGGATCGCATGGTGGTGGACTGCCTGGCGCCCGACGCGGCCGACCAGGTGATACGCGCGTGGGCCGAAGTGCTCGGCTGACGCACGCGAAGCGTTCCAGAACGTGGAAAAACGCCGGGCCGCGCAGAGGCGGCCCGTATCGATGGAACGCAGGGCGCCGACTGCCGCCCGCGCTCCGGCCCGAATGCGCGGCTCAACGCACCACAGTCTGCGGCGCGTCGCCGTCGCGGGCGACGATTTCGCCGATGCGCGACACGGTTTCACCATGCTCGCGCAGCGTGCCGGCAACCGCATCGGCCTGGGCGGCGTCCACGACGATCGCCATGCCGATGCCGCAGTTGAACACCCTGTGCATCTCGGCATCGGCCACGCCGCCTTGCTGCTGCAGCCAGCTGAACAGGGGCGGCATGGCCCAGGCGTCGCGATGCAGGACGGCCGCGACGCCGCTCTGCAGGATGCGCGGCACGTTTTCCACCAGTCCGCCGCCGGTGATATGGGCCAGGCCCTTGATGGCGGCGCCGTGCTGCGCCAGCGCGGCCAGCACCGGCTTGACGTAGATGCGGGTGGGCGCCATGACGGCATCGACCAGCGGCTGGCCGTGGAAATCCTGGTCCGGCCGCGCGCCGGCGCGCTCCAGGATCTTGCGCACCAGCGAATAGCCGTTCGAGTGCGCGCCGCTGGACGCCAGGCCCAGAATGGCGTCGCCCGGACGGATCGACTTGCCGTCGATGATCGCGGACTTCTCCACGGCCCCCACGGCGAATCCCGCCAGATCGTATTCGCCGTCGGGATACATGCCGGGCATCTCGGCGGTCTCGCCGCCGATCAGCGCGCAGCCGGCCTGCTCGCAGCCGCGCGCAATGCCGCCGACCACGGCGGCCGCGGTGTCGACGGACAGCTTGCCGCAGGCGAAGTAGTCCAGGAAAAACAGCGGTTCCGCGCCCTGGACCAGGATGTCGTTCACGCTCATCGCCACCAGGTCGATGCCCACGGTGTCGTGCCGGTTCCACTGGAAGGCCAGCTTCAACTTGGTCCCCACGCCATCCGTGCCGGACACCAGCACCGGCTCGCGGTATTTCCCGGGGACTTGGAACAGCGCGCCGAAGCCGCCGATGCCTGCCAGCACGCCGGGCCGCATGGTGCGGGCGGCCAGCGGCTTGATGCGGTCGACCAGGGCATCGCCCGCGTCGATGTCGACGCCGGCATCGCGGTAGGTCAACGGGGCGGAAGGTTGATTTGTCATGAGAAAAACCGTGGGGTGTGTAAAAATTGCGGGATTTTTTCGAGTCAGCTTTCCGGATTTTACGATGAGCCCACCCATTCCACGCCGCACGGGCCGCGGACGGTCGATCCGTCGCGCGATCTCCGCTGCGGGCGGCCGCCACGGCGCCCTTTGCCGCGCCGGCCGGCCGGCGCCGAGGGGTGGAGCCATGCCCGCCCCATGAATCGCCAGCTGCTGCTAGATGTCCTTCCCGAGCCGGCGCCATCGCTGGGCAACTACATCGCGGGCCCCAACGGGCAGGCGCTGGAAGCGGCACGCCAGTTGGCGCCGGGACGGGCGCTGTACCTGTGGGGCCAGGCCGGCTGCGGCCGCACGCATCTGCTGCGCGCCATCGCCGCCACGCCGGAAGGACGCTACGTGAGCGCCGACGAGGCCGGCGCCGAACTGGCCATGCTCGCGCAGCGCGAACCGGACGACCGCATGCCGCCCATCGTGGCGGTGGATGACCTGCACCGGATGAGCGAGACCGGACAGGCGGCCCTGTTTGCCCTGTACAATCGCTGGCGCGAGTCGGCGGCCACGCAACATGCCTTCGCGCTGGCCGTCGCGGGCGACCGCGCGCCCCTGGCGATGCCGCTGCGCGAAGACCTTCGCACCCGGTTGGGCTGGGACCTGGTCTTCCGTCTGGATCCGCTTTCAGACGCCGACAAACTGGCCGCGCTGGCGGCGCAGGCCGCCGAACGCGGACTGCAACTGGCGCCGGAAGTCATCAACTGGATGCTGACGCATTACGAGCGCGACATGCGGCGCCTGGCCGCCCTGCTCGACGCGCTGGACCGCTATTCGCTGGCCACGCGCCGCCCCCTGACCATACCGCTGCTGCGCGCGATGCTGGCGGACCCCGATACCCCTACCTCATGACTGCTGCACGCCTGGCTCTCTTCGATCTCGATCACACGCTGCTGCCCCTGGACAGCGACTACCAATGGGCGGACTTCCTGGCCCGCACCGGCCGGGCGGGCGATCCCGAAGAAGCGCGGGCGCGCAACGAGGACCTGATGGAGCGCTACAACCGCGGCGAGCTGACGGCGCAGCAGTCCGCGGAATTCATGCTGGGGCTCCTGGCGGCGCACACGCCCTTCGACCTGGCCCGCTGGCACGAGGAATACATGGCCGAAGTCATCCGGCCGGCCATCGGGCTGGCCGCCGTGCGTTTGGTGCAGGACCATCTGGCCGCCGGCGACCTGTGCGCCATCGTCACGGCCACCAACCACTTCGTCACGGCGCCCATCGCCCGCGCCTTCGGCGTGCCGAACCTGATCGCGACCATTCCCGAGTATGTGGCGGGACGCTATACGGGCCGCATTGAAGGCACGCCCAGCTTCAAGGAAGGCAAGGTGACCCGCGTGCATGACTGGCTCGCCGCAATGGGGCTGACGCTTGCGGATTTTTCCGAAACGTTTTTTTATAGCGACTCCATCAACGACGTCCCGTTGCTGGAGGCGGTCAGCCAGCCGGTCGCGACCAATCCCAGCCCCGCACTGCGCGACATCGCGCACTCGCGCGGCTGGCGCGTGCTTGAGCTGTTTGCCCATATGGAAGATGAGAAGTCATAGCCCACTCCCGAAGCGCTTGCGCGCTTCCCCCTCGAGGGGGCGCGCCTGCGGACCGGCAAAGCCGGATCCGCGGCGCCCCGATCGGGCGGCACCTGTGCGTTCACGGGGGGACGCTGGCGGACCGGCAGAGCCGGATCCGCGGCGCCCCGATGGGGCGGCACCCGTGCGCTCAAGGGGGCGACGCTGGCGGACCGGCGAAGCCGGATCCGCGGCGTCCCCGGCCGGGTTGCGCCGGATTCGTGCGGCGGGCGGCGTCAGGATGCACAGAATGAGCTTTCACGCCAACAGCAGTGCAGGTTTCGCGTTCAAGCGGGTGACTCGGCAAAGAAGCGGAAAAAGCCGATTTGCTGTGTCGCCAATCGAGCTTTATCCATCTCAAGCGGTGCGGGTGGCGCGCAGCGCCATGGAGCACTGAAGTCCATGATTACGGAAACCATAAAAAAATTCGTCGCCCGGTTGTTCCCAACGCGCGGCCCGCAGCGTATTCCCAGAGAGCGCCACGGCATCGATCGCCGCAACGTTTCGCGGCACGCCATCAAGGTGTGCGAGGTCCTGCGCCAGGCCGGCTATGAAGCCTATATCGTCGGCGGCGCCGTACGCGACCTGATCGTCGGGATCGAACCCAAGGATTTCGACGTCGCCACCAATGCGACGCCGGAAGAAATCCGGCCGCTGTTCCGGCGCGCCCGCATCATCGGCCGGCGCTTCCAGCTCGTGCACGTGGTGTTCGGACAGGAAATCATCGAAACGTCGACCTTCCGCGCGCTGGCGACCGCGGACCAGGAAACCGACGAGCATGGACGCATCCTGCGCGACAACGTGTTCGGCAGCCAGGAAGAAGACGCGGCCCGCCGCGACTTCACCCTGAACGCGCTGTACTACGATCCGCTCACCGAGGAAGTCATCGACTATCACAACGGCGTGGCGGACCTGAAGAAGCGGGTCGTGCGCATGATCGGCGACCCCTTGCAGCGGTACCGCGAAGATCCGGTCCGCATGCTGCGCGCGGTGCGGTTCGCCGCCAAGCTGAACGGCACCATCGATCCCGCCACGCGCGAGCCCATTCGGGGCATGGCAAGCCTGATCGAAAACGTGCCGGCCTCGCGCCTGTTCGACGAAATGCTCAAGCTGCTCACCTGCGGCCATGCGATGGACTGTCTGCGGCAGCTGCGCGCGGAGGGCCTGCACCACGGCGTGCTCCCGCTGCTGGACGTGGTGCTGGAACAACCCCAGGGCGAGCAGTTCGTCGAACTGGCGCTGGAACGCACCGACGCCCGCGTGCGCGCGGGCAAGTCGATCAGCCCGAGCTTCCTGTTCGCCTCGCTGCTGTGGCAGCAGGTGGAGGTGCGCTGGCGCGAGCTGTGCAAACAGGGCGAGCACACCATTCCCGCGCTGATCCAGGCCGCCGATTCGGTGCTGGACGAGCAGACCGAAAAACTGGCCATCCAGCGGCGGTTCTCGGCCGACATGCGCGAGATCTGGTTCATGCAGCCGCGCTTCGAGCGCCGCGCCGGCAAGACGATCTACCGCATGCTGGAACAGCCGCGTTTCCGCGCGGCCTGCGACTTCCTGCAACTGCGCGCGGCCGCCGGCGAGTTCGACAGCGTGCTGGCGCAATGGTGGATGGACCTGGCCAACGCCGACGACATCACCCGCGCGCAGATGATCGACGAAGTCTCGCGCTCGCCGCGCGCCAAGGGCGAAGACGCCCCGGCGCGCCGCCGTCGCTCGCGCCGCCGTCCCAATCCGGCGGCCATGGCGCAAAGCCACACGGAATAGCCGTCAGGCCTGTCGAAACCGTGGCCGCCACCGCATACCTGGGCCTGGGCAGCAACCTGGGCGATAGCGCCGCCCAGCTGCGCGCGGCGGTGCAGGAACTGCGCGCCACCGCAGGCGTGCTCGCCTGCGAGACCTCGCCCTTCTACCGCTCGGATCCGGTGGATGCCGCCGGGCCGGATTTCGTCAATGCAGTCGCCCGCATTGAAACGACACTCGAGCCGCTCGCCCTGCTCGACGCGCTGCAAGCCATCGAGCTCGCGCATGGGCGTATGCGCCCGTACCGCAACGCGCCGCGCACGCTGGACATCGACCTGCTGCTCTACGACGCCCTGCGGCTGTCGTCTCCGCGCCTGACGCTGCCGCATCCGCGCATGCGCGAACGCGCCTTCGTGCTCATGCCGCTGCGCGATCTGGCGCCCGATCTGCGCCTGGACGGCAAGACGCTGGACGAACTGCTCGCGTGCTGCGCCGGGCAATCGATCGAACGCCTGCCGGAATAGCGGGCCCCGGCAAAACGGCATCCCGCAGATGCAAAAAAGCCCGCCGGGCGGACCTGGCGGGCTTTCGGGAAGCGTCCATCGCGGCATGCGCAACACCCGCGACAGGGACGACCGATCAGGCGACGGCGACGGGGATTTTGCCGATCCTGGCCTGCCATTCGCGCGGGCCGGTCATGTGCACGGACGTGCCTTCCGCATCGACCGCAACGGTCACCGGCATGTCCTTGACCTCGAACTCGTAGATGGCTTCCATGCCCAGGTCCTCGAATGCCAGCACCTTGGCGGCGCGGATGGCCTTGGACACCAGGTAGGCCGCGCCGCCCACCGCCATCAGGTACGCCGACTTGTGCTTGCGGATCGCCTCGATGGCGACGGGGCCGCGCTCGGACTTGCCGATCATGGCGATCAGGCCGGTCTTTTCGAGCATCATGTCGGTGAACTTGTCCATGCGGGTGGCCGTGGTGGGGCCGGCCGGGCCGACGACTTCATCGCGCACGGGGTCGACCGGACCCACGTAGTAGATGACGCGGTTGCGGAAGTCCACGGGCAGCGGCTCGCCCTTGGCAAGCATGTCCTGGATGCGCTTGTGCGCGGCGTCGCGGCCGGTCAGCATCTTGCCCGACAGCAGCAGCGTCTGGCCCGGCTTCCAGCTCGCGACTTCTTCCTTCGTCAGCGTATCCAGGTTGACCTGTTTGGACTTGTTGTAGTCCGGCGCCCAGCGCACTTCCGGCCACTCGGAAAGCGAAGGCGGCGTCAGGTGAGCCGGGCCGCTGCCGTCCAGCTCGAAGTGGGCATGGCGGGTGGCCGCGCAGTTCGGGATCATGGCCACCGGCAGCGATGCCGCGTGCGTGGGGTAGGTGGCGATCTTGATATCGAGCACCGTGGTCAGGCCGCCGAGGCCCTGCGCGCCGATGCCCAGCGCATTCACTTTTTCGTAGAGCTCGATGCGCAGTTCCTCGAGCTTGTTCTGCGGGCCACGCTGCAGCAGCTCGTACATGTCGATATCGTCCATCAGCGATTGCTTGGCCATCAGCATGGCCTTTTCCGCCGTGCCGCCCACGCCGATGCCCAGCATGCCGGGCGGGCACCAGCCGGCGCCCATGGTCGGCACGGTCTTCAGCACCCAATCGACCAGCGAGTCGCTGGGGTTGAGCATGGCGAACTTGGACTTGTTCTCCGAACCGCCGCCCTTGGATGCCAGTTGCACGTCGACCTTGTCGCCCGGGACCAGTTCGACGTTGACGATACAGGGCGTGTTGTCCTTGGTGTTGCGGCGGGCGAACAGCGGATCGGCCAGCACCGAGGCGCGCAGCGGGTTGTCGGGATGGGTATAGCCGCGGCGCACGCCTTCGTCACACAGTTCCTGCAGGCTGCGCGAGGTTTCGAACCGCACGTTCATGCCGATCTTCAGGAAGACGTTGACGATGCCGGTATCCTGGCACAGCGGCCGCTTGCCTTCGGCGCACATGCGCGAATTGGTCAGGATCTGCGCAATGGCGTCGCGGGCGGCCGGGCTTTCCTCGCGCTCGTAGGCGCGCGCCAGGTGGCGGATATAGTCCACCGGATGGTAGTAGCTGATGAACTGGATCCCATCCGCGATGGACTGGATGAAGTCTTCTTCCTTGATGATGGTCATGACGTACTTGCGGTAAGGGGCCGGAATCGGCCGAAGCCTGCGCAAAGCGCGGCCGGGATAAAAGGCGGCGGCATGCGGGTAGCGGGATACCCGGGCCGCCGGACGGCAATCATTTTCCTTGCCAGACGGGCTTGCGCTTCTCCGCGAAGGCGGTCGCGCCCTCCTTGGCGTCTGCGGACGTGAATATATGCGCAATCAAGGGGCGCTGGCGATCGAACATGCCCGCCTGCTCCCAATCGACGGCCTGCGAGACGATGCGCTTGGCGGTCTGCACGGCCAGCGGACCGTTCTCCACGATGGTGCGCGCCAGCGCCATGGCGCCTTCCAGCGCCTGGCCTGGCTCGGTCAGCCGGTTCACCAGGCCGTAAGCGTGGGCGCGCTCGGCGCTCAGCATGTCTCCGGTCAGGATCGCTTCCATGGCGATGTGGTAGGGCAGCCGGCGCGGCAGGCGCAGCATCCCGCCGGAACCGGCGACCAGCCCGCGCTTGACTTCGGGCAGGCCGAAATTGGCGTTGCGCGCCGCCACGATCAGGTCGCAGGCCAGCGCCATCTCGAAGCCGCCCGCCAGCGCGTAGCCCTCCACCGCCGCGATCAGCGGTTTTTGCGGGGGCGCCTCGTTCAGGCCGGCGAAGCCACGGCCCGGAATCAGGGGCCGCTCGCCGCTCTGGGCGAAGGCCTTCAGGTCCATGCCGGACGAAAAGGTCTGGTTGCCGCCCGTCAGGATGCCGATGCGCACGGCGGGATTGTTGTCCAGTTCGTCCAACGCGGCCGCCATGGCCTGCGCGGCAGCCAGGTTGATGGCGTTGCGGGCTTCCGGACGGTTGATGGTGATGATCTGGATACCGTCGGTCTGGGTCACCTCGATCAGGTCGGCCATGCCTTGTTCCTCCTTCCAATGGGGCGCGCGCGCCCGGCCGGGCCGCCGCGCGCGCGGAAATCGAATGATACGACCAACGCGCGGCCGCTCCGCGGCCGTCCATCCCCCGGCTCCAGTAAAATGCCGGGTTTCTCATCGCATGCCCAGCGGCGGTTCCCCAGCACTCATGCTTACCTTTCAGCAAATCATCCTAAAACTCCAGGAATACTGGGATAAGCAAGGCTGCACGCTTCTGCAGCCCTACGATATGGAAGTCGGCGCGGGCACCTCGCATACCGCCACCTTCCTGCGCGCCATCGGCCCCGAGCCCTGGCGCGCCGCCTATGTGCAGCCCTCGCGCCGGCCCAAGGACGGCCGCTACGGCGAAAACCCGAACCGTCTGCAGCACTACTACCAGTACCAGGTGGTGCTCAAGCCGGCGCCCCCGGAGATCCTGGACTTGTATATCGGCTCGCTCAAGGCGCTGGGCATCGACCCGGCGCAGCACGATATCCGCTTCGTCGAGGACGACTGGGAAAACCCCACGCTGGGCGCGTGGGGACTGGGCTGGGAAGTCTGGCTCAACGGCATGGAGGTGACGCAGTTCACGTATTTCCAGCAGGTGGGCGGGCTCAATTGCACGCCGACCACGGGGGAAATCACCTACGGGCTGGAACGGCTGGCGATGTACCTGCAGGATGTGCAGAGCGTCTACGACCTGGTCTGGACCGTTGGCCCGGACGGGCGCACCGTCAAGTACGGCGACGTTTTCCACCAGAACGAAGTCGAACAGTCCACCTACAACTTCGAATACTCCTCCGCGGAAATGCTGTTCGCGCACTTCAACGACTACGAATCCGAGGCTAAGCGGCTGATGGACGTCCCGCTGGCCCTGCCGGCGTATGAAGCGGTATTGAAGGCCGCGCATACCTTCAACCTCCTGGATGCGCGCGGCGCGATCAGCGTCACCGAACGGGCTGCCTATATCGGCCGCATCCGCAACCTGTCCCGCGCCATCGCGCAGGCGTATTACGAGTCGCGCGAACGGCTCGGTTTCCCCATGCTTGCCGGCCAGGCCGCCGTGGAGGCCGCGCAATGAGCGACATCCGCCCGCTGCTGGTCGAACTGCTGACCGAAGAACTTCCGCCCAAGGCGCTGCGCCGGCTGGGCGACGCCTTTGCCGAAGGCATCCGCCAGGGATTGGCGTCGCGCAACCTGCTGGCCCAGGATTGCCGCGTACAGCCGTACGCCACGCCGCGCCGGCTGGCCGTCCACCTGTCCGCCGTCCGCGCCCAGGCGCCCGACCAGGAATTCGCCGAGAAGCTGATGCCCGTCAAGGTCGGCCTGGACGCCGACGGCCGCGCCACGCCCGCCCTGCTGAAAAAGCTGGCGGCCAAGGGCCTGGACAACGTGGACGTTGCCGCGCTGGCGCGCGAATCGGACGGCAAGCAGGATTACCTGGTGGCGCGCGGAACCGCGCCGGGCGCCAGCCTGGCCGCCGGCCTCCAGGCAGCGCTGGACGCAGCGCTTGACGGACTGCCCATTCCGAAGGTCATGAGCTATCAGCTGGCCGATGGCGTGACCACCGTCAAGTTCGTGCGCCCCGCGCATGGACTGGTGGCCTTGTTCGGCGCCGATGTGGTCGATGTCTCGGCCCTCGGACTCACGGCGGGACGCCAGACCCTGGGGCACCGCTTCATGAGCAACGCCCCCATCGTGCTGCGCGACGCCGACGCCTATGCAAGCCAACTGGCAGAGGCCGGTCGTGTGATCGCCGGCTTCGACGCGCGCCGCGACGATATCGCCCGGCAGCTCGACACCCACGCGCGCCAGTTGGGCGCCACGCTGGGCGATGATCCCGAAGTGCCCGCGCTGCTGGAAGAAGTCACGGCCCTGGTCGAGCATCCCACCGTCTATGTCGGTGAGTTCGAGCCGCGTTTCCTGGAAGTTCCGCAGGAATGCCTGATCCTGACGATGCGGCTCAACCAGAAGTACTTTCCGCTGTTCAACCCGGAAACCGGCAAGTTGACGCATCGCTTCCTGATCGTCAGCAATATGCAGGTGGCCGATCCGGTCAACATCGTGGAAGGCAACCAGCGCGTGGTGCGGCCCCGTCTGGCCGACGCGCAGTTCTTCTTCGAAACCGACCGCAAGACGCCGCTGGCCGAGCGCGTGCCGCAGTTGGGCAGCATCGTCTATCACAACAAACTCGGCACCCAGCTGGAACGCGTGGAGCGCGTGCGCGCCGTGGCGCGCGGCGTGGCGCAGGCGCTCGGCGCGGACGCGCAGGCCGCGGACCGTGCAGCGCTTCTTGCCAAGGCCGACCTGGGCACGCAGATGGTGGGCGAATTCCCCGAACTGCAAGGGATCATGGGGGCTTACTATGCCCAGGCGGACGGCGAGCCCGCCGACGTGGTCCGCGCCCTGCGCGACCAATACCGAAACCGCCTGGACGCGCCGGTGGACCGCGACGGACTCACGGCGGCGGCGCTTTTCATCGCCGAACGGGCCGAGACCCTGGTGGGCATCTGGAGCATCGGGCTCGCGCCCACGGGTGAACGCGATCCCTTCGGGCTGCGCCGCGCCGCGCTGGGCCTGATCAGCGCCTTCGAGCAGCTCGCTGCGGGCGAATGGCTCAAGCCGAGCGAGAACGGTCCGCTCACGCAGGATGGCCTGCTGCGGCTGGCGGCGGACAGCTTCGGGCCGGGGCGCATCGGCGATGCGGCGCTGGACGAGGTTCGCGCCTTCATCTACGAGCGCTATCGCAATCAGTTGGCATCGGACTACGACCGTAATGCCGTGGACGCGGTCATCGCGCTGGCTCCCCCGCTGCACCAGGTTGCCGCGCGCGTGCGTGCGGTCACCGCTTTCGGCGGCCTGCCGGAAGCCGCCAGCCTTGCGGCTGCCAACAAGCGGGTGGGCAACCTGCTGAAGAAGGCCGAAGGCGACATCGGCACGGTCGACCCGGCCCGGTTGCAGGAGCCGGCCGAACGCGCGCTTGCGCAGGCCATCGAAGCACTGAGCCCGCGCGCCCAGGCGCAATTCGACGCCGGCGACTTCGCGGGCAGCCTGCGCACGCTGGCGCAGGCGCGCGAGCCGGTGGATGCGTTTTTCGCGGACGTCATGGTGATGGCCGACGATCCGGCCGTGCGGGCGAACCGCCTGGCCCTGCTGGGGCAGCTCCATGGCCTGATGAACAAGGTCGCCGACATCTCGCGGCTGGCGTAGCCGGCACCAAGGTCTGTCAACACCGATGAAACTGATCATCCTCGACCGCGACGGCGTCATCAATCACGACAGCGACGCCTTCGTGAAATCCCCCGACGAATGGGTCGCCCTGCCCGGCTCGATCCAGGCCATCGCGCGCCTGCATCAGGCCGGCTGGACGGTGGTCGTCGCGTCGAACCAATCCGGCCTGGGGCGCGGACTTTTCGACATGTCGACGCTCACGGCCATCCACGCCAAAATGCGGCGCGAGGTGGCCCAGGCGGGCGGCGCGATCGACGCCATTTTCATCTGCCCTCACCTGCCGGAAGAGCAGTGCCGCTGCCGCAAGCCGCTGCCGGGCATGTACGAACAGATCGCCGACCGCTACGACGTCGATCTGGCCGGCGTGCCGGCGGTGGGCGATTCGCTGCGCGACCTGCAGGCCTGCGCGGCGATGGGCTGCGCGCCCTGGCTCGTGAAAACCGGCAACGGGCAAAAGACCATGGCCAGCGGACAGCTGCCTGAAGGCACGCGCGTGGCGGACGACCTGGCAGCGGTCGTCGACATCCTGCTGGAAGACGGGCAGGCATGAAGGCGATCCTGTTTTTGCGGTCCCTGCTTTATGCGATTTTCCTGGCCGTCACGGTCATTCCTTACGCCATCGCGTGCCTGCTGTGGGCGCCGCTGCCGCTGCATTGGCGATATCGGCTCACGGTCGGCTGGCCGCGGCTGGCGATCTGGGGCGCCCGTGTCATATGCGGCATACGGTGGCAGGTGCGCGGCTGGGAGAACCTGCCCGATGGCCCGGCCATCCTGCTGTCCAAGCACCAGTCGGCGTGGGAAACGCTGTGCTTTCCGGCCCATATGCCGCGCGAAGTCTGCTTCGTGTACAAGCGCGAATTGCACTGGGTGCCGTTCTTCGGCTGGGGCCTGGCGTTGCTGCGCATGATTCCGATCGATCGCAGCAAGGGGCGGGACGCTTTCGAACAAGTCGTGCGCAATGGTCAGCGCCGGCTGAACGAGGGCCGTTGGCCGCTGCTGTTCCCCGAAGGCACCCGTATCGCGCCAGGCAAGACGGCACGGTTCAAGCTCGGGGGCGCGCTGCTGGCATCGCGTACCGGTGCGATCGTCATTCCCATCGCGCATAACGCTGGCGAATGCTGGCCGCGCAACGCCTTCGTGAAGCGGCCCGGCATGATCACTGTGTCCATCGGGCCCGCGATAGAATCGCAAGGCAAAACCCCTGAGGATCTGAACCGCGAGGTTCAGGACTGGATCGAAGGCGAGATGCGTCGCCTCAACCCGGAAAGGTATGGCTCGGAATCACCAGCTGGAACTGCTGTTCGACGCGCCGCCCGCTGACGCCGGCGGGGGCGCCCCCGGGTTTTCCCCTTCGCATACCCTTCCGTCTTCCGACGACCGCACCTTCGCTCCAGCGGGCGGCGCGCACGATGCCGCCAGCCCCGAACGCCCCGCGACAGATCGCGGACGCGACGCGCCGCAAGACGGCCCGTCACCGGCCAAGGAAAGCGGCCCCGAAACGGACCAAGGCCGGGACGCCGGCGATCGCTTCGACCTGCGTCCATCCGCATCGTCTCGCGCCATCCCCACACCCTGCCCCGCCAGCCTGCCGCCCAACGCCAGATGGCGCATCGTTCAAACGCCGCAGCAGTCCATCGGCTTCGTGCTGCTGCGTTCCCGCCGCCGCACCATCGGCTTCGTCGTCAGCGACGACGGCCTGCGCGTCACGGCGCCGAACTGGGTGACGCTGCGCCAGGTCGATGAAGCCGTCGTCGAAAAAGCGGGCTGGATCCTGGCCAAACTCCGCGACTGGCAACGGCGCCGTGAGCAGCTCGCGATGTCGCAGACGCAATGGCGCCATGGCGGCGAGCTGCCCTATCTGGGCAAGCGCATTGTCTTGGAGCTGGGTTCCGGCGAACGGCACGCGAGTCTGGCGGGCAACGCCGACGCGCCGCGCGACGGGGACATCCTCAGACTGGCCCTGCCGGCCAACGCGGAATCGTCGCGCATCCGGGACGCCGCGCAGGCGTGGCTGCAGCAGCGGGCGGGCGTGTGGTTCGGGGCGCGCCTGGCGCACTTTCTCCAGGCCAGCGGGCTGAAGATACGCCGCTGGCGTTTGTCCTCGGCTGCGACGCGCTGGGGCTCGTGCACCAGCGACGGCAACATCATGCTGAACTGGCGCTTGATCCATTTCGCGCCGTCGATCATCGATTACGTGATCGCCCATGAGCTGGCGCATCTGCGCGAGATGAACCACAGCCCGAATTTCTGGACCGAAGTTGGCCAGATCCTGCCCGATTACGAAAAGGCCCGCGAGGTCCTGCGGCGGCACGACCCGGCCATGCTGCCGCAGTTCTGACGACGGTCAATGCAGGGGCTTGATGTTGCGCTGCTCGAGCAGCGCGGTCCATCGCTTCGTTTCTTCAGCGATCACATTGGCAAACGCGCTGGGCTCGTTTGGCTGAGCTGGCATATAGGCACGCTGCGTAAGGGCCTCTCTTACGTCTGCATTCGCCAATAAGACGTTGACTGCACGGTTGAGGCGATTGACGGCATGTGCCGGCGTACCCGCGGGTGCCGTCAGCCCGTACCACGCGCCGAGCGCCAGATCGGGGAAGCCGACCTCGCCTATCGTCGGCACGTCCTTGAGCGACGGAGATCTCCGGTTCGCCATGACCGCAACGGGACGGACGTTCCCCGCCATGATGTGCGGCAGGGTAGACGCCAGCGAAGCGATATAGATATCGACCCGACCGCCAATCACGTCTGCAAACGCCCCGGGGCTGGCGCGATAGGGAACGTGCACCATATCGATTTCGGCCTCCTGCTGCAGCAGCTCGCACAACAGGTGCTCGGTGGTCCCCGTGCCTGTGGATGCGCATGTCAGCCCGCCTGGATAGGCCTTTGCGAGGGAAACGACATCTTCGACGCTCGTGATCGGCGCATGCTTGTCCACGACCATGACGTACGGCGTGGACGCGACCAGCCCGATCGGTACAAGATCGTGGGAGAAGTCATACTTGACCGCCGGATACATGACCTTATGGATCGTGTTGGGGCGTCCCGCCAGATACATCGTATAGCCGTCGGGCCTGGTTCTGGCCACCGCCTCTGCGCCAAGATTGCCGCCAGCCCCGGGCCGATATTCGATGATCATCTTCTGTCCGAGGTCGTTCTCCATATGTTGCGCGACCAGCCGCGCCAACACGTCGGCGCTGCCGCCCGGAGGATATCCAACCACCAGGGTGATTGGCCGTTGAGGGAACGACGCCTCGATATCGGCCCCGAGGGCGCCTATCGGAATCACGGCGCCCAGCAGGGCAATGGCCGCGAGCTCATGTTTGGAGATGTGCATGTTGCCTCCGTCCGGTCCGAAGTCGATAAAGTTTCGAACAACCTGTTGCGGGCGGATGGGTGTTCCATAGGCGCGTCTAGTTCCGCTTCTCGATCCTTACAGAAGCGAGCCGCACTTGTGGCCGTACTGCTGGATTCAAGCGCACCCCCTTGGCGACTTGCGTCTCCCGCGCGATCTTTGTCGGTCTTGTGCTGGCTTCTACAATAGCGGCTGATCCCCACCTTCTTGCACATCAAAGGAACCACCATGCGACTGCTCCACACTATGCTGCGCGTCGGCAACCTCGACCGTTCGATCGACTTCTATACCAACGTGCTCGGCATGCGCCTGCTGCGCCGCAAGGACTACCCAGAAGGGAAGTTCACGCTGGCATTCGTGGGCTATCAGGACGAGAAGGAAGGCGCCGTGCTGGAACTGACCCACAACTGGGACACGCCCAGCTACGACCTGGGCAACGGCTACGGGCATATCGCCGTCGAAGTGCCCGACGCCTACGAGGCCTGTAACCGCGTGCGCGAGCGCGGCGGCAAGGTGACGCGCGAAGCCGGTCCGATGAAGCACGGCACGACCGTTATCGCGTTCGTCGAGGATCCGGACGGCTACAAGATCGAGTTCATCCAGAAAGGCACCCAGCACGACTAGGCCGCCCCGGGGCCCGGTATAGAATGGCCGGGACCTTCGCACCGAGCTCTGTCATGATTCACGAGATTCTGAAAATGGGCGACCCGCGCCTGTTGCGCGTCGCCGCCCCCGTCCGCGAATTCGATACGCCGGAACTCCATGCCCTGATCCAGGACATGTTCGAAACCATGGCGCATGCCGGCGGCGTGGGCCTTGCCGCGCCGCAGATCGGCGTGGACCTGCAGCTGGTGATCTTCGGCTTCGAGCGCAGCGAACGCTATCCGGACGCCGAACCCGTCCCGCGGACGATTCTATGCAATCCCGTCATCACGCCGCTTTCGGACGAAAAGGAAGACGGGTGGGAAGGCTGCCTGTCCGTCCCGGGTCTGCGCGGCCTCGTGCCGCGCTACCGTCATATCCGGTACACCGGGTTGGATCCCGCCGGACAAGCCATCGACCGCGAAGCCAGCGGGTTTCACGCGCGTGTCGTGCAGCACGAATGCGACCACCTGATCGGGCGCCTGTACCCGACCCGCATGACGGACCTGACCAAGCTGGGCTTCACCGAGGTGCTGTTCCCCGGGCTCGATCCCAAGCGCGACGACTGAATCGTCGCGCCGCACCGGGTCCATGCTGAACCATCTGTGGCTGGGGTTCTTCCTGGCGAGCGGCCTGGCCGGCGCGCTGCGCTGGCTCGCGGGCGGGCACCCGGAAGTGTTTTCGGCGATGGTCGGCGCCCTCTTCGACATGGCGCGCCTGTCCGTATCGGTCATGGTGCTGCTGTTCGGCACCCTCACCCTGTGGCTGGGTTTTCTGCGCATCGCGGAACAGGCCGGCCTGGTCGGCGCGCTCGCACGCATCCTCGGTCCGCTATTCGCCCGTCTGATGCCCGGGGTTCCGCGCGGCCATCCCGCCATCGGCCTGATCACGCTGAATTTCGCCGCGAATGCGCTGGGCCTGGACAATGCCGCCACGCCGATCGGACTGCGTGCGATGCGAGAATTGCAGACACTGAATCCGCAGCCCGAAACGGCGACCAACGCACAGATCCTGTTCCTGGTGCTGAATGCATCGTCGCTGACGCTGCTGCCGGTGACCATCTTCATGTACCGCGCGCAGCAAGGCGCGGCCGATCCCACCCTGGTGTTCCTGCCGATCCTGCTGGCGACCAGCGCCTCGTCGCTGGCCGGCCTGCTCGCGGTCGCGGCATGCCAGCGTTTGAAGCTGTGGGATCCCGTGGTGCTGGCGTGGCTGGCCGGCGCCGCCCTGCTGCTGGGCGGCTTCATCGGCCTGCTGGCCACCCTGTCGGCAGCCGCCATTGCGGCGCTGTCCTCGCTGCTGGGCAACCTGACGCTGTTCGCCATCATCCTGGCCTTCCTGCTGGCGGGCGCATACCGCAAGGTCCCGCTGTACGAATGCTTCATCGACGGCGCCAAGCAGGGCTTCGATATTGCGCGCGACCTGCTGCCCTATCTGGTCGCCATGCTTTGCGCGGTGGGCGTGCTGCGCGCATCCGGCGCCCTGGACGCGGTGCTGGACGGCATACGCTGGCTCGCGCACGCCGCCGGTTGGGATACCCGCTTCGTCGATGCCTTGCCCACGGCATTGGTCAAGCCGTTTTCGGGCAGCGCGGCGCGCGCGATGCTGCTGGAAACCATGTCGCACTTCGGCGTGGACAGCTTCCCCGCGCTGCTCGCCGCCACGGTGCAAGGCAGCACCGAAACCACGTTCTACGTCCTGGCGGTCTACTTCGGCGCGGTCGGCGTGCGGCGCGCACGCCATGCGGTCGGCTGCGCGCTGCTGGCCGACTTGGCCGGCGTCCTGGCCTCCATCGGCGTCTGCTACTGGTTCTTCGGCTAGGCCGGCATCAGGTCCGGCCGACGGTCATTCCACCGGCAGCAGCTTCATTCCGTTGGTCCCGCCGCTGTCGCGGTAGAAGTCGCCCTTCGTCAAAATGACCCAGTCGCCCGGCTCGACGCGCCCGCGCTGCTTGAGCTCGGCGATCGCGGCGTTGCTCAGGTCCGCCGGGTCGTAGGCCGAAGGATCGAAAGGCACCGTATACACGCCGCGAAACAAGGCTGCCCGATTCTGGGTGACCGGGTGGGGGCTGTAGCAATAGATCGGCACGCCAGAACGGATGCGCGACATGATCAGTGGCGTGTGACCGCTTTCGGTCAGCGCGATGATGGCCTTGACGCGCGGGAAATGGTTGGCGGCGTACATCGCCGCGAGCGCGATGGTTTCGTCGCAGCGCGAGAACGTTTCGCCCAGGCGGTGGTGCGAATGCGTGGAGGTCGGATGTTTTTCCGCGCCCAGGCAGACACGGGCCATCGCCTCGACGGCTTCCACGGGGTACTGGCCGGACGCGCTCTCGGCGGACAACATGACTGCGTCGGTGTAATCCAGGACCGCGTTGGCGACATCGGACACCTCCGCTCGCGTCGGCAGGGGATTCGAAATCATCGACTCCATCATCTGCGTCGCGGTGATGACCACCTTGTTCAGCGTGCGCGCGTGCTGAATGATGCGCTTCTGGATCCCCGCCAGTTCCGCGTCGCCGACCTCCACGCCCAGGTCGCCGCGCGCCACCATGACGCCGTCGCTGGCGCGGATCAGCGCATCCAGCGCTTCATCATCCACCACTGCTTCCGCCCGCTCGATCTTGGCGATGATCCATGCCTGGCTGCCGGCCGCGCGCACCAGTTCCCGCGCTTCTTCGATGTCCGAACCGTGACGGGGAAACGATACCGCCACATAGTCGAGCTGCAGTTCCGCGGCAACCTTGATGTCGGCGCGGTCCTTGTCCGTGAGGCTGGGCGCGGACAGGCCGCCCCCGCGACGATTGATGCCCTTGTTGTTCGACAAGGGGCCGCCCACCATCACGGTCGTATGCACCGAATCCAGGTCCACGCTTTCCACGCGCAGCACCACACGGCCATCGTCCAGCAACAGTTCGTCTCCCGGCTTGCAGTCCTGCACGAGCTCCGGGTAATCGATGCCGACGATTTCCTCGGTGCCTTCCTCATAGGGATGGCTGTTCGACAAAGTAAAGGGCGAGCCGGTCTTCAACGTCACCTTGCCATCCACGAAACGGGCGATGCGGATCTTCGGTCCCTGCAGGTCTCCCATCAATGCCACGAAACGCCCCTGCCGGGCGGCGGCTTCGCGAACCAGCTTTGCGCGCTGCCTGTGGTCCTCGGTATCGCCATGCGAGAAATTCAGCCGCGCGACGTCCATGCCCGCGCGCACCAGCGCCTCGATGCGTTCGGGCGACGAGGTGGCGGGACCGAGGGTGGCGACGATTTTGGTGCGACGCAGCACTGCCATGACGAATTCCTCTGTAGTTGACCGAGCGCCTTATGGTACGCCTGCTTGCGGTCAAGGTGACGGCAGTCGCGCTTCCATGCGGTTATCATGGGCGCCTCGCCAGCCCCCCACGGGCGGCATGCCATGGGATCCATCGTGAAGATCGTCATCGCGCCCGACTCCTTCAAGGAAAGCCTGTCAGCGCCGGATGCGGCGTCCGCCATTGCGCGCGGCGTGCGCGCCGCCTGCCCTGGCGCCGAGATCGTCGCCATACCCATGGCCGATGGCGGTGAAGGGACTGTGGCAGCAGTACTTGCGGCCAGGGGCGGCCAGTGGCGCACCGCGCGCGTGACGGATGCGCTGGGCGAACCTATCGACGCTTCCTGGGGATGGCTGGCCGACGGCACGGCTGTCATCGAAATGGCGGCCGCAGCGGGGCTTGAACAGGTTCCCCCTGAACGCCGCGACCCATTGCGCGCCACCAGCCGGGGCGTCGGAGAACTGATCCTGGCGGCCTTGGATGCGGGGGCGCGCCGCATCATTCTGGGGCTGGGCGGCTCGGCGACCAACGACGCCGGCGCCGGCATGCTTTCCGCGCTGGGGCTGCGGATCCTGGACGCCCACGGCGATGAGGTCGCTCCCGGCGGCGCGGCGCTGCGCAATGCCGCTCGCGTCGATACGACCGGCCTCGATCGCCGCCTGGCTGCCGTACGCGTCGATGTTGCATCCGACGTGGACAATCCCCTGTGCGGTCCCCACGGCGCGTCGGCGGTTTTCGGCCCGCAAAAAGGCGCCTCGGCTTCCCAGGTGGCGCAGCTGGACGCCGCGCTGGCCCACTTCGCCGACATCTGCGCGCGTGCGCTAGGCCGCGACGAACGCGACCGGGCGGGCGCCGGCGCTGCCGGCGGACTCGGGTTCGCCGCGCATGCCTTCTTGAATGCCGCTTTCCGGCCGGGGGTAGAAGTCGTTGCGGAACTTGGCGGCCTGGCCCACGCCGTGCTTGGCGCGGATCTGGTTTTCACCGGCGAAGGCCGCATGGACCAACAGACTTTGCATGGGAAAACGCCAGCCGGCGTGGCTCGCATCGCGCATGCCGTCGGTGTGCCCGTGGTGGCGCTGGCCGGCTCGCTTGGCGACGGCTACGACAAGCTCTACCGCGCCGGCATCACGGCGGCCTATAGCCTGGCGGCCGGGCCGATGACACTGGAGCAAGCCTGCGCCCAGGCTGCGGACCTCCTTGCCGATCGCGCGCGCGACGCCACACGGTTGTTCATGGCCGGCCGCGGCCTGAACCATCGCGCAACGGAAACGGCGGATCTGAACCAGCTGGGGTAAGGGCGCGACCGCCGCGCGGGAAGGGACCGCCCCGCGACAATGCCGTTCGGCCGCAACGTCAGGGTCAGTCGGCGCGCGGCTTGTCCAGTTCCGCGCTGTGCGGCAGGGAGGGGCCGGCCAGGCCCGCCTCGAACAGGACGTCGGCCAGGCCGATGAATTTGTCCACCGATACTTCTTCTGCCCGCGACGTGGGCGGGATTTCCAACGCATCCCAAGGCACATGGGGCGTCCAGTCGCCCAGCGCCCGGCGCAGCATCTTGCGCCGCTGCGCGAACGCCCGCGCCACCACCTGTTCCAGCGCCGCTTCGCTGCAGGGCCGGCGTCGATCAGCCGGCAGCGGCACCATGCGAACCACGGCCGACACCACGCGCGGCGGCGGATCGAAGGCCTCGGGCGGCACGTCGAACAGCTTCTCGATGCGATAGCGCGACTGCAGCATGACCGAGAGCCGCCCATAGTCGGACGACGCCGGTTGCGCCACCATGCGGTCGATCACTTCGCGCTGGAGCATGAAATGCTGGTCGCGGACGGTATCGGCGGCCGTCATCAAGTGGAACAGAATGGGGCTGGAGATGTTGTACGGCAGATTGCCGACAACACGCAGGTCCGGACCAAACCCCGAGAAATCGACCGTCAATGCGTCGGCCTCGACGACATCCAGCCGTTCCGGCGGGAATTCCGCACGCAAACGCCCGGCCAGATCACGGTCGATCTCGACCACGGTCAGCCGCCGCAGGCGCTGCAGCAGCGGCCGCGTGAGCGCCGACAGGCCGGGGCCGATTTCGACCATCGCATCGTCCGCGCCGGGACCGATCGCACGCACGATGGCGTCGACCACGCTTTCGTCGACCAGAAAATGCTGTCCGAAGCGCTTACGCGCCTGATGTTGCGCCATGGATGCCGGTTCGCCGAGCCGAGGCGGCTGCGTCAAGGATTACTGTCCTGCCGAGCCTGCTTTTCCAGGCGATTGTCGATGTAGGCCTGGCCGCGCAATTGCTCGAGCCAATCGTCGAAGGCAAGCTGGGCGCGCCGTTCGAACAGCACGCGACGGGCCTGGAGTCGTTCGAGCTCGTCCTTGACGTCTTTCTCGCGGCGCTCAATCACCTGGATCAGGTGCCAGCCAAAGCGCGAATGAACGGGCTGGCTGACTTCCCCGGGTTGCAGCGCGTTCATGGCTTGTTCGAACTCAGGCACGGTCTCGCCCGGGTTGAGCCAGCCGAGATCGCCGCCTTGCGGCGCGCTGGCATCCTGTGAATTCTGGCGCGCCAGCGCGCCGAAGTCTTCCTTGCCTTCCACGATGCGCTGGCGGATCAGCTCCAGCCGCTGCCGGGCCTGATCGTCGCTCATCACCGCGGAGGTCTTGATCAGGATGTGACGCGCATGCGTCTGCGTGACCTGCACGGGGCCCTGAGGCAGGCGCACCGTGCCGTCGGAACCCGGGCCGGCCGCTTCCGCCGGCGGCGCAGGCGGCTGCGCCGGCGTCTGGGCGGGACTGCGCCCCGGGGCCGGCGCGCCCGCGCTGCGGCGATCGACGACCTTCAGGATATGGAAACCGTTGCCGCTCTGGATGACGCCGCTGACGCCGCCCTTGGGCACATTCGCGATGGCGTTGACGAACAGGTCGGGCCAACCTTCCAGCGGGCGCGCGCCCATGACGCCGCCCTGCAGCGCTTCGGGGCCATCGGACGCGGCCGCCGCGACGCTGGCGAAGTCGGCGCCGCCCTTGAGCCGCGCCAGGATGTCTTCGGCCTTCTTGCGCAGCGCCTCGACTTGATCTCGGGTGGCGCTTTCAGGCACGCGCACCAGGATCTGCGCCAGACTGACGATTTGCGGGCCGGACTGCGCGGGCTCAGCCGCGGGGGCGGAGGGCGCCGCGCGGGTCTGCGCCGGTGCGCCGGCCGGGCTGCCGCCCGCCTGGCGGCGCCGCTGCTCCTTCAGGAACGCATCGACTTCCGCGTCGGAGACGAGCAGAGTGGAATCCACCACGCGCTGACGCAGCCGGTCCGAGAGGATTTCGCTGCGGATACTGCGGCGATAGACGGACCACGGCAGCCCCTGCTTCTCGATCTCGCGCCGCATCTGCTCCACCGATATCCGGTTGCGCTCGGCGATGCTCGCGATGGCCTGGTCGACCTGCGCATCATCAACGCGGATATTCAGCCGGGCCGCTTCCTGCCGCTCAAGATTTTCCATGATCAGGCGCTGAAGCACCTGGCGTTGCAGCACCTTGGGGTCGGGCAGCTGGATGTTCTGCCGGGACAACTCCTGCGTCGCTTCCTTGACGCCTTCGTTGACCTCGCGCATGGTGATCACATCCTTGTTCACCACGGCGGCAATGCCGTCGGCGAACTGATCCGACTGAGCCGTTGGGGCCGCGGCGCCAGCAGCGGCAGCGGGCGCCGCCGCGGCTGCGGGTGGCGCGGACCGCGACGCCGCTCCGGGCGTCTTGGCCGGCGAGCTGGTCCGGCCCTGCGGCTGCGCGAGGGCGGCCAGGGGAAACGCGGCGCAGGCGGTCAACACCAGAATGCCGCGGCTGGCGCGAGCCCGCGAAAACACACTACCCATCATTCATACCTTTCGAAAGTCGTTCCAGGCACAGGCGGCGGATTCACCGACTGATATCCGGGGATGCTCCGCGACAGCAGCTTCATCGGGTCGGTACCGAGCGAACCCAGTCCGTTCAGCTCAAGCTGGAAGAACACGGCGGTATTCACTTCGTCCGCCGCGACGGCATAGCGCTGGAACACCACCCTGCCCGTCCAGCAGCAATCGCCTTTGTACTCCAGTCCGGCGATGGCCTGCGTGATACGGCGCGTATCCTGGATGGTTTCATTGTTCGTTCCGACCACCGGTCCGGTGTGCATCGAATAATCGATGCGGCCGACACCGTACCACCGCTCGCTGAACGGCCACTGGAAGGCCAGGCTGACCTGGTTCTGCCCCTGCGGCAGATAGGCCTGGCGTCCGCCAGTGCTGAGGACTGGCGGATCGCGTTGATAGCGGTAGGACAGCGACACGGTGGTCAGCCGCTGCGGCGACCAGCGCATCGAAACCAATCCCTGGTTCCAGTCGCTGTTGTAGGGGTCGTACTGCCCGCCCAGCGAAGCGGTCAACGTATCGGTCAGCGCCGCGCTGGTTTCCACCAGGAAGTTCGACCGGACGTTGGTGCGAGGCGTTTCGCTGGGCAGCGTGACGCGCTGATCGTCGAAATAGATCTGCTGCCCCACGGACAGGGACAGGCGCTCGAAGCCGCTGTTGGCGTCCAGGTAGCGTGTCGTCAGCGCGGCAGTCAGCTGATTGGCGTTGGCGATGCGGTCCCAACCGCCGGTGTAGATGTTTTCTTCGAATGCCTGCGCGAAGCTGAAGTTGGCCAGCGTCGTATCGTAGATCGGCATGCGGGACTGATCGCGATACGGCACGCGCAGGTAATACAGGCGCGGCTCCAGCGTCTGGATAGAGTCCTTGCCGAACAAAGTGGTATCGCGCTCGAACGTCATGCCGGCGTCCACGGACATGATCGGCACGCCGCGCGAAATGCTTGTGGGAAGCCCCGTTTCGGTTCCCATGATGCCCTTCGACCCGCCATACCAATCGGTGTTCTGGTACTGGGTGTAGTGATACCCGACCTTCGGCGTGACGTACCAGCCCGGGCGCACGATCGGGAACGACACGGTGGGATATATCTGCAGCCGGTCGCCGCTTTCGGGGCCGCTGTTGTTGTAGATGGTCGGGATGATGCTGGAGGGCACGCCGCTCAGGTTGCGGCGAAAGCGCGTCGCCGTGCTCGTCAACTCCGCATCGAAGCCATTCCAGTTGTAGCGCTGTCCTCGCAGGGACAACTGGGGTTCCATGTCGTACGGCGGCAGGATGGGAGCGTCCGGATCCTGCAGCGTCTGGTACTTGTACACCTGAACGTAGGTGGTCCAATACTGGTTGCTCCATCCCACCATGCCCTGCTTCGGCAGGTAGGTCGTGGACGCTTCGTTCAGCCCCAGCGTGGAGAAGTCGCGATAGTAATCGTCATCCGACACGCCCGTGATGTTCCAGCTGCCGAAGAAGCCGTTGCCCAGGGCCTGGTAGTGGCGCGTGGTGTACATCCAGCGGCTCTCGCCCGTCTGGTTGTCGCTCGGCAGATAAGTGCCGGCCAGCAAGCCGCTGTACGAGGATCCGAGGTAGCGGAATTCGCCGCCCAATTGCAACCCGCGCTTGGCCAGCAGCCGGGGGTAGATCGTGGCGTCGTAGTTCGGCGCCAGGTTGAAGTAGTACGGCGCCTGGAAATCGAAACCGCTGCGGCTTGTCGTGCCGTAGGTCGGGATAAGGAAACCGGACTTCCGCTCTTTTTTGATGGGGAACGTCAGATAAGGCGCGGCCAGGATGGGCACGTCCTTGAAATACAGCACGCCGTCATGGGCCACGCCTTCGTTTTCCTCGAAGTCCATGTCCACCGACTTGGACTTGATGTACCAGGACGGCTCCGAGCAACTGCACCCGGTGTAGGTGACGTTGGTCAGCCGCATCGCCGAGCGGCTGAAAATGTCGGCCTGATCCGCCTTCGCGAAGCCTCCGGTGGCGCCCAGCCAGAAATCCGGCGATTTCAGATTGCCGCTGCTGGTATCCACGTTGAACCGCATTTGCGGGGCGGTGGCCAGCGAGCCTTCGCGCATCAGCCGGGCGCCGCCCACGGCATCGACGTTCCCCGTGGCACGGTCATAGGTGATGCGGTCCCCCTTGAGCACCATATCGATGCGGCGCACCTCGGCGCTGCCGTCCAGCGTCACGGTAGAGTCCGGATCGCCGTCCATGGTGTTGCCTTCCAGGTACGCCGGAATCTGCTCGTCCGGCAAACGATGCACGCGCAACGACGGCGAAGACCGCAGGCCGAGCACTTCCACGTTATGCGAAGCGGCCGGGGAAGCGGACCGGGCGGCCGGCGCGCTCGAATTCGCTGACGTATCCGTTGCGACTTGGGCCTGGGCGGCCGAGGCGGCGCCAGCAAGGAATAGGATCAACGACCGGACGATGCGCACGTACGTGGGAACCTGGAAAAAATGGGCATGGGGCGCCGGGACGGCGCAACGCGCCGGCCCCGTCGAACCCGCGGGGACCCGGTATTATAGATAAGCTCGGCGTCAGCGCAGCCGCCGCGTTCCGAGCCCGCAAAAACGCATCAAAAACGTCCGCTACCCGTTTTCTCGCACAGGTCCTTTCTTGTCTTCCTCCGCCGATTCCCGCCTGGGCGCGCTGCGCGACTGGTTGCGCACCCTGCCCCACTCCCTGGCCCTGCAACCCGACACCCTGCGTCCGGCGTCCAGCGACGCCAGTTTCCGGCGCTATTTCCGCCTGGACGCCGCTGACGGCGCCGTCATCGTCATGGACGCGCCGCCGCCGCACGAGGACGTCCGCCCGTTCCTGCACGTGGGCGCCCTGCTGCGCGACGCCGGCCTGAACGTCCCCGCCGTGCTGGCGCAGGATCTGGAGCGCGGCTTCCTGCTGCTGTCCGACCTGGGCCCCTACACCTACTATCAGCGTATCCAGGACGGATGGGACGATACCCAGTTGCAAAAGCGCTATCGCGAGGCGCTGGCCGCGCTGGTGCGCATGCAACAGGCCTCGACACGGGGCCTGGCTTCCTATGATGCCGAGCGGTTGACAGCCGAACTGGAACTCTTCCCCGAGTGGTACGTTGCCCGGCACCACGGCGTCAGCCTGGCTCCGGACGAGCGCGAGCACTTGCGGGACGTGTTCGCATTGCTCTCGCGCGCCAATGCCGGCCAGCCCACGGTGCTGGTGCACCGGGACTTCCACTCCCCGAACCTGATGGCCTGCGAAGACCCCCGGCATGGGCCCAACCCCGGCATCATCGATTTCCAGGACGCGCTGGCCGGCCCCATCACCTATGACCTGGCCTCGCTGGTCACCGACGCCCGGACCACCTGGGAAGAGCCGCAGCAGCTGGATTGGGCGATACGCTATTGGGAAATGGCCCGCGCAGCGGGGCTGCCGGTGGATGCGGATTTCGCCGACTTCCACCGCGCCTACGAGTGGATGAGCCTGCAGCGCAATCTGCGCATACTGGGCGTGTTTGCGCGCCTGCATCATCGCGACGGCAAGCCGGGCTATCTGGGGCATATTCCGCGTGTCAACGCCTACGTGCGCCAGGTCGCCGGACGCTACGGCGTCTTCGCGCCGCTGATGCGCCTGCTGGACAAGCTGGACGAGCGCCAGCCCACGGTCGGGTACACCTTCTGATGCGCGCGATGATACTGGCGGCGGGCCGCGGGGAGCGCATGCGCCCCCTGACCGACACCGTGCCCAAGCCTTTGCTTCCCGCGGGCGGCAAGCCGTTGATCCTGTGGCATATCGAACGTCTCGTGGCCGCGGGCATGCGCGAAATCGTCATCAATCATGCCTGGCTGGGCGATCGGTTGGAAGCGGCGCTGGGCGACGGCAGCCGCGTCGGCGCACGGCTGCGCTACTCCCGCGAAGGCACCGCCCTGGAAACCGCGGGCGGTATCGCGCGCGCGCTGCCCATGCTGGGCGACGCCCCCTTCCTGGTGATCAACGGCGATGTGTGGTGCGACTGGAACCCGGCCCAGGCCCTCGAGCTCGCGCCGGATATCGACGCCACCGGCCGTCGAGCCTGGCTGCTGCTGGTGGACAATCCCGAGCACCACCCCGAAGGAGATTTCCACTTGCGGTCCGATGGCGCGATCCACCCGAATGAAGGCCAGCGGCTGACCTTCTCGGGCATTGGCGTCTATCACCCCGCGCTGTTCGCCGCAATCGCGCCGGGTACGGCTGCACGCCTGGGTCCGCTGCTGACGCAAGCGATCGCGGACGATGCCGTGAGAGGCGCGCGCCATACGGGCAAATGGGTCGACGTCGGCACGCCCGAGCGCCTCGCGGCGCTGGACGCCGAGCTGGGCGCGGCGGCAAGCACCTAGACGCCCTCCGCGCGCCGCCGCAAAAACCGGCGGCGCCCGCAGCGCGGATATTTCACAATATCAAGGTGCGCAACCAGGCTTGTCGAAATGGCGAAGCCTCGGCGGCTCGGGTTATTCTTTAACGCTTTGACTACGCTCACGGCGGCAGCGCACTGGATGCGCGGCGCCCAGGCAATCACTGCCCGGCCGCGGCGCCGCAAAGGTCCCGGCGCAAAAGGGCACGGCTTTGTTTTTTGGATGGATGGGATGTTCGGACGGTCGCAGCGCGCGGTTTTCAAACCTTCGGTTTATCAACCTGGAAAGCGCTCGCGCCGCATGCCGCGCTGGCTCGTGTTGCTGTTGGCCGGTGTGGTGATCGGCGCGGGAGGCGTGCTTTTCCTGCAGGCCAATTACGGCCCGCAGCGCCTCACCGTCGAACAATCCGAACAGTTGCACAGCGAGCTGAGCGCCGCCAACCTCGACCGCCAGCGCCTGCAGGGCCAGCTGGAAGAAGTCACGCAACAGCGCGACACCGCGCGCGCCACTCATGAAAAGCTGACCGCCGACCTGACCCAGGCGCGCCAGCAGATCGAAGCCTTGAATAAGGATCTGGCGCTGTTCGAGGCCGCCATTCCGCCCGACCCTCGCGGCGGCCCCATCGGTGTCCGCTCGGCGCAACTTGCGCGCCAGCCCGGCCAGTTGGACTACCAGGTCCTGGTCATGCGGGACAAGAACACCACTGGCGTGCCATTCAAGGGCACCTTGCAGTTCGTTGTGGAAGGCCGCTACCCGAACGGCCGCAGCGGAACCGTTACGCCCGACCCCCTGCCCATGGACCTGGACCGCTACGAGCACATGGACGGCACCCTGACCCTGCCGGACGGCTTCCTCGCCCGCGCCGTGACCATCAAGGTGCTCGATTCCGCGCAGAAACAGCAGGCCATGCGGATCTACTACGTGAAGGGCTGACGCAGGCGGGGCAAACGCCCCGCCCCTGCGTCCTTACAGCATCTTGCGCAGCGTGCCGTCCTTGAGCACAAACTGGTGCCAAAGGGCGGCCAATGCATGCAGGCCGATCAGGTAGTACAGGGCGTTGCCGATGAATTCGTGCACGTCATGCACGGTTTGGCGAGCGGCATCGTCCGCGCCGACAATGGCGAACGATAGCCCGGTGCCCATGAGCGAAACCGGCCGGCCCGCAAAGTTGATCATCAAAATTCCCAACAGCGGCTGGGCGATCAGCAGGACATAAAACAACAAGTGCAGCCCCCGCGCACAGGCGGCGAAAACGCCTTGGCCCGCTTCCGCAGCCGGCACCCCGTGCACCAGCCGCCAGAACAGACGCACCACCGTCAGGACCAGCACCGACAGCCCCGCCCACACGTGGATACCCGTCCACAACGCACGCGAATCGCTTCCACGCGGCCCGCGTACTTCGATGGCGAACAGGGCCAGCGCAACCAGTAGAAAAATCACCCAATGCAGGACGACGGCCGGACGGCTGTAACGGGCCAGGGGAACGGCGGCGGCCGATGACGGTGCGGACATCTTTCACTCCTGTGGCAACGAAAACGATGCGCCAGTTTATCCCGCGCCGTCACCACCTACCGCACAAACCACCAGACTCGAAAGCAAGCCGCACTTCAGGTGTGCCTCCAAAGCCACAGCCAAAGCCAAAGCCAAAGCCACGGCCAACAGCCACAGCACCACACCCCCAAAGCCCCCAGCCGCCACCCGATCCAGGACGCGCGGATCCGGCTCCGCCGGTCCGCTGCGTCGCCCCCCTAGAGGGGGGAAGCGCGTTAGCGCTTCGGGGGGTGGGTCTCTAACTAAAGAATTCCTTCACCCGGTCCGTCCAGGACTTGCTTTGCGGCGAGTGGCGGTCGCCGCCGTCGTTCAGCGAAGCCTCGAACTGGCGCAGGATGTTCTTTTGCTCTTCGCTCAAACGCACGGGCGTTTCCACCACGACGTGGCAATACAGATCGCCGGGATAGGTGCCCCGGACGCCGCGGATGCCCTTGCCGCGCAGACGGAAGGTCTTGCCCGACTGGGTGCCTTCCGGAATCGTGATCTCCGCCTTGCCGCCCAGCGTGGGGACCTGCAGTTCGCCGCCCAGCGCCGCCGTGGTGAAGGGAATCGTCAGCTCGCAATGCAGGTCATCGCCATCGCGCTGGAAGATCTTGTGCGGCTTGATATGGATTTCGACGTACAGGTCTCCCGGAGGCCCGCCGTTCAGGCCCGGCTCGCCATTGCCCGCGGAGCGGATGCGCATGCCGTCGTCGATACCCGCCGGAATCTTCACCTGCAGGGTCTTGTTGCGGCGGATGCGCCCCACCCCGTCGCAGTTCACGCAGGGATCAGTGATTTCCTTGCCGCTGCCGTGGCAGGTCGGGCAGGTCTGCTGCACGCTGAAAAAGCCCTGCTGCATACGCACCACCCCGGAACCGCCGCAGGTGCGGCAGGTCTTGGGCGAGGTGCCCGGCTTGGCGCCGGAACCGTGGCAGACTTCGCAATTTTCCCAGCTGGGCACGCGGATCTCGGTGTCGAAACCATGGGCCGCCTGCTCCAACGTGATTTCCAGGGCGTACTTCAGATCCGCGCCGCGGTAGACCTGCGGCCCGC
The DNA here is from genome assembly GCF_002119725.1 of Bordetella genomosp. 9. Lineage (NCBI taxonomy): Bacteria > Pseudomonadati > Pseudomonadota > Betaproteobacteria > Burkholderiales > Alcaligenaceae > Bordetella > Bordetella genomosp. 9. The sequence goes on from NZ_CP021109.1 coordinate 3,587,419, forward strand.
CGCCGCGGCGCGCCGCGCCGCCGAAGATTTCGCCGAAGATGTCGCCGAAGGCGTCCGCAAATCCGCCGCCCATGCCCGCGCCCATGCCGCCCGCGGCATTGGGGTCGACGCCGGCATGGCCGTAGCGGTCGTAAGCGGCTCGCTTCTGGTCATCGGTCAGGACTTCGTAGGCCTCTTTGGCCTCCTTGAACTTTTCCTCGGCCTCTTTGTTGTCCGGATTGCGGTCCGGATGGTATTTCATGGCCAGCTTGCGATAGGCCTTCTTGATCTCGTCGTCCGAGGCGTTCTTGGCGACGCCCAGAATCTCGTAATAGTCACGTTTTGCCATGATCTTCCAGAGGCTTTTTTCTCTCGGGAGAGCCGCCGCGTTAGCCGGGACGACCCCGCGCCGACAAAAACCCGTCGCTCATACGACCGCGCCCGGGACCGGAAATACATCCGGTCCCGGGCGTTGCACCGTCATGCCGCGTTGCCGCTCATCACTGGTCGCGCTTGACTTCCTTGAAGTCGGCATCGACCACGTTGTCGTCGGCCGGCTTGGCGTTGTCGGCGGCCGTTTGCGACTGAGCCGCCTGTTGCGCCTGCATGTCGGCGTACATCTTCTCGCCCAGCTTCTGCGAGGCGGTGGACAGGGCCTGCACCTTCGCGTCGATGGCCGCCTTGTCGCCGTCCTTCAGCGTCGCTTCCAGGTCCTTGATGGCGTTCTCGATGTTTTCCTTTTCGGATGCATCGAGCTTGTCGCCATACTCGCTCAGCGACTTGCGAGTGGCGTGCACCAGCGCATCGCCCTGGTTGCGGGCCTGCGCCAGTTCGGCCAGACGATGGTCCTCGTCGGCGTTGGCCTCGGCGTCCTTCACCATGCGCTGGATCTCTTCTTCCGACAGACCCGAGTTCGCCTTGATGGTGATCTTGTTTTCCTTGCCCGTGCCCTTGTCCTTCGCGGACACGTGCAGGATGCCGTTGGCGTCGATGTCGAAGGTCACTTCGATCTGCGGCACGCCGCGCGGCGCCGGCGGAATGCCTTCCAGATTGAACTCGCCCAGCGCCTTGTTGCCCGCGGCAATTTCTCGCTCGCCCTGGAAGACCTTGATGGTCACCGCCGGCTGGTTATCGTCTGCCGTGGAGAACGTTTGCGAGAAACGGGTCGGGATGGTCGTGTTCTTCTGGATCATCTTGGTCATGACGCCGCCCAGGGTTTCGATACCCAGCGACAGCGGCGTCACGTCAAGCAGCAGCACGTCCTTGCGATCGCCCGACAGCACGGAACCCTGGATCGCGGCGCCCGCGGCCACGGCTTCGTCCGGGTTCACGTCCTTGCGCGGATCGCGGCCGAAGAATTCCTTGACCTTCTCCTGCACCTTGGGCATGCGGGTCATACCGCCGACCAGGATGACGTCGTCGATTTCCGACACCTTGACGCCCGCATCCTTGATGGCGATGCGGCACGGCTCGATGGTGCGTTCGATCAGGTCTTCCACCAGCGCTTCCAGCTTGGCCCGCGTGATCTTCAGGTTCAGGTGCTTGGGACCCGACGCGTCGGCCGTGATGTACGGCAGGTTGATCTCGGTCTGCTGGCTGGACGAAAGTTCGATCTTGGCCTTTTCGGCGGCTTCCTTCAGGCGCTGCAGGGCCAGCACGTCCTTCGACAGATCGACGCCCTGCTCTTTCTTGAACTCGCCGATGATGTAGTCGATGATGCGCTGGTCGAAGTCTTCGCCGCCCAGGAAGGTATCGCCGTTGGTCGACAGCACTTCGAACTGCTTCTCGCCGTCCACGTCGGCGATTTCGATGATCGAGATATCGAACGTACCGCCGCCCAGGTCGTACACCGCGATCTTGCGGTCACCCTTTTCGGACTTGTCCAGGCCGAACGCCAGCGCGGCCGCGGTCGGCTCGTTGATGATGCGCTTGACTTCCAGGCCGGCGATGCGGCCGGCGTCCTTGGTCGCCTGGCGCTGGCTGTCGTTGAAGTAGGCCGGCACCGTGATCACGGCTTCGGTGACTTCCTCGCCCAGGTAATCCTCGGCGGTCTTCTTCATCTTGCGCAGCACTTCGGCGGACACCTGCGGCGGCGCCAGCTTCTTGCCATGCGCTTCCACCCACGCATCGCCGTTGTCCGCCTTGACGATCTTGTAGGGCATCAGGTTGATGTCCTTCTGCACCTCTTTTTCTTCGTATTTCCGGCCGATCAGGCGCTTGACGGCATACAGGGTGTTCTTGGGGTTGGTCACGGCCTGGCGCTTCGCAGGCGCGCCGACCAGGATCTCGCCGTCATCCATGTAGGCGATGATGGAAGGCGTGGTGCGCGCGCCTTCGGCGTTTTCGATGATCCGGACCTGGCTGCCATCCATCACAGCCACGCAGCTGTTGGTGGTACCCAGGTCGATGCCGATGATCTTGCTCATGATGGATTACCTTGAATGGGTCGGTTTTCGTTGAATTGTGAAAAAAGCTCGGTTATCGAATAAGTGGGGCTGCCGTCAGGGTTTTCAAGCCTTGTCCTCGCGCAGGCGCCGCACCGCATCGGAAAACTGCGGCAGGCCCGGCCAGCCGGTGATCCGCCCCAGCCGCTTGCCATTGCGATACATGACGAAAGTGGGCACGCCGTGCAGCGAGAACCGGCGCCCCAGCGCCACGTCGGCGTAGACGTCGGCCTGGAACCACGTCAAGCCCAGGCCCAGCAGCTTGTCCTGGTGAAGGATTGCCGTCTGCTTGAACAGATTGCAGTTGTAGCAGTCCTTGCCCCACAGGAACACGCAACGCAGATCATCCCCGGGCGCCTGTACGACCTCGCGGTCGAAGCCGTCGCTGTCGACGGGCCGCATGCCGAACAGCTCGAAAACCTGGGAAGGATCAAACGCCTGCGCGCTGGACATGGAAGACTCCGTTCAGCTCTGCGGCCCCGCGGAAACCACCACCAGCGCGGGGCGCAGCACGCGGTCCGCAATGAGATAGCCTTTTTGCAGGGTCTGCACGATGGTATTGGCCGGCTGCTCGGAGGGCGCCGACGAAATCGCCTGGTGCTGGTGCGGATCGAACTTGGCGCCCACTTCGGGAGCGATCTCCATCAGCCGGTTGCGCTCGAACGCGGCGGTCAGCTGCTTGAGCGTGGCTTCCACCCCTTCGCGAAGGGTTTCCAGGCTCTGCTCCTGCTGCGCCAGCGCGGCTTCCAGGCTGTCCTTCACGGGGACCAGGCTCTCGGCGAAGGACTCGATGCCGAACTTGTGCGCCTTGGAAACGTCTTCCTGAGCCCGGCGGCGAATATTTTCCGCATCGGCGCGGGTACGCAGCAACAGATCGTAGTGCTCGTCCGCCTTGGCCTTGGCCGCTTCCAGCTGGGCGCGCAGATCGGCGACGAGATCCGGTTGCGTGTCCGCGCCTTCCGCGGCGGGCGCCGCCGCCGCGGTCTCGGCCTTGTCGGCCGGCTCGGCGGCTGCGTCGATATCGGGCCTATTCTCGGCAGGCTCGTTCTGTGCCGTCATGGATATTCCTCCGGTAAACGAATGACGTTCGCGACCTGTATGGGGTCCAATGCCCCCTTTTCAAGGCGGGTCAATGGAGACGGGCCGGTATTTCTTCAACCCCGGCGTCCGGACTTTTACCGATAGGCGCGGGTCACCGCACCAGCGTCGGGGCCCCTCCCCGGATTTCGCCGGGCCGCATTCTAGCCTGTCCCCGTTTGAAGGGTACGGGGAGGACCGGCGCCGGCCGAGCGGGCGCCCTGGCGCCCGGCGCCACGAATCAGCCCTGAACCGGCCAGCCTTGCAGATTGCGCTGGACCAGTTCGGCCAGCGCGGCGATCCAGGTCTCGTCGTCGTTGACCGCAGGGATATAGCGCAGGCGGCGGCCGCCGGCCGCGATGAAGGCGTCGCGGCACTCGACCTGGATCTCTTCCAGCGTTTCAAGGCAATCCGCGACAAAGCCCGGGCAGACCACGTCAATTTCCGTCACCCCTTCCTGGGCCAGCTGGATAAGCGTCGGCGCGGTATAGGGTTCCAGCCATCTTGCGGTGCCGAAGCGGCTCTGGAAGGTCACCGCCGCCTGCTCGGGCATCAGGCCCAAACGTTCGCGGAGCAGGCGCCCGGTGCGCAGGCAGTCCTGGTAATACGGGTCTCCCAGTTCCACCGAATATCTGGGCAGGCCGTGAAAACTCATGACCAATTTCTGGGGCCGCCCATGCTCCGCCCAATAGCGTTCGATCCGCCCCACCACGGCCGCCAGATAGCCGCCGTCGTCGTGGAAGCGCTTGACGAAGCGCAATTCCGGCTGGTCGCGCAGCCGGGCGGCGTAGGCCGCGACGGCGTCCACGGCGGTAGCTGTGGTGCTGGCCGCGTATTGCGGATACAGCGGCATCACCAGTATCCGTTCGCAGCCGCGCCGCCGCAGGGCGGTCACCGCCTCCGCCACCGAAGGCTGGCCGTAGCGCATGCCCAGCTCAACCTCGACATGGACACCCCGGGCGCTCAGCGCGCGGCTGACACCCTGCGCCTGGCGGCGGCTGTAGACCATCAGCGGCGAGCCCTCGTCCATCCAGATTCCCTGGTATCGCGGCACGAGCTTCTTGGGCCTGAGCGTCAGCACGAGCCCGTGCAGGATCGGCCACCACAGGTAGCGGGGAATCTCGATGACGCGCGGGTCGGACAGGAATTCGGCCAGGTAGCGGCGGATCTCGCGGGCGGTGGGCGCCTGCGGCGTGCCGAGGTTGACCAAGAGCACGCCGGTCTTGCCGGGACCGGTCGTCTGTTCCTCGAAAGGATCCGCCTGCTCGGGTTCGGGCAGGAAACGCTCGGGCCACAAGTACTTGAACGCACGCAGGAACACGCGGATTACCTCGTCAGCCGCCCCCGCGACAGGGCCGTGCCGCTTGATTAATGGTTATGACTCAAGGCGTTCGACAGCAGGCGGGCCGTAATGTCGACGATGGGAATGACGCGTTCGTAGGACATACGCGTCGGGCCGATCACGCCTAGCGTGCCGACCACTTTGCCGTCCACGCCGTAAGGCGCCGTGATGACGGAGACCTCTTCCAGCGGGACCAGCTGCGAATCGCCGCCGATATAGATTTGCACCCCCTGCGCGCGGCTGGAGACGTCAAGCAGCTGCAGCAGGTCGGTTTTCTTTTCGAACAGCGCGAACATCTTGCGCAGCCGGTCCATATCGGACGCGATATCGGTCACGTCCAGGAGCTTGCGCTCGCCGGAGATCACAACCGCGTCGCCGTCTTCCACAGCCTCGGTGCCGGCCTCGACAGCCGCCTGCATCAGGCGGGAAATGTCCTCCCGCAACTGGGCAAGTTCCGTCGCCAGGGTGCGGCGAACCGCGTCGAACGATTTGCCCGCGAAATGCACGTTGAAAAAGTTCGCGGCCTCGATCAGCTCATGCTCGGCATAGTCGCGCTGCACGAACAGGATACGGTTCTGCACGTCGCCGTCCGGCGTGACGATGATCAGCAGAACCCGCTTTTCGGAAAGACGGATGAACTCGATCTGGCGGAACACCTGCGCGCGTTTCGGCGTCAGCACCACGCCGGCGAACTGGGTGAGGTTGGACAGCAGGGCCGCCGCGGCATTGACCGCGCGCGCCGGCTCCGCGGCGGGCAGGCTTTCGCGAAGGTGCTCGGCCTGGATGTCGTAATTCTTGACCGCCAGCAGCGAATCGACGAACAGGCGGTAACCGCGCGGCGTGGGGATGCGGCCGGCCGACGTATGCGGGCTCTGGATGAGCCCCGACTCCTCCAGATCCGCCATCACATTGCGGATGGTGGCCGGCGACAGGTCGAAGACTTTGGAAAGCGTGCGCGAGCCGACCGGCTGGCCGTCGGCGATATAGCGTTCGATCAACGCCTTGAGCAATGCGCGTGCGCGGTCGTCCATGTCGCTATTTTATGGAATCTTTTTTGCAACGGTGGCAATTTTGTCCGGCAAAGCGAAATATGGCCCCATATAATCGTTTAATCCTAGCTCAAACTCTTACCGGACGCCTGTTGCAAGCATGCTTTTTCCCACCGTCGCCCTGATCGGTCGGCACCAGGATACTGGCCTGGACGCCCCGCTACGCGCCTTGGCCCAGATGCTGACCGGGGAAGGCCGCGGCGTGCTGATCGAGACGGACACCTCCCACAATACCGGCCTGACGGAATTCCCCGTCGCCTCGCTGAGCGAAATCGGCCAGCGCGCCAGCCTTGCGGTGGTGATGGGCGGAGACGGCACCATGCTGGGGGCCGCGCGCTACCTGGCGCCGCACGGCGTGCCGCTGATCGGGGTGAACCACGGCCGCCTGGGATTCATCACCGACATTCCGCTGCACGACGCCCAGAACGCCCTGGCCCGCGTGCTGGAAGGCAACTTCAAGGCTGAAGACCGCATGCTGCTGGAAGGCAGCATCTGGCGCGGGGACCAGCAGATGTTTTCCGCGTCCGCGCTGAACGACGTGGTGCTCAACCGCGCCGGACGCGGCGGCATGATCGAGGTTCGCGTCGAGCTGGACGGCAGCTTCATGTACACGCAGCGCGCGGACGGGCTCATCGTCGCCACGCCGACCGGCTCCACGGCCTACGCGCTGTCGGCCAACGGCCCCATCCTGCACCCGGGCCTGACGGCGATGGTGCTGGTGCCGGTGGCGCCGCAAACGCTTTCGAACCGGCCGATCGTCATTCCCGACACCGGCGAACTCACCATGACCTTGACGGGCATGGGCCGCGTCGAACACGGCGCGTCCTGCCACTTCGATATGCAAACGTGGTCCGACCTGCAACCCGGCGATCGCATCGTGGTGCGCCGCGCGCCCCACACCATCCGCTTCCTGCACCCCGAGGGCTACAGCTTCCTGACGACCCTGCGCCGCAAGCTTCATTGGAATCTGATGCCGCAGGCCTCCGACGCCGGAGAATGACGCCGCCATGCTGCGCACGCTTCATATCCGGGATTTCGTGATCGTGGAGAAGGCCGACATTCGCTTCGGCCCGGGATTCACGGTGTTTTCCGGCGAAACCGGCGCCGGCAAATCGATTCTGATCGACGCGCTTGCCCTGACGCTCGGCGAACGCGCCGACGCGGCCGTCCTGCGCGAAGGCGCGTCGCGCGCCGACATCAGCGCGGTATTCGATACTCCGGACGCCTTGCGCGACTGGCTCGCCGAACGCGAGATCGAGGCGGAGGACGAACTGGTGCTTCGCCGCGTGGTCGATCCGCAGGGCCGCAGCCGGGCGTTCATCAACGGCGTCCCCGCGACCGTGGCGCAACTTCGGGAACTGGGCGACAGCCTGGTGGACATCCACGGCCAACACGCGCACCAGAGCCTGATGCGGCCGGATGCCCAGCGGGAGCTGGTGGATGCGCATGGCGGGCACGGCGAACTGCGCCAAGCCGTGGCGCAGGCGTGGAAACGCTGGCGTCAACTGGCCCGCCAGCTTGAAAGCGCGGAGCGCGACAGCGCCTCGCTGGAAGCCGAACGCGAACGCCTGCAGTGGCAGGTCGATGAATTGGACAAGCTGGATCCGCGGCCCGGCGAATGGGAAACACTGCAAACCGAACACACCCGGCTGGCTCACGCGCAATCCCTGCTCGATGGCGCCTCCCGCACCATCCAGGCCCTGGACGGCGACGACGAATCCGCGCATAGCCGGGTGGTGGCGGCCGTCCACGTGCTGGAACAGCTCAAGCGCCACGATCCCAGCCTGCAAGGCGTTTGCGACGAACTGGAATCGGCTCGCATCGCGATCGCCGAAGCGGTGTCCGACCTGAACAACTACGTCAGCCGCGTCGAGCTCGATCCCGCCCGGCTGGCGCAGGCGGAAGAAAGACTGGGCGCCATGTTCGAGCTGGCGCGCAAGTTCAAGACGGAGCCCGAGACGCTGCCGGCAGTGCGCGAGTCTTTACAGGCCCAGCTGGCGGATATGAATGCGGCAGCGGATATCGGCGCCTTGCGTGCCCAGGCGGAAAGCGCCCAGGCCGACTACCAGAAGGCCGCCGCAAAGCTTTCCGCGGCGCGGCGCAAGACGGCCAAGGAACTGGGCAAGGTCGTGACCGAAGCGATGCAAACGCTCGCCATGCAGGGCGGCCGCTTCGAAGTCGCGGTGGAAAAAGCCGCGGCGTCGGCGCATGGCGACGACAGCATCGAGTTTCTGGTGGCTGGCCATGCGGGCACGACGCCCCGCCCCTTGGCCAAAGTGGCTTCCGGCGGCGAGCTGTCGCGTATTTCGCTGGCGCTTTCGGTGATCGCCAGCCGGGCCGCGCGCGTTCCGACCTTGATTTTCGACGAAGTCGATAGCGGTGTGGGCGGCGCCGTGGCCGAAGTCGTGGGACGGTTGCTGGGCGAACTCGGGCAGCGGCACCAGGTGCTGTGCGTTACCCATCTGCCGCAGGTCGCGGCACGGGCAGGCTCGCACTATCAGGTGAGCAAGGCGGAAAGATCCGGGACCACGCATTCGCGCATCGTCGAACTCGACGACGAGGCGCGGGTGGAGGAAATCGCCCGGATGCTGGGTGGAATCAAAATCACCGCCACCACGCGCGAACATGCCCGTGAAATGCTGGGCGCCTGACTGGGCGGCTCCGGCCGACAGGCCGTCCGCTCGGACGGGCGGCTGACGCGCCCGCCGCCGGCCCCGGATCGTTCAGCGCTTTTCGGCGCAATCGCCGCAGGTGCCGTACAGCACCATGGCGTGGCTTTCCAGCATGAAGCCGTTGTCCTTCGCGATCTTGTGCTGGCGCTTTTCGATTTCGTTGTCGTTGAATTCCACGACCTTTCCGCAGTTGGTGCAGATCAGGTGATCGTGGTGGTCGCCATCGTTCAGCTCGAAAACGGCCTTGCCGGTATCGAATTGACTGCGGGCCAGAATGCCCGCCTGTTCGAACTGGGTCAGAACGCGATAGACGGTGGCGAGCCCGATCTCGACGTTCTCGGCGATCAGGGCGCGATAAACGTCTTCGGCGCTAAGGTGGCGCTGCTCCGCTTTGCGGAAAATATCCAGGATCTTCAGGCGCGGAAAGGTGGCCTTCAAACCCATGGTCTTGAGGTCGCTTTGATCGCTCATGGTCTGGGTGGAGGTTCGCATGGCCGATGCAGCGGCCGCTCGTCCGGCATCGGGCGACTCGCGGGCCGTCCGTCAGGCGCCATGCGGAGTGACGGGATAAACCTTTATGATAACGGTTTTGCCAGAATCCATTCACGGGGGCCGCTCGGTGTCCACCATTGCACGTACCACTTCCCGCCGCCTGAAAGCGGTATTCGCCGTCGCGGCGATCGCGACCGCCCTGGCGGGATGCACCTCCGACAAATGGGGATTCCCCTATAAAGCGCCTATCCAGCAGGGCAATTGGATCACCAGCGAGCAGGTCGCGCTGCTTCGCCCCGGAATGACGCGCGAACAAGTGCGTTTCGCCCTGGGCAGCCCGACGCTGACCGACGTTCTCCATAGCAACCGCTGGGATTACCCCTACTACTACAAGCCGGGATACGGCCCCGCGCAGGAACGCAAATTCACGGTCTGGTTCGAGAACGACCAGCTCGTGCGCTGGGAAGGCGACAAGCAGCCCGACGTGCAGCCGTTCCAGATCGCCGATGAGCCGGGCAAGGCGGCGCCCGGTACGTCTACCGGCGGCGGCGCGGCGCGAGGCGCCGCGGCGGCGGGAACGGATGCGGCGAATCCTGGCGGCGCGGGGTTGCCGGCCGGCGTCGCGCCGTCGGACCGTGCCCCGGCCGATGCAGCGCCCGCCGGCGGCGCGCCCGCGCAAGGCGCATCGCCCGGGACGCCCTCAAGCGCCACGCCCACGGGCGCGCCCGGGGCCATCCCGGCCAGCCCCGCACAACCCATGCAGTAAACAAGGACTCGCCCGATGCGTATCGCGATCGCCGGCGCAGGCGGCCGAATGGGCCGCATGCTGATCGAAGCCACCCTGAATCATCCCGGTATGACCCTGGCCGTTGCGCTGAACCGCGCCGGCAGCGACCACATCGGCCAGGACGCCGGCGCGTTCCTGGGAAGGGACACTGGCGTGCTTATCACGGACGACCTCGACGCCCTTGCGAACGCCGACTGCCTGATCGACTTTACGCGCCCGGAAGGGACGCTGCGTCATTTGGACGCGTGCGTGAAACACAAGGTCAGGATGGTGATCGGCACCACAGGCTTCGACGACGCCGGACGCGCCGCCATTGCGCGTGCGGCGGAACAGGTTGCGGTGGTATTCGCGCCGAACATGAGCGTGGGCGTGAACGCCACGCTCAAGCTGCTTGACGTGGCGGCGCGTATTCTGAATTCCGGCTACGACGTGGAAGTATTCGAAGCGCATCACCGCAACAAGGTGGATGCGCCTTCCGGCACCGCCTTGAAAATGGGCGAGACCGTCGCCGAGGCCTGGGGCGTCAAGCTGCCCGATGTCGCCACGTGGACTCGCCACGGCGACACCGGGGTGCGGGAGCCGGGCACGATCGGGTTTTCCGTCGTGCGAGGGGGCGACATCGTCGGAGACCACACGGTCTTCTTCTGCGGCACCGGCGAGCGCATTGAAATCACGCATCGCAGCAGCAGCCGGGCCACCTATGCGCAGGGCAGCCTGCGCGCGGCCGCCTTTCTGCAGGATAAGGCCAACGGTCTTTTCGATATGCAGGACGTTCTGGGGCTGTAGGCCTATAAACCTACAAGCCTATAGGCCATAGGCGGGCATCCTGCCCCAAGGATGCGGACTCTCGAACCCGCCCGAATCCCGGCTCCCGGGCCGGTCCGCAGACCCGGGCCGGCAGCTCGTTTGGGGCTCAAGGCAACACCGGCTCGCGCTCCAGCTCCACGCCGAATCGCGTCCGCACGTCGGATTGGATGGCGTCCGCCAGCGCGAGGATGTCGGCGGCCGTGGCGCCCCCGCGGTTCACCAGCACCAGGGCCTGGCGGTCGTGAACGCCAGCCGGACCCCGGTTCCGTCCTTTCCACCCGCATTGATCGATCAGCCACCCTGCCGCCAGTTTGTAGCGGCCGTCCGGCTGCGCGTACGACACCAGCGCCGGATAGCGTTCTCGCAGCGCGGCGTGCGCCTCCGCCGTCACGATGGGATTCTTGAAGAAGCTGCCCGCGTTGCCGATCACTGCGGGATCGGGCAGCTTTTGCCGGCGGATCTCACATACGGCATCGAAGATCGCACGCGCGGAGGGCGGGGGTCCGCCCTCGCCGCCCAGAGCGGGATGCCGGCGCAGATCCGGATACGCCAGGACGGGGCGCCATGGCCGGGGCAAGGCGAAGCGCACTGACACGATCAGCCAGCGTCCGGGCTCGTCGTGCTTGAAGCGGCTGTCGCGATACGCGAATCGGCAATCGCCTGCGGTCATCTCGACCATCCGGCCGGCGGCCACGTCCCAGGCGCTCAGACCGATCAGCCGCTGGTCCAGTTCCACGCCATAGGCGCCGATGTTCTGAACGGGCGCGGCGCCCACGGTCCCCGGGATCAAAGCCAGGTTTTCCAGCCCGTCCCAGCCATTGGCCAGGCAGCGGCCCACGAAGCCATGCCAGTTCTCGCCGCCGCCCGCTTCGACGATCCACGCATCCGCGCGCGCTTCCACGAGGCGAATGCCGGGGATGGCCATGTGGACGACGAGACCTTCCACTTCGTGCGGCAGCACGACATTGCTGCCGCCGCCCAGGATGAACACACGCGAATGGCGCCTGGCGAGGGATGACAAGACCGGCAACTGCGCAAGGGACGTGATCCGCACATAGGCTCGGGCGGACGAGGCCAGCCCGAAGGTATTGAAAGGCGTAAGATCCGCCGCCATCGGCGTGAGCGAGTCCGTATCGGTCCGGGGCGCCGATGCATTTGACATTACGTTTGGCTACCTGATATAGTTTTGGTCTTCGCTGATTTTACGCGAACGCGGTGCTGCGGTAGTTTTGCAGCCCAGCACAATGCGGGAATAGCTCAGTTGGTAGAGCGCAACCTTGCCAAGGTTGAGGTCGCGAGTTCGAGACTCGTTTCCCGCTCCAATAATTCAAGATCTACAGACCTTCACTGACGTCTGTAAGTCGTCCGTTGAAAAAAGGAGCTTAGGCTCCTTTTTTCGTTCCAGCGATCGCCGAGACCAGCGCGACAATGTGCGCGAAATCGCTGCCCCGTGGCCCATCCCAGAAAAGGTGCGGCGCGTTCGCTGGTGGATGGACAACGCGGCAGTGCGCGAAGAGGCTTAATCGCACGTCCTGTGCAACAGTGACCGGGGTACGTCCTCATCGTACGTCGCTCACGAGTCGCCGCCTCCGCGCGTTCCCTTATCGAATTGATCTCCCTGAGCGCACCACCACTGCGTAAAGATCCGCGATCGTCGCCAATGCCCCTTCGTGCAGCGACGTGGCTTCGACATTGACGACGTCGGTTCGGATAGACCGCGTCGCGCAGGCATCGGCCACCACTGTCGGCTGATTGCCGCGCAGAAATGCGCCTTCGGCGGTGAAGGTCACACACATGTGTGTCATGAACCCGATGACGATGACCTGCTTGTTGCCAGCTGCGTCCACGCGATCGCCCAAATCAGTGCCGACGAACGCATTCGGTGCCGTCTTGACGATGACCGGCTCGTCGGCCAGCGGCGCGACGGCGGGAT